>NZ_BAFV01000114.1 GCF_000308515.1 Nocardia carnea NBRC 14403 | reverse complement strand
ATACCCGAATGCCTTCGACACGGTTCAATCGGCGATATGCAAAAGAGCAGTCCTCACACAAAGCACCAGTACGGTCCTGGGGGTAGGCATCTGTCTGCTGCGAGCCCTGGCATCACGGCATGGGTTTCAACAAACTCCGGTGGCCGGTCGAGCGCAGCTTCGCCTGGTTGCACGACTCCAAACGCTTGCGGTCTGCTGCGAATGCCCACTGGTTTTCTCACGCTGACACCGGGTCTCGTTCGGTCGGGCCTGCCACTGAGCACAGCCGGGTTCGGCCGAGAACAGCCGAGTGCAGCCGAAGAGGGTGACTGCGATTGATTTTGCCTTTGGAATGGGAGTCCAACACACCAAAGGAGGCGATATGTGGAAAGAAATCGGTATGACGTTTCGGGCAGCGATGAAGGATTGGGGCACCACCGCGCGGCTGTGCGTACTGGTTGCTGTCCTGGCCATCTCTGCTGCTGCCGTCACATGGATCGCGTCCGCCCGGTGACTACCTGGAGCGGAAGTGATTTGGCAGGATACTGCTCGTGATAGACGATGAGGCGCAGCAGTCGATCGAGGATCTCGCTGCTGCACTGGCCGACCTGCGGATTCATGCTGGAAAGCCAAGCTTCGCGCGGATTCAGAGCTTGTCGAAGTTGCGGGGCTCGGATTCAGCGGTGGGAAAGGCGGCATCGCTGCCGAGTACGACTGCCTCAGATGCTGTGAGGGGCAAGCGGCTACCCTCGGCTGCGACGGTATTAGCCTTCGTCGATGCGTGTCGCAGAGCTGCCTATGAAGACGGGATCGTCATCGATTCTCAGCGGTTCGAGCCAGCGATGTGGCAGCAACGGTGGCGTATGGCGCGGGATCTCCAGGATATGCAGAACGACGCCTCCGTAACCTCATGCTCCGCCGCTACCAATAGCGGGCCAGCGGTCGGAGTAACCGATCATGGCGAACCGGCGGTGCCTGCGCCGACTGCAGTGCAACTTGGGGATAAAATTGCGCATTCTGGGACAACGTTTTCCAGGGCCGACCCGCTCATGTCTGTGTCTACGAATCGATCGAACTCGCGTAGTGATCTTTTGCAGGATGTGCTCCGCAAGCCAACGGAGATCCAAATCTCTTCGATCGAGATTCTCGAATCTAATATCTTTGCTGCCCAGGTTATTCGCTTCGATCGTCTCACCGGCATCGTCGGTCGGCATGGGACTGGCAAGACGCTCCTGCTGCGGTTACTCGATCATGCCTTCGGACTGGCACCCCACCTTCTAGCGCAGCCCAATCTAGGCACCCTCGAACATCTCGGCAACCCGATCGAGTTCGTCGCTGACGTCACTGTGCTACGCGCTGGCCAGCCAGTCACCCGCCGAGTCGAATCCGCGGCGGACGGCTCTGACCGAGAGTCGGGGAGCGCTCGCTATCGCGGGTGGGAATCCAGTCTCGGTGCCGAGTTCGCGCCACACTTGCTGAGCGTCCCACTGATGTTCGACCTCCTTGAGAACCACAACCAAGAGTTCGATCGCAGGTTTCGCGCCAATAACTATGACCAGCACGCTCAATACGACTACACGACCCGAGACCTTCACGCAGCTCGGGAGATCGTCGGCCGAGACTACGCATCGATCACAGCACACAGCTACTGGCACAGCCGCGACCCCGAAGGATCGGCCTTCAGGTTCGCAGCCATAGATGTGGACGGGAACGAGATTGGCACTTCGATGATGAGCCTCGGTGAGATATGGACCCACTATCTACTCGGCCACGAGAATCTCGTCACGGACGCCCACGAGCCGCGTCTTATTGACGAACCCGAATCCTTCCTCGCGCCACGGGGCCACGGGCTCATCGTCGACGAACTGATTCGACAGACCGTGCGCCATCGCCGTCAGCTGATTCTATCGACGCATTCTCCGCAAGTCCTGTCCCGATTCCCCGTATCGAATCTGCGGATGTGCACGCGGACATCGAACGGAATCCGGGTTGCCGAGCCGACCAGCCTGGCCCAGGTACGCGACGCTATCGGCGTCGAAGTCGCTGTTCGTGTGGTGGTGCTGGTCGAGGATGCACTCGCAGCGACGGTATTCACGCTGCTGTGCGAACAGACCGATCCATCGTTGGCCCGGGAAGTCGAGGTGGTGGCGACCGGCGGGCCGAATGAGGTCGTCGCTGGTCTGCGGGTGATGTCATCGTCCGGCAGAATCATATACGTAGGGGTTCTCGACGGCGACCTGCGATCAAACCCAACCCCGCCCTTCGCCGCGGGCCGACTCTTCTTCCTACCCGGGATGCGGTCCCCGGAGCACGAACTGCGTCATCTGGCATCGCGCGCACCCAGCAAATTGGCACAGAAGCTGGGGTGCTCGACCTGGGATATCGAAGTAGCGCTGGATTCGTTGACCCGTCTCGATCATCAGTACTGGATCGGTCGAGTTGCCGAGCAGCTGGCGCGCCCACCGGAAGTACTCACTCATGCCCTCGTCACACTGTGGATGCAGGAAGCGGAGATTTCAGAGTTCATTGAGGTCGTTTCGCATATTCGCCGTATTTCTGAAGGGGTGACCAGGTGACCTGTCGCCCTGTTCCGCCAAGGACTCATCGCTGGCATCGGGTTCCTCGCGTTGATCCGGATTGCAGCCGTGCTCCGCTGCGGCGCGGCGTCGACCGAGCGCGGAGCTCGGTGCGAGTAGAACAACCGGGCAGGTGTCGCGGATCAGCTCGACTACCGGTTGATCGTCGAGAGCGGCCCCGGGCACCTTCTGGGCTGGGAATTCCTCGGCGCGAGTATTGCACGCGGCACCGCGGGTCACCCGCCATAGCACCAAATAGGATGCGCTCTGCCCGCATCGCCACCACCGCCATCGCGATCACCGCCTGGCCGACAGGCTGGACTCGCGATAGGCGGATCGATCGAGTGCGGCGGACCGGTCATCGTTGGTCCCGAACCTGGGGCTGGTGCGAGCCCCATAGCGATCGATTGGCGTGTTCATGCCTTCCCGTCCAGCTCCGGTAGCCGGAGTTCCGCACGGTGTACCAACGTGGGGTTTTGGGTCGGTTCCCCCTCCCGACATGAACCCCCACACGATGGGCCCTGCAGGGTGAGTGACAGGGGCGGATGGGGGTTGCGGGGCGTGGGGTCGCTGATATGCCAGGTTCTGGGTGATCGCGGACTGGCCGACGACGGCTCTCGAACTGCCGTTGTCCGCGATGTGCAGTGTTGAACTGCAGATGAAAGAGGGCGACGCTCCAAGGGGCAGATTTGCCTGAGTGGGGTGTCCAATGCAGGCATGAACACTTATATAGTGGTCTGACCTGGGAATATGCAGAAAAACGGCTCATGCAATTTGGGTATAATCGCCGGTAGAGACGTTTTCGTGGTGTCCGGAGGGGGATACCCGTGCTAACCACAGCGATCGACCTGCGGACACCGTGAAACGCCGACCGCCTGGAAAAGCGGCACCGGTTCAATCGAGTCGCTGTGCGGGCCCGGTGACGATGTCCGAGTGGCGCCCGTCCCCGATGCCCGCACTGGTCGCGTGGTGCACCATCGCGGAAGCCTCGTGGGTGGGGCCTTGCTCAGATTCTCTCTATGAGAGTGGCATTGGCCATGCCGGCGCCTTCGCACATGGTTTGGAGGCCGAAGCGCCCGCCGGTCGCTTCGAGATGGTTTACCAGTGTGGTCATCAGCCGGGTTCCGGAGGCGCCGAGTGGGTGACCGAGCGCGATGGCGCCGCCGCGGGGGTTGAGTTTTGCGGGGTCGGCGTCGAATGCCGCCTGCCATGCCATCGGAACTGGTGCGAACGCCTCGTTGACTTCGTAGGCGTCGATATCGTCGATGGTGAGGCCCGACCGGGCCAGGATCTTCTCGGTGGCCGGGATCGGACCGGTCAGCATGATCTCTGGGTCGGAACCGACGATCGCGAAATGACGCAGGCGCGCTCTGGGGGCCAGATCGAGCCGTGCGGCCATCTTCTCGCTCATGATCAGCGCCGCCGAGGCGCCATCGGTCAGGGGGGAGGAGTTGCCCGGGGTGATGGCCCAGCCGATTTCGGGATAGTGGTTGCTGAACTCTTCGTCACGGAATGCGGCCGGTAGGGTGCCGAGGTTCTCCGCTGAGGTGGCGGCGCGAACCGTTTCGTCGACCGTGTGCAGCGCCCCATCGGGCAGGGTGACGGGCACGATTTCGGTGTCGAATGCCTCGTTCGCGCCGCATTCGGCGGCACGGCGGTGCGATCGCGCGGCGAATTCGTCCAGGGCAGTTCGATCGAATTTCCACCGGGCGGTGATCAGTTCGGCGCCGATTCCTTGGTGTGGCAGGCTCGGGAAGCGACTCACCAAGGGGTTGTGCGGGTGCCCGTCGCCGACAGCTGTCCCCATCGGCACCCGGCTCATGGACTCCACGCCGCACGCGATAGCGATGTCGTAAGCTCCTGCGATCACTCCCTGTGCGGCGAAGTGCACGGCCTGCTGACTCGAACCGCATTGGCGGTCCACCGTCGTACCCGGCACCGTGATCGGGAAGCCGGCGTTCAACAAGGCGGTGCGGGCGATGTTGAGGGCCTGGTCGCCGGCCTGGCCGACGCAACCGGCGATGACATCGTCGACCAGTACCGGGTCGATCCCGGTCCGGTCGACCAGGGCGGACAAGACGGTCGACAGCAGATCCGCCGGATGGACACCGGACAAAGCGCCACCCGGTTTTCCCTTTCCCGATGCGGTGCGGACGATATCCACGATCACAGCTTCGGTCATGCTGGCGTGCCTTTCATCGAAGTTCTCTACGGTTCCGCAGGAGCCGCCGATCCGCATTTGGCCCGCAGGCGGCTCCTCATGGCCTTTTCGCTGCCGGGCGTTATCGAGGTGCCATCCGGATCGCACCGTCGAGTCGGATTACTTCGCCGTTGAGCATCGGGTTCTCGACGATGTGGCGGACCAGCGCACCGAACTCGGCTGGATCTCCGAGTCGAGACGGATGCGGAACCTGTGCGCCGAGGGATTGTCTGATGTCTTCCGGCAACGTTTTCAACAGTGGGGTGTCGAATGTTCCGGGAGCTATTGTCGCAACGCGGATCTGGTGTCTCGCGAGTTCCCGGGCGATGGGCAGGGCCATGGAGACGATTCCGCCCTTGGCCGCGGCGTAGGCAGGCTGACCGATCTGCCCGTCGAAAGCCGCGACCGAGGAAGTATTGACGATGACGCCGCGCTCGCCGTCCACGGTATCTGTCGCCGCGATCCGCTCGGCCGCGAGTCTGATGACGTTGAACGTGCCGGACAGGTTGATCCTGACGATGCGCTCGAAGTCGTCGAGGGGGAGCGGCCCGTTCTTGCCGAGAACCTTTCCGGGGGGCCCGATTCCCGCACAGTTCACCACGACGCGCAGGGGCCCACGCTCGGACAGGATATCCAGTGCCCGGGTCACGTCCTCGGTGGAAGTCACATCGCCGGGCACGAATGTCACTGCCCCTGCGCGCTCTTCCTGAATTCCGGCCCCGGACGAGGAGGGCAGGTCGAGGACGCCGACATGCGCGCCTGCCCTGGCCAATGCCTCGGTGGTGGCGAGCCCGAGGCCGGACGCACCGCCGGTGACCAGCGCAACCGTGTTGTCCAGTTCCATCGTGAAAATCTCCCGTCGGTCGAGGTGACGCGCCAGCGGACAAGATGCCCGGTCGAGCGGCCCCAGGTCACAATACGGACCTAAACCGTCCAAATCAACACCAATTCGCGATTCGATCTGTCTCCTGATAGGGCAACTGTCTGCGGAATCGAGAGGAGGAGACTTGGCGTACTTCCCAATTTGGACGGGATATGTCAGTATGGTGGGGGTCACATCCGGATCGCCCTTCGATGAGGTGAAGCACTCTCGATGGGCCGTTCCGAGCGGCGGTACGAGGCCGCGCGCTATCACCGGACCCGACAACAGGAGCGCAACGTCATGGGAAAGCTCGAGGGCAAGGTCGCCTTCATCACCGGCGCGGCACGGGGCCAGGGCCGCAGCCATGCGATCCGGCTGGCGCAAGAAGGCGCGGACATCATCGCCGTGGATATCTGCGACAACATTCCGGACAGCCCGTATGAGGGCGCAACCGAATCCGATCTCGCCGAGACAGTGCAGCAGGTCGAAGCGCTGGGCCGGCGCATCCGGGCGAGCAAGACCGACGTCCGTGACTACGAGGGGCTGCAGAAGGTGGTCGACGACGGTGTCGTCCAGCTGGGCGGGCTGGACATCGTCTGCGCCAACGCCGGCATCGCCGGGATCACCAGCCGACCGCAGTCCGTCTGGGAATACGACGGCGCAACATGGCAGACGATGATCGATATCAATCTCACGGGCGTCTGGCACACGGCCAAGGCTGCGGTCCCCCACCTGATTGCCAACAAGGGTGGCTCGATCATTCTCACCAGCTCCGCGGCGGGCGTGAAGGCGTACGCGAATATCGGGCATTACGTCGCGGCCAAGCACGGGGTGATCGGGCTGATGCGCTCGCTCGCGCTGGAACTGGCCCCGCACGGCATCCGTGCGAACGCGGTCAATCCCACGCAGGTGGATACGCCCATGATCCAGAACCAGGCGATGCGCCGCCTGTTCCGGCCCGATCTCGAGCACCCGACGAGGGAAGATTTCGCACCGGCCTCCCAGACGGTGAACGCCCTGCCGATCCCCTGGGTGGACTCGGTGGATGTCAGCAACGCCGTACTCTTTCTGGCTTCCGACGAATCCCGGTACATCACGGGTGTATCGCTGCCTGTCGATGCGGGTGCCCTCATCAAGTAGATGCGAACAGGTTGCGGCGGCAGTGCGCTCGACATTCCGGCGTATCGACCTCGGCCGGTACTGCTCTCCGCCGCGCCTTTTGCGAAGACCCCGAATAGTCGGCCGTGGCCGCATCGGATGGCCGCACGTTGGAGGAATGGAACAGATGTCACTGACAGACGCACAGCTGATGGAGCTGTACGACAAGCAGGCTCTGCACGACAACCTGATGATGTATGTGCGGGGCGCGGATCGGCACGACCGCGAGCTGATGCGGTCGACGTACTGGCCGGATTCATTCGACGACCACGGTGCCTACGTCGGAGACGGCCAGGGGTGGGCGGATGCGGCGATGACCTGGCACGACAAGATCTACAGCTGCAACCATCATGTCTCGAACGTCCTGTCCGAGATCGAGGGCGACCGGGCGAAGCGGGAGAGCATGTTCGTCTGCGTGGTCCCGTTCAGAGAGCCCGAAGTGACCATGTTCCAGGCCGGCCGTTACCGCGATCTGTGTGAGAAGCGGGACGGCGTGTGGAAGATCCTGCACCGTACTTGTGTCTGGGACTGGATCGATGTCCGGCCGATCAACTCCGATTGGGATATCGTCGATGCGCCACGCGTATCGCACTGGGGCGCTTGGTATCCCAAGGACCCGATCTATCTGGACTGGGTGCAGAGCCCGCCGACCGAGTACCCGCGACAGCCGGATCGGCATTCGTAGCCGGATCGATATCGAGTACCCGGGTGAGCAGCGATCGACAGCCGCGACTGATGTCCGCTCACCCGGGTATGGGTTCACAGGAACAGTGCTCGGTTCAGTCGGACGAGATAGTCGGCACCCGGGTCCCGCGCGCCGCTACCGCTCATCCGTTCCAGGACGGCCTCGAAGGCCAGATCCCGGCGCTTCGGCGAGCGCGCCGGGTCTGCCGCGGCGAGCGCATCCGGCAGCTCCTGGCGGGAAAGGTCCGTGCAGTAGCACGGCGTGCCGGGCTGCTGCCGCCACGATTCGGCGAGAACCCCGGCGTCGAACCCGTCGAACCCGGTGTCCTCGACCAGAGCCAAGGCGATCTTTCGGTCGCGCTCGTTGTCGGCGGCAACAGGAATGGCGATCCGATCCGGGTTGCCCGCCGGTTTCCCCTTCTTCGCGAACGAATCCGAGCCGATCGCGTTCCATGCCTTGACCACTGGCCGACCCAGTTGGTCGGCGACCCACAGACTCTCTGTCCGACCGGCCTCGAGGGCATCGATACGTCCATCGCGTTGCGGATAGTAGTTCGAGGTGTCGATCACGACTGTGTTCGATGCCGACCGGCCGATGAGTGGGGCGATATCCGGCAGGCGGTTCAGGGGAACGGAGACGATCGCGATATCGACGTCGAGCACCGCGTCCGCCGCGGTCACCGCGCGCCCACCTTGTGTCAGTACGTCGGGCCCGATCGTCTCCGGGCCGCGAGAATTCGCCACCTTCACCTCG
Source organism: Nocardia carnea NBRC 14403 (assembly GCF_000308515.1). GTDB lineage: Bacteria > Actinomycetota > Actinomycetes > Mycobacteriales > Mycobacteriaceae > Nocardia > Nocardia carnea. The sequence goes on along the minus strand of NZ_BAFV01000114.1, from coordinate 39,383 downwards.
TGTCCGGCGGCGCTCAACGTGGTGACCAGGGTTTTTCCGATATGCCCGGTACCCAGAATGCCGATTTTCATCTATGGTCTTCCTTCTCTTCGGTGCCGGATTCGCCGTTCAGTCGTCGTAGCAGGCGACGAGGCGGCCCAGGACCCCACCCTGTCGGAGGAGTTCCAGTCCTTCCGGAATGCGAGCCGGTGTGATGCGGTGGATCGGCGGCTCGAGTTCGCCGCCGCCCATGAGCTCGTACAACTCGGTGAGATCCTGCTGGGTGCCGGAGAGGGAGCCGAGGATCTTCAGCTGCTTGAAGATGATCGCCTGCGTGTTCACCGTCGACTCCGGCCGGCCCAGACCGACCTGCACCAGTGTCCCGGACTCGGGCAGTGCCTCCACTGCCTGTGCGGTGGTGGTGCCGAAGCCGGCGTAGTCCACGATCAGCGGCAAATTCTTGTCCGCGAACTCGCTGATCGATTCGGCTACGCCCGCGAGTCCGATCTCGGCAGCCAGTTCCCTGGTGGCCGGGTTCGTTTCGGCGGCATACACCTCGGCGCCTTTCAGCACGGCGATCCGGGCGCCGAGGTAGCCGAGACCGCCGAGGCCGATCACTCCGACCCGCATGCCCCCCTGCGCGCCGCCCAGCGCGACCATGGCGTGGTAGGCCGTCAGGCCCGCATCCGTCGCCACCGCTCCCAGCTCGAAGGAAAGTTCGGCCGGCAGGCGGACGAGATTCGCTTCGGTGGCGCGCACTTTGGGTCCGTAGCCGCCGTCCCAGGTGCCGTAGCCGATGGCATCGCCGTCGGGGATCATCGGCGACAGCCCTACTCGGTCACCGACCTGCCATCGGTCCATCCCGGGGCCCACTTCGCTGATCACGCCGGCGTTCTCGTGCCCGAGTGTCATCGGCAACCGGGGGAACGACGCCATCCATTCCGGCTCGTGCAGGGCGCCCATATCGGAGGCGCACAACCCGGCGGCCTTGACATCGACGATGACTTCGCCTGGGCCCGCGCGTGGTGTTTCCACCTCTTCCAGGGTCAGGGGCCGGCCGGTGCCGTGAAATCGCCAAGCTTTCATGGGGTTTGCGTCCTTTCTGGGGATCGATGGACGAACGGTGAAGAGCGGCGCCGGCCGGGGTCGAGCGGCGAGCTACTCAGGAGAATGCGAACCCGGCGAAATCGTCGGCCGCGACTTTGTCGCATTCGGCAACGTATCGGTCGAGTCCGGCGACATAGGGCATGAAAACCCTGCTGCCGTCATCGCGATTGACATGCACCATATAGTTTTCGACGTTGAGCCGGAGCAGGGGGGACGCGGCCTCCGCCACGTGTGCGGTCCACTCGTCCTGGGCCTTTTCCTCGGGTTCGACCTTCGTATGGCCCCGTTCGCCCATATGCCGCAGCAGATCGGCGACGAAGTCGACATGCTGGACGTTGTCCAGGATCATATTGGCCAGTACCGAGGGACTTCCGGGTCCGGTGAGCAGGAACAGATTCGGGAACCCGCGCGTCGTCAGCCCGAGCAGAGTGCGCGGACCGCGAGCCCACCGGTCGGTCGGTCGCTCGCCGAATTCGTTGCGGATATTCGCCTCGTCGAGGGCTCCGGTGAACGCGCTGAAGCCCAGGGCGAATACGATCAGATCGAATTCGAGATCGTGATCGTGATCGCGAGTCCGTATTCCGTGTGGGGTGATCCGTTCGATGGGGTCGGCCTTGACGTCGATCAGATCCACATTGCTTTGGTTGAAGGCCTCGTAGTAGCCGGTGTCCACGCACAGGCGTCGAGAGCCGATGGGATACGAGCGCGGCGTGAGGATATCGGCGGTTACGGGGTCGCGCACGGTATCGAGCACATGCTGCCGGACGAAGTCGGCCACGAGGGTGTTCGCGTGGATATCGGTGCCCTGATCGCTGAAAACGGCATTCATCGTATGCCCACCGCGGGCCCAGCGCTCCCGCAGCAGCGCCTGCTGTTCCTCCGGTGTGAAGGATCCGGCCGGACCGGCACCGAGTGGGATATCAGAGCCGGTCGGATGGTGCAGGATCGCCTCCCGCATCTCGGCGACCCGGCCGGCGAGATCCGCGTACTTCTGCTGATCGAGCGGACCGTTCTGGGCAGGCACCGAGTAATTCGCGGTACGTTGGAACACCGTGACGTTCTCGGCGTCACGTGCCAGTGCGGGTACTACCTGGACGCCCGAGGACCCGGTGCCGATGACGGCGATACGTTTACCCGCGGTCTCGACATGGTCGGTCGGCCAGTGCGAGGTCTGGACCCAGCGACCGCGGTAGTCCTCGAGTCCGGGGAAAGCCGGTGTGCGGGCTTTGGAGAGCTGGCCCGACGCCATGATCAGATAGCGTCCGGTGACCGATTCGCCACTACTGGTGGTGACGCGGTAGCGGTGCGCCACCGGCTCCCACTGAGCGCCGGTGACCCAGGTCGAGAATCGGATATGCGGCCGGACGCCCCAGGTGTCGGCGGCGAAGTTCAGATACGCCAGGATCTCGGGCTGCGCCGGATAGCGTTCCTTCCACGTCCATCGCGGATACAGCTCCTCGTCCGGGAAGCAGTAGAAGTAGCTTTCGATATCGACGCGCGCTCCGGGATAGCGATTGTGGTACCAGACCCCGCCTACCTCGGGCGCACCCTCGAACGCGATGACCCGCAAACCCTCCTGGGTCAGTTTGTGCACCGCGTAGATACCGCCCGCGCCGGCACCGACCACAACAGCGTCATAGTCCACCGAATTCATAACCGAACCTTTCTCAGGTCGAAATGCATCATTACAAGCCTTTGTCGTGACAGACCGGACCGATCACGCCGATCGCCGGACAACCGGAAGCACGAGCCTCGACAGCCGGGTGTCGTCGTGCCACACGGTGTTGGTGGCCACCACCAGGTCCTCATGGCGAGCATCCGCGATCGGGATCGCCGCATTCGGATTGCGGTCGTACTTCGGGAAATTGCTGCTGGAGATGTCCAGCCGCAGCCGATGCCCGACGTCGAAAACACATGAGGTGGCGACCAAGTCGATGTCGATTTCGTAGATCGCCCCGGGTTCGAGGAATTCCGGTCGGGCCGTCGATGTCCGGTAGCGGCACCGCAGGATGCCATCGCAGATCAGTTCGGCCCGGCCGTCCGGGCCGACGTCCACCAGCGTCGCGGTGAAGTCGGTGTCTACCGCGCTCGACGAGATGTACAGTTTCGCCCGGACCGGGCCGGTCACCTCGAGTGACCGGTCGAGCGGCGCGCTGGTGTAACACAACACGTCGCGACGGGACTCGGTGCGCGTCTGGTCCCGGGGGCCGGCGTTGGCACCGATGAACAGCCCGGGCAGGAATGTCGCGCCGCCACAGGTCGTGACCGGGTCGGCCGGGTCGTAGACGAAGCTGTCGGAGGCCACCGCCGAGCCGGTCGAGGTGGACAGCGTCCCGTCGCCGCCGCTGGTTCGGGCATCGGTTGCGCTGCCGAGGAAGTAGTCGACGTACTCGGTGTCCGGCAGGGGCCAGTCCGGTTCGTCGCGCCAGACATCGGGTCCCATGACGAAGATCCGCACCGGGCTGGGCGAAACCGTCGAGGGTGAGCCCGCCAGGTGCTCCTTGAACCACGCCAATTGGACCCCGGTGATATCGGCCGCGTCGGCCCCGGCCTCGACCCCGAAGGATCGCTCGGGGAACACGCCGCTGGTCGCTCCGTGGGCCCACGGGCCGATGATCAACCGCTGGCGCCGGGCGTCCGGCCGGTCCGAGCGTGCGCGCAGGGCGAGATAGTTGTCGATCGTGCCGCCCAGGAACAGGTCGTGCCAACCGCCGATGTTCAGCACCGGGATATCCGGGACAGTCGCCGACAAGTGTTCCCAGTAGCCGTCGCGGTCCGGGTGGTCCAGCCACTGCGTGAGGTACGGCGCGACGGCGGTCAGCGTCGGGTGATCTCGCGCGGGCAGCGTGTGGAACACGTCGTCCATGTTGTCGAGCTTTCGCCGCAGATCGGCGAGGCGATTCTCCTCGACCGAGGGATTGCGGAGCAGCTCCCCGAGGCCGAGTGCCGAAATGACCCACTGCAAGGCGAATCCCAGGCGGAACGCACCCCCTTGGTACAGCCAGCCGGCGTAGTAGTCACGAGAGGTCACAGCCGCCGATATCGTGGCCAGGGCCGGTGGCCGCTCCGCCGCCGCCAGCCATTGCGTCGCGCCGGTGTAGGAGCTGCCGAACATGCCCACCGAGCCGGTCGACCACGCCTGGCCGGCCGCCCACGCGATGGTGTCCGCGCCGTCGGTCCGTTCGTCGGCGAACGGACGGAACGTCCCGTCACTCTGATAGCGGCCACGGGTGTCCTGGACGACCACCGCGAAACCTTCCCGTGCCGCGCGCAGCACATCCACCCAGCCACTGATCATCCCGTAGCTCTCCTTGTTGTACGGAATGCGTTCGAGCAGAGTCGGGAACGGCCCGCCGGTGGCCGGACGGTAGACATCGGTGGCGAGTTCCACGCCGTCGCGCATCGCGACCCTGAGGTTCTTCTCGACGACTAGGTCCATGGTGTCGGCCGAGTCCCTTCCCAGCTTGTTCGTTTCCTGCGGTCGGTCACCACGTCAGAACGCCGTGACGCCGCCGTCGACGGCCAAGGAAAGCGCTGAGGTCCAGGTGGATTCATCGGACAGCAGGTAGACGACGGCATGGGAGATCTCGGTCGGGTCCATCATGCTGTCCGGGTGGAAATGGGCGTAGGTGCCCAGCAGGGCTTCGTTGCCGGCGGCGATCTCACCGAAGAGGGGCGCGATATACCGCGACATCTCGGTGTCGACCGGACCGGGATGCACGGTGTTGACCCGGATCCGGTGTTTGCCGAGCTCGGCGGCGAGGGTCTTGCCCATCCCGGTGACAGCGAACTTCGAAGCGGTGTACGGGAGATTGAACGGACCCCCTTTGAGCCCGTTGCCCGACGAAACGAGAACGATCGATCCGCCGTTCCCGGCGTCGACCAGTACCGGCGCGGTCGCCTGCACGGTGTTCCACACTCCGAAGAGATTGACGTCGATGACATCGCGGAATTCTTGTTCGCTGAACTTGTCCCAGGGCTTGAAGATTTCGATTCCCGCGTTGGCCACCACACCGTCGAGCCGGCCGAGCTCGGCCACGCCGGCACTCACGACCTGCCGGAGCCGCTCGAGGTCGCGGACATCGGCCTGCTCGGCGACGATCCGCCGGCCGAGCGCCTCGACGAGACGGACCGTTTCCTGGAGATCCTCCGCTGTGGCACCGCTGTACTGGAAGACAGTGGGGATCGACGCGCAGATGTCGACCGCGATGATGTCCGCGCCCTCCTCCGCAAGGCGGACGGCATGGGCGCGGCCCTGACCGCGCGCCGCACCGGTGATGAAGACGACTTTGCCTTCCATACGTCCCGCCATTGCTGATGCTCCATTCTGAGAGAGAAACCGAGGCGGCGTCCTGCTGCCGCAACCGGAAATGAGTGCTCGCCGCCCGGCGATGACCGGGGTATGGGACGAGCACTCGGCGAGCACAGTCGCTCAGCCATGTGACGCCGATCATACTGACATGTTCCGTCCAAATTGGAAAGGGTGACGGCCCGTCGGCCGGCGGGTCTACCACTCGATGCTGCTGCGCACCTGCGTGTGTCGGCCATATGGAGTCCCGCCAGAAGCTTTGTATCTTGCGCCAGCGGGCTGCGAAGGGGCGTACTTGACGCACTTTCTCACCTTGTTGGCGTCGAATACCGTGCCGGTGTGGCGGTGCCCGCTCCTAACCTGAACACAGCGAATGTGAGCTGAGACACCGACGCACCGGCCCGGGAGTAGATCTCGACGGACGGATTGCATCGCCACCGCCCACTCGGCTACGACCCCGTAGACGAACGACGTGACTCGCCGTGCACCGAGCGGCGAACGAGCGGGCGGACTCACCGGCATTCAGCCCTATATCGCGACGGCGACCGCATGTCGCGCAATCCGACCCACCACGGGTGCTTTCCGGCACCTGGAATCACGAAGATCTGGAGAAACTCGATGAGTAGCCCCGAACTGATCAAGAGCGACGTACCGCGTGAATTCGTTGCCGATCACACCGTGGAACGAAATCAGCGGCCCATGATCGACGGCCCGAACAAGTTCAAGTTCGCGATCTTCGGGGCAAATGTTTCGACCGGTCAGGGCGGCCTGACGCTCGCCGAGAACACGATCAAACTCGGTAATTGGGACGAGGTCCGCGGTCTCGCCGAAAAAGCGGACGCCTACGGCGTCGAAGGGTTCATTCCGATCGCTCGCTGGCAGGGACTTTCCGGGCCGGACCGGCCCTGGGGCCGGCAGCACGAGACCTTCACCTGGGCGGCGGGACTGGCGGCGGCCACGCGGAACATCCAGATCTTCGCCACCTGTCACGTCCCGTTCGTCCATCCGCTCATGGCGGCGAAAATGAGCGCGACGGTCGATCACATCAGTGGCGGCCGGATGGGGTTGAACGCCGTCGCCGGATACCACCAGCCGGAGTACAAGATGTTCGGTCTCGAACTCCCCGAGCACGACAAGCGCTACGAGATGGCCGAAGAGTGGATGACGATCGTCGAGCGACTCTGGTCCGACGAGGGCGAGGAATTCGAATTCGACTTCGACGGCGAGTTCTTCACACTGGGCGGTGCGCAGGCCTACCCCAAGCCCGTGCAATCGCCCGGACCCATGGTGATGAGTGCCGGCGCGAGCCCGGCGGGCCAGAAATTCGCTTTCCAGCACGCGAACATCCTGTTCATCATGGTCACCGATGTGAACAACAGCAAACCGGTCACGCAGAAAGTCCGGGCGAACGCCGATCAGGCGGGTCGGCCGGACCTCGATCTCTGGGCGGGTGTGCACATCATCTGTAAAGACACCGAAAAAGAGGCGCAGGACTACGTGAAATACGTCGTCGACGAAAAGGGCGACTGGGAAAGCGCCGTGCGGTATCAGCAGATCATCGCCTCGGGTGATGCCCGCAGTATGCGCTGGGACGATTTCAAACGTAATGAGGACTTCAAGCAGGACGAATCCATCCGCACCTTCATGCGGGCCGGCCTGGTTCCGCTGGTGGGCACGCCGGAGATGATCGTCGAAGGGCTCCAGAAGCTGTCCGACGCGGGTATCGCGGGTGTCTGCACCGGGCTCGTCGACTACGACGAGGGGCTGGACCGGCTCAACGAGCAGATCTTCCCGCTGATGCGCAGCGCCGGACTTCGTGCCTGACAACGGCTCGGATCCTTTACAAAGGAGTGAAGGTAGATGACTTTTCCGGATCCCAAACAATTCCGCCTGATAGTCGCGGGAACCACCGACTCGGGCGAAGCGGATTTTCTCGAGGTCGGTGGCCCGGCCGAGATAAGTATGCCGGGTATCGCCGAGGGGGCCTTCTACTGGGCAGTCGAAGGCGGACACAGTAAAGAGAACATCGGACGGCCGCCCAGCCGCGTACAACTGGCCGGGCCGAATGGCTCGACCTTCGGGGTGAGCAGTTTCCCGGCACGTTCGGCCGGAAACGAACTGGATCCCGAACAGCTCGACCCGAGTATGACCGGTACCGGTGATGACGGCGATCCCAATATGCACGCGAGCGACACCATCGATTACGAAGTGGTGATCTCGGGAAAAGTGGATCTCAAGCTCCCCGGTGGAAAAGTGCGAACCCTCGGACCGGGTGACCTCCTCGTCATGGGCGGCGTACCGCACGCCTGGAAGAACCCCTACGACGAGGACTGTGTCTACATCGTGGTCACGATCGGCTACAACGATTCGAAGCCCAGCGCATAGCGACCGGAACCCAGAAATTCGAACAAGGCAATCAGAATGAAGGAGAAGTCATGGGTCTGAGTTCGCCGGGTGCGGCGCTGCGCGAGATATTCCAGCGGCCCGAGACCGTGGTCGTACCGTTCGGATCGCTGCCGATCCACGCTCAGATGGCCCAGCACGCGGGCTTCGAGGCCTTCGAACTCTCGGGCGGGATGTCGGCATGGTGGGCCGAGGGCGCCTCCGATGTCGGCTGGCTTACGTTGACCGAGGTGGTAGCACACGCGAAGCGCGTCGCACGAAGCACCGATATTCCCGTATATTGCGATGCCGATACGGGTTTCGGCGCCCCCATCAACGTCCAGCGCACTGTCGCGGAGTTCATCGATGCCGGCGTGGCAGGAATCCATATCGAGGATCAGCGGGAGCCCAAGAAATCCGGTGGAACGACGGGAATCGAACTCGTATCCGACGCGGAGGCGATAGGGCGGCTCAATGCGGCAGTCGATGCCCGGGACCGCTTGGATTCCGACTTCGTGATCGTCGCACGCACCGACGGATTCGGTGCGGCCGGCGGCAGTGTCGACGAGGCGATTCGCCGCGCACAGCTCTACCGCGCCGAGACCGGAGTCGATGTCATCTTCTTCGAAGGCTTCCAGACCTGGGAGCAGGCCGAACTGGCACTGAAAGAGACGCCCGGGTCGAACTACGTCATGGGTGCCGACCTCATCGGGCGTCGTCCGCTCGCCGAGCTGACCGCGGTGGGTCAGTCGATCGAGGCAGTGCCGTTCGTCCTGCCCGGTGTTCACGAGGTGTGGCGATTGCTGCTCGATATCAAGGAAGCCGGCGACGCCACCCCCTTCGCGGCATATGTGGAGAAGATGAACGAGGCGAAGGGCACCGCCTACGACTTCGGATGGGGTGCTCGCCTCGGGCGGCCGTCGCCGGAATACGTGCAGAGCACGGAGGAAAAATATCTCCCGCCGGAAGCCCAACGCGATTACGTCAATACTCCCAACGCCTAGCGGTCGAATTCCTCGAACCGATCGACCGGACAATCCACAAACTCTACAAAGGTGTATGAAATGACTGGACAGAGCGAACTCGACTTCGGTGGGCGAGTAGCCATTGTTACCGGAGCAGGGCAGGGAATGGGGCGGGAGCATGCCATTATGCTCGCCTCTCGCGGTGCGCGAGTCGTGGTGAACGATATCGCCGCAGCTCGTGCCGAGGAAACGGTGCAGGTAATTACCGAGGCCGGCGGGACGGCAGTACCCGACAGTCACGATATCGTCAGCGAAGCGGCGGGCCTGGTGCAGGCGGCGATCGATGGTTTCGGGCGTCTCGATATCGTCATCAACAATGCCGGGATCAACGCGTACGGTCGCTTCTGGGAGATGGACAGTGACCTGTGGTGGCGGGTTTTCGACACCAGCTTCCGAGGTGTCGTCGAGGTCGCGCGCCACGCGATGCCGCACCTCATCGAATCCGAAAGCGGCCGGCTGATCAACATCTCCTCGAACGGTCTGATGGGCATCCCCAACGACACCTCCTATGGAGCGGCCAAAGCGGCGGTCTGGGGACTGGGCAATTCTCTCGTCGGCGAGGCCCGCGAAGTCGGCGTACAGGTCACCACACTGCTGCCGGTTGCCTGGACACCGATGACAGAAGACGCGTTCGGCAACGGCAGCCTCGTCATCCAGAAGCTCATGCGCGAGCAGTTCCCGGCGGATGCCGTCGCGTCTTTCGTCACCTGGCTCGCCCACCAGGACACTACTGTGCACGGCGAAGCATTCGAGGTCGGTGGCCTGGCGGCCGCCAGGACTGTCATTACCGCGATGCCGCGGATCAAGGCCGCCGAAACCACCCCCGAAGCCTGGGCGGACAAGGCGTCGGAGCTCACGGCCGACGGTGATCTCACCCCGCTGTTCAACGCGAGCCAGTCACTCCGCGCGCAGATGGTTTTCCTGGCGCCGGAGATGGAGTCCGAAATCCCCGCGGACGCGGCAGATGTGTCCGGCAACTGAGTAGCCAGACAAAGCAATCGGTCCACGGTTCGGAGCGCGCTGTGCCGTGCTTCGAACCGGGGCAGGAAGAGAACTCATGACTCAGACCAAAGTGCGTGGCTTCGGCGGCGACCCGGCAGTCGTGCGGAAGACGTTTGCGCAATTCCCTTCTGGTGTGGCGGTTCTCGCGGCCGATATCGCCGGTGGCAAGCATGCGCTGGTCGCCTCGTCGTTCATGGTCGGAGTATCGCTGGAACCCTGCCTCTGCGCGGTCGCGGTACAGAAGTCGTCCGAGACATGGGGCGTGATCAAGGAGGCCGGCTCCCTCGGAGTGTCGATCCTGGGCAAAGGGCAGAGCGATCTGACCCGCAAGCTCGCGAGTAAGGATCGCGCTTCCCGTTTCGAGCAGGTCGCGATCGAAGTCGGGGAAGCGGGTGCGGTGTTCATCGAAGACGCCGCGCTGTGGCTCGAATGCTCGATCCACGAGGTCACCGAGGCAGGCGATCACTGGATGGTCCTGCTCGAGGTCAACAAGCTCGGCATCGGCGAGAACGAGCCGCTCATCTGGCACGGCGCGAAGTTCCGTGAACTGGTCGACGCTCGGACGATCGACGTCGAGTAGACGAGGTGATCAGCGCGGGTGGCTGACCAGAGGCGACACCGCCATCCGGCCCGGTGCGGGCACGAGAGTATGGAGCACAGGACGTGACAAGGTTCGACGATATCGAGCGCGCGGTCGCCGACATCGCCGCCGGTAAACCGGTGGTGGTGGTCGACGACGAGGATCGGGAGAACGAGGGCGACCTGATCTTCGCCGCCGAGAAGGCGACGCCCGGACTGGTGGCGTTCATGGTCCGCCATACGTCGGGATATCTGTGCGTACCGCTGGCCGGCGAGGACTGCGACCGGCTCGCCCTGCCGCCGATGTATGCCGTCAACCAGGACAAACACGGTACCGCGTACACGGTGACGGTCGATGCCCGGGCGGGAATCGGTACCGGTATCTCCGCCGCCGATCGGGCCGCGACCATGCGCCTGCTCGCCGACCCCGCCGCCGGTGCCGGCGATTTCACCCGGCCCGGCCACGTGGTACCGCTGCGTGCGAAGGACGGCGGTGTCCTGCGCCGGCCCGGCCATACCGAAGCCGCCGTCGACCTCGCGCGGATGGCCGGCCTCCGCCCCGCGGGTGTGATCTGCGAGATCGTGAGCCGGCAGAACGAAGGCGCGATGGCACAGACCGGCGAGCTCCGGGACTTCGCCGACGACCACGGCCTCGCCCTGATCTCGATCGCCGACCTCATCGCGTGGCGCCGCAGGCACGAGAAGCAGGTGGTCCGCATCGCCGACGCGCGGATACCGACCGCGCACGGCACATTCCGGGCAGTCGGCTACCGGAGCATGTACGACGAGGTCGAGCATGTCGCCCTCGTATGTGGGGACATCGCCGGGCCGGAGGGCGACGGTAGCGACGTCCTCGTCCGGGTGCACTCCGAATGCCTCACCGGTGATGTGTTCGGATCGCTGCGCTGTGACTGCGGGCCCCAGCTCGACGCCGCCCTCGAGATGATCGCGAGCGAGGGCCGGGGAGTCGTGCTGTACATGCGCGGTCACGAAGGCCGCGGGATCGGCCTGCTGCACAAGCTGCAGGCATACCAGCTGCAGGACGCGGGATCGGACACCGTCGACGCGAACCTCCAGCTCGGGTTGCCCGCCGACTCCCGCGACTACGGTATCGGCGCGCAGATCCTCGTCGACCTGGGGATATCCACCATGCGGTTGCTGACGAACAATCCCGCCAAGCGGGTCGGGCTCGACGGCCACGGACTGCGCGTCACCGAACGTGTCCCGATGCCGTTGCGTGCCAATGCCGAGAATCTCGCCTACCTGCGGACCAAACGCGATCGTATGGGCCACGATCTCGCCGGTCTGGACGATTACGAAACCGCACACGCCACACCGCCGCCCGGCCATCGACAACCGATCGAACCTCCGGGCCTGTCGAGCGGATCGGACACACCGGTTCGAGTGCTGATCAGAGCCGACCACGGATTCGGCTGATCCGCTCCGCAAAGCCATGTGTTTGTACCGACTCGATTTTCGAGAACGAACATTTATCAGGAGAGCTAGTGAGTCCCGAAATAGTGCGGACGGCCGAGGCATACCCGGATATGGTTGCCGAGATCGCGGCCGAGTCGCCGGAATTAATCTGTCTGGAAGAGGTCGACGGCCCGGTCAGGACCTATGCCGAGGTCCACGCGAACGCGCGGAGATGGCGCCGGGCGCTGGCCGGTCTCGGGGTGGCCGCGGGTGACACCGTACTGACCTTTGTGGCGTCCTCGGTGGCCTCGGTCGAGTTGTGGTGTGGAGTGGCCTACGCCGGCGCGATCGAAGCGTCGGCCAACCCCGCGTATCGGGGCGCACTTCTCGATCACATCGTCGGAGATACCCGGGCTCGGGTCGCGGTCGTCGACCACCGGTATTTTCCGGCCGTTCGGGAGGCGCTGATCAAGGCGTCGAATATCGAGCAGGTCGTTGTCATCGGCGGCGACGACGATCTCCGATCCGATGATTCCACCGTCATTGTCCGGGCAGACGACATTCTGGCCGCGGCGGGGGAGTCCGAGGAGGGTGCGCCCGAGGGCCGGATACCAGGACATACGCCGGCCTGCATCCTCTACACCTCGGGTACGACGGGGTTGTCGAAGGGGGTCGTCGTGCCGTTCGCACAGCTGAAGGAGGCGGCGGCCGGGGTCTTCCCGCCGTCCGTGCTCGGCCACGAGGATGCCATCTACCTCCCCTTTCCACCGTCCCACATCACCTATCGCGCCAATCTGATATCTGTGGCGCGGGTGCGTGGACGGGCGGTGCTCCGCGAGCGCTTTTCCACCGACGCCTTCTGGACGGATATCGAGAAGTATCAATGCACCGCGACGCTGCTCCTCGGCGCGATGGCGAATTTCGTCTACCAGAGCGAGGACCGGCCCGAATCGACCCCGCTGCGACGAGTCCAGATGATTCCCGTGATTCCGGAGGTGGAGGACTTCAAGAAGCGGCACGACGTACTGGTGACCACCCAGTGGGGCATGACCGAAGTATGCGCACCGATTGTCGCCGTGGACTACGACGTCAGTATTCCGCAGAGTTGCGGTCGCCTGCGCGACGGGTTCGAAGCAAGAATCGTCGACGAGTTCGATCGTGAGGTGCCCGACGGTGAACTCGGCGAGCTCGTCCTGCGTCCGCGTGAACCGTGGCATTTCGCGTCCGGATACTGGGCCAACCCGGAGGCGACGGTCGCTGCCTGGCGCAACCTGTGGTTTCACACAGGTGACCAGTTCCGCCGTGACGGGCAGGGCAACTACTACCTGGTGGATCGTCTCAAGGATTCGTTGCGCCGCCGCGGTGAGAACATCTCCTCGGTCGAGGTCGAGGCGGCCGTGCTCCAACATCCCGACGTGCTGGAATGCGCGGTGGTGGGGGTGGACTCGGAGTGGGGCGAGCAGGAAGTGATGGCCTTCGTTGTCCCGAAACAGTCGCGGCACCTGGCCGAGGCCGCGCTGGACGAATTCCTGACCGGCCGGCTGGCGGAGTTCATGCGGCCACGCTTCATCGAGGTTGTCGATTCGCTGCCGAAGACCGCTACCGAGCGGGTCCGCAAGGCCGAGCTCCGGGAGCGTGGCCGGGGCGCCGGCACGTGGGCGCGGCCGGAGCGTGTCCGGTCCACATCGGCCTCCGGAGCCGAGGGCGGTGCAGCTCGATGACCTCGTGGCCGGACTTCTCCGGCGGCCGGTCAGGTGTCGTCGCCGGGGGAGTCTTGCGAGGAGGGATGCCGGTAGCCCACGCCGCGCAACACCGTGTCCACGAGTTGCGTCAAGTAGGCCTCCGTGTGCGCGACTTCGGCCAGCCCTGGAGGCGTGCTGCGGACGTGGGTGGTGATGGCACCCGCTACGAGATCGGCAATGAGGGTGGGCGTGATGCCAGGGTCGATCTCGCCGCGCCGTACCGCTCGCCGGACCAGTGCCCGGGTCGACCGGATGTAATCGGGATAGTCGAGCTCGCCGACGACCGCGGCCAGCTCCTCGTTGGAATGCCGGTCCATGATCAGCCGGCTGACCATCGTGCCCTCGATGCTCTGGACGAACGCCATCCACTGTCTGGCGAACTCCCGCAGGTCCAGCTCGAGGTTTCCGAGATTGATGTTCCCGACCGAGGGTGCGGCCGAACGTACGGCATCGACCAGCAGCGCGGCCTTGTTGGGCCAGCGCAGATACAGGGAACCCTTGCCGACACCCGCGCGCCGTGCGACCTCGTCGACGGTGAATCCGCTCCAGCCGCGCTCGCCGTATACCGACCGGGCGGCGTCCAGCACCCGATCATCGAGATCGGGTTCACGTGGTCGTCCGACCGTGCGCGGCGAAGACGTCATGGCCTTTACCATACCGCTCCTCACGGCGTCGCCGAAGCGATCTCGCCCTGCCGGGGGAGGTACACAGCAAGTTACCGAGCGATTCCGTCCAGAATGTCCCGCGCCGTCGCGGCCGGTGGGATCAAGTGAGTACGCGGAATCCGTCTGCCGAGAGGAAGTCCTATGGCGAAATCGAATGAACCGGAGACCGCCCCGCTCGTGGTCGAGCAGGTCGACGGGGTCCGGACCTTGACCATGAACAGGCCCGCAGTGAAAAACGCGCTGGATTCGGCCCAGTGGCGGCGCCTGGCCACGGCGCTCGACGATGCGGAGCACGATTCGAGTGTGCGCGCGGTGGTCCTGACGGGTGCCCACGGGGTGTTCTCGTCCGGCGGCCAGCTGGGGGCCGACGGCCCGCACCATCCGCTGGACCGCATGCGGATCATTTCGGCCGCAGCGATTGCCCTGCACGAGTTTCCGAAGCCGACGATCGCGAAGGTGCCGGGCCCGGCGATCGGCGGCGGCTGGAACCTTGCGCTGTGCTGCGACCTCGTGATCTGTTCGAGCAACGCGACTTTCGCGCAAGTGTTCCCCCGGCGGGGTTTGTCGATCGATGTCGGTGGGTCCTGGCTGCTGCCTCGTCTCATCGGGATGCAGAAGGCGAAACTGCTGACGATGACGGGCGATGTCCTCGGCGCGGCGGAGGTGGAACGGCTGGGACTGGCCACCCAGGTGGTCGAGCCCGAGGATCTCGATGCTGTCGTCGACTCGCTCGCCGGTCGGCTGGCGGCCGGTCCGCCGGCCGCGCTGTCCTTGACGAAGTCTCTGCTGCACCGTGCGGCCGGCACCGACTTCGCAAGCAGCCTCGAGGCCGAAGCGGTGGCGCAGGCCGTGAATTTCGCAGGCGAGGACATCGACAACGGCTTCCGGGCTTTCAAAGCCAGGACGGCGCCGTCCTTCACGGGCCGCTGGCGCTTCGACCGGGACGAGTAGAGGTCGCCGACCTCGTCAATCAGTCGGGGGACCAGCTTCTTCCTATTTTGGACTATATGTGTCAGTATGATCGGAGTCACGTTGATGGATAACAGTTTTCCGGTGGTGATCGCCCTCCGATGTCGCGGTCGTCGCGAGCGGGCGGCGCGGATCGCGCTGGAACGGACCGACGTGGCCCCTGGTTTCGATGTGGCTGTGGCGAACAATCTCGAAGGAGTAGCTGCCAATGTATGAGCGGTATCAGACGATGAAGTTCGATCTGTCGAGCAGTGGTGTGCTGACGGTGACGTTCTTACGCGCCGACAAGCTGAACGCGATCGATGCCGATTTCCATCGGGAACTGTCCACGGTGTTCGCCGATATCGGTATGGATCGCCGGGTGCGGGCGGTGGTCCTCACCGGTGCGGGGCGGGCGTTCTGCGCCGGCGGGGATCTCGAGTGGATCGCGGGCGAAACCCCGGTGACCAGAGAGACCACGTTCTTCGAAGCCAAGAAGATCGTCGACGACCTGTTGAACCTGCCGCAGCCGGTCATCTCCGCCGTCAACGGTGCCGCGGCCGGCTACGGCTTCACGATGGCGTTGATGAGCGATTTCAGCATCGTGGCCGAGGATGCGCGATTGTCCGACCCGCATGTGGTGATCGGTCTTGTCGCCGGTGACGGCGGGGCGATGATGTGGCCGATTCTCGTCGGTATGGCGCGCGCCAAGCGCTTCCTGCTCACCGGGGATCCGGTAGAGGGGCGGGTCGCCGCGGAATGGGGGCTGGTCACCGAGGCTTGCCCGGTGGACGAGGTGCTCCCGCGGGCCATGGAATGGGCCGAGCGGATGGCGGCCTCACCGCATGTCGCGGTGCAGGGCACCAAGAAGGCGCTCAACGCCATCCTGCACATGTTGTCCAGCGTGACACTGGATCTGGGATTCCAGGCCGAACGCGTCTCCGCGGTGTCCGAGGATCATCAGCGTCTGGTCGGCGCGGCGCTCGAAGCCCGTGATCGCCGGCGCGCGGCGGCTGCGGCCCGGCAGTGACACCGCCCGAACCGGCCCCGATGCCGGGCCTCATGATGGATGTCGACCTGAACGTCGCCTTGCTGCTGCGGCGGATGCGCGCCATCCATCACGGAGCAAGGGTGTACTCGCGGTCGGCGAGCCACCCGGAGGGTCCTTCGCGGTCGGCCACCTTCGTCGAGGTCCTGGATCGGTCGGAGCGCCTCGCTGCGGCATTGGCGCAGTGGGGAATCCGGCCGGGGGACCGCGTCGGAAGCCTGGCGTGGAACACCCAGGAGCACCTCGAGACCTATTACGCGGTCATCGGTATGGGTGCGGTGCTGCACACGGCCAACCCGAGGTTGCACGAGGACCAGTTGGTGTACACGATCAACCACGCGCGCGACACCGTGCTGATCGTGGAGTCCGATTTCCGGGAGCGGATCGCCGGTCTGCGGCATCGGCTGCCGCTACTCGAACATGTAGTGGTCATCGGCGCCGCCGCCGGCGACCTCGCTGCCGGCGAACTCGGTTACGAGGAGTTGATCGCGCAGGCGGAGGGCCCGCTTGCACCGGTCGACGTCGACGAGCGGGCAGCCGCAGCCCTCTGCTACACCTCCGGTACGACAGGGGAACCCAAGGGAGTCCTGTACTCCCACCGGTCGATCGTCCTGCACGCCCTGTCCATGGCAGGTCGTGACGTCTTCCGGATCGGTGAGGAAGACGTCGTCCTCGGCCTGGTTCCACTCTTCCATGCCATGGGGTGGGGGCTGCCCTTCCTTTGCGGTCTCACCGGCGCCGATATGGTCCTGCCCGGACCGAACCTGCAACCCGAGGCGGTTGCCGAACTGATTACCGAGCACCGGGTGACCTGGGCGGGAGGTGTTCCCACAGTGTGGATGGACCTGCTTCGGGTCATCCGGGAGCGGGAATCGGGCCCTACACCGGTCGACCTGTCCAGTCTGCTGACCGTTGTCGGTGGCGGGACCGCGGTTCCCGAGTCGCTCATGCGCGCCTACGGTGCCCTCGGAGTCGATTTCGTCCAGGGCTGGGGCATGACCGAAGTCTTCCCGGGAGCCACCATGGTCACGCCGACTGCGATGACCGACACCGATGAGGGGTGGCGGTCGCGCACCTCGGCCGGCCGGATCTCGCCGCTCTACGAAATGCGCCTCGTCGCCGACGACGGCACGGAGCTGCCCAGAGACGGGGTCACCGTGGGTGAACTGGAGATCCGCGGGCCGATGGTGGCCGGCGCCTATCTGGGAGCCGGCGTCGGCGCGGACACATTCCACGGCGGCTGGCTGCGGACCGGGGATGTCGGGACGATCGACCCCAAAGGGTGGGTGCGGATCACCGATCGGCTCAAGGACGCGATCAAATCCGGGGGTGAGTGGATCAGCTCCCTGGACCTGGAGTCGGCGCTGATGGCACACCCGTCGGTTCGTGAGGCGGCCGTCGTCGGGCGTCCGGACGACCGCTGGGGTGAGCGCCCCGCCGCCTTCGTCGTGACAGACGGCGCGGTCGGCACCGACGAACTTCGCGAACACCTGTCGGGGCGCGTGGCGAAATGGTGGATTCCGGACGATTTCCGGGTGATCGACAACATTCCGCGCACCAGTACCGGCAAGTTCGACAAGAAGCTGCTCAGAGAGGCATTCGGCCATCTCGTCTGAGGTCGCAGCGCTCGATTCGAATGCACCACAACCAGCTGCCTCCGGCATTTTTCGGGGCAGAGATTTCTACTCGGCAACCTCAAAGGAGATGGTTTCCATGACCGTACTGGACGACTACCGTGACAAGTATCCGCACTGTGAATTCACCCGGGACGAGAACGGAATTCTGGAGTTACGGCTCCATTCAGAGGGCGGGCCCTTTCAGATCGGCATGCATACTCATCGCGAACTGACACGTGCATTCCGCGATGTCGCGCTCGATCGCGGTAATCGAGTCGTGCTCATCACCGGCACCGGAGTGGATTTCATGGGTCCGCGCGCCGACGCCGAGGGCGGCCAGATCATGACCGTGATCCCC
Organism: Nocardia carnea NBRC 14403; assembly: GCF_000308515.1. Taxonomy (GTDB): domain Bacteria; phylum Actinomycetota; class Actinomycetes; order Mycobacteriales; family Mycobacteriaceae; genus Nocardia; species Nocardia carnea. The sequence goes on along the minus strand of NZ_BAFV01000114.1, from coordinate 21,207 downwards.
TCCTTCTCGGAGGAATACGCGGTATGGGAACAAGACGCATGGACCGACCAGCGCGAACTGGTCAACGCGATCCTGGATATCCAGGTCCCGGTGGTCGCAGCGGTCAACGGCCCGGTGGCGCGACACTGCGAGATCCCCCTGTTCTCCGACGTCATCATCGCCGCCGATACCGCTTCGTTCGAAGACTCGGCGCATTTCGAGCTGGAAGATATCGCGCCGGGTGACGGCTCTCAGATCTGGATGACCATGCTCCTCGGGATCAACCGCGCTCGTGCCTACATGCTCACCGGTGAAACGATCACCGCGGACGAGGCGCTGCGCTGGGGCCTCGTCAAAGAGGTCCTGCCCCCGGACCAGGTGCTCGGGCGCGCCCGGGAGATCGCGGGCCGGATCGCCGAGAAATCGGATACGACGCTGCGGTTCACCCGCGCCCTCATCGTCCAGCCCCTCAAAAAACAGGTCCTCGAAATGCTCGGCATGGGACTCGCCTACGAGGCTTTGGGCGCACTCGGCAAGCACGCCTGATATCTGACGACCGGCACCGGCGGGTTACGCCGCTCTCGCTCTCGGCTCGCGCGCCCGATGCTGACATCCGGAGCCCGACAGGGCTCCCGAGAAAAGCGTAACCCGCCCCTCGGTCGAGCCGAGGCGATGGCGTACGAGCCGCCGGCTCTCCGGTGCGTGCGCACGGGAGTTTCCGTGGAGAAACGCACTGACAGACCCCAGGAGATATTTCCTCATGAACGACATCACTTCGACAGCGGCCCGAAGCGTGGACCCGCTGTTCGATATCGCCGGCAAGGTCGCGATTGTCACCGGAGCGAGTTCCGGACTCGGCCGGCAATTCGCCACCGCGATGGCACAACGCGGCGCTTATGTCGTCGCAATGGCCCGGCGAAAAGACCCGCTCCTCGCGCTGGTCGACCAGTTTCCCGAACACATCCTTGCTGTTTCGGCGGATGTCACGAAAGACGACGAGATCCGCGATGTCATCGACCGCACGGTGGAATGGCGGGGCGCAATCGATATCGTCGTCAACAATGCCGGTATCACCTCGATCCAGCCGGCCGAAGACGAAGACCCGGAAACGTTCAGCAAGGTGATCGACGTCAACCTGATCGCACTCTACCGTCTCTGCCACCTCGCCGGTCGACGGATGCTGGAACAGGGCCGGGGCGCAATCATCAATATCGCATCCATCAACGGCCTGGTCGCCAGCTGGTCGATTCCCGAGGCCGGCTACTGCGCCAGCAAGGGGGCCGTGATCAGCCTGACACGCGAACTCGCGGCGCAATGGGCGGATCGCGGTATCCGGGTCAATGCCCTCGCGCCCGGGTATTTCCGGAGCGAGCTCACCGAGGAGCTGTTCACCAGCAGCGCCGGTGAACGCCGGTTCCGGCGTATGCCGATGCGCCGCGGCGGCCGGGAAGACGAACTCAACGGTGCTCTGGTGTTCCTCGCCAGCGAGGCGTCGTCCTATATGACGGGGCAGACCCTCGTCATCGATGGCGGTTGGACAACAGTGTGACCACCGAGAAGACGGGCAACGAGCCCGGTATGCCCCGAGCGCAAGCGCCGGAAACTCCCACCGGCCACGACGCCGAGCCCGATATCAGCCCGGCGATGCTTCGCCGCGCCGTGATCGCGAGCTGTGCCGGTTCCTTCGTCGAGTATTACGACTTCGCCGTGTACGCCGCCCTGACCCCCGCCATCGCGAGCACCTTCTTCTCCGCGGAGGACCGGGTGAGCGGGCTGTTGAGCACACTGGGCATCTTCGCCCTCGCATTCGTCGCGCGGCCACTGGGCGGCCTGGTCTGGGGTCGATTCGGCGACAAGATCGGGCGGCAGACCACCCTGGTCTCGGTGATCCTCTTGATGTCGGTCAGCACGGCCGCCATCGGATTGCTCCCGAGCTACGAGACGATCGGCGTACTGGCACCGTTGCTGCTCGTGATTCTGCGTGTCCTCCAGGGCATCTCGGCGGGCGGTGAGCTTCCGGGGGCAACGATCTTCGTCGCCGAATCCGCACCGAATCACCGGCGAGGCTACTTCGTCAGCTGGATCGGGGTATCGATCACGTGTGCGACCCTGGCCGGTCTTCTCACCGCCGCGCTGCTCGCGGCGCTCATGTCCACCGAATCGCTGAACAGCTGGGGCTGGCGCATTCCGTTCCTACTCGCCCTACCGCTCGGCCTGGTGGGGCTCTATATCCGGGTGAAGCTCGACGAATCCCCCGCATTCGAGCTCGCGCGGAAAGCCGAGGCCACTTTCCACAGCCCGCTTCCCGAGGTGCTCGGGAAGGCCTCAATGTACCGCCGGATGGCGGTGACCGGACTGCTCGGCGCCGGAGCTTTTCTCGGTTACTACATCATGATGATCTACATGCCGACGCTGTTGACCAGCGAGCTCGGCTTCGACTCCGGCGACGGCCTCCTGGCAATCTGCGCCGGCGGCGCGGCCATCGTCGTCCTGGGACCGCCGATGGGCATACTGTCCGACAGGTACGGCCGCCGGCGTGTCCTCATCTCCGCCGCGGTGGGCTTGTTCGTATTCACGTACCCGAGCTTCCTGCTACTCGACACCGGCAACTTCCTCGCGGCCGTGGCGGCGCTGATATTGCTCGCGATACCCGTCTCGGCCGGACAGGCCGTCTACGTCACCGCCGCACTGGAACGTTTCCCCACCAGTATCAGATACACGGCTTTCGGCATCAGCTACAACGTCTTCGGGCTGATCGGTGGGACCGCGGCATACGTCTCCACCTTCCTGGTCGCGCAGACGGGAACCACCTACGCGCCTGCCTTCTATCTGATGGCCGTTGCCGTGGTGGCGCTGCTGACGACGCTGCGGGTCCCGGAGACCGCGAGCCGACCCCTCGAATCGGCATAAGAGCTGGTTCGGCGCTCGGTCGGCAAATTGCCATCGCCGGTATCCGCCGGTGCATCGAACAAGGAGGACCGTCATGGGACGTCTCGACAACAAGGTCGCACTGGTGACAGGCGCCGCCCGCGGCCAAGGACGGTCACATGTCCTGCGGCTTGCCGAGGAGGGCGCCGATGTGGTGGCGATAGATATCTGCGCACCGGTGGACACCGTGCCCTATGCGCTGCCTACCTCCGAGGATCTGGCGCACACCGCCGAACTGGCGAGGGCGACAGGCCGCCGGATCATCCATCGGGAGTGCGATATCCGGGATCTGGCCGGACTCCAAGCCGTTGTCGCCGAGACGGTCGCGGAACTCGGTGGGATCGATATCGTCGTCGCCAATGCCGGCATCACCGGTTTCGCGCCCTCCTGGGAAATGTCCGAACAGCAATGGCAGGAAATGATCGACGTCAACCTCACCGGTACCTGGAAGACCGTCCGGGCGGCGGTGCCGTCGATGATCGAGCGGAAACAGGGCGGCTCGATCATCCTCACCAGCTCCCTTGCCGGTCTGATCGCTTACGCCGATCTCTCCCACTACACGGCATCGAAACACGGCGTCACCGGTCTCATGCGAGCGCTCGCGGTCGAGCTCGCTCCGCACAATATCCGGGTCAATTCACTGCATCCCGGCAACGTCGACACACCGATGATCAACAACCCGGTGGTGCACAATGTCTTTCTTCCCCACCTCGCGAACCCGACGCGAGCCGAGGTGGAAGACGTTTTCGTGCACTTGCAGGGCTTGCGTGTGCCCTGGATCGAACCCATCGACGTGAGCAATGCGGTGGTCTACCTCGCCTCCGACGACTCTCGCTACATCACCGGCACTACCCATGTGCTCGACGCGGGTGCCATGGCCCCCAACAAGATCCCGCACGTGTGACCACCAGGCGACAACACAGAACCCGCTGAGGAAAGGTCCACAGTATGTCCATCGAAGACAAATTCGCCATCACCGAGCTGAACCATCGCTACGCCCTTCTTCTCGACACCGGCGAGCCTGCCCGGTGGGCGGCCGAAGTGTTCACGGAGGATTGCTTTTTCGACGAACGCCAGGTCGATTTCGGTCTCCACGTCGGGCGTGAGGCCATTGCGGCGTACGGCGACGAATTGATGGGCATGGTGGAACACGTCGTTCACCATATGACCAACCACGTGATCACCATCCTGTCCGAAACCCGCGCCACGGGCGTCGCGTTCGGTATCTGCGACGTGCAGCATGCAGGCGGCGGTCCTCGGCTGCGGTTCAACGTTCAGTACGAGGACGAATACAGAAAAGTCGACTCCACGTGGCTGATCTCCAGGAGGGTGCTGGTGAAGACATTCGAGCCCGAGCAGGTCGGCCGAACGCCGCTCGCGGGATAGTGCTCGAGGGTATGTATTGAGGTGTGACGGCGCATCACAGGCCGCGCCCGGATAAGTGGTGTCACGCCGGACTCCCCGGCCGGCCGTCCGGGGCGGCTCTGTGGCCTCCGTCCGGTGCGGCTCTGTGGCGACGACGCTGTCGCCACACAGCCGCCTGCCGGCCGCAGCGCTCCGGCCGGCGAACTCGTCGCCGCTAATCGACCATGGTCAGGCCACCGCTGACGCTGAGTACTTGACCGGTGATGTAATCGGCCTTGTCGGAGACGAGGAAGGCGACCGCGGTGGCGATTTCTTCGGTCCGGCCGACTCGTTTGAGCGGGATGGTCGACAGCAACATGGATTTGATGCGGTCGGAGGTATCGTCGGCCCACAGCGGGGTATCGGTTGCGCCGGGGGAGACGCAGTTGGCGGTGATACCGCGCTTGGCCCACTCCCGGGCCAGCGATTTGGTGAAAGCGATGACGCCGCCCTTCGTGGCGGCGTAGACGGCCTGTCCGCCACTACCGACCCGGCCGGCGTCGCTGGCGATGTTGATGATTCGTCCGGAGCCACGTTCGACCATCCCGGCGCCGACTTCGTGACAGACGAATATTGCCGACATGAGATTGACATCGACGAGGTTGCGGATCTGTTCGACGCCGAGGGAGATGAACGGGTCATCACCAGCCCATCCCACGTTGTTCACCAGGATATCGAGGGGGCCGAGGGTGGTCGTGACGGCCCGGTTCAGTGCCGCGACCTCCTCGGGCGAGGTGACATCGCAGGTGAACCCGTGGGCGCGCAACCCCTGTTCCGACAATTCCCGGGCGACGGCCTCGGCGCGGTCGCCGTGCAGATCGCAGACCGCTACATGGGCGCCGGAATTTGCCAGCTGCGTGGCGATCGCGGCGCCGATACCCTGGCCCGAGCCGGTCACCAGCGCGATTTTCCCTTCGAGGGACACCTGCATGTTCATACCTCCGTGTATGGGAGTGAGGTCCTGTCGGGCAAAGCTCACTGTGGTCCGGCCTGATTCTCAATATGGACGGTATAGGTCAGTATCATCGCTTCTGCCTCTGTGCGCAAGTTTCGTGGCCGCCCGATGTGGGGCTGCTTCGAGGTCGGTGCGGCCATTGTCGGTGGAGCTGTGGGGACGCGAGTGAGAGCGAATTATCGCCGACGACGAGGTTATCCGATGAATCGGCGCGGTTCGAGGCGTGTCCGGGGGTGGACGAGGAGTTCGTTACGGTGTGGCCCCGCGTGGTCGGGGGCCACCTCATTCCATTTCCTAATATGGACTATATATGTCAGTATGGCCGTAGTCCGGTTGACGAGCGGGTTTCGAGGAGTCATCCGCTCGGCAGCCAGAACGAGGTGCCCGATGAGCAAACCTTCATGCCTCCACCGGCGACCGTTCCGAGTTCGATAGCAGTGAGGCCAACCATGACGACCGGAGAAGCTCACGACCTGCACACCGAGGCGGTCCTGACGCAACAGCGCGGCAATGTCCTGCTGATCACGATCAACCGGCCCCGAGCCCGCAACAGCATCAACCGGATGGTCGCCGAATCGATCGGCGAGGCGCTCGAGTCCGCAGAGCGCGATTCGGCGGTGCGGGCGATTGTCCTGACCGGTGCGGGCGATCGGGCGTTCTGTGCGGGGGCAGACCTCAAGGCGCTGGCTGCCGGGGAAGATATCCACCCCGCGGGCACCCGTGCTCGCTGGGGTTTCGCGGGGTATGTCGATCACCCCGTCAGCAAACCCACCATTGCCGCGGTCAACGGATTCGCGCTCGGCGGCGGCACCGAACTGGCGTTGGCCAGCGATATGGTCGTCGCGGCCGATACCGCCGAGTTCGGCCTGCCCGAAGTGCGCCGCGGACTGGTAGCCGCCGCCGGCGGTGCGTTCCGGCTGGCGCAGCAGATTCCGCGCAAAGTCGCCTTGGCGATGGCCTTCACCGGCGAGCCGATCTCGGCGGCGCGGGCGGCGGAGCTGGGGCTGGTCACCCGGGTCGTGGCGCAGGCACAGGTCCTCTCGGTAGCACTCGAGCTCGCCGATGCCATCGCCGCCAACGCCCCGCTCGCGGTGCAGGCCACCAAACGTATCGCGGGCGGCATCACCGACGGGCATGTCGAACGCGAGGCCGCGGACTGGGCGCGGAACCGCCTCGAAGCGGGACGGGTCCGGCATTCGCAAGATGCACAGGAGGGCCTGCGGGCCTTCGTCGAGAAGCGGACACCGAACTGGACAGGACAATGAAACACAGCACCTCGCGATCACCGGTGATCGCCGGTCTCGGAATGACCGAGATGGGGAAGGTCTACGGCAAAAGTGCCCGCCAGTTCGCCGCGGAGGCCACCCGGCTGGCCGTCGCCGACGCCGGTCTGCGCTTGGCGGATGTCGACGGTTTACTGGTCTCGGGTGGCGTGACCAACGATGTCGGCCTCGAGTTGCAGGTCGACCTAGGACTGCGCGACCTTGTGGTTCTCACCCAGATGCAGGCATTCGGCTCGACGGCCGGCGCGATGGTCCAGTACGCATCGATGGCGGTGCAGGCCGGGATGGCCGAAGTCATCGTGTGCGTATTCGGTGATGCTCCCCTCGTGGAAGGGGCCGGGGCGGGCCAGGCCTATTCGGACGGTCACCGGACGCCTTCCGGATGGGCGGGCCTCCAGCGGTCGACGGGCGCCGTAACTCCGAACGTGCTGTACTCGCTGGCCGCGCGCCGCCACATGCTCGAATACGGGACGACCTCCGAACAGTTGGGTGCCATCGCCGTCGCCCAGCGCGACTGGGCTGTGCTCAACCCACTGGCGCAGATGCGTACCCCCATCGCCCTCGCCGATCACCAGGAATCCCGCATCATCAGCGATCCGTTCCATCTCTACGATTGCTGCCTGGTATCGAACGGTGGTGTCGCGGTGGTGGTGACCACCGGCGACCGCGCCCGTGACCTGGCGCAGCCTCCGGTTCGCGTTCTCGGATGGGCACAGTGTCATCCAGGCACCAAATTGCGTCGTAACGACGACTTCGGGTTGGTGACCGGCGCGGCGCGCTCCGGGCCGGCGGCCATGTCGATGGCCGGCGTCACCGTCGCCGATATCGATATCGCCGAACTCTACGATTGCTACACCTACACCGCTCTGGTCAGTCTCGAGGACTACGGGTTCTGCGCCAAAGGCGAAGGAGGCGAGTTCGTGGCGACGCCGGGAATGATCGGCCCGGAGGGCAAGGTGAAGATGAATACCGGTGGGGGACAGCTGTCCTCCTACTACATGTGGGGTATGACCCCGCTGTCCGAGGCCATCCTGCAGGCGCGCGGGCAGGCCGGTGCCCGGCAGGTGGAACAGCACGAGCTCGTCCTGGTCTCGGGTAACGGGGGAATTCTCGACCACCACTCGACCTTGATCCTGGGCTCGTGATCCGGGCCGGGTCGGACGAAACGGAGGGATTCCGACATCTATGAACATTCAGCCTGTTGTCCGCGATGCCGCCACCTCGGAGTTCTTCGACGGAGCCGCACGTGGGGTCTTCCTGTTGCGCCGGTCCACGGAAACCGGCCAGGTCCTGGCTCCGTCCGCAGTACAGGACAGGGTGGGGAACACCGATCTGGAATGGGTGGAGGCTTCGGGACTCGGCCGGGTCGTCTCATGGGCGTTCGTCCCCCGGCGGGACGGCGGTTCGGATACCCCGGTCCAGCTCACTATCGGGGTGGTCGAACTCGATGAGGGGCCGTGGTGGTGGACCCAGCTCGTCGATATCGAGCGCGATACCCTCATTGCGGGACTACGAGTCCGCGCGGTGTTCCCCAAATCCGGGCCGGCGGAAACCGACGAGTATGTCCCGGTCTTCACGCCCACACAGGACGAGTAGGCCGTATTTGACTCGACAGGGCCGGCCTTCGTGATCGAGTCGGTCGAGCCGGCACTCCGGTCGCCGTGGTGTCCCGGCAGCACGCTTCGCTGAAATCGACAACATATCCGACGAACCTGGAAAGTAGGTCGAGAATTATGTCCGATCGAACTGCCTGCGTGAAGTTTCCGTCCAAGGTCGGCGTCTGGTGGAACGGCGAGGCGTGGCCGATACGTGAGGCTCGGGACATCGCCCGCGATATCGAAGCGCTGGGGTTCGGTTCGCTGTTCATGCCCGAGGGCGGCGGTAAAGACGCGCTGGTGGAATCCGCAGCCTTTCTCTCGGCCACCGACCGGCTGGTGGTCGGCACCGGTATCGCCAATATCCACGTCCGGATACCGACAGCGGCGGAGTCCGGCGGCCGCATCCTCAGTGCCCTGAACCCGGGGCGGTTCGTGCTCGGTCTGGGTGTCAGCCACGGCCCGTTCGTCGAACAGATGCTCGGGGGCGCGTATCGCAAGCCGCTGGCGACGATGCGGACGTATCTCGAGCGTATGGACGCGTTGCCCCCGGAGATCGAGCCCGGTGCCCGGCCGCTCCGCCTGCTTGCGGCATTGGGTCCGAAGATGATCGAGCTGTCCGGCGAGCACGCCGACGGCGCCCACCCGTATCTTGTGACACCCGAACAGACCCAGGTCACCCGTTCGATCCTCGGCGCCGATCGCTGGATCGTCACCGAACAAGCCGTGGCGATCGGTGGCGATTCGGGCGATCAACTTCGGCGTGCGCACGACCACCTCACGATGTACTCGACGCTGCCGAACTACCGGAACTCATGGCTGCGCCAAGGTTTCGACGAATCCGACCTGGTCACCGGTGGATCGGACCGGTTGGCCCGCGCACTGGTCGGCACGGGCTCCGCCGATGACGCGGCCGCTGCGCTCACCGCACACCTCGACGCCGGCGCGGACCACGTCGTCGTGCAGGTCCTGACGGACACACCTTCGACCGACCCGCGGCCCGCGCTCCGCGAACTCGCCTCGGCACTGCAGCTGTAATCGCACGGAATCGCACGGCAACCAGCGTTCGGGGCCGGGCGCGGCGTAGAAACAGCCGTGCGAGAGATGGCAATATCGCCGCGGGCCGCCTGCCTCTCACCGGATAGGGGAGAGGCAGGCGGCGGGCACTGGGTCAGAGGTGGGCGGCGCGGTTGATCGCGACGGTCTCGTCCAGCGAAGGCATCTCGGTGAGGCTCGCGAAATGCTCCATGAGCCGGTCACGAGTTCGGGGCGCTTCGTCCTTGTCGGCCGCTGCCAGGGCCTGCCGCAATTCCGCGGTATTCAGTTCGGTGCAGTAGGCAGGCGTCCCCGGCTGCTGTCGCCACGATTCGGCCAGAACACCGGCATCGATGGGATCGAAACCCGTGTCGTCGACGAGCTGCATGACGGTCCGGCGTGCTCGTTCCGAATCGGCGGCAACGGGGATGGCGATGCGGCCGGGCGTCCCGGCGGGTACACCCCTGGTCTGCTGCGTCGCCGCCAGCGCGGCGTTCCACGCCTTCACAATCGGCTTGCCGAGCTGTTCCGCGCTCCACACGCTCTCGACCTGCCCATTGTCCACCGCCTCGACGGGGCCGTTCATCCCGGGATAGTAGTTCGACGTATCGACGATCACCGTATCGTCGGCGACCCCGGCGAGGAGGCCGGCGAGTTCGGGCTGCTTCGCGAATGGGATCGACAGGATGATGACATCCCTGTCCTGGGTCGCGGCGTCGAGGTCGACTGCGCGAGCGCCCGCCTCTCGGATATCGGCGGCGACGGTCTCCGGCCCGCGGGCGTCCGCGACCAGTACCTGATGTCCGGCCTCGCTGAGCCGGCGTGCGAGGTTGCCGCCGATGGATCCGGCGCCGATAACGGAAATCCTCATATCGTGTTCCTTCTTTCTGTCGTGTGCGGATCGCTACATGAACAGCGCGCGGCTGAGACGAACGCCGTACTCCGAGTCGGGGTTCGTCGTCCCGTCGCCGACCCTTTCGGAGATGGCGGCGACCGACAGGTCGCGTCGCCTCGGCAGTCGTGCGGCCTCGGCGCTCGCCAGGGCCGCCGGCATCTCGTCGCGGGTGAGATCCGTGCAGTACGCCGGTGCCCCGGGCTGCTGGCGCCACGATTGCGCCAGCGGTCCGGCATCGAAACCATCGAATCCGGTGTCCTCGACCAGCGCCATGCCGACCGCGCGTTCGCTGTCGTCATCGGCGGCGACCGGGATGGCGATACGACCCGGAGTACCCGGCGGCGTGCCTTTCAGGGCGAAGGAGACGGAGCCGATGGCGTTCCACGCCTTGACGATCGGCCGACCGAGCTCTTCTGCGGCCCAGATACTTTCGATCTGGCCGGCTTCGATCGCCGCTATTCGGGAGTCGCGCCCCGGATAGTAGTTCGAGGTATCGATGACAACGGTCCCGGCGGGTACGCCGGCGAGTAGCGGCGCGATATCGGGAACGCGGTTCAGCGGGGTGGAGAGGATGACGACGTCCACATCTTTCACCGCTTCGGACGCGGTCACCGCACGTGCTCCCGTCTCCAAGACCGTCGCGTCGATCGTTTCGGGCCCGCGAGAGTTGGCCACCTTCACGTCGTGTCCGGCCGCGCTCAACTTTCGACCGAGTGTCTTGCCGATATGGCCGACACCGAGAATGCCGATCTTCATCCAGTAACTCCTTGGGTTGTTTTATCGATTTCCTCGACCGGGCAACGCTGCGCGGACGCCGTGTAGGTGCCGTGCCGGGCCGAGCCATTGGACGGCCTCTTCCTCATATCCGGCCCTGTGGGACCCAGACCGAATTTCGGCCGGCTCACCGCCGCCGGCACTGGGCGTGTGCCGGATGACGGAAAAGCCGGCTTTGTCCCAGGCGTTGCCGAACGCATATGCCGCAGTGCCGCCTCGGTCTTGCGGGTCGGCGGGTACGGCGGGTGATACTGCTACAGCTTGTTGTGTTGTTCGCGGTAGCCGTTTTCGATCAGTGTCAGGAGACGATCGAGCGCCTGCTGGTCGGCCTCGGCGGCGCCCATGGTCCATGCCACCGAGACGACCAGGAGGAACAGGTCGCGCCCGGTCACCGCGGCCCGCACCTGTCCCGTGAGCTGCGCGCCGCGCACGTATTCATCGGTGGTCCCGATGAGATTTTCGCACCCGGCCTCCTTGGCGACCGCCTCCAGCGACGTGCCGACCCCGAGCCGCAGGAACTGACGCTGAGCCGCCTCCAACAGAGCAGCACGGTTGCGCTGGACATCCGCGCGCGGCCGGCGGCCCGGCTGCTCTTCGGTGGCCATACGTCCTCCTACCTGCTCCACACGGCAAAGCGGATGCTTCCTCCGGATACCTCCACAGCATAAAACGGAGGCTGTATCCGGTCAACCTCGGGGTGGGCGGCGGATTCGGTATGACAGCGCAAGCCCACTCTTCCTAATTTGGACGATAGATGTCAGTATAGGCGTTGTGACGCCGGTCATCTGGCAGCGCGTCGTCCGTGTGGTCACGTTCGATCAGCTCATCCAGATCGCCTGCCGGCGATCCATGCGGCGGGTGCGTTGTCCTGGACGCGGCCGACAGATCGATGAGAAAGGCCCCAGATGAGTTTTCGGGTCGAGCGAAGCGTTATGGTCCCGATGCGTGACGGCGTCTCCCTTGCCACGGACGTGTGGATACCGGACGGTGGCCCGGCTCCGACGCTGCTGGTGCGAGTGCCATACGGCAAGGACAACATGACCGTGATGTCGCTCGCCGTGAACCCCAACCCATTTGCCCTCCTCGACGCTGGATACGCGGTGGTGCGGCAGGACTGCCGGGGCACGTTCGAGTCGGCCGGGAAGTTCACCCCCATGGAATATGAGCACGACGACGGCGTCGATACGATCGCGTGGGTGCGGCAGCAACCCTGGAGCGACGGCACCGTCGGGACCTACGGCGCGTCGTACCTCGGCTTCACCCAGTGGGCTTCGGCATCGCGGAATCCCCAGGGCCTGAAGGCGATCGCACCGGCGGTGAGCAACCCCGACTTCTACTCCGCCTGGCATGACGAGGGTGGTGCACTGACCTGGCACAACGTTGTTTTCTGGGCCGCGTACATGGCGCTCGCCGGCAATCAGCGCGCTGTGACGGCCGGTGCCGGTGAAGTGCAGACGTCGATGACCCTTGCCGGGGTGGTCACCGAGCTGCTGAACTCGCCGAACGCGGCGTTGGCCGACTCGATGCCCGGCGGGCAGGCATTACTGGCCGAGCTGCTGCCGTGGTGGTCGGAGTGGCTGAACCATCCCGATCGCGACGACTATTGGCATCAGCTCTCACCGGCCGCGCAGTTCGCAGGGGTCAGCGTTCCCGCGCTGCACATCGGCGGCTGGTTCGATCTCTTCGCCGGGAGCACCGCTCGTACCTACACCCGGATGAAGGCCGAGGCGGGCAGCGCTGAGGCACGCACGGGCCAGCGGCTGATCATGGGCCCCTGGGATCACCAGGATTACACGGGTGTCTACTACGATCGGCAGTTCGGCGGCGCCGCAGACATTCTCACCACCGAAGTCACCGAAGCTTATGTGCGCTTCTTCGACAAGTGGCTGCGCGGGCGGGCCGACGCTCTCGAAGGCAGTGCTCCGGTGCGGATCTTCGTGATGGGTATCGACCAGTGGCGCGACGAACAGGACTGGCCGCTGCCCGACACCACCTACGTCGATTACTATCTCGACGGCGCCGGCCGGGCCGATGCCGCTGTCGGTAACGGCGTGCTGCGTAGTGACTTCCCTTCGGTGGAAGCTGCCGACGTCTATGTCTACGATCCGGCACGGCCGGTCATGAGCGTCGGTGGTCGGCTGTGGTTGCCGGCCGCGCTCAATACTGTGGGGCCGGTCGACCAGAGCGAGATCGAAACGCGCGACGATGTCCTGTGTTACACCACGCCCGTGCTCGATGAGCCGATCGAGGTCACCGGCCATGTGTCGCTGGTGCTGCACGTTGTGTCGTCTGCCGTGGATACCGATTTCACCGGCAAGCTGGTTGATGTGTTCCCGGACGGCCGCGCAATCTATTTGACCGACGGTATGCTGCGCGCCCGCTACCGGAATTCACTCGCCGAGCCCGAACTCCTCGAGCCGGGAAAGGTTTACGAGATCACCCTGGATCTTTCGGTGACGTCGAATGTGTTCCTGCCCGGCCACCGGATCCGGCTGGAGGTATCCAGCAGCAACTTTCCCCGGTTCGACCGGAATACCAACACCGGTGGGAATATCAACACCGAGACCCTCGACCAGGCTGTAGTCGCGGTCAACCGGGTGCTGCACGGCCCCGAGCACCCCAGCCGGCTGGTCCTCCCGGTAATCCGCCGCTGAGGCTTCAACGGTCCGTCCGCTCGGTGATGCGGGTGCGTGAGATCGGTGCCCGCGAAGGCGTCGACACCGTCGTGGTAGCTGTGATGGCCAGGGAGGAGCCGTTGCAGGCCTGGGCCTCGTACCATCGCTGCATATTATCGGCGACGTCGCTGGCGGTCCCGGCGACGACGGGTGGTAGTCGATGACGCCGTGGGCCAGCCCGTTCGCGCCGCCACCGGCTTGGAAAATCACCGGCCGGCCTTGCTCGGACTGGGGATGGTCCGCGAGCGGCTACGTGGCGCCCGCCGGACGTCATGGGAAAGGTCCACCTCCAGACCGCTCCGATGTCCGGGTCTACGAGTCGACGCGCCGGTCGGCGGTGACGCGTGCCCGCAGTGTTTCGATGATCCGCGCTCTGGTCATGGAATCGATGCGGTCGCTGGTGGCCGCATACAGAGTCACGTCGGGGATCGGGGGTAGCGCGTCGATGCGGCTGACCCCGTCCGGCGGCGGGCCCAGGCGCGGCAGTGGGGTGACCCCGAGGCCGTGCCGTGCGGCGGTGAGCACGCCGGTCAGGTCCGGGCACTCCTTCGCGATCTGGTGCGGGGTTTTCGTCAGCGACGCGAGCGCTTGGTCCCGGACCGCGCACGGGCGAGTGAAGAAGATCAGGCGGTCGAGCGGGGCGTCGTCGGTGCCGAACCATTGCAAGGGAAGTTCGGCGATGGCATGGCTTCCGCGAGCCGGTCGGGTGAGCATCAAGGCCACGTCGGCGCGGTCATCGTGAACAAGATCGCGCACATGGGCGCTGCGAGTCAGCCGCAGTCTGATCTCGCGGCCGGGGTGCAGGGTATTCAGGGTGGATACGACACTCGGTACGAGGAATTGCGCCGCGTGTTCGGTCGCGGCGACCAGGAACTCGCTGTCCCCGGGGGGTGCGAGGGCATGGATCGCGTCGTCGTGGTGCGTCAGGATCACCCGTGCCCGGGCGACGAGTTCCTCGCCGTCGCTGGTGAGCCCGATTCCTCGTCCCTGGGCGGTGACCAGCCGGGTGCCGAGTGTTTTCTCGAGCTTGCGCAGATGGTTGCTGACGGCTGACGGGGTGAGGTGGAGCGCCTCGGCGGCTCGGCGCACGCTCGAGAATGTCGCGACCGCGACCATACTGCGAAGTTGGGGGATGTCGAGAGTGGCCATAGCGCCAGTATGCCGCAAGACTGTTCACGTTTCGTGAACGGTCTTGCGGCGGCCGTGCTCGGGGCCGATTGTGGAGCCATGTCCACCAGCACACCCCGTCTGTCGGCGCGACTGGCTGTTCCTACCGTGCTGCTGTACGCGGCCGGATATCCACTCGGAACGGCGACGGTCGCGGTCATGTCCCCGTTCCTGGTGATCTTTCTGCGTTTCGCAGGTTCGGCGATGATCCTCTGGGCGATCGTGGCCGCCCGCAGGACGGCGCTGCCGTCGCGGCGGCAGGTATTACATGCGATGGTGGCCGGGTTGATGACCCAGGCGGTGCAGTTCCTCGGGTTGTATTGGGGGTTGGCCCATGGAGTTTCGGCAGGATTGGCCTCATTGGTCATCGCGCTCAACCCGGTGATCACAGCCGCCCTGATGGTAGCGGTGACGCGCCATTGTGAGTCGCGTAGGGGAATGTTCGCGCTCGTGTTGGCCACCGCCGCGGTACTGCTCGCCTGCGCGCCCCGGATTGCCGCCGACCATCAGATGGGGATCGGTATTGCGGCGGTAGTGATCGCCATGCTCGGTTTATCGGCCGGCGGTGTGTATCAGGGTCGCTTCTGCACCGATATGGACCCGTGGCTGGTCACCGCGCTCGGAATCACGGCGGCCACTCCGGTCGCCGGGGTGGCGGCGGTCCTCACCGGCCCGCAATCCTCGGACTGGCCGCACGCTCTGCTTCTGCTGGCGTGCATGATCGTCGCCACTTCCGTCGGTGCTACCACGCTGTACTCGGCCGCAATCAAGAGGTCGGGGGCCCGCGCGGCCTCCATCCTGTTCGCGGTAATCCCGGCCGCGGCGAGTGTCATGGCGTGGGCCGCGCTCGGGGAGACACTCTCACCACTGGCCGTTGCGGGTCTGGCCCTCGGCGCCGCGGCGTGCACAGTGCAGGCAAGCACCGCTGCATCCCGGCCGGGCCACCGCGACCAACAGCCTATTTCCGGCCAATCGTTGCCGGCTACTCGTTGAGCTCAATGGATTCGCCCAGACCGAACAGGTGAAGGTTCGCCGCGGGCATCAGGTACATGGACGTCTACCAGCGCACCGGCGTCGTGCCTCACGCCGGAGCTGTGTCGGGCGCGGCATGGTCCGAGAGTTTCGCGGTCGTGGAGAGGATCAGCGCTGTGCTGCGAGTGTTCCTGACAGAACGGCATGAGAGACAGGGAAATCGGTCGGACCGCTCCCAACAAGGGCAACACATGACGCATCGGCGCGGATTTGGTCGGTCGGGCTAATCCGTGGTTCCACTGTCCGGTCGGTAATGAGAGGCATCCCGGTACGCAGACGGCGGCATTCCCCGCCACCTTTTGAAGGCGATCGTGAAGCTGGCTGCGTCCTTGTAGCCCAAGGTCCGGGATATCCGGGATATGGAATGGTCGGAATTCGAGAGCAGATCGCAGGCGAGGTCGCAGAGGGTCTCGTCGCGCAGCTCGGCGAAATCGTGGTCTGCGAGTTCGAGCTTGCGCTGCAGAGTGCGTGGTGAGACCTGCAGCGTGGCAGCCACATTCGCGAGTTTCCGGTTGAGTGCCGGCGCGGCTCTGATTGCTTTTGCGACGGTGTCGGGCCAATCGCCGGTCGCCCGGAACGAGTCGAGAACTTCGGTGTCTGCTTTGATCCATGCCGCGTGCTGGAATGCGTTTCCGAAAGGGAGTTCCTCTGTCGATATCACGGGATCCCACCACAGCCGCAATGTCTCGGAGCCACATTCGGCCACGTTGCCGGAGATGTAGGTCAATGCTTCGGGCGAGATTTCCGGTAACGGGAATTCGATACGAGTGAACGGGAATCGGCCGCCATAAAGCCACTCGAACGAACGGCTGGTGGCATAGAGGTCGCGATATGCGCTGAACGGGATCAGCTCTTTCGCGCTGTCGGGGTAGGTGAACTGGACACCTGTCACCGTGCCATCGGAGGTCCGGAGCGCCCCGATCTCGAGAAGTCCGGGCGAGTAGTCGACTGCATTCACGGCTTCGACCCAAGCCGCAATGGTCGGTGCGGTTGCGAGAGCCATTCCGCGGGCGCCGACCGTGGCAGTGGTGTAGGCCCGCGCGGCGCGTAGCCAGAGATCGACGCGATCTCTCGTCAGCGCAACGAACTCGAGTTGGAAGGCCAGTTCTTTCTTCGCCGGGATAGTGCCACCCGGGCGGTTCACGGCATCGGGGTCGATCTCGGCATCGGCGAGTGCTGTTCTCCAGTCGAGGTCTGCTTCTTCGAGGATTCGGCGCAGCGCGTGGACGCTGAAGTTCGCGACACGGAGGTTCTGATACGAGTTCAGCTTCACTG
Organism: Nocardia carnea NBRC 14403; assembly: GCF_000308515.1. Taxonomy (GTDB): domain Bacteria; phylum Actinomycetota; class Actinomycetes; order Mycobacteriales; family Mycobacteriaceae; genus Nocardia; species Nocardia carnea. The sequence continues at coordinate 4,210 of NZ_BAFV01000114.1, read as the reverse complement.
CTGCCTCCTTACGTGGGTTCGGCGGCCGCCGCTCGACAGCGCTGTCGAGACGGCAGCTCCGGCAGGCATCGGAAGTCCCGCCAGTACGTTTGCATCCTGCGCCATCACTCGACAATGGGAGGCATTTGGCGCGTTATAAGGCTTTGTTGGCGTCGAATATCGTGCCGGTTCGATGCGCTGCAACGAGGTCCGCAAGAGCACCTCAGGAGCGAGGCCGCCCTTCCGGACCGCGCCGGACGCTGCGGTCAGAACTGTCGCGCCGCGACGTCGGGACGATGTGAGGCGTCAAGTCGCTCGCGCAGGCGGTCGGCCGGAACGGGGGCTCCGGGGTCGGCGAGGTAGTCCACGGCGAACCTGTCCTCGTTGGCCGCGTAGATCGAGGTGTACGCACCGGACTCCGGCTCGAACCTCCAGGATTCGGCGAGCTTACCCGCGTCGACGGTGTCGAAACCGAGCGTGTTCACGATCGTGGAGACCCGCGCCTTCGCCTCGCTGTCATCCCCGGCGATCGGCAGCGCGGTACGCGGGGAGGAGTTTGCCAGGTTCGGGATGTGTTGGAAGCGAATGTTGTTGAACGCCTTGACGATCACCGTGCCCGGGAGAAGCGACTGCTCGTACTCGGCCGTCGTGCTCTTCAGAGAGTCCAGCTGTTCGATGCGGCCATCGCGATGAGGATAGTAGTTCCCGGTGGAAAGGACCGTATTCCCGACGAAGGCATCGACGGGCAGTTTCGGGTACGCGGCCAGCGGCACGGCCAGGACCGGGATGTCACCGAACTCCACTGCCGCGCGGACCTCGCCGGCCCGGGCCCGGGGGCCGAGTTCGTCGATCAAGTCCGTGAGCGACTCCGGTCCCCGCGAGTTCGCGATGAGGACGTCGTAGTCGGCCGCGACGGCGAGCCGGGCGACTGCCGCTCCGATCGATCCGCTACCGACAATTCCAATGCGCTTCATACCGCTCTCCTTACTGTTGACGAGTGTTCACGCCCGCACGAGACGTGACTTTCTGGCTACCTGTTGTCGGTGATGCCCGTTGGGCGGCTCGTACGTGCGGTCGACTCCCACCCGCTTCTGAGTAGACCGGCCAGGGCCGCGGCAGACGCGTCGTCGGCCATGGCCGCACCCCGTGCCCAGCTCGTGGCCAGAGCGGCCAGGAAGAGATCCCGGGCCCGGATCCCGCTGTGAGCGCTCCCCTCGCGCTGGGCGGCGTGTAAGAACTCCTCGGTTGTCGTAATGAATCCCTGGCATGTCACGGCCAGCGGAGAAGGGCTCTTCATCGCCGCGCGCAGCGGCTCCGGCAGCCCGTCGAATGCACCGGCCCACTCGGTGAGCGCGTCGAGCCAGCCCTCGAGTGCGTCGGCGGCGTCGGCCGACCGGGTGCGGAGTTCATCGCGCCGGGACACGAGCGCCTCGTCGCGCGCGGCGAGCAACGCGGCGAGCAGCGCTTCCCGGTTCGGGAAGTGCCGGTACAAGGTCCCTGCGCCGACGCCGGCCTGTTTCGCGATCGCTTCGAGCGAACCGTTGATGCCGTGATCGGAGAAGTGCCGCTCGGCGACAGCGAGGATGTGATCACGGTTGCGCCGGGCATCGGCCCGGGGGGCACGAGCCCCGGTCGTCGCGTTCTCAGGCATGGCGGTCACCTCACATTGACTAAACGGAGAGTGTCTCCGTAGGCTTCCAGTATAAGAGGAGGCTACCTCCTCTTACGTCCGGGGCGGGGACAATTCACACTCAGCGCGCAGCCGACAGTGACAAACAGTCCGGATATGCGCACGGAAAATGGACATGATGGACAGACAGATGATCATCGGCATGCATCTGGGCAACGGGTATGGCAATCTGCCCGGCGCCTGGCGTGCCCCGGCGGTCGACCCCACGAGCTATACGAGCTTCGACGCGAAAGTTCGGCATGCCCGAGCAGCCGAGCGTGGAATGCTCCAGTTCCTGTTCCTGCCCGACGGCCCCAGTCACGTCGGCGATATAGAGAACGAGCCGCCCGACTTCAATCTCGATGTCATGGTTACGCTGGCAGCCGTTGCGCGAGAGACGAGCCGGATCGGCCTCGTCGCTACCGGCTCGACCACCTTCAACGAGCCGTTCAACCTCGCGCGACAGTTCAAGGCACTCGATGTCATGAGTCATGGACGGACGGGCTGGAACGCCGTCACGTCCAGCGGCGAGGATGTCGCGGCCAATTACGGCAAACGACTGCCGTCCAGCCCCGAACGCTACGGAAGAGCGCATGAAACGGTCCAGTTGGTGCAGGCTCTCTGGGGCAGCTGGGGAGAGGCCGCATGGGTGCACGACAAGGTGACGGGCCGCTTCGCGGACGCCGAGAAAATCGCCCCGATCAATTTGGGCGGCGAGTTCGTCGCCGCGCGCGGGCCGCTGCACATTCCGCCCTCCGAGCAGGGGCAACCCGTTGTCTTCCACGCCGGAGGCAGTGCGAACGCCCTCGAGTTCGCCGGCCGCTGGGCCAGCGCCGTCATCGGAGCGGCTTTCACGATCGACGATGCGCGTGCGCAGCGTGCCGCGTTCCGCGTTGCCGCCGAACGCGCCGGGCGCAACCCGGACGAAATCAAGTTCTTCGCCGGCCTGATGACGACCATCGCAAACGATAGGCGGGGAGGTCTTGATCGCCGGATCACGTTGAGCGGCCGAACATTCCCGCAGCGTGCATCCTATCTCGGACGGATGCTCGGTCTGCGGCTCGATCCTGTCCGGCTCGACCGGCCACTTTCGCCGGAGCAGTTGTCCGCGGCGCGGCCATCACCGGGCGACCCGCGCTCGGTCCACGCACTGAAGATCGCGCGTGAAGGCTGGACCGTCCGCGACGTTCTGGCGCACGGTGTCATCGACTACCACCCCGTCATCGTCGGACCGGCCGCCGAAGCCGCGGACCACATGCAGGAATGGTTCGAGGCAGACGCTGTCGACGGCTTCTGGGTCTCGCCGGACATCTACGAGGGCGGGGTTGACGCCTTTGTCGATGGCGTCGTGCCGATCCTCCAAGATCGCGGGCTGTTCCACCGCGAGTATGACGGCGCTACCCTGCGCGCACATCTGGGCGCCCCAGCCCAATACGGAGTCGATCCGCGTGTCACGCGGTGACTGCAAGCACAGAGCACCTCAATCGCTACCTCATGCGAGGGAGGTCAGCGCGCGCGATCACCAACTGCCATGGGTGCGGTCCCGGTGTCGATGTTCGCGGTCGAAGCGCAGACGAGGAATTCTTGGACGAAATCAATGGATACCGGCAGCTCGCCGGTGATTTTCGCTGCGGTCAACGCTCCGCAGCCGACGACGGCCATCGAATGGGATGTCCACCCGAGTAGCCGCTGCTACCCCGTCGCGTTCGTGGCCTCCGACGAATACGGGATCGACCGGTGCGAATCAGATCATGACCGATAACCGGTTGGGGCTGCTGCACTCTCAGGTGACATGCCGAGTTCGGTTGTGAGCCATTCGACCCACGCAACATCCATGTCTGGTGTTACTGCGTCGACCGGCAGGAAACTGCACTTGAAAAACGGGGTGGCGTCGTGGTCGATCATTCGCCGGTACTTGCGCTCGGTTTCTTCCAAGACTCTCGCCGAGTAGGTCGACATAGCGGCGAAGCCATGGCGTCAGCATGACCATGTCCGGTGTCGAGGCGAGTTGCGCGACAAGCATGTGCTCGGCCTCGGCCGGGCCGACGCGGTCGAGCAGTTTCGCCCATCGGATAGCGGCGCCGTGGTCGTCGAACGATTGGGAGGTTTGGACGGACTTGCCGGCGTGGTCGATGCGGTAGCGCACCTGTGAGTAAGGCGAGCCGTCTTTTCGTACGCGAATGCGGGGGAGTGGTCGCCATGGGGCACGGGTCCTTGCGTGAGGCCGAATCCCCTCAGATTCCCTGGTGTGGACCGCAGTGTGGACGTAGGGAAGAGGCAATGTTGGAAACATGCCCCTGACCTGCATAAATGCTGTGTCCGGAGGGGGACTTGAACACTGGCTTCGCAGCAGATGTGCACACTTTCGGTGTGCATGCCGTCACAGTACACGATCGTGCGGGTACTCCTTCATTATGGCTTCGATCCCTGTCGACTTGTACCGACGAGCAGTCCTTGCCTCGATGCCTGTATACGACCGCCGCCGAGATGGTGAAGTAGCGAGGTGGAAAGATCAGGGGGCCTCGATGCGCACTTTGCCAAGTGGGGGCAGCAAGGGATGGA
>NZ_BAFV01000115.1 GCF_000308515.1 Nocardia carnea NBRC 14403 | reverse complement strand
CTCGCGCGCAAGCACAGCCTGATAAGGGGACCTCGACAAGATGGTCAACGCAGCTTCACAACCGTCGGCCGACATGCCTTTCCCGCTTGCTCCTGGTCAGAGCCGCTCCGGCGCGGCGATTCCCAGTAGTCCGAGGCCGTGGCCGAGAGTTCGGGCGGTCAGCTGGGACAGGGCGAGACGGTTGCCGCGGACGGGTTCGGGGGCGGTGAGGACCGGGCAGGTGTCGTAGAAGGCGGTGAATGCGCGGGCGAGTTCGTAGAGGTAGCCGGCCAGACGATGGGGTTCGAGCGTGGTGGCTACCTCGTCGATGACCGTTCCGTACCCATCCAGGGTGAGACCGAGTTCCCGTTCAGCGGGCCCGAGGGTGATGCTCGGGTCCACCGAAATACCGTCGAGGTCTTCGGCTTTGCGCAGAATCGAGCAGATTCGCGCGTGGGCGTATTGCAGGTAGACGCCGGTGTTGCCGGTGAACGCGGTCATGCGGGCGGGATCGAAGGTGTAGTCCTTGATCCGGCTGGTGGACAGGTCGGCGTATTTCACCGCGCCGATCCCGGCCTGTTCGGCGATGGCGTCGAGTTCGGCGGCGGGCAGGTCGGGGTTCTTCTCGGTGACCACGGTGCGGGCGGCGGTGACGGCGTCGTCGAGCAGGTCCATCAGGCGGACGGTGCCACCTGCGCGGGTTTTGAAGGGTTTGCCGTCGGGACCGAGGACGGTGCCGTAGGCGACATGGTCGACGGTGACCGCGTCGGTGAGCCAGCCGGCGCGGCGGGCGGCTTCGAAAACGAGCTGAAAGTGCAAGGCCTGACGGGAATCCGTGACATACAGCAGCCGGTCTGCGTGCAAGCTGGTGATGCGGTAGCGGATGGTGGCCAGATCGGTGCTGTCGTAGCCGTAACCGCCGTCGCTCTTGCGGACCATCAGCACCGCGGGGGTGTCGTCGGGGCCGGTGACGTCCTGCGAGGCCACCACGATCGCACCGTCACTGTCTATAGCGACGGTCTTGTCGAGAAGCTCGGTGACTGTGTCGGCCAGCATCGGGTTGTAGAAGGACTCCCCGACATAGTCGCCGGAGGTGAGCAGCACCCCCAGGCGGTCGTAGATCGCGGCGAACGCCTTCTCCGATTCGGCGACGATCTCCTTCCACCGGGCCACTGTGGACTCGTCGCCGGTTTGCAGAGCGACTACGCGTCGCCGGGCCCGGTCGGCGAACTCCTGATCGGCGTCGAATCGAGTTCGCGCGGCCTTGTAGAGCATGTCCAAGGCCGATACTGCGCTGGCCTGTCGGTCGGTGAGTTCATCCTGATGCCAAGGGGTTTCAGGGTGCTCGTCTATGTATTGGATGAGCATGCCGAACTGGGTTCCCCAGTCGCCCAGATGGTTCGCGCGGATCACATCCGCACCGAGGAAGTCGAGGACGCGGGCGAGGCTGTCACCGATGATCGTGGTGCGCAGATGCCCGACATGCATCTCCTTGGCCACGTTCGGGCCCGAATAGTCGATCACCACCCGCTGCCCGGCCGCGTCGGCGGCGACACCCAGACGGTCATCGGCCAGCCGGGCAGAGACCTGCGACCAGATCGCGGCATCGGTGACGACGATGTTGAGGAATCCCGGACCCGACAGAGTCACAGACTCGACGACCTCGAGGCCCGCGGCATCGAGATCCCACACCAGCGACTCTGCCAGTTCAGCGGGTTTCGCTCCGGATTTCTTGGCCAGGGGCAGGGCGGCGTTCGATTGGAAGTCGGCGCGATCGGATCGTCGCACGATGGGGTCGGCTCCTGCCAGATCGGGTCGGACTCGGCCGATCGCCTCCGACACAGCGGCAGCGACAGATCCGAGCAACGGCACAACACCGGCAGGACTCACCTGGAATTCCTTTCCTGAACGACGGTAGGCACCGAGTATCTCAGGGCCCCGGGCAAGCATGACTTCACTGGAGCTCAAGCCGTGGGCCGAAACGCGGCAACCGGGGGTCTGGTACCGCGTCAAGCGCGGGCGGCACCTGCAGGCCACACCACGTCCACAGCGATCCCCCGCTCCCGCGCCCACTTCACCACGCTGCCAGTGCCGCCGGCCTCACCACCCTCCCCATCCCACACCGCAACCAGCCGATCAGCCGATCCGAGCAGCACCTTGTTCGCCGCCTCATACGCGTCCCGACCGGCCTCCTCGAAATCCATCACCCGAACCTCGGCCGCACGCGCCACCAGCTCATCGAACACCGGTGCGTGATCAGGCTTCACCTTGGCTTCGCGGTAATTCCGAGAGGGCACGACCACCTCGAGCCGACCACCGGCCTCGAGCACCGCTTGCGCGAACACCGAATCGGTTCCCCGCGCGATACAGCTCACGCCCACCAAATCGGGAACCTCGGCAAGGCGACGAGCGATCTCTTCACGCACCAGCACCGCGGTTTCCTCGGTGATGTTCATGTGCCCGGTCACTGCGACCCGCATTTTCGCTCCTGTGCATTCACCAGCGGGCGTATCCAGTCGCGCAGCTCAGCAACCGCGACATTTACTTTCGCCCGAACTATTCGTTTGTAAAGCTTGCCGACCTTGACCCGAACCCGCTCCCACCGGGTCATTGCAACGAAGTCCAACGCATCATGCCCAACCTGGCAGACCTGACTCTCAACCCGGCAATTGGCCTGACGAACCAGGCGCGACCTGCGATTATTGTGACGGTATCGGTGCACATACGCTTCCGGACCGGTTCCGCTACCGTCGAGAAGGTGAGCGATACCCAGTGGACGATCCTCGGTGAACGGCTGGTCGACGAAAACCGGCACATTCGGCTGTCGACAGCAGACATCCGTCTCCCGGACGGAGTGGAGTTCACCCAATACGTCGCCCGTATGCCTCGGTGTGCAATGGCACTGGTGCTCAACGCCAACCGCGAGGTTCTGCTGATGTACCGGCACCGGTGGATCATCGACCAGTGGGGATGGGAGCTGCCGGGAGGGTATGTCGATCACGCCGAAGACGTTGCCGCCGCGGCGGCCCGTGAGGTCGAAGAGGAGACCGGCTGGCGTCCGCTCACCATGGAACACCTCGTGACCTATCAGCCTGCGGTCGGAACCTTGGACCATCCCCAGGAGATCTACTTGGCCCGCGGGGCGGAGCTCACCGAGACCCTGCCGGACATCAACGAGGCCGAGACGATCGGATGGATACCACTCGACGAGGCGGTAGAGATGATCTCTCGCGGAGAAATCGTCGGCGCAGCGACCGTAGTCGGCGTGTATCGGGCACTCACACTGATCTGACATTCGCCCCTCGATCACGGAACTCCTCGACCACCGGAATATCGCGGTAGGAAGCGAGTCGTGCCCACACGTCTCGGAGGTAGGCGCGGGTTCGGCGGGACTCCACAGTTCCGGACAGTTCGAGCGCCTGGGTACCAATCCGAACAGCTTCGTGCGGATCCTCGGGTATGAGGCTCGACGGGAGCAGGCACAGGTTGAACACCTTTCCCCGCTGGTACCCGTCACTCATATCGAGAGATCGCCGTGCCAGCACGGCGGCACGATCGTTCTCACCCAGGTCCCGGAAGCACTGGCCGGCTTTAGCCTCAATCCCCCGTGCCAATTCCGGCACGTAGTGCCGGAATTGGCGAAAGGGTGCTCTGACCTGCGATAATTCGATGTGTTGAGGATCGAAGTTCGAGGTTGTGGGAGCACCCTTTCGGTGAGGCAGTGTATGTCGTGGTATCCGTCGGTGAAAATCGAGGCCGGTGGGTCGCCGGTCGTGTCGCAGGCCGGGGCGGGGTTGTTGTTGCGGACGGTGGAGAAAACCGGTCTGGCCAGAGGTTTGTCGGAGGGGCTGGCGCGATGGCGCCGGCCGGGAGCGGTGCATGATCCGGGCAAGGTGGTGGCCGATCTGGCGGTGATGCTCGCCCTGGGCGGGGACTGTGCCTCGGATCTGGCGGTGCTGCGCGCCGAACCGGATGTGTTCGGCGCGGTGGCCTCGGACCCGACGGTGTCACGGCTGATCACAGCACTGGCCGCCCAGGAGCGGAAAGCATTGGCAGCGATCGGGACTGCTCGCGCGCGGGCGCGAGCCCGGGCGTGGAAATCCGCGGGCGCAGCGGCCCCTGACCACGGCATCGACGCGGGTTCACCGTTGATCATCGATCTCGATGCCACCCTGATCGATGCGCATTCGGAGAAACAACGAGCAGCGCCGACGTTCAAACGAGGATACGGGTTCCACCCACTGTGGGCGTTCATCGACCACGGAGAGACCGGCACCGGAGAACCCGCCGCGGTCTTGTTGCGTCCCGGGAATGCCGGGGCGAACACCGCCCACGACCACAAGCAGCTCCTGGCCGATGCCCTGGCGCAACTGCCGGGCGCCCGGACTTGGCGGGTGGGCCGGAAAGTGCTGGTCCGCACCGATTCCGGTGGCGGCACCCACGAATTCCTCGACTACTGCCACCGCGGCGGCCTGCAGTACTCGACGGGTTTCGGTCTCACCGAACCGATCGTCGCCGCCCTCGACAGCCTCGGCGACAGCGACTGGCTCCCCGCTCTGGACGCCGACGGGCAGACCCGGCCCGGTGCGTGGGTCACCGAGATCACCGACCGGGTCGATCTGGCGGGCTGGCCACCAGGGATGCGGCTGGTCGTGCGTAAGGAACGACCGCATCCCGGTGCCCAGTTACGGTTCACCGACCACGACGGGCTCCGGTTGACCGCCTTCGTCACCAACACCGGTGGCGGGCACCTCCCGGAGCTGGAGTTGCGGCACCGCCGCCGCGCACGCTGCGAAGACCGCATCCGCACCGCGAAAGACACCGGCGCCCGCAACCTCCCGTTCCACAGCTTCGCCGCCAACCGCATCTGGATAGCGATCGTCGCGCTCGCACTCGACCTGACCGCCTGGATGCAAACACTGGCCCTGCACGGCCACCGGTCACCCCGCTGGGAACCGAAAACCCTACGGCTACGCCTGTTCTCGATCGCTGCCCGGATCGCACGCCACGCCCGACGGATCCGCCTTCGCCTATCAGCTCACCACCCGTGGACCAGTCTCGCACTCACGGCTTTCACCCGCCTCGCAGCCCCCTGACCGACCCCGGAACCGTCCCCGCGAATCAGAAAGACACACCATCCAGGCCCGTGGAACCCGGCAGCCCACCCCGCTGTTCGGGCAGCTACCGCTGCCCGAACAGCGAAACAACCACCCCAACCGCCACCCGGGCCCACCGGCCCAGGTCACGAAAAATTGAGGTTAGACTTTGATCCGATTACCCTCATGAGTGCCTGGCCCGGATGGAGTCGTCGAGGTCACACCCATATGATTGCGCACCCGCCCCGGCAAATCGAACTTGTCGCTGCTGTATGGCATTGTTCGGCGGCAGGAACGGCAGCAGAAGCCTCGGCTCGGGCGCTTGACAACCTCTGCCCCACGACAACCCCGAATTTGTCGTAACAATGCTCATCCGGCCCTCGAGCGGGATCATGAATCCGTGAAAGAGTGTGGCGGACGCGATGTCGACAGCGTCATAGAGCAGGTCGCACAGGCGATACTCGGGCAACGCGAGGAGTTCATCCGGCACCTGTCGGCGGAAATCCGGACCCGAGTTCCGACGCTGGGCACAGATGCCCGGCTACGCGAACTCATGGAGGCCGGGACCAACGAAAACCTCACCGCGGCCCTGGAATTTCTGCGGAGCGGAGGAGACGAGCAGGAGGTCCGCGCCCCGGAACAGGCGCTCACCTACGCCCGCGCGCTGGCCCGCAACGATATCCCTGCCTCCGCCCTGATCCGCGCGTACCGGATCGGACAAGCCGGATTTCTCGACGTCGCCATGCGGTACGCAGTCGAACTGGGCAGCACGGACACTCCCGCAGTGATCATGCGCATCGTCCACCGCACTTCGACCTATATCGACCAGGTCAGCGAGCAGGTCGGAATTGCCCATGAACAGGAACACGAGCGCTGGGTCGGCAGCCGGGGCGGATTGCGGCAGCGCTGGGTGACCCGGCTCCTCGACGGCTCCGCCATCGATATCGGAGACGCGGAAAAGGCCCTGCAGTATCCCCTCACGGGCCACCATCTCGCGGCCACCGCGTGGACCGACCCGCACATCGGCTCCACCACGGCGGCGGAACTGCTCGATCAACTCCGCACGGCACTGACAGGTCTGTTCGGGCAGGTCAGTCCCACCCTCCTGATCCCGGTGGACGAGCACGAGGCCCGATTGTGGTTCTCGGTCCCCCGCGACACCATCGTCGATGCCCGCGCGATCGACCGCGCGCTGGCTGCGCGCGGACTGCCGGTACGGGTGGCGTTCGGTCGCTGCGCCACCGGGGTCACCGGATTCCGGCTGACGGCCGGTCAAGCCGGGAGGGCCCGGCAGATCGCCCTGCTCGGCGATCCCGGCCGCGACCGGGTGATCTCGTACACCGATGTGGCCGCCACAGCATTGCTGGCCGGCGATCTCGGGACGCTACGCGAATTCGTCACCGACCAGCTCGGCGCCCTCGCAACGGACAACGAGCGCAATCAGTGGCTGCGCGAGACTCTGCGCGTTTTCCTCGCCCGCAACAACAGCTACGCAACGACCGCGCAGGAGCTCACGATCCATCGCAACACCGTGCAGTACCGCGTCCGGCAGGCCCTGAACCTGATCGGTTCACCGGATGACGGGCACGACGCGGACCTGCACCTGAGACTGGCGCTACAGGCCACACACCTGCTCGGCCCCGCGGTCCTGAACCCGGCCGAAATCTCGACGAAGCCGGCCTTCCTTCCATAAGGGGCGGCCACGGGTCCGCACTCGTGCATCGCGCACAAAGGCAGAGCAACCTTTCATGCTGCCGGAATATGGTCTGCCCGATCGGATGCGCCGTAGGGTTCCGTTGTCCGGCGCACCCGCCACGGGGTCGCCCGGAACCGCCGCCCAACTCGGCACCGGTGCCGCCGCGGCGCAAAACCTGTCGCGGGAAGGTCCGCGCATCCCGCCCACCTCAGGAGTACTCCGTGTCCTCGATCCAAACCGTCCGCGGTACGGTCGATACCGCCGACCTCGGTGTCACCCTCATGCACGAACACGTCTTCGTTCTCAGTTCTGATGTTCAACAGAACTATTCGGCCGAATGGGGTTCGGAAGACACGCGGGTGGACGACGCCGTGCGCCGGTTGACCGCCGCCTATGAGGCGGGGGTACGCACCATCGTGGATCCGACGGTGACGGGCCTCGGCCGCTACATACCCCGGATCGCGCAGATCGCCGCACGGATTCCGCTGCGCCTGGTGGTCGCAACCGGGCTCTACACCTACGACGACGTACCGTTCTACTTCCGGTACCGGGGCCCGGCACTGGATCCGCTGGTGGGCACGCAGGTTCCCGACCCGCTCGTCGATATGTTCGTCGGCGATATCCGCGACGGTATCGGCGATACCGGAGTCAAGGCAGGCATGCTGAAATGCGCCATCGATGCGCAGGGGCTCACACCGGGCGTGGAGCGGGTGATGCGCGCAGTCGCCCGGGCCCACCACGAAACGGGCGTACCGATCACCGTGCACACACATCCCGATTCCGGGTCCGGCATGGACGTCGAGCGAGTGATGTGTAAAGAGGAAGGGGTCGATCCGGGACGGATCGTCCTCGGGCACAGCGGTGATACCACCGACCGCGACTACCTGACCGCACTCGCGGACGCTGGTTTCGTCCTGGGCATGGACCGGTTCGGAATCAATCTCGATACCACCTTCGAGGCGCGGGCCGATACGTTGATCGAGATGGTGCGCCGCGGGTACGCCGAACGGATGGTACTCTCGCAGGACGCCAGCTGCTACATCGACTGGATGGAACCCGCCATGCGGGAGGCAGTCCTGCCACAGTGGCACTACACCCACCTGTTCGACGACGTTTTCCCCTATGTGCTAGACCAGGGTATCGAGCAACGGCAACTCAACATGATGCTCGTGGAGGTGCCGCGGGCGTTTTTCGAGGGCCGGTGAGCCCCGCGCGACGAGCACGGCGACGACCGGTTCACCGAGACCGGTACTTCGGATCGCGCTGAGCGGAATTCGGCGCACAACAGCGTCTGGCCCCCGGATCGATGGTGAGGTTCGGTTCTTGCCACACGCGCGGCGGCCGTCGTTGTTAAGCTTCCTCGGCGCGCCGTTCGGAGCCGGAACTATATGCAGACCAGAAAATTTTGATCAGAGGGATCGGGACGGCCGCCGTTCGACCACCCCGCAGTAAGCGGGAAGCACAGGGAGAAAATTGAGCCCGACTCCACGTACGACCGGCACCGCTCCGATTCCCCACGACTTCGACGAGGACCGGGTCCAGCTGTATTCACCGGAATTCGCTGCCGAACCCTACCGGGTGTATGCGCAGATGAGGAGCCGCTACGGCTCCCTGGTTCCGGTGGACCTCTCGCCGGGAGTGCCGGCCACCCTCGTGATCGGATATCACACCGCGTTGCGGATCCTCAACGACCCGGACCGGTTTCCCGCCGACCCACGCGTCTGGGAGACAAACATCCCTGCCGAATGCCCAGTCAAGCCGATGTTGGAATACCGGCCCAACGTGCTTCGCACGGCCGGCGCCGAACACGCCCGGTATCGGTCCCCGATCGCATCCGCCCTCGGCCGCGTCGATTTGTACCGGTTGCACGATACCGTCGAACAGATCGCGATACCGCTGATCAACACATTCTGCGCCGACGGGCGCTGTGACGTGATCAAGCAGTACGCGCTGCCGGTCACGTTCGCGACGGTCAACGAGCTGCTGGGCTGCTCACCCGACCTCGGGCAGCGTGTGGCCGCCGGGATGGCGGCCCTGTTCGACACCGTGGACGCCGCCGCGGGCGCCTCCGTGTTGGCCAGTGCCCTGGCCGAGCTGACTGCCCAGAAACGCGCCACTCCGGGTGAGGACGTCACAACCCGGCTGATTCAGCATGCGGCCGCGCTGGATGACTTGGAAATGGTGCAGCAGCTGATCCCTCTGTACGGGGCGGGGATCGAGCCGGAGCAGAACCTGATCGCGAACGCGCTGCTGCTGATGCTCACCGACGAGCGGTTCGCCGCCGGGATCCTGGGTGGCAGCCTCTCGACCCGCGACGCAGTGCATGAGGTGCTGTTCGATGACACACCGGTTGCCAATTTCTGCATGAGCTATCCACGCCAGCCGATCATGATCGAGGAAACCTGGCTGCCGGCGCATCAGCCGGTACTGATCAGCCTCGCAGCCTGCAACACCGACCCCGCGGTACGTGGCGCCGCCATCACAGCAAACCGGTCACACCTGGCGTTCGGCTCGGGCCCGCATGCCTGCCCGGCCCGCGCAGCGGCCGAGATCATCGCCCAGGTAGCGCTGGACCAGCTGCTGGACGCCCTGCCGGACATGGAACTGGGCGTACCTCACGACCAGCTGACTTGGAGGCCGGGCCCGTTCCATCGCGCGCTGGCTTCTCTGCCGGTCACGTTTCCCCCGAGCCCACCGGTCAACCCCGCACCCGCACATCAGGTTTCCGCTGGTTGAGTGAGGAGCCCACCCATGACCACATCTCCCGACCGAACCGTGATGGCGGAACGCTACGCGCGGGCAGCGGGTACACGCGAAACACGCTGAGAGCGTGCCGATACCGGACTCCCCCGTCGCGGCGGGCGCACCTTCCCAGCTGATGGGCTCAACCGGCCGAGCCGGTCGGCCCCGGCGCCGGGTTGTCGACCAGCGCTGCCTTGTAATGCGCGTCGACAACAAAACCCTGTACCAGATCCTCGCCATCATGCCGGGCTCGATGGTGACGGCCGCCATGACCCAGAACTTGCCCGAACGGGCACTGCACATCCATGAACGCCTCCCCGTGCGGGAACACCCATTTCCGGGTCGAAACCACGGCCCTGGGCTCATCCGTCCCGGGATTGGAACAGAATGCGTCCCACTCGATGCGGTAGACGTCATCGGTGTCGTTCGTACATGTGAACCCTTCACAGCTCACACCCGGCGCCAGATTCGGGGCCGGCTGAGCGGTGGCCTGGGGAACGAAAAGCCCGGTCCCCACAATGCTGAGGGCGACCGCACCCAAGCCTGTGGCCAGGCGCTGATTCACTATTGGTCAACTCCGATCCGAACGAACGACGCGAATCACAGAACACGCGAAACTTGCGCCGACAGTAAGTACATACGGCGGCCGCCTTCTCCTTCGGTATCGGCATGGGTGGGAAGTCCGGCGCCGCTGATCGCCGACCCGGCGCACCTGCCGAAGCTTCAAGGCGTTCGCCGAGCAGGGAAATTACGTCCGCGAAACGAACGACTGATCTACGATCAGCGGCGCGGTCCCGGTTACCACAGCTGCGCTGGAATCAGGACTGTCCAGACCTGCCCCAGCGCGAACGGGATGGCTGTACCGGTGGGGGTTGTATAGGTTGTACCGGCCTGTGAGGAGGGCCGGGACCACACGGCCGGGAACGCTTCACCGTCGCGAAGGACAAGTGCCTCACCGCTGCCGGTCGTCTGGGCCAAGGGTGAGACGCTGCCCGCGATATCGCTGACGGCCGAGTCGTGCACCTCCACACTCTGCAGCACGACCGTACTCGCCAGGACCTGTCCGGTATCGGCCTCGGTGTAGGCCGCACCGTCCATGGACACCAGCCACCCGTGGTCGCCAGGTGACCAGTCGAAACCGATCACCGTGTCCTGATACCGCGCTTTCTGATACTGCGTGGGCAGGCCGCCGGCAGGCGTAGGACCGAAGTGCAATTGCGACGCCGCCGGCCATCCGCCGCCTACCGGCAACTGATCCGAGCGGACGAACATGTTGTGCGGAGCGTCGCGACTGTAGTCGCGGAAGTACGCCGCGGGTTGCCGCTCGGCCGAGGCATTCCGGAGCGAAGACTGATCGACGGCGTCAACCAGCTCAGGTGCGGCACCAGAGGACGCCAACGTCGGGTTGCCGAACTGGTCCAACAGCGTCAGATCCGTTTCCCGCACGCTGCGGACAGGTCCGATCACCGGGGGTATATCGGTCGAGAACACGGCGGCCAACCGGCTCGAACCACCCTCCACCGGCTCGACGTAGACCGAATCGGCGGCTCCGAGCCCTACCGGTGGCCGTGCCAGCGGACTGTTGTCTATCTTCGCGACCAGCACGGGCGCCCCCACCCGAGGAGATCGGGTGCCGGTACTGCACGCGAGCACAGCGCACATTCCCAGTGTGGTCAGGAACGCGGCAATCCACACCCACCATCGCTGTTGCATAGGGGCCACCCTCTGACGCACGCAATTCTACGCCGCACTCGACCAGGCAAGAGTGGCCGATACTGCTGATGCCGGTCCATCTCGAGGAAGCCGTGTAGTCCATCTCCGCGCGGAGCACGCTCGGCAGGCCCGTCGGCTATGGCTCCGACCACACGCACCACCGGCGTCTACCGCAGCATGACTCCGGTGGCGGCCAGTTCACTGGCGGCTCTGTGGGTGAAACCCGCCATGCCCATGGCCGTGAAGAGTTCGTGCGCGGTGTGCAGATGTTCGCGGGCCTGCGGTCCGCGGCGTTCGCGGCGCAACCATTCACCGTAGAGAAGGTGGGCGCGGGCCAATTCACCGCGCAACGTGGTGCGGGCGAGATGCGAGAGCGCAGCCCGGTACCGGCGTTCGCGTCCGGCCCGTCGCTCCCGAACGGTACCGGCACGAACGACCAGCACTGTTGTCGTCATGGGCGCCGCGCCTGGACTCGTACGCGGGGAACACAGGCCCGATCGGCGGTCGCCGGTGCGCGGTCGTCCGGGTGCCACTATTGACGTGCGCGAAGGACACACCGTGACTGCTGGGACCGATTCGATCGGGAAAGGGGCTTCATGAACTCGCGGGCCGATACCGGGCTGTGCTCGCCGCCCACCCACCCACCGGCGCCGAGCCTTCGATGACCACGCCGGATCGGGCACCGAGCGACCCCGGCCGGCGCACCCTGCTGCACGGCCCGCTGTTCTCCCGCCGCACACCACTGCGGCCCGATAACGCGGCCTCCCGGATCAGCGCCTACATCTACGGCAATATCCTCGTCCTCACCGCCCTGGTGCCGGTGGTCACGGCACACAAGCACGTCGGGATCCTGGTGGTCCTCGCCACCGCCGCCTCGACCTTCGTCGCCCACAGCTTCGCCGAAACGGTGGGCGACAGCGTGCGCCGGCAACGCGCCGCGACCCGGAGCGACCGGATCCGCGGACTACGCGACTCGGTTCGATCCTCACGTCGGCGGTACTGCCCTGCGCGATCCTCGCGACTGGATGGCTGGGGTGGATCGAACCCCGGACCTCGCAAATTCTCGCCGAGATCGTCGTCCTGATCCGCATCGGGGGCATTGTGTTCGTGATCCGCCGCCTGCGCGGCGAACATCCGGGCCGCGCCTCGATCGTCGCCGCCGTACTGGTCACCCTCGCCGCCACCACGGTGGTCGTGGTGAGGATCGCGCTCACCCACTGAGCAATGCCTGCGCTTGGGGGGCAAGGACTCCTCGCGAGGGGTGTAGAGCATGAGCCAGTGGTCCCGTTCGGGGTCGTGGAGCATCTCGAGGTCGAAGCTCAACCATCCGCGGGCGGGATGGTGCAGGTGTTTCACCGCTGAGCGCAGCGTACCGACCTCACCCCGTTCCCAGTGGTCACGGAAGCTCGCTCGTACTGGTCGCCGTGAGTTCGGTCCGCAGTGACCGGAGGTACTCGTCGCCGGGGTAGCGACCGAGTGCCGTGCGGAGTTCTGCTGCCGCGACTCGTCTGAGTTGTGCCGCACCGTCTTCGCCGAGCAAATCTGCGAGGGCCCTTGGCGGGTCCCCGATAATGCGTCCACCCGGTAATTGAGTCCGGGTCGTTCGGTTGGTGTTCAGTCGATCCCGCAGGCCACTGGGTGGTGGGTGCAGGTGCAGGACGCAGCGTACTCGGCCGCGGTCCGGTAGCCCAGGGCTGAATGCCGGTGCCGGAGGTTATGGTCGGTCTTGAAATCCCCGATCACGACCCGGGCCTCGAGCAGGCTGGTCCAGTGGTTGCGGTTGAGGCATTCGGTGCGTAGCCGGCGGTTGAACGATTCGACATAGCCGTTGTTCCAGGGCGGCCCGGCGGAATATAGGACATGCCTACCCGGTCACCGCAAAACTGTTGCAGGGCCGCGGAAATCATCTCCGGCCCGTTGTCCATCCGCAGCACCATCGGCGCGCCTCTGGCGGTGAATACCTTCTCGAGTTCGGCCACCAGCCGTTCGGCCGTGATCGAGCGTTCCACCAGATGCAACAGGGACTCGCGGGTGTGCTCGTCGACCATCGACGCGATCTTCACCGCCCGCCCGTCGGTGGTGGAGTCGAACTGGAAATCCAGCGCCCACACCACCTTCGCAGCGTCCGCGGCCACCGCCGGGATCGAGGAGGTCCCGGCACGTTTGCGCGGGTGATGGGCCCGCACCTGCAGGCCCTCTTCCCGCCACAACCGATGCACCCGCTTGATATTCGCATCGCTGCCCTCGTCGAACCGCAGGGCAGCCCAGGCCCTGCGGAACCCGTGGCCAGGATGTTGCAGCGCATACGCGCGCAGCCACGCCCGTAAACCCGCATCAGGATCGGCCGGGGTCGCAGCGGCCGGCAGGCGCCGGTAGGTGGATCGGTGCAGCCCGACAACTTTGCACGCAAACCGTTCCGACATGCCCAGTACTTGTGTGAGCATGTCCACGACCCGGCGGCCGGCCGTCGGGCTCACCATTTTCCCTTGGCGATCTCCCGCAGCGCGTCGTTCTCCAGCTCGGCATCGGCCAGCAGGCGCTTGAGCCGGGTGTTCTGTTCCCGCAGCTCCTTGAGCTCTTTCGCGGCGTCGGTATCCATGCCCCCGTATTGGCGGCGCCAGTTATACAGCGTCGCCGCCGAGACTCCGAGGTCCTTGGCGATCTCCTCACCAGTCGCCCCTCCGGCGGCGAGTTCGTCGGCACGGCGCAGCTTCCGCACGATGTCTTCGGCGGAATGCCGGCGGTCAACGCGTTCGCGATCACCTTCGCTGACCGCTGGCCCGACGCCCGAACCTACTGAGAGAAACCGCCGGAAACACCTTTAGCGAGATAGTCCCCTTACGCCGTACCTGGTCCCATTCGATGAGCACAAGGAGTACCAGAGGAATAGGGCCTCCTTCGATCTCTCGGAACTTGAGGAAGCGACAGCTGAGGACGCCAGAGACAACGGTCCTGTATAGCGAGCGAACTAGGGATCGAATTTCTCGGCTAATCGCAAGGTCTGGCGGTGGTGAGGGACGGGCGACCAAGATCGGGTCCGGAGTTGGTGGTTGTCCGAGGCGCAGCGTCGGTGGTTGGTGCAGGGTGTGCGTGCAGTGACGTCGACGCACGCGTATGCGGTTCCGTCCCGGTTCGTACTGGCGTGGTTCAACCGACGCTTCGGAAAGGTGCCGGGGCGTACGATGACGGCCGTGAATCCGGCTGTGACTGAACTGTTGGCTCCGCTGACTGAATCGCGGCGGGCTCACTCGGTCGCGGTGGGGCGCCGGATGGAGTCCGTAGCAGAGCTACTGCCAGCCGACCTTTGTGGGGATGCGGTTCTGGCTGCGTACCTACATGACGTCGGCTACGGACATCCTGACCTCGGATTTCACCCAATAGACGGCGCCCGGTTGCTGAAATCACTCGGGTACTCGCCGATCGTGTGCCATATGGTTGCGTTTCACACGGCAGCGGAGGTCGAGGCCGCAGTGAGAGGCCTGGACGCGGGCATATTCGATGAGTTCCAACTCTCGGGTGTGGCCGGCCTCGGGAAGGCCGAAGATTTCCTGTGGTGGTCCGACCTGTCGACGGGCCCGAACGGGGAGGATTTCACGGTGGATGAGCGGCTGGCTGAAATCGTTCGGCGCTACGAACCGGACAGTGTCGTTCACACCGCGATCACGAGAGCGGAACCGCGACTGCGTGCAGCGGCTCAGCGCGCATCGGGATCGATGTAAGGCTCGCTCGCGTTCAACGCCCAGTCGATGCGCTTCCGCTGGCTGCGGTCCATCGTCAAGTCGGGGATCTGCTCGACCGGCACCCACTCGACGCGCGTGCTCTCGCTGCTCGTCACGGGTTGCCCACCGATCGCCTCGCCGCGATATACAACGGTGAATTCCTGACGGACCTCGTCGTTGCTCGCGTAATGGATGACGTGGGTCGGATCGGTGAAGATGCCGACAATGCCGGTTAAATGGATATCCACTCCCGTCTCTTCCCGAGTCTCGCGAACAGCGGTACGACTGAGAGATTCGCCTGGGTCATGGGCGCCTCCCGGCATGGACCAATTGCCGTTGTCGGACCTGCAAATCAGAAGGACCTCCCCGCCCTTCTGGACAAATGCGGCTGCGCTCGGGCGGACACTGTTCGCGGCCGGTGCGTGTGGGTCCTGGTGGTAGTCGATTCGCCGTCCCATGAGGTCAGGTTACGGTGCGGCCTGTCTTCCAGACAGCCTCGAACGAGTCCATGTAGTAGGCAAAGAGTCGTCCGCCGGGAACTTTCTGGAGGTGCTGAACCGGAGATTTCGCCGCGTACGCACCGTAGCTGTGAGTGTTGACCAGCACCGAGTCGCCGAATCGGTAGATGCTGTTGTAAAGCGTGGTGCGGTGTGTCCGGATATCTACCATCGGCAGTTCCATTGTTTCCCGGAGATACTCCAGCGTCGACTCGCACCGCTTCGCCAGCGCGGGCAAGCCTTCTTCACGTCCTCGTGCTACGACCTCCGGTGCGTCACTTTCGCCCAGGAGGATCCGAACTTGAACACCGGCACCCGCCTTGGCGCTGATGACGTTCACGAAGTCCAGTGACTCGACCAGAAAGCCTCCCGCATAGACCAAAACATCCATGTGGTCGCCGGCTTGCTTCATGAGCGAGCGCCATACCTCATGCGGCACTTCGTGCCGGGTCGGCCAGATCTGCACCAGCTCCGACAGTGACGCAGCAGCGGACCTGCTGCCGGCCAGCAACTCTGGCCACAGGTACGTTTCGTCCCGGTCAAGGACTCGGGCCGCCTTCAGCCGCAGACCGGGGTGTGGACACCGACCCTGGGTAATCCACCGCTCGACGGTTTTCGTGCTGACGTCAAGCCGCTCCGCCAGAGCATGTTTCGTAAGGTTCGCGCTGGCCATAGCACCCCGCAGCCGTTCGTTCGTCATGTCTAGGTTCTAGCCGAAAAGCGTCCCTATGTGTCCCAAATCTTGGGTTATTTCGTCCCTATATGTCGCGGGACTCTTGTCGTGTCGGAAGTTTCATCGGTCTTCGACTCATGTAAGCCACACCAATACAAGGGGTTTCAATGACCGCCCTCCTGAACCAGATCGCTGCTGGACTACGCGCATTACACGGCCCCTACCCGACAGCCCTCACCCGGGCTGACGTCCCGTTCCGTAGCAACGCGCTCCCCGACCAGGCGGCGCCATGAGCTACTCGATCGCGTTCGGCTGGATCGACTATGACATCAGCCGTGCACCCGAATGGGATCGCGCCCAGATACACCGACTCGCCCGCCATCTCGGGTACCGCCTCGTGTGGCCCGACGAACGATCGGTACTCCGGGTGGCCGACCAGGCACGCAACGCCCGGGCCGACCTGGTGATCCTGCCGGCGCCCGATCACCTGAGCCCGCTCGAACTCAACGCGGTCATGGACGTGGCCGATGTGGAAACCGTGGTACCGCGACTCGGCTTCGCCCGCTGGGCATTCGCGAAGGTGAGTCCATGAGCGCCACGGTGGCGATCGGTTTCGCCATCGCGATCGGGCTACCGCTGCTGGTGATCGCGGCGACGATCTGGTGGCCGTGATGATCGGAGCACCGAACCGCTTCGCGCATGTGCACAAGTCGGCCGCGACCTATCTCGACGTCGCCGCCAACGACCACGGCGACGAGAAGGGACGCATGTTCGTCCCGCACTATCTGCGGGAGGGCACCCATCCCTATCACCATCACGACGACGAGGTCGTCGCCCGGCAGAACTCGCGCATTGTGCCCGTAGCCGAATTGGATACCCGGGTGTGCGCGGTGATCGAAGCGCCGGTCGGGCTGTTCCGCGAGGTGCAGCGGCACTACATCACCTGCCGCGACCATGTTGATGGCGTTCATGTCCGCGGCCGAACAGGGCACCGACGACTGTGTCCGAACCTGGGATTCGTGGTTGACCCGGGAAGGCCGCGAGACCTACGCCTACCTCACCGTCGACGAGCTGCTTTCCGCGTTCGCGGTGCACTCGATCAACGCTCATCCCACCCAAGACCTGGTCCTGATGCCGGTCTCGGCCGATGATGTGTTCACCCGCGACCGGCGCTACTACAACCGCTTCCTCACCCACCGCCTATCGAACCCGCTCGTCGACGCGAAGCAGATGGTGCTCTTCCAGAACATCCCGCTGAGCGACACCGAAACCCTGCAACGCGCCCTCGGCACCCTTCAAACGATCTGCTCGAAACCGACACTTGCTCGACTACACAAGGCAATTCACTGGAAAGGATGATCCCCCGCATGGACCTGATCGAGGTCGAACGCAAATGTGAACTCACCGACAGCGAAACCCTGCGCCACCGCCTCGCCGAACTCGGCTACCGCGAAATCAGCTGACCGAAGTCGACACCTACTACAGCCGCCCCGACGTCGACTACATGGAAACGGTCGAATGCCTGCGGGTACGTCAGCGTGGCGACTCGGCCGAGATCACCTACAAGCCACCATCCAACACAGTTACCCATTCGGTTAGCGGCGTCATCGCGAAGCAGGAGAACAACGTTCAGCTCGCCGACACCCGCCAAGCGGGCGCGGCGAACGCACTGCTCGCGGCGGTCGGAATGGTCGAACTCGTACGAGTCGAGAAGGCCCGCAGCACCTACCGTCATCCAGACTGTGACAGCACGGCCGTGAGCATTGATCTCGTCGCCGGTGTCGGCGCCTTCGTCGAAACGGAGATTCTCGCGTCCGACAGCGACGGTGCAGCCGCACATCTCGAGGACATCGAACAGACGATCGGCATTTCCGCTAACCCGATCGTGCGCCTCCCTTACCGGGACCTGGTAATGCGCGCACAAACAGCAGTATGACGGATGCGCAAGCGGCGATGGTGTGTGCTTCGCGCGCCCTCACTCTCGCCTTGCGCACTCCACCGGAACTGCTCGGATCGGCCGACCCACCGCCGCGCACAGTGCGGATTCGCCGGCCCCGCCGCTATCGTCGGCGTCACCCCAGCGCCGGACGAGGAGACCGAACCCATGCGTCGTCGCACGCTGCTGGCCGGCCTGGCCGGCACCGTCACCGCTCTCGGCGTCACACCGCCACCGTCGACAGCGGCACAGATATCCGACCCGCTATGCGCGCTGGAACGTGCGCTGCTGGCCCCGCCCGCTCCGGGCATCCCTGTCGATCTACGGCAGCTCGGCCGCCAGATCGCCGCGGCACAGTCGTTGTTCGGCCGCGGGCACTACACCGAACTCGCCGCCGGACTACCCCGGCTGCTGTCGAACGCGACAGCAACCCGCACCGCGGGCACCAGCACAGATGATGTCGCCGAAGCCGGGGCGCTCGTCGCCCGCGCCTACGTCCTGGCTTCCAGACTGAGTGTCAAACTCAGCTACGATCAACTCGCCTGGACCACCGCCGACCGCGCGATGCAGGCCGCCGACGGCAGCCACGACCCGCTGACCCGAGTCTCGGCCCATCGGTCATGGGCGATCGTGCTGCGCCGCACCGGACACACCGACACCGCAACACGGCTGGTCCTCGACGCCGCGACCTCGTTACAGCCAGAACTTCACCGAGGTGCGGAATACCTTGCGGCGTATGGGACGCTACTGTCCACCGCGGCATACACCGCCGCCGTCGACGGCGATCGCGAGTCCGCCCGAACTCTGATCACAGAGGCATCACACACCGCTGCACGGCTCGACCACGACCGTCCAGGTTCCGTCGCCGGATTCGGATACGGCACTGTCGGGCTGTACCAGGTCAGTATCGCGAGAGTCCTCGGCGACTCCGGCGCAGCCATCGACGCAGCACGTCGGATCGATGCCGCAGCAATTCCGCTGGCCGAAAGCCGCGCCCGCTACTGGTCCGACGTAGCCCGCGCATTCCACCAGTGGGGCAAACCCGAACAGTGCTACCGGGCACTGCGGGCTGCCGAACAAGCCGCTCCCGACGAAGTCCGCTACCGCAGACCCATCCAGAAGATCACCGCAGACCTGCTGCAACACCCGCAGACTGCGACGCTGCCGGGCCTGCTGGCCTTCGCCAGGCGCACCGGCACGCATACGTAGTAGCCCGGCCGATCCACACGCCGCTACCCATCACTGCCGGAGTCGATATAGGTCAACAGCGGTTCTCCGTGGGGACATGGTTGTCATCGGACCGGACCGTATGCTGACGCCGAGCGACCAGGTCGCCCTTGGTGAGACTGGCCGCGCCGAAGGGCCCCGGCGACAGGCGGCTCCGAATCTCCCCACCGACACGGAGTTCACCTCGGGTGGATACAGCCCGGGAAGCGACGGCTGGCTGCGTCCACAGATATCGGCGACGCCTGTCCGTTGAGTTCGACGGCAGTGTTGGCTTGTTTCAAGATCGAGTGTCCGTAAATTTCGCCGCATACCGGATGGCCGTGGTTGCTGATCAGGTGACCGGGAGGCCCGCCCCGGCCCCAGAGGGCAGTGACCGCTTGCACCTCGCAGAGGTGAAGCAATGCTGTTCAGCGTTCTGCAACAAGAGCGTGGCTTCGGCGCTAGCTGACTGGTCACTGGACGGGCTGAATCCGGCGGATCCGGTCTTCGGGATCGTTGCGGAACAAATCGCTGCGGTCGATGGCGAAGTCGCCGTTGGGCAGCGTCTGACCTTGGCCGTAATACCGACCGATCACTGTGTCTGGCAGGTAGGAGCGCAAACCGTGAGACATCTCGGCCGGATAGTCGACCTGCTGACCCCATCCCGGTGGGGCTTCATCGCTGCCGAACAGGACCCAATGATCGACGGGTACCGGATCGCCCAGATCGGGCGCACTACCGGTGTGTGAGTCCAGCGCGGGCGCGACGAGCAGGTCGGGGTCGGCGGGCTTATACCACAACATCAGTGGCTTCGCCTGTTCGGCCTCCGCATTGTCGAAGCAGCACAACGCAATTGTGTGGTTCGGGAAGTGATCAGCATAGAAAGTGAACAGGTCGGAGCTGAGTTGAGGCCTCTTGCGTCGGGGTACACGATCGAGTACATCGGGAATCCGTTGCGGGTTGGCCGCGAGCAGCACCGTGTACACGTCGTGCTCGAAAATACATACCTCCGGACTGGAACCCATCCAATCAATACTCCTGCCCGGTTCCTCCGCAGTCGCGGCGATCGGACGTACTGCGTCCACCATCCGTTGCAGGACGTCCTCGTGATGCTGGACCGAAACAAAGTTGTCCGGCGTCATGGTCTCGTCAGCGGGCACGTGCAGGAGCATGGCGTTAGCACCGCCAGCCAGGTTGACGGCGGTGTTCTGGTATCCGAGAACATGAATCACCTTGTGATAAGGGTGATCAACTCTTCCGGCATAGACGGTCGTGCCGGTGAATGCTGCATTGGCGGCAGAGACGCACATGAGCATCACTCTATGGCACCTCCTAAAACCGAATCAGCTCCTGCCGCACTGGTCCCCACGCCAGCGCCCACCGGACCCGCCGTCCACCGACCGAATGTAACCCACATCACATGGCACTTGATTCCGACGATCGCAGCTCCGCCCTACCCTCAACTGTAGTGCCGTCAGAATTCGTGGACACCATCCCTGTCCGATTTCAGGGCGCGGACGAAGGCCATGGACAAACCCCGCCCGAATCGATGGACATAGCCACGACGGCGAAAGTTACGGCACGTATGACGGCCCGTCGAACACTGGTGCGTGATCAGGCTTCACTTCGGCTTCGCGGTAATTTCGGGAGGGCAACACCACCTCGAGCCGGCCACCGGCGTCGAGCACCGCTTGCGCGAACACCGAATCGGCTCCGCGAGCGAGCAGTAATGGCGAGAATTGCAGATAACCGCAGCCTTTATTACTTCACGTGGAAGATCCCCTCGACAGGGTTCCAGCTCCGGTTGCCGTGCATGACATGCAAGTAATACGAGTAATTCGCGCAGGTTGCGTACAGAGCGCCGCAGAAGAAAGGCAGAACACGCCACACGAAGTCGGGCAGAGGGCTACCCATAGCCACTTCCACCAGTATCAGCACTACACTGACACCGAACCCCACAGCGAGAAGCACGAGGGCCTTTCGCCACATACCCAGCACAACGTAATAGATGGGGCCGAAAAGGAACGCCAGGATATTGAAACCCCACAGCACCCGTTTGCCGAACGGTAGTTGACGAAATGCCGCTTGATACTCCCGCGTTGCGGGCGAACCGTGCGTATCGAAGAACTCGAAGCGCTCACGCCACTTCGGTTTGACATCGGCCCGGCCGACCGATCCGGTGTCACTCACGGCCACTCCTGGATGGAACGAATACCCAACCCTGCGGAGTAGCAACCGAGTAGGGTCGTTCCACCCCCACCCCGGCTCGAACCGGCCACCTGCAGCTCTCGATCCGCAGAATATGGCAGCGCGCCCCATCCCGCAATCACAATCCATCCGCTCCGAAATTGGCAGCAGTCCACTACAATCCGGGTGCGTCGACTAGCGAATCGGACTGACTGATGCAGCCTGAGCAGCAGGCTGTATCATCAGTCGGCACCATATCAACTAGATGCGGTTGAGTAGGCAGCACCGATGGGGGATTTATGCCGACCAAAGTTGATCCGGATGCTCTACGGGCGTGGGCCAGTTGGCTCGACGGGGTATCAGAAGAGTTCACGCAAATATCCGATGACGTCACCGTTGGCTACGGCGCCAAGTTTCCCGGTACAGGCCTGGAAGCGGTTCTCAACGAAACGCGTGATTCCATCAAGGGCGCACTGAACAGTCTCTCCTCACGCGCAACCGAGATGGCAGATATCGCACGCGGTAACAGCGAGAATTACGAGATAACCGATGTCGATTTCTCCGCCCGGCTGGACGGGATGGGCGGACTGACGTGACCGAACGCGGACTTCGCATATCGGAAATCGAGGGTTGGAAGACGGAATACTTGGAACTCGACGGTGACTCTCTGGGCAGGCAGATCACCACTATCGATGGTCTGCTGCAGTCGATGTTGATCGAACAGGACGATCTGGCCGAGTCGTGGAATGGCGCGGGGGGGCAGCTGCGGCAGCAGACCGGGTGGCGAGTGAGCATATCGCGGGGAGCCATATATCGGCCAAGATCGGTGAGATCAAAGGGTATTTCACCTCGGGAAAGAAGGAACTCGACGATGCGAAGAATTTCGTCCTTACCAAGCGGAACAATTTCATAGCTTGGGGTTTCGAGGTCGACGACCGCGGAATCGTCAGCGCTGTAGAAAAGGTCCGGCAACTGCAGCAAGCGGGCCAGGGCCGCCCTGATGTGATGGCCGCAGGTTTCGCCCTCATGGCCGAAGCCGGGCGTCACACAACAGAACTGCTACAAGCGCTGCAGCATGCAGAAGGTGTCGCGATGAGAGTCGAGACCTCGATTTCGACTGCGAGCTCCGAGCTGACCGACCTGGTATTACGCGAGGCCCCTTCGGAGGCGGCCCGGACCTTCGGCCTTGTGCCGGGGGCACAGCCCACACCCGACGTTCCGCCAGCACTCACTCAGACCGACGTTCTAGCAGCTTTACAAGCAGGTATGCCCGTGAGCTACACAGATCCGAACGGGAAAACGACCACGATCACTCCCAATCCGGACGGTACTCAGACGCTCACCCAATCAGCGACGTCGGCGGATGGGGTCACGACCACCACGTCGAGCACCAACGGAGGGCCCGCGACGACCACGACCACCCAGCTTCGCCCCGATGGCTCGGGAGTTATCGACACGACTGTCACAGGACCGGACGGCAAGGCTCAGCGCCTTCAAACGGTACCGAAGGACGGTCGATCGACTACCTATGTCGTGAACGATGACGGATCTCTCGGTGCGGCGGTATCCGAATCGTATCCAGCGCCGAATGGCGGGTTGATCACCGACGCATATGCGCCGGACGGAGGTTTCCAGCGCGAATGGCAGCGGCCGGACGGTTACCGCGAAGTCGAGAACTATATCGCCGGGCCCGACGGACAGCCTGTACTTGTGGGAACGGGGACGTCGGCCGGTGTGCAGTCCACGCTCAATACTGACGGATCGATCGATACAACGTATCCCAATGGGCAGTCGGCCAAGACCGTCACGCTCGAGGACGGTACGGTACTCACCAAGTTTTCCGATGATTCCGTACTGGCCTACGACCCCGACACCGCACCGGAAGGGACACCACGCGCGTCCAGTTGGGAGGTAGTCCAGTCGTGGACTACGCAGCAGTGGGACCAATTCGTCGGCTCCACAGCAGGCACCGCAACCGGACACCCTGTGGCGACCGGCGCGGGCGTTGCCGCGAGTGGGATCTCAGAAGCTGCTCTTCAGGCGGGCACGACCATGGCGGGCGAAGCGGCTCAGGCCGCCGGTCGCTCCGCGGAGGCGTCCGGTCGCGCCTTCGCTCTTCTCGACTCCGGAACTCCGGGCGCCGGGCGGCTCGTCGTGGAGTCGATGGACAATGCGGCTACTGCTGCAAACGCTGCCTCGAAAGCGGAAATTCTGGCCAATACAGGGAAGTTCGGCGGAGCCTTTGCAACGGCCGGGCTGGCTGTCTACACAAATGTGGATGACGTGTTGACGGACGGGAAGGGAGTCTATGAGGCAGTCGGAAATGCAACCGGCGGCACGGTCGGCGGTATCGGCGGCGCCGCCGCGGGAGCCTGGGCTGGCGGTTTGGCCGGTGGCTTTACCGGACCGGCCGCACCCGTGGCTGTCCCCGTTTTCTCTGTTCTCGGAGCGATGGCCGGCGGATACGGCATCGGTTCGTTCGGAAGCTATGTCGGTGATCAAGCCGGCGCCGGCGTCCGGGAGCTATTCGAATAGGAAGAAGCGCACGCTATGTCGAAAGTGAGCACCCCCGAACTTCCGCGGCCCGAGGGATTCGGCGACTCCGACCGCGGGGGCGCAATTGCGGCCGGCATCCTGGTCTTCGTCCTATCTGGCGTCGGTTTTGTAATAATGCTGGCATCGTCGATCGGCGAGGGATCAGCCCCCAGGGTCTTGTTCTCGGCGGCGGGTATCGCTGTCTCGGCAAGTTTCGTAGCCGCATTTTTTGCAATATTGAACGCCCAGCGTTCACGGTTTCCGACAAGTGTGAACGCTTCCAGTCCCCACTCTGAGCCCGCTCTCGTCCTCCCGATGTATCGACCATTCAATCTGCCGTTTGCTCTCCTTTCGGCCGCAGGTTCCGTTTTCGCCCTGGCGTATGGAGTCCTGCTCTTCACTCGCGATTCTGGTACGAACAGTATTCGCGATTACCTGTATTGCGCGTCGATGCTGGCTCTGGCCGGGTTCAGCGCCTGGTTGTCCACCACATTCTTCTCGGCGCTGGTCAAACACCACCAACTGATCATCAGTGAGCAAGGTATCGAGATCCACAGCAATGCAGTCGACCAAACAATAGCTTGGGAGTCGATCGAGGAAATTCTTGCTACGCAGACGAACAATAACCCCACCGTTGTTGTCACTCCGACAAGCGGTGACGTCCTGCACACCTCGCGCAGCTCAGCGCTGGTCCGCAAACTGAAGGCCAATAGGCGCTATCTCCGAGAAATGATTATCGATGTCCACTTCTACCGAGTGGACCCGGTCCTGATTTATCATTTGCTACGGTTCTACTGGAAAAACTCAGGAGCCCGCAAAGAGCTCAAGTCTAATGCGGTGATCGATCGACTGCACAGGGGCGATCTCCTCGGGTGAGGATTTCGCGGTAAGTAACTCGGAGTGTCTCCGTTTGGTTGGACACGGGAATCAAGCCGCAATTTCGTTGATATCTCCACAATAACGCGGTCGGACGAAGAATTGCCGCCGAGCACCCCGATGCGAGCCCGGAAGAACTGGCGACCTACGTCAAGGAAGCGGTTCTCCGGGGCGATATGGTCGTCGTCGGGCCGGACGGCATGCTGACACCGAGCGACCAGGTCGCCATCGGCGAGACCGGACGCGCTGACGGGCCACCGGCAACGGGCGGCACCAAACCTCCACCGACCGATACGGAGTTCACCTCGGGCGGATACAACCCGGGAAGCGACGGCGAAAGTTACGGCGCCTATGACAGCTGAGAAAGTCCTGCTCGCGTTGCTGGTGTGCGCCGCTGTTGCGCTGACCGCATGTTCAGACGATGGAGGGGTTGCTTTGGAGGAAGACCAGGCACTTTCGGCCGAACTGGCCGAACTGCGCCAGAACGGCGGATCGGTCAGCCTGCATGAGCTGACCGGCGGCGACTGGGACTCCGTTTATGTGTCGCACCAGCCGGTCTCCCGCGACTACCTCGAGCGCGAAGTCGGGGGGAAGATCGACATGGACGAGACGTTCATGCAAGGAGGGAACATTCTCGTCTTCCTGAAAGACGGTCAGATCTCGCGAGCAACCTACATCACCCCCGACCTACTCCAGCCCGGTGAATACTCCAGCAGTGTCCGGATCACCGCAGACGGATACCCCGCACTGCTCCAGATGTCCGAGTAGGAGCGGGCTGCGACACAATCGGCCGGCCGGTGGGTGCCGGCCTGGCCTTCCTCGAAATTCCTTACCGATCAGGGTCGTGCGACCAGATCGGCATCGGTGACGGTGACGAATCCCTGCCCCGAAGTCATCAAGGACTCGACGATGTCGACGTGAGCAGCGTCGAGATGCCGCACCAGCGACTCTGCCAACTCGGCGGGCTTGGTTCCTGTCTCTCGGCCAGGAGCAACGCGGCATTCAATTGTTGGTCGGCGCACTGCTGTGCACCGGCATACCGAGCGGAAGCGTAGCGGTTTCCTATTACTGCTGTCTCTGGGACCGCGAAGGCCGGTCGATGACGCTTGATCCAGCCCCGACGCCGCGTCGAACCGCGTTGACAGCCCGCACATTACGAGGTCGCCGATCGCGGAAATCCCCGGCGCCGGGTGCACGCCATGACACCCCCCAGGAGGCACTGTGCGCGAACGACCACGTCTGCCCAAGCGACCGGCACGAAACCGGGCAATGGAAGCGACCGTCCGGCTGTTGCGCGACCAATACTGCATCGATACAGCAATATTGGAACGAGTGGCGGCCGGGCTCCGCGCCAGTCGCGATATCCCGGAACCCGCCACCGACGCCGATATCGCACCATGAGCCACTCGATCGCGTTCGGCTGGATCAACCACGACATCAGCCGAGCACCCGAGACCGACCGCGACCGCGTACACCGCCTCGCCGACCGACTCGGCTACCACCTCGTATGGCCCGGCGAACACTCGGTGCTACGCGTGGCCGACCAGGCACGCAACGCCGGCGCCGACCTGGTGATCCTGCCGGCACCCGACCATCTCGGCCCGCACGAACTCGACGCCGTACTGGACATCTGCGACGTGGAAACCGTGCTACCGCGTCTCAGCTTCCCACGCTGGACCTCCACGCAGGACACACCATGAGCACCCTGGTAGTGGTCGGTTTCGCCATCGCGATCGGACTACCGCTACTGGTGATCGCGGCGACGATCTGGTGGCCCTGAAGTCCGCGCGGACAACGTCGGCCACAACTCTCTCCCCACACCACCGGCCGATGCCATGGGGCGGCAAACGGACCGTCTCCACCCTGGTCGGACCCGCTCCGGCGGGCTAGACTGAATCATAGTCGGCAATTTTGATTCAAGACGGACATAGGTGATGGCGGTGACGAACGAAGCCGGTGCACGGATCGAACGCGCTCGCGTTGCCGCGGGGTTGAGTCAGCGCGCTCTGGCGGACGCGACCGGGATCTCGCAGTCGACCCTGTCCCGGATCATCTCTGGGGACAGGCCCGCGAAGATGCCGGAGATCGTGGCGATCGGCTGGGCGACAGGGCACACAGTCGCCCAGCTCACCGGGACCGCGCCGGTGGCCGAGCGGGTCCGATGCGCCGCGCGAGCGACCAACGATTGCGAGATGGATCGCATGCGGGAAGCGCTGCTGCGTTTCCTGGAATTGAACGACTACCTCGACGACCAAGCCATCCCCGGCACCACCGACCCAGCGTAGGAAACGTGAACAACGAGACAGAAGGACGCGACGCCGCCGCCCGGTTCCGCCGCGAACACCGACTCGGCGTACAACCCCTGGGCGACCTGGTCGCGATTATCGAACAGGCGACCGCGATCGACGTCGCCGTACTCGACGCAGGCCCGGACGAACACGGTCTGACGATGCGAGACCCGGTACGCGACGCCGTCTTCATCGGCGTGGCACGTACCCGGAATCCGATGCGGCAACGCAGCACGCTCGCCCACGAGCTCGGTCACGTGCTGTTCCAGGACTGGGCAGACGAGCACACCGGCAACTGGAGCGATCGAACACCCGCGGAAGTGCGCGCCGACGCCTTCGCCCGGCACCTGCTCGCACCGGTCGACGGTATCCGTGAGTTCCTCGGCGACCGAGATTCGGGGACCCGATCCACCCTCTCCGAGGTCGTCCAGCGTTTCCTGGTGTCACCACCGATCGCGGCGATTGCCCTGCAGCAGGCCGGATACGTCGACGAGGCCACCAAACACGAGTGGATGGCGTTGACGGCGCCGCAATTGGCTGCCCGCTACGGATGGTCCGACCAGTACCGCGCACTACAAGCCGACTCCGATCAACGCCGGGCGCCGCAACGGCTACTCGCCCGAGCTATCAAGGCATACGAAGAAGAAGTGCTGTCCGCACAGGCGATCGCCACGCTGCGTGGCATCACGCTGGAAGACGCTCGGAAAGAGTTGCGCGAAGCAGGTATCGAGCCGGTCGGACGTCCGCCCGCCTGGTCCGACGCCGGCGAATTACCGGCGGCGATCTGATGGCTGGCTTGTTTCCCATTTAAGTATCACTTCGATTCCCATTTCTCGTTTCGTTCCCATTTGACCGACGCGTTGTCGACCTTGGCGCCATCGTGTGGCAACCTGCCCCGTTCTCGACGCGTGTTCGTCGCAGCCTGACAATGCCGTGTGGCCGGGCCGGGCACAGGACCGACCGGCCACACGGTCATCGGCGATATTCAGTCCGCGGACACCGGAGCGTGCCCGAGGAACTCGAGGATCGACTGGCGGCGGCGCTGGTAGCTCTCGCCGAACTGCGCCTGCGGGTCCCGCGGCCGGTCGATGGTGATGACCTCGGCCACGGTTGCCGGCCGATGGGTCAACAGCACCACGCGGTCGGCCAGCAGCAGCGCCTCGTCGACATCGTGGGTGACGAACAGAATCGTCATCTCGGTCTGCTTCCACACCGAGATCAGCAATTGCTGCATATCCAGACGAGTTTGGGCATCGAGCGCACCGAACGGCTCGTCCATCAGCATGACCTTCGGACTGCAGGCCAGGGTCCGGGCCAGCTGCACGCGCTGCCGCATCCCACCGGACAGATGGCTGGGCAGGTGGTTGAGATAGTCGCTCAGCCCGACCTGTTCGAGATGGGTGGCCGCGGCTTCCTTGGCCGTCCGCCCCTTGACACCGCGCAGATGCAGCGGGAACAGCACGTTCTTCAACGCACTCCGCCACGGCAGCAGCGCATCCTCCTGGAAGACCATGGCGCACTGGGCGTCGTTACCGATGATCGGTGTACCACCGACGGTTGCGGTGCCGCCCATCGGGGTGAGCAACCCGGCCAGGGCGCGCAGGATGGTCGACTTGCCGCACCCGGAGGGGCCCAGGAAGACGACGACCTCGCCGGGTTCGATATCGAGGGTGACCTGTGCGGCGAGCTTGCCGTGGAAACCGAGACGCAGGTCGTCGAGCTGGACCGCGGCGCCGGCTCCCGTCGAGGCGGGCGCGGCGGCGGTGGCCGGTTCGGGGGCGGTGATAGTCATTACGTTCCTACTCGTGGTGCTGGCGAAGGGTGCAGTCGGGGGGCGCGAAACGGCGGGGCGGACCGAGGTCTCACCTCAGCGCTGTGCCCTGGGTAGCCAGTGGTTGACCCGGCGGCCGGCCAGTTCGACGACGAATGCAGTGAGCAGGCCGAGCGCACCGATCGAGAGCATGCCGACCACAACGCCGGCGTAGTCGAGCAAACCGTAGGCCTGCCACGTGTAGTAGCCGATGCCGAACTGGCCCGAGATCATCTCCGCGCTGACCACGCAGATCCAGGCGACACCCATCGACACCGACAGGCCGGAGAAGATTCCGGGCATGGCCCCCGGCAACACGACGTGGCGCAGGATCGCCCAGCGGTTGGCGCCCATGGTCTGCGCGGCTTCCTCCCAGACCTTCGGCAGCGATTCCATGGCATGAATAGTGCTGACTACCACGGGGAAGAAGGCGGCGAAGAAGGTGATGAACACGATCCCCTGTTCGCTGGACGGAAACAGCAGGATCGTGAGCGGCACGAGGGCGATGGCCGGGATAGGGCGCACGATCTCGAGGAACGGCCGCAGCGTTTTCCGCGCCGGTTCCGATCGGCCGATGAGCGTCCCGAGGCCGATGCCGATGATCGCGGCGAGGATGAAGCCCAGGAGGATCCGCTGCAGGCTGGCGAACAAGTCGTCGTAGTAGGCGCCGGAGCCGAGCCGTTCGACGAAGCTCTCCAGAACCGCGGCCGGTGTCGGCATCCGGTTGAACCGCAGCCAGGCGACCACTTCGTTCACGGTCAGCAGGTGCCAGACCAGGATGAAGGCCACGATCGGGATGAGCGGCAGTCCGATGGTCGCCGCGGTCCGGCGCATCGCGGCGGTCGACGCGCCGCGGTCACGCAGCTTCTCGATCACCGGGCTCAGCGGCGAGCGCTGTTCGTCCTGGCCGGGACCGGTGAACGACTGTCCTCGGGTTACGACATCCTGACTCGGTGCTGTGATCGCCATCGCGATCTCCTTTCGGGTTCGTCGCCGTTGCCGGCGATGCGGGAGGTCAGTGGGTGCGGCCGGCCTGTTCGAGTGCCGCGGGGTAGGTGACGATCTGGCTGCCCGGATGTGCTGCCGTGAATTCCCCGGCCGCGGCCTGGGTCGCGAAGGGCAAATACCGCCGGGTGGGCGGCGCCGCGGGGTCGATCACCCAGACGGCGTGGTCGGCGAACAACTTGGTGGCGGTGTCGGCAGCGGGGACGTAGCCGGCCCGGATCGGGTTGTCGGCGCCTGCGATGCGCCGCAGCAGGCAGCTCGGGGTCGCCGAGACCGCGGTGGTGTCCTGTCCTTCGAACCAGACCTCCGAGGCGGTCGCGGGATCGTCCACCGGAATCCGGCAGATCTCGTCGACGCCGTTCAGCTTGCTGGGGTTGGTGGTGTCGGCGGTGATCCGGTCGAAGTCCGCACCGAGCAGCTTGCGCAGGTAGCTGTCGTTCCGGAAGCCGGCGATATCGAAATCTTCGGCCACCGAACCACGTTCGACGAGGAAGTTCTTCACCTGGGCCAGCGAGTCCCCGAACTCCTTCTTGATGGTCGGGTCGAACGACACCAGTCCGTTGGGTCCGTTGTAGAGGTAGGCGACTTCGGGTTCGATTCCGGTGATATCGCTGATCCGCTGGGCCGCGGCCAGCGGGTTCGCGGTGAGGTAGTCGTTGGTTTGCTGCATCGCCTGCAGGAAGGCATCGATCACCTCCGGCTGCTGGGCCGTGAACTGCTTGCGGGCGACGATGCCGTGGAAGGTCGGCACATTGTTGTCCCCGCCGTCATAGAGCAGGCGGCCCTGCTTGCGGTAGATCACCATCTGCGGCCACGGCACGAACTGCGCCAGCGCGTCGACCTGTTTGCCCTCGATGGCGGCGGCGCCGATGGAGGGGTCCTGATTCGCGATGTTCACCTCGCCGGTGCCGAGCCCGGCGCGCAGCAACGCGGTGGACAGCATGCCGTCGCCGGCGGAGCCGAGACTGGTCGACACCTGTTTGCCGACGAGGTCGGTCAGCTCGGTGGCCGGTGAATCGGTCGGGACCACCACCTGGTTGAGGGAGCCGCGCAGGTTGTACCCGGTGGTGGCGATGAACTCGGTGGCCGCGTCGTCGAACTTCTTCGTCTTCGAACCGTTGGTGAGCAGCGGGTAATCGCCCATGGAGCCGATATCGACATGCGAGGCGATCATGGCGGCGGTCAGCGGCGCACCGGAAGAGAAGTCCTGCCAGACCACCTTGTAGTTCTTGCCGTTCTGCTCACCGAGCTGCGCGAGCGCCGCTTCGAAGTCACCGCGGTCGCGCAGCAGTGTGCCCGCGTTGATGGTGTTGATGGTTTTCGACTGATATCCGATGTTCACCACCACTGTCCCCGAATCCAGGGCACCGCATCCTGTCAGTACCGTGGTGAGGGCAGCCGCTGCGGTGACAGCGGCGACCGTGATCCGGCCGCGATTCCTTCCACGTGCGGCGGTCGGCCGTGCTACGCCACGCGATCTGACCTTGTTGAACATGCCCCAAGCATCGGGGTTTCCTGTTACGCCCCGGGAACTGCGGTTTTCGGAACAGTTAAGCTACTCGGCTCGGTAATTCTCGCTGGCGGAACGCGCCCCGCGAATCTCCTGAGGTTTCGGTGGAAATCCGTGGTACGCAGGCAATTCGCCGATGCGCGCGGTAACCGCACCGACCCCGGCCTTCCGGCCGAGAGTGACGCGCGGAACTCTGCTCCGCCACCAGCATTCACTGGCGCCTGCACCACAGTTCGACAAGAGTGGAGCTATGTCCGATACTGCAGCTCAGGGGCCTGCGGCCCCGCTGTTGCCCGAGCCCGATTACCGATTCACGCTGGCAAACGAGCGCACTTTCCTGGCATGGCAGCGCACCTCGCTCGGCCTGCTCGCCGCCGCGGTGGCGGCCCTGCATCTGCTGCCCGGCGCCGCACCCGATGCGGTCGCGTTCGCACTTGGTGGACTGCTCGGCTCGGCCGCCGTCCTCTCCGCGGCGGGCGGTCTGCTGCGGTGGCGCAGCAACGACCGCGCCATCCGGCACGACCGACCCCTGCCGACCGGCCGGCTGACCACCGCGTTGGCCGCCGGACTGGCGGCCGTCGGCGTGGTCGTCGTCATCGTTTCGGTGGCAGCGTCACTCACCATGGCGAACTGAGCCATGATCGCCGCGCCTCCTGCATTCGATCCCGGATTGCAGCCGGAACGCACCGCCCTGTCCTGGACCCGGACCTCCCTCGCCATCGCGGCCAACGGGCTGCTGGTGGTCGGTCGCGATCTGCTCACCGACCCCGTCCGGTGGCATCCGGTCACCGCTATCGCCGGCGGGGCCGCGCTCCTCGCGGCCCTCGGGGTGTATCTGGTGGGCAAACGTCGCACCCGACTCCTGGCGCGCCGGCCGCCCCGGGTGCCGGCGCGGACCACGATCGTGCTGACCGGCTGCCTGATCACCGTCGGGTGCCTGGCGCTGTTGACCACGGCGGCCTGGGGATCGTTCAGGTAGCTCGAGACACGCCCGGGGCCGGCCTTCGACAGAAGGCCGGCCCCGGGTTCATCGTGCCGGTGGGCGAACGGAATCGCCGCGGTGGTGGAATCAGTCGGCCGCCGGACGGAACGCACCGCTGAGCCGGGAATGCAGTGCGGCCGAGGCCTCGTCGAGACCCACCAGGGTGACGGTCTTGCCGAGTCTCCGGTATTTCTCACCGATTTCGTCGAGCGCGGCGACCGTGGTGGCATCCCAGATACGCGATGCCGACAGGTCGATGGTCACTCGCTTCGGGTCGCCCGTGTAATCGAAGTGATCGGCCAGCGTATTGCTGGACGCGAAGAACAGGTATCCGGCGACGCGATACGTGCGTTCGCCCTCGCTCTCGCCCGTTCCGGTGTCCGGGAGCGGTGCGGGCGAATCGACGGTCGCTCCCCCGGACAGGCGGCGGATGAACAGGATCATCGCGCAGGCCACTCCGGCGATCACGCCGTAGGCCAGATTGTCCGTGGCCACCGTGACCACCACGGTGCCCAGCATGATGAACGATTCGCCGATCGGCATCCGGCGCAGCGTAGCCGGCATGATCGAATGCCAGTCCATGGTCGCGACGGAGACCATCACCATGACCGCGACGAGCGCCGCCATCGGGATCGCCGCGAGCGCCGCCCCGAACATCGTGACCATGCACAGCAGCGCGGCACCGGCGACGAAGGTCGACAGGCGGGTCCGGCCACCGCAGGTCTTGACGTTCATCATGGTCTGCCCGATCATCGCGCAGCCACCCATACCGCCGGCGAAACCGGTGACCACGTTCGCGACCCCTTGACCCCAGCTTTCCCGCCGATGGTCCGATGAGGTGTCGGTCAGTTCGTCGACCAGTCGTGCCGTGATGAGTGATTCGAGCAGCCCTACCAGGGCGACGGCGATCGCGTACGGGGCGATGAACCGCAGAGTGTCCGTGGTGAAGGGAACGTCGGGCAGGCCGAACGTCGGCAGACCCGAGGACGGATCGCCCTCATCACCCACCCGCGGGACACCGATCGCGAACACCACGGTGATGATCGTCAGGAGCGCGGTGGCGACCAGCGGGGCCGGCACCGCATCGGTGAGCCTGGGCAGGAACACCATCAGCAGCAATCCGGCCGCGACCATCACATACACCGGCCACGGGACATCGAACAGATGCGGAAGCTGCGCGGTGAAGATGAGTATGGCCAGCGCGTTGACGAAGCCGGTGAGCACGCTGTGCGGCACGAACCGCATCAAGGTCGCGACACCGCAGCGCGCCAGCACGATCTGGAGCACGCCCGCGAGGATCACCGTCGCGAACAAATAGTCCACACCGTGCTCGCGGACCAGCGGTGCGATCACGAGCGCCACCGACCCCGCCGCCGCCGACACCATAGCCGGCCGCCCGCCGACCACGGCGATCACCATCGCGAAGATGAAGGATGTGGCAAGGCCGACCGCCGGGCTGACGCCGGCGACGATGGAGAACGAGATAGTCTCCGGGATCAACGCCAGCGCGGTGACCAGACCGGCGAAGAACTCGGTGCGGAATTTTCGGAAGTCGGTCAGCGCGTTCCCGGTCGACGATCGGCGGAGGCGCTCGAACGGAACGGACAGGGCGGCGGGCACCTGTTCCCGGAGGGT
Organism: Nocardia carnea NBRC 14403; assembly: GCF_000308515.1. Lineage (GTDB taxonomy): Bacteria > Actinomycetota > Actinomycetes > Mycobacteriales > Mycobacteriaceae > Nocardia > Nocardia carnea. Next base: position 14,004 of record NZ_BAFV01000115.1, on the reverse strand, counting down.
CTTCGGGGGTGCGGAGACAGTGTTCATGAGAACCTCTTCGAACGACATCGTCGATGGGGACGTCGGCCGAACCACCCGGGGAGAGAACGCACGCGGGGGTGCGCTCTCCCCGGTGTCCGGAAGATCAGACCGCGGCTTCGGCGGTGCGCTCCGGCACGAAATCGAGCGGGGCGCCCGGCGGAATCAATTCCTCGACCTTCACGCTCTCCTCGTATTCGCGGATGAAACGCTGGGCGTGCTGCATGACCCACCACCGCACGAAGGTCTGGTTGACCGGTTCGCGTTCCTTCGGGTCTTCCAGCAGGTTGATGATGCGGGCGAAACCGAGCGGGATCTCCGGATCGTGGAAGTGCTGCTGCCGCACGAAGCTGATCTTGAACTGCGACCACTTGACCGCATGCAGTTCGTCGTTCAACCACACCATGCACCCCTCACGGGCCGATTCCTCGGCACCGGCGAAGAATTCGCGCTGGTCGATACCGTCGATCAGGCGGTCGTCGGGGATATCGCAGCCGACGAAGCGCAGCAGCGTGGTGAACATATCGGTGACATGCACCATCTCGTTGCTTTCCCGTGGCTTGACATGGCCCGGCCAGCGGATCAGCGCGGGAGTGCGGATACCACCCTCGGCGGAGCTGAAGTAGGAACCGTCGAAGAACCCGGCGGTACCGCGACCGGCCAGGTGGTCCTCCGGGCCGTTGTCACCGGCGAACACCACGATCGTGTTCTCGGCGACGCCGAGCTCGTCGAGCTTGTCGAGGATGCTCTGGAAATCGGCGTCCAACATCAGCAGGGCGTCACCCCAGTCGCCATTGCTGCTCTTGCCGCGGAATTCCTCGCGGACCTCGATCGGGAAGTGCAGCAGCGAATGGTTGTGGTAGAGGAAGAACGGCTTGTCCTCGGCGACGCTGCTCTCCATGAAAGCCTTGGCGCGCCGGTCGTATTCGGCGTCCATCCGGCCCTTGAGTTCCACGGTGAGCTGTTCGTCGGTGGTGCGGACACCGCCTTCTTTGGTGCCGTCGTACATGTACGACCAGCCATCGCGTTCACCCTTGTACCAAGGATCGTCGGGCCACAGGCATTCGTCGTAGGTGCGGGCGGGGCCATACCATTCGTCGAAACCGTGATCGGTGGGCCAGCGGCCGTCCTCGGCGCCGATATGCCATTTGCCGTAGCAGGCGGTGGCGTAGCCGGCCTCGGACAGGATATCGCCCATGGTGCGTTCCCAGGTGACGATGCCACCCGGGTTACCGCCCAGTGCGATGGTGTGATTACCCGAGCGAATGGGGTACCGGCCCGTCATCAGCGCCGACCGGGTCGGGGTGCACTGCGGTTCGACGACGAAATGCGACAGTTTGAGGCTCTCGGCGGCGAAATTGTCGATATTCGCGGTATCCGCGCCACGTAGGATGCCACCGCCATAGCATCCGAGTTCGCCGAGACCCAGATTGTCGACGTGAAAATAGACAATGTTGGGACGGGATGTGGACATGATGGATCCTCACTTCTCTCTAGGGGAAACATTCGGGCCGAACGCCGTGATCGGCCCTCGGAAATTTCTGCCGGGTCTGTACTCGGAAAGGTGTTCCGAATCAGTCCTCGGTGTCGGGCCGGCTGCGCGCGTTGACCGACACCAAAGCCAGCCGGTCGCCGCGGTAGCGGACGGATTCGAGATCGAACGGTGTGCCGTCCTCGAGGTAGCTCAGCCGATGCAGCAGCAGCACCGGTGTGCCCGGTTTGACGTCGAGGTGGCGGGCAGTGCCCCGGTCGGCCGCGACGGCCTCGACCGTGTTCTCCGCCGCCCCGAGCCGGACGCCGAGCTTGTCCTCGAGCAGCCGGAACACGTCCTCATGACCCAGGTCGGCGCCGACGAGGGCATCGATCGCCTCCGGGCGTAACGAGGTGGTATCCAGCGACAGCGGCACGTTCCCCACCGACCGGAGGCGTTCGATGAACAGGATCCGACTCCCCTCGGGGATCTCCAGTTTCGACGCGACCGAAGGCGTCGCGGTGGCTTCCCGGGCCGACAGCACCTTGTTCTCGACCACCAACCGATGCCCGGCCAGCGATTCGGCCAGACCCTCGAGGCGGTCGATGCGCTGCCGCAACTTGGCGCCGGTGACGAACGTGCCCGCCCCCTGCACCCGCGTGATCAGCCCCTCGGCGCGCAGCAGGTCGAGCGCCTCGCGGATCGCGTTGCGGCTCACACCCCACTCCGCGGCCAGGGCGCTTTCCGGCGGCAACAGCGGGCGGGGGGCCGCGAGGCCGCCGAAGGCACCGTCGAGGATCTGGGTGCGGAGTACATCGCGCACCCAGCGCGCGGCGTCCTCGCGGGTGCCGGCGTATCTGCGCACCGGTGGCCGGGGAAACCCCGCCGGTGTGTGCTGTCGCCTCGCTGTCATGGTTATAACTTCCCACCTGGCCATTCCCGTCCCTTTACCCCGGAGTTTTCCGTCTGTTACGCCACCATCTGCACCCTCGAACCGCTGGCCAGGGGGTTTCTTACGGCGAAACTGCTCGATAACGCCACTCGATCCGCGGCGCGTGCCGCCGGCCTTTCCGTGCCCCCGTCACGGCGGCGGCCCCGGTGCGCAATGTCGCGCGCCGGGGCCGCCTGCGGGTCGGCTCGAAGCCGTCAGATATCCAGGAATCGTTCATCGGAGGCATTGTGGGTGATGAAGCTGCGGCGCACATCGACGTGCTCACCCATCAGAATCGCAAACAATTCGTCGGCGAGCTCCGCGTCACCGATCGTGAGCTGCCGCAGCACGCGGACAGCTGGATCCATGGTGGTTTCCCATAATTCGTTCGGATCCATTTCGCCAAGACCTTTGTAGCGCTGAATTCCGGTGGACGTGTCTATCCGTTTTCCCGCCGCACGGCCGGCCGCGAGCACCCGGTCCCGCTGGGCATCCGAATAGGCATATTCGGGAGTCGCTCGCTGCCATTTCAGCTTGTAGAGCGGCGGCTGCGCCAAATAAACGTGACCGTTTTCGATCAAGGGGCGCATATACCGGAACAGCAGGGTCAGCAGCAGTGTCGAGATATGTTTTCCGTCGACATCGGCATCGGCCATCAGCACGATTTTGTGATAGCGCAGCCGCGCGATATCGAATTCCTCGTGGATACCGGTGCCGAACGCAGTGATGATCGACTGGACCTCGGCGTTCTTCAGCACCCGGTCGATCCGGTTCTTCTCGACATTGATGATCTTGCCGCGGAGCGGCAGGATCGCCTGATACATCGAATCGCGGCCCGACTTCGCGCTACCGCCCGCCGAATCGCCCTCAACGATGAAGATTTCGCTGCGGTGCGGATCGGCGCTGCGGCAGTCCGCCAGCTTGCCCGGCAATCCGCCCAGGCTGCTCACGGTTTTGCGGCGGACGAGTTCCCGGGCCTTGCGGGCGGCCAGCCGAGCCTGTGCGGAGGAGGCCGCTTTGCTCACGATCAGCTTGCCCTCGGCCGGATTCGCATCGAACCAGTCCGACAGCTTCTCGTGGCAGATCTTCTGCACGAACGATCTGATCGCGCTGTTACCCAACCGGGTCTTGGTCTGCCCCTCGAATTGTGGATCGGCGACCTTCACCGAGATCACGGCCGCCAGGCCTTCCCGGATATCGTCGCCGGTCAAATTCGGATCCGCGGTCTTCAGCACTTTCAGCGAACGGGCATACCGGTTGACCACGGTGGTCAACGCCGCCCGGAAACCCTCCTCGTGCACACCGCCCTCGGGGGTGTTGATTGTGTTGGCGAAGGTGCGTACCGATTCACTGAATCCGGCGTTCCACTGCAGGGCCACCTCGGCCTCGACCCCGCTGCCGCGGGCGGAGAAACCGATGACGTGCTGATGCAGCGGTTGTTTCGCACGATTGAGGTGGCCGACGAAATCACGAAGGCCGCCCGGGAAACGATAGGTACTGGGCGCGTCTTCACCGGTACGCCGGTCGTCGGTCAGTGTGATCTCCAGGCCACTGTTGAGAAAGGCCATCTCCTGCAGCCGGCGAGCCACCGTATCGAAGTCGTATTCGGTGGTTTCGAACACTTCGGGATCCGCCCAGAATCGGACCGTGGTACCCGTGCCCGCGATGCGTTCGCCGCGGGTGAGGGTCTGCGGAATCGACTCCAGATACTGTTGCGACCACAGATATCCGTCGCGCCCGATCTCTACCTCCAGCCGGGTCGACAGCGCATTGACCACTGACACCCCGACACCGTGCAGACCTCCCGACACCGTGTATGCACCGTCTTCGGCCCCGAACTTGCCGCCCGCGTGCAGCTGCGTCATCACCACGTCGACCGTCGGTATCCCCGACGCGTGCATGGCCACCGGGATGCCGCGGCCGTTGTCGCGTACCTCGGCGCCGCCGTCGGCGAGCAACCGCACGTCGACCCGGGTGGCGTGCCCGGCCATCGCCTCGTCCACCCCGTTGTCCACAACCTCCCACAGCATGTGGTGCAGGCCGCGGGAGCTCGTGGAGCCGATGTACATGCCCGGTCGTTTTCGGACGACGTCGAGACCTTCGAGGACGGTGATGGACTTCGCGTTATAGGTCGACGGCACTCCCGTCGTCGTCACCGCTCGTCTCCGATCCGCACGATGCAGCGGAACCCGATGTGGCCGGTCGAGGCGTCCTCGGTATGTCCCTGACGGGCGGCCGGCCGATACCGGTCGCAGTAGTTCGGCGAGCACAGATGCGAGCCGCCCTTGACCACGCGGCGCGGGTACGGTTCGGCCCCCGCGGCGACCGCGACCTCCTGGACCGGGTTTCGCGGAATACAGCAACTGCGGGCGGGTGCTACGTTCTTGTCGCTGTCGGCGTGGCTTGGGGTGAGATGATCAAAGGTCCACTCCCAAACATTGCCCGCCATATCATGCAGCCCGAACCCGTTGGCACGGAATTTACCGACCGGCGAGGTGCCCGCGTAACCATCCAATTCCAGGTTCTCCCAGGGAAATTTCCCCTGCCAGACGTTGCCGCCGGGGCGACCGCCCGGTTCCCGTTCCTCACCCCAGACATAGGTGGCGCGGTGCAGACCGCCCCGCGCCGCGAATTCCCATTCGGCCTCCGTCGGCAGCGATTTACCCGCCCAGGCCGCGTAGGCGCAGGCGTCGAGATACGACACCTGGGTCACCGGGTGCAGGTTGCGTTCTCCCACGTTGCTGCCGGGGCCTTCGGGGTGACGCCAGTCCGCGCCCGGTACATATCTCCACCACCGCCGGTAGTCGTTCAGCGGGACCGGACCGGGCGGCGGCGTGAACACCATCGACCCCGGGGCCAGCAGGTCGGGATCCGCATCCGGGAATTCGGCGGGATCGGGTTCGAGTTCGGCGGTCGTGCGATAGCCGGTGGCTTTGACGAACCGGCGGAACTGGGCGACGGTCACCGGGTGGCTGTCCATCCAGAATCCGTCCACCGACACCTGATGAGCCGGCCGCTCCTCCGCGTAATGATCGTCGGATCCCATCCAGTAGGTTCCCCCGGGAATCCACACCATTCCCTTGCGCGCAGTGACGGGCTGAGGCGGAGCAATGGTCGACATGACAGCCATGCTGGCGTCCCGCGGCCCGGGGCGCGTTACCTTGCGTGTTACGCCATCACGTCCCCCACGGATCCCGAGATCAGAAGCCCCTCCCCGGCGGATCTCCGTATGTTACGCCAGCAGTTAACACAACTCACCTACGCCAGCTTCTGCCGCCCTGGTCGCAGCGTCGAACACGCTGCTGTGCAGCAAACTCTGGCTACGTTCCAACGCATCAACGGCGGAGGACAGTAGACCCGCTCCACCGACAGCCTGGTCGGCCGCCTCCAGTTCCGCCATGAATACGTTCAGACGTTCGACGTCGGCCATCCCGATCCGGGAGTGGCTCGACGTCGGCAATGTCGCGGCGGTAAGCGCTGCTGCTTTACCGAATTCGCGGCGGTTCACGTCTGTCTTATCGTCGATACTTCCGGGGTTGGGTGTCCTTGCGCTGATCGCCGCGCGGACGATAGGGCGAGCGTAAAGCGGCGCATCGCCTCCGGGCTCAGCTTTCTCGAGCCAACTATCTAGGTTGGCGGCACGTTGCCCGCGCACCGGCTCTCGAATCGGCCGCCGGCACCTCGTGGGGTCGTCGGGTCGAGTCTGTCAGAACGCCTGCATGACTGCGGCGCGCTCGGGACTCGTCATTGGGATATCGACGGCACCCTGATCCCCGCGGATCTGCGATGGCTGCGGAGGGCTACCGCGCTCATCCGGTGTGTCTCCCATTTGGGTGCCGTTTTCGATTCCCATTTCCCATTTCGTTCCCATTCGAGCGCCATGTGCCTGTGGCCATCGACCTGCCTGCCCTGATCGCCTCGCTGTAAGCACAGGGCAACGACTGTATGAACATGGCCTCGGGGGTCAACCCTCCACCGGCGCCAGGTTCCTGGTTGCCCAGCCTGGCCGAGTGGCACCGAGTTCGAGCAGCCGGTCGTAAGTTGTGCGCAGATCGTCGACGTGCCAGTACACGATCGCTCCGCCCGGACCCGGCTCGGCGCGCTCGGGTCGGTACGCGTGGTCGATCAGGCCGAACTCGTGCTCGTCGTCGCCCACCCGGAACTCGTAATAGCCGGGCACGGCGAAATACGGTGGTGTCGCCAGGAACTCGGCGTACCAGTCCTTCGCCGCCTCCAGATCCTCCGCGTAAAAGGTTACCGTCGTCATTCCTCGCAGCATCGCTGTGGGTGCCGCTCGACGAGCGATGCGGATGATCGACCGCGGCGAGATCATCGGCGCCGCGACCGTAGTCGGTGTGTATCGGGCGCTGCTGGAGGACCGCGGGGTTGGTGGCCGGCCGCACGCCCGAATCGGCGGACCTTCGTTCACCGAATGGCTCGACGCCACCTACCCGATCAAGGGGTGACCCCGCGTCCCCGTCCCATCAGCAGTTCTGCGGAGCCCGCCAGGCGTCCTGCGCGTAGGTGGTCGAGCCGACCATGGCGCCGATCACGCCGCCGATGATCCCGAACGGGACGGCCCCGACAAAGAAGACGGGCAGACCCGCGACCGCGCCGCTCCCGGTCCCGAGCAGGGCGCCCAGGCCGGCCCGGAGTTCGATGGAGTCGCCGGGCGCCATGCACGCCGCGATAGGCGCCGCCGCCCCGGACCCCGGAGCATCGGGGGCTTGCACCGGCGCGACCGGTGCGGGCGCCGGGGCGGGCTCGGCCGCCGCGACGCCCCCTGATCCGACAATGAGCGTCCCGGCAATGACGCCGCCGAGCACGGTGCGGGTCGATATCTTCAACATATGCGCGCAGATCCCTGATCAGTCGAGAACAATTGTGCGACCTGAGTAGTCAGGTCTGCGACCATGATGTCGTATCGGCCGGTGTAGTGCTCGGGTATCTCGGTCGGAGCAAGCCGGAAAACCGTGCTCGCCGATGATCCGTCCTGCCCCTCCTGCGCAGGTAGACCCAGATTTTCCTTCCTCCCCATGTCGGCCGACCCCAGGAGATCGAATCTCCACAGAAAGGCATGCTGTTGGTGATCGGGGCGGCGATCTGCCTGCCCTGATAGGTTCCCGGCCATGGCCCACAGCGATTCCTCCAAGTCAGCATCGCGGCCACCACAAGCATCAGCCGACCAAGCCCGTCCCCACACCCGGGACTCCCTTGCACAGGACATGAGAACACTGGGGCTGCGTAGCGGCGACCTCGTCCTGGTACACGCGAGCCTGAAATCGCTGGGGTGGGTGTCCGGTGGAGCCGTCGCAGTCATCCAGGCACTACAGGACGCTCTCACCCCCTCGGGCACACTCGTCGTCCCGACGCATACCTCGGGCCTGACCGATCCCGCGAGATGGCAGAACCCTCCCGTACCCCCGGAATGGGTACCGGACGTGCGGGCCAGTTGGCCGGCCTTCGATCCCGAACGAACCCCTAGCGAGTGGATGGGGGCGGTCGCCGAAACATTTCGCACCTGGCCGGATGTGCGGCGGAGTCACCATCCGCACGTCTCGTTTGCCGCATGGGGTGCCGACGCGGCGGCAATCCTCAACGGCCACGAGCTGAACATGTCACTCGGCGAGGGATCGCCACTGGCGCGCTTGTACGACCGCCATGCACGAGTGCTGCTGATCGGAACGAACAACTGCACGAGCCTGCACCTCGCGGAGGTGCGTGCCGGTACGGCGACCGCGATAACCCAAGGAGGCCCGCTGATCCGCGATGGGCGACGACAGTGGGTGAGGTTTCCGGACCTGGACTACGACGACACCCACTTCATCGACATTCTCGACGAGTTCGCAGCAGCACAACCGGCCCATACCAGCACTGGACGGCTCGGTTCGTCGGTGGCACGGCTGCTGGAACAGCGACCCTTGGTCGATTTCGCCACCGACGCACTACGCAGGAAGTCCAGATAGTTGCCGCGGACACCACCGGTCAACACAGGATCGATGATTCCGGAGAGCGCGCCCAACTCGCTTGCGGGATAGCGGGATGGCCTGAAAGCTTTGACCGCTTCACCCCCAGCAGGGCAGCCACGCGACCGCGTCGTGGGCAAAGCTCTGGTTGACCGGCGCCGACGTCCGGGGCAGTGATCGTGCCTCCTACCCAGCCTTCTTCATCGCCCTTGGACGCGACCGAGGAACCGCACACCGGACAGAACCCGCGTTACCATGACTCGGCGTCGATCGAACTGTGGCAGGCGAGTCCGTTTCCGGTCCCTCGCGTGGCGGCGAGGAGCCTGGATCCCCAGTCCTTCATGAGGTCGGTCGCTTCAGCCGGCCCGTGCACGATGAACGGTGCTCCGATCGAGACGAGGCAGAAGGCCGCCCAGTCCAGGGATTCGGCGGCGATATGGACCTCGCACGAGCCGGGGTCGATGGCGGTGACAGTGCCGTAATGGACAATCTCGGCTCTGACCCGTTCGGCGGAAGCCTGGACGGTGGCGTGCACCCGGTACTTGGAAGGCATCGACCCGATCCGGTCGCGGACGTATTCCACCGGATCGTCGCCGGGCAGGCTGCGCGGTGCGAATCGTGCGCCGGTGCGTCGTGGTTGCACGACCCGGTCGATGCGGAAGGTCCGCCAGTCGGTGCGATCGAGATCCCAGGCCACCAGGTAGAGGCGGCTTTCGACATTGACGATCTGATGCGGTTGGGCGGTGCGCTGCGAAGTGGCCGCGTCGCTGCCGCGGTAGGAGAACGAGACGGTATCGGCGTCCCGGCAGGCGAGCGCCAGGGTGGTCAATGCGGTGACATCGCCGATCACGGCTCGGTTGTATCCATCACCGGCGGGAGTCGCGACAGTTCGCAGGCTATCGATCCGGCGGCGGATCCGGACCGGAAGGACCTGGACGATCTTGGCCATGGCGCTCATGGCAGCTTCCGCGGAGGCGGGATGGACGCCGGTGGCGATCTCCTTCAGCCCCAGCACCGTTGCGGCGGCCTCCTCCTCGCCCAGCACCAGTGGCGGCAGGCAGGCACCCGCGCTGAGCTGGTAGCCGCCGCCGGTTCCGCGCGTCGTGACGATCGGATAGCCGATCTCCTGGAGACCGAGTACATCGCGCCGGACGGTCCGCTCGCTGACATCGAGTCGGCGGGCGAGATCGGCACCGGACCAGTGGCGACGGCTTTGCAGCAGACCGAGAAGCGCAAGGGTGCGGGTGCTGGTGGACACATCCCGAGGCTAGGTGCACTTGTGGCCATATCCTGTCCGCAACTGCGGTGAATCTGGGGGCATCAACCGAAAAGGAGACAGTATGTCCACCACTCCCGCCGTCCCCCCGGCGCCCGCCGGATCCGCAACGGTCGACCCCTTCATCTGGACCGACGACGCGGCAGGTCTGCTCGACTTCCTCGGCGATGTGTTCGGGGCGATCGAGGTCGCCGAGGCGCGGACCGCCGATACCGACGGCCTGATTCTGCATTCCGAACTGCGGATAGGCGATTCGACGCTGACGATTGCCGATCGCAAACCGGACTGGCCGTATATGCCGTCCTTCGTCCGCGTCTATGTCGACGATCCGGCCGCCACGCTGAAACGTGCCGCCGCGCGTGGTGCGCGGATCGTGACCGAGCCGACGGATTTCTGGGGCGACGTACTCTCCCGCTTCGCCGACCCGTTCGGCCACCTGTGGTGGGTGTACAAGCACAATCCGGGTAACGCGTCCTGGGATGAAGGTTCGGCGGACGGAACCGGCGAAGGCGACTGGGGGCAGGCGGATTCCGCCGAGGACGGAGGGGGCGAGCAGTCCTGGGAGTCGTTCGCCACCCCGGAATTGACCGCCGTTCATTCCTCACTCATGGAAGCGATGGCGTCGCTGAAGGATCCGCGCACCCGCTGACCCACCGGCTATGCCCTGCGGCCGCATATGCGCCGCAGGGCATGCGTTGACCGCTTCATCCCAGAGGGGGCATCCACGCGACAGCGTTGTGGGCGAAGCTCTGCTTGACCGGCGCCAAGGCGACATGATCGTCCAAAGCAGTGATCGTGACCCCTACCCAGCCTTCGTCATCGCCCTTGGATGCGACCGAGGAACCGCACACCGGACAGAACCCGCGGCAGATTTGCGGGAAAGTCTCGTACCAGGTGGGCTCCCCGCCCGGACCGTTCCACGCGAAGCCTTCTTCCGAGAAGGACACCCACGACATCACCGGAGCGCCGGAAAGCTTCTGGCAGTGCTCGCACGAACACAGATGCGGGAAGTCCGGTTCGCCGGTCGCGGAGAACCGGATATTTCCACAGAGGCATCCGCCGTTCATACCGCTCCTTCAGCTCACGCGGCGGGATCGGTCGGCATTTCAACAGATGTCCACCGATGTCCGCCGGCAGTTCCAGTTTTCCACCCAGCGCGGAAACATACGCGAAGAGAGCCTCGACCGTCGCGACTTCACCATGCTCGGTCTGCGACACCCACCCCGGGTGGTCACGACCCGTCCCGTCGGCGAAAATGAAATCGACGGACTCCTGTCCGCATACGGAGTCCATGCAGCGCGCACCTGAAGCCGGGCGACAGATGCCGGGGCCCGGCCGACCCGGAGCACAGCGTCGTATGCCTCCGTAAGTCGGATCAGTCCGCGTAGGGTCACGGCAAGAACTGCCGGAGATCGCAGACTGCGACCGGCGGCGGGCGTTCAGATTGCTGAAGAATCCGGCCATACCTGCCGATCAGGGTGCATCTTGATCGCTGCGGGAAACAAGGAGCGTGATGGAGACGATCACTGGAACCGCTGCCGGCGTCCCCTACACCGCGCTGCCACCCGACGGCAGGGGCGACGCTCCGGCGCCACTGATCGTGTCCTGGCACATGCTGGACGCGCCGCGCTCCGATGCAGCGTTCGCCGCTGCCCTGCCGATGACCGCGGTGCCGGCCTGGCGGGTCCACTTGGGGATGCCGATGTGTGGCGCCCGGATGGTCGACGGCCGTGTCGACGCCGTGCTCGAACTCGCCCGCCAGGACCCTTTACTCGCGAACCTCGCACCGTTCGCGCAGCAGGCTGCCGACGAGTTCCCGGCAGCCCTGGCGGCACTTCGCGAGCAGCTTCCGGTCGAGGAGGGGCCGGTCAGCATTCTCGGCGCCTCGCTCGGCGGCACCGTCGCTCTCCAGGTGCTCTGCACAGAGTCGATCCCGATCCGGCACGTTGCGCTCGTGAACCCGGCGGTCCGTATCCGCTCGGTCGTCCCCCTGACCGAGGGAATCACTGGTCATCCGTACGAATGGACGGCCGAAGCCGAGCGTATCGCAGACAGACTGGACTTCGTGGCCCGTGCCGCCGAACTCACCGTTGCGCCGCCGCTGCTGGTCGTCAGCGGGGAAGAGGATCACCCGGACCTTCGCGCCGACGCGGCTGCACTGGTCGACACCGTGAAGCACCGCTATGCGCAGCCGGACAACGCCGAACTGGTCTCCGTGCCGAACCTCGCGCATCCGCTGGCCGACGAACCGGGTCTCGAACCGGCGCCACAGCGACCCGACGCGAAAGCGGTCGACGACATCCTGACGCGGTGGTTTCGCCGGCAGCTCATCTCCTAACCGTCGCCGCCGGCCGTGGTTGGGTCGGCGATACCTCATTCGAGGCCGGAAATCCCGGGGTCCAGGCCGTTGTCGATATGCACTCGTGCACAGTTCATCCCGATATCGTCGGTCGGCTCAGCGCAGGACTTCGGCGATATCTGCGGCGGCGGTCATGATGATCAGAGTCGGGACGAGTTTCGGGGCCGGTATACGGTAGGAGCCGCGGCCATGTTGTTCGATCACTTTCGCCGATATCAGCGCACGGACATGGTGATACAACTGTCCTTGCGAGGTGAGGCCCGCCGCCTCCGCGAGTTCCGAACCGGTACATGGACCGTCCAGCAGAGCCTCGACCAATGCCTGCCGGACCGGATGGCCCAGGGCGGCCAGGACTTCGACACGGTCGTGCGCAGGCAGCGTGCGTATCGCGGTGGCGCTGTAGCGGATCGTCCAGTCCACCGGGCCGCCGAAATCGACGCTGCCGCCGTATTCCACGAAGCCCCGCTCGCCGCGGTCGTCGGGCGCCGGCCCCTCGAGGGCTGCGATCCGCGCCTCCAGCTCGGCGAGTTTGGCGTCGACATCCGTCACGGCGCCGTCCTCGGGCACGCCGCGGATTCGGCGGGGCCGGCGAAGGTATCGGTCATACCGCGCATGCTAACCGGCGCGCCATCTCCGGGTCCGTCATGGCGCCGACCAGCACTTGCTGCTGGCTCATTGTTGATAGCGCTTCCGCCCACACGTCGATGGACATGCGATGGTCGAGCAACACCGCGGTGGCCACCGTCCCGTCGGCCGCACGTAAGTAGATCGCGTCGGCCAGTACACCGGGGTAGCTTCCGCCCTTGAAACCGATCGCCTCGTACCCGGGTGGCGGTTGCTGCCATTCCAGTTGTGCCCGGGCGACGTCGGCGCCGGCGCCGAAACTGCCGTCGGCGATGGCTCGGTGAATGGACGCGAGCTGGCGGGCGGAAGCGGTGGCCGTGGTTTCGGCCCATCGGGTTTGCGCTTCCGGTGCAGGTAGCGGCCGTGATTGAATATCTGCGCGGTATGCGGGGTCGCCGGCGTGGCGGCGGGCGGTGTCCCACTCGTCGCCGCCGGGCTCGAGCAGCCGGATGATCTCGCCGAGCTTGCTGGAGGGCCGATATCCCTCCCATCCGCCCGCGGCCGCTGCGTCGATCAACGCCTGGTCACCGAGACGTTCGCGTAGGTAGTCGGGTACGGCGTTATCACTTTCCTGGATCATCGCACTGACCAGCTGGTCCAATGTCACGGTTTCCCCGCCGAGCCGGGCCCTTGCCCGCTCGTGGGCTCCCCCGTCGGTTCCCGGTAGGTACCACCGTTCCCATTCGGCGACCGGCACCCGTTCCTGCGGGTCGAGTTCCCCGTTCGCGACCGCGCGCGCATAAGCCGCCAGCGGCACCACCTTGTTCGCCGACGCCGTTGGCTGCGGCTCACCGGCCCGCCCCTGCACGACCTGCCCTCGCCCGTCGTCCATGTACACGGAGATAGTTTCCGGTTCCGCGGCGATACGCCCCAACCAGCCGTCGGCCGAGGTGACGCCGGGTTCCGGCGGCGGCCCGCATGCCTGCGCCGCTGGCTCTGTTCCTGAACATCCCGTGGCCAGTGGAATCAACATCATCGTGGCCAGCACCAACCGAATCCGCATCAGCATTCTTTCTTATTCCGGAATTACGAATTTACGAACAAGTTGACTGTACCTCGGATCGACATCGCAAACGAGGGGACACCACTTCGTGCGGGTTGCGGCGCGAACGAGACGCGCCCGGTCTCGTGCAGTCCGGTCGCTACGGCAACCACACCGCGCAATCGTCGGCAGCATCGATATGTGACTCGGTCTCGACTGCCGCTGGACGCCATTCGAGCAGAGCGACCTCACGCAACTCCTGCCCGACGAACTGCCCGAGTCACTCGTCGGCGAAGGACCATTCGGGCGTCATGTGGGCCGATTCTCCCCGTTTGTCACAGGCCTTTCAGAACACGATCGAGTGCCGACCGGCCTTT
>NZ_BAFV01000116.1 GCF_000308515.1 Nocardia carnea NBRC 14403 | reverse complement strand
CACCGGTCACCACCACGATTCGTTCCGAACTCACCCTCGGCTCCTTCCGGTTCCCGACACTCCCCTAATGAACAGCATTGCCCGCGAGCCGACCCGAGGGCCTCCCAGTAGCCGGGAGGTAAGACCCCGGCTGCGAAAAGTCGCCGCGGCACGGTGGCGCCGAACCGTCGAGCCCACCGGGCGGAGCCGTCCAGCGATAACGGGCGCGGGCCCAGGCACGTCCGGTACGGCGACGGTGGCGCCGGCGCCGCCGCGGCGGCCGGCTAGCACGGCACGACCCTCGATTGCACCGCGGTCCGGAGAGAGACGACGGTGATGCTGCCCCGACCCAGCGCGCCGGGCAGCATCGAACCCTGTCCTCGTTCAAGAAATGGTGCCGCCCCGGCGCGCAGCCTCACGACCCGCGATCCGGCCGAAGGCCAGGGCGTCGGCGATATGGAACCCGCCGTCCTTGGCCCAGCTGTACGTCGAACTCACTTCACCGGCAGCGTAAAGGCCCGCGATCACAGTCCCGTCCACATCCACGACTCGGGCCCGTCCGTCACGGCGCGGGCCGCCGTTGCTCCAACCGAGCAGGGGCGCGACGTCCAGCACATAGAAGGGCGGCTCCGATACCGGCGCGAGCGTTGCGGGCGAACGGCCGAAACCGTCGTCGCGGCCTATTTCGCAGGCATTGTTGTAGCGCACGACCGTGCGTTCCAGGGTCGCCGGATCCACATCGGCGAGCGTGGCGAGTTCGGCGATCGTATCCGCGCGCCGGATCAGTCCGGAGGCGATCTCGTCGCTGTTGTCGGCGCTCCAGGAAAACTTCTCCATCAGCAGCTTCCAACCCACCGGAAGTACCTCGCGCGCCGGACTCAACGGACCCGCGGCACGCATTCGCTCATCGAAGATCAGATGGAACGGGCGCAGCGGGAAGAGTTCGAGAGCGCCGTTGCGGGAGATGTGACCGTGCCGGTTCTCGGCGGTTTCATCGACGAATCGCCGGCCGTCCGGACCGATGAACAGATAGTTGCGGGCGGCCCAGAGGGCGAGGAACACGCCCGGTCCGTCGTCGATACGTACCCCGGTGATCGTCATCATATTGTCCATATGCCACAGGTCGGCGCCGATGCGCTGCGCCATGCGGTGGCCGTCACCCGTCGAGTGCGGCGATCCCCAGATCGGCGCATCGCTCAGCCCGAGGTAATCGCGGACCATCCGGGTATTCGCGGCGAACCCTCCGGTCGCCAGTACGACGCCGCCGCGGGCACGGATCCGGTGCCCGCCGGCCGTTTCCACGCCGGTCACCGTTCCGGCCTCGGTGACGAGTTCCTCGGCCGCTGTCGAGAAACGCACGTCGATGCCGGCGCCGGTGAGAGCGCCGAGTAGGAAGTCGTAGAGCCGGAATTCACCCATCTGCGCACCGACGGTGTCCATACCCGCGTAGCAATCGCTGCCGTCCAGAGTGCCGTACTCGGGCTCCGTATGGTACTGCGAACTCGCGCCTACCTCTGCTCCGAGTGCGCGCAGCCACTCGGAATTCAGCGCCGTTTCGCGGGACCACGCCTCTACTACGTCATCGGCCACAGGATAGGGACCGCACAGCGAACGCAGGAACACCGCGGCCCGCTCCGGATCACGGTTGATGAACCATCCCGCTCCGGACACCCGGGTATTGCCGCCGGCTGTCGCCGCGTCCGCCTTCTCGAGCACCACGACCCGCGCCCCCGCCGCGTGCGCGCTCAACGCCGCTGCCGAGCCGGCCGCCCCCACCCCGACGACCACGACATCGCATTCCTCATCGAAGCGCACGGCACCCATCGTGAATTCCTTTCCTCGGACCGTGATTCAGCACGGCACCCACCTTCATGGTGCTGGACGGCCCGGCCTACCGCGCTCGAACAATCCCTCTCAGTGGGAGTCGGTCGTGACGGTGCCGAATGCACCATGCCGGTGCTGCACGGTCCGGCGACTCGACCCATCCGCCAGGGGAGCAGCCGAGTGCGTGCATTGCGCCGGTCGCGCCGAGCCGCCGCGCGGCAACAACCACGGCCGCCGGCATTATCGGCTGTACGGGATCGGTGCTCGCAACGACGCACACGGATTCATCAGTAGCCATGTGCGCACACCGAGCCATAGCACTCGATTCACCAAAATGCTTGGTATGTAACAACTCCCGGTAGTATGCGCCAGCATGCCCACACTACTGATGCCAGGCCGCCCCTCGCCGGGCCGAAGGGGACACAACGCGGTACCGCGCGGGGGAATCACGTTTTGAGCACTACAGATCCACAGGGAGAATCCTCGATCGCGCACGGGCCGCCGGTATCCGCCGGCCCGCACTTCCGGCTGGACAGCCCAGCGTTCGCGGCCGATCCGCACCGCGCCTACGAAAGTATGCGACCGCACGGCCCGTTGGTGCCGGTCGAGCTTTCTCCGGGTGTACCGGCGACGCTCGTGATCGGTTACCAGGTGGCCATGCAGATTCTGAACGACGAGCTCCATTTCCCCGCCGACCCACGGCGATGGGAGAAGAACGCTCCCGCGGACTCGCCGATGTTGCCGATGCTGGGCTACCGCCAGAATGCGCTGCGAACCGCAGGTGTGGAACACGAGCGGTACCGGCGCACCATCATCGCAGCATTGGACACTGTCGACCTGCACATGGTTCACGACGCGGTTGCCCGGGCCGCCGATGTGCTGATCAACAGCTTCTGCGAGCGCGGCACCGCGGACCTGAACACGGACTACGCGTATCCGCTGACCTTCCGGGTCCTGAGTGAGCTCATGGGCTTTCCCGAAGACGCCGCGGCCGCGGCTTACGAGGGGATGGCGGCGATGATGGAGGGGGTGGGTGCCGAAGAGGGGCAGCAGCGTTTCGTCGAGGCTTTGATCGGGGTTGTCCAGCAGAAGCAGGCCGTGCCGGGCGACGATCTGACCTCGGAGCTACTGAAACACCCGGACGGGCTCGATGCCATGGAAATGGTGAATCAGGCCGCGCTCCTGTTCTCGATGGGTACAGAGCCCACCTGCAATCTCATCCTCAATACGTTGCTGCTGTTGATGACCGACGATCAATACGGGGGTCAGCTGCTCAGCGGCGCCCTGTCCACCCGGGACGCCATCGACGAGGTGCTGTTCGAGGATCCGCCGCTGGCGAACTGGTGCGTGAGCTACCCCCGGCAGCCGCAACTCGTCGGCGATACGTGGCTGCCGGCCGATCAACCGGTAGTTATCAGCTTGGCCGCGTGCAACAACGATCCCACCGTCGTAGGCGGTGACCGGAAGGGCAACCGGTCGCACCTCGCATGGGGAGGCGGTCCGCACGGCTGCCCGGCCCAAACCCTCGCGCAGACGATCGCCGCGCAGGCCATCGACCTGCTGCTCGACGCCCTCCCGGAGATCCAGCCGCAAGGATCTGCGCAGCAACTACCTTGGCGGCAGGGTCAGTTCCACCGCGCATTGGCCGCTCTACCGGTTCAGTTTCCGGCGTGCCCGCCGATGCGTCTCGTCTGACAGCGGTACGTACGGCTACCTCCGGGTGGTGGGCGTCGTGCGGCGCCCGCCACCCGGGGTAGGTCCTCGGTCACTGTGTCAGAGTGAATCCGTCGTAGTCGTCGGCGGCGACCTGTTCGCATTTTTCGCGATACGCTCCGACACCGCCGATGTATGCGTACATCACCCTCGGCTTACCGGGCACATTCGAACCCACGTACCACGAGTCCACCTTCGGATAGAGCGTCATATTGCCGGCTTCGTCGACGTGCCGCGTCCATTCCTGCTCCGCACCGGTTCGGGCCTCCATGGCCGTAACGCCTTTGGACCGCATCGTTTCGATCGCGTCCGCGATCCAGTCGACGTGCTGTTCGATGGACACCATCATGTTCGACAGAACCGACGGACTCCCCGGACCGGTGACCGTGAAAAGGTTCGGAAAGCCCGATACGGTGAGACCGAGGTAGGTTACGGGCCCGTCGGCCCACTTCTCCCGCAACGACACACCACCGCGGCCGCGGATATCGATCGCGTTCAGCGCACCGGTCATCGCGTCGTACCCGGTGGCGTAGATGATGTCGTCGAACTCGAAACTTTCGCGTGTCGTCCCGAGTCCGGACTCGGTGACCTCGGTGAGCGGCGTCGCGCGTACGTCCACGAGCCGAACATTGGGGCGGTTGAAGGTTTCGTAGTAGTTCGTGCCCAGTACCGGGCGTTTGACGCCGAACAGGCCGGTGGGCTGGAGTAGTTCGGTGGTGGCCGGATCCGTCACGATCTCGGCGATGCGGTCGCGGATGAACTGGGCGGCAGTTTCGTTGGAGGCTTCGTCGGCGAGTGTGTCGGTGAATCCGGTCAGCATGCTCACCAGCTCGCTGTCCTTGTCCTCCCATACCGCCCGATAGAAGGCATTCCGCTCCTCTTCACTCACCTCGAGCGCCCCCTTGGTGGCTTCGGGCCGCGCGATGCCGAACGACGATTCCCGGTTGGCCTTGCGCACCTCGCGATAGCGCGACTTGATATCGCGCTGGAACTCGGGATCGAGGGCGTGATTACCGGCGGGCAGAACATAGTTCGCGGTCCGCTGGAACACGGTGAGCTGCTCGGCCGCTTCGGCCACGAGCGGAATGACCTGCACTCCGGAGGAACCGGTACCGATCACCGCGACCCGTCGGCCGGTGAAGTCCACGTCCTGTTCGGGCCAGTTGCCGGTGTGGAAGCTGCGGCCCCGGAACTTCTCGATACCCGGTATTTCCACCATTTTCGGCACCGACAGGCAGCCTGTCGCCATGATCGCGAACCGCGCCGAGACGACCTCGCCCCGATCGGTCGTGACCCGCCATCGCGCGGCGGACTCGTCGTAGACCGCATCGGTGACCCGGGTGCGTAGCTGCACGTCCTTACGCAGATCGAAACGGTCCGCGACGTGATTGATGTAGCGAAGCAGTTCCGGCTGCGGCGGCAACTTCTCCGTCCACTCCCACTCCTGCTCGAGCTCGGGATCGAAGGAGTAGTTGTAGTACATGCTTTTCACATCGACGCGTGCGCCCGGATAGCGGTTCCAGTACCACGTACCGCCGAGCCCGTCGCCCGCTTCGTACACCTGCACCGAAAGTCCGAGTCCACGTAACTTGTGCAGCATGTGAAGGCCGGCGAATCCGGCTCCGACGACGACTGCGTCGATCTCGCGCACCTCCTGCCCGGTCGAGGATGCGGAACGCTCCGAGGTCGTGGTCATCGTGGGACCTGCCTTTCGATGAGTCGCCGTGGGAGGGTCACAGCGGTTCGGTTCAACTACGTGCCGAGCCGGCAGTTGTCCGGTCGCGGGAAGATCCGGACGTGATGCCGCCGGCCATTTCCGGCGATGACGCCGCAGAGATTCATCCCCCTCCTCCTGTCGCTGCAGCTCGGTCGATATCACGAGCCCATCGGTGCGCGGACGAGACTCGCCGCGCTTCAGTTTTCCAGACCGGTACAGGCTTCGCCTCGGCGGGACGTCATTGTGCCCGTTGGTATTTCGATCTCACTGCTCGAACCCTCCTGCCGGACAACGTAAACGCGCGGGCAGCCCGATCGCCGGCCGCCGCTGGATGCTACCTGCCGATACCGCCCCCACGACTGCTTTTGCACGACAATCGAATCCACCGACAGCGATGGGCCCCGATCCACCAGGGACCGGGGCCCATCTCGCCGGATGATCTCGCGCGCCTCGACGCGAGCAGTCAGCGACGATCGTCAGGGGCGGCTGACCTCCACCATGAAGAAATCGCTTTTCGCCGCACCGCAATCCGGGCACGACCAGTCGTCGGGGATATCCTCCCACCGGGTTCCGGGCGCGATACCGTCCGCGGGCCAGCCCAGTTCCTCGTCGTATTCGAAACCGCATTGCACGCATTGGAAGAGCTTGTATCCGGTGGTCATATCAGCGTCCTTCCGGCAGGTCGACGGGTTCGAAGTCCGGTTTCTCCCGCACTCCGCAATCGGGGCAGCACCAATCGCCGGGAATCGCCGACCACGCCGTTCCCGCCGGGAATCCTTCCCGGGGCGCGCCGGTGCCCTCGTCGTAGCGGTAGTCGCAGACCGGGCAGAGGTAGGCGGCCATCAGCTCGCGCTCCCGTATTCGGCAAGCACGCGGTCGCGTTTGCCGGGCTGGATGTTCACCCTGGTGATATCGCCGCGGTAATGGTCCAGGACCCGGTGGTCCATCACCCGCCGCCACAGCGGCGGGAAGTAGGCCAGGGTGATCATGCTCGCGTAACCGCTCGGCAGGTTGGGGGCGCCGTCCATACTGCGCAGGGTCTGGTAGCGGCGAGTGGGGTTCGCGTGGTGGTCGCTGTGCCGCTGCAGGTGGTAGAGGAAGATATTGGTGACGATATGGTCGGAGTTCCAGCTGTGCTCCGGGGTACAGCGTTCGTAGCGGCCCGAGGCGGTGCGCTGCCGGAGCAGTCCGTAATGCTCGAGATAGTTCACCGTTTCCAGCAGCGAAAATCCGTAGACGGCCTGGATCAGCAAGAAGGGCAGGATGCCCGGACCGAACACCACGGCCAGCCCACCCCACAGCAGCACGGTCATCGACCAGGCGTTCAGGACATCGTTACGCAGGGTCCACGGACCTTTGCCCATACGCCGCAACCGGGTTCGCTCCAATGACCACGCCGACCGCAGGCTTCCCCATACGCTGCGAGGCAGGAAGGTCCAGAAGGATTCGGCGAACCGGGCACTGGCCGGATCTTCGGGTGTGGCGACCCGGACGTGGTGGCCGCGGTTGTGTTCGATGTAGAAGTGCCCGTACCCGGTCTGCGCCAGCGTGATCTTCGACAACCAGCGTTCGAGTGTTTGTTTTTTGTGACCGAGTTCGTGGGCGGTGTTGATGCCGACGCCGCCCATCGCCCCGACCGTCAGCGCGACCCCGATCTGCGACCACAACCCGAGTCCACCGTCGATGCCCAGCCACGACAGATCCGCCGCGGTCCACAGGTATGCGGCGAAGACGAGGCTGATCAGCTGGAACGGGATGAAGGCGTAGACACAGTAGCGGTAGTACCGGTCGTGCTCCAATTGCTCCATCGCCTCATCCGGCGGGTTCTGACCGTCCGGGCCGAAGAACTGGTCCAGTATCGGCAACAGCACGTAAACCAGCAGCGGGCCGATCCACCACCACACGGGTGCCACCGGTTGCCAGCCCAGCTGGTTGAACGTCCACACCAGTGCCGCGGCGAGCAGGAGCGCTGTGGGCGCGACCAGTCCGAGTAGCCACAGATAGCGTTTGCGGTCGCGCCAGGGCGTGGTTTCCGCATCGGGGGAATGTTGTTTTGCGGACGTCGTCATCGTCGCCCCTCCTCGTCTTCCCGGGTACCGGCACCCGCCGATCGCGACCACCGGACCGGCCGATAGCGGGGCAGCCACCCACCTCGACTGTTTACACTTTCCAATAAAGTGTATTCATTACAGACACCATCGGCAGAATTGTCAACGATGGGTCATGCGACCGCGCAGTGTAGGCTGGCTGCCGTGGCCGACGCCCCGAACTTCCACAGCGAAATGCGCGTCCTGTTGCGTGCGCGCATCATCGACAGCGCACGCCGGCTGGCCTGCACCGAAGGCTGGGGAGCGGTGAACATGTCCCGCATCGCCAAGGAAGTCGGTGTGAGCCGGCCCGTGCTCTACAAGGAGATCGGCACCAAACAGGAACTGGCAGAGGTCGTCGTCGCCGCCGAGCTCGACACTTTCCTCGCCGGCGTCACCGAAACCGTCGCCACCGAACCCCACGACCTGCTTGCCGGGATCACCGCCGCGGCCGATTACCTATTGCGCGCGGCGGCCGACAACACCCTGCTCAAAGTCGTTCTGGCGGGCCGCTCCGGCGCCGACACCGCGCTGCTGCCCACACTGATGACCGAACCGGAACCCGTCCTCGGCCGCGCTTCCGCCGCATTCACCGCCATCGTGCGGGCCCAGTACGGGCTCGAGAACTTCGCCGACGACGATCTGGGCACCAGAGTGGAAGCGATCGTCCGCCTCGCCCTGAGCCACCTGTTCCAGCCCACCGGCACCAGCGACCGTGCCGTACAGCAGATCACCCTCGTCGCCCGGACCTTGCTGAGCACCTGATCCCGGCCGCTGGTCACCGGCGCCGGGCGACGGACACACCCCGGCAGCGGCGGCGCCGATGTGGAAGGCGAAACCGTGCTGCCCCATTAGAGTGACCAGGCGTGCAGCCATCGACGGCGAGGGAGTTCTCCGCGTACGGACTGTCGCACTGGATCGTGCTCGTCGTATTCGCCGCGGGCGCAGTGGCGGTCGTACTGCTCGGGCGCAGGCAACGCAATACTGCGACGGCACGCCGCTTCAGCCGGGCATTCGGTGCGGTGACCTTGGTTCTGTATCTGGTGATCTACCTGTTCCTGATGTTTCCCCCGGCCGTCGAACGCTCGGTTCCGCTGCGCCTGACCGATCTGGCGACCCTCACGGCCGGCTACGCATTGTGGTCGCATCGACGCTGGGCGTACGCGCTGACCTACTACTGGTGCCTGACGTTGAGTACGCAGGCACTCGTGTCGCCGGCACTCGAGAGTCCCGATTTCCCGCAGTACGAGTTCCTGGCGTTCTGGGCGATCCACCTGCTCGTCGTCTGGGCGGCGATATACCTCACCTGGGGCGTGGGTATGCACCCGGACTGGCGCAGCTATCGGTTCGCCGTGGCCGCCACCGTGGCATGGGTCGGGGTGACCTTCGTCTTCAACTCCCTCGCCGGCACCAATTACGGGTTCGTCAACCGGAAACCCGGGACCCCATCGCTGCTCGATGTGCTCGGACCGTGGCCCTGGTACCTGGGTACCGTCGCCGTCCTGCTACTCATCGTATGGGCGCTGATGACCTGGCCTTGGGTTCGCGTCCGCCGCGCGGCGCGCTAGTAGCCCTTCGCCGCCCGGTTGGTCGCCGCGCGGCGTTCGGC
This sequence comes from Nocardia carnea NBRC 14403, assembly GCF_000308515.1. Taxonomy (GTDB): domain Bacteria; phylum Actinomycetota; class Actinomycetes; order Mycobacteriales; family Mycobacteriaceae; genus Nocardia; species Nocardia carnea. The sequence continues at coordinate 46,039 of NZ_BAFV01000116.1, read as the reverse complement.
TTCCTTGGCCTGCACCCGCTCCTCTTCGGCGCGCACAGCGGCATAACTTTCGCGTTCGCGGATCAGCCACTCCGGCGGATCCGCGAGGAACGCGGCGATCTCGTCGGCGGTGAGCGAGTCCGACACTCCCGCCCGGGTCAGGCCACTGTTGGAGATACCGAGCTTGCGGGCCACGATGTCACGCGGGAACGGGCCGGTGCGGCGCAGATCGGTGAGCCACTGCGGCGGGTTCGTCCGGAGCTCTTCCAGCTCGGCCCGGGAGATCGGGCGGTTGCGGAACTCTTCGGGAGCCGCCGGAAGATAGATGCCGAGCTTGTTCGCCGCGGTCAGCGGCTTCATCATCTGCGGTTTCTTGTCCAGGCTCACCGCCACAGCGTATCGGGCCGCCGAGCCGGTCCGGACTCCGCGGTGCCATACGCTTGCCGGTATGAGCCGGTTCTCCTCGATCGATGTGCAGCGTCTGCGCTGGTTCACCGCAGTCGCGGAGGAACTGCATTTCGCACGCGCCGCGAAGGCATTGCATATCTCCCGCCAGAAGCTCAGCCACACCGTCATCGAACTGGAGACCGAACTCGGTACGAAACTGTTCGTACCCGGCGCCCAGCCGACCCAGCTGACCGATGCCGGACAGGAACTGTTGCGGGAAGCGCGCGACATCATCGCGGGTAGCGAGAACGCGGCAGACGACACAGCGGCCACTCCCCCCGCCACGCTGCGCGTCGGGTTCGTACCCGGCGTCACCGTCACCAAATGGGAGCGGATCTGGGGCCGGCGGTTTCCGGATACCCCGCTCGACCTGGTCGCCCTTGCCCAGGCCGACCAGGAGGCGGCGCTGCGCGAAGGCCGCGTCGATATGTGCTTCGTCCGCCTGCCGATCGACCGGGCGGGTATGAACGCGATCCCGCTCTACCGCGAGCTGCCCGTTGTCGTGGCCCCCAAGGATCACGAGATCTCACTGTTCGAGGAGGTCGCCCTGGCCGATCTCGCGGACGAGCGCCTGCAGGACACCGCCGATATCGACGCGGTCAAAGGCGCCCTCGAACTCGTCGCCGCCGGAGTCGGCGTCGCCATCGTGCCTCATTCGATCGCCCGCCTGCACCACCGGCGCGACCTCATCTACCGCACGGTGACCGATACCGGCGATACCGAAATCGCCCTGGCCTGGCTCTCGGACCGGACGACCGATTCGGTGGAGGAGTTCGTCGGCGTAGTACGCGGCCGCTCGGAGCACAGCTCCCGGTCACCCGCCGGAAAGCGCACCGAACCGGAACAGCGGAAGCCGCAGCCCACGGGGAAGGGACCGCGCCCGGCGAAGAAACCGGGCCCGTCCAAGAAGAAGCCGGCACCCTCCGGAAAGAAGCCGGCCCGCGGGCGCAGACGCTAGGGCCCCGGCCGGATCGCGGAATACAACCCCGGGTCCCGATGGTTGACATGGCAACATTCAACGTCGTCAACGTGAGGAAGCCGCGCCAGTGTCCGTGCCATTGAGCATTCTCGATCTTGTCTCCATCCCCGAAGGCTCGACGGCCCGCGACGGTATTGCCGCTTCGATGGACGCCGCCCGGACAGCAGATCGGCTCGGCTACCGCCGGCTCTGGTTCGCCGAGCATCACAACACCGCCAACCTCGCCGCCAGCGCCACTTCGCTGCTGATCGCACAAGCGGCCTCGGTGACCGAACGGATCCGGGTGGGCTCCGGCGGTGTGATGTTCCCCAACCATGCGCCACTGATGGTTGCCGAGCAGTACGGGACCCTCGCCAATATGTACGGCGACCGGATCGATCTGGGTCTGGGCCGGGCCCCGGGCACGGATATGATGACCGCTCGTGCGCTGAGCCGGTCCTCCAGCGAACCGCAGGCTTTCGCGGAGAACATCTACGATCTGCAGGGCTGGTTCGGCGCGGACGGAACCGCCCGGAGTGCCCCGATCGTTTCGGCTGTCTCCGCGGGCACCGAGGTCCCCATCTGGGTCCTGGGTTCGACCGTCAACGGAGCCTCCATCGCCGGTCAGCTCGGCCTACCGTTCGCTCTCGCCTCGCACTTCGCGCCCGATCAATTGGACGAGGCCGTCCAGGTCTACCGGGACACATTCTCCGATTCCGCGCCCACCGCGCAGATCACCGAGCCGTACCTGATGGCGGGCATCAACGTCATGGTGGCGCCGACGGACGCCGACGCCGAGCGCGAGTTCACCACGCTGGAGCAGATGTTCCTCGATCTCCACAGCGGCCGGCGCCGCAAGCTCCAGCCACCCGTCGACCCGGAACAGATTGCCGCACAGGGCGGCCGTGATCACGCGATGCTGCGCATCAAGGCGGTCGGTGCGCCGCAGACGGTCGTGCGGGAACTGGCGGAGTTCGTCGAGCGCACCGGCGCCGACGAACTCATCACCGTCACCTACGCCTATGACCCCGCGGTGCGGCAGCGTTCCCTGGAATTGCTCGCCGACCACTGGTTCTGACCACCATCCGGTGCCAGGTCATCGCAGCCAGGAGAGCTGCGATGAAATAGATGAAATACAGGACAGGCTCTAGAGACGTCCGTCGAGTCGCAATTCCGGGTGCACCCAGTCCGGGGATCGGCGCTCTTTGAAGGCGCGGAAGCCCTCGATCGATTCGGGCGCGCCCAGCCCGGCCTGCATTCCGATGCGGTCGTAGAGGCCGATGTAGTTGTCCAGACTGGATTTGATCACCGTGCGGGCGCCCGGTGCGGTGCGGCAACACTGCGCGAGCACCTCGCGGGCGGCGGCGGGCAGGTCGTCGTGCGGGACGACGCGGGCGATCATGCCCCAGTCCAGCGCCTCCCGGGCCGACAGGGTGCGTCCGGTGAACATCAGGTCGCGGGTTCGGACCGGTCCGATGAGCCGGGCCAGCATATGGCTGTAGTACGTGTCCGCAATCCCGCGGTAGAGCTCGGGGACCCGGAAAGTGGCCCTGTCGCTGACGACGGCCATATCCGCGCACAAGGCGATCTGGAGGCCACCACCCTGGCACAACCCGTTGACAGCGGCCACCACGGGTTTTGCCGATTGACGCAACGTGTCGAAGGGCAGCGCGTCCATACCCAGTGCGCGACCGAAGGTCATCCAGTTGTCGCCACCACCACCGCCCATATCGCCGCCGGGAGCGAAGACATCGCCGGTGCCGGTGATCAACAAACCGGCCAGGTCGGGATCGGAACCCACGTGCGTGACCGCGTATTTGATGCCGAAGTACATTGCCGGTGTCATCGCATTGCGCGCCTCGGGCCGGTCGAGGGTGCAGACTCCGAACGGGCCTTCGCGATCGAACCGCAGGAACTTCGTACCCAGCCAGTCGCCCTCGGGAGGTCTCGGATGCTGTGTTGTTTCGACGGTTTCGGTCATCGGTTCTCCTTCGGAGCCGAACTGCCCTGGCCGCGGCCGGTGAACCACACGTTCTCCTCGCGCAGCGCCCGGCTGCGCCAACCGTCGGCGGTACGAACCAGTTCGTGGTGGTAGTAACCGCCACAGGCGCTGACTTCGCTCGAACCCGGGAGTTGCATGGGGTTGTAGAACATGGCGCGCACGGTCGCGGTCTCGGGACCGTGCGCGAGTACTTCGATATTGGTGATGTAGTGCATGCTCCACGGCAAGGCACCGAGATTCGCGGCGAACCAGTCGACGACCTCGTCGCGGCTGCCGACAGCGGCACCGGCCGACGAGTAGTCGATGTAGGCGTCGGCGGTGAACACCGAGCGGTACAGCTCCCAGTCCTTGGTGTCGACGGCGCGGGCGTACCGGTAGAGCAGTGCCGAGATCTGGGTTTCGTCGCTCATCCGGGCATTCCGGTCGACTGGGCGTCGAGGGACTCCGGTACGACGAGCATGAGTAGTTCGCCTCGCTCCGAGCACACAGTCGGAAACCTCCCTCTTCGAATCAGAGACTTACATTCTTCACGGTATGCGATCGGATGAGCCAACTCAGGGGATTCACGAAACACCGCGAGACACACCGGGCGAGCACCACCCGGCGCGGCCACATCGGACCGGGGACCCAGACGACACAGGTGGATGTTCGAACCTCCACCGCAGTACCCCCAGAGCATCATTTCTCCGGAAGCTCTTCATTCTGCTCCACAAAAGAGAACTGCGTTCTACACTCAAGTAGACTGTGGTTCTACATGCGGAGGCAGCGATGGACAACGACGCGTTCAGCGGGATCCGCGTGGTGGAGCTCGCGCAGTGGGTCTTCGTCCCGGTGGCCGGGGCACTGCTGGCGGACTGGGGAGCGGATGTCATCCGGGTCGAGCGCCCCGACGGCGACCCCTACCGCAACCTCGCCACCCAGGGCATCGGCTCCGACAGCGGCGGAGTGAATCTGTCGGTGGCCCTGGCCAACCGGGGAAAACGCTCGGTCTCGCTGGATCTGCAGACCGACCGGGGCCGGGAGTTGCTCGACGAACTGCTCGCGACGGCCGATGTCTTCCTCACGAATTTCCGGCCCGGGGCGCTCCGCCGGCTGGGACTCGATGCCGGACAACTCACGCGGCGGTTCCCGCGTCTCGTCTACGCCCGCGGTCACGGCTACGGCGTCCGCGGGCCCGAGGCCGATAAACCGGGCTACGATTCCTCGGCGTTCTGGGCGCAGGGTGGCCCCGCCTATGTTCTGACACCGACCGACCGCGAGTATCCGATCAGCCAGCGCGGCGCGATGGGTGACCGCAACGGCGCGATGGCATTGGGTTTCGCGATGGCGGCCGCGCTGTTGCGGCGGGAGCGCACCGGTCGCGGGTCGGTGGTCGATGTGTCACTGCTCGCGACCGCGATGTGGATGCTGTCCTCCGATGTACTCGCGGCATTGGCGGGCAACTCCCCCGTCGTGGTGACCGGGCGCGGTGCTTCGCCCAATCCCCTGGTCGGTTCCTATCGCACCAAGGACGGCCGCCATATCCAGCTCGTCTTCCTCCAGGCCGACCGGTATTGGGTGCAGTTCTGCGATCTCGTGCAGCGCGCCGATCTGCGGGACGATCCGCGCTTCGCCGATATGGCGGCGCGAGCGGCGCACCGCGCGGAATGCGTGGCCGAACTCGACGCGGAATTCGCGCGCCGCACCTTCGAGGAGTGGAAACAGTTGCTGTCGCGGCTGGACGCGCCGTGGGCCCCCGTGCAGTCGGTCGGCGAACTCCTCGAGGATCCTCAAGTACTGGCCAACGACTATCTCGGGAACGTCGACACCGGAACCGGCCCGGCGTACCGGCTCCCCACCGGACCGGTGCAATTCGACGAGCAGCCCCCGGTCATGCGGCGGGCACCGGAACACGGTGAACACACCGAGGACCTGCTGCTGGAACTGGGGTATTCGTGGAGCGATATCGCCGAACTCCAGGATGCCGGGGTGGTCCCGTGACGACGCCCACTAGGCCGCTCCCTGTCCCCGACGCCCGTTCGGCGCCGTACTGGGCCGCGGCGGCACGGCATGAACTCGCGATCGCCCGCTGCGCCCGGTGCGACCGCTTCGAGATACCGCCCGATGCGATCTGTTCCCACTGCGGCACCGCCGATCCCGTATTCCGCTTCGAACGTGTCAGTGGCCGGGGTGTCGTACGGTCCTGGACGGTGGTGCACCGGGCGTCGCTGGCCGGCTTCGCCCGCGACGTGCCCTATCTGCTGGTCGATGTCGAATTGGCCGAACAGGCCGGATTGCGGATGATCGGCCGGCTCCTCGACGACCCCGATACCGTCCTGCGCGACGGGATGCCGGTGCGGGCGGCGTTCGAGGATATCGCGCCGGGAACAGCGGTCCCGGCCTTCGCCCTGGCCCCTGGGGGATCGTCGTGACCGGCAAGTTCCGCGGGCACGTCGCTGTCGCCGGCTACGCGCACAGCAGCATTCGCCGCCGCAGCGAACGTCCACTCGGCGCTCTCACCGTCGAGGTGGCGCGGGCGGCGGTCGCGGACGCCGGGTTGCGGCCGGAACAGATCGACGGATTCGTCACCTCGGCACTGTTCCCGACCGCCGGTGGTCACCGTGTCACCGACGGGGTGAGTGCGGTATCGGCGGACTGGCTGGCGGCGCGGATGGGTGGTTCGCCCCGGTATATCGCCGGGTTCACCGGTATCGGCCAGATTCCCGGTGCGATAGCACTGGCGGCGAACGCGATCAGCACCGGCGCCGCCGACTATGTCGTCGTACACCGCGCCCTGCACAACCCGGCCGGTGGCTACCACGACAATCCGATGACAGCGGCCGCGGGCACCCAGCAATGGACCGCACCGCAGGGATTCGGGGGTCCGCTGCCGATGATCGCCTTCCCCTATCGGGAGTACCTGAACCGGTACCGGGCCGATCCCGGCACGCTGGCCGCGGTCGTGGTGGAGGCGCGGAAGAACGGCGCACGGATCCCGTGGTCGCACTGGTACGGAAAACCGCTCACCACAGCCGAATACCTGGCAGCGCCGATGGTCAGTGATCCGGTGCGTCGCTTCGATTGCGACCTGCCCGTGGACGGGGCCGCTGCCTTCGTGCTCACTTCCGCCGAACGGGCCCGCGACCTCCCCCACCGCCCCGTGTATGTGTCCGGTTACGCGCAGAGTCCGCCTCCTCCGCACCGGACGGCGCTGCACTGGCCGCTCGACGACATCATGGCGGGTGGCGAGATCGTGGCCCGGCGCCTCCGGGACGCGACGGGTATACACCCCGCCCGGGTCGACCTGCCGCAGCTCTACGACGGATTCTCGCCGTTCGTCTATTTCTGGCTGGAAGCACTGGGGTTCTGCCGGCCCGGGGAGGCACACAGTTTCGTCCGCGACGGCGGTATCGACAGTGATGTACCCGGTCGTCTACCGGCGCTGTCGGGCGGCGGGGCGCTGGGTAACGGCCGCATGCACGGCATTCCGCAGATGTTGGAGTGCTATCTGCAATTGGCCGGTCGTGCCGGCGACCGCACACGTGCCGGCGTGACCACCGCCTTGGCCTGTCAGTCTTCGCCCCATTACGGCGGCGTCGTCGCCTACACCACCGAACCCGGCTGAAACGCACGCCGCGGCAACAGGAGCCCGAACCATGGAAAACATCCTCACGGACCACCGCTCGTATATCGCCGGCGATCGCGTGACCGGTGACGAAGCCTTCGCCGTCGAAAATCCTGCCGACGAGTCCCGGGTCGCCGAGATACCGGCCACTCCCCTGCCCGAGATCGAGCGCGCAATACGCGAGGCACGGCGCGCCTTCGACAGTGGTGTGTGGGCCGACGCGCCGGCCGGGGAACGGGCCGCCGTGCTGCGAGCGCTGCTGTCGTATCTCGAGACGATGCGGGAGCCGTTGGTGGCGACCATGGTCGCCGAGGCCGGACAGCCACGGATGTTCGCCGAACGCTCCCAATTCCTTTCGGGGCTGGCCATGGCCCGCGGCATGATCGACCTCTACCTGTCCCTATCGCACGAGGAAACGAATCCGGTACCCGTCGAAGAACTCGTCCGCGGACGGGTGGCGCTCAGCCTGCGCAGACATGAGCCGGTGGGTGTCGTCGCGGCGATCACCCCGTACAACGCGGCGTTCATCATGGCGCTGCAGAAGCTCGTTCCCGCGCTCATGGCAGGTAATTCGGTGATTCTGCGGCCGAGTCCCTTGACGCCGATCTCGTCGCTGGTCTTCGGTGCCGCCGCCGAGGCTGCCGGACTTCCCCGTGGCGTTCTCAGCGTGGTGGTCGAATCCGCGTCCGCCGGCGCGGAATTGCTCACCACCCATCCCGCGGTGGATATGGTGTCGTTCACCGGGTCGACCGCGGTCGGCCGCACCATCATGGCGCAGGCAGCGCCCACGCTGAAACGGGTCGCGCTCGAACTCGGCGGAAAATCTGCGCAGATCTATCTCGACGACGCCGTCGGCAAGGTCGCGACCGGCGCCGCGGCCGTGATCGGCGGTACCGCCGGACAGGCCTGCGTCGCCGCGACTCGGATGCTCGTACCCCGTGAGCACAAGGACGAAGTACTCGAGCTGGTCTCCCGGACCTATGCCGGCCTCGTCGTCGGTGCACCCGCCGATCCGTCGACCACGATCGGCCCGCTCATCAGTGCCGGGCAACGGCAGCGGTGCGAGAAAATCGTCGAGCGCGCCGTGGACAAGGGCGCGACCGTGGTACAGGGCGGTGGCCGGCCCAGCGGCTTCCCGCGCGGTTACTACTTCGAACCGACTGTGCTCGATGTTCCCGACAACGGCAACCCGGCCGCGCAGGAGGAGATCTTCGGCCCGATCCTGTCGGTCCTGGGTTACCGGGATATCGACGACGCCGTGCGGATCGCCAACGACTCCCCGTACGGACTGTCCGGTCAGGTGTACGGGGTCGATGCCGCCGCCGCCACGGCAGTCGCACGCCGGTTGCGCACCGGCGCGGTGAATGTCAACACCGCGCTGTTCAGCGCCTACGCCCCCAGTGGCGGCTACAAGCAGAGCGGCCTCGGCCGCGAACGTGGCCCGGACGGCATCCGGGCCTTCCAAGAAGTCAAACACCTCGTCATCGGCGAACTCCGGTGAGCGAGCGTCCCGACCCGAAGGAGTAATCATGTCCACCGAACTCGCACTCGACTGGTTGATCTCGGTCGACGACCACATTCTCGAACCCCCGAACCTGTGGGTGGACCGCGTCCCGCGCGCTGACCGAGATCGGGCACCGCATATGGAATTCGACGACAACGGCGTGGACTGCTGGGTCTACGACGGTAAACGGTTCCCGAGTTCCGGTCTGAGCGCGGTGGCGGGTAAGGAGAAGGAGGAATTCAGTCCGAAACCACTGTCCTACAGTGAAATGCGCCCTGGCTGTTACGACCCGGCCGCGCGGATCGAGGATATGAACCGGGCCGGAATCCTGGCCTCCCTCTGCTTCCCGACGATCACCCGATTCTGCGGCCAGCTGTTCATGGAGGCCGGCGATCGCGAATTCGGCCTGGTCTGCCTGAAGGCCTACAACGACTGGGTGATCGAGGATTGGTGCGGCGCGGCACCGGGCCGCTATATCCCGCTCGTCCTGATCCCGCTGTGGGATCCGCAGCTGGCCGTGCGGGAACTGGAACGTTGCGCCGCGAAAGGCGCCACCACCTTCGCGTTCTCGGAGAACCCCGCACCGCTGGGCCTGCCGACGATCCACGATCCCGGCGGCTACTGGGACCCGGTGATGGCCGCGGCCAACGATCTGGACCTGGTCGTCTCCATGCACGTCGGTTCGTCCTCGACAGTTCCGCAGATCTCGAAGGACGCCCCGTTCCTGGCCAACCTGGCCTGGGGGGCGACCCGGACCTCCGGCGCGATGCTGTCCTGGTTGTTCAGCGGGATGTTCCAGCGCTTCCCCAATCTCAAGATCGCCCTGTCCGAGGGTGAGATCGGGTGGATGCCGTACTTCCTGGAGCGCGCCGAGCAGGTCCTGGACAAACAGCGGCACTGGGTGAAACGGGGAATGAACTGGGGTGACCACGCCGGCAGCAACGGCGTCGACCTGGACACCCTCGATATCCGCCAGACGTTCCGCGACCATATCTTCGGCTGTTTCATCGAGGATACGCACGGTATCGCGAGCATCGCCGAAATCGGCGAGAACAACATCATGTGCGAAACCGATTACCCGCATTCGGATTCCACCTGGCCGAACTGCATCGACGCCGTGAAAAAGCAGATCGACCATCTGCCGGAAGCGACGCAGTACAAGATTCTGCGCGGCAACGCCGAGCGCCTCTACCGGTTCACTCCTGCCGAACCGCCGGTCCGGGCAGCGGGTTGAGATGCCGGGCTGGAGTGTCATTGTCGACCGGACACGCTGCCTCGGCTGCGGCGTCTGTGCGGCCTACGCACCGGGCAGTTTCACCCAGGACGACGAGGGGCTGGCGGTTCTGTGCGAGCCGCCGGCAGATCCAGTGGAACAGGTCCGCACGGCCGTGGACAGCTGCCCGACCGGGGCACTGAGCCTGGCGATCACCGATATCGCCACTGTCGAACGAGAAGGGTGAGCCACGTGCTGCTCGAAGGAAAAACCGCGGTGGTGACCGGCGCCGGCTCCGGCGTCGGCGCCGCCTCGGCCCAGCGATTCGCCGAGGAAGGTGCCTCGGTGGTGTGCGCCGATATCCAGTTCGATCACGCGAAGGAAACCGCACGCCGGATCGAAGCCGCCGGCGGAGTGGCCTTCGCGGTCGAAACCGATGTCACGCGTGAACGGGATGTCGCCGAGATGATCGCCACCGCCGCCGACCGGTTCGGCCACGTAGATATCGTCTTCAACAATGTGGGCATCCCGACACCGCGCCTGGGTGCCGCGCTCGAGGACCACACCTTCCAGGATTTCCAGCGCCTGGTGTCGGTGAATATCGGCGGGGTGTTCCTCGGCTGCACCTATGCCGTACTCCAATTCAAACGGCAGGGCAGTGGCGGTGTCATCCTCAACACGGGGTCGGTCGCAGGCCTGGTCGCCTGGGGCGGCGCGGTGTACGCCGCGACCAAAGGTGCCGTGCACCAGCTCACCAAAGCGGTGGCGATCGAGGGTGCTCCCTTCGGGATCCGCGCCAATGCTCTCTGCCCGGCCGGAATGCCCTATACCGGTTTCATGGCGGCCGGCGGGCTCGACAACAGCGCGGAGACAACTGCGAAACTGGCCGAGAGTACCGCCGCCAACCATCCGCTCGGGCGTCCGATCACGGCGGAGGATTGCGCGGAGGCAGCCGTATTCCTGGTATCCGATCGCGCCGCGAATATCACCGGAGTCCTGTTTCCGGTCGACGGCGGATACGTGGCGAGGTGAATCGAATGAATCCTGCACCGACCTTGAATCGCGACCGCGTGCGCGAATTGTTCGATCTACGTGGTGCCTACCTGGCCCAGACCGGCGGTGGATACCGGGACGATCCCTACCCGATATGGCATCGGCTGCGCGCCGAAGCCGAGGTGCATCCGGGCACTGTGCACGAGCTGACCGGATACCCGGGCCCGGCGGTGTTCAGCGGACTACCGCAGCCCGACCGCCCACATTTCTCTGCCTTCGGCTTCGCCGCCTGCGACACTGCCTACCGCAACCCGGACGTGTTCGCCTCCGCGCCGGGACCGGTCGATCCGAACACGGGCAGACTCGACGCCCTCAACAGCATGATCTCGATGAACGGGGCGCAGCACCGGCGTTACCGGGCACTCGTCCAGCCGTCTTTCGTTCCCGCGAAGGCCGAATGGTGGATACGTAATTGGATCGAGCAGACCGTCCATCAGTTGATCGACGGCTTCGCCGCCGACGGCCGCGCCGAACTGAACGTCGATTTCTGCGCGGCCATCCCGGTGCTGACGATCACCGGTAGCTTCGGTGTCCCGGTCGAGCAGGCCCTGGAGTTCCGGGCGGCACTCGGCCGGCCGGACGCCGTGGTGGAGCTGATCCGGCCGATCGTCGCGCAGCGCCGGAAGGCACCGGGCGAGGACCTCATCAGTGTGCTGGTCGAAGCAGAACTGACGGGTGAGGACGGCACCACACAGCGGCTCACCGACGCCGAGATCCACTCCTTCGTGGTGCTGCTGCTGGCCGCCGGATCCGGCACCACCTGGAAACAGATGGGGATCACGCTCACGGCGCTGCTACAGCGGCCGGAGGTGCTCGCGGCGGTCGCGGCGGACCGATCGCTGCTGCGGCCGGCCATCGACGAGGCGCTGCGCTGGACCCCGACCGATCCGATGTTCTCCCGGTACGTCACCCGGGACACCGAATTGCAGGGCGTGCCGCTACCCGCGGGATCGGTCCTGCACCTGTGTATCGGGGCGGCGAACCGGGACCCCGCACGCTGGGATGATCCGGACGAATACGACATCACCCGGCGATTGCGGCCCTCCTTCGCCTTCGGCGGCGGAGCTCACGCCTGTTTGGGCATGCATGTCGCGAAGGCCGAAATGATGACCGGGATCGGCGCCCTGCTCGACCGGCTGCCGAATCTGCGGGCCGATCCCGACGCCGAACCCACCCGTTTCATCGGAATGTACGAGCGCGGACCGACCGAGATACCGGTGGTTTTCGGCTGAGCCGATCGGTCCCGAAAGAGGAGGAAGTCGATGAACGAACCCGGTTACCGGCCGCCCGACCTCAGCCTGGTCGGCGCCCCCCACGTCGCCAGATACGAGGAAACAGACGGCGAAGTCGGATACGAATGGAACGGCACCCATATCCTGCTGCTCACAACCACCGGCCGGAAAACCGGCCGGTCTCGCACCTCGGCGCTGATCTACGGCCGAGACGGCGCAGATTACCTGGTCGTGGCCTCGGCCGGCGGCGCCGCGAAGCATCCGGCCTGGTATCTGAATCTGCGAGCGAATCCCGAGGCGGTGATCCAGGTCAAAGCGCAGCGGTTCCGGGTGACGGCGCGCACCGCGACCACGGCCGAACGGCCGCGCCTGTGGGGGCTGGCCACGGAATACTGGCCGAACTACGACGTCTATCAGACCCGTACCAGCCGCGTCATCCCGCTCGTCGTGCTCAGCCCGTCGTGATAGGACTTCAGGCGTGTCGACACACAAGAGGTCCGCCCGACCCGACGCCCCGAGCACTTCGCCGCCCGGATGGGCCGACCGGGCCGCGGATCAATCGCAGTCGGTCCGGCGCTCGCGGGCCCGCACCATCGAGCAGGCGCAGGGGATCGTCGCGGCCGCGCAGCGGTTGATCGAGGTCAAGGGGTCCGCTTTCACAACGCAGGAATTGTCGAAGGAGGCGGGGATCGCCCTGCAGACCTTCTACCGGCATTTCCCCAGTAAAGACCATCTCCTTCTCGCCGTCCTCGAAGATGTGATCGCCGACCGGATGGCCGAAATGGCGGCGGCGGCGAGCAAGTTACCGGATCCGGTGGCGCGCCTGCGTTTCTACATCCTCGCAGCGTTGCGATCGCTACGAACCGACGAGAGCGGCACCGCACGACAATTCATCACGGCCGAACACTGGCGCCTCTACCAAATTTTTCCGGAGGAAATGGCGCAGGTCAACGGACCTTTCGCCGCATTGCTCGAGAAGGAGTTGCGGGCCGCGGCCGAATCGGGACTGTTGCGCCCGAACGATCCGGCCGCCGATGCCTGGCTGGCGGTGAACCTGGTGATGTCGGTCTACCACCATTTCGCGTATGCGCCGCGCGAGAACATCGAAGCCGTCACCGAACAATTGTGGACATTCTGTTCGACCGCTTTCGGCGGTCGTCCACCTGATGAATAACGGGGCACAGCAATGAAGCACGCGCCTGTATTTCCCAAAGGTCGTGATCTGGATACCACCGCCACGATCCTGCATTCGTGGCTGGCGGCACGACACGAGGTCACCGCCGTCGAGATCGACGATCCGGCCTATCCGCAGGGTGCCGGAGTATCCAACGAGACCGTCTTCGTCCGGCTGCATTCCGGCCGGGGTATCGAGCCGGTGGTACTGCGGGTCGCGCCGGCCTCCGAGTACCAGATGTTCCTCGACCCGAAGTTCCGTATCCAGCACCAGATTCTGGTGGCCTTGCGGCAACACAGCGACGTACGGGTCGCGGAACCGTTGTGGCTGGAAGAGGATCCGTCGGTGCTCGGCCGGCCGTTCTATCTGATGCGACGGGTCACCGGTTCGGTGCCGGTGAGTATGCCCGTGTACAACCTGTCCGGGTTCCTCGCGGACGCCACCCCCGGGCAGCGGCGGACACTGTGGGAAGACGCGATGGGCCAGTTGGCTGCGATCCATCGGGTCCCGGCCGGCGCCGTCGATTTCGTCGACCGTCCCGAGTACGGGGCCTCGGGTGATCAGCAGCAGCTCGCCTATTGGAGCGCCCACGCACGGTGGACGCTGGAGGACGACATTCCGGATACGGTCCACACTCTGCTGCAGTGGCTCACCGACAATCAGCCCGCGGATTCCGTACCGGGACTGTCGTGGGGTGACGCCCGTATCGGCAATATCGCCTTCGGGCCGGACTTCCGCGTATCCGCGGTCATGGACTGGGAGCAGGCGTCACTGGCCGGCCCGGTCGCCGACCTCGCCTGGTGGCTGGTGTTCGACGAAGCCCGCAGCACAGGCCTCGGTGTCCCCCGGCTCGACGGGCTCGGGACCAGGGACGAAACGATCGACCTGTGGCAGGAGCTGACCGGGCTGCGTGCCGATGATCTGCGGTGGCACGAGGTATTCGCCTGCCTCAAAGCGGGTCTGCTCAGCCTCCGCACCCGGCGTGTTCTCCGGCTGCCGCCGGTCGATACCGGCACCCGGCGATACTCCTTTCTGCGGCATGCCTGCGAACTGGTGGGGATCCCCGAACCGCAGGAGGGCCTGTGACGACACCTGCCGGGCCCGCGCCGTTCGACGAAGCGGTCGTGCTGTCACCCGAATGGCTCACCACCGTATTGCAATCGGGCTATCCCGGGGTGGTTCCGACGGCGACCGAGGTGGCCGAGCGGATCGAAACGGTGGCGACCAAACTGCGTTTCCGTGTGACCTACGCGCATCCGGCCGGCGCTCCCCCGGCGCTGTGCGCCAAGGGTTATTTCAACCCGCAGCACCGCCGCGGTTCGCGCGCCGAAGCGGATTTCTACCGGGACTTCGCCCACGATCTGCCCGTGCGCACCCCGCCGTGCGTGCACGCCGCCGTGGACGAGAACACCGGACACGCACTGGTTCTCATGCACGATCTGGTGGCGGTGGGCGCCCGGTTCCTCGACCCCCTGGTCGGTTACGGCGCCACCCAGGCCGCGGAAACCCTCGATCAGCTCGCTGCCCTGCACGCGGCGACCTGGGACGACAAGCGCCCGGACGCGAGCGGGCTGTTTCCACCACGGCTGGCCTCACTGGCCGGGCATATGACTGTCGAGAAGCTGCAACCGCTCCTCGACGACGGCCGGGCGGCCGGTATCCCGGAGGATGTGCGGCGCGCGGACCGGCTGCTGGCGGCGATGGCGGCCATGGACACCCTGGGCAACTCCTCCGCGCGATGTCTGGTCCACGGTGATCTGCACGCCGGAAATATCTACGAAATGCCGGACGGGAGCCCGGGTCTCATCGACTGGCAGGTGGTGCAGAGCGGCCACTGGGCGCAGGATATCGCCTACCATCTGGCGACTGTCCTGACCCCGGACGAACTCGCCCGGACCGAACGCGATCTACTCGACCACTACCTCCACCGGCTGGCCGCCCACGGGGTCGAACCGCCGGACCGGGAACTTGCCTGGTGGCTGTACCGTGCACATCTGCCGTACGGGCTCTACCTGTGGTCGATGACCCGCGCGGTCGACCGGCCGATCATCGAGCACCTCACCGGACGGCTGGCCACGGCCGTCGCCCGGCACGAAAGCCTCGATCTCCTCGGCGTGTGAAGGCGACGTTCCGGGTGCCGAGCGGATCTCGGCCCCCGGAACCTCGCCCGGTTCAGTTCGCGGCCAGGCTCTGCCGGATCTTGTACTTCTGCACCTTGCCGCTGGGGCTGCGGGGGAAGTCGTCGACCACATGGACCTCCTGCGGCCACTTCTGTTTCGCCAGCCCGGCGTCGGCGAAGTAGGCACACAGATCCTCGAGCGACGGTGCGGTCGTGCCGGGTTGTAGCCGCAGTACTGCCGCGACATGTTCGCCCAGTCGCACGTCCGGGGCGGCGACCGCGACTGCTTCGGTCACTCCGGGCACCGTCAGCAACACCTCTTCGACCTCGAGCGCGCTGATGTTCTCCCCGCCGCGGATGATCAGGTCCGTCGTACGGTCGGTGATGGTGAGGTAGCCGTCGGCGTCGAGGGTGCCGATATCGCCGGTGTGGTACCAGCCCTCCTCGTCGAACGCGGCCGCGGTCAGGGTGTCGTCGAGATATCCCAGGCACAGATCCGGTCCGCGGCTGAGGATCTCGCCGTCTTCGGACAACCGGAGTTCGACACCGGGTTGCGGAGCACCGTCGGTGTAGATCCGTTTGGCTTCTGGCGCGGTCCAGTGGGAGGCGGTCATCGACGGGTGCTCGGTGCTGCCATAGGACCGGTAGACGGTCAGGCCCATGCCGGTCAGCCGCTCGGCCACCGGCGCGGCGACGGGCGCGCCGCCCATACCGAGATACTTCAGCCGGTCCAGGTGCGCACGGGTGCAGTCCGGATGATCGATGAGGCTGGTGACGTAGTAGGGCACACCGCCGCCCAGGCTGACACCGTAGGTGGTCATCACCTCCAGGATGCGCCCCGGATTCCAGACATCGGTGAGGTCGATGGAGACACCTTCCAGAACCGGGACGAGCAGGGCCGAGAGCATACCGATGAAATGGCCGATGGGTGCGGCGTTGATCAACGGCCCCAGATCGTCCGGAAAGCGTTGCGACATCATCCGGGTCTCACAGCCCAGCGTCCGGTGACTGTGGACGACTCCCTTGGGCACCCGGGTCGTACCGGAGGTGAAGGCGATCACCGCGGGCCCGGCGGGATCCACCTGTGCCACACCGGAAAAGGGCTCGTCGGCGAGCAGCGCCTCGAATCGGTGGCGAGGATCGCTTCCACCGACGACGCCCACGATCGGCACATCCGCGTATACCGCTGGGTCGTACACCAGGTTCCCGAAACGGTCGGCACCGAAGAACGCCTTGGGCCGCACCGTCTGCACGATATGGCCGACTTCCCGCGAACCGTAACTGTGCACGATCGGCACCACGACCGTGCCCAGGAGCGAGGCTGCCCAGAACGCGGCCGCGGCCTCCATCCAGTTGGGTAGTTGAAGCGCGACGGTATCCCCGGGCTCCACACCGCGGTCCCGCAGGCCCGTGGCCAACCGGCGCGCCACCCGCTCGACATCCCGGAAGGTGCCGGTGAAGGGCCGGGTATCCGAATGCACGCGGAAGGCGCTATCCGGCGCGGAGGCGAGACCGTGGGCCAGTAGATCGCCCAGGCTGTCGCGGGTCCACCACCCTTGCTCTTCATACCGTCCGGCGAGGTCTGGGGGAATTGTGCGCATGGTGAACTCCAACCATCCGGCACGCGTGCGCCGGTGTCGTACGGCGGCATTGCCGGAGAACAAGGTCGCCGGAAGCCGGGGCGTCGGCTACGAGTGCGGGAAACGTGACTCTACTTCAGAGTAGAATCCCATTCTGCTTGTGGAGGCGGTTTCGACCGATTCGTACAGCCGCCGCCTGGATCACGGCGACGCCGCGACTGTCCCGTCCTCGTGAACCATCCAATGAACGAAGCGGTGCAGTGGATACATGGCATCGTGCGGGTTGCCGATCGTGCTGGGCCCCGCCTCCCCGAGACGGACGATGCGCTGCGCACCCCCGGCAGCGAGCCGATCGCGGAAATCCGGCATCCGGTCGAAGGGAAAGAAGCCGACGGTCTGGGTCGCGACGGTGACATGGCGGATCGCCGCGTCGAGCGATTCCACCGAGACCACGTTGACGGTTCTGCCGACCGGATGGAAATCGACCGGGGCGCCGGAGCGGATCACCGCGCCCGTTCCGTCTGTTGCACCCCATACCCAGAACTCGTCGTCGAGCAGCGCGAGGGTGCGGATCTCCTCCCTCAGCTCCGCGTCCAACGGCCGGTAGCCTCCGGATACGGTCGCGCGTTCGGCGATCCGCCGGTACAGCCGGTCGCAGAATCGGTCCGCTTGCTCCTCGTCCGCCTCCAGGAAAACGAACCGGCTCGCGACACAAGCGTCCTGGTTCAGCACCATGACATCGCCGGCAGCGAGCCCGGCGGCGTGCTCGAGCGCCGCCTCGGTCTCGAAGGCTTGCCGGCCGACCATGGATATCGACGTTTTCGGGTCGAACGACACCAGCTGCAATCCCGGACCGAGATACTTGACGACATTGTCGATGGCGTCGCCGCCGCCCCACGCAACGATCTTGTCGAAATACTGTGGGCGAAAGAGCACCCGCTCGACTGCCGCGTCCCCGCCGCGCCAGTAGATGGCCGACATCGACCGCACCACCGGGTGCTCCGGATCGATATCCGCCATGGCTCGCAGGATCGCCACCGTGGTGAACGGATCGCTGGACGACATCTTGAACAGGTTGATCGCCTTGACCAGCGCCCCCTGTGCGATGGACTTCACCGCCTGCCCGGGTGAATTCCCGGGCAGTACGTGGACCAACCGGGGCGCGAAAGCCCGGACGAAGCTTTTGCGACCGAGGAAGTCCTGTTTGGGGATCCATTCGTCGAGCGCTTTCGGATCGGGGAAGTTCTGCTCGACGACCGCGTGCAGCACCTGCTTGTCCAGGTAGGCGGCGGCGCCTGTCACCTGGGCCTCCAGTAGCGCGCGGGGCAAGGTGTGGGTTGCCGACATACGGTCGATGCAGTCACGGACGAAGGGATTGCGTGGGTCGCGGATCCGCCGTCCGGCCTCCACCAGGAAGTCGACGATCTCGTCCAGCGCTACATCGAGCAGCGGCGGAACCTCACTTCGGGGAGCGACCACACGGTCCATGGCGAGTTCGGGCGTCGCGAAGGACACCCCCAGATCCCGTGACCGGTGTACGGCGGCAGCGCCTTCGACCACCTCGCCGCGGAAGAAGAACGGCGCGGACAACGCCGTGTCGGCGGCCTGCTGCGATTCGATGGCGGTCATACGAGCCCCCGGACATAGGCGTCGGCGGTACCGGCGCACGCAATCTTGTCGTCGCCGGCCATATCGGCGTAGCGGACGATGGAGTCGGCGATCGACGCCCCCTTGTTGCCGCAGGTGCACGGCCCGAAGTCGACGACGATCCGATCTCCGGTGATGATTCCGCCCCAGCGGCCGTCGAGCGAAAGGTCGAAGAAGGCGGCCCGCCCTTCCACTTCGCCCCGGCCGCGGGACACCAGGGTTTCGCCCGCGTCGTCGAGTACGAAGGGCACCACCCACGGCGGAATGTGATAGCGATTTCCGCCCCGGCACTTCGGCATGCCGGAATTGAGCTCCTGCATGGAATAGTTCTGGAACTCCCGGCCGGGTGGGATGTTGAACGTCTCGTACACGAATTGCCGGTAATCGGAAGGTAGTTGGGCCCGTTTGAGGCCGCCGCCCACATAGATGCAGTTGTCGGGATGGAAATCGGCGGACCCGAAACCGCGCTCCCGGACCAGCGCCGCGACCTGGTACAGGGTGCTCCACATCCCCGAGACGTAGAGCTTTTCCGCGCGGTGTTCGATCATCGCCTCCGCGCCGGCGATCAGCGCTCGGTCGAGTTCGGCCTGGCGCTGCGCCGACGTCCGCTCATAGGCGGCCAGCTCGTCCGGTGACGCGGTGCCGTCGGCGATCATGCGGCGTAGCCGCACCTGGCCGGTCATCGCCTCGACTGTGAGAGGTGATACCGGCAATCGGAACGCATCCTTCTCCGGATCGCCGTACGCCTGTTGCTGGGCTTTACCGATGACGATGTTCTTGGGCACCGACGCCGTCAGGCCGATTCCCATCATTCGCCTGTCCCGGGCCGGTGGAACACCGGAGCCCCAGGCGAAGAGATTGACGGTGTCTCGGCGTGACCACGCCATATCGGCCTCGGAGGCGAGCAGCATGGCGGGTTTCCCGGTTGTCCCGCTGGAACAGGACACATAGTGGCCCGCCTGGTGCAGCCGCTCGATCCACTGATCGATGCCGGGAATATCCGCTGTCTCGATCGTGGCGATCGGATGGGAGGACAGTGTTCCCAGCCATTTGCCGAGCCGGTCCCATCGGTGCGCGGTCAGGAAGCTCTCCGGGTAGCTCTTGTAGACCGAGTGTGGAAACAACAGCGCGACCATGTCCTCGAACCGGCAGATCTCGGTGATGCCTGCTTCGTCCGCGCGGTGTTTCAGTAGACCGATCCGATCGCGCCGCCCCTCGAACCGCTCGTTCAGTGCCGCGATCTGCAGCTCATGCAGCTCGGCAGCAGAGTGATCGAACCGGTTCGGGTCGTCGGCAAGTTCGGTCAGTTGTTCTATGGCCGGAATCATGGGCCACCCTTCGAGAATCACGTACCCCTGCGATTTAATAGCACCTGTCAGGTGTCATTAATGTAGCACCCCGCTCGACACCCATGGACCGAATACGATGAACTGACGTCTGTGGAGACGACGAGCGAAGGGCGCGATCGGCCGCGGGGAGCCGGACGTCCGACACAGGAACAAGCCCGTGCGCGACAGGTGGAACTACTGGACACCGCATTGGACCTGTTCCTCGAACGAGGCTACGAGCAGACCACGATCGAGCTGATCGCCACTCGGGTCCATATGGCCAAGCGCACCGTCTACGCCCGCTACACCGACAAGGCTGCCCTGTTCCTCGCCGCCGTCCGGCGCGCGATCGAAGCACAGGCCGTACCACGAGAAGTGCTGGAGAGCTTGGACAACGGCGATCTCGCCGAAACACTGGAGGCGGTCGCGCGACTCCGGATCGATCAGGCCATGACCCCGAACGGTCGCCGGCTGCACCGGATCCTCGCTCTGGAAAACGTGCGTTTCCCCGAAATCTTCACCCTCAGCACCACATTGAACACAGGACCGGTCGTCGCGTTCGTCGCCGAGGTATTGGACCGCGCCGCGGCGGCCGGACAGATCACCACCACCGATACCGACCTCGCCGCGCGCGCGTTCATGAGCATGGTCGTCGGCACCCAGGTACGCAGTATCGAAGCCGGTCGCGCGCCGAGTGCCGCACAACTCGACCAGCGCGTGCAGTTCATGGTGCGGTTACTACTCGACGGCCTGCGGCCGCGCTGAAACCTTACCGGCACAACCGTTCGGAGAGTTCCCACAACTGCGCCGCCCGATCGGCGTCCACCGCATAGCCTGCAATATCGAGCTGGGTAGCACAGTCCGCGAAGTACACGCCGTCGAGGCCGAGCGGCTCCGGATGCGCCGCCGCCCACACCTGGGTCGCGGCACCTTCCTGCGGTGTGCGAACACCGTGATCGGGACGGGACCGGCCAGGCGTTTTCGCCCGGGCAACGGGAACCGAGGCAATATCCGCGCGGGTCATATGACGGGCCAGCCGGGTGGCAACCCGGCCCGGATGTACCGCGCAGACGCGAATTCCGTCATCGCGCAGCCGCCGGTCGAGTTCGACGGCATGCAGGATGTTGGCGGTTTTGGACGCACCGTAGGCCAGGAACTTGTCGTAGTCCCGTTTCTCCCATTGCGAATCGGCAAGGTCGACGTCGGCGAGCCGGTACCCCTCCGAGGCGAGGTTGACGATTCTGGCCCCGTCGGCCGCACGCAGCCGGTCGAGGAGCAGTCGGGTGAGTTCGAAGTGACCCAGATGGTTGGTGCCGATCTGCACTTCGAACCCGTCGGCCGTGCGGGCGAACGGTGTGAACATCACTCCGGCGTTGTTCATGAGCACATGAATTGCCGGTGCGAGTTCGGCAATCCGCGCGGCGGCGACCCGGATCCCGTCCAGCGAAGCCAGATCCAGGACGACGGTCGACAGCCGCGCCGAGGGAATTTCCCGGCGAATCTCGGCAGCAGCTGCCTCGAGGGCATCGTCACGCCTGGCGGTCAGGACGACGTGGGCCCCGGCGCCGGCGAGGGCGCGAGCGGATTCCCGGCCGAGGCCGGCGGAGGCCCCGGTGATCACACAGGTGCGGCCGGTCAAGTCCAATCCGGAAACGATCCCCTCGGCGGTAGGCCGCACACCGGGCCCCGGGCTGTCGGCGGTGGGCGGAATCGTCATCAGCACTCCGATCCAGGTGGTGCGGGAATACATACCGCGCCGACGGAGCGGAACGGCCTCGCAAAATAAGTATACTTTAGCGTATATTATACCCTGGCCGGACGATAGGCTGCCCATATGGTGGAGACGAGACGCGGCCGACCCACACAGGCCGAGGCCAAGAAGCTGAACCAGGCGGTCCGCGAGGCCGCGGTCGCCACGTTCCTGGAGTCCGGCTACGACGGCGCGACGATGGAGGCCATCGCCCGGAAGGCCGGGATCACGAAACGTTCACTGTACGCGCGCTACCCGGACAAACGCTCCGTGTTCGCCGATGTCATTCCGTGGGCGCTGTCGAAATACGACTCCCCCGAGGATGCTCCCGCCGTCGACGACAAGGACCTGGAGACAGCGCTGCTCGAGATCGGCCGGGTGGCCCTCGACCGCGCACTCGACCCGGAGAATGTCCGCCTGATGCGGATCGCGATGAACGAGTCGGCCAGGTTCCCGGAATTCGCGGTCAGCACGGATTCGATGATGTGGTCCGGGCGGCAGCGGGCGGTTGTCCGAGTACTGCGTCGCGGCACCACCGAGGGCACTGTCGACGTCGAGGATATCGAGACGGCCGCCGAACATTTCCTCGCAATGGTGGAACTGGTTCCGGGCAGGATGGCCGATTTCGGACTCTTCCGGTCGAAGCAACAAGAGGAACGCCACCTCCGGCATGCCGTCCGGCTGTTCCTCCGCGGTGCGACGCCGCGCTGAAGCATGGCTCGAAAACAATCACTTCCTCGCCGTCCGGGCCCTATGCTAAAAGTATACGGGATCGGATACTTATAACGGAGCCGACTCTCCGGCACCCGCCGTTCCGGCCGCTCCGCAACGAGGGAGAACTCATGACTCCATCCGCCTCCACGCTGCCACCGCCACCGGACGACGTGACGCGCATCGGCACCCTCGCGTACTTCCACAGCCCGGCCCACCAGCCCCTGCGGCCGCGCCTGGCGGTGCTGGGGATCAGCATGGACGATGCAGTGAACGCGGCAGGCGGGCGGATATTCGATCTCTCGATGGCCGGCTGGGAGGTTACGGTGGTCGCCGGCGATCTGGGCAATCCACGCCCGGCCTGGATCCTGGGCGCACGAGCACTCGACCTGGATTCCGTGCTCGCCCATCGGCACCGGGGGCCACAGCCGCAGGCAGTAGCGATCTCGGCGGCACTGATAACCACCGAGGCCCGGCTACGCGGACGAGTCCAGGAGTGCCTCGACCGCGGGCTGATCGAGGTCTCGATCTGGGGACGCCGGTACGCCGAGGAAGCCGTCGGCCGAACCGAATCCACCACCCACCGGCTCAGTCACGCCGCCCGCGCTTTCAAACGACAGGCGCTGCGGGACGTCCGCGGCGAGGCCGAGGCCGTAGCAGCCACCGAGGATTTCCGCACCGGCCTCGCCTCGCGGCGCCTACCGCACGGCCGCGACCTGGCCCGCACCGGACGGCTGGTCCGGTGACGAGCGAGGTCGTGAACAGCTACGGAATCGACGATGACGAGGCCGAGTTCGTCGCCACGGTCCGTGATTTCGTCGACCGTGAGGTCGAACCGGTGGCACACGGGCTCGAACAGGCCGACATCTACCCGGAGCGGTTGATCGAGCAGATGAAGCGGATCGGGATATATGGTTTGGCGATCCCGGCACCGTGGGGCGACGGCAAGGTCTCCACGACCTGCTATTCCCTGGTCACCGAGGAACTCTCCCGCGGCTGGATGAGCCTGGCCGGGGCGATGGGAGGCCATACGGTCGTAGCGAAACTGCTGCTGGATTACGGAACCGCCGAGCAGCGGGATCGCTATCTGCCGCGACTGGCGACCGGCGAACTACGGGCGACGATGGCACTGACGGAGCCGGGCGGCGGCTCGGACCTGCAGGCCCTGCGCACCGTGGCCCGCCGCGACGGTGACACCTATGTCGTGAACGGATCGAAGACGTGGATCAGCAACGCACGCAGATCCGGGCTGGTGGCATTGCTGTGCAAGACCGATCCGGCGGCGGTCCCGGCACACCGCGGCATCAGCGTTCTACTGGCGGAACCCGGGCCCGGGTTCGCCGTCTCCCGGGATCTCCCCAAGCTCGGATACAAAGGCGTGGAAAGCTGTGAACTCGCCTTCGACGATTTCCGGGTCCCCGCCGACGCACTCCTCGGGGGCACCGAGGGCCGGGGATTCGGGCAGATGATGCGCGGACTCGAGATCGGGCGTATCCAAGTGGCCTCCCGCGCCCTCGGGGTGGGTTCCACCCGTATCGGCTCGGAGGTAGCCGCCGCAGCAGCACAGCGCGTGGTACCGGCCGTTCTGGAATTGGGTGGCAAATCCCCGCAGATCGTCTTCGCCGACGCCGATCTGGATATCGCGGCGGAATTCGTCACCAGGGCGATCCTGCAGAACGCCAGACAGACCTGTTCGGCGGGTTCACGTCTACTCGTGGAGGAATCGGTCCACGACGCATTGGTGGACAAGGTGATCCAGCGCTTCGCCCGGGTCACCCTCGGTCGCGGCCGGGACGATCCCGGGCTCGGACCGCTGATCTCCCGCAAACAACAAACGAGGGTCGCCACAATGGTAGACGGGCTCACCCAGGGCGAAATCCTCTGCGGTGGCGCCGTTCCCGCCGGCGATCACCTGTCCGAAGGCTGCTACTTCCCACCGACGCTCATCGACGGGGTCGATCCGGCGGCCACCATCGCACAGGAGGAAATCTTCGGACCGGTGCTCACCGTCAACACATTCACCGACGACGACCAAGCACTCGCGCTGGCCAACGGCACCGAGTACGCCCTGCTGGCAGCGCTGTGGACCCGGGACCTCTCCCGCGCGCACCGGCTGGCGGCCGAAGTCGTCGCCGGACAGGTCTACGTCAACACCTACGGTGCCGGCGGCGGTGTCGAATTGCCGTTCGGCGGGTTCCGGAAATCCGGGTACGGCAGGGAGAAGGGCCTTGCGGCCCTCGACGCGGTCACGGCAACCAAAACCGTAGTGGTGAAACTGTCACGCCCCCACCGGTTCTGGTCGCCCCTCGCGCCGATCGGCTGCCTCCGCCGGTCCGAGAAGCATGACGCACAACAATGTCAGGAGATGTTCCGATGACGGAAACAGTGGCTTTGAGCCCCGAACTGGGAGCCGAACTGATCGATGCCGGCGATCTACTGTCCGATACCACGGTCGCCCGGATCCGCGAGGCGATCAAGTGGCGCGGCGTACTGCTGATTCGCGGTGCCCACCTCGACGACTCGGCTCAGCTCGAACTGAGCCGCAAACTGGGCACCGTGCTGGCGCCCGGCGGCCGGGAGATCTTCACTGTTTCGCTGGATCCCGCCAAGAACCCCACCGCCGAATACCTCGAGGGAACCTTCTGCTGGCATATCGACGACACCACGAACCGGGTACCCGCAAAGGCCACCATGCTCACCGCACGGCACGTCGCAATGGTCGGCGGCGGTACCGAATTCGCCAGCACCTACGCCGCCTACGAGAACCTGCCCGAGAGCGAACGCAAACGTTGTGCGGGCCTGCGGGTGGTGCACAGCCTCGAGGCGGCGCAGCGCGCGGTGCACCCCGACCCCACCGAACAGCAACTCGCCCAGTGGCGCCGGATCCCCACCCACGAGAGCGCGCTGGTATGGCGGCGCCGCGACGGCCGGCGCTCGCTGGTCATCGGCGCCACCGCGGACCATATCGTCGGTATGGCGCCGGATCGTAGCCGCGAACTCCTCGACGAACTCCTGGAGTGGTCCACCCAGCACCGTTTCCGCTACACCCACGAATGGTCGGCCGGTGACCTGGTGATCTGGGACAACACCGGCATGCTGCACCGGGCCCTGCCCTACGATCCGGCCTCCGAGCGGACCATGCACCGCACGACGCTCGCCGGCGACGAGGCCTGGAATTAAGCCCCGGCCCGGGGCCGCCACCCACTACAGGCAGGAAAGCCGTCCATGAACCAGGACACCTACGACAAGGGTCGCCGGATCCGCACCCAGGTGCTCGGCGCGGACTACGTCCGTAACGCCGCCGGCGACGATTTCAGCCGGCCGCTGCAGGACCTCGTCACCGAGTATTGCTGGGGAGCGGTATGGGGGCGCGATGGACTTTCGCCGAAAACGCGTTCCATGCTCAACCTCGCCATGCTCTCGGTACTCAACCGGCCGCACGAATTGCGCACCCACGTCGAAGCAGCCCTCAACAACGGGGTGACCCGCGACGAGATCCGTGAGGTACTGCTGCAGGTCGCCGTTTACGCCGGTGTACCGGCTGCGGTCGACGGTTTCCGGATCGCCCGGGAAGCATTCGCCGAGACGGACAACGACTAGTGGGCACCGTGGACATCGGCTTGATCGGGCTGGGCAACATGGGGTTCCCGATGGCCGCCCGGCTGCGGGAAACCGGGCACCGGCTCGTAGTGTTCGACGCCCGCGCCGAATCGATCGACCGTGCGGTCGCGCTCGGCGCCGCCGCCGCGACCTCCCCCGCGGACGTGGCCGACCGCGCCGAGACGGTGCTGACCAGCCTGCCGACACCACAGGCAGCCCTGGAAGTCGCCACCGGACGCGAGGGCGTCATTCACGGTTCCCGGATCCGCCGGCTCGTCGAACTCTCCACCATCGGCCCGCATACCGCCCGGCAGCTGGCGGCACTGCTGGCCGATCGCGGGATCGCCATGCTGGACTGTCCCGTGAGCGGCGGTGTCGCGGGAGCTCGTCACGGCACCCTTGCCCTCATGGCGTCGGGGCCGGCGGACGAATATTCCTCCGTCACGCCACTTCTCGAGATGTTGGGCCGGCCGTATCTCGTGGCCACCGAGCCCGGTGCCGGCCAGACGATGAAGTTGATCAACAATCTGATGGCCGCCGCCACCCTGGCCGCCACGGCCGAAGTGCTGGTCATGGGCGTGAAGGCCGGCCTGGACCCCACCGTCATGATCGATGTACTCAACGCCGGCTCGGGCGCGACCCATGCCAGCCGGGACAAATTCCCGCGCTCGGTGCTGCCCCGCACCTTCGACTTCGGCTTCGCCACGGGGCTCATGACCAAGGACGTCCGGCTCTACCTAGAGGAGGCCGCGAAGCTCGGCACTCCCACCGAACTCGCCGAAACGGTCGCCCGGAGCTGGGAGGCGACCACCGAATCCGAGGGCCCGGACTCGGACTTCACGACCATTGTGAAACCGTTCGAGGCGGCCGCCGGTGTGATCGTCGACGGAAGGCGCGACCGCCGCACCTAGGCAGATCGTCTCCGCACCACCTCGGCTCAACGGGCGCGCACGTGGCTCGACCGAGCCGGCACACCTTGCGATCGTGCTGCGTGCCCGAGTCGGCGGACGACTGCCGAGTCGGACACGGGTCGGTTCGACCCGGATCCGGTGCGATAGCGTCGCTCTCACTCACGGATTCTCCGCGGTACGGCCTGTCACCGTCGCTCGAGACGGCGCCGGAATGCGTCGGAAAACTCCTCGCTGATCGCGATAACGAGCCGAGGTTTCCTGCATCCCCGGCACAGAATTCGCTATCGGTAAAAGCACCGCCGAGCCGGATATCTCCGCGCCGAAACAGGGGCCGGTGTTTCGACTGTGGGCGTTATTCGCTCCGCTGCGTTATCGGTGACACCGAGCGGAGAATTCGGGCTCAGGCTTCGCTCAGCGGGAAATGGCAGGCGGCATACTGCCCCGGCCGGACCTCCCGGACCTCGGGTTCCTCCTCTGCGCACCGCTGCTGAGCGTACGGGCAGCGGGTGCGGAAACGGCAGCCGCGTGGTGGTGCCAGTGGTGAGGGAATATCACCCGCCAGCGCCGGCCCCGCGAAACCTTCCTCGGGGTCGGCGAGTGGTACCGAATCGAGTAACGCCCTGGTGTAGGGATGTGCCGGGTTGTCGTACACCTCGATGGCGTCGCCGAATTCGCATACCTTGCCGAGGTACATGACCATGACGTTATCGCTGATCGTGCGCACGACACCGAGGTCATGGCTGATGAACACCACGGTCAGGTCGTATTCGGCCTTGAGCTCGGAAATGAGATTGAGGATCTGCGCCTGCACCGAGACATCCAGCGCGGATACCGGTTCATCGCAGATCAGCAGCCGGGGACCGACGGCCAGCGCCCGCGCTATCGCGACACGCTGAGCCTGACCACCGGACAGTTGCCGGGGTAACGAACCGGCGAGCCGCTCGTCTATCCCGACCTTCGCCAGCACTTCCTCGGACGTCGACTCGCGTTCGTCCGCAGATTTCCCGGCCACGGCCAAGCCCTCGACCACGATATCGCGTACCGGCCTGCGCGGATTCAGTGAGGCCACCGGATCCTGGAAGATCATCTGCATCTCGCGCCGCAGCGTACGCATGCGGCGACCGTCGGCCTCGTCGATCTGCTCGCCGGCGAAGGCGATCCGGCCGGAGTTCAGCTTGTCGAGGCGGAGTACGGCCCGGCCGGTCGTAGACTTCCCACACCCCGATTCCCCGACGATTCCGAGGGTTTCGCCGGGTAGCACATCGAAACTGACCGACGACACCGCCTGAACGGTCCCGCCGTCGGTGTCGTACTCGACCACCAGGTCTCGGACGCTGAGCAGCGCCGGCTCGTCGCGCAGATGCGCGGCTCCGCTACCCGCCATGGATATCACCACCGGATTTCGAAGGGACTGTTGCGGTTCCGGGAACCGGATGCACGCACGCCACCGAGTGGTCCGCGGCGATTTCGGTCAGCGCGGGGCCGGGATCCTCGCGACACTCATCTGCGACGTGGCCGCACCGCGGCGCGAACCGGCAGCCCGGAGGCGGTGCTGCGGGATCCGGTAAGCCGCCCTCGATCAGCCGCAGTGGGGCGTACCGCTCGCGACCGATCGTCGGCGTGGCATCCATCAGGGCCCGGGTGTAACGGTGGCGAGGGGCGGTGAAGACCTGCCGGGTTGCGCCGTATTCGGCGAGCCGCCCGGCGTACATGACCGACACCCGGTCGGTGCGACCCGCGACCACCGACAGGTCGTGGCTGATCAGCATCAGCGACATCCCCCGGTCCCGCTGCACGCGGCGCAGCAGGTCGAGGATCTGCCGCTGGATCGTCACATCCAGGGCGGTGGTCGGTTCGTCGGCGATCAGCAGGTCGGGCTCGCAGGCCAGGGCGATGGCGATCATCACTCGTTGCCGCATCCCACCGGACATCTCGTGCGGGTAGTTGCGTAGCCGCCGTTCCGGATCCGGAACCCCGACCTCGCGCAGGAGCTCGAGGGCGCGCGTTCTCGCTTCGGAACGGCCGGTTCCCAGGTGTTTGCGCATGCCTTCGGTGAGCTGGCGTTCGACGCGTACGACCGGATTGAGCGACCGCCCGGGGTCCTGGAAAACCATGGCGATCTGCTTTCCCCAGATGTCGAGCTTCTCCTTCTTCGACAGCGCGAGGATATTCCGGCCGCGGAACATCACCTCCCCGGAGTATCCGGCGCGTGGCGGCAGCAGGCCCATGATCGCCCGGGCCATCACCGACTTCCCGGATCCCGATTCACCCACCACGCCCAGTGCCTGAGCGCGGTCGACATCGAAGGACACATCGTCCACCGCTCGCACGACACCGCGTTCGGTACTGATATAGGTATGCAGGTTTCGCACCTGCAGATTCGGTTGAGCAGTCATGGTTCTCAGCTCTCCTCGGGACCTGCCCGCTACTCGGCGATCCACAGCTCCTCCGGCCGGACCGAGCCGGCGCCGTACATGGTGAGGCCGCCGACGTTCTTCCCGGTGGCGGCGCCCGCGACAGTGCGGGTGTAGAAGATGGCGGGCATCAGTTCGATCAACCGTTCCTGAACCGTCCGGTAGGCCGCCTTGCGCTGCTCCACATCCGTCGACGTCCGGCCGGTATCGAGTGCCGCGTTCAAAGTCTCGTCGTCGATACCGGCGGTGTTGCGGCTCGAGTCCCCGTGGAAGGCCGTGCCCAGTCGCGGCTCGGGATCGTCGAAGAACGCGCCGCCGGTCATCACGTCGAAATCGTGCGTATAACGCAGCTTGATCAGATCGATGATATCGATGACCTCCACTTCGACTTCGACATTGTCGAACGCGCTGAGCTGAGCCTGGACGCTTTCCGCCAGCAGCCGGTTCTCCGTCTGCGCGGTGGTGGTGTAAGTGAACTTCACGGGCTTGCCCTCGGCCGCCAGCTCGTCGAACAACCGTTGCGCGGTCGCCGGATCGTGCGTGTCCAGGGGCAGATCCGGCGCATGGTACGGGGAGGTTTCGCGGAACAGCGTGGTCGGGAGTTCCCCGCTTCCGTTGTAGATCGTCAGGTTGAGCGCGTTCACATCGAGGGCGGCCGCGACGGCCCGGCGGGCGCGGACATCGTCGAACGGCGCGCGCCGCATATTCAGCGACAGGTGCTGTCCGCCGTGCAGCGGCGAAACGGCGGTGGGGAAGCCTTGATTCTCCAGCTTTTCGATACTTCCCCAGTTGGAGCTGATGATCACGTCGGAACCACCGCTGATCAGCGTGTTGTAGCCCTGGACGGAGTCGCCGGAGGTGCGCAGCTCGATCCGGTCGAGGTACGGTTTCGGCGCATCCCAGTACTGCGGGTTCTTGACGAGCTCGATCACATCTTGGCGTGCCCATCGCTCGAGGGTGAACGGGCCGGCGCCCACCGGGGCACGGTCGAAGGCGGCACGCCCCGGTTGCAGTGCCCGGGGCGAGGCGATCCAGTTCATCGAACTTTCCACGATGGTGTAGGCGAAATGCGGTATCGGGTGCCGCATCGTCACCCGCAGCGTGGTCGGGTTCACGACCTCGGTCGCCGCGATCACCGCCGCATCCTCGACATAGGACGATCCGTTGGCCGGGTCGGGGAACCGGTCCCAGTTGTATTTCACGGCCGCCGCATCCAGCGGGGTCCCGTCGGAGAACCGCAGATCCGGGCGCAACGTCAAATCGAATGTGGTGCCCCCGTCTCGCGTGGCGAAGCCGGTCGCCATGGTGTATTCGATTTCCCCGCTATCGGGATCGTTGACCATCAACGTCCCGTACAGGGCGTTGCCGAGCAACGCGTTGATCACCCACTGGTTTCCCATGGCAACCGGGTCGAGGGTGCGCGGTTCACTGATCTGGGTGATCTGGGCGGTACCGCCGGCCACCGGATCGCCGCCGGGGCCGGTGCCGGTGACTGCTCCGGTTCCGCCGCAGGCGGCCAGGATGAGAGCGGTGCAACACACAGCGATCGAACGAAAGAGCGATTGTCGGAACATCATTGTTCCTCTCAGAGGAGAAGCGAGAAAAGAAGCGGCGGAATGTCAGTCGCGCATCGTGCGATCGAACCGGCCACGCAGGTGGTCGCCCGCCTGGTTCAAGGCGAAAACGGTGCAGAAGATGACCGCGGCGGGCACGAAGACCAGATGCGGTGCGGTGGCAAGACTGTCCTTGCCGTCGGAGATCATGCCGCCCCAGCTCGGTGTCGGGGGTGGGATGCCGAGCCCGAGAAAGCTCAGCGATCCTTCTGCGACGATGAGCGCCGCCATGACGATCGGGAGATACGCCAGCAGCGGTGGCAGCACATTCGGCAGGATTTCCCGGCCCAGGATCCGGCCGTGCCCGGCACCCATGTTCCTGGCGGCGAGTACGAACTCCCGGGCCGTCCACGTCAGCGTGTTCGCGCGGGCGAGCCGGATGAACGAGGGGATGATGATCAGTGAGAGGCCGACCATCAGGGTGCCCAGGCCCGGGGCGAAGACCGCCGTCAGCGCCATCAGCAGGATCAGCGGCGGGAACGCCAGCATCGTATCGCTGAGCAACCGGATGCCCGCATCCGTGCGTTTCTGGAAATAGCCGCCCAGCATCCCGATACTCGACCCGAGTGCCGAGCCGATGAGAGTCGCGACCGTACCGATCAGCAGCGACACCTGGGCGCCGTACACGCACCGGGACAGCATCGACCGCCCCAGATTGTCGGTACCGGCCAGGAGATCGAGTGATCCGAGTTGCGGAGGTTGCCGCGGTGGGCCGACCGGGACCGAATACGACGCCAAGGGCAGCAGGTCGGCGAAGATCGCCGCCGCGATCATCACGAACAACCAGGCGTAGGAGAGGTACACCACTATCGAGCGAGGTGTGCGTACCCGCGGGACTTCCGGTTTCTCCGGCCCTTCGAGCCGCTGCTCGCGCTCGATCCGGACTTCGGCTCGGGTCATACCGTGGCCACCTTCCTGACCCGCGGGTCGATCAGCTCGTAGCTCGAGTCGACCAGGATGTTGATGACGACGTAGACGACCGCCATGAACGCGACGATGCCCTGCACCATGATCAGGTCCCGGGAGACGATCGAGGAGGCGAGCAACTGGCCGAGTCCGGGTAGCGAGAACAGCGTTTCGACGATCACCGTCCCGCCGATCAAGCGCCCGAGGTTGATGCCCGCCAGGGTGATCAGCGAGAACGACGACGGGCGCAGCGCGTGCCGGAACATCACGTACCATTCGTTCATCCCTTTGGCGCGGGCCGCCCCGATGAAATCCTCACGCAGAGTGGTGATCAGGTCCGTACGCAGCAACCGGTGGAATGCGGCGATCTCCATCAACGACATCGCGATGGCCGGCAGCAGGGCGGACTGCAGGTTCAGCCCGATCCCGTCACCGATACGGTTCCATCCAGCCACCGGGGCCCAGCCCAGTTCCACGGCGAAGAAGTAGATGAGGACCGGGCCGGCGACGAACGCGGGTACCGAGAGGAAAACAGAGGAGAGCGCGGCGGTCCCCCGGTCGACCGGGCTTCCCGGCCGCATCGCCGAGATCACGGCGAGGAAGACCGCGCTGACCAGTGCGATGACGAGTGACATCGCGGCCAGCTGGAACGTCACCGGCAACCGCTCGGTGATCGCCGTTGTCACCGATTGTCCGGTGAGCGGTGAGGTTCCCAGATCACCCTGGGCGGCATTGGCGATCCAGCTGAGGTATTGCATCCACAGTGGCTCATCGAGGCCGAGTTTGCTGTTGAGCGCCGCGACGGCTTCCGGTGTGGCGGCGTCGCCGAGGATGGCCTCCGCGACCGATCCCGGGGCGAAACTCAGCAGCACCACGACCGCCAGGGTGACCAGAAGGACCACCAGCAGGCCTCTGCCCAGTCGCCTCACGATGGAAAACATCATCCACCTTCGCCTTTCCGGAGCGCGCGACCGTCCGGCCCGGCACCCGCGGGGTGCCCGGCTCGCGTTTCACGGTCTGATGCGGGCTGACGCGACCCTCATGAGAATTGCATTCTTCTCATAGAGATTCATGTTCGCGCAATGGGTAGAATCATATTCTACATAGGACGGCGTCGTGAGAAAACGACGAAAGTACTTCGACGCCGCCGATTTTCCGGGGCACGGCGGCGCCCGATACGCAGCGGAAAGGCGACGACGGTCAGCGCATCCCGACCCGGGCGTGGCACAGCCGTCACCGAGGGCTTCCGGCGACCGATCGTCTCCCGTTGCTCCGTTCGGCCCGGCGCCAGGCCCGGCGGCTGAGCAGACGCAAACCGTTGAGTCCGACGATCACCGTGGACCCCTCGTGGCCGGCCACGCCCAACGGGAGCGGGAGATGCCCGATGAGATCCCAGAGCACCAGGACAGCGATGAAGGTACCGGCGATTGCGAGATTGGCGAGCACGATCCGCCGGGCCCGCCGGGCCAGCGCGATCACGGTGGGAACGGTGGTCAGATCATCCCGGACAACCACCGCGTCGGCAGTCTGCAGGGTCAGGTCGGATCCGGTGCGGCCCATCGCGATCCCGACGTGGGCGGCGGCCAGGGCGGGCGCGTCGTTCACACCGTCACCCACCACGGTCACCCGCTCACCGCCGCTTTCCAACCTGCGCACGGCGGCGACCTTGTCCTGGGGCAGGAGCCCGGAATGCACCTCGGTGATGGCCACCTGTCCGGCCAGCCGGCCGGCGGTTGCCTCGTTGTCGCCGGTCAGCAATACCGGTGTGGTGCCGGTCGATCCGATGACTCCGGAGACCGCGGCAGCAGCCTCCGGGCGCAGCTCGTCGGTGAGCCCGAGAACGGCAATGGGTTTCCGTTCACACAGGACGACCACGGCGGTATTCCCGCGCTGCTGGAGGTCGTCGACGAGTGCATACACCTCGGCAACTGCCGGATCGGTGACGCCGGCCAGCACGGCGGGGGCGCCGACCTGGACGGAACGGCCGTCGACCAGCGCCGACACACCCCGTCCCGGGCGGGAGACGAATTCGGTGGCGGTGGGCAGCGAGAGGCTGCGGCGGCGGGCAGCACGCACGACGGCACCGGCCAGCGGATGCTCGCTGCCGTATTCGGCGGCCGCGGCCAGCCGCAGGATCTGCTCCTCGGCGAAGAGACTTCCGGGCAGTGGCCGGATTTCGGTGAGCTCGGGGACGCCGCGGGTGAGCGTACCGGTCTTGTCGAAGGCCACGCGGGTGGTCGTGCCGAGTTGTTCCATCACCACGGCGGATTTGACCAGCACACCGTGCCGGCCGGCGTTGGCGATGGCGGCCAGCAGCGGCGGCATCGTCGCCAGCACCACCGCGCACGGTGACGCGACGATCATGAATGTCATGGCGCGCAACAGCGCGGATTGCAGGTCGGCGCCGAAAAGGAGCGGCAGGAGGAAGACGGCGAGGGTGACCGCGACCATCCCCACCGAGTAACGCTGCTCGATCTTCTCGATGAACAGCTGAGTTTTCGCTTTGGTCCGGCCGGCCTCTTCGACCAGTCCGGCGATCCTGGCCACCACGGAGTCCTCGGCGCGGCGGTCCACCCGGATCCGCAGGGCGCCGGTGCCGTTGAGGGTTCCGGCATACACCTCGTCGCCGGCGGACTTGTCCACCGGCATCGATTCGCCGGTGATCGTGGCCTGATCCACTTCGCCGGCACCGGCGGTCACCGTCCCGTCCGCGGCGATCCGGTCGCCGGGGCGTACCAGGATCACATCGCCGATCGCCAGATCGACGGCCTCGACGGTTTCCTCGCCGCCGTCCGCGGTGAGCCGGGTGGCAGTATCGGGAGCCAGGTCCAGCAGTCCGCGCAGGGAATCCTCGGTCCGCGCTGTGGCCAGGGCCTCCAGGGCACCGGAAGTCGCGAAGATGACGATCAACAGCGCACCGTCGAGGACCTGACCGATCGCCGCGGCACCGACGGCGGCGACCACCATCAGCAGATCCACATCGAGTGTTTTCCGGCGCAAGGCCCGCAGGCCGGCCAGGCCCGGCTCCCACCCTCCGGTGACATAGCAGGCCAGGTACAGCGCCCACCAGAGCCACGCCGGTGCACCCAGCCATTGCGTGACCGAGCCCAGCAGGAAAAGGACCAGAGCTGCGCCCGCCCAGTGCGCCTCGGGGAGCGCGAACAGCCCGGTTCGCCGCGGCGGCGCCTGCGGCGCGGCAGCCGGTCGGCGGGACGTGGCAGTGGTCGAAACCACGAGAAACCTCCAGAGGGTCGGAGCACGGCGGCCCACCATAACAGAATAAATGAACACGTCTTCATCTATTCAATAACAGTGAGCTAGACTCTACGGTCATGGGACATGGGGTCGAAGGCCGCGACCGGCCCGCCGCGCGATTGGACGCCGAGTCCGCCGCGCGCGTGGCGACCACACTTCAGGCGCTCGCAACCCCCAGCCGGCTACTGATCCTCACCGAACTCCGCCAAGGTTCGCGCGCAGTCTCCGAACTCGCCGAAGCCGTGGGCATGGAACAGTCGGCGGTATCCCATCAGCTCCGGCTACTGCGTAATCTCGGCCTGGTCACCGGCACCCGTTCGGGCCGCAGCATCGTCTACGGCCTCTACGACAACCATGTAGCGCAACTGCTCGATCAGGCCGTCTACCACAGCGAACATCTCCGCCTCGGCCTGTCCGACCACGACGAACCCGCTACCGGAACCGCCGCTACCGAGGCCCTCGCCTGACACAACCGCCATTCGCCACCGAGACCCGCCTCGCCGGCACGGGGGGGCGGACACACCGCCGACCGCTCCGACGGCTTCGGCATCGCGCACTGCCGGCCGGGCTCGAGAGTGAGCCGCTGATCGTTCAGCCGTTCAGGATCGCGCGAGCGGATTCGGCGAGCCGCGCGGGCCGCTCCGCCAGCTCCGGCACGTCGATTTCCTGCTCGCCCATCACTCCGGCACGGAACCGCGCCGATACCCCCTCCGCGATGGCTGCCAACCGCCACAGCGCGAAGGCCCGGTAATAGGGCAGATCGTCGAGAGACCTGCCGGTGATGTCGGCGTAACGGGACAGCACCGTGTCGATGTCGAGGTAGCCCTCGGCGGGATCCGGAGCCCACCCGAACGGCTCGGCCGAGGTCCAGGCAGTGGTGAGCCAGCCGATATCGGCCATGACATCGCCGACGGTCCACAGCTCCCAATCCAGCACCGCGCGCACGGTTCCATCGGCCCCGATCAGCAGGTTTCCCGGCCGGAAGTCGCCGTGGGCGATCCCGGTCCAGCGTTCGCCCGGCATCCGGCGGACGAGCAGGTCGTGGACCTCCCAGATCGGCCCGGGACCGACACCGCCGGCGGTGAGCTGGCGGTGCCAGCGGCGCAGTTGGCGTTCCAGATAGCTACCGGGCCTGCGCAGTTCGGCCAGCCGTCCGGTCGTCGTATCGACAGCGTGGACGGCGGCGAGCGTGTCGATGATGTTGCGGGAGAGGGCGGCCCGGGACGCCCGGGGGATCACGGCGGCGGATTCGCTGTTGTCGGGAACGATACCGTCCACGTATTCCATGACATAGAAATCCGCACCGGTCACGGCATGGTCGGTGCAATACCCGAGGACCGGAGGAACGGGAACCCGGGTCCCCGCGAGCAGGTCGAGGATCCGGAACTCGCGCACGACATCGTGCGCGGAGGCGAGGACGTTCCCGGTGGGCGGCCGGCGAAGCACCCAGCGCGCGCCGTATCCATCGTTGTGGACGCGATAGGTGAGGTTGGACCGGCCGCCGGTGATCAGATCGAACCCCAGCGGCGGCACGACCCCCGGGATATGGTCGGCAAACCAGGCGGTGACCCGCTCGGTATCGATACCGGCGACAGTGCTCCGACCGTCCGGTAGGCCGCTTTCCTCGTGACTCATCGATTCGCATCCCCTCGGATCCCGCCACCGGTGCAGCGCTACCGGTGTTCTGTATCCGCCCAGTCTGCGTCATATGAGACGTTTTCCGCTAGTGCCCCATATTGCGAATCGGCAGCTCTCCGGGGCGTCGGCGAGTAATCGCCCCGGCCGGTTACGCCCCCGGCCGGGTACGCGATCACGATCCGGCGGTGACCGGGGCGGCGAGCCCCTGTTCGTCGATCATCCGTTCCAGGACGACGAGTGTGTCGTCCAACCCCGGCCCCGAACGGCGGCCCGGTGTGAACGTCGCGGGCAGTTTGCGCATCCCCTGGATCACACCGATGGTGTCGTAGTGCACGGTCGCCTCGGGGTCGCAGTGGAAATCCGGAATGCGGTCCAGCACTGCCACCAGCATCCGTTTGAACACCGTGCGCGCGAGATTGGATCCGATACAACGGTGGATACCGAGACCGAAGCTGGTGTGCCGATTACCTTTACGATCCAGAACCACGGTGTCCGGGTCCGGGAACACCGCGGGGTCCCGGTTCGCCATCGCCCAGGACAACCACAGCCGCTCGCCTTCCTCGAAGCGCTGGCCGGCGATATCGCAGTCCGCGGAGATTGTCCGGCCGTCACCGGGTGCGGGGGTGAAGTAACGCAGGAATTCCTCGGTCGCCGGGTTCAGCAGAAGCTCGCGCTCACGACTGAGGGTTTCCCGCTCGGCCGGATGCTCGGACAGCCATTCCAGCGAGTGCGCGGTCAGCGCGGTTGTCGTATCGAACCCGCCGCCGATGAGCAGGCCCAGCATCCCGAGCAGATCGATATCTTCGGGCTTCTCACCGTCGATCTCCAGTCGGGCCAGACCGTCGATCAGTCCGGGCCGCGGGTGCTCGCGGATCTCGTGCAGGTTCGCCAGCAGGTCCAGGCCCATCGCCATGTTCAGTTCCTGCACCCGTTCCCGATCGGGTGAATCCGGTGGGGTGTACACCACCGCGTGCGAGGGTTCGTTGTAGACGACCCACTTCTCGAGCGGAATCCCGAGCATGCCGAGAGTGACGACGGCGGGGACGATATTGGCGAGACCGTCGACGAAGTCGATCCGGCCGGACTCGATCTTCTCGTCGAGACACGCCCGCACCAGCTCATCGGTGAAGGGCTCCCACCGGCGGACGGCACTCGGTGACAGGTACGGGTTGAGCACCGCCCGGAACCGCCGATGCTCGGGATCGTCCATCTCCAAGATGCCGTTACGCATCGGCATCGGGGTCTCGGCGAACGGAATAGTGATGCCGAGATACCCGCGGCGCTCGTTCTTGTAGTCGCGATCGTTGGATACATGCGGGCACCGCGCGAGTTCGAACACTTCCCGGTGACCGGCGGCGACCCAATGACCGCCATGGGTTTCGGTCCAGGCCACCGGGCATTTCTCGTGCATCTCCCGGGTGATCGCGGCGAATCTGCCCCGGTACTCCGGAGTATGGCGGTCGAAGTGATAGACCTTGCGGGCCCGAGCGGAGTCCGCCGATTGCTGTTCTGTGTCCACTGCTGTTTCCTTTCGAGGGCGAGAACTCGGTGCCGTTCACCTGCCTCGTGGTTTCGGCGCGCTGAGTTCGCGCAGCGCCGCCGAGAACAACTCGTCCATATGCGGGCTCAGGCCGGAGAGCGTCGCGGCGTCGGCGTATCCGCCCGGGCCGAAGACGCGTTCGAGCGTGTCGGTGGTGGTGGCCGCGCCGATGGTCAGGCAAAGGCTCGCGATCCCGTCGGCGCGCAGTTCGTCGACCGCCTTGCGGGTATCGGCTTCCGCATAGCGGCTTTCGTAACCGTGGTCGTACGGCAGGGCGTCGGTGAGAACGAGCAGCAGGCGATACGGTGTGCCCGCTTCGGTATCGAGAATGCGCCCGGCACCGCGGATACCGGCACCGAGCCTGGTGTAGCCGGAAGGTTCGAGTTGCGCGAGGCGCGCACGCTCGACGGCGCCGAACCGCCGGGCGAAGGTTTTGATCGCCGCGAGGTGGACGGCGTGGCGGCTGTCGGAGCGGAATGCATAGACGGCGACACGGTCACCCAGCTCCTCGAGCGTCGCGGCGAGGGTGGCGGCCGCGCGACGGTGGTGCTCGTGGACGGCGAGACCGTCGGGATCGGTATCGGTAGCGGAACCGGACGTGTCGAACAGGATGAGGACACCGAGATTGCGGGCGAGTTTGCGGGTTTCGGCGTATACGTTCTCCGCCGGCGAGTGGCCCGACCGGATATCGACGACCAGATCGAGCAAGGCGTCGATATCGAGTTCTTCTCCGTCGGGACGCCGGCGTAGCACCTTGGGGCCCAGGCCGACCCGGGCCAGCCGGCGCCGGAGCATCTCGTCGTGCGGGACGGCGGCGGCGGAGGTATCGGCGGCGGTGGTCAGCGGGAAGTCCAGGACCCGGCACCACTCGGGCCGGTACCGGTTGTCGTGGACATCCCATTCCGGGTACCACGCTCCGCCTGTTCCGGTGACGGCACCGGGTTTTCCGTCGACCACGAATGTGATCGGGGTGGGCAGCGGACGGGCGTCGCCACTGGCCGTACGGCCCCGCCGAACGGATCCGGCCCGCATCTGGGCACCGGCATCGCTGTCACCGGAAGCACGCGAAGTGCCGAGCAGTTTCCGCAGCAGATCGGCGAGCTTCTCCGAGTTGACCATGGGGTTTTCGAACAGTTTCAGAATGCGGCTGGTGCCGTTTCCCTCCGGGTCGTTGTCTTCGTCGTCGTCCTCGGGCTCGGCCCGTTCGGGGAGATCGAATTCCAGCCGCAGGTCTTTATCGGTCGCCCGGGCGCTCGGTCCGCTGCCCGCTTTCAGCAATCGCGTGGGTTCGATCACCCCGAACCACTCCGGTGGCTCGGCTATCACCGCCTTACCTCTGGCGAGGTCGAGTGATTCGCCGGCGGCGGCGGTGGCCGCTTCCCCGTACGGTGCGAGCGCGGCGGCGAGCGGAACGTGGCGGGCGAGCTCGGTGAGCCCTCGCCTGCCTTCGAGCGCCAGATAGCGGCGCGCGACGTGCGGACGCCCCCGCAGCCTCTTGACCACACGTGGGTCGAGGCTTCCCGCCCGGAGTAGAGCACACTGCACCAGTACTTCACTGCGCTGATAGGCGCCCGGCCGGCCCGCGGATACGAAGACGGCGTCACCGTCGGTATATGCGGCCTGGCCCGCCGGGGCCGCCGCTACTGCGACGGACCGGCCGGCCAGGAAGGTCGCGAGGAGCCGGAACCGTTCCGGACCTTCCGCTTCGGCTGCGGTCATGACGACGGCAGGACGGCGTCCGCGAGTTCACCGAGGGCTCGGACGATATCCGGATCGTCGGACAGCGCTCGAACGATTGCCGACCGGACGGCGGCGCGCAGGCTCAGCCCACCCGCCACCAGCGATCCGGCCAGAATCAGCATCCTGGTCGAGGACGCTTCGCGCAGCGGCGATCCCTCCAGATTCCGGATGGCATTACCCAGTGTTACCAGGGAGTTCGCGATCTCCGGAGCGACCCCGGCCTCCCGCGCCACCACCTCCCGCTCGATATCGGGTGGTGGGAAACCGAGTTCGATCGCGATGAATCGCTGCCGGGTGGACTCCTTGATGTTCTTCAGGACACTCTGATATCCGGGGTTGTAGGAGATCACCAGCTGGAATCCCGGCGCCGCCGGCACCGTGGTGCCGAGCCGGTCGACGGGCAGCTCGCGGCGATGGTCGGCGAGCGGGTGGATGACCACCGTGGTGTCCTGCCGCGCCTCCACGATCTCGTCCAGATAGCAGATACCGCCTTCGCGGACAGCGCGGGTCAACGGGCCGTCGACCCATACCGTTTCGCCGCCTTTGAGCAGGAATCGGCCCACCAGATCCGCGGAGGTCATATCCTCGTGGCCGGCGACGGTGATCAGCGGGCGGCCGAGTTCGTGCGCCATGGCCTCCACGAAGCGAGTTTTCCCGCAACCGGTGGGGCCCTTCAACAGGACCGGCAGTCCCTGGCAGGCGGCCGCGCGGAATACTTCCGCCTCGTCTCCGACCGCCCGGTAGAACGGTGGCTGCACGCCGGGGCGGCTCACCGCTGTGGCTGTGGCTGTGGTCGGCATATCAGTCCTCCGGCTGGAACGGCACGATCTTGGGAACCTCGACTCCGTCCGGAAGGACGAGCTCACCGTCTTTGTTGATGTACCCGGAGTCGTTGCGTGGCATCGGCAGATCGGGATGGGGGCAGGGCCTGTCTGTTCCTTCCCCGCAGATACCACCGGTGAAGTACGAACGCTCCTGGATATCTTCGGGCCAGGGATCCGCGTGCTGGCCGACCAATTGCGCGGGAAGGTTGTAGAAGACGAAGAAGATCGCACTCACGGCGGCGAAGATGGCCAGGAATCGGGTGAGCTGCTGGCGGACGACACCACCTCGAACCTGGTCGATCCCGCGCTCCACAATCGTGCGTCCGCGATCATCGGTGAAGAAACGCAGGCAGGCCAGGCCCGCTTGCACCGCGCCCCACATCAGGCCCTCGTAGATCGGCCATTGGTAGTAGTGACCCGCGTTGACCGACAACGACTGGATTGCGCCCGGGAAGGTGTAGAGCCCGAGCGGCAAAAGCACCAAGCCTTCCATGACGAAGTCGAGGACGAAGGTGAATGCGAACGTGACGCCGACCAACTGGAGGTTGCTGATTCCGGGCCAGCGCGATTTGACCTTCCGCATGAACCAGCACACGCCGATCGTGATGAGCAGCACGCCCCATGCGTAACCCGGGACGTTCATCAGTAGCGGTTCGGCGACCTGGGCGCCCGGCTCCTCCTGCGATACCCAGCCCGGAACGTGCGGTGCCCACGACCCCCTGTTGAACATCCAGGTGTTGTACGTGCACCACGTGTTCACATAGTTCAGGAACGGGTCCTGGAAGAACATCAGGCCCATGGACGCCAGCAGTATGCCGTCCAGGGTGATCCGGCGCTCGCGCCACCACGGCCTGATGATCCACCAGTAGATGGCGATGGGGAAACCGATCAGGACGCCCGCCGTCCAGATGCTCAGGATCGTCTTCATGAGCAACGGCGGATCGTTCGGGCCGGTGGGCACCCGCTCGAAATAAGGGCCGGTGACCCATCTGGTCCAGACATACACCTGGAGCGCCAGGATCAGCCCGCCGGCGGTGGCCCAGAGGTAGATGCCCTTGTTCACCTGCCGTTTCTGGGTGCCCAGGGTTTTCGCATCGCCGATGGTCTCGGTGATCTGGGGAGTCTTCTCGTTCGACAGTTCGCTCATGCAACTGCCCCTTCTGGATTGCGTTCCGCAGCGCTCACGGGCCGGCTCGCCGCCGGCGGCGACTCCGCGATGCGCTCGATACCACCGGCGCCCAACGGAAGTCGGTCTTCCGCGGCGGTCTGCCTGTTCCGGCATCCGGCCCTCCGCCAAGATACCAATGGGTATCTGGAGTCACAATAGGTATCTGAGATCCATGTTAGGATCGAACGCGTGGTCGAGCGTTGGACGAAAGAACGGCGATTGGAACGCACCCGTGTGCTCCTCCTGGATGCCGCCGAGGAAGTGTTCGCCGAAAAAGGTTTCGCGGCAGCCACCCTCGACGACATCGCCCACGCGGCCGGCTATACGAAAGGCGCCATCTACAAACACTTCTCGGTGAAGGAAGAGCTGTTCCTGGCGGTGAGCGACCGATACTGGCGCCGCTACTTCGACAACTTCTCCGAGGTCCTCTCGACCGTCACCGCGGTGGGGCCGCACGAACTCGACCGGGTCGCCGAACGGTG
Organism: Nocardia carnea NBRC 14403; assembly: GCF_000308515.1. GTDB lineage: Bacteria > Actinomycetota > Actinomycetes > Mycobacteriales > Mycobacteriaceae > Nocardia > Nocardia carnea. The sequence continues at coordinate 3,647 of NZ_BAFV01000116.1, read as the reverse complement.
GCGCCGGCTCGGCCGCGACCGCGGGGCCGAACACGCCGCACTGGGGCACGAGTTCAGCCTCTATCTCCTGCGCAATCCGGAGGCCCGCGCGCGCGTAGCGGCCAAGAGACTGGAAGTGGCCGAAGAGCTCGCCGCATTCGTCGCCGAGAACCTCGAACGCGTCGGTGGCAGCCTGACGATCACTCCCCTGGCCTTCGCCCACGTCCTCATCGCCACCAGCGATTCCGTGATACTCGGAAGCCAACTCGACGATATCGACCTCTACCGGCCGATCCTCGAAATGTATCTATCCGTCGTCAAACTCCCCTGACGCCCCCTCCTCGACGGCTCGCATCGCTCCTGCGAATTCCCGTGGCTGCACACCTTTCCCGCGGGCCGGCGTGAAAGAAGGCACCATGAGCGCTCCCGTCCTCGTCACCGGCGCATTCGGCCAGGTCGGCAAACGCGTCACCGAACTCCTGCTGTCCAGGGGACATACCGTGGTGGCCACAGATCTGCGCACCGGCACCGCCCTGGCCACCGCGGAAAAACTGGTCGCGGCAAGACAACCGGGCGCCCTGCGCACACACTTCGCCGATCTGCTCGACCGCGACGCCGTCGAGACGCTCGTCGGCGACCACCACCCCGGCACGATCATCCATCTGGCCGCCATGTTCTCCCCGCAGTCCTATCGCAATCCCCGCTTGGCCCGGAAGATCAATGTCGGCGGCACCGAGAACCTGGTACACGCCGGTCGGCAGCTACCGGCCGCACCGCTGCTGCTGTTCGCTTCCAGCGCCGCGGTCTACGGTTCCCGTAATCCGCATCGTCATCCCGAACGCATCACCGCGGAAACACCCGTGGCCCCGATCGACCAGTACGGCGAGGACAAGGTACTGGCCGAAGGCGTCATCGCCCGCAGCGGTCTGCCCCATGCCTTCCTGCGGCTGGGCGGTGTGCTGTCCCCCGATACCACCGCCGGTATCAACGCCGATCATCTCGTGCTCATCCGCGCGACCCCCGGCGACAACCGGCTGCACGGCGTCGATGCCCGCGACGTCGCGCTCGCCTTCGCCAACGCTGCCGGCCGCCGCGACAGCATCGACGGCAAAGTACTGCTCATCGCCGGTAACGACAGCTATGTCCACACCCACCGCGAGGTCGAGGATTCCATGTTCGAAGCCATGGGCATCGGCCGGCTCGGACCGTCGGCAAGCCTGCCCGGCAACCCCGGCGACGACCGGGGATGGGCCTTCACCGGCTGGTTCGACACCACGGAATCACAAGCGCTGCTGGACTTCCAACGGCACGATTGGCCGGAGACGGTCGCGTGGGTCGCCGGGGCCCAGCCGCGTTTCCTGCGCGCCGCCCTCCGCACGACCGGCCCCCTCCTGCGGCCGGCGATCCGCACCGCCCTGGCCCTGCAGCGGCGCTTCGAACACCGTGGCCCCTACGCCGAACCCTGGTCCCTGATCTCCTCCCGGTACGGCCCACAGGCCCTTGCTCGCGGTAACGGAGAATCCGGCTCCTGAGGGCGGCGACCCGGCAGGAGCACGCATCCCGCCGACCACACCCGCGTCGTGGCCATCGTGCCGGCCGCGCGATATCCCGATCCCCAGGACGGTCGGTCAAGGCACGGTGATGACCGCCGTGTACAGCTCGAGGACCGGCCGGTACAGGTCGGTGTTGTTCAATTCGGCGGCCAGCATGATGCTGTCGCTCGTGGCGATCAGTATCTGCGCGAACGTGGAAGCCGGAATGGCGAGTGTGGCACCCAGCTTGCCGAGGCTTTCGACGATGAAGGCCGTGAGCTCGTCGTGGACCTGCTGCTGCTGCGCTACCACGCGGGCGCGGGCCGCGGGATTTCGGAGCAGGTAGAGCGTGAATTCGTAACCCAGCGCGGCCTGCTGGGCGCCGCCGCTCTCGGCGAGCCGGCGCCACCGTCCGGCGATTTCGGCGAGTTCGGCCTCGCCGATTTCGGTGACCGCGGTCAGCAGTTCGGTGAAGTTGTCGAAGAAGCGCCGCCAATACCGTTGGTGGACGGCCAGGAAGAGATCTTCCTTCGCCTTGAAATGCACATAGATCGCTCCGCGCGTGTAGCCGGCGGCGGCAGCGATATCGTCGAGGCTCGCCGCGCCGAAGCCCTTGGCGGCGAAGACCTCCTGGGCCGCGTCGACGAGCAGGCTGCGCGTGTGCTCGGTGCGTCGTTCCCGGGTCCAGCGCTCCACCATCGCACCATCCTGCCAAAAGAAAAACCGCATACGCCTGACAACTTCACATACGAGTCCGTATGTTAGTGGCATGGCCGTATCTTAAGTACGGTCCGGACACTCGGCCGCTCGCCGAGCGATGACCGACAAGCCGCCCGAGGTGAACCGATGTACTCGGGTAGGCACTCCCAGGGAGGAGCGACGGCAATGACCGTCCCCGCAACCAGCGAAGTCTTCTTCGATCCCTACGACACGGGTCTCATCGCCGACCCGTACCCGATGTTCGGCAGGCTCCGCGAAGAGAAGCCGCTGTACTACAACGAACAACACGACTTCTACGCGCTGAGCCGGTATTCCGACGTCAACAGCTGTCTGTCCGATACCGCCACCTACAGCTCCGGCCGCGGCAACGTCCTGGAACTGATCAAGGCCGGTATCGAGATCCCGCCGGGGCTGTTGGTGATGGAGGACCCGCCCCGCCACGACATCCATCGCCGGCTCGTGGCCCGGATGTTCACGCCGCGCACGATCAGCAGGCTGGAACCGATGGTGCGCGAATTCTGCGCCCGCAGCCTCGACCCCCTCGTCGGCGGCACCGGATTCGACTTCATCGCCGACCTCGGTGCCCCCATGCCCATGCGAGTGATCTGCATGCTCCTGGGCATCCCCGAAGAAATCCAGGAGGCGGTCCGGGACCACTCCAATTCGCAGGTGTCCACCGAAGACGGCCGCCCCATGACGGCAGCCTCGGACGGATTGGACGACGGCCGGATCTTCGCCGAATACATCGACTGGCGAGAAAAACATCCCTCCGACGACATCGTGACCGAACTGCTCAACGTCGAGTTCGAGGACGAAACGGGCACCGTACGGCGGCTCACGCGCGACGAACTGCTGATGTATGTGAACGTGGTGGCCGGCGCCGGCAACGAGACCACGACACGGCTGATCGGCTGGGCGGGCAAGGTTCTCGCCCAACACCCCGGCCAGCGCCGCGAGCTCGCCGAAGACCCCGGACTGATCCCCCGGGCGATCGAGGAACTACTCCGCCTCGAACCGCCGGCGCCCCATGCCGCACGCTACGTCACCCGCGATATCGAACACTACGGGCACCGCGTACCCGCGGGCAGCGTCATGATGCTTCTCATCGGGGCAGCCAACCACGACCACCGCCGATTCCCGCCCGACGCCGACCTTTTCGATATCCACCGCCCGCCACAACCCCATCTCGGATTCGGGATCGGCGCACATTTCTGCCTCGGCGCGGCCCTGGCCCGCCTCGAGGGACGGATCGCCCTCGAAGAGGTGCTACGACGCTTCCCGGAATGGGACGTCGACCTCGCCGCGGCCCGGATGTCGACGACCTCGACCGTCCGCGGGTGGGACACCATGCCCGCCGTGCTGCCCTGACCGGCACCCGGACACACTCAGCGGACGCACGGTCGTCCGCAACGATCG
>NZ_BAFV01000117.1 GCF_000308515.1 Nocardia carnea NBRC 14403 | reverse complement strand
TCCCCAGTGCGGCTTTCCGCCCGGAAGACCCCGATCTCCGTTCTGCCCCATGAGCATCAGGAACAGGCTCTTCATAGCCGCCAGCCCACGGGCCCGCCGGATCGCCGCCTCGTCCGCGTGCGCGTACACGTCGAAGAATCGCGCGTCCGCGCCCGCGGGCAGCAGCACCCATGCTGCGGCGAGATCCCACGCTGGATCACCGGCGAACAGGTCACCGAAGTCGACTATGCCCGAAAGAGTTCCGTCCGAGACAACGACATTCGCGGGATGGAGGTCGCCGTGCACCCACACCGGTGGGCCCTCCCACGCGTCGGCGGCGACGGCATCGTCCCAGAGCGCCCGGACGTCGGAGGCGAGGTCGGCAGGGGCGACGGCTCGGAGGAAGGCCTCGAAGCCGTCAGTGCAGTCCCTGAGATGGGCGCCGCGGTCGGTAGCGATCGGCGCCTCGGCGGGTGCGGGAACGTGGAGTGCCCGCAGGAATGCTGCCAGCGTATCGGCCGCATGGGCGCCGCGGCTGATCGTGGCGTGGTCGAGCGGCTCGCCGGGAACCCACGTCATCACGGTCCAGTGCTTGGGGAAACGCTCGGACGGTTCACCGAATCGCACCGGGGTCGGCACCGGCAGCGGCAGACGCGGGGCCAGCACGGGGAGCCACCGGCGCTCCTTCAGCTGCAAGTCCGGGGTGGGATCCATGCGCTGCATACGTACGGCCAACTCGTCCCCGAGACGCCACATCTGGTTGCCCCAGCCACCTGCCACCTCGCGGATGGTCAGACCGGCGAGGTCGGAGTGCTGCTCCCGCAGCAGGTCGCGGACCAGGTCTGTGGTGATCTCCAGCTCGGTGCCGGTCATGCGAACCCACTGTAGCCGAGCCGGCTGTGGCGGTGTGACGGCGAATTTCGACGACACTTCGGCTCGGTGATCGGTACCGATATGCGATGGCATCGTGGTCGGCCATACCAGCACAATGGACCGATGACGCGAATGGAGGCAGTACGCGGGGATATCACCGAACAGCAGGTCGACGCGGTGGTCAACGCCGCGAATTCCTCGTTGCTCGGTGGCGGGGGCGTCGACGGCGCCATACACCGGAAGGGCGGGCCGGAAATCCTGTCGGAGTGCCGAGACCTGCGCGCCGCGCACCTCGGCAAGGGGCTGCCGGTCGGGCAGGCGGTGGCGACAACCGCAGGACAACTGCCCGCGCGCTGGGTGATCCACACCGTCGGCCCGGTATGGTCGGACACCGAGGACCGCTCGGCGTTGCTCGCCTCCTGCTACCGCGAATCCCTGCGTGTGGCAGCCGAACTGGGCGCCGAGACCGTGGCCTTCCCCGCAATCTCCACCGGCATCTTCGGCTGGCCGATGGACGACGGTGCCCGAATTGCCGTCGAGACGGTGCGTGCCGCCGAAACGACCGTCGAAAACGTACGGTTCGTGCTGTTCGACGAGCGAGCACTCGCGGCCTTTGCCGCAGTACTGGAAACGTAGTCGGCAATACCTGATTCGCAGCGTTCGCGCGGGTGTACCCGAACTGGGCCGCGTCGATGATTTTCGGGCGGCTCAGTCGTCTGTTCCTCTGGACCGACCGGAAGACAGGAGTCCGAACATGACGAGACCGTTCCGATTCGGAGTCGTTGCTCCGCTCACCACCGACGTGCCGACGTGGCGTGACCGCGTGCGCCGCATCGCCGACAGCGGTTACTCGACGCTCCTGGTGCCCGACTTCCCACAGACGCAACCGGCGCCCGGCCCCATGCTGGCCACCGCCGCGGCCCTGACCGACCTGCGCGTCGGCACCTGGGTGTACGCCTCTCCGTTCCGACCGGCGTGGTTGACGGCGTGGGAAGCGCATTCGCTGTCGCTGCTGACCGAGGGCCGTTTCGAGATGGGCATCGGCACGGGCAGACCTGGGATCGAGGACGAACTGCGCGACAGGGGCATGCCCGCGGTACCACCGCCGCACCAACGGTTGGCACAGGTGCGTGCGACGGTCGAAACGTTGCGAGACCTCGACGGCCCCGATCGTCATACGCCCGTGGCCATGGCGGTACTCGGTCCGAAGGCCCAGGCGTTGGCGGCCGAGATCGCGGATACGGTCACCTTCGTGCTGGGTGCTCAGCCTCGGCGCGAAGTCGCACGTATGGCGCGTGAGTTCCGCGCCGACGTCGAGCTCGCGCTGGCCGTGCCGGTGATCGGTGACTCTGTGGCTCCCCATATGGCGCCCCCCGATACCGACCCCGCCGCGCTTCGCGCGGCAGACGCGATGACCGTCCTCCCGAACGATCCGGCAGCCGCGGCCGAGGAAATCGAGCGACGCCGGGAAGAGAGCGGCTTCTCCTACTTCGTCTTCGGCGCCGACTCCGCCGACAGTCTCGCTCCGGTCGTCGCCGAGCTCGCCGGCCGATAGTCATGAGACGAGAGACGACGCGAGGGACATCTGCGTCGACACGATGTTAACCGGATACCGGAATCTCCTGTGCCATCAGTGAATCGATTCCGTAATCCGCGCGCTGATGCCATGATCACCGGCCGAGAAAGTCTATGGAGCGCAACCCTGCATGGTGGTCGAGCCGGATTCCGTGGTGGACAGGTAGCGGGCCAGTATTTCGCGGGTTTCTCGCAGGCAGGTGATGCGGGAGTCGAGGGAGGCCAGTTCGGTGCGGAGCAGGGCGAGCATGTCGGGGTGGGGTTCGAGAGTGGGTGCAGGGCCGTGCGCGCAGGGCAAGATGTCGCGAATAGCCCGGGTGGGTAGGCCGGCGGCCAGGAGAGCACGGATCTGGCGGACGGTATCGGGGGCGGTCGGCGCGTACTCGCGGAAGCCGCCGCCGGTTCGTCGGGCCGTGAGCAGCCCCTGCTCCTAGTAGTAGCGGAGTAGCCGATGGCTCACACCCGTACGCTGCGCCAGTTCACCGATTCGCATCCCCACTCCGCCCGCTACGAGTTGACTCTCACATCGATGTGAGATTTTAGCGTGGGTCCATGACACAGCAGAACACGAGTGAATTCCTGGGGACCGTCTGCGGGAGCGGCCCGGGAGTCCTGCTCGCCCATGGGGCGAGCAGCGATATCGAGGACAGTTTCGGCCCTATCCTGTCGCAGTTGGCCGAGGCGAATACGGTCGTGGCGGCGGACTACCCGGGGTCGGGGCGCACGCCGCGCGCGACAGCGCCGCTGACTCTCGACGGCCTTGCCGACGGCCTGGTGGACGCAGCGCTACAGGCCGGGCAGGAACAGTTCGCCGTGGCGGGATTCTCTACCGGGGCCGCAGTGGCCGTGCGGATCGCGACTCGACACCGTCAACGGGTGACCGGGCTGGCGTTGTCGGCGGGATTCGCTCATCCCAATGCGCGCCTGCGATTGGTCGTCGCCACCTGGCGACGACTGGCCGCTTCCGGAGATACTCGATCGTTGGCGGCATATCTGACCTTGCTCGGCTGGAGTCCCGGCTGGCTCGATGACCGATCGGGCGGTGAGATCGGTGCCATGGTCGACACGATCGGGCCGGCGCTACCTGCCGGAGCCGACGATCAACTCGACCTCCTGACGCGAGTCGACGTGCGGTCGGAGTCGGCGGATATCAGAGTCCCCACCGTAGTGATTGCCGGCGCGCACGATTTGGTCGTATCGGCTTCGCACGCTGCCGAACTAGCGACCGGAATCCCGAACGCCCGGCTCGTCGAACTCGATTCCGGACACGCACTCGCCAGTGAACGACCCGCCGAATGGGCAGAAGTCATCAACGACTTCCTGGTAGCTCAGGTCCCACTGCGACGGTGATGTCGCTACCCCGCACATCCACGGCCACAGGCGCTTCAATGACAGGGTCGCGCCTACTCCGTTGAGACCGTCGCAGCCGGTCGTCGATCGGCATACAGAACCCACCGGCCGACCCGGCAAAGCACTACTGGTCGTCGGGAAACGCACGACGGTTTCGCTTGGTGATCCCGCGCCGCTTCTTCGCGGCGATGCGACGTTCCTTCGCGCCGCGCGAGGGCTTGGTGGCGCGGCGAACGGGCGGCGGGGCGGCAGCGGCGTCACGCAGTAACGAAGCCAGGCGTTCGCGGGCGGCTGCGCGGTTCTGCAACTGTGCCCGGTGCTCCGAAGCGGCGATCGTGAGCACCCCGTCGACCAGGCGGGTGGCCAGCCGATCGAGCATCCGGATGCGCAGCCGTTCCGGCACGGAGAGCGAATTGGTGAGATCGAACGACAGCTCGACCCGGCTGTCGGTGGTGTTGACGTGCTGCCCGCCCGGGCCGGACGAGCGTGAGAAACGCTCGCGCAACTCGGACGCCGGTATCACCAGCGTCCGAGTCACGATCAGGTCTTCTGCCATGATCCGACGCCGTCTTTCCGATTCACGAGTCCACTATGGCCAGGACATTTCCGCCGACTCCCCAGCCGCCGTCGACGACCTCGTCGACAAGGACAACGGTGGTCGCGCGAGCGCGTTCGCCGTAGATCTCGACATACAGCTCGGTGGTGCGTTCCACGATCTTCCGCTTGTCCTCGTCGTCGATGGTGCCGGCGGGGACCTTGAAGTTGGCGAACGGCATAGTGATCTCCTTATGTGGTGTGATTTTCGGTGATGTCGGCGGTTTCGGCGTCAGATCATGCCGCCGTTGGCGCGCAGGATCTGGCCGTTGATCCAGTGCCCCTCGGGACCGGTGAGGAAGGCGACCACGCGGGCGATGTCCTCCGGTGTGCCCAGGCGTTCGAGCGGCGGATTGGCGGCCAGCGTGGTGATCTGTTCCTCGGTCTTCCCGTCGAGGAACATCGCGGTCGCGGTCGGGCCGGGAGCCACGGTGTTGACGGTGATGTCGCGGCCACGCAGTTCCCTGGCCAGGATCAGTGTGACCGCTTCTACGGCGCCTTTGCCGGCGGCATAGGCACCGTAGGTGGGGAACTGGGCACCGACCACGGATGTCGAGAAGCTCACGAACGAGCCGCCGGCACGCAGCCGCCGCGCCGCTTGCTGGGCAACGACGAAGGTGCCGCGGATGTTGACACGGTGGATCGCGTCGAGAACATTCAGATCCAGATCGGCGATGGTGGACAGGGCGAGGCGGCCCGCGGAGTTGACGACGACGTCGACGCCTCCGAACTCGGCCTCGGCGCGGTCGAACAGTGCGGAGACGGCGTACTCGTCGGCGACGTCGGCCCGGACCGCGATTGCGGTGCCACCCGCCGCGGAGATGGCGTCCACGGCTTCCTCGGCAGCGGTGGCGTTGCCCGCGTAGTTGACGACAACGGTGCTGCCGCGGGCCGCGAGCTCGAGCGAGATCGCGCGCCCGATGCCACGGGAACCTCCGGTGACGACGGCAACCTGTCCGGCGTTTCGTGATGCGGTGTCGGTGGATGTCATGTTCTTCACTATCGGCGGAGCGGGCGGTGGGTACGAGGGGATGTCATCCCCTGTGTCGCGGGCCCGAGGTGCCGCAGACTGGATGTCATGAGCAGCGCGAAGTACTCCGAGCTGGGGATGTTCCTGCGGTCCCGGCGCGAGCGCATCCGCCCCGAAGAGGTCGGATTCGTCTCCGGGCCGCGACGGCGCGTGCGCGGACTCCGTCGCGACGAGGTCGCCCAACTCGCCGGTGCGTCGGTGGACTACTACAACGAGCTCGAGCGTGGGGCCGGGTCGCAGCCGTCGGAGCAGATGCTGGCGGCACTGGCGCGCGCCCTGCGGCTGACCGCCGACGAACGTGACCACATCTATCACCTCGCCGAGCGTCCGGTGCCGCGCGACGGAACCGCGAATTCGCACGTCCATCCAGGAATGGTCGACCTGCTCACCCGGCTGGTCGCGACACCTGCCCAGGTGATCACCGACCTGCACGTCACGCTGGTGCAGAACGCCGCGGCCGTCGCGCTACTAGGCGATCAGTCCGGCCTGCAGGGCATGGCGGCGAGCTTTGTCTACCGATGGTTCACCGATCCCAGCGCCCGGCGGCTCTACCCCGAGAGCGACCATGAGCCCCAGTCCCGGGCGTTCGTCGCCGACCTGCGGGCCGCGGCCGGTCGTCGCTCCGCGGCGGATGCCGAGGCAACTTCGCTCATCTCCGAACTGCTGAGCCGCTCCGCCGAATTCGCGGCGTTATGGACGGCTCACGAGGTGGCATTCCGTCGAAACGACCGCAAACGAATCAATCATCCCGCCCTCGGCCTGATCGAAGTCAACTGCCTCAATCTGTTCAGCGAAGACGGCCGACAACGGCTGCTCTGGTTCACCCCGGCCATCGGCACCGACAGCGCGGACAAGCTGGACCTGCTGACCGTGGTCGGCACCCAGGAGTTCACCGACCTCCAGTGAGCGCCCGAGCGGTGCGGTGATGATATCGGCCGGCTGTGCTGCCGAGTCCTATTACGCGTCGTCCGGGGACCGCTGCGAGCCGGGGCGCACATGTGCGCGTGTTCCGTGCGGACCGAACAGGATCAGCAACTCGACCGCACCCCCATCAGCGCTGCCCAGCCAATGCGGTAGGGACGTATCGAATTCGGCCGCCTCACCGGCCGGCAATGTCAGGTCACGGTCGCCCAGAATCAGCCGTAGGCGGCCGTTGAGGACGTACAACCATTCGAAGCCGTCGTGGGTCTGCGGTGTGGGTTCCAGCGGTTGCGGCCGGGCCGGGATCATCATCTTGAATGCCTGTACCCCACCCGGACGCCGGGTGAGCGGGATGTAGACCATTCCGGCTCGCTGGATCGGTTTCAGGTGGATCCGGGGATCGCCGGTGCGTGGGGCGCCGACGAGGTCGTCGAGTGGAACATCGTAGGTACGCGCCAGCGGCAGCAGCAGTTCCAGGCTGGCGCGGCGTTGCCCGCTTTCCAGGCGGGACAGCGTGCTCTCGGATATTCCGGTCTTCTCCGTCAGGTCGGCGAGGGTGATTCCGCGGTCACGGCGCAGCGCGCGTAGCCGCGGCCCCACCACATCGAGTACTTCTTCCGTTTCCCGGTCCATCCGGGCATCTTGCCGGAACCGCAAGACTTCGTGCCAGATACGGGTGTGGCCGGTGAGACTGAACCGGCCCGGCCACAGACGGGTTCACCTCCACAGAACGGATCGCGATGACCACCGCAACCAGGCCACCGGCGCGTCGAGCGCTGCTCATGGCGGCGGCCGCCACGCTCGCCTGCCTGCTCATGATCTGTACGGCGGCATGCGGCGCGCCGAACGCCGCCGAGATTCCCCCATACGCCGCAGCCGCCCACGAAGACCCCGAATTCGACGCCACCTTCCGCCACGAATTCGCCGATATCGACGGCGTCCGCATGCATTACGTGACCGGCGGCAGCGGTACACCGGTGGTACTGATCCACGGTTGGCCGCAGACCTGGTACGGCTGGTGGCCGATCATGCCCGAACTCGCCGAACACCACACCGTTTACGCCGTCGACCTTCCCGGGTTGGGTGACAGCACCGGATCGCCGACCGGCTATGACAAAGCCACCCTCGCCCGGTATATCCACACGTTGATCGCCGAGCAGCTCGGGGTGCGCGACGCACGCGTCGTGGGACACGATTTCGGTGCCGCGGTGGCATTCCAGTACGCCGCCCAGTTCCCGGACGATACCGAGCGACTCGGCTACTTCGATCTCCCACTACCCGGCCCGGCGATCGATGCCGGCACCTACCGGACGATGAGCTGGCATATCGCCTTCCATTCCCAGCGGCGGGTTCCCGAGGCGGTGGTGGGCGACGACGTCCGCGAATATCTTGCCCTGTTCTACCCCCAGGTCGCCTTCGGCGGAACAGCTTTCGGCGGTACGTCGACCCGGTCGCCGTTCACCGATGCCGAGATCGACGAGTACGCCCGGACATACTCCCGCCCCGAGGCGCTGACCGGCGGATTCGAGTTGTACCGCAGCCTCGACCAGGACGTCCGCACTACCGTCGAGGCGGCACCTGTCCGGGTCCCGACTCTGCTGCTGACCGCCCAGGGACAGCTCGATCCGGTCCGCGCCACCGTGGCCCCGCGGATAGCCGATATCGTCCGGGCGATGGACGTACCGAACGCCGGGCATTGGCTCATCGAAGAGAACCCCCGGTTCGTCACGGCGGAACTACTCCGTTTCCTCGACGGCTGAACTCCGGCAGAACGGTCCGGCAGTGACACCAGCAGGCCCGGTAGTCGCCGGTTCGTGATCGCGATCGGACTATTACCGCTGGGAATCGCGGTGACGCCGGCCTGGCCGATTCACGCCTCGATCAGCCGGCCGACCCGAAGCACAGCGTCGTATGCCTCGGTAGGCCGGATCAGGCCCACTACGCAGTCCGGGCCCCGCATGAGCGGTCCGGACCCGCGGACAGGGCGACGTCACGCAGAGGCGGCGAGCGGCGGATGGTCGAGCACGCGAGGCTTGTACTCGACCAGTTGGATGCTGCCGTCGAAGGTGCGGTGCTCGGTCATCTCGAGGGCGACGTCGGGGTAGCCGTCGTAGATGCGTTCTGCGCCCGTGGCCCCGGTGATCACCGGGAACATCACGACCCGGAAGCGGTCGACGAGTCCGGCTCGCAACAGAGACCGGGACAGGCCGAGGCTGCCGATCGTGCTGAGCAGCCCCGATCCACTCGATTTCATGGCGCGGACAATCTCGACGGCGTCGTCGCGGACCAGCGTGGAGTTGGCCCAGGTCAGTGGCTCCTCGAGCGACGAGGAGAAGACCACCTTGGATGCTCGGGTGAGCTCATCGACGGACTCCTCTTCTTCGGGCCTGAACTCGTCTTGACCACTCGGGACCTCCCCCGCGGCAAAGCCCGACATCAGACGGTAGGTGTTCGCTCCCATCAGGTAGGTGACCTCGGGTTGCTCACCGAGCCACGCGAGATATTCCGGCCCCTCGAGGCCCCAGAACCCGGGCCACCCCTCTCCCGATGCGTAGCCGTCGAGGGAGGTGATGAAGTCGACGAGAAGCTCCGACATGGCGGTGTCCTTTCCTACGGGTGTCATGAGCTTCGACCGGCCGGGAGCCACAAACTCATCGGCCGCGCTGTGGGGTGACGGGAACAATCGCCTCGCGCGTACACCTCTCGGAATTGCGTCGCGGAGCACTCCACGTGTGCCCGGCATGCCTTCGCGCCGGCGCCCTGCGGTTCAGCCGACGGGGCGATCGGGCAGGAGTTGGGCCGCGAGCGAGCGTGCGGTGGCGGCGAGCGGGGCCGTGTCCAACCCCGTCCGCCCCATGAATACGAGCCCTTGTTGCGCGGCCAGGAGAGCACGGGCCAGCGCGGTCGGATCCGCCCCGGCCGCCACGTCGCCCTCACGTTGGGCGCGAGCGACGCAGTCGGCGATCAGTGCAGTGGATATCTCGTAGGTGCGGTGGGCGTGGGCGAGGACTTCCGGATCGGCGTGACCGAGTTCGTAGGTGCTGTTGGCCATCAGGCAGCCACGTCGCGCATCGGCCGGGGCTTCGAGGAGCATGCGCAGTGCGCCCAGAGCCCGCGAAGTCTCGGTGAGCATTTTCCGGAGCTCATCGTGGCGCGCGTCGGTGTAGCCGCGCAGCGCCTGGAGGAAGAGCTGATGCTTGTCACCGAACGCTGCGTAGAGGCTGCCTTTGCCGAGCCCGCTGACCTGCATCAGGTCTTCCAGCGAAGTCGCGGCATAACCGGCGTCCCAGAACTGATCACAGACGGCGGTCAGCACCTGCTTTTCATCGAACTGTCGAGGACGTGCCATACGACCCAGAATACGGGTTTTTGACCACACGGTCCAATATGACTATTGTGGACTGCGCGGTCAAAAATTCCGCCGGAGATCAGTCCTACCGGGAAGAAGGAAGTACATGGGAAAGCTGGACAACAAGGTCGCGATCGTGACCGGCGGATCGCGGGGAATGGGGGCGGCATCGGCGCTGGCACTGGCCGACGAAGGAGCCGACGTCGCGATCAGCTATTCGTCTTCGGCGGATCAGGCCGAGGCCGTGGTCGCCGACCTGCAAGCAAAGGGGGTCCGCGCGGCGGCCTTTCAGGCAGACCAGTCGGACGCGGCGCAGGCGTCGGGCCTGATCCACAGCGTGGTCCGGCAGTTCGGAAAGCTGGACATTCTGGTCAACAATGCGGGCGTCACCGTGGGCGGACCGATCGACAGCGAGCCCGACGAATCCGCTTTGGACCGCCAGCTCGCCATCAACTACACCAGCGTGGTGGCCGCGATCCGGGCCGCGATCCCGCTACTGCCCGAGGGCGGGCGGATCGTCAGCATCAGCTCTGGTGTGGGAACACGGGTGGGTTTTCCCGGGATGACCGACTATGCGGCCACCAAATCCGCCCTCGAGGGTTACAGCCGCGGCGCCGCCCGCGATCTGGCCCACCGGGGCATCACGGTCAACATCATCCAGCCCGGTTTCATCGACACCGAGATGAACCCCGCCGACAGCCCGGCCGCGTCCATATTCCTTCCGACAACCGCGATGGGACGCTACGGCACGCCGGAGGAGATCGCCGCAGGCGTCGTCTTCCTCGCCGGCCCGCAGGCCTCCTACGTCACCGGCGCAGTGCTGAGGATCGACGGTGGCTACGGCGCATAGCGCGATCCGGCTGCGTCAATCGCGTTTCGCCTCGTAACGCAACAGGACCGTGCCGCACGGGAAGGTGCGGTTCTCCAGCAGTCGCAGCGATATCCACGACGGCAGTGCCGGGAAGAACGGGGTGCCGCCGCCCACGGCGGTGGGCGCGATCACGAGCCGGTATTCGTCCACCAAGCCGGCCTGCACGATCGGCGCGGCCAGCGTCGCGCCGGCCACCTCCAGCCTGCCGTCGGTTTCGGCTTTCAGCTTCCGCACCACCTCGACCGGGTCGCCGCGTTCCAGGCGGGAGTTCCAGTCGACCGACTCCAAGGTGCGGGAGAACACGACCTTGGGCATATCGCGCCAGACCCGGGCGTAGTCGACGATCATAGGTGTGGCGTCCGGGGCCTTGTCGGCGGTCGGCCAGTACGCGGACATCAGTTCGTAGAGCCGCCGCCCGTAGAACGACAGGGCGGTTTCCCGCGCAAAGTCGTTCCAGTACTGGTGCAGCTCTTCGCTCGGATCGGACCAGTCGATACTGCCTTGTGCGTCGGCGATATACCCGTCCACCGACACATTGAAGCCATAAATGAGTGTGCCCATGGAGATCAGACTGCCCTGGAGGCCGAAAATCATCGCGACGCGACACGAGATATCGTCCGCGGTCGAACCCGCCGATATCGCCTGGGCGCGCGGCCGATTCGCCACCGGCCGATAACTGACAGCTCGACGGAGTATCGATACCGACGCGGGCTCGATTGCGCTACGGCTACTTCGGTCGTCCGGGGCCGCCACAGGGGTGAATCGGCCCAGCGGCCGGGCAGCCCAGCAGACGGCGGATCTCCTTGTCCGGATACAGGGTCCTCCGGCTTGTTTGCTGGAACGCACGCATGAACGCCGATATCGCCGCGGCGATCGGCGCACGCCGGATGAGGACCGCGGCGGCCTCCTCCGGGATACCCTCCGGCGACTGCCCCTCGGCCAGGGCCCGCACCATCGTGGCGCGGTCCTCCTGCTGAACCCCGAACAGGGCAGTGACCAGCCAGTTCACCAGGTAGGCGGAGGTGTACCCGCGGTCGTAGCTCTGGTTCCGGTCGAAGAACGAGGTCTCCTCCGGCGAAAGAGCGAACCCGGAGGAGAGCGCGAGACCGTAATCGCTGAAGTACAGGTGCTGACCGTCGGTGAGGATGTTCTCGAAATGCGCGTCCAGATGCAGCAATCCGCGACTGTTCATGAACGCGATACCGGCGGCCAGTTCCTGCTCCACCATGACGCAAGCCCGGTCTGTGGCCGCGTCCCCCGCCTCGATCCGGTCGTTCAGCCACTCGTGCAGGTTCTGCGGTATGTACTCCAGGAACAGCGCGATGCTCGCCGAAGAGTCCCGGAGTGCCTCGATCCGGTGGCGTACCTGCGATCGCCCGTCCCAGTAGGCGACGGCGCGATCGATATCGGCCAGCTCCTCCGGTAGCGGTGTCGTGTCCGGCAGCACCCGCCAGTGATACATCAGCGGGAAGCCTTCGTATTCGGCGCCGAGCACCCAATTCGTCGCCATGGCGTGCACGGCGAGTTCGCGCCACGCCCCGAAGCCCGCCGTGCCGAGGTGACCGACTCCGTAATGACAGAAGAGGGGCAGGCCGAACACGTTCGCCGTGGACCGGACGTGCTCCGGCTGCCGTTCCAGGTCGGTGAGAGGTACTCGCTTCACGAAGACCGGGTTTCCGGCGATCTCCAGCAGCGCCGACTTCCCTCCGATACCGGCGCCGAGCGGAACGGCCGCGTCGACGAGCTCGCGCAATGCACGGTCACTGTGCCGCGCCAGGTCCGTGGAAACGGCAGCGTGGACGTGCAGGCGCGCAGGGAGCGACATATCCGTGGGGCGCTTTCCACGGTACCGGCCCATCATTGGAAAGCGTCGATATTCTCTTCAGCCCATTGCGCGAAAGTCCTTGCCGCTGAACCGGTCACCCTGGAGACTGTGCCACGCACCTGCAACAGAGCGTCGTTGAGGTCGCCGCCGGTCACGTCCAGGACGGCGTCGGCGGCGTCCTCGCCGAAAACCGCGACCATGCCCGGTCGAGCCTCCGCCCTGGTGATCTCGGTGAATTCGATATCCCGGCCCAGTAGCCCGGCAATGGTTGCAACCTGCTGACGCGCACTGACCGGTGCGGGCCCGGTCAAGGGCTGCCGTTGGTCAGGAGTAGATAGAGGACGCTATCGCCCTTGCGGTGGAAGGCGGTGCAGGAATCACAGCCGCCGCCGTCGAAGTAATAGGCGGGTCCGGACGGAATACCGCTGTCGGAGTAGTAGCCGGAGTCGTGCAGGAAATGGGGCGGGATGGCGGCAAACAACCAGGTAGCAGCGGCAGGACCCCGGCCGTCGAGTAGCTGGGTGCAGAACTCGGCAATGAGCCGATCCGCCGTTCCCGGCTCGATATGGGTGCTGTACGGGCTGAATGCCCCGGTCATCAGCCACCGCAGGTGCCGCTCGAAACCGGCGCGGTCCATGGAGTCGGCGGTGACCGCCGCATCGAGCCGGACCATGAGGGCCGGGTCTCGATCCGGGTCCGGGACATATCGCCGCAGTTCGGGGTCGTAAAAGGACCAGTTTCCCCAGCACCTGGCGGCATCCGCCGTGGCGATCAACTCACCGAAACCGGGGTGGTGAACGAGGGCGGCGACCGCGGCCGCCGTGTCACCCTCCGCGACAGGCACGCCGATATCCGCCACCAGCAGGAAGGTATTGCTGTTGATCGCGGTGTCGATGGCATCCAGCAGCGCTCTCACCGTGGGGAGGGCCGCACGCTCCATCCTCGATCTCACGGGTTCTGCCACCTCCTTCGAAGAGCAACTCACTCGGGCGGTTCCGGCTGTGGCACGACGCAGCCGCTACGCCGCGCCGCGGCCGAGGGAAACCGCGCGCTCGGCAAGGCAACTGCATCCGTCTCCGAGAACCTTGTCGGCCACCTTCCCACCTGGTCGCGATCGGCGTAACTTACGCCGATCGCCGGTGATACGGAGGGCGACCGGTTGCTCCGGAACCGGCTCGGCGTGGCGGCAAGCAGGACAACCGCACCGAACGGGAGGGTCCGCGTTGTCGACGTCGATCACCGACGCGAGGATCGCGTTGTCGTGGGAGCGGTCCGGGTCGAGTCGGGGATGGCATTGTCGACGAGGACGGCAGCGATTGCGGCGGCCGTGGAGAAGGATTCGCTGTTGAGAACCCGGGTACGGGCCGCGGCGCCGTCGAGGAGTAGCGCCAGTTGTTCGCCGAGCTGTTCGGGGGCAGTGGCGCCCGCCTCGCGGGCGGTTTCGGTGAGCCGCACGGCGATAGCGGTCTTGTAGTCGCGCGCGTACTGGGATGCAGGATGTTCGGGATCGTGAAGTTCGACGGCCGCCGCGATATAGGGGCACAGGGGCGTGGACGCGGGTAACTCGAAGGCGGCGAGGAGCCGTTCGCGGGGGGTGAGGTCGGTGCGGTCGAATACGCCGGACATGAGGTCGGGATCGTATCGGCGCAGATACTCGGCGACGAGTTCGTCCTTGCTGGTGAAGTGCTGGTAGGCCGTGCGTTTGGACACCTGGGCCACGGCGCAGAGTTGGTCGATACCAGTGCGGTTGATGCCCTGATCGCGGAACAGCTGCTGGGACGCGCCGAGGATGCGCTCGCGTGCGCCCCGACCGCGGCGCCGCCCCTGGGGGCCCTTCTCCAATTCCGTCATACCTGCAGCATAGCCGTTTGGTACCGATCGGTGTACATAGCTTGTGCTCCGGCCGATCGTCGGTTAGGTTACGTAAACAGCTCGGTGTATATATCAATCGGACTGCCTCGATAACCAACAACTCAACGGAGTGATCATGGGAAAGCTCGATGGCAAGGTCACGGTGATCACCGCCGGCGGCACCACCGCCATCTGAACCACAGCACAAGCACCGGGTTCCGCCCCGCCACAACCCAGTCGCGACACCTCGAAAACAGGAAGAGAGCACACCACATGAGCAGCATCACTCTCATCGGTACAGGGAACATGGCCCGCACCATCGGCACACTCGCGGTAGCGGGCGGCAACACTGTCGAGGTCATGGGACGCAACCGGGCCAAGGCCGATGCCCTGGCCGAAGCCCTGGGCGGCGGCGCGACGACGGGTAGATGGGGCGACGTGCCGGCCGGGGACATCGTCATCACGGCCCTGCTGTACGACGGGGTCGTTCCGGTCGTCGCCGAATACGGAGACACCCTGGCGGGCAAGGTCATCGTCGATATCAGCAACCCTTTCAACACCACATTCGACGGACTCGCCCACAGCGAGGAAACCTCGATCGCACAGAGAGTCGCCGAGGTGGCTCCGGCCGGCACCAGCGTGGTGAAGGCATTCAACACCATCTTCCGCAACGTACTCGAGAAGGGCCGGCCCGACGTCTTCATGGCCGGCGACAATGCGCAGGCCAAGGCGGCCGTGGCGAAATTCGTCGAGAGCCTCGGGCTACGCCCGCTGGATGTCGGTGGCCTGACAATGGCGCACTGGCTGGAAGGAATGGGTCTGGTCACAGTGGGCCTCGCCGGCAACGGAGTCGGCCACTGGGACTTCGCCCTCGGCGCCGACGAATTCACTGCCTGAGCCCGGCGCCGCCTGATGCCGATCACTACCCGGCACAGCCGAGGCAGGCGGTGCCGGGCGGTGATCGGTTCGGGCCGCTGGTTCAGATTCGGGTCATGGTCGAGGCGTATCCGCCCCCGCCGGGATAGACCCATTCGCCGGTGACCGTGGATCCGTCGGCGTCGAAGGTGCCGCGGTAGTAGGCGGGGCTGTCTTTGGCGCCGGCCCAGATGGTGAGGGTGTCACCGACCAGTTCGTAGACGTAGTCGAAGGTGTTGCCGGTCGAGTCGTAGTATCGCGACGCCACATCGGGGCCGGTCGGCTCTCCGAACGGGCGGAGGTTGCCGATCACTTCCATGCCGGTGACAGGTTCGCCGGCCTGGGTGAGTTCGACGTGCTGGAGCAGGAAGAACCGCCCCGGCATCCACTCATAGCGCACGGTTCCTTCCGCGCCTCCGCTGACCTTCCATGTGCCGACGATGCGGTCCAGGGCCTGCAGTTCGGGGGTGGGCTGCTGCTGGGTCTCGTCCATTTTTCGTCCTCCTGTGTGGGTTGTTCGCTGCTACCTCGGCGCAGGCACCCGGTCTTCGACATCAATCGACTGTGATCTACCTCACTCACCTGGCTGTCGAGGTCCGTCCGGCGGTTCCGAGGTAGCAGGGCGCCGCCGCCGGTCTCGGCCGCACGCTCGCACAGCGGATACCGTGACAACAACCCACCACATCGGAGGATCCCGTGAAATACCTGCTTCTCGGCTACACCCCGGCCACCGCGTGGGACGCCGCGACCGCCGACAGCCCTTCGGAGGAAGCGCTGGCCGCGTTCGCCACCTACCAAGAGTTGGAGAAGGAACTGTTCGCCTCCGGTGAGTTGGTCAGCACCGAGGGACTGGGCCACCCGGCCGTCAGCACCACCGTCCGCAAGGCCGCCGACGGCGTGGTCGCCACCGACGGGCCGTTTGCCGAGCTGAAAGAGGTCCTGGCCAGCTTCGCGGTGATCGACGTCGCCGGACACGAACGGGCCGTGCAGATCACCGCCCGCATCGTCGAAGCGCTCGGTGAACCGATCGAGATCCGACCGATCATGGGCGCGGACTTCACCGCATGACCCGCGAGACCGAGGACCTGTTGCGCACTGAAGCGCCGCAGGTACTCGGTGCGCTGATCCGCCGCTTCGGCCGCTTCGACACCGCCGAGGACGCCGTGCAGGAAGCGCTGCTGGCCGCCGCGCGCATATGGCCGGACGAAGGCGTCCCGGACAACCCGCGCAGCTGGCTCATCCGCGTCGCCTATCGGCGAATGGTCGACCTGCTGCGCGCCGACCAGGCCCGCCGCCGCCGGGAGTTGGAGACCGGTGCCGCCGAGCTGGCCATGTCCGAACCCGCACGGGCAACGCAGGCCGGCGGAATCGACGACAGTCTCACCCTGCTCCTGCTGTGCTGCCACCCCGCACTCGGCCACACTTCCCGGGTAGCGCTCACCCTGCGCGCGGTCGGCGGCCTGACCACCGTCGAGATCGCCCACGCCTACGGCACCACCGAAGCCACGATGGGCACCCGGATCAGCCGAGCCAAACAACAACTCGCCAAGGCCGGCGCCCAGTTCACCCTCCCCACCGGCACCGACCGCGACAGCCGGATGGCCGCGGTCCTCCAGGTGCTGTACCTCATTTTCAACGAGGGCTACACCGCTACCGCCGGAGCCGACCTCACCCGCGTCGACCTCACCGGCGAGGCCATCCGGCTGACCAGAATGCTGCATGCCACCGCCCCCGACGACGCGGAAGCAACGGGCTTGCTCGCACTCATGCTGCTCACCGAATCCCGCCGCGCGGCACGCACCGACGGCGGCGAACTGATCCCCCTGGCTCAGCAGGACACCACCCGGTGGAACCGCGAAATGATCGACGAGGGAACCACACTCATCGACGGCATCCGCAACCACGGCCCGGCGGGCCCCTACCAGCTCCAAGCTGCGATCGCTGCAATCCACGCCGCCGCCGAGCCGGGGCACACCGACTGGCCCCAGATCGCCGTGCTCTACCTGTGGCTCGAACGCCTCACCCCCACCCCGCCCGTCCAACTCGCCCGCGTCGTCGCCGTCGCCCACGCCCACGGCCCCGCGCGCGGCCTGGCCCTGCTGGACGACCTCAACCGCCGCCACCACCTCGACCACAATCCCCTCACCCGGCAACGTGAACACGCCGTCCGCGCCCACCTCCTCCAGCAAACCGGCGACCACACCACCGCAGCCGAACTCTTCCGCCGAGCCGCCGAACTCACCGACAACCAAGTCGAACAGCGCTACCTCCACAACAAAGCCGACCGACTGATCGACCTGCCGGGCGGGCCATCGCAGTCGTAGGCCCGGCCGCCGCGCGCTGCGGGGCGTGAGCCGTGGCGCTCCCGGATCGCTGTTTCGCCGGCGAACTATGTCACCAGGAAGTCGGCCATCATCGCCATATCCTCGTGTTCGAGATTGTGGCAGTGCAGCATGAACGGGCCGGGTAGTCGGTGAAGCGGACCGCCGGATGACTGGACCCGCACCGACGATGAGCCCGGCCGCAAGCGGTCCACGTCGATCGGGATCGCTCGGTTCCTCAGGACCCTGCTCATGAAGGACGAAGCCGTACGTAGCTATTTCGAAGCCGAACGCCTGTCGAAGATCGCATGGCGCGGGCATCAGCAGGTTCCCACGCTCCGCGCCGCAGGCGTCGAATCCCGCACCGCTACGGTTCTCCACGTCCACGACACACAGGAATCGATCAATGAGGACCCGGTCCTCGTGCTGACGGTCGAGCTGGACGGACTCCGACCAGAGTTGGTCGCGCTCGTACCTCGGATAGCAGTGCCTCGACCTGGGGAACACGTGGTAGTCGTCGACAGCCCGGATCGCTCCACACTCCTGTATGCGGGGCTGAAGCTGCAGTAGATCACGGTTGCCGGTACTGCGCTGAGCGATGAGTTTCCCGGCAAGCTCACGTCATCCATACGTACGCAGGCAACTTTGCTGTGGGCGCGCGGGCCGGCTGCCGATCATCCGCCCCGGTGACAGTTGGCTGTACGAGCTCGTCGGACCCGAGGAAGTGATATGTCGGACAGTGAACCGGATGTTGTGCTGGGAGCGTTCTCGTCTCCGGACGCACAGGCGACGCCATGGGCGTCGGCAGCGGCGGTCCTCGGGGCGGCGGAGGTGTTCTGGCTTTCCACGGTGCGCCCGGACGGGCGGCCGCATGTGACGCCGTTGCTGGCCGCATGGACTCTGGGGGGTATGTGCTTCACCACGGGGGGCCGGGAACGCAAAGCACTCAACCTCGACAGTAATCCGCATTGTGTGCTGACGACCGGTACAAACGCTTTGACCGGTGTGGACGTCGTCATCGAGGGTGTCGCGTCCGCTGTAGCCGAACACTCCCAGCGTGCGCAGGCCGTTATGGATTTCGAACGGAAGTACGGGACGCATCTGACCGCCCCCGAGGGGAGCTGGTACCAGTTGGGCGAGGCGGTCCTCGCCGGCAACGTCAAGCTGTATCGAATAGCACCGACTGTCGGATTCGCGTTCGGCAAGTTACCGATCTCCAGCCAGACCCGCTACACGTGGCCGAGCCGGTGACGACGTCGGCACACAGCACCGAGCCCACGGTGTCATCGGCGCCGGGCGCGCGGCGAGCACGGTCTCGCGCGGGCGCGCCGCACGCAATCTGCGGAAATAGCGTTGCCGGTGTCCCGGGACGGTCGATAGGGTGTCGCGGTTTGCCCATCCGATCAGAAGGAGACCGACAGCCGATGGAACCTGTCACCGAACGAGAGATCAGAGCGTCGTTCGTCAACTGTTCGAAAGGAGATGCCAAACGTCTGACGGTACCGGCCGATCTGGCGACCCGCCCTTGGGACGATCTCGACTTCCTGGGCTGGACCGATCCGGGCCTACCGGGTCGCGCGTATCTGGTACTGCCCGAAGCAGACGGTCTCGCCGGTATCGCGCTGCGCTATGAGACCGGCGGCCCACGCCGGACCCAGATGTGCACCGTCTGTTCGACCACCCACAGCAACGGTGGAGTCGTATTGATGACCGCCCGCAAAGCGGGTGAATCCGGTCGGCGCGGTAATTCCACCGGCACTTATATGTGCGGTGACCTCTGCTGTTCGCTGTACGCCCGGCGTGTGATGACGCCGACGCTGGGTCGCGCCTACCGCGACGATTACGACCCTGCCGACCGTATCGAGCAGATCCGGCAGAACGTGACCGCGTTCCTCGGCCGGGTCCGCACCTGATCGCCGCCTGACGATGCGTTACGAAAGAAAAGAGGTTGTGGCCATGTGCCGACACTCGAGACCGAACTCGCGGGCGACTCCGGATTCCTGGCCCTGGCAAGTGAATCCGGAGCTGCCCATCTCCTCCCCGGCCGGGACGGACCGGATCTGGTCCGGTCCGTGCCGGCCGGGGAGGAGAAACGCGACCGTCGGCCGCAGCTCCACAATCTCGAGCAGCCGAACCTGTCCGCTGTGGATCTCGACCAGCGCACGGCCATCCTGCCGGTCGAACGCCGCGCCGACCTCGTCGCGCCCGGGACGGTGGAGCGGACATCTGCGCCCTCGTCCCTGGCTAAACTGCGAGGAGTGAGCAGCACCGCGCCGACCTCTCGCCACACCGGAAACCGCGTGACGACTGAGCTCTCTCGACCCGCGACGCGGCTTCCATGAGCGACGACGAGCCGATCGGGCTGCGTGGGCCCGGCGGCCTCGGCCCCCGGTGGGAACATATCGAGCCCCTGTTCACCGAGATGGCCCGCGCGCAGGCCGCAGGGGGTCCGGCGGCCGCCGAGCCTGTGGTCCGGCGGATCTACGAAGCGACGTCGGCCGATGATGTGGACGCGCTGGGTCTCGATATCCGCGCCCGCGCCCTGTCGAACCTCGCCGCGATCGCGGAGGCGAAAGGTGCTCTGGAGGAGGCGGTTTCATTCGCCAACGAAGCCGTCGAACTCTGCCGCACGGTCGAGGTCCGGCTCGGCTCCGCGCGCCGGACCGGGGATGTGCGCATCGGCGCCGTCATCAACCGTGCGCAGACCTACGCGCTGCTCGGGCGCCACGCGGAAGGGATCGCCGACCTCACGGCGGCCGAGGCAGAAATCGATGCGGATGCCCCACCTCTACTGAGCTTCAGCCTGCACAACGCCCTCGGCTTCGCCTATCTCGCCGTAGAGCGCTACGCCGAAGCCGAGGCCGAGTTCCGGATCGCGCGCGATATCGCCCTGGATCACGAGCCCCGGCTCCTCGCGGACGCGTATTCCGGGCTCGCCGCCCTCGCGCACCGCACGGGTGACCGCCGGCTGGCCCGCGAACAGCTGGACCTCGCCCGCGAACTACACACCACCGACGCGGCAGCCGCGGCGCGAGCCGACGAGAACCTGGCCCGCATACTGCTGGAACAAGGCGATGTGGAGGGGGCCGAGGCCCGTTTCGCCGCCGCCGAACTCGGGTACGAGCGGGGCGGGGATCCGCGGGGAGCGGCCGGATGCCGTTACGGACGCGCCGCGGTATTACTGGCGCGGGGAAAACTACTGCCCGCCCGGAAGATCGCGAAGCAGGCGCTGACCGGTTTCACCGAGCAGGGCGATCTGGCCGCCCGGGTCGCCACACATCTGCTTCTCGGCGATATCTACGCACAGGGGATGCGTTTCGCCGACTCCGAGGACCAGTATCTGACCGCCCGCGCGCTCTGCGAGGAACAGGGGACAATGCACGAGGTCGCGCGTATCGATGTGCGCCGCGCCGGCGTCGCGCACGCCGCGGCCGGGGTGGCGGTCCGTCCGTCGGAGAAGCGGCGGCGCCTCGAGGGTGCGCTGAATCTCGCTCTCCCGGCGGCACTCGCCACGGATGCGATGCGGCAGCGGTTCGCGCCCGGACCGGTTCGCGAACGCTGGGTCACGGGCGTCGCCTCGGTGGCGTTGTCGATCGCCTTGCAGGTGATCACATCGCTGCAGCACACCCGATTCGCGGTCGAACTCTTGGAATTCGTCTGCTCCTCGTCCTCGGTCGATATGGGGACCGCGACCACCGGCCGGACAGATCTGCCGGCCCTCGCGCGGCCCGACTCCCCTTTCGGTACCGACTTCACCCTCGTCGCCGAGGGGCGCGCGGACACACTCGGCGACGCCACTGTCGATATCGCCCTGCCCGGTGGCGCGCCGGCACTACCACCCCGCGTGCGCGCGGTACCGGATGGCAATGACGAGTTCCTCGAATGGATTGCCGAGGCCGAGCGCCGCTACCGCCTCGACATCCGTTCCGCCGACCTGATCGATGCGTGGTGACCGCACGATGAGCCGACGCAACCGGAGGCCACCGCCGGTAGACACCCGGGTCGTGCAGGGTCCGCTGAGCGGGCAGCCCTGCGTGCAACTCAAGTTCGTGGACGCCGGTGAGCTGTATCTGACCTGGCGCTGGGAACACGCCCCCGAGCAACCCCGGGCCTGCATGATCCCCCGGGACCAGGTGCAACCGGCGCTCGACGAGCTCGAACTCGCGGTCCCGTCGCCCTGGCCCGGCGAAAATGTGCGGGCAGCGCTGGAACGCGCATTCACCGGCCCGTTCGGGAACCCGGATCGCGAGGCGGAACTGACCGCACGCTTGGCCGGACCGCTCATCCCGTTCCCGCTCGCGGCCGAGCTCAACGAACTACTCGGCCGCGGTATCCGTCCGCATATGCGCATCCAGCCGTCTGCATCCCTCGGCCGGGTCCCGTGGGAAGCGCTGTTCGTCGACGAGGGGCGGCGGATGGTGCACGAGGCGGAGGTATCGGTACTGCAACCTGCCGGGGTGCGGAACTCGCCGGGCCGCATTGTGTCGCCCTACGACCCGGCGGGTGCTGTCGTCACAGTGATCGATCCGCCGGTCCCCGGGCGCGTGCTGGCGCCTGTGCTCCGACCGGAGTGGGCAGATACCCCGGTCTCCGAGGTACTGAGCCGCCTCGGAGACCGCCGCCTCGGAGCCGAGCCCGCGGTCGGCGGCACGATCGACCGCACCGCGTTGCGCACCGTGCTCACCGGGGCATCCCGGCTGCTCTACGTGGGTCACGTATCGAGTGCCCAGTACGGGCTCGATGTGCGTATGCACCTGTCCGATACCGCCGATACCCCCGGCCGCGCCGACCCCATCGGACGCCACCGCCCATTGACCGCGGCCGATATCGCGTTCGGGCACGCGGACGAAGGCCCCTGGCGTATCCCCGCGCGGGTCGCGATGATCGCTTGTGATTCGGGCGGGGATATGCGTTTCGCCGAGCCGACAGCGCTCGTCTCGGTCATGGTGCGCGGCGGAGCCGAATATGTGACCGCCGCCCGCTGGACCCTGCCGACCGATACCGGTTTCGCGCTCGTCGCGGGCACCGGCGTACCCGCGTTCAGCTCCGCCGTGAACGCCGTCGATGCCGGTCACGAAGCAGCCGATCCCGTCGCGGCGCTCGGGGCCTGGCAGCGGGCACAGGCCGAATGCTGGGCGCACAGCGGGTCGCTCGAATACTCGCCACTGGTGTGGGGTGCGTTCTCCACAACTTGGGCTCCGCCGCGGATAATGGCAACGTGACGGAGCGTGGGGTGGAGGTCGTCGTCGCCCATCACGAGCGCGCAACTCTGCGCGTAGGCGATGTGTATCTGAAGATCGACGCCGATCAGGCACGCACCGATATCGAAGTCGATGCGATGGCGCGGGCGCCGATCCCGACGCCGGAGGTCCTGTGGCGCCGACCGCCCGTACTCGCACTCGCCGCCCTACCGGGGACGGCACTCGGCCGCCTCGGCGAACCGTCGACCGCCACCTCGGCGGCTTGGGCGGCGGCCGGCGCCATCGTACGCAGGTTGCACGATGCGCCGTTGCCACCGCGGGTCGGCCGCAGCATCGACGAGTTGGCCACCGAACTCGACACCGAATGCGAGTGGCTCCGCACGAGCGGCATACTCCCCACCGACGTGATTGCACATAACCGCCGGATTGCCGAGGCTGCACTCCGCCCGTGGACACCAGTGTTCACACACGGCGATCTTCAGGCCGCCCACGTGTTGGTCGACCACGACGAGGTCACCGGCGTGCTCGACTGGTCCGAGGCAGCTCGAGGTGACGCGCTGTACGATCTCGCCACCTTGACGCTCGGACACCCGGAGCATCTCGGCGATGTCGTCACCGGTTACGGCACCGACGTGGACCTCGACGTGATCCGCGCATGGTGGTCGTTACGCAGCCTGCGGGGAGTCCGCTGGGTGGTCGAGCACGGCTTCGAGCCGAATTCGCCGGGCTGCGAGGTCGACATCTTGTACGCCCGGGCGATGTGAGTCCGAGGTCAGGGGACGAACACTTCGGCCGTCGCCGGAACGCTCGGGCGGTCGGTGCGCACAGTGAGCGCTACGCGCCCCGGCCCCGAATCGACGTGCAGGTAGAACGGCCGGTAGCTCGTATGGCCCGCAGGGATGAAATGACTCACCGAACCACTGCGGCCGGTGTCGAGGTTGCGCCAGTCGACGATCGCTGTGACATCGCAAGCGAGGAGAGTCGGCGCGAAATTGCCCAGCGGGGAGAATCCTTGTGTGATCCGCAGTTCTATGGAATGCGCAGTCCCCGGAAAGACGTGGTACTGAGCTAGCGGACCGTCGTAGGCCACTCCGGCGGCACTGAGCATGCCGACGCAGATGCCGTTGCCCAGCGTCCACGCCGGAGCCGTCCGGACCTCGTTCATGGCGCAGGACCGCGGCCCCACATTCGACCACCCGAGCTGACAAGGGTCGGCGGCTCCGGCGATGCCCGGCGCTACCACCGCCATCGCTGCACCGACAAGTCCCGCAGCTGCTGTCGTCGCTATTTTCCGTGCGATCGTCATGCCCGGATGATCGTGCACCGCCTCGTATTCATTACCGATTCGTTCCTGGCGGCCGGGCGCCGATATGGCCCGCAACGGTGATGTCGTAATCCCGCCAGCTCCGCGACCTGTGGCTTCATACCGTCGGTCGATGTGAGAACCGAACCCACCACAAGACCACACGTCGGCGATCGACTACCGGGCCACGTCGTACTCTTCCTGTCGCTCGCCGCCGCGCTCGGCACTTCCACGATCTACCCACTGCAGCCCGCAATAGCAGACGTGGCGCACTCTTTGGGCGCGCAGATCGCTGCCGTCGGACTTGCGCTCGCCTGCGGACCCGCCGGTTACATGGCCGGGCTCGGGCTGCTCGTGCCGTTGGTGGACCGCTTCCCGCCCGGGCGGGTGCTCGCGATCCAGTTCGCCGTCATGTCGGGCGCGCTGGCGGCGTGCGCCGCGGTGGGTGATGTCTGGTCGCTGGGATTGCTGACCGGTGTGGTGGGAGCATGCTCGGCGGTGGGCGCGGGCCTCAGCTCCGTGGCCGGCAGGTTCGCACCGCCGCGTCGCCGGGCGACGATTCTGGGCATCGTGACCGCCGGAATATCGGCGGGAATTCTGGCCGGCCGGATCGCCGGTGGTTGGCTTGCCGAAGAGATCGGCTGGCGTGGAGTGCTTCTCGTATTCGCCTTGTGTTGTGCGGTACTTGCTGCGGCCTGCATGTCGGTACTGCCCGCCGCGCGGGGCGTGGGCGAACGTGGCTATTTCGAAATGCTGCGGTCGCTACCCGGGTTGTTCGTGCGATACACCCAGCTCAGGATTGCCGCGATTTGTGGCGCGATATGGTTTTTCGCGTTCTGCGCGGTGTGGGCGGGGCTCGCGGTCGCGCTGTCGCAGCCGCCGTTCTCCTACTCCGCCGAACAGATCGGCCTGTATGCGGCAGCCGGGCTCTCGGGCATTCTGGCGACCCGGGTCGCCGGAACCTGGACCGACCGGGTGGGCTCCGGCCGGGTGATTCTGGCCGGCCTGGCACTGGCCGGAGTCGCTGCAGCCATCATGGCATTCACGCTCACCGACACCGTCGTAACGCTGGTCTGTCTGGCTCTTTTCGATGCGGGACTCTTCGCTGCACAAGTGGCGAATCAGAGCACGGTGCTCTCGATCGATCCCGCCGCGCCGGCGCGGTTCAACAGCGCCTACATGCTCGTGTATTTCGTCGGCGGCAGTCTCGGTTCGGCCGCCGGGGCAGCGGCTGTCGACTGGTTCGGCTGGGCCGCAACGGCTTCGCTCGCCGCGGCAGCCGTCGGGACAGCCGGCGTGATCGTTGTGATCACGTCCCTGGGTACAGGTACGCGGCGCCGGCAGACGACCGGCACCGCGGTAACTCCTATTCCCTGAGCGTCGAGATCATCTCGATTCTCCGGCGACCAGAAGGGCCCGCACCCAAAGGTGCGGGCCCTTCTGGTTCGCGGAGATCACGCTTCGAGCAACTTGCGGCGCAATCCCTCGGTGGCGACGACCAGGGCGGGGACCAATGTCAGGTGCGTGACCGACAGCGCGACCGTAGACGCGGTGTCGAAACCGGCGGTGACGGTCATGGCGATGGTGGCCACGGCGATCACCGAGCCGATCACTGCGGCGAGGCGCAGGACACCGATCCATTTGTAGGACAGCAGTACTGCCGCGCCGAGACCGATCAGCATCGGGATCACGGTCAGCATGATGATGCCGCCGGGGGCCACACTCTGCACCTGACCTGCGTTGGTCGTCTCGAAGGTGCCGCCGGCGGCCGCGCCGATCAACCAGACGACGACGTTGGCCAGCAGGGCGGCACCGATCGCACCGAAGAGCGCGACGGGACGGTTCAGCGCGGGGATGCGGATGGCGGGGCGGGCGGTAGTGGTCGTGGTGCTCATGATGACCTCCTGGAGCTGTGAAGTTCGAGTGAGATCATCATGAAACCTGAACAATTGTTCAGGTCAATTCTTTTGGAAGATGCAGTGTCACAGATCACTCCCGGCCGGATCGATCCTCGAAACCCGCAGGCGTGGCCCCGGCGAGGGCGGCCACTCTCCTGCCACCGGGGAGAATGCGATCACACCGCGGAATAGCCCCCCGATCGGCCGACGTTGGACCCGCTCGTGACCGCTACATCGCTGCCCGTGGATGCCCTGTTCGATCCCTTCGAGGTGAAGTCGCTGCACCTGCGCAATCGCTTCGCGATGGCGCCGATGACCCGGATGTTCTCGCCGGACGGAATCCCGACTGCGGACGTCGCCGAGTATTACCGCCGCCGCGCCGCAGGCGGCGTGGGACTGATCATCACCGAGGGCACCTACATCCCCGACCCCGCCGCCGGACCCGATACCGCGGTACCGCGCCACTACGGGGAGCAGAGCCTCGCCGGGTGGAAAGCGGTTGTCGACGCGGTCCACAACGAGGGCGGGCAGATCATCCCGCAGCTGTGGCATCTCGGTATCGGTCGCGGGAACGAACCGAAGCTCAACCCCGAGGTCGAATCCGTCAGCCCGTCCGGGCTCGGACTCGACGGCACCCCGGCCGGTCGCGCATTGACCGCCGCCGACCTCGAGACCTTGCGCGACGCCTGGGTCACCGCCGCTGTCAACGCGAAAGCCACCGGATTCGACGGTATCGAATTACACGGCGCACACGGCTACTTGCTCGATCAATTCTTCTGGGAACAAACGAATCTCCGCTCGGACCGGTACGGCGGCTCGCTAGAGGCCCGAGTCAGGTTTCCCGCCGAGGTCGTCGCGGCGATCCGCGAAGCCGTCGGCCCCGACCTGGCGATCGTGTACCGGTACTCGCAGTGGAAATCCAACGACTACAACGCACGTATCGCGGCCACGCCCGACGAACTCGCCCGTGTGCTCACCCCGCTCGCCGAAGCAGGTGTCGATGTTCTGCACCCGTCCACGCGCAGGCACTGGGAACCGGCCTTCCCCGAGCTGACCGGCGCCGACGGTGAGCTCGGGCTGGCGGGCTGGACCAAGAAGATCACCGGACTGCCGACGATCACCGTCGGATCCGTCGGTCTCGACAAGGTGTTCACCACAACCTTCAGCGGTAAAGGCGATTCGAACGTCACCGGTATCGATCGCCTGCTGGAACAGCATGCAGGTGGCGAATTCGATCTGGTCGCTGTCGGCCGCGCCCTGCTCGCCGACCCCGAATGGGTCCGGAAGTTACGCGAAGGACGAGGCGACGAGCACATCCCCTACCGGCAGGAACACCAGACCACACTGGCGTAGTACCCACAGCCCGGCGGCTCCGGAGCACGCCACCGGCAAACCGGCGCGATTAATCCCAGTGGGCGAAGTCGCAGGTCGGATCGGGTTCGTTCTGGAAAGCCACGTACTTATTACCATCCATGATGATGGTGCACATCGATGCACCCTCAGCGCTGACGTAGGACGAAACCCGGTCGTAGACCGGATACTCCTTCGTCCACGGCAACATCACAGCGGTTTCGACCTGCTCGGCCGCGCCGTTGATCGAATAGCGGATCGTCGCCGGGCCGGTGCCACCTCTCACTTCCATTCTCGCCGTACCAACAACAGGTGCGCCGGACGGTATCGGCGACTCGGTAGATATCGTGGGCTCGGCCGACACGGTAGTGGTTGCCGGAGTGGACGTTTCGGTGAGCTTACCGGCTGTATCGGGGTCCACGCATCCGGTCACCACCGCCGCGGCCACGGCCGAACTCGCGAAAAGCGCGGTACGTCTGAGAGCTGAAGAACTGAACATGTCTCCACGCTCGCGCATCCCCCCGCTGGACCACATGAGTAGCATTACCCGATTCCATGAGTAATGCTCGCATAACCGTCCGCGTCGATGCTGTGCGGTGTGGCCGCAGACCACACCGCACACCTACTCGATCAGCCGGCCGCGGTCAGCATCCGCGCGACCTCGGCACTGTGGTGGATGAACCCGGCGTGGCTGGTGTCCAGCGTGTGCACCGAGAACTTGTTGTCCGGGGTCAGGGCGTCCGCGTCGGCGATGATGCGGTTCTGCATGGCGATCGGCAGGGATCGATCCGCGGTGAGCCGCAGGAACGTCCGCGGGATCCGGCCCCAGGTGGCCGGGTTCGCGGTGGCGTGGGCGACCATCACTTCGATCGACTCGTCGGGTTGCAGGATGTTCAGGAAGGCCATGAATTCCGCGTCCGACCGGTCGGCCATGGTGGCTTCCTTCAACGCCCGCAACATTTCCGGGTCCGCTGTCCGGTAGTTCGCGCGACCGGCGCCGAGAACGGCCGGGTCCCCCACGTTCAGCGGAGCCAAACCGGGTAGCAGACTGTCCGCGAACTCGGGTTCGGACATGTAGGCAACCGGGCTGGGCCGGGTGGTGCACGCCCACGCCGAGATGTACACCAGCCCGTCGACGAGTTCCGGGAGGCGATCGGCCGTAGCGGTGATGGTGACCCCGCCCAGGCTGGCGCCCACCAGGATCACCGGCCCGTGCTCGCGCAACCGGGTGACCACCTCGGCGACACGCTCCACGTTGTCGTCGAGGGTCACCCCGGCCAGCGTCGACGGCGTATCGGCGAGCGCAGCCAAGTCCTGCGGCGCTTGATACGCCACCGGGTACTGGGCTTCGAGACCGTGACCGGGCAGGTCCACGGCGTAGGAGCGGTGCCCGAGCAACGCGAGTTCACGTTGCAGGGGCGCCCACATGAACGAACTGGTGCCGGATCCGTGCACGAGAACGAAAGTTGGGCTCGTCGAGGAATTTACAGAGGGATACGCAGACATGGTGAAGTCCTTCGTGGAGAAGTTCACTACCCGTCGGCGACACGTCTACCCGCAACTCTCGGCGGTTCGGAATAGAGTCCGGCCCCGGAGGGCCGGAGGAGTGCGCCGACTATTCGGGGCGCAGGCGCACGAAGAACAAAAGCATGTTCGGCAACTTACAGCCCCTGCACTCGCCGGTCAACGGCGGCCGTGGTTTCTTCGTCCGCCTGCGTCGCCGCCCGCCGGTCGATGACGGCGGCACCGAAATCCCCTCCGCCGCTGCCGAGGCGGGTGCATCGCACCTCTCCGGTCCGGTACCAATCGGCAACCGACCGTGCGGCCGCACCGGCCTCGACATCAGCGACCAGTATGAGGTACGAGGCGCCGAGGTCGAGCAGGCCGTTGATCGAGGACTCGTAGTCGATGCGATGTGCCACTTCGCGAACCCAGCGGATCGCGCGCGACCGCTCGGACCTGGAGGCCTGCTCGGCGTCGCACAGAATGAGCAGGCGGCGGGCATCGACCGCGGTGGCGGTCTCGATCACCTGCTCACACAGCAGGTTCTCGTACGATCGCGCCGGCGCCGACCGAAAACGTAACCACCTGTTCGGCCGGCCATCCCCGGACCTGCCGAACAGGTGGTCGACCAGCGACCGATCGATCACGACGACGATCGCTTCCGTACCCGACCGCCGCCCGACGGTGATGGGTTGTGGAACCGCGGACGGACCGAGCGGCGATCGCGGAATACGCGGTACTGCTGCGTAACTCGCCGGAATACCACGACGATTGATATCGGTGAGGATCGCATCGGCGAAGGCCACCGGGCGTTCGGTCACCGGCCGGCCCGGCTCGGGCACCGCCGGAAGATCGGAGATGCGGCGCCACGACCGGAGTGCTGTCCGTTCCTCAGGGTTCTTTTTCGTCGTGATCACGACTGTCGTGCCTGTCTGCGGGTAGGGGGTAGGTGCGGTCATCGAACATCGCCTCGATTCGAGACTTGATCTCGGCCGTGCTGAATCCGGCTCCTTTGTCGTTTCTTCGGTCCACAATTCCCGATGCATTCATCTGTTACTCCTGAAATAAAAATTGCACGGCGGATCGCCGTGAACTGTTTTGCGTCGTGCAATAGCAGGCACAACCTGCAAAGAAAATACGGTTACCTGGATGAGCCGCGAAAAATATCCCGCTCTACTGCGCCACAGGTGGGGGCACTGACCGTAGTTCCGTCCAGAAACCGCTCAGTACCGGCACCGAACGCTGTCCCGGTGAGTTTCCGAGATACCCCTCAACGCTTCCTCTTTCGCACGACAACCGTCGCACTCTCCTGCCGTTCGCGCTTCTCGGCCCGCCGTTCCTTCATGGTCGACGAAGGTTTCTTCAGCGATTTTCCGCGCGATTTGTCAGCCACTGTCGCTCCTGTTTTCCGAAGTTCCATCCGACTGACTTCGACCATACGTCAGAAAAAATAAAAAGCCAGTCCGTCGGTAAACACCCCGAACCGATGGGCGGGTCCCGGGGGTGGCCACGATGCCGAGCGGCGACGTATCCCGGTCTCATGACGATCTCGCGCAGTCCCAGCTCACCGAAGTCACGTTCGTCGCCACCTGAACGATCACACCGGAATTCATCTGCTCGAGAATCCGTGGTCGGCCACTTCCAGCAGCAGTTCCCGGATGGCGCGCAGCGCGGGATTGTCGTCGTCGGCGCGCCAGGCGGCGACGAGTTCGACCGGTTCGCCGTCGATCCCGTGCACCGGGCGCAGGACGACACCGTCGAGCCCGAATGCCTCGGCTGCCCGGGGGACGAGCGCCAGCCCGAGCCCGGCACGCACCAAGGCCAGGATGGTGTGCACTTGGCTGAGGTGTTGGACATACCGTGGCGCGATTCCGGCGCTGCGGAAAACGCCGACGAGTACTTCGTAGAAGTAGCGCGCCTCCGCCGGCGAGTACATGACGAAAGGTTCACCGTCGAGGTCGTGCACATGCAGTCTGTGATCCGGCGCGGCGAGTGGGTGCTCGGCCGGTATCGCTGCCAGCAGGGGTTCCCGGTACAGCAGACGATGCACCAGTTCGGCGCCACGGACCGGTGGCCGCACCAGGACCAAGTCGAGTTCGCCCGAGCGCAACTCCTCGAGCTGAATTCCGGAGACCCGCTCCCGCAGGACCAGGTCGACACCGGGCAATCGGGTGCGGGCCGCCGCGACGAACGCGTCCAGCACCGAATGCGCCGAGGAGGCGGTGAACCCCATCGCCACTGTTCCGGTCTCCCCCGTGGGTACCCGCCGCACCGTCAGCGTCGCCTGTTCCGAGAGCCCGAGGATGCGCCGGGCGTCGCCGAGGAAGGACTGGCCCGCGGTGGTGAGCCGGACCGCGCGGCCGGTTCGGTCGAACAACTCGACCCCCAGCTCACGCTCGAGCAACTGGATCCGGCGCGATAACGGCGGCTGGCTGATCGACAGTCGTTCCGCCGCACGTCCGTAGTGGAGGGTCTCGGCCACGGCGACAAAGCTTTCCAGCTGATTCAGCGTAAACACCGATCCATAATAGGTATTGATGCATGCGGAAAGAGTGTTGGACATGCATCACTCCGGTTTCTTACTGTGGTCGCATTCACTAACGAACAGCCGTTATGCGCAGGAGGCAGCCCTGATGTCCGCCCTCACACCGACCGAACTGGCCCAACAGCTCGGTTCCGGTCTGTTGTCGTTCCCGGTCACCCATTTCACCGGGGATCTGGCGTTCGACGAGCCCGCCTACCGGGAGAACATCGTCCGCCTCGGCAAGTACCAGGTGGCCGGCCTGTTCGCCGCCGGCGGCACCGGGGAGTTCTTCTCCCTGACCCCGAAGGAGGTGGGACGGGTGGTACGTGCGGCCACCGAGAGCGCTCCCGAGTCCACCCCGATCCTCGCCCCGGCCGGATACGGCACCGCTCAGGCCATCGAAATGGCCCGCGACGCGGAAGCTGCCGGGGCCGACGGGCTGCTGTTGTTCCCGCCTTACCTCACCGAATCGTCGGCCCACGGCCTGCGCAACCATGTGCGCGCGGTCTGCGAGGCCACCTCGCTCAGCGTGGTGGTCTACGGCCGGGCGAACGCGGTCTACACCCCGGAAACACTCGCTGAGCTCGCCGATTCCCATCCGAACCTGATCGGATACAAGGACGGTATCGGTGACCTGGAGGCGATCACCCGCATCCACTCCCGGCTCGGCGACCGGCTCGTGTACATCGGCGGGCTGCCCACAGCGGAAACGTTCGCGCTGCCGTACCTGGAACTGGGCGTGACCACCTACAGTTCGGCCATCTTCAACTTCCTGCCCGAATTCGCCCTGGACTTCTACGAGGCGGTGCGCGCCGGAGACCGGGATACCGTGCGCCGGCTGCTCGACGAGGTCGTGCTCCCCTATACCGCGATCCGGGACCGGAAGGCGGGATACGCGGTCAGCGTTGTGAAAGCCGGAATGAAACTCACCGGGCACGATGCGGGCCCGGTGCGCCCGCCGCTGACCGATCTGGACGAAACCGAGATGGCGATGTTGAACAAGGTCATCGAAACCTCGCGCTCCGTCACCGCCTGAGCACCGTCCGATATCCCGCCAGCGATAAGTGATGAAGCCGAAGGAGGCCCCCGTGCCCGACCGCCCCCACCCCCAACCGACCGGCACCATGGTCATCGGAACCGAACTCGTCCTGGGCACCGGAGCACAGATACAGGTCAGCGATCCGCGCAGCGGCGAGGTGGTCGGACCGGTCTACCGTGCGGCCTCGGACGAGCAGATCGACCGGGCGTGCGCCCTCGCGGACCGGGCGTTCCCCCAGTTCCGGGGACTGCCGGCCGAGCAGCGGGCCCGGTTCCTGGAACACATCGCCGACCTGCTCGACGAGCGCCGCGACGCGCTGGTCGAGCGCGCACATACCGAGACCGCACTCCCCCGGCCGCGGCTCACCGGCGAAGTCGGTCGCACCACCGGACAGTTGCGTTTGTTCGCCTCCGAACTGCGGGCGGGAACCTGGCAGGGCGCCCGGATCGATGCCGGGCGGACCGGCGACAACTCCCGTCCCGATATCCGCCAACGGCGGATCGCCCTGGGCCCCGTCGTGGTATTCGGCGCGAGCAACTTCCCGTTGGCTTTCTCCACCGCCGGTGGCGATACTGCCTCCGCGCTGGCCGCGGGCTGCCCCGTGGTGGTCAAAGCACACCCCGCGCATCTGGGTACCGCGGAACTGGTGGCCCGGGCGGTCGCCGACGCGGCCGCTGCGACGGATATGCCGGAAGGTACGTTTTCCCAGCTCGTCGGTAGCGGATACGAGATCGGCACCCGGTTGGTGAGCGATCCGCGGATCCGGGCCGTAGGGTTCACCGGGTCGCGTGCGGGCGGGCTGGCGATCGCGGCCGCGGCCGCGGCGCGCCCCGTACCGATCCCGGTGTACGCGGAGATGAGCAGTATCAACCCCGTCCTGCT
Source organism: Nocardia carnea NBRC 14403 (assembly GCF_000308515.1). Taxonomy (GTDB): domain Bacteria; phylum Actinomycetota; class Actinomycetes; order Mycobacteriales; family Mycobacteriaceae; genus Nocardia; species Nocardia carnea. The sequence continues at coordinate 27,013 of NZ_BAFV01000117.1, read as the reverse complement.
GCTTCCGGCCGCCCTGGCTGCACGTGGCGCCGCTCTGGGTGGCGCGTTCGTCGAATCGCTGACACTCGGCGCCGGGCAGTTCTGCACCAATCCCGGGCTGATCTTCGCGGTCGACGGTCCCGGCCTCGACGCGTTCACCACGGCGGCCGCCGACGCCGTCACCGCGAACACCGGAGCGGTCATGCTCACGGGCGATATCGCCGGCCACTACACAGCCGCGGGTACGGCCCTGGCCGCACGTAATGGTGTCGCGGAGCTCGCCCGGGGAACGCGCCCAGACGGCGCCGCAGCCGCAAACGCCCGATTGCTGACGGTCGACGGCACCGCATTCATCGCGGACCCGCAGCTGCAAACCGAGGTTTTCGGCGCGACGTCACTGCTGGTCCGCTGCGCGGATACCAGCGAACTGATCGCGGCCGTCCGGGCGCTGGAAGGCCAGCTCACCGCCACCGTGCACGCCGATTCCGCGGACCTTCCGCTGGCTGCCACGTTGCTGCCGATGTTGGAGGAACGGGCCGGTCGTATCCTGTTCGACGGCTGGCCCACCGGGGTCCAGGTCGGGCACGCGATGGTGCACGGCGGCCCCTTCCCCGCCACGACCGATGCGCGCAGCACCTCGGTCGGGACGCTGGCGATCGAACGTTTCCTGCGTCCGGTCGCGTATCAAGACGTGCCGGCGGCGCTGTTGCCGGCCGAGGTGTGCGACGACAATCCGGTCGGCGTATGGCGACGCGTCGACGGCGAAGTCGAACGGGGCGAGCTGTCCCCCGGCTGACGTAGCGATCTGCCGGAGCACCGCAGCCGGCGGCTGTCGCACCCTTCCGATGTTGTGAGGATCCACATGAAATCTCGATTGTTGTCACCGGCACTCCGCCCTCGCCGATCCCCTCGTCCCGCCACCGCGCCGCCGCGGTGTTCACTGTCTCGTCCTGGACCGGCCGGTAATCGGTCCGCGGCATTCTCCACACGCTGCACATCTTTCGAGGGGAGCTCCCGCGATGACCGTTCCTGAGGTCGATACGGAGGCCGCGCGCCCGCCCACCGCTGCACCAGCGACCCGCCCCGCTCAGGTGAGCCGGTCCAAACCGAGAATGTTCGGGCGGGATTCGTTCGTGACCGCGGCCAAAGCGGTCGCGGGTATCGCCGGGCTGTTCGTCGTCTGGGAGCTGCTGGTGGTCATTTTCGATCCACCCGAGTTCCTGTTGGTCGGTCCGGTCTCTGCGTTCGCCGAGCTGATCGAACGCCCCGAGTACTTCGCGACCAACACCTTCGTCACCTTGCAAGAAGCACTGGCCGGTTTCGCGCTCGGTACGGCGCTGGGTGTTCTGTGCGGCGCAGCACTGCACTATTCCGCGACGATTCGCAGCTTCCTCTACCCGGCACTCGTCGCGATCGACACGATCCCCAAGGTGGCGCTCGCGCCGCTGTTCATCGTGTGGTTCGGATTCGGTTTCGAATCGAAGGCCTTCGTCGCGATGGCGATCGCGTTCTTTCCCCTGGTGATCAACACCTACGACGGTCTCAGTTCGGTCCCCAACGAACTACAGGAACTGGCGCGGATCAACAAGGCGTCGTCGTGGAAGAAGATGACGAAGATCGAAATGATCTATGCGCTGCCCTCGATCTTCTCCGGGGCCAAGATCTCCATCTCGCTCGCCGTAGGCGGCGCGGTGGTCGGTGAGTTCATCGCCGGATCGAAGGGCTTGGGCTATGTGATCCTGCTGGCCAACAGTCAGGTCGATCTGCCCTCGATGTTCGCGGCGTTCATCGTTCTCGCCGCGATCGCGCTGGCGCTGTTCTTCCTGGTCGATCTCGCCGGACGAAAGCTCGTCCCGTGGAAGAACCACGCGAAGTGACCAGGGGATCGGAGAATCGGATGCGGAATTCGAGGCGAATACTTGCCGCGATCGCCGGGGCGATCATGGTCGCCGCACTGCCGGCCTGTACGAGCGGCGGTGGAGAGAACTCGATGACTGTCATGATGGACGTCGGCTATCTGCCGAAGCACGCACCGTTCTTCGCGGCGGTCGAGCGTGGTTTCTTCGCGGCGGAAGGGCTCGACATCACCATCATGCCGGGGTCGGGTTCGACCAATACGGTCACCTCGGTCGAGACCGGAAAGGTGGATGCGGGCTTCGCCGATTTCGGCAGCACCATCATCAGCCAGGGCCGGGGAGCTTCGGTGAAGCAGGTCAATCTGCTGCAGGCCAGGTCGGCCTACGCGGTCGTCGCCCTGGGAGATACCGGTATCGAGGGCTGGGACGACCTGCGGGGTAAAACCCTGGCCACCGAGGGCGCGGGCGCAATGACCGCGATGTGGCCGTACGCGATGAGCAAGCTGGGATTCGCCGAGGGCGATGTGAACGTCGTGCACGCCTCGAGCGGGTCGAAGATTCCCGGACTGCTGGCCGGGCAGTGGGATGCCAATCTCGCCCTGTATGTCTCCGACGAACCGGCCATCGACGCACTCGGCCGTGAAGCGGTCGTGCTGAAATGGGCGGATATCGGCATCGACCTCTACGGCAACGGCATCGTCGTATCCGACGAGAAACTCGCCGACAAGCCCGAACAGGTGCGTAAGTTCAACCGGGCGATGCAGAAGGGCTTTCTCTGGTCGTGCGCGCATCCGGAGGAGGCCGCACAGGATTTCCGGAACGAGGTCAGCGGTTTCGAAACCGACACCGTCACCCTGGCGATCCGCGAACAGTGCTCCCTGAACTGGGGTACCGGCGAGGCCGCGAACAACTTCGGGGTCATGGACGATGCGGGGGTCGCGAACATGATCGATATCTCCCGGAAGTTCCTGGGTCTGCCGGCCGACAGCGACCTCTCCCCAGCCGATATCTACACCAACGAGTTTCTCGCGCCGCTACACCGCGACGAGACCGTTCAAGCGCCGTAACAGCCGGACAGAGGGCCTTATGAACAACGAATACGCCATCTCGGTCAACAACATCGGTATGACCTACCGGTCCCGGGACGGACACGACAACACCGTTCTCGAAGGACTGGACTTCCATGTCGAGCCGGGACAATTCGTCTCGATCGTCGGACAGTCGGGCAGCGGCAAGACCACCCTGCTGAAAACGATCTCCGGACTCCAGCAGCCCACCGCGGGCGAGATCCTGGTCAAGGGGCGGCCGATCAACGACGGTCTGGAAGATATCGCGATGGTGTTCCAGAGCCCGGTACTGCTGCCGTGGCGCAACAACATCGACAATGTGCTGCTACCACTGGAATTCCGCGGCACCCGCACCGACGAATCACGCCGCTATGCCCGAGAACTCCTCGAGATGGTCGGCCTCGGCGACCGTGCCACCCGATACTCCTACGAGCTCAGCGGCGGTATGCAGCAACGGGTCGCGATCTGCCGCGCGCTGGTCTCCCGCCCCGAACTGCTGCTGATGGACGAGCCGTTCGGCGCGCTCGACGCCATGACCCGCGATTCGATGAACTTCGAAATCCAGCGCATCTGGCAGGCCGCCGGATGCAGCGTCCTGTTCGTGACGCACAGCATCTCCGAGGCGGTCTGGCTCGGAGACCGGGTGGTCGTGGTCGGTGGGCGGCCGGGCCGGATCGTCGCCGATATCGCGATCGACCTGCCGCGGCCGCGCGGCAAAGAGCACCGGTTCTCCCCGGTTTTCTCCGATTACGTCACGGAGATCGAATCCCATATCGGGGTCACCACCGGTATCAGCTGACCCGCGGCTCCGAAACCTTTCTCCCATACCGAATCCCGAGAGAATGAGGGAAGCAATGCTGAGTATCACCGCCGACGCCGGCCAGGTCGCGCGAGCCTACGGGCTCGAGGCACGTAAAAGCCTGCTGTTCTCCGCGATCCGCCTCGATTCCTATCCGCTGGTGGCCCCACTGATCGCACGCACGGACGACGAGGAGTTCCTGCTCGTACGCCAGCAGGAGCAGGGCAACGCGCTGTCGGCCGGGGTCCCGAAGGACCGGATCAAGTTCTACGCGCCCTGGGTGACCATCGACCCCCGGATCGTCGCCGATACTCCCGCCGCAACTTCACTCACCGACCTGGTCCGGGAGCTGGCAGACGGTTCGGGCGTGCAGTTGTCGGCGGATGTCGTCTACAGCCATTACCTCGCGCTGGCCGGATCGGTGGACCTGTCCGTTGCCGATCAGGATCCCACCCCGGTAACCGCCTACGAGATCGATACGGACGAAGTACTCGGCCGGTTCGCGGCATGGCGCGCGACCGGGGTCGAGACCGCACGCCGGCTCATCGACGGTGTCGAACATCTCGCGGGTCTGGAGAAGGAGTTCACCACCACCGAGGACAGCAGGTACTCGGCGCTGCGCTCCCTGGCCGACGACCGCTCGCTGGATGCGCTGCTCCTCGCCGCGCCCCCGAACTTCACCGAAGCGACCGGTTTCGCCCAACCGGACGGCGCGGTCGCCGTATGGCTGGCCGGCTCGGAGAAACTCCTCGTGCTGGTCCCCGAAGGCGGTGCCGCCGGGCCCGGTGCACCGGTCGGACGATTCCCCTCCATCGGGGCGGCGGTGCGGGAACTCGCCCGCGGCCCGCGCACCGGGGTGGAAGACGAGTGGATCGGTATCGGCCTGGCCCGCGAACTGGAACGTGAGCATGCCCAGCTGGTGCCGGTCTCGCGTGACCTGGGGCATTGGCGCGATATCCGCGATCACGAAGATCTCGCGTTCCAGGTGATCGCCGCGCGGGCGAGCGTCTTCGCGATCGAGGAGGCATTGGCCTGGGCGGAAACAGGCCTGGATGCCGGGCATTCGTTCTCCGAACTCGATATCTATGCCGTGTACGTGGACAAGATCGCCGAATTCCGCACGGCGAACGAGATCCCGGTCGGTGTGGAACCGTATTTCACCAATCTGCACTCGTCGAACCGGATGCTCTTCCCCGGACCGCCCGTCGACTACCCGATCAATGCGGAGACGACCTGTATCCAGCTCGACGCCGGGGTACGCATCGTTATCGACGGGGTCACCGTGGCCACCTCCGATATGGCCCGTTCGCTACCGCGGACGCCCGCCGCCAAGGAGGCCTACAGCTTCTTCTTCGATGTGGTGCGCGAAGGCATCATCGGACAACTCGGACCCGGTGTGATCTGCGAGGACGTGCACGAGGGGACCTTGCGTTATCTGGCACCCCACCTCGACCGGATGGTCGAGATCGGCATGCTGGGAACGGATATCGACTTCGATACCGAATACCGCAAACGCAATGTCGGGCACCTCATGGGCAAGCAGGAATCGTTCGCGAACGAGCTGCGGCCCGGCTATAAACATGTCCTCGATATCGGCTCCTACGGCGCTGCCGAAATCCCTTGGCGCTACGAGAATGCGGCGATCGGCACCGAGGATCTGTGGTACATCGGGCGCGACCGGACCTACATCGTGAGCAAACGATGAGCGCGCCGACGCGTCTCTCGCTGCACCTCCGCACGCACGCGCGTGGCATATCGCGCACGGCCGTCGAATCGGAAGAACCATGACTGATACAGAAGAACGCCTGGCGGCGCTCTCCCTCGAACTGCCCGTCCTGGGCCCACCTCGTTACGCGTACGAGGCGAGCACCCGCTGGGGCGAGATGCTGTGGATCTCGGGGCAGATCTCACGAACCGCCACGGGAGACATCCTGCGCGGCCACCTGGGTGAAACCGCAACCGTCGAGGACGGTATCGCCGCGGCCGAAACCGCCGCACTGAACCTGCTGGCCCGGATGCACGACGCCGTCGGGCTGGCGAATATCCGCCAGATCCTGAAGCTCGATATCCATATCGCGAGCTCACGCGACTTCGTGGATCAGCCGACGGTGGCCGATGGAGCTTCCCGGCTGCTGCGAAACGTTCTGGGCGATGCCGGCCGGCATGCGCGCACCGCGCTACCGGCCCATGTGCTCCCCCAGGGGGCGCTGGTAGAACTCGACGCCACCGTGGCAGTCCGGGTGGACTGACAGCCGCAGCGGCACCGCTGCGTATCGCCATGGCCCGAAACCCCTGCGGTGCTCGGCCGGGCCCCGGCCGGATGAGGGCGGCCGGGGCCCTTCCGGGGTCTCGGGCGGGTACTCGATCTGTCCGCGCAGCGGTCGCCGGCCCTCCTTCCCGAAGTCAGTCGAGCCGCAACCGCACGAGCCGGATATTCAGCTCGTGCAGCACCCGTAGCTGCGCCATGTTGTACAGCGAGAACATCGCTTGCGCGATGGTGTCTGCGGCGTTCTTTGCGCCGACCGGCGCATCCGCTGCCAAATCCTCCCACTCCGGATGCTTCTCCCGGCTCCGCAGAACCGAGGAAACCATCCGCTCGGCGAGGGATTCGATGACGGTGGCGTCGGCGTCGGCGGGCAGGTTCTCGAATTCGACGTCGACCGAGTCTCGTTCGGCGAGCATCTCCTGGAGCATCTTCAGAGCACGTTCGCTGAGAACGGTCGAATAGACCATGAGCATCGACTGGTGCGCCTCGGGCACGCCCTGTGCGATCGTCGGTGCGAAAACCGGTGGGATATGAGCGGGCGTGCGATGGCGCATGAGCACTGTCAGCTCCGCTCTGATGCGGTTCAGCCGATCGACCGTTGCTTCCAGTTCCGCGTCCAGCACGCGAAGCGCCTGATCCGACTCGTCGCCTGCCTGGCCCGTCGCCGGGATCTGCGATAGCGGAACCCCGAGTTCACGTAATCGTTTGATCTGCAGCAGCCGGATCAGGTGCGCGACCTCGTATTGTTTGTACCCGTTCGAGCGGCGCTCCGGCTCGTCGAGCAACCCGATCTCGTGGTAATAGCGAATGGTTTTGACGGTCGAACCCGCCAGTTCGGCGAGCCGGCGCGTACTCCACGCCATTGCTCCCTCCTCGTCCACCATGTCGTGGGTGTTCTGCCCGGAACTCTTCCCGGAGTGCTCAGTCCGCTTTTTCGCAGGTTACGTCCTGCTCGGGCAGAGTGCCGTCGACCAGGTAGGCAGTGGCCACCTCCGACGCGCAGGAGTTGGTGCCGAGGACGTAGACCCCGTGCCCGCTTCCGTCGACGGTTACCAGCCGCGACCGCTCACCGAACTTCTCGTCGAGCAACTCGCCGCCGCGCAGCGGTGTGACCGGATCGCGCCGGTTCTGCAGGATGAGGACGTCGGCCGGGCCCTCTGCGTCGATTCGCGCCGGTGGTTCCGACGGCCCGAGCTGCCAGAAGGCGCAGGGCGTGATGTTCGCGGCAGCAGCCCCGTAGAGCGGGTATTTCTCGCGGTCCTCGGCGACGGCGCGGCGGTAGGCCTGGATATCCTCGGGCCATTCGACGTCGTTGCAGGTCACCGCGAGAAAGACCGACCAGGCGTTATCACTGGGCGAAGGCGCACCGGTACCCGGCGGGCGGCCGGCCGCGGGCCCCGCAGTCCCGGTTTCGAGCAGCGCCCGCCAACTCTCCGCCGTGGGCTCGTACAACGCCTCGCGGTAGAGCGTGAAGAAGTTGCCGAACCGGAAGAGGCCGCCGTCCATCCCGTCCACGGGGTTCTCGTCGAGTCGTTCGGCGAGGGTGAAGTAGGTCCCGCGCACCTCCTCGGGTGTGCGGCCCAGACCGTAGGTATCGTGCCGCGCGGCAGCCCATTTCGCGAAGTCCGGGAAGGTCTCCTCCATACCGCGGCCGTACCTGCGCATCCCGTCGTGGTCGAGGAAGGTATCGCCGATATTGCTGTCGAGCACGACCCGATCGGCGCGTTCGGGGAACATCGAGGCGTACGCGGCACCCAGCGCGGTGCCGTAGGAGTAGCCGAGAAAGCTCGCCTTGTCCTCACCCAGCGCGGCGCGGATCCGGTCCAGATCACGGGCCATATTCGCCGTCGACAACTGCCGCAACCGGCCATCGTGATCATTGGCCGCGCACTGTTCGGCGACTCCCCGGGCGACCGCGGCCTGCTCGGTGACCGCCGCATCGTCCACCGCATACGGCGGGATATTGCCGAAGTACGCCTGGTCATCGGTGAAACCACAGCTCACCGGCGCAGAATGTCCCACTCCGCGCGTGTCCATTCCGATCAGGTCATAGCTGTCCAGCACGTCGGGCGGTAGCCCCTGAGCTGCCAGGAAACCGGGCTGATCCAGGCCGGTCCCGCCCGGACCGCCCGGGTTGAGCAACAGCACACCGCGGCGCTTGTCCGGGTTCGTGCTCGCCAGCCGGGAAATCATGATTTCGATCTGTGCACCTTGGGGCTCGCCGTAGTTCAGCGGCACCGGTACGGTGGCGCACTGCAACTGTGGTGGTGCGGCCGGCACATCCGCGGGGCAGGCGCCCCACCGCACCTGCGCCGCGGGTTCGGCGGCCACCGGCGGCGCCCCCACCAATGCGCCGGTGAGACCGAGCACTGCCATCAGGGCCGCGCCACGGGCGACCTTCCGTTTCCGGACCATAACCAAACCTCCCCGATGCGGTGCGACAGGAACTGCCCTGCCGACCACCACTGCACACCGTGCCCTCGGGGCAGGGTCAAGGTATTGCGTCCGGCCCCACACGATGCGGGGACCGCCACAACACTGCCCACCACACGTATCCGCAACTGACCCGGTGCGAACGGCAGTCGGTGAAAGCTCACAACCCCGGACCTCCGCGCGTCCGGGTACGGTGGCTATCGCCCCCGATCACGGTGTGGTTCTCCTGCTCAACAATCTGGATGTCATCGATGAATTCAACCGCCGAAAAACTTGCCGACCTGCGTAAGAAGCTGGAGATCGCGCAGGAGCCGGCCGGCGAGGCGGGGGCCGCCAAACGAGCACGTAAGGGCTTACCGTCCGCCCGCGACCGCATCGAGATGCTGCTGGACCCGGGTACTTTCGTCGAAATCGGTGCTCTCGTACGCAATCCCACCGATCCCGACGCTCTCTACGGTGACGGTGTGGTCACCGGCCGGGGCCTGGTGGACGGGCGGCCCGTCGCCGTGTTCTCCCATGATCAGACCGTGTACGGCGGCACCATCGGTGAGATGTTCGGCCGTAAGGTCGCCGCGATCATGGACCTGGCGGGGAAGATGGGCTGCCCGCTGATCGGTATCAACGATTCCGGTGGCGCGCGCGTACAGGAGGCCGTGACCTCGCTGCGCTGGTACGGCGAATTGGCGACCATGATGGAACCGCTGTCGGGCGCGGTGCCGATGGTGTCGCTGATCCTGGGCAACTGCGCGGCCGGTGCGGTGTATCAGCCGATCTGCACCGATGTCGTGGTCGCGACGAAGAGCGCGCATATGTTCGTCACCGGCCCCAAGATCCTCGAGGACGCCATCGGCGAAAAGGTGGATATGGAGGAGCTGGGCGGCGCCTACAACCAGGCCGCCTACGGCAATATCCACCACATCGCCGAGGACGAGGCGGCGGCGTTCGCCTGGGTCCGCAATTATCTGAGCTACCTGCCGTCGAGCTTCTCCGAGCTACCGCCGGTCGTGAACCCCGGCCTGGAGCCGGCGGTCACCGAATCGGATCTGACGCTGAACGCGCTGGTCCCCGACTCGGACAACGCTGTCTACGATATGCACGACGTACTGCTGCGGATCTTCGACGACGGTGAATTCCACGAGATCGGCTCGGCCGCTACCACGAACCTGATCACCGGTTTCGCGCGCGTCGACGGCCGGCCGGTGGGTGTGGTCGCCAATCAGCCGACCGTGCTGGCCGGCGCGCTCGATGCCAAGGCCGGTGACAAGGCCGCGCATTTCATCCACATCTGCAACGCCTTCGAGATCCCGCTGGTGCTGGTGGTCGACACTCCGGGGTTCCTGCCCGGGGTGGAACAGGAGAAACAGGGCGTCATCAAACGCGGCGGCCGATTCCTGTTCGCCTACGTGGAGGCCACGGTGCCCAAGGTGACCGTGGTGGTGCGGAAAGCCTACGGCGGCGGTTGGGCCGTGATGGGGGCCAAGGCACTCGGTTGCGATGTGTATCTGGCGTGGCCCACCGCGCGGATCGCCGTGATGGGCGCGGAAAGCGCCGTCGGCCTGACCCAGCGCAAGGTCCTCGACGCGACCCCGGAGGATCAGCGCGCCGCACTGCGGCAGCAGATGATCGACTTCTACAACGCCACCGTCGCGACCCCGTGGGTCGCGGCCGAGCGCGGCTATATCGACGCGGTGATCGAGCCGTCGGCCACCCGGCTGGAGCTGCGGCGGGCGCTGCAGCTGCTCCGCGACAAGAAGGTCATCCGCTACCCGCGTAAGCATCATCTGCTGCCCTTGTGACCGGAGTCCCCCGGCAGTCGGTGATCGGGCCGCGGATTCCAGCACCGACTCCGCAGCGCCCACCGGCCGCCTCGAACAGACCGGTCACCCCGCGGATCCGACGGTCGCATGCCGGTGGGCGCCGCGATGGTGATCCGCTGGCCGGTGCTCGAATATTCGCCTGCGGCGCCGAGTGTTTCGGCGCCGCAGGCCCGGTCCGGCCGTCGTCGAAACCTACTACTGCTGCGCGACCTGCACCGTGTCGGCGCCCCGCAGCGGCGCACCGACACGGTGCAGGTGCGTGAGCGCCTCGCGGTAGGAGGCGATCAGCCCCGTCTCGTGGTACGGCACACCGATTTCGGCGCAGTAATCGCGGACGATCACCTGCGCATGCCGCAGGTTGGGAGTCGGCATGCTCGGAAACAGGTGGTGCTCGATCTGATAGTTGAGCCCGCCCAGAGCGATATCGGTCAGGACACCGCCGCGGACATTGCGGGAAGTCAGCACCTGGCGGCGCAGGTAGTCGGGGCGTTCGTCACCGGTCAGGGTCGGCATGCCCTTGTGGTTCGGGGCGAAGATGCACCCCATGTACACCCCGAACAGCGCCTGGTGGACGACGAAGAACACGAGTGCCTTGTCGACGGGCAGGACCGCGAACAGCGCGCCCAGATAGACAGCGAAGTGGGTGAACAGCAGCGCCCCCTCGAGCACGCGGTTCTTGATCGACCGATTCTTGAGCGCACGCACACCCGCCAGATGAAGGTTCAGGCCTTCCAGCAGGAGCAGTGGGAAGAACAGGAACGCCTGTGCCCGCCCGATGAGACGGGCCGGTCCGCGGCTGGCCCGGGCCTGCTGCTGCGACCACACAATGATGTCGGGCGCGACATCGGGATCGAGTTCCTCGTGGTTGGGATTCGCGTGATGGCGAGTGTGCTTGTCCTGCCACCAGCCGTAGCCGAGGCCGATGCCGGCATTGCCGACCACCCGGCCCACGATCTCCGTCGGCCGCCGCAACCGGAAGACCTGACGGTGCGCGACATCGTGCATGACGAGCGCGACCTGGGCGAAGGTCACGGCCATGAACGCCGCGATCAGTAGCGTCCACCACGAGTCACCGACGACGACGAACGCCGCCCAACCGGCCACGAACGCGAGCCCGACGGCGCTGAGCCGGACGACGTAGTAGCCGGGTCGCCGCCCCATCAGTCCGGCGGCGGAGATCCGGCGCAGCAAACGGCCGTAATCACCGTCGGCGCCGCGCCGCGGTGACCTGGGAGAGGGCTTATGAGCCAAGGCAGGTGTCGTCATAGATCTTCCTGAGAGTCGGGACGCGAACCCACCTCCGCCCGTGTCGGTGACGAACGGCCGCAATCGATCGGAGCTCGGAACCAGAGGGTACTGCTCGGTGCGTCGGGACGGGTGACGAATTCGATACCCCCGAACCTATCGGCCCGATTCTCGTTGCGGGTAATCCTGCGGTACCGGAACCGAGTAGCACTCCGGTGTGAGATGGCGCCGCGGAACCCGGAACAGCTGCCGTGTCAGGCCACCGCCCCGATCTCCACCACCCGCGCCCATGCCGGTGGCCGGTCCGGAACGTAATCGGGACTGTGTTCGCTCCATCCCCGTTCCCGGCGGAACAGTCCGACCACTGTCCGGCAGGCCGGTCGGCTCGTCGGCCAGGGAGTCTGGCCGTCGGTCAGTGCGACCAGAACATCGGGCCGCGGCGCCGCCCGCAGTGCCTTGGCGAAACCCGTGCGCAGATCTGTACCACCCCCGCCCACCAGCGGTATTCCCTCCGCACGGCACAGCGGGTGCGCGACCCGGGCCGCCGCATCGCACGACAGTACGGTCACCAGATCACGCCGCCCGCCGACAGCGCGGGTGATGGCAGCCACCTCGAGCAGCGCGCTCCCCAGTTCCGCGTCGCTGACCGATCCCGACGTATCGATGATGACGCTGACCCGGGGTGGTGTGCGTCGCAGACTCGGCAGCACCACCCCGGGCACACCGGCCGAGCGCCGGGCGGGTCTGCCGTACGTGTAGTCCGCCCCGATACCGGGCGCCGAAGCCGCCGAACGGATGGCCGCTCCCAGCAGGTCCCGCCACGGTTGCGGCGGATGCAACGCCTCATCCGCCCAGCGGCGCCATGCCCGCGAAGCGTTACCCGGCCGGCCGGCGATGCCCTGGGCCACCCGGAATCGGACCAGTTCGCGTTCCTGTTCGCTGAGACCGTCCGCGCCGTCGGGGCCCAGCTCCCATTCGCGGTCCGACCCGTCGGCGCCGCTACCGCAGTCCAGCCAGGCCATCTCCTGGGTGAGCGGACCGAGGCCGAAACGGCGCAGATAGTCCTCCATGAGTCCGCCGCGGGACAGACCGAGCGTCTCCGGCAGGACCGCCCCCGTCGGTTGCACCAGCCCGTCGCCGAATGCGTCGTCGTTGATCTCGGCGTCCGCGGCGATATTCATCCGCAATCGTTCCGCCGGCCCGGTGAGCTCGTGTTCACGGGCGAACCGGTCGCTGCGACGGTGATGGTCGCGTAGCAGATGGGAGACCTCGTGGACGAGTACCGAGGCCAGTTCCTCCACGGGCGTGTAATCCACGAAGGCGGGCGAGATATAGCAGCGCCAGTACCGGTCCACGCCCATCGTCCGCGCTTCCCGCGATTCCACGATATGCAGCGCATACAGCGCGGTTGCCAGATAGGGCCGGGCCCGGGCGGCCTGCAGCCGGGCGGCGAACAGTTTGCCGAGATCGAGCTTCGAGGAGTCGGTCATCGGCCCACCTTCGCGGCGACCCGGGCGGCGGCATGATCGGCTCCCTGGGATACCGACACCATGCCGGCGAGCTCTTCGATCGCCGCCGGCACGAGCCAATCGTCCTGCCGCAACGTCGCCAGGGTGGTCGCGGGAACGACGACCAGATCCGGGGCGCCCGTTTCCACCGCCCGCACCAGCAATATCCAGGCCGCATCCCAGCGGGTCTCCGAGGGTTGCCGGCGAACAGCCGCCACCACCGCGTCGAGCACGGCCTGACGCAGATCACCGCGCTCGGGCAGGACGGCGGCGACCGGATCGGCGAGCAGCGTCTCGGGATCCGGAAGATCCATCCGGTCCATACTCGCCAGCAGTTCGAAACCGGGGCCATCCCCCACGGTGCCCCGGACCAACTGCGACAGCACATCTTTCGAAGATCCGGCCGCGGTGGCGAAGGCGATCAACCGCAGCGTCATATCCCAGCTCCGCGGTGAGGGCCAGGCACCGCCGCGGCGGGTCTCGCTGCCGGGCAGCTGATGGACGAGCGCAGGACGGGCCGCGAGCAGGCCGCATACGGCGCGGCGAGCGAAAGTTACCGCATCAGCGAATTTTTCCGGTGCCAGCTGGGGCAGGGTCGCCCGCGGCCAGGTCCCGCCGAGACCACGCACGACCACATCGTGGTCGTGGGTCCACTGCAGGTGTACGAAACGGTTGGCCAGCGGCGGGCTCAACTCCCAGCCGTCGGCCGCCGAGGATCGCGGGTTGGCGGCGGCCACGATCCGCACACCCGGGGGCAGTTGCAGGGCACCGATGCGGCGTTCCAGGACCAGGCGCAACAAAGCGGCCTGCACGGCCGGTGGTGCCGTCGACAGCTCGTCGAGAAACAACAACCCGCGACCGGCCCGGACGAGCCGGACCGCCCAGTCGGGCGGGGCCATCGGCACACCGTGCTCCGCGGGATCGTCGCCGATGATGGGCAGACCCGAGAAGTCCGAGGGTTCGTGCACGCTCGCGATCACCGTGGTCAGCGGGAGATCCAGCGATTCGGCGAGCTGGGTGAGAGCGGCAGTCTTCCCGATTCCCGGTTCACCCCACAGCAGTACCGGCAGGTCGGCGGCAACGGCCAGAGTCAGGGCCTCCAGTTGATTGTCGGGACGGGGTTCGGTCGTGACGTCGCCGAGCATCGACAGCAGTTCGCCGGCGATCTCTAGTTCGGTGGGGCGGGCGTGGTCAGCGATCGATGTGCGAAGAAATGCAGTCATATATGAAATCACCTTGTGGTCTGGTCGGAGTCAGTGGAATCGATGTGCTTGGGGGCTTGCCGGAGCTGCACCGAGGCGCGGTGGGCGGATATGGGATGAAGGTCGCCTGGTCGGGTGGGTCTGCGGCGACGCATCGGTCAGCGCAGGGTTGCGTTGCGCGGGTGGGCGCGGCGATCGCCGGGCCGGCGAGTGGACCGGCTACGTGGCGGCCCGTACCCGGTCAACCCGGCCCGGAACAACCCGTAGGTGATCCGCCGTTGCGCGGAGGCCGCCAGCGCATCGCGTAGCGGGCCGTCGCGCAATACGGCACCGGTGCCGAGCAGACCCTCGACAACGGCCAGCGCACCGGCGGTATCGCCGTGATCGAGACGCTCCCGCACACCGGTGAGACAGTCCGGGTGGCGGTGGGCCCGGTCGATGGCCCGCAGGCACGGCAGCGGACTGCCGGTCAGGGCGACCAGCAGTTCCTCCCGTCGCAGCTCCGCCGGATCGTGGTCGAGCGCGGCCAGCACCCCGTCGACCAGCCCGATGCGATGCTGCTCGCCGCGGCACTCCACCAGGAACGGCCGCTCGGCCGGGTCCGCGGACCGGCGTGCTCCGGCCGGAGTCCACTGCGGTTCCAGCGCGGCGGCGACCAGCGGATGCAGCTGATCCGCCGTTATCGCGCCGGCCCGGAGCAGTTCCAGGTCGGGCAGCGTCCACGTCGCTGCATCGGGCAGCACCGGCAGCGCGGATACCTCCCCGCGCGGATAGGACTCGGCGATCCGTAACACGGGTGGCCCGGGATCAGCGGAGAGTTCGACGACCAGTTGGCGCCGCGTCCCGGCCCGCACCCGCAGCGGTCCGTTCGACCGGCCTTCGGCGCGCAACAGTATCGCCGCCTCGGCCGCCCACCTGTCCACGGCGCAGCCTTCGGGCACAGTGTCCGCCAGGTCGGGACCAGGGGTCCCGCTATCTGCGAAACCGACTGATCCAGAACGTATTCGAAGCTCGCCCGACCTACGGGCATCCCACAGGTGACGGTGGAGGTCGAGCCGGAAACGCCGATCGGGCCGCGGATGCGGATGCGGGCCGGCGCGGGATCCGTCCCACAGTGCGAGGCCGATCCGTTGACCGGCCTCCGCCCATGCCGGGGCGGTCCGGGCAACGAGGTAGACGGAACCATCTCCACTGCAATGGCTTCGAGAATCCGGTGGATCGTATCGGGCCAGCGCGACGGTCGTGCCCGGCCGGAGCAAACCGTCCGGAGCAACCCGGGGCAGGTGCCAGCGCAACAGGTCGGGAGCCAGTCGGCGCAGATCGGCACGCACACGATCCGCGAACTCACGGCCGTATCTTCGCGTCAGCGTCCGTATATCGATATCGATATCGAACCCCGCTGCGGCACATGCCCCCGCCCAATCGCCGACGGCTCGGCGGGCGGTCGCGGTTTCGATCATGGAGGGCGGCACGGCGAACTCACGCACGCGCAGCCAGAAGGAAAGGCGGGAATCGTTCCCATTCGTGTCCGGAGTACGCATCAGCACTCACCTGGCACGAAAGGGACCCCCAATCTTTGCTCGGAACGAGTCATCACGGGTCGAGCATAACCGCTCGAGCTCACACCGGCCATCCATGTCCTCGACGGGCCGGCCGAAAAGTACAGACGAAGGAGGTCGCAGCACGGGACGGTGGCGGGCCCGCGCCCACTGGAAAGCGCGAGCCCGGTGGGCGCGCGAGCGGAAGCGCAGCGATTCGGGCAGCTCCGCGGATCCGCTCACAACCGGCCCTCCGATCACCCTTGCGCATACCCCTAGGGGGTATTATGGTCGGTGTCGATACGAGAGCACCCCGAGGAGACCGCCATGAACGCCCACACCCACCACACCGCCCACGCACACCACGCCGCCGGCGCCCACAGCGAACATGCCGACCACACTCCGGACGCCCATGCTGCACACGCCGGCACAGCTCCGGGCGGATTACAGATCACCGAGGCGGGCTACACCCTCGCGCTCGAGGCCTCGATCGTCGCGGCCGGCGCGGTCGACTTCCGGTTCCGGATCCTCGGCCCGGACGGCGCGGCGGTTACCGATTTCGCCCCCATCCACGAGCGCGAACTACATCTGATCGTGGCCCGCCGCGAACTGACCGGCTTCCAGCACGTACACCCGGTTCGCGACGAGCACGGCAGCTGGTCGATTCGCCTCGACCTGACCGAACCCGGCGCCTATCGCGTATTCACCGATATCGCACCCCGGGCACTCGGGCGTACCCTCACCCTCGGCGCCGATCTCGCCGTCGCGGGGAATTACGAACCCCGCCCCGTCCCCGCCACGGAGCGCACGATCACAGTCGACGACTACCACGTCACCGTCGAGGGCGACCTGATTCCCGGCGCGGGCCGCACCGTGACCTTCACCCTCCACAAGGACGGCGCCCCGGTCACCGATCTCGATCCCTACCTCGGCGCATACGGGCACCTGGTCGTTCTGCGCGCAGGCGACCTCGCCTACGTCCACGTACACCCCAACGGCGAACCCGGGGACGGAATCACCCCGGCCGGACCCGGAATCGACTTCCACACGGTGGCGCCCGGACCGGGCACATACCGGCTGTTCCTCGATTTCCGCCACCGCGGGATCGTGCGGACCGCGGCGTTCACCCTGAACGCAACACCCGACGGCAACTGACCCACAGCACCGTGGTCAGCGGTGCGAGGCCCGGAGGGCCCGATGATCACCTCACTGTTCGCCCACCGCGATTACCTTCGACTCTTCATCGCCCAGATCTCGGCGCTGTTCGGCACCGGATTGACCACCGTGGCACTGGGACTGCTCGCCTACGAACTCGCCGGTGGCGATGCGGCGGTCGTTCTGGGGCTCGCGCTCACCATCAAGATGGTCGTCTACGTCACGGTCGCGCCGGTCGTGGGCGCCTACGCCGATCGTATTCCGCGCCGGACATTCCTGGTGGGTCTCAACATCATTCGAGCGGGCGTGGTTTCGCTGCTGCCGTTCGTCGACCAGATCTGGCAGATCTACGTGCTGATCGCGGTACTGCAAACCGCCTCGGCCGCCTTCACACCCACATATCAGGCCGTTATCCCCGATATCCTGCCCGACGAACGCGACTACACGAGGGCACTGTCGGCCGCGCAACTGGCCGCGACCATGGAAACCCTGCTCAGTCCGATGCTGGCCGCGGCCGCGCTGGCCCTCATCAGTTTCCACTGGCTGTTCGTAGGCACCGCGATCGGTTTCGTCGTCTCGGCCGTACTGGTGGTGAGTACCCGTATCCCGGATGCCGGGGCCGCCGCGGATGGGTCTTTCCGCGAACGCATCGCGGTAGGAATGCGGATCTTCCTGTCCACACCCCGGCTGCGCGGTTTGCTCGCGCTCAACCTCGTCATCGCGGCCGCGGGGTCGATCGTCATGGTCAACACCGTCAACTACGCCCGCGACACCCTGGGTGGTGATCAGGCCGATGTGGCGAAACTACTGGCGGCCAATGGTTTCGGCACCATGCTCATCGCGCTGGCACTGCCCCGGATCCTAGACCGGGCCGGTGCCCGTCCGGTCATGCTCACCGGCGCCGCCGTCCTGGTCACCGGGCTCGCGGCCGCCGTCGCGCTCGCCGCGACCGAGACCGGGGAATGGCACCGGATCGCCGCGCCCGCCGTCTGGGCGATCATCGGAGCGGGCACCGCGGCCGTACTCACCCCGACCGGCCAGGTGCTGCGACGCTCATCGCACCCAGCGGACCGCCCGGCTCTTTTCGCCGCCCAGTTCTCGCTGTCCCACCTCGCCTGGCTTATCACCTACCCGCTCACCGGCTGGCTCACCACCACCGCGGGACTCACCGCGACCTGGGTCACCCTCGCCGTCCTCGCCACGGGCGCGGCCGCAGCCGCGACGCGCCTGTGGCCCCGCCACGATCCCGCCGAACTGACCCACCTCCACGAGGCCGCCACCATCGACCCCGCCCGCCTCGCCGACGCCGTCCGTATCGACGACCGCATCTACCAGCACACACACATATTCGTCATCGACGCCGAACACCCCCGCTGGCCGGCCCGCAGCCATGTCCCGGCGGCATGATCCGGCCCGGTGGTCACCAGCGGTTCCGTGTCTCCTCCGCCCAGCCGACCGCACCGTCGAGGTCCAGCCAGCGGCCGTCGTCGGTGCGGGCACGGCCGTGGAAAGTGCCGAAACACTGGTGGACGTCATTGGCCAGCACCAGCAGATCGGTTTTCGCCGTACGTGTATGGAACGGCCGGAATTCGGCGTCGACCCGTTCGCCGGTGATATGCCACGGCCGCAACCAGTTCTCGCGGTCGTAGTCCCACCGCAGTTCGTCACTGATCTTGTGAACCCGGCCGTCCACGATGAGAGCGTTCTCGGTACTGTCGGTACCTTCGGTCCATTTACCACCGAATTGGACTCCGAGGCCGGGCTTGTAGCCGGCGGCCCAGTTCCAGCTGATGGCGTACGGCCACTTCCCGCGGCCGTGGTCCAGCACCGCGAAAGCATCGTCGAATACGTACTCCCGCGACCCCAGCGTCAGAGTCCCGGAGGCCGGCCGGCCCACATCCTTGACCGTGTATTGGAAGCGCCGAGTACTCCACGGCACGACCACGCCCAGCGATTCGTGGCCGGGTGGCAGCTCCGCCCGGACCGATAACCGCACACCGGTCGCGCGGGCCTCGATCGAGGTTCCGGACGCATCATTGGACAATTCGATCTCGATACCGCCACCGCGCACGGAGTTCACCCCCTCGCCGCTGCGCTCCCCCATCACCGCACCCCGCCCGAACGGCACGGTCGCGTCCCGTGTGGTCTCTTCACCCGTTTCCCGATCGAGCACGTAGATACCGTGCACCCCGGCGTAATCGAGCGTGGACGCGACGATCCCCACGATATGTTCCGGGGTGACGATGCCCCAGTACTCCCAGCGTTTCCGGCGCCCCCACCCGCGGAGATTCCCCCGGTGCAGGGGCCGCCGCGTCCATCCGACAGCGGCGGGGTCGAGCCGGCCGTCCGGGCGGCACAGGTCGACGGGGTCGGTGATCTCGCGTTCCGTTGCCATACCCGTCCGCAGCTCCTCATGACTCGGCATCCACATCGCAGCAGAGGACACTACTCGGCCGTAACCGCCGTACCCACGAACAGCGGCACCCGATTTACCGGGCCCCGTCGCCGACCGGCGACGAAAGCGATATCGCAGGTACAGACCGCTTCGATACGGTTACCGGCCCGATATCGCCGCCGCCCCGGCAACGAGTCAGCCGGCCAGGTACTGCCCGCCCAGCGTGTAGTACGCCGAGCCACCATCCGCCCGGCTGTAGTCGACCTCGATCACATATTCTTCTCCCCGATCGGAATCGAATCCGTGCCAGCTCCCGATGGAAATCTTCGCGTCCGCGCGATCTACCGGATCGATGTGGTAGCGAGTCATAGCGTCGTCACGAACGTGAGCGAGCACGCCCGGGTCGATATCGGCGAACCGGAACCCCGGCGACTCGGAATCGCTGCCCGCATCGTCGGGGTCGGTGAACCCGCCGGCACCGGCGCCCGTGCCGTAGATGATGCCGTCCCGGGAGAACGCGACATCGAAGGAACCGGCCCCGTTTCCGGATCCGCCACGGTCGACAGTGATCGAGTCCAGCCGCGGAGCTTCGGCCGGAACCCCACGGGCCGACAAAGCGGCCCCTACCTGCTCCAGGGCCGCGGCGAGGTCGTCGGCCGGCCACCACGGTGCAACCGTCCCGTCGGGCAGCGCATACATCCAATATTCGGAGCCGCTGCCGAACCAGGTCTCCACATGGAGAGGTTCGGGGTCGGTGATGCCGAAGATCTCCTCGGCATCGCGCGTTATCTCCATCCGGTTGGGCTCCCGTTTGTCCGCCGGCAGCATCGCCGCCTTCTCGGCCAGCACCTCGCGCGCCGAGAAGTTCTGCAGGTCGGCCAGTGTGAACGTATCCCGGGCCCGATCCGCAGTTTGGAAGTCATACGTTTCCCAGCCATCGGTGCGGCCTTCGAAACCCCGTGCCCGGTCGGCGCCGAGGTATAATGCCACCTCGACACGGGACTCGTGAACAGTGATACCCAGTATCGAATTCAGCAGCTCTGGTGCTTCGGCGCGCACATGGGCCAGGGCGTCGTCGTACCACTGCCACAGTGGGCGTTCGTCGGGCCCGGCCACGGACAGCACCGCCGGCGGCGCTGTCACCGATATCTCGCTCAGGTCCCAGAAGTCGCCCGGCGGTAACAGCATCGTCGCCCACATCGCGGCAGCCGCCACCAGTGCCGCCGGGGCCTGTCTGCGGAGGCCGCCGTGCTCGGTCACCGGTTCGGCGTCCGGCGCACCGACCGCTTCCGACGGTAGGACACCGCGCCCGTGCCGGACGATCTCGGCCAACTGGTTGGCGGACAGATTCGCACTGGTCTGGAAACGGAACGGCGTATCCCCCGACGGACGCGCCTCACCGGCAACGAGGGTCGGCGAGTTGCCGACGAGTGTCGTGGTCCGGTCGACGAGATCCACTCGTACCGGTACGGGTTCGCCCTCCGAGACGGCGAGCGCCGACCGGATGGAATCGCTGACGACCAGTCCGATCCCGGCCACGGAGACGATCACCGCGGCCAGCAGGAACCAGCCGCCGGAATAAGCACCGATCGCGATCCCGCCGCCGACGCAGGCGCCGCCCATCGCGGCACGAACCATGGAATTCACCGGCGCCCCTGTCGATAGACCGGAAATACGGCCCGCCGGAACTGCTGCAGAGCGTCGGACACAGGCCGACAATACCCGCTGAGCACCGCCGACGGCGGTGTCGCGGTAACGTTTGCGGTATGCGCTCGACGATTCCGCGACCATGAGAACCCCGGCGAAGGGCCCGGCCGCGGCGCTGATCACCCGGACCGAATTCCTCACCGCCCCCGCCCAGATCCGCCGGACGCTCGGCACAGTACTGCTGGTCGGCGCCGCGCCGCTGCTGGTCGTGCTCACTTTCGCCGGCTCCGCGCCGGGAATCGTCGCCTCGGTCGTCGGCGCCGCAGTAACCGGTTCGCTCGCGCTGGCCGTCACCGGTCCACCCATCACCCGCCGCGCGGCCGTCCGCCTCGGACTCGTCGACGAACAGATCCTCATCGGTACCGATAACGCGGGGGCAGCGGGTTCCTCCGCCGATATCGTGCGCCCGCTTTCGGAATTGGCGGGTCTCGAACAGCCCCGCACGCCCGCTCCGGAAACACATATCGATCCCGCGCGCAAAGACCTACGTATACAAGGCCACCGTTATCTGCGGTTGGCCTTCGCCGACGGAGCCATATACCTGGTTGCGGTGCCCGAATCCGATCCCGTGGCCGCGGAGATCATTCGCCGGCTCCGTAAAGCGCTACCGGGTGCCCCGGCCGAGAAAGGCGACCCGGCCGAAGAACCGGTGAAGGAACCTTCCGCGGCAACCGTGGATTCCGGCGCACCCGGCAAGCAGGCGAAACAGCCGGCCGGTGCTACCGACACCCGCCGCCGGAAAACCGGGGAACCTGCCGACGACCGGTGGCATACCGCCCCCAGCTCATCACCCGCCGCCGATATCCGGCTGTGGGAGGCCGCGCGCACCACCCACCGGCGGGTGCTGTCCGAGTACGGCGCCTACGAACTCGACCCCACTCTCTTCCTCCGCTACCCCGGCGTCACCGATATCACCCGGGATCCGGTGATGGACTTCCACACCGCCCTGGCGGAGGCGCAGGCGCTCGCCACCGACGAGTACCCCGATGATGCCGGTTACGCGGGGCGCTACCGTGCCGCGGTCGACACGCTGCGGCGCACCTGGATTCGTTGTGAACGCGACGGAAAAGCCACCGGAACCGGCTATCTGCACGATAACGACCGCTCCGATCTCGATACCGCCGCGAAGCTCTACAACCACGCGCAGGCCACCGATCACGCCGATGAGAAGGCGTCCTATCTGCGTAAAGCACAGCAGATCATCGTCGACCTCGAGGCCCGCGGCCGGGTGCACCTCCCGCGGCCGGTTGTCGCCGCGATCGAGGCGCAGGTCCGGCTCGCCCTCGAACCCGGCACCGCGTCGCGCTGAACCGGACCCATCCGCTCCAGCGCGACGACTTGCGGACCGGTCGGCGCCCCGTCAGGGTTTGGTGGCCTCGACGAGGGTCCGGGCGGCATACGCGACCAAGGGTCACAGCGCGGATGCGGGCGCGAGTAGGCTGGTCAGCAGTGTGCTCCGGCGACCGAAGGAGTGCGAAACGATGGAGTGGCTGCTGATCGGCGCGGCGATTGTCGCGGTCGCGTCGATTCTGGTGTGGCGGTCCCGGCAGCGCGAACAACGCGCGATCGAGCTGACCGACGCGCTCGCCGACGCCCGCCGTACCAACGAACGCCTGGGTGGGCAGATCTACAACCTGACCGGCACCAACACTGCCGCGCAACAGGCACTCGCCGACGCCGCGGAACGCCATAACGCCGCGGGCGGCCAGCTCGACCAGGCCGCGTCCGCTGTCCAGGCACACCTGGCGAAGCAAACCGCCGTCGAAGGCCTGTACTACATCCGCGCCGCCCGTATCGCCATGGATATGGACCCCGGGCCCGCGGTACCCGAACTGGAGGGCCGGGCGACTGCGGGTGAAGTCAGCGAAGACCGCGAGATCGACTTCGAGGACCGCAAGGTCGCCGCCTCACCCCGTCCCTCGTCCACGACACCGAACTACTACCCCGGTGGACGCGTGGCCGGCCGCCCCGTCCCGGCCGGCTGGTATTCCGAACCGTGGTGGCGACCCGCCATGATCGCCGGTGCCTGGGGGATCGGCTCGACGCTGCTGTTCACATCGCTGTTCACCGGTATGGCGGGCGTCGGCTACGGCGCGCAGGGTTTCGAGAACGGTTACGGCGAGGGATTCCAGGACGGACTCTCGGCCGGTGATCCGGGCGCGGACGCCGGAGGCGGGGACAGCTGGGGCGGCGACAGCGGCGGATTCGACGTCGGCGGATTCGATTTCTGAGCGGCCGTGGAGGCATGGTGACGCGTCCGGCTCCCGCCGTAGAATTGTGGCATAGACCAGCGCATCGGACCGGCCACCTGGAAGGTAGGCAAACCAATGACGCATCACCATGATCCCCTCGCCGCCGGCACCCACAACGCCCATATCTGGTTGCGCGCGGTCGCCGACGATCTGGGCACCGAAGACCTCACGTTCGCCCTGCGCGCACTGCGCGCCTGGATGCACACTGTCCGCGATCGGATAAGCGTGGCCAATTCCGCACATCTCACCGCACAACTACCGGATTTCCTGCGGGGCATCTGGTACGAGGGGTGGGTACCGAGCCGGGTACCGGGTGCGCACGGCATCGCGGACTTCGTCGAAGAGTTCGCGGAACGGGCCGGAATCTCCGTGGGCGATGTCGCGTTCACGGCAGGTTGCGTAACCTCCGCGCTGGACCGGATGATGTCACCCGGCCAGCTCAACCATGTTTTCGCGGTGTTCCCGGACCGCTTGACCAGCGTGCTCCGTGGCGAGGAACTGCTCGCCGGAACCTGAAACGCGGCGGCAGCCGATACAGGCACTCGTCTCCGAGCTCAGCTGCATTCCACGTGGTATCCCGAGGCCGCGAGCCAGCGACACAGGTCGTCGGTGACGTAAGCACCGTCGGCCTCGACGTCGTCCGAGAGGGCGCCGAGGCCGAGTCGATAGACCTCGGCGTCACTACCGCCGGGCGTGCCCTGTCGCCGCATCAGATATCCGGCCCCGCCGCCGTCATCGCCGATGAGCACCCACCCCGGTGAGTACTCCTCGACCTCGTAGGTCGTGTTGCGTTCGGAGATCGAGTGGGGGCCGTAGATCGCCGTGCCGTTCGCGAGATACAGCCCGGGCGTCATCCGCCACAACTCGGCGACGGCGGCGTTCGGGGCAGGAGCAAGCTGCTCGGTCGACTCCTCGAACTCTGCCGTCGTCTCCGGATCCGGTGCCAGTCGCCTCACCTGCGGACCCACCGGCCGGGTGCTCATTGCGCCCCGAATACGTCGGCAATGGTGAGGTCGTCGTACACGGCCAGGAGCGTGTCGCCGTCGAACACCTCGGTGCGATCTGCATACGCACGTCCGATGCGCACGATCCCCGTGCCCTGCAACGACGCCGGCCGATCCGGAACACACGCCCCCGCGATATGAATCACGACCTCCGCACCAGGCCCACCCGACCCCGGCGGCAGTGGTGTGACGGTGTCGAATCCGCCGTACTCCTCGCCGAGCCGGTGGCAGACCTCCGCGACGAATGCACTGGGCTGCGGCCGGCCGGTCTGACGGCGTCGACGAAACAGAGCCATACGCCCATCCTGGTACACAGGGCGCCGCCCACCCCCGGAGGGTCAGAAGAGTCGCAGGTTCCCGATATAGATCTTTCCGCCGACCGATACCGGCGTGTACTCGCTGGTGATCTCCCATACCTGGTCTGTGGCGTCCCAGACCTCCAGTGAATGGCCCGGCCGGGACGAGTCGGTGGCGACGGCGATCTTTTCGCCGTCGGTTCCGAGCGGGGTTCCCTCCGGCACATAACCGGGGATCACGTACTCCCCGGTGTAGGCATCTATCACACGACCCGAATCCGATGTGGTGATCAGGGTGCCGATACCCCGCAAAATCAGTGGCTCGGAACTGTCCTCGACGCCGTAGGATTCGTTCTCCCACAGCACGGTCCCGGTGCGCGGAGCGATTCCCGCGTAGGTCGTCTTGTCCCCGTCCGTTCGTACGACGGTCGGCACCGACGTCTCGGCCGCGGTTTCCTCGGACGCGGTCGGCAACTGCCGGCTCGGGAGCCATCCTTGCGCGATCTGCGCGGTCTCGATGCCGTTGCGGTCATAGATCCTGGGCGCGGCTCCGCCCTCGGCGACGAGGAATCCGTCGACGAAAACGTTCCAGCGATCGTCGCCGATCCTCTCGACCGAATCGCGCCGGAACACCTCTTTGCCGTCTTCGAGCCGGATCACGCGGAATTCCCACTTCGCCAGCGGTTGTGCCGGGGCGGGGGCGGAGGTGATCACCGCCAGCCGGGCCGCACCGAAAACCTCGATCCAATGATGGGGCTGAGGCGTGGGCCGGGAATCGGGCCAGCTGATCGCCGCAAGCTCGGCGCCGTCGGCGCCGATCGACCGCAGCGTCGGCGGCCGGCCGTCTGTGCTGTCCACAAAGACGAACCGATCACCGGCGGCGGTCAGATCGGAAATATGTTCTCTCGAAGTGATGGTGGTGCTGATCTGCCCGGTGACGAGATCGATGACCACGACCGCATCATCGGGCACCGACGCACCCCGCAGATGGCAAGCAGCGACCGAACGGCTTTCGTCGACGACGCAGCGGTCCAGGTTTCGTTGCACCGTGTCCACCGGAATCGGCGCGGTACCGTCCCGGAGCCGACCGGTGTTCGCATCGACGATATCGAGGTAGTCGACGGTGTTTCCCTCGGCCAGGCGCACTTCACGATTGACGAGGACGATTTCGGAGTCGCCGCCGAGCGCTTCCGTGTCCAGGGTTTCGGCGCCGGGCGGCCCGGGAGTTTCCTGCAGGGTCCAGACCGGGCTGTCCGGCCGCGTGTCCAGCACCGGCAGGATCGGCGTCACAGGACGGCGGGGCAGCTGCGCGACTTCCCCCGCAACAGCGTTCTGCCGGGCTGCCCACACCCCGAGCACTCCGGCAACGACCAGCACCGAAACGGCGGCGAACGCTGCGATGAGCAGCCCGGTCCGGCGACGCGTCGTATCGGGTGCCGGGAGAACCGGGCCCGACGGTGGTGGTGGCGGCGGGTTTCGGTGATGCGGCGCGGAGCCAGTCGGCGACTGGTTGACAACCGTTGCCGTGTAGCGACCGGACGCCGCCGGCGATTGCGGCGGCCGCAGCGCGAGTGTGCTGGTGAGGGCGGCCGCGAAATCCCTACTGCTGGGGAAGCGCTCTTCCGGCGTCTTCGCCATCGCCCGCGCCAGCACCCGATCCACATATGGCGAGAGATCGGGCCGCCGCTCCCGCACGCTCGGTACCGGCTGTTACGCATGCGCCATGATCACCGCGACCGGATTCGTTCCGGTGAACGGCTGCGACCCGGTGAGCAGATGAAACGCGGTGGCAGCCAGCGCATACTGGTCCGAGCGCGGCCCCACCGGCAGGCCCTGCATCTGCTCGGGCGAGGCATAGGCGACAGTTCCGACGGTCAAACCGGTCCCGGTGAGATCCGAGGTTTCCGGCCCCATCCGGGCAATCCCGAAATCGGTCAGCAGATAGTGCCCCGTCCCGGCGAGCAAGATATTGGCGGGCTTCACATCCCGGTGAACCAACCCCCGCGCACCCGCGTAGTCGAGCGCATCGGCCACCTCCGCGACAGCCCGCACCACATCGGCCACGGGCAGCCCCGTCGGCGCAGCCCGCAGTAACGCCGATACATCGACACCGTCGATCAGCTGCAATGCGATCCACAGTCGCCCGTCGAACTCGCCGCGGTCGTGCACGCTGACGATGCCGGGATGCGATAGCGAGGCGGCGAGATCGGCCTCCCGCTCGAAGCGTCGCCGGTACGAATCGTCGAGCGTAAGCGGCGCGGCGAGCACTTTCACCGCATCCGAGCGAGGCAGCCGCGGATGCCGGGCCGCATACACCTCTCCCATACCACCGGCGCCGAGCAGGCGTTCGATGATGTAACCGGCAAATACCGATCCGGGCGTCAATGCGGCCAACGTCCGATACCTCCCATATACGCCGGTGCGATGATCACACCGCATCCCGAACCGACAGGCAAACTCGCGGACCGGAAGTCCAGCAGCCTGCCGATTCGAG
>NZ_BAFV01000118.1 GCF_000308515.1 Nocardia carnea NBRC 14403 | reverse complement strand
CGCCAGGGTCAGGACCGCGGGCACGATATTGGCCAGGTCGTCGACGAAATCGATACGCCCGGTGGCGATCTTTTCGTCGAGTGCGGCCCGCACGAGTTCGTCGACGAACGGGATCCAGCGCTGGACGGCGGCGGGGGAGAGATACGGATTGAGCACCGACCGTAATTCGCGATGTTCGGGATCGTCCATCTCCAGGATGCCGTTGCGGATCGCGGACTCGTTGGCCGAGGGGATCGTGATGCCCCGGTACCCGCGGCGTACGCCCTCGATATCGCGGTCGTTGGAGACATGCGGGCAGCGGGCGAGCTCGAAGACTTCCCGGTTGCCCGCCGCCACCCAGTAACCGTCGTGGTTGTCGGTCCAGGCGATCGGGCAGTGCTGGTGCATATGCTCGGTGATGGCCTGGAACGACTCCCGGTAGCCGGGGCCGTAGCGGTCGAAAGGGAAGTGGGGCCGGCGACGGCCGGTGGATTCGGTGGCGGACATCGGGTGCCCCCTCGTTTGCTCGGTCTACTCGGTGAGCGTGATGGCGCGCTCGGGGCAGGAATGCACCGCTTCGCGCACCTGATCCTCTTGATCGTGGGCGACATTCTCGTCCACCGGCGACGAATGGCCGTCGATTTCGCTGAGTTCGAACGCTTTCGGCGCGATCATCGAGCAGAGAGTATGTCCCTGGCAGCGTTCCTGATCGACATGGACCTTCACGGTTGTCACTTCCCTTCGAGTGCGGTCGGCGGATTCTTCAGGGCTGATTCAGGTGTTGCGTCCGCCGTTGACGCCGATGATCTGGCCGGTGATGTAGCCGGCCTCTTCGGAGATCAGGAAAGCGCAGGTGGCGGCGATATCCTCGGGTTTACCGATGCGCCGCACGGGAGTGCGCTGAATATGGTCCTCGACGGTGCCGCCGAGCAGTCCGCGCTCCTCGGAGCCGCGCAGCATGGGGGTGTCGATGAACCCCGGGGGGACCGCGTTGACGGTGATCCCGGACGGGCCGAGTTCCAGCGCCAGCGATTTGGTGAGCCCGTTGACCGCGGATTTCGACGAGACATAGTGCGTCATGAACGGCTGGCCCGAATGTGCGCTGGAGGAAGAGATATTCACGATCCGGCCCCAGCCGGCCTCGATCATATCCGGCAGCACCGCTTGGATCGAATGGAAGACGCCGTGCAGGTTGACTTCGATAACCCGCTGCCATTCGGCGAAATCGATGTTCTGGAAGCGTTTGAATCCGTCCACGCCGGCCGCATTCACCAGGATGGTGACCGGACCCAGTTTCTCGCGGATGATGCCCAGCGCTTCGGTCAGGCTGTCGGGGTCGGTGACGTCGGCCCGGTAGGCGGAATCGTCGTCGGCGGAGGCATTGCGGTCCAGGGCCGCCACGTGGAAGCCGTCGCTGCGGAGCCGCTGCGCGATGGCCAGTCCGATACCCGAGGCGCCACCGGTGACAACTGCGGTTTTCACGCTTGCCTCTCCTCTCTCGCGCCCACCGGCGCAAGAACATGCATTCCGAATACGAGAACCGTACTCTCGTAAAGATCGGCTGCGCAAGATCCGGGCGATCCGCGCAATCCGGTCGCCGGTCGGGTGTGGACGGGATAGTTCCAGCTCATCGAATCGACCGCGCGAGCCCACTGTCAAATGTACTATTCTCCTGAAACGAGAATGCTATTTCCACAAACTTCGAGGAGGCGGGATGTCAACGCAGGAAGAAGCGGTGACTGCCACCCAACGGCTGCTCATCGACGGGCAGCTGATCGAGACCGGGCGCACCCTGGCCTCGTTCAATCCCGCGAACGGTGAGGTGGTCGGCCATGCGCCCGAAGCCGGTGTGGCCGAGGTCGACGCCGCTGTCGCCGCCGCCCGCCGCGTGTTCGACACCACCGACTGGTCGACGAATCACGAATTCCGCGCGCGCTGCCTGGAACAGCTCTATCAGGCGCTGCAGGACAACGTCGAGGAACTCCGCGCCCTGATGATCGCCGAGGTCGGCGCGAGCTACATCCTCACCAAGGGCAACCAGCTCGAAACCCCGTTCGAGATCGTCAAGTACTACGCGGGGCTGCTGAAGGACTACACCTGGACCGAGGACCTCGGGCCGGTCGAGATCCGCGGCGCACAGCATCAGCGGTGGGTGGAGAAGGAAGGCGCCGGGGTCGTCGCGGCCATCGCCGCCTACAACTACCCCTACCAGCTGGCCTTCGCGAAACTCGCGCCGTCGCTGGCCGCGGGCTGCACCGTCGTGCTGAAGGGCGCGCCCGATACACCGCTGATCACCCTCGCGCTCGGTGAACTCATCGCGCAGCACACCGATATCCCGGCCGGCGTGGTGAATATCCTCACCAGCTCCGAAGTGGCCGTCGGCGAGCGGATGACCACGCACCCCGACGTGGACGTCGTATCGTTCACCGGTTCCACCCCGGTCGGCCGCAAGATCATGGCCGCCGCCAGTGCCACCCTGAAGAAGGTGTTCCTCGAGCTCGGCGGGAAATCCGCCGCGATCCTGCTCGACGACGCCGACTACAACCTGGGCGCCATGTTCGCCGCATTCAGTATCTGCTCGCACGCCGGCCAGGGCTGCGCCATCACCACCCGGCTGCTGGTCCCGCGCGCCGACCACGACAAGGTCGCCGAACTGGTCGCCGCGAACCTCGCGAACATCACCTACGGTGACCCGGCCGACCAGAAGAACTATATGGGCCCGCTGATCAGCGAACGCCAGCGTGACAAGGTACACGGTCTGGTGGAACGTGCGGTCGCGGCCGGTGCCACCCTCGTGGCCGGCGGCGAGAAGGTCGACCCGGGCTACTTCTACAAGCCGACCCTGCTGGCGAATGTGGACCCCGACAGCGAGATCGCGCAGGAAGAAGTATTCGGCCCGGTGCTGGCACTGATTCCGTACGACGATATCGACCATGCCGTGGCGATCGCCAACAACTCGATCTACGGCCTGTCCGGCGGTGTCTTCGGCGCCGACGCCGAACGCGCCCGTTCGGTGGCGCGCCGTATCCGCACCGGAACGTTCAGCATCAACGGCGGCAACTACTTCCATCCCGATGCGCCGTTCGGCGGCTACAAGCAGTCCGGTGTCGGCCGCGAAATGGGCGTCGTCGGGATGGAGGAATTCATGGAGCGTAAGACCATCGCCGAGGTGCTGGCATCGTGAGCGGGCCGCTGGAGGGGATCACGGTCCTCGAGGTCGCCATGTACGGCTTCGTACCGTCGGCGGGCGCGGTGCTCTCCGACTGGGGCGCGAACGTGATCAAGGTCGAGCACGCGGTCACCGGCGACCCGCAGCGCGGGCTGCGGCAGATCGGCAAGTTCAAGGTCGAGGGTGATCCGAATCCGAATATCGAGCACGCCAACCGCGGGAAGCGCAGTATCGGTGTCGATATGTCGGTCGAGGGCGGCCGTGAGGTGATCTATGAGCTGGCGAAGAAAGCGGATGTTTTCCTCACCAGTTTCCTGCCGTCGGCGCGCACCAAGTTCGGTATCGACGTCGACCATATCCGGGCCGTGAACCCGACGATCGTGTACGCCCGGGGGAGTGCGCTGGGTCCGCGTGGTGTCGAGTCCGATCGCGGCGGCTACGATATGACGGCCTTCTGGTGCCGGGGCGGCGTGGCCGCCACCATCACCCCGGAAGGCACGGACGGGATGATTTCACCGCCCGGCCCCGCCTTCGGCGATACCATCTCCGGCACCAACTTGGCGGGCGGTATCGCGGCGGCACTGCTGAAACGGGAACGCACCGGCGAACCGTCGATCGTGGACGTCTCGCTGCTGGGTAGCGGTCTGTGGTCGCTCGGCCACACCGTGGCGCTGTCGGTTTATCAAGATGAGCCGATGATCGCCCCGCCGCCCGGAACGCACGGCGCGATGGCGAATCCGCTGTCCGGCCTGTACAAAACAGCCGACAACCGCTACCTGTCGTTCGTCATGCTGCAACCCGGCAAGTTCTGGGCCGACGTCTGCCACCATATCGATCGTCCCGAAATGGCCGAGGATCCCCGTTTCGCCGACGCGGCCTCGATCGCGGCGAACACCGATGCCGGCGTGGAGATCCTGCGCGAGGCGATCGCCCAGCGGACCCTCGCAGAATGGACGAAGAAGTTCGCGACCCTCAAGGGGCCGTGGGCACCGGTCCAGGATTCCCGTCAGGTCGCCGACGACCACCAGATCCGTTCCAACGAATACGTTCTTCCCGCCGGAGAATTGGAACTGGTCTCGAGTCCGGTGCAGTTCGATGTCACCGCACCGGAACTGCGGCCGGGCCCGGAATTCGCCGCCCAGACCGAAGAGGTCCTGCTCGAACTCGGCTGGGACTGGGACCGCATCATCGAGTTGAAAACCAGCGGGGCGGTCGCTTAGTCCGCAGCACCGTCGACGGTGTGGTTCCGGTCGTCGAGGCGAGCTCGGATCACACCGTCGGCCGGCTGTGGGCATGGGGGCGGCCGGCCCGCAACTGGACGCCAACCTGCTCGAATGCGGCCTTTGCCCGAGCTCGCCGCCCGCGGCGCTCAGTCGCCGGCGGGACCGGGGTTTGCCCGGGGCGGCGAACACTCGACGACTACGATGCGGTTCGCGGCCCTACACCCCGCGTGTCCTGGTCGATGGGTTGGATGAAGCGGGGCACAGCATTGTCGATGAGGCCTGACGCGGCATCGGGCGGCACCACTCCGCAGTTCACCAATGCGGTGATCCCTTGCAGCGTGGCAAGGAACAGTGTGGCTGTCGTGGCGGCATCCGCGCCCTCCGTGCCCCTGGTTTCCGCGCCTTGGAAGAGGTGCAGGAGCGGTTCGAAGGCCGCGGCGGCACTCTGACCGATCGCGTCGCCGCGGCCGGCCTCATGCCGGAACATGACATCGACCAGATTGGCTTTCTCGATCGTGAACGTGATGTAGGCCTGTGCCGCGAGATATGCCTGAACGCTAGGCTCGTTCGCCGCGGCAATCGCGTTGCGTATCTCCGTGGCGAGCTTGCGAAATCCCTCGACCGCGACCGCTTCGAGAAGCTGGTGTCGGTCGGCGAAGTGCCGAGCCGGCGCGGTATGAGAGACGCCGACGTCGCGCGCGAGCTCACGTAATGACAGTGCGCCCGCCCCGCGGTCCTGCAGCACGGTCATCGCCCGGTCGAGGAGGACATCACGAAGGTTGCTTCGGCGGTAGGGCGCGGCCATCGGATCAGCATAACTACATGTAGGCATTGACAACAATGTAGGCGCTGCCTACATTGTTGTCATGCACCTACTCGCCTCCTCCTCCGACATACCCGACCAGACCGGCCGCACCGCGGTAATCACCGGCGCCAACAGCGGCATCGGTCGTGCGGCCGCAGCGGCTCTCGCCGCCAAAGGGGCCCATATCGTGCTCGCGGTGCGTGACCTCGACAAGGGGCGCGCAGCCGCGAAGGCGATCGGATCCGGTGCCGAGGCCCGGCGCCTCGATCTTTCGTCGCTCACCTCGGTGCGTGAGTTCGCAGCCGGTATCGGCGGCCCGATCGATTACCTGATCAACAACGCCGGCGCCATGAGCAGCACCCGCAAGACCACCGAGGACGGCTTCGAAAGCCAGTTCGGAGTGAACCACCTCGGTCACTTCGCGCTCACCGGTCTCCTCATCGACCGCGTCACAAACCGAGTCGTGACCATCACCTCCAGCGCGCACAGCTCGGCGAGAATCGATTTCGACGACCTGCACTGGGAACGCCGTCCTTACAGCCCGTTCGGGGCATATGGACAGTCGAAGCTGGCGAACCTGTTGTTCACTGCCGAGCTACAACGAGTCCTCACCGCCGCCGGCACGGCAGTGCGCTCCACAGCCGCGCATCCCGGTTGGGCGTCCACAGGGTTCGAGATCACCAGTGGAAACCGTGTTCTCGACCGCCTGAGTGCGCTTGCTACCCCGTTGATGGCACACGGACCAGAAGGCGGCGCGCTCCCCACGCTGCTCGCCGCGGTCGGCGATATCCCCGGCGATTCCTTTGCTGGCCCCAGCCGCTTCGGCGTGCGGGGCCCCGCAACCTTGGTCGACCGCGCTGCCACGGCGAAGGATTCGCAGCTCGCGCGGCGGTTGTGGACCATATCCGAAGACCTGACGCACACAACATTCCCGTTCGGTACCCGTATGTCCGCGCTCGACGAGGAACCGATCTCGTAGGCGTCGCGACAGCGCCGCGATGGTGCCCCGTATCGGACGTGGCCGGCCTACTCTGCCGGCCGAGTCAGGTGGCTGTTTGCGTGCGGGTGCTACCGGCGGCCGTGGTTCTGGGGTGTTGTATACGCTGCCACCGGCCCCGATGCCCGGGTTTCGGCCTCTGCTGCAGCCACTGTGGGACCGACGTCGTCCGCGCCGGCCCTTGCCGGAGCGGCACCGGAACTCCGCCGTCGCAGTGGCTGCCGCGGCCGGGCGACGAGCGCGCTGCTCAGCGGGGTGCGCAGGGCGATCTCGACCACCAAGAGGCTGGCGGCCAGCACGATGACCGTGAGAACCGCCGACCGCAAGCGCGGGACGGGATCGAGCATCCAGTCCACCGGCAGTACCCGGTACACCACGTCGATCATCATCGGATGCACCGCGAACACACCGAACGCGCGCAGTGCGCCATAGGTGACGATCCGTCCTACCGGGCCGTTGCCGCTCCCGCGGCGATCGTTCCAGGCCATACCCACCAGATACAGCAGGACCAGGGCTCCGACGAACAGTGGCAGGAACTGGGGGTTCCACGGTGAGGAGTGGCGCGTGGAGTCGATACCGGCATCCGCATCCCGCAGATGCCCCACCAGGCCGTACGCGCAGCCGAGCACGGCCACGCCGACGACGACGGGCAGGTTCGCGCGAACCCAGGCGTTGACGCGCTCGAAATGTACCGCGAGCAAGGCGCCGATCACCGCGAACAGCGCGTACATCGGGAAGGCTTTCCACAGGTGCACCTGGGGACTCCAGCCGAGCACCGCGGTCGCGCCGGGCCAATCGAAGAACATGAATATGCCCAGTTGCAGCGTGACGGCAGCGGCGAGCAATTCCAGATGATGGCCGGTGGTGCGGTGGATCAGCCATTGGAGCGCCGGGAACAGTAGATAGATCTGCATGGAGATGAGCAGGAAATACAGGTGGTACCGGCCGTCACCGGTGAGGATGCTGCCCACCGAATCCCGGGCAAGTTCCCCGGCGCCGGGCATCGGGCCGGAATCGTCCCACCAGACGAGGAACACCGTGTAGAGCACCGACCACACCAGATACGGCAGGACGACCTGACCGAAGCGTCGTCGCCAGAAGGCACCGGGGGAGACTTTGCGACCGGAATAGCCCAGGAACAGGACGAAAACGGTGATCGCGACGAACCCGTACCGGGTGGTGTGCCCCACAGTGGCCAGCACTCCGCTGCCGCCGGCGACATCGGGAGTTGTGCCGTGCGTATGTGCGGCGACCACCAGAGTGAAGAGGGCCACCCGCATGAAATCGGCGGTGTGATTGTACGGGCGGGTTGTCGGTGGCGGTGCCTGTGTTGTGCGTGCGTCCGTCCTTGCCAGCGTGTCGACCACGAAAAACCCTTACCCATGCTTATGAAACGCGACCTGTTTACCGCATCGGTGTACCCACCGACAAACCCGGCCCGCCCTCCCGGAACGGTGCCGGTCGAGTTCCATGGTGCCTGTCGGGGCCGCTCGCCCCGGAGGGAGCCAGGGGTACCGTGCCCGTCGGTGAGGGGCACCCTGCTGTGTTTCGCGCCGGAGAGAGTGCTCACGGGATCGCCGTCGGCACCTCGGTGGAGGCACTGTAGGGCAGCGGCGAGGTGCCGACGACCTGCGCAGGGTTCCGGGCTCGTTCTCGGTGTCCGATACAGTGGAGAACAGGTGAGACAGGGAGGGCGCACGGCCGGCGGACGGCAGGGCCCGGCCGCCGCCGAGGCGGGGGCCCAGCCGCGGGACGGATCGATCGGCTCCACACGGGTAAGAGAACGGTTGGTCATGGCTGCGTCGCATTCACCCGGACCCACGCCTCGGTCGGCCGGAACATCCGGGTATCCCGCTGGGGTGGCCGGCGAGGCAACCGCGGTCTCGGCCCAGCCCCGGCCCGGTGCGAAAACGGCCACGGACAACGCCTACCGCGCGGACCTGGACGGTCTGCGCGGAGTGGCGATCGCGCTGGTGGTGGTGTTCCACATCTGGATGGGCCGGGTATCGGGCGGTGTAGACGTCTTCCTGGTGTTGTCCGGCTTCTTCTTCACCGGTTTGCTGCTACGCCGGGCCGGCAGTACCGGGTCGGTGGGGGTGTGGTCCACCGTGCGCCGGACCCTGCGGCGTCTGCTGCCGGCGCTGGTCGTGGTGCTTGTCGCGGTCCTCGGCGCTGCCGTGGTGTTGCGCCCCTATACGCAATGGGCGGATATCGCCGTACAGACGCTGGCGTCGCTGTTCTACTACCAGAACTGGCAGCTCGCGTGGACGTGGTCGGACTATCTGGCCGCGGATCCGTCGGTGAGCCCGCTGCAACATCTGTGGTCGATGTCGGTGCAGGGGCAGTACTATCTGGCGGCGCTGCTCGTCGTAGCGGTGGTGACCGCGTTGTGCCGGCACCTGGGTTATCAGGGGCGGGTGCGGGCGGTACTGGGGGTTGTCGTCGCCGTGGCTGCCGTCGCGTCGTTCGTGTACGCGGCGTATGGCATGGCCACCTATCAAGGCTGGAACTACTACGACAGCTTCGCCCGGGCATGGGAGCTGCTGGCCGGCGCGGGCCTGGTCCTCGTCGCGTCGATCCGGTCACCGGCACGACCGTTACGGCATGTACTGGCGTGGTCGGGGCTGGCTGGAGTCATCGGCTGCGGATGGTTGATCGTCGACGGCGCAAACCGCTTTCCGGGCCCGGCCGCGCTGTTACCTGTCGGCGCCTGTGTGGCGCTCATCCTGTCCGGTACCGGTCTCGCCCCGGAGGACCGGCCGTGGCCGAACCGGATCCTGGCCACCCCGGTCGCACGCAAGCTCGGCGATATCGCCTACCCCCTGTACCTGTGGCACTGGCCGATCCTGATCTTCTACCTCGCCTACCGCGACCAGCCGCGGGCGGGGCCGGCCGGTGGGCTCGCGATCGTCGCGTTGTCGGTGGTGCTCGCCTGGTGCACGCATCGCTGGGTCGAACAGCCGCTCCGGCTGCGCTCCGGGACCGGGCCCGCGGCGGGTGACGCGTCTTCGCGGTACCGGCGGGTGGCGGGAGTGACGGTGTCGGCGGTAGCGGTCGCGATGGTCGCGGTAACAGTCGCCTGGCAGGTGCTCGTCGTGGGCCGGGTGACCGTGCCCAGTGCTCTCGACCCCGTCAGCTACCCCGGTGCGGAGGCGCTCGCGTCCGGTGCCCCCGTTCCGGAGGCCCGGGTGCGTCCGAGCCCGTTGGAGGTCTCGGCCGATCTGCCGCCCTCGACGCTGGACGGCTGTATCGCCGATTGGGACACCCGCGATGTCGTGACCTGTACCTACGGTGACCCGGACGCGGAGCGAACGCTGGCCATGGCAGGGAGCTCGCATGTGGAGCACTGGCTGCCGGCCTTGCAGGTCCTCGCCGAACAGCACAATTTCCGCATCCGGACCTACCTCAAGATGGGCTGCGCGCTGACCCTCGCGGAAGACGCCACCTACAAAGGTGAGGCCATCCCGGACTGCCGCGACTGGTCCCGGGACGTCATCGACCGGCTGGGAACCGACCGGCCCGACTGGGTGTTCACCATCGGCACCCATCCGCGTCTGGAAAGCGGTGACGAAACACCGCCCGGTTATCTCGACGTCTGGGCGGCGCTGGGCGATCAGGACCTGAATGTGATCACGATCCGCGATACTCCGTGGCTGCGCCGCGACGGCGGCGTCCCGTACCGGGCCGGTGACTGTCTCGCCTTCGGCGGGACCGCGGCCGGTTGCGGGATGCACCGTATCGATGCCCTGGACGAGATCAACCCCGGCCTCGAACCCGCATCGTATTTCCCGAATGTCTTCCCCATCGACCTCAGCGACGCCGTCTGTACCGATGACCTGTGCCCGGTCGTCGTGGGAAATATTCTCGTCTACCACGACGAGCACCACCTGAGCGCCGGCTTCTCCCGTTCCCTGGCCGGCCCGCTCGGGCGCGCGTTGCATCCCCTGCTCGGCTGGTGGTGACGGCGTCCGCGGCCGTTACCGAATACTTACGGTTTTGCCTCGGTCGTCGCTCTTGCGGGGAACCGGTGCGCGGGTGAGGGTGTTGTTCCGGCGAAATCCCCGATGATCTGGAGGTCGGCCCATGGAAACACCGCAGGTCAACGAACTACTCGACCCGGCGACGGAGTTCGGTGCACGGGTCGCCGCGCGCTTGGCGCGTGAGGAGATCATCTGGCTGACCACCGTCGGCCCGGCCGGCACTCCGCAGCCGAACCCGGTCTGGTTCCACTGGCAGGCGGGGTCCTTCCTCATCTTCAGTCAGCCCGACCGGCCCAAGCTCCGCAATATCGCCCGCGACCCCCGGGTGGCGCTGCATTTCAACAGCACCGGATCCGGCGGCGATATCGTCGTTTTCGGCGGTCCCGCCCGACTCGAACTGACCACCGACCCGGACGAGGTTGCGGCCTATCTCGAGAAGTACCGGGACGGGCTGGCAGGCCTGTCGATGACAGCCGAACAGTTCCGTGCCGAGTATTCGGTGCCGATCCGGGTGATCCCCGACCGCCTCCGGGGTTTCTGAATACGGGTTGCGACTCGTAGTGGCCGAACGCACTACCCGCCGGGTTGCGATCGATTCGCTACACCAATAATGTTCCGACACAGGAGATGTCCCAACTGAGACAACTTCTGCTCTGTTGTTGTTGCTTTCATTGGAGTTTCAAGGCATTGGCCAAGTCTCTACCGTCGCCCGAAACCGGCACTGTCGGCTGCCCGTACTCCACCCCCACCCGGACCGGTACCCCGCCTCGCGTTGCCCTGTACACCGAGGAGTACGCCGCCGATCCGCATCGTTCGTTCGCTCAGATGCGTCGTAGGCACGAAACTCTCGCACCGGTGGAGCTGGCGCCCGGTATTCCGGCCACCCTGGTGATCGGCTATCACACCGCAATCCGGATCTTCAACGACCCCGAACATTTTCCGGCCGATGCGCGTTCGTGGGAGAAGTCCGTACCCGCCGATCACCCGCTCATGCCCATGATGGCGTGGCGGCCCAATGTGATGCGCAGTACCGGACGAGAGCATGCCCGGTACCGGCAGGCGATCACGGCCGCTCTCGACGGGGTCGATCTGTTCTCCATGCACCAGAACGTCGAATCGGTTGCCACTCCGCTGATCAACGACTTCTGTCTGGACGGCGAAGCCGAACTCATCGGGCAGTACGCTTTTCCGCTGACCTTTCAGGTGCTCAACGCCATGCTGGGTTGCCCGCCGGATCTCGGGCAGTACATCGCGGCCGGTATGGCTGCCATGTTCGAAGGTGGTGCCGCCGCCACCGAAGCGGATGCCCAGATCAACGAAGGACTCCTGGAGCTGGTCGCGCTCAAGCGCGCCGAACCCGGACGTGACGTCACCTCCCGTCTGCTCGCGCACCCGGCGCAGCTACAGGACTCGGAGATGGTGCACCAGTTGGCGGTCCTGTACGGGGCGGGTATCGAGCCGCTGACCAACCTCACGGTCAATACCCTGCTTCTCATGATCACCGACCCGCGGTTCACCGGCACATCGTCCTCCGGTGTGGCGCCGACGACCCGGGATGCGCTCAACGAGCTGCTGTACACCGACCCGCCGATGGCGAATTACTGTCTCAGCTACCCGAGGCAGCCGATCATGCTCGACGGCGTATGGCTACCGGCCGATCAGCCGGTCCTCATCGGAATGTCGGCCTGCAACAACGATCCGGCGATCCACGCGGGCGAGTACACCGACAACAACGCACATCTGGCGTGGGGGTCGGGCCCGCATACCTGCCCGGCCAGGTCGATTGCCTATATGGTTGCCCAGAATGCGATCGACCAGTTGCTCGACGCGCTTCCCGAGGTCCAGCTCGCCTGCCGGCCCGAGGAACTGCGTTGGCGGCCAGGACCTTTCCACCGCGCACTCTCGTCGATGCCGGTGATGTTTCCACCGTCGCCACCGCTGGGTCCGTGAGGTTGCTGCGGTGTGGCCAGATGAGGCTCCACCGTGGATGATTCGCGCTGACACGGGTGTACCGCGTCACGGCCCCGCCACAGGGGCATGTCGAATTTACGCAACGGATACCGTCGCGCCGTAATTATTCCTGGCACATGTCAGGAATGTTATAAAAATGTCAAGGATAACGCTGGGGTCTCGCGCTGTCAGCGGGCCTATCCTAGAATTCTTTGTGGCGCTAATGATTTCAGTTGAGTAAGACCGCTCCCTATCCGCTCTCCTACCAACCACCACCGAATCCCGTTGATTCGGCCACGCATCGGCAGCACCGTCGTTTTTCGGACATGTTCGGCTAGCCGATGACATCTAGCAGCGCGCAAACTTGCCGCATCGCCCCGAGGAGGATGTCGTGGCTCAGCCCGTTTTCCTGGACGTCAGGCCAAGTAAGGAACGCATATTAACCCGAGCATTCGAACTCGCGCAAGAGGATCCGGCTTTGGCCGAACGTTTGATGCGTGTGAACGAAGTAGCCCGGGGAATCAGAACGGTGGAGGTCTGGGTTACCGACGCCTGTAACCTGCGGTGCAAGGGCTGCTGGTTCTTCGAACACGATATGGACAAGCAGAGCGTCGAGATCCGTGATCTGGGAACGATCCGCGCGTTCGCCGAAGATCTCCGCGACAACAAGAGGATCACCAGCACGCTGTTGATCGGCGGTGAACCGGCCCTGGTCCTGGACCGAGTGCGCGTATTCGCGGAGACGATTCGCAATGTCACGGTGGTGACGAACGGGACGCGGCCGATACCGTACGACGGGCTGGAAGACCTCGCCATCGCAGTATCCCTGTGGGGCGGGGGACCGGTCGACGACGAGTTGCGCGGTTACGGCGTCAACGGCCGGCGGATCACCGGGTTGTTCGACAAAGCATTGCGCACCTATACCGGCGACCCGCGGGCCACCTGGGTCTACACGCTCAGCGAAGCCGGAATGCCCTACCTCGAAAGAACTGTCGAGGCCATCGCCGAAAACGGTAACCAGATCAACTTCGGTTACTACAGCGACAACGGCACGGACCCCGATGCCCGGCTGCACAACGAAGAACGGGCAATCGAGGAAATGACCCGGATGCGCGAAACCTACCCCGATACTGTTATCGGCGACCCGTATTACTACCGCACGCTGGTCACGGGGCGTACACACTGGGGCACCTTCGGCGCCGAAACCTGCCCCAGCATCAGCAACGATCATCCCGCACACGCCGAGCGCCTGACCAAGGGCCATCCGATCGTCGGCCGGTTCAACGCGTACCGGACCGACCAGAGCGTCCAGTACTGTGCCACCACCGGGGACTGCGACAACTGCCGGGACAGCCAGGCCGTATGGAGTTGGCTGCTCGTCAATATGCACCGTTTCCTTGGCGATCTCGACCATCTGAACACGTGGGTGAATTTGGCCGAGAACTTCTACCGCCAGTACTACTGGTCCAGCTACCACCCCGCCCGGCAGGTCACCGCCCAACCGGCTGTCGGCGCATAGGGGCGGGTAGCGACCGATCATGGCAGCAATGTCTCTGGAAAAGGCACGGCTCTTCTCCGATGTCCTTCGTGGCGACCCGGGCGCGCGGATCCTCTGGGCCCGCCCCGGGGCCGATCGGCACCGGGAATACGAGAAGGTCCGTGCCCGGGGCGCGCTGGCCACCAGTCGCCGTGGCCTGCTGTTCACCGCCTCACACGCGCTGTGTCAGCAGGTTCTCACCAGCGGCGACTTCGGACCGGCGCCGATCGGCGCGTCGGCACGCCGGCGCAATGCCGCCGGCGATGTCACGCTCGTCCATCCGGTCGACGACTCGTTTCTCAAACTGGAACCGCCCCGGCACACGGAATTGCGGTCCCTGGCCGCGCCGACATTCCACCGGCGCGCCCTCGCCGAGCTCACGCCCCGGATCGAAAAAAGTGTCGAACACTGCCTGAACGAGCTTCCGCGCGGCGGCGTCGCCGACCTGGTCACGAACTATGCCGAAGCCGTTCCGATGGCGATGATCTCGCATATTCTCGGCCTACCGCAGTCGGATGCCCCGTGCTTCGCCGCCTGGGGAAACGTTCTGGCCTCGTTGCTGGACGGGGCCAGAACTGCGCAGGAACGGGAGCGTTCGCGAGCGCTCGTCACCGAGATGACAGCGTATTTCAAGGACCGTCTGGAGCAAGCGGAACCCGAGAACGCCGGGCTCATCGCCGGTCTGGCGCAGCAATGCCCGGCACAGCTGAACCTGCGCGAGGCCATCGCCACCTGCAGCATGCTGCTGGTCGGCGGATTCGGTACTACTACACATCTGCTGGGAAACGCCCTGCATATGCTGCTACGGGAGCCCGGCCTCCATCCGGCCGACGGTGATTACACGGCGGTGATCGAAGAATCGCTGCGTTACGACACTCCCGTCCAGTACGTCGTCCGAGTCGCGAAAACCGATACCCGGCTGGCCGATCGAGCCGTCACCGCAGGGACACCGGTCGTGCTCCTGCTCGCTGCCGCGAATCGCGACCCGGAAATCTTCACCGACCCACACGTATTCGACCCCCGCCGCCGGGAACCGCACCGCCACCTCACCTTCGGCGCCGGTATCCACTTCTGTATCGGTGCCGCCCTGGCGCGTGCGGAAGCGGCGATCGCCGTCCGGCGATTCTTCGAAAGATTTCCGGACGCACGCCTCGCGGGGAGGACCGAACCCCTGCAATCGCGTGCGCTCCACGGATTGCGCGGGCTGCCCGTGGTCCTCGAGAGCTGACGCGGGTCACATACGTTCGGTGTCGTGCAGGTAGCGCCCGAGCAGACCGGCCGCCACCAGCATCGCAACCCCGCGCGCGGTGAGTTTGTGCTGCCAGCCGGCGAGTGCGGCGGCCAGGGCAGCCATGCCACCGGCCGCGCGGATCTGTTCCACCACGCCGGCGATATGGGTGAGCCCGTAGCCGCCGCGCCGGAGCAGGTGGGCGAGTTCGGCGTCGCGGATATCGGGTGCGTGGAAGACCCGGTATCCGGTCGCCGGATCGCGGGCCGGAGTGAGAATTCCGGCGACTTCCCACTTGCGCAGCGTCGCGGGGGTGACGCGGAGATGATGAGCGAGTTCGCCGACAGTGCGGGTGGTGGCACCGGTGGTGTGGTCCGTGATGGCGCCGGTGGTCAGATGGCCGATTGCCTTTCGGACCGCGTCGAGGGTTTCGCGGTCGCGCAGTAGCTGGTGGTGGCCGCGATCGATGAGCTCCAGGGCGGTGTCGAGGTCGCCCTCGTGTAGTCCGTTCATGATCCGGCCGGCGAGGGCGTGGCCGTAGGCGGTGACCAGGGACAGGTAGGCGCGCAGGGCCGCGGCGTGCGTTTCGGTGTAGATACGGTAGCCGCTGGCGGTGCGTTCGGCGGCGGGAATGAATCCGTCGCGTTCGTAGTTCCGGACAGCCTGCGTGGACAGTCCGTGCTCGCGGGCCAGGTCGGCCGGGCGCAGTGTGCTCACCGTTTGAGACTATATTCCCATCGGATCGAGGTAGCTGAGGGGAAAGTCTCAACCGATCTTTCAAAGATACGATCGAAGAAATGAACTTCGATACGGAACTCTTCGATATCGGCGCCGCCGACCTGCTGGGATTCGGTGAACCGACCCACCTGGAACACGCCTTCGCCTGGACCCGCAACGAGCTCTTCGCCGAGTTGACCGGTCGCGGCTTCCGGTCGATAGCACTCGAAACCGATCGGGTGGCCGCGCTCGTGGTCGACGACTACGTGCGGGAGGGCGTGGGCACGCTCGACGAGGCCATGCGGGCGGGCTTCTCGCACGGTTTCGGTGAGCTGGAGGCCAACTGGCAGCTGGTCGCCTGGATGCGGGAATACAACGAGGGCCGGGCTGCTGACGAACGTGTGGCATTCCACGGCTTCGACGGGCCGATGGAGACCATGAACGTGCCGAGCCCACGCCGATATCTCGAATACGCCCGTGACTACCTGGGTCTCGACCATGATGTGGCCGGCCTGGCGGGCGCGGATGAACGCTGGCACCGCACGGAGGCGGTCATGGACCCCGACGAATCGCCCGGTGCCACCCGCGAAGCCGATGTTCTCCGGGTGCTGGCCGACGATATGCTCACCGAGCTCTACGCACGTGCGCCGGAACTGGTGGCGAAAAGCTCGCAGCTTCAGTGGATCCGGGCCGAAACCCAGCTGACCGCCGGACTGGGTATGCTGCGGTACCACCGACAGGCAGCGCAACCCGTCGGACAGGAAGCCCGGTGGACCCGGATGTGCGCCACCCGGGACGCGCTCATGGCCCGGAACCTACTGGATATCCGGCGTTTCGAGGGAGGACGCGGCGCGACCCTGGTGTTTGCCCACAACCTGCACCTGCAGCGCAATACGAGCCGGATGCGCCTGGGCGATATGGATCTGGAGTGGGCCGGCGCCGGTGCTGTTGCCGGGTCGCTGCTGGGGTCCCGGTACTCCGTCGTCATCGGCAGTCTGGGCCGTGACGACACCATCGATATGCCGGAACCCGACGTCGGCACCTACGAGGGTTTCCTGCAGCGGCGGGTCGCCATCCGGGAGTGCGTAGCGCCCTCCGAAATCCCCGCCGCCACCACGCGAACCGACCACACCCCGGCCCACGGATATTTCCCGCTGGACCGCGAGACGGTGGACCGGGCCGATGCGATCCTGCATATCCACGACGGCGCTACCCATCGAGGAGGGGCGCCGGACCTGCGTCCGGCCTTGGCACCGGAACTCCGATAGGTCTTCCTCTACCGGCAATCGGCGCTCGGCGGCCCCGGGTGTTCGGCACCTGAGACTTCCT
This sequence comes from Nocardia carnea NBRC 14403, assembly GCF_000308515.1. GTDB lineage: Bacteria > Actinomycetota > Actinomycetes > Mycobacteriales > Mycobacteriaceae > Nocardia > Nocardia carnea. Next base: position 56,470 of record NZ_BAFV01000118.1, on the reverse strand, counting down.
GCGCTTTCCGTGGCGCGCGGCCACTTACGGTGTGGTCGCGCGCCGGCGCCTGCCGATCACATCGGATGCGGTCGTCCGCCGGGGGAAATCTGCCGCGAACTCGTACCGGCCACTTCGCATGAGCAACCCGCAGCCGCGGAGTCGCTCGGAACCTTCGGATCCTGTTCAGGGCTCCGGGTTTCCGAACGCTGCCTGTGGAGTTCGTCCCGCCACAGGTTCTGCCGAGCCGCGGCAACGGACGACGCCACCGACGGGCTACCCGACCGATATGGGCAGGCCCGCCCCATGGTTTCCGCATGTCGGCCCGGTCGGTGCCGCCGCCGGTGGATCGAGAATCATTCCTCGCCACTCGCCACTCGCCACTCGCCACTCGCCACTCGCGCCGAGGGCCGGTTGAGCTTCGGGCCGGCCTCCGGGGTCTTCAGCGGGTGAAGGTTGCGGCATGGGCGGCAGTGGTCAGCCGGACGAGATCGGCGGCGTCGGTATCGCCGAGAACCGCGAACGCCGGAGCGATCAGCGTATCGGTGATCGATTCCGCCTGCTGCCACCTGTCGCGGATATCGGCGGTGATCTCCTCGAAGGGTTCGGGCCAGCCGTACCAGCGGGCCTGCCCGGGACCGTCGTTGAGCGGGGAGCCGGACACCAGGACGGCCTGCAGCGGGGTGATGCCCGAGGCGCGCACGGCCATCAGGTGCAGCCCGCCGCGGAGTTCGCGCAGGACGTGCGCGAGTTGCATGACCCGCGCGGCCGGATCGGTGGGCAGGGGCATTGCCCGCCAGCCCGCGAACAGCGGAGCTCCGGCGGGATCGGCCGCCGCGGCAACGGTTTCCAGGAGTGTTGCGAGGCGCTCGGCGTCCTCGAACGCACCGAGTTTGCGCCGGCCGAATTCCTGGCAGGCCAGTGCGTAGCGCTGCGCGGCTTTCTCGGCGGGGAGCGTTACCGATTCCCACGCGGCGCGGATCGAATGCCCCGGGAAGAACCCGAACGCCGCGGTGACCACATCGGCATCCACCTCGCCGAGGACACCGCCGCGGCCGCGGGTGTAGGGACCGAAGAATTCGTCGATCCCGGTTTCGGCGGCGTAGGTACGTGCCTCCCGGGAGAACATGAATCCGCCGCCGAGTTCCTGGATATGTTTGTTCACCGTCGCGCCGATCGACATTCCCGGCTCCTTCTCGTCCTGGCCTCTTTCGGTCACGTTAGCGCGTTTTTACGCTGTACGTAAGGGGTGTTCCGGTGCGGATCCTCCTGTGTGGCAGGAGCCTTTGGGCCGGTGAATGGACAGGGCCGGCGTTCGGCGAGCCCGGTCAGGGGAGAAATCGGCTGCGGGCATCGATTCGACCGGCCGCTCGCGCCACGGTCGGACACCCGCACCGGCAAACGTCAGTGGGCCACGGGGCCGATTTCCGGAGTCGAGTCAGACCAGGGCGCTTCTGTTCTGTGCGTAGGCGATGACGTCCTCGGTATACGCCGGCAGCTCGCGGCCGGCGAAACATGCCCGGAGGTGTTCTACGGCGTCGTCGAGCTCGGGGCCCGGCCCGCGGTCGGCGAGTAGGACGACGACCGTCTCCCAGGTGCCGATGTGGCGATCCGCTCGGGCGAGCAGTTCATCGAGGTAGCGGTCCGGTTCGACCAGTTGCAGTGCGCGGCGTGCGCAGGCGTGGATCCGGCGGGGGAGTTCGGCGCGAATGGTGTCGATATCCGATTGCAGGACATGCCCGTCGGGGGCGGATCGCAGACTCCACGGCCCGGGCGGTTCGCCGGATGCGTGTGCAGTGGTGAGCAGATCGGGCCCCACGGCTTCTTCCAGTGGTATCGCGGGTAGGCCCAGCCGGGCGTTACGCCAGTTCCCGAACTCCCACCAAGCGGCCGGTGTGGCGGCCAGGTACACGTCGAACCGGAGCACCTGGTGCCCGTCGGTCCAGCTGCGGGACGCCCGGGTGCGCCCGACGGCGGCGACACCGCCCGGTTCGATACGTACCCAGCGGGGATCGCTGCCGTGGAATCCGTACGGTTCCAGCAACTTCTGCGTTTCCCGCAGTAGACGGCGCAGCGCCGGATCGGGTCGGACCATCCCGGCAGAGTATCGACTGGGTCCGACAGGTTCCCAATGCGCAGCTCACCCGCCCGGCTGCGGTATGCCGGCGGCCCCTGGATCAGGTGGTGACCAGGGGCCGGAGACCAGTGTGGACGGGAGTTTTCCTACCCGGACGAGCTCGCATACTTGGCGGCGTAGCGGTCCGCGTATTCCTGGCGGGTGGTGGTGGAGAGGTCGACATCGGCGCCCTTGGTGCGCAAGGCGCCGACCGTCGCTTCTTCGCGGGTCTGATGGGCGAAGGGATCCCAGTTCAGGAAGCGGCAGGCGTTCTGCCAGGTGATCTTGTCGATATCGGAATCGTCGGCGCCGGCTCCCTCGAGTTCCTTCAGGACGAACTCCGGGGCACCCGGCCACAACGAATCCGAATGCGGATAGTCGCATTCCCAGGCGATATTGTCGATGCCGATCTCGTGGCGGAGTTTCAGCGAGGTCGGGTCGGTGACGTAGCAGGCCATGACATGCTCACGGAAGACCTCGCTGGGCATCTTGCCCCCGAAATCGCGGCGCAGCCAGCGCTGGTTGATGTAGTGCCGGTCGGAGCGGTCCAGGAAGAACGGTATCCAGCCGACACCGCCCTCGGACATCGCGACCTTCAGCTTCGGATAGCTGCGGAAAGCCGGGCCCCACAGCAGATCCTGGACGCCGATCAGCGAAATGCTGGGCGCGAGGACCATGAGATTGTCGATCGGCGCGTCCGGGGCCAGTTTGAGTACGCCGAATCCCTGGCCGATGTGCAGGTTCATGACGGTGTCGTTATCGCAGAGCGCCTGGAACACCGGGCCCCAGTAGCCGATATCGTGGTAGCTGGGCAGGCCGTCGATATGTGGCAGTTCCGGCATGGTCACCGAACAGCAGCCCTTCGCGGCGAGCCGGTTGATCTCGTCGACGGCCAGCTGTGGTTCCCAGAGCGGCAGAATCCCGATCGGGATGAACCGGCCGGGGTAGGCGCCCGCCCATTCTTCGATATGCCAGTCGTTGTAGGCGGAGATCATCGCGACGGTGATCTCGTCCATCCCGCCGCGGCTCAGGTGCCCGGCGCTGAAGCCGGTGAAGGTGGGGAAGCACATCGAGCCGAGGACGCCGTTGGCGTCCATATCGCGTACCCGGTCGTGGATGTCGTAGACCGCGGGCCGCATCTCGGCGTACCCGGCGGGATCGTATCCCCATTCTTCCGGGGGCCAGGAGACGACCGCGTTGAGACCGGTGACGCCGGTCGGCCGGTCCCGGTAGATCCAGCGGTCGATGCCCTGGTCGTCCACGACGACCTTGGGCACGTATTCGGCGTACTTCTTCGGCACGTGGTTGTCGAACATATTGCGCGGCTCGACCACGTGGTCGTCGATGCTCACCAGGATCATGTCGTCGATATTCACCGGATTCCTCGCTGTTCATGGTCGACGCCGGGCGTGCCCGGGCTGGGAGAGTAAAAGTCTCCGATTATGAGAATTGCGCTCTCGGTTGTGTTCGACGATACACCGCGGCAGGTGCCGGGTCGAGACGATCGGAGCGGATCGTGGAAGTGCTCAGGCGTGCTCAGCGCAACTGGTCCTTCATCACCTTTCCGGTGGCGTTGAGCGGAAGTTCGTCGAGGAATACCACCGACCGCGGCACCTTGTAGCCGGCCATTCGCTCCTTGGCCCAGGCGATCAGATCGGCTTCGCCGATTGCTTCGCGCGCCACCACGAATGCTTTGCCCACCTGCCCCATTCGCTCGTCGGGTACACCGATCACCGCCGCCTGGGCGACCCCCGGATGCTCCAGCAGGAAGCCTTCGATCTCGGCCGGGTAGGCATTGAATCCGCCGACGATGTACATATCCTTCTTGCGCCCGATCACTTTCAACCGGCCGCCTTCGTCGAGACTGCCCAGATCACCGGTGTGCAGCCAGCCGTCGGCGTCGATCGCCGCGGCGGTGCCCTCGGGATCGTCCAGATAGCCCTGCATCACGCTGTAACCACGGATGAGGACCTCCCCGTCGTCGGCGATACGCAGTTCGATCCCGTCGCAGGCGGTACCGGCGGTGGTCGCGATCTGCTCGAAGGTATCCCCGGGGCGGGACGCGGTGGCCGTACCCGCTTCGGTGAGCCCGTATCCGGTCATGATGGACTGGAAAGGCAGTTCCTGGCGGACCCGGCGGATCAGGTCGACCGGGATATCGGCCGCCCCGGTGACCGCGGCCCGCAGCGACGAGATATCGCGGGCGCCCTCGTATTCGAGCAGGGAATGGTAGAGGGTCGGTGCACCCGGAAGCATGGTGACCCGTTCCTTCTCCACCAATTCGAGTACCTTGCCGACATCGAACACCGGTACCGGCAGCATGGTGGCGCCGCGGATCAGCGCAGAGACGATACCCGCCTTCAACCCGAAGGTGTGGAAGAACGGATTCACCATCAGATAGCGATCGCCCTCGCGGAGATCGGCCAGATCGCACCATTCCGCATAGAGCCGCAGTGTCTGCAAATGGTTCATCATCACGCCCTTCGGGCGCCCGGTGGTGCCCGATGTGTAGATGATGTCGGCGATATCGGTACCGGCCACTTCGCGTTCGAAGGGCGCGCCGCTGCCGAGGAAATCCGATTTCAGATCGAAGACCGGGACTCCGGGCGGCGCCGGATAGTCGCCGCCGAGGAATCCCTTCTGGACGAGTAGTGCCTTGGCGCCGCTGCGGCGGATCACATCGGCCGCTTCCGCAGCCTTGAACCGGGTGTTCACCGGTACCAATACGCCGCCCGCTGTCATCAGGCCGAGTGCGGCGATGATCCATTCGGCGGAATTGGGCGCCCAGATGGCTGCGCGGTCGCCCTTGCCGATCCCGGCGTCGGCGTACGCGCCCGCGGCCCGCCGGATGCGGTCCGCGAGTTCTGTATAGGTCAACCGCAGGTCCCCGTCCACCACCGCTTCGGCGTCACCGAAGCGGTCGGCGGTGGACAGGGCCAACTGCGGGATGGTCTCCCAGGACATACGGTTCCGCTCAGACCTTCAGCAGCCGTGCCAAGTTGCCGCCCATGATCTTGGTCTGGTTCTCCAGCGGCATATCCTTGATCTCGTGGATGTAGCGGGCCGGTTCGGCCAGCCCCTCCGGATGCGGCCAGTCGGAACCGAACAGCACATGATCGGCGCCCATGACCTCCGAAAGCCGCTGCAGATCCTCTTCCCAGAACGGGCTCACGTAGAGGCTGCGTTTGATGGCCTCGACAGGATTCTGGAAGCCGAAACCTTCCGGCGCCTTCTTGTAGACATCGGTCAGCTGCTGCAGCAGCGGTTCCAGCCAGGCCGAGCCGTTTTCGATCACTGCGATCTTCAGATCGGGGAAGCGGTTCAGCGCCCCGTGGCACGCCCAGGATGCGACCGCATCGGTGACGGGCCGCCACTGATTGGTCATGGCGAAGGTGTTGGTCTGGAACGGCAGCATCTCCTTGTCGCTGCCATCCCATTCTGCGTCGAAACGTGAATAGCCACTGTCCGAGGAGTGCATGGTGACCAGCACGTCGAGTTCGACGACGCGCTTCCAGAACGGATCGAACTCCGGCAGCGCGAACGAGCGCATCCCCTTGTAGCCGGGCACGGGCGCGGGGCGCACCAGAATGGCCTTGGCGCCGTGTTCGACAACGGCCCAGTTCAGTTCGTCGATCGCTCGTTCGACAATCGGCAGGGTGATCACCGGAACGGTGAAGATCCGGCCGGAGTGTACGAAGTTACCGTCCTGGCCCCAGTCGTCGAGCATCCAGCGGTTCAGTGATTCGATCACCGCGTGGATCAGTTCGGGGTGGTGGCGCATCCGCTCCTCGACCAGGCTGGCCAGGGTCGGGAACATGAGCGCCCGCTGCAACTGGAGGTCGTCCATGACCTTCAGTCGTGCCTCCGGATCGCGGAAGGCGTCGATCGCCTTCATGGACTTCCCGAAGATCTCGCGCCGGCTCTTGCCCTCGGGGTTGCCGTGCTTGAAGTAGTCCTCCATCGCGCCCGGGCGGGCGACGACCTCGAAGGTGGGGTTGGGGATGTACTCGCTGATCTGGCCCAGTACCGCGATTTTGGTGCGGCCGTTGATCTCGACGTACTGAATGGCCCCCTCGTACTGCTTGGGCAGGTGGCGGGTGAGCGCTTCCTTGGTTTCGTAGAGGTGGTTGTCCGCGTCGAAGAGCTGGTAGGGCAGCTCGACTTTACTCATGAAATCCTCCTTGGCTATTTATGAGAATCGTATTCTCATAAAGGTTCCGTCGCAATGGCCTCGTTGCCGGACGTAGGGGCTTCGTCGTGTGCCGCGGCCAGCTCGCGCCGGATGACGAACTTCTGGATCTTTCCGCTGGGGGTCCGCGGGAAGTCGGTGACGATATGGAGCTCCTCCGGCCACTTCTGCTTGGCCAGCCCCGCCTGCGCGAAATGCGTGCGCAGGGCCTCGATATCGGGTTCGGCGTGACCCGGCAGGCAGCGCACGACCGCCGCGGTACGTTCCCCCAGTCGTCGATCCGGGACGGCCACCGCGACCCCCTCCGCCACGCCGGCAAGCGTGAGCAGCACTTCCTCGACCTCGAGGGCGCTCACGTTCTCCCCGCCGCGAATGATGATGTCGGATTTGCGGTCGGTGATGGTGAGGTAGCCGTCCGCGTCGACGATGCCGATATCGCCGGTGTGGTACCAGCCGTCGGCGTCGAACGCGCGGTCGGTGAGGTCGGGGTCGGTGTAGCCCAGGCAGAGATCCGGGCCGCGGCTGACGATCTCGCCGTCCTCGGCGATCCGGAACTCCACACCGGGCAGTGCGTGGCCGTCGGTGAACAGGCGCTTGTCCGCGGGCTCGGTGGCCAGGGATCCGGTGATCGACGGGTGTTCGGTACTGCCGTACGAACGGAAGACCCGGATCCCGAGGTTTTCGAGCCGGGTGCTGACCGCGGCCGGTACCGCGGCGCCGCCGAGTCCGGCGTAGCGCAGCTGGGCCAGATGTGCGGGATCGTAGTCGGGATGGTCGAGCAGGCTGGTGACGAAATAGCTGACCCCGCCGCCCACGCAGATGTTCTCGGTGGCCATGAGTTCGAGCACCCAGCCCGGATCCCAGAGATCGAGCAGATGGATCGGTGCACCGTCGAGCACCGGGATGAGCAGGGCGTTGAGCATGCCGATGAAATGCCCGACCGGGGCCGAGGTGAGCTGATCGCCCCGGTCCGGCGGATACATCCCGGCCAGTTGCCGCACCTCGTAGCCCAGGGTGTTGTGACTGTGTACGACCCCTTTGGGTGCCCGGGTGGTACCGGAAGTGAAGGCGATACAGGCGGGGCTGTCCGGGTCGGTGGTCAGTGTGCCGGTCAGCGGCTCGGGGTCGAGCAGATCTTCGAAATCCCGGCCGACCACACCCACCACCGGCACGTCGGCGCACAGGTGCGGGTCGAATTCGTTCTGGCCGAAGCGTTCACAGGTGATGAATGCTTTCGGGCCGACCGCGCCGAGGATGTAGCCGAGCTCTTTGCGGCCGTAGAAATGCGCGATCGGCACCACGGTGGTGCCCAGTAGTGCGCACGCCCAGTAGGTGGCGGCGGCCTCCATCCAGTTCGGTAGCTGGAACGCGACGGTATCGCCGGGGCCCACCCCACGCCGGTGTAATCCGGCCGCCAGCCGCCGGGCGGTCCGTTCCACGTCGCCGAAGGTGCCGGTGTACGGGCGGGTCCGCGAGTGCACCGCGAAGGTCGTGGCGGGGGATGCCGCCAGACCGCGGGCGAGGATTTCGCCGAGTGTTTCGTCGGTCCACCAGCCCGCTTGGCGATAGCTCCGGGCCAGGTCGGCGGGAACCCGGCGGGTGGACAGGTCGGGTCCGGTGGTGGGGCGTGACCGTGTGGGGTCTTCGCTCGTGTGCCATGCATGCGGCATATATCGAACTCCCGATCCGAGCGCCGGAAACCAGCGGGAAAGTATATGGTTCTCTATGTAAGAGAATCATATTTCCGTCGAGGAGAACAAGTCGTGATCGAGCTCGAACTGGCGGACGGACTGGCCGTCGTCACCATCAACCGCCCGCACGCTCGCAACGCCATCGCCCTGGACACGATGGACGAGCTCGGCAAAGCGATCGACGGAGCGGCCGGTGCGCGGGCGCTGGTGATCACCGGCGCCGGCGACAAGGCCTTCGTCTCCGGCGGCGACCTCAAGGAACTCGCCGCGCTGCGCACCCATGAACAGGCCGCGGCCATGGCGAACAAGATGCGGCAGGTATGCGACAAACTCGCCGGCTTCCCCGGGCCGGTGATCGCCGCTCTCAACGGGCATGCCCTGGGCGGCGGGGCCGAGGTGGCCGTCGCGGCCGATATCCGGATCGCGGCGGCCGATATCAAGATCGGGTTCAATCAGGTCGCGCTGGCGATCATGCCCGCCTGGGGCGGGGCCGAGCGGCTGACGCGACTGGTCGGGCGGAGCCGGGCGCTCCTGCTGGCCGGTTCGGGTGAGATTCTCACCGCGCCCGACGCCGAGCGGCTGGGGCTGGTGGACCGGGTCCTGCCGCGCGCGGAATTCGACGCGGGCTGGCGTTCGCTGGCCCGGGCCCTGGCCAACCCGTCCGCCGGTGCAATCAAACGAGTGATCGACGGCGCGACTCCACAGGAGGCAGTGGATGCCTTCGCCGACCTCTGGGTCGCCGACGCGCACTGGGCCGCGGCGGACCGGGTGATGAATCGCGGTAAATGATTTCGGTACGCCTACTGCTCGGGTTCGAGCAGGTCGATCTCGCGTTCGGCGAACGCGAAGGTTTCGGCGTGCCCGGCGGTCATCCCGAGCGCCTGCTCGAGCACCACCATCCGCGCGGCGCTGGTCATCAGCACCGACAGCACTTCGGCGGGGAAGCGGCTCGTATCGACCCCGTAGCCCGCGAGCATCCGGCCCAGAGCTTCGGTCTGGGCGGCGCGGAACTGTTCGGAGTAGCGCACCACCTCGGCGCGGACGGCCGGTTTCTGGTTGGCCAGGCCGACGAACTCCATGGTGAACCGCGCCGCGGTGGCGTCCGTGCTGAACTCCCACAGCGCATGCAGTGGACGTTCGGATTTCAGGACCTGGGCCAGGGCTTCGAGGCCCTGGTCGGCGCGGCGCCGGAACAGCTCGAGGAACAACTCGTCCATCGAGCGGAAGTAGTAGTGCACCAGTTGCGGTTTGAGGCCGGCGTGTTCGGCGATACGCCGGGAGGTCACGGTGGCCCACCCCTGTTCGAGCATCAACTGTTCGGCGGCGTCCATCAGGACAGTGCGATTCTTGGCGTCGGGTGCGCCGAGCCGGCGGGGTGCTGACATGGTCGTGTCTCCTCCTGGATATCCGCGCGGCCGAGGCGGTCTCGTGATCACCGGGGATGGTATCCCGCGAGCAGCGACTGTTGACGGCCGCGTGCCGCGCATGCTAAGCATGTGCTCAGCATCACATCTGAGCAGTCGCTCAGCAAGGGGCGTTCCGTATCAACCGGTAATCCACGCTCGAGCGCCTATTTCTGCTGACAACAGGAGGTTCCCGTGACCGATTTCGATACGGTCGACTACTTCACCGACCCGGCGCTGGTGCCCGACCCGCACCCCTACTACGACCATCTGCGCGCCAAATGCCCCGTGACCCGCGAACCCAACTACGGCGTGTACGCCGTCACCGGCTATCAGGAAGCCAACGACGTACTGCGCGATTCGGACTCCTTCTCCTCCTGCATCGCCGTGGGCGGGCCGTTCCCGCCGCTCCCGTTCACCCCCGAAGGCGACGACATCACCGCGCAGATCGCCGCCCATCGCACCGAACTGCCGATGTTCGAGCATATGGTCACCATGGACCCGCCCGAGCACACCGACGCCCGGTCGCTGCTGAACAAACTCCTCGTTCCCTCCCGGTTGAAGGAGAACGAGGAGTTCATGTGGAAGCTTGCCGATAAACAGCTCGACGAATTCATCGACGACGGCAAATGCGAATTCCTCGGCGCCTACGCCAAGGTCTTCACCCTGCTGGTGATCGCGGACCTGCTGGGTGTGCCCGAGGAGCATCACGAAGGACTGCGTATCAACCTGGCCGGTGGACCGACCGTGGGCTCGATCGACAAGGAGATCGTGCCCGTCAACCCGCTGGAATGGCTGGACAACCTGTTCAGCGAGCTGATCTCCGACCGCCGGCGCAACCCGCAGGACGATGTCCTGACCTCGTTGGCCGGCGCGAAATACCCGGACGGGTCGACGCCCGAGGTCACCGAGGTCGTGCGCACCGCGACCTTCCTCTTCGCCGCGGGGCAGGAGACCACCGCCAAACTGCTGGGCAGCGCCATGCAGTTCCTGATCACCCGCCCCGACCTGCAGGATGCGCTGCGCGCGGACCGCAGCAAGATCCCCGTCTTCATCGAGGAGACCCTGCGCATGCAGGCGCCGGTGAAGAGCGGGTTCCGGCTCGCGAAGAAGGCCGTGGAGGTCGGCGATGTGCCACTGACTGCCGGTGATCTGGTGATGATCTGCCCCGGCGCCGCCAACCGCGACCCGCGGCGTTTCGAGAACCCGCACGAATTCGATCTGGCCCGCCCGAACTTCCGCGAGCACATGGCATTCGGCCGCGGCGTGCACACCTGCCCGGGTAGCCCGCTGGCGCGGGTGGAGGGCCGAGTATCGCTGGAACGGATCCTGGACCGGATGCTCGATATCCGGGTGGATCCGGAAAAACACGGTTCCGCGGACGACCCGGTGTTCCAGTTCGAGCCGACCTTCATCCTGCGCGGCCTCACCGAGCTGCACATCACTTACACGCCGAACTCCTGAAACAGCGTACGTAGCAACGAAAACCGGCAGGCGTGCTGCCGCAACGAAGAAAAGAGGAAGTCATGACCGGACGGGTCGAAGGAAAGGTCGCGTTCATCACCGGCGCGGCCCGCGGCCAGGGCCGCAGCCATGCGGTGCGGCTGGCCGAAGAAGGCGCCGACATCATTGCCATCGATATCTGTAAACCGATCGACACGGCCGAGATCCCCCCGGCGACACCCGCCGATCTCGCCGAAACCGAAGAACTCGTCAAGGCCACCGGCCGCAAAATCGTCACCGCCGAGGTGGACGTTCGCGACGCCGACGGGCTGAAGGAATCCCTCGCCGAGGGCGTCGGGAAGCTCGGGCGCCTCGACATCATCGTCGCGAACGCCGGTATCGCCAGCGGCGGCGACACTCTGGCCGAAACCGACGAGAACGTCTGGCAGGAAACGATCGATATCAACCTCAGCGGTGTGTGGAAATCGGTCAAAGCCGGTGTCCCGCATATCCTCGAGGGCGGCCGCGGTGGTTCCATCGTGCTCACCAGCTCGGTCGGCGGCCTGAAGGCCTACCCGCAGACCGGCCACTACGTCTCCGCCAAACACGGTGTCGTCGGCCTGATGCGGGCCTTCGCGGTGGAACTCGGCCAGCATATGATCCGCGTGAACTCGGTGCACCCCACGCACGTGAGTACCGCCATGATCATGAACGACAAGACCTTCCAGATGTTCCGCCCCGATCTGGAGAACCCGACCGCCGACGATATGGCGCCGATCTGCCAGATGTTCCACACGCTGCCGGTGCCGTGGGTGGATCCGATCGATATCAGCAACGCCGTGCTGTACCTGGCCTCCGAAGAGGCCCGCTACCTCACCGGTGTCACACTGCCGGTGGACTGCGGTTCGATGCTCAAGTAAGTCGTCGTGGTGGACGCTCGCCGGTACCCGGCTGCCCCGAAACGGGCGGCCGGGTAACCCGCGCGTCGCGGGACGGGAGGCTTTCCTCGCAGTGGTGTGCTGCCGGCCCGGCTGCATCGGCGCGTCTCGACTGCAGCGGATCCAGTGGTCCGACTGCTGGACGATGCTCGGTCTCGGCGGACTCCTGGTGCGTGCGCCGGCAGGGTTTCCGGCGATCGAACATTCGGCTCGGATACCGACCGAGCGCACCGAATCGGCTCATCAGACGACACCCCTATGCGAGGATCGGTGGTTATGAATGCCGCGCGTGCGGGCCGGTGGGCGGTCGCCCTGGGGATCGTCGGGGCTGCGGCGGCCTGTGCGTCGGCTGAGCCGGCGCCGCCTCCGGAACTGGGTACCGAATTCACCTTGTCGGGCGGCGATACCGCTGTTCTGGAAGCAGGCCGGGTGACGGTGCACTTTCGCGATGTACCCGAAGACAGCAGATGCCCCGCCGAGGTGAACTGTGTCTGGGAGGGCGATGCGACTGTGCTCACCGAGGTCACGGTGGACGGTACACAGACGGCCCACGAACTCCATTCGAACCCGCAGTTCCCCACCGATGTGCTGACGGGTGGCTACCGGATCGCGCTGCGGTCGATAGCGCCGCAGGGATCCACCAGCGAAATCCCGCTGCCCAATTATCGCGTGAACCTGCTGGTCACCCGGGAATGATTCCGTTCAAGTCGGGGGCGTTGCAGGGTCGGCGGTTACGATTTGGGCATGTCAGTCCCACCCGTCGAGTGGCCCGACCTCCCCGAGCGTATGACGTGGGAGGAACTCGATGAGCTCCCCGTGGAGATCTCTGAGCAGATCGAACTCTGGGACGGCCGTGTGGTGTGGGTCTGTCGGCGGCCCGCCGAACATCAGGAGTTCACCAATCTGCTGTGGAGCGAACTACGCCGATGCGCCCGACGTGAAATGGAGCGAGGGCACCAGCTGTGCTGGCGAGTGCATACCGAAACGACTGTCTACCTCGGTCCCAGCGGCAAGTCGGACTTCGTAACCCCCGATTTTTTGGTTGCTCGGTGCTTGGCGGAGCCTTATCAGGATCTCCGTGCCGACGATGTCCTTCTCGCCGGCGAGGTGCTCTCGCCCTCCGACGCTGGCAATGACATGGACGAGAAGAAGTACCGCTATGCGATGGCAGGAATCCCGTGGTATTTTGAAGTAACGCTGGCTCCGGAGAAAAGTGCCATCGAGACGGTCAGGGCATTCGCGCTGGAGACCACTCATGGCCGGCTGCCGGAGGGAGTCCGCCCACTCTACCCGGCCAACTATCTGCTGGCCGGGAAATGGTCGCCGCAAGATTCCGAGCGGATATCGATCGGCTTCCCGTTTCCGATTGATATTCCCTGGTCGGCACTGGCGTTCTGAGGGCAGCGTTATCCGGGATTCATTCTTCGGGTAGGGCGCGGCGGAGTTCGGTGACAGCTATCCGGGCGGCCTCGGCGATGGCTGCGTCCACGGCCGGGAGGGCGGGGTCGGCGCGGGCCGCGCGGGTGAATACCGCCACTGCGACCGGGTATTCGCCCGGGAACTCGACCACCGCGACCTCGTTGCGGATGATGCCGATGGTTCCCGTTTTACCCGCCACCGATACCGCGCGATGCGGGAAACCCGCCGCGATCCGGTGCGGCCAGACCTGGCGGCGCATCACCGCTCGCGCGAAATCCGTTTGCTGTGCCGATACCACCTCGCCGCGCCACAGTGCCGACAGCAACCGGGTCATCTCCTCCGGCGTGGTCGCGCTCGTGTAGGCGGGATCGTAGGCCGAAACCGTCCATGCCTCGTCGTTGTCGGCCAGCGCCGCGAAAGCCTCCACGGTGCTGTGGGTATCGGTATCGGAGATCAGGCTGCGCTGGATATCGGCCGTGCCGCCGACCAGCCGGGTCCGGGTGAGCCCGAGTGATGTCAGGAGATCGTGCACATCGGCGAGACCGATCTCGCCCAGCAGCAGATCGGCCGCGGCATTGTCGGACACTGTCATCATCGAGGTCGCCAGATCCCGCCGGCTCATGGTGACCGGATCGTGCAGGGCGGAGATCCCGGTGGGGCCGGGGGTGCATTCGGCGGGAGTGAGGGTGAGCCGCTGCAGCGGGTCGATCCGGCCGGCGTCCACCGCGCGGCAGTACGCGAGCAGTAGCGGAAGTTTGTACACCGACGCGGTTACCACCCGTTCGGTGCCGCCGATCGAGACCTCCGCGGTGCCTCCGTCACACCGCCTGGCATGCAATCGCCCGGTGCAGCCCGCATCGGCGAATACCGCGTGGATCCGCTCGGCGACGGTCACCGTACTCGTTCCCGGTACAGCACGCTGTCCAAGGCGTCGGCCTGTTCTTCGGCATCCGCGCGGTGGATCACTCGGCAGCGCAACGCCACCGCCTGCGGTGCCATCCGCAGCCAGGCGACACCGGGGATATCGGACGGTGGGGTGGTGGTGAGACCGAAACTGGTCCCGGCGGCCACTGCGGCGAGTATCGAGCGATCGTCGTGCACGGTGATCGTCGGCGCGTCGAGTCCCCGCTCGCGCAATAGGTCCCGGACCGTATCGGAGGCCGGGGGATTGGCGGCGCGTGGATACGCCGCATAGGTGAGGTCGGCGAGCATCGGGAACACGGGGCGTTCGGTGGCGGCGCTGCGATGTTCGGCGGGCACCACGATCCAGCGCGGTAGTTTCACCACCGGCCTGGCCTCCACACCGTCGACCAGTGCCGGATGTTCGATCACCGCCACATCGCACAATCCCGACCGCACCGCCGATACCAGGTCTACGGTGGCGGCCACCGTGGTGGACACGGCATCACCGCTGTTCTTCTCGGTGCGTAGCGCGGTCACGCAGGCGGTGAGGATCCGGTCGGCGAGCGCTGTGGTGGCGCCCCAGTGCACGGTGCCGCGGGTTCGGGCGATCCGCTGCGCCTCGGCCAGCAGCCGAGCCGCGTCGTCGACCAGCAGCCGGGCCCGCGGCAGGAGTTGCCGGCCGGCCGCCGTGAGTACCGCGCCCTGCCGGGTACGGTGCACGAGTTCGACCCCGAGCTGGGTCTCCAGTCGCCGTAATCCCTGGGACAGTGGCGGCTGGGTCATATCGAGAACCGTGGCCGCGCGTCCGAAATGTCCCTCGTCCGCGATGGCGACGAAATAGCCGAGGTGGCGGATGAGGTCCATAGCCATATTGAACCAGCGTCCCGGCCGTCCACCGTCCAACTGCGGTTTCAGCGCGGGTTTCGCAGACCGAAACCGCCGGTTACCTGCAGATATATCTGATGCGTATCGTGTGTGGGAGTGTCGGATATTGGCGACCGGACACGGACCCGTGTGTGCTGCCGATGTGAAACCGATCCGATCCGAATTTCGCGTCCCGCGCCGATCGCTGGCGGCCGTACTGGCTGTCACCGCGTTCGCCGTCACCGCATGCGGTTCCGATCCGAGCGAGCCCAGCACTTCGGCACCGGCCACGATCAGCCCGCCGGCCGTCGCCGACCTCAGCAATACGCTGATGGAGATCCAGGAACGCCACGATGTGCTGTTCGGCATCGCCGCCTACAGCCCGACGGGCGCGCGGACCTTCGAGTGGAATGCCGCGGACCGGTTCGCCCTCACTTCCACCTTCAAGGTGTATGCGGTCGCCGCGCTGCTGCGTCTCGCCGAACGCGGGGAAGTGGACCTGAACGAGCAGGTGCCGATCCTGCAGGAGGACATCGTGATCGCGTCACCGACCACCAGCTACCGAGTCGGTGAAACCCTCAGCTGGTACGACCTGTGCCAAGCGGCCCTCGTACGCAACGACAACACGGCCGCCAACCTCATCCTGCGCCGGATCGGCGGCCCGCCCGCGGTCACCGCGCTGGCGCGCATGCTCGGCGATACCGAGACCCGGCTGGACCGCTGGGAACCCGCACTCAACGAAGCCCTGCCCGGCGACACCCGCGATACCAGCACGCCCGCCGCGTTCGCCGGTGGCCTGCACCGGCTGGTCCTCGGCAATGCGCTGATCCCCGAACACCGGCGCATGCTCACCGGTTGGATGCGTTCGAGCGTCACCTCGGGTGAGCGGATGCGCGAAGGCTTGCCGGTCGGCTGGGTCGCGGCCGATAAATCCGGTACCGGCGCCTACGGCACCGTCAACGATGCCGGTGTGGTGTGGAGCCCCACCGGAACCTCGGTCGTCCTGGTCATCTTCAGCCGTTCGACCATCGGCTACCCCATGGCTGCCCCGAGCAACCAGGCCGTCGCCGACGCCACCACGGCCGTGCTGGAGACCGTGGCCCGCTAGTGCCCGCGCCGCTACGGGGTGATCCGAGACCAGCCGGGGGCCGAATCCGGCGTCCGTGGCTCGTCGGCCGGGCCGGCTCCGAAACGCAGTGTGACCTGCTCGGTCACCGGCCGTGCCCGGCAGGCGAGAACCTGACCGCGCGCGATCTCGTCGCCGGTGATCGCCATCAGGGGATCGGGGTCCATTTCGGCGTGCCCGTCGGCGACGACGGCGAGGCAGGTTCCGCAGGAGCCACCGAGGCAGGAGTACGGAAGGTCTTCACGCTCGTCGAGTGCGGCGTCGAGGATCGTCCGGTGCCGCGGCATACCGAACTCCAGGGGTTCGCCGTAACCGGTCAGGGTGACCCGGCTGGTCGCGGCTTCGGCGGCGGTCTGCGGCCGATCCGGCGTGCGGGTGTCGAAGAGTTCCACCCGGATTCGCGATCCGGGAACACCGCGTGCCCGTAAGGCATCCATGGTTTCGCTGACCAGTGCTTTCGGCCCGCACAGAAACCAGCGGTCGGCGTGCTGCCGGGCGATATCGGATGCCGTCATCCGCCCGTGCCGGTACTGCACGCCGGAATCCTGCGCTTTTCGCGGCCGTTGCCGGGACAGGTGGTGAACGACCCGGAGCCGCCCGGGGTAGCGGTGGCACAACTCGCGCACGGACGGTGCGAGCATGATGCCGGCGCGGTCGCGGCTGCCGTAGTACAGCGTGAAAACACTGTCCGGTTCGGTCCCGAGTACGGCGGCGATGATCGAGACGATCGGGGTGATCCCGGAACCGGCGGCGACCGCCGCGTACTCGTTACGGGCGGCGGGGTCGAGTTCGGGGGTGAAAAGCCCCGACGGTTCGGCAACATACAACGCCGACCCGGTGATGCGCTCGTCGAGGACATAGGACGAGAACGCGCCACCTGCTTGCCGTTTCACGGCGATCCGCACCCGGCCCGAATCCGGGGCATCGCACAGTGAGTAGCTGCGGCGAACCGGTTCGCCGCGGCGGGTTCCGCGGATCACCAGATGCTGTCCGGCGGTGTAGGTGAATCGGCTGCGCAGGTGCGCGGGGATATCGAACTCGACGATCGCACTGTCTTCGGTATCGCGGACCACCGAACGCACCACCAGCCGATGGAAACCGCGGGCGGGGCCGTGCGGCAGGGGATCGAACAGGGGCCGTGGTTTCCGATCACGGGGGGGCCGGAACGCGGCCGCGGCTGCGAGCGTGCCCACGGCGAGCGCGGCGCGTCCTGCCGGTTCGGGCCGCAACATCGTCTCCGGACGGTCCAGCAGGCCGGCTATCCGGGCGATGCGGGTGCCGATCGCCGCGTCGCGCTCCCCGACGGCCATGGCGGCCCCGGCCAGCGCGCCGAGCGCCCGCAGCGGTCCCCGGCCCGCCGAATCCACTTGCGGCATAGCCAGATCGAACAACTCGGTGATCCGCCAGGCGTCGTCGATCGCCCGGGCGACGGCGCGGAAATACCGGCGGCGCAGGTTGTGGTCGCCGGCGGCGAGTACTTTGCCCAGTTGTAGCGCCTGCAGCGCCGAAACGGTCATTCCCTGCCCGAATGCGGGGCTGAAACTGCATACCGCGTCGCCGAGCACGAGTAGTCCGTCCGGAAATCTGGTCAGGCGTTCGTAGCGTCGCCGCTGGTTGGCCGGATACCGGTAGGTGGCGATATCGCTGAGGACCTCTGCGCCCACCAGCGCCTCCCGCACATCCGGGGGCGCCACCGAGGCGGCGAAACGCCAGAATCCGTCCGGATCGGTGGGCGGGTGGTCGCTGCCGTAGCCGATCAGTGTGAGGATATGCGCGCCGTCCTCCACCGCGAACAGGGCCAGCCCCCGGGCCGGGTTCTGGTTCGCGATCACGATCTCCTTGTCACCGCCGACCGAACGGGGCGGTAACCGCACGTACCGGCTGGCGTACTTCATATCGATCCGCACACCCTGCTCCGCGGGTCGCTCGTAACCGAGCTCGGCCAGCCAGTCGTTGATCGGACCGTGCCGGCCCAGGCAGCTCACCACCAGGTCGGCGTCGAATTCCCGCCCGTCGGCTGTGCACACGCCGGTGACCCGGGCGCGGCCGGTGTCGAAGAGCAGTCCGGCAACAGTGGTGTTGTCGACCAGTTCCACCCCGGGGAGCGCACGGACTCGGCCGCGGACCCGCCATTCGAGAAACGGGCGGCTGGCCTGGAGTAGGGAGAATCCGGCATCGGCCTGACGCAGCGTGTGGCCGGCCACGGTCATCCGCATCTCGGTCAGCGAACGGCATTCGACGGCGCCGTCGGCGAGTAGTTCCGCAGTGATGCCCGGGAACAGCTCCTCGAGGACGAGTCGCCCCCGGGCGAGCAGTGCATGGACGTGACGGCCCTGAGGAACTCCCCGGCGGTCCCCGGGGGCCGACAGATCGTCGCGTTCGAGCACGACGACCTCCGTGAAATGCTCGGCCAGCGCCCGGGCTGCCAGCAGACCGGCCATACTCGCGCCCAGTACCACCGCCCGGCCGCGAGCCGCTGTCTTTCCGGTCCTCGCCACCTGTGCCTCCGTCGTCATTGTCCCGAAATCCCAGGGCTTCGGCGTGCGCGGCACCGTACTGAGACTGATTATCAAATTAGTCTCAGTAGGCTGGGTGAGGCAACCCCCGTCACCGCATCCCGAGGTAGAAAGGCACATGACCTCTTCCACCCGATCGTCGGACGAGCTGCTGGAAGCCGCGGTCGCGCTCATCGCGGAAAGCGGTTTGGACGGACTCACCCACGGTGCCGTCGCCGCGCGCGCCGGGGTCTCGCGTGCCACCGCCTATCGAGAATTCGGAGATAAGGACGGGCTCGTTTCCGCCGTGGGCCGCTATGAGGTGGCAAAGATGGTGGCCGCCGCGTTCACCGCGATCGACATCACCGCCGACGCCGCCGAAGTCGTCCGGGCAGCAACGCTTTTCGCGCTCAACTACCTACGCGGCCACCGCGCGTTCAACTACCTCCGGATGCACGAACCCGGCTGGTTGCTCACCCTGGCCATCGCACACGACGGAGCACGGCTGAATCTGGTCGAATCCGTGGCTGCCTTCGCCGAACCGTTCGTCGCGGCCGGTGACGAGGCAGCGCTCGCCCTGTCTCCGCGCCGAGCGGCCGAGGTGGTGGTGCGCACGGTGTTGTCCCACGCGCTGATCCAGGACAGCGGCCTCGACGACGACGAGATCGCGCGCACGGTCGCCCGCGCGGTCACCCGCTGAGGCTCACTCCTCGACGACGAGTCCGACCGCCGCGGCAAGAGTCGGCGCCAGGTCCAGCAGCTGGCCCGGTGTGACGAGCGCACCGCGCAACGATTCCACCCCGTCGGCGATACCGATACTGTGCGCACGCCGGAAATCGACCTTCTTCAGCTGGGCGTTGCGCACCGTCAACGCCGACACCTCGGAACCCGGGAAGCTCACTTCCGAGAGCTTCGCGCTACCGAAATCGACATGCCGCAGCACACAATCGACGAAACGGACCTTGGTCAACCGGGCATTCCGGAAGTTCACCGAGTCCAGTTTGCAATTGTGGAAGACCACCCGGCGCAGTTCGGCACCACTGGACTCCACTCCCGACCAGGCCCCATCGATCACCTCCGCGTCCATCCACGCGGCGTCCGGCATATCCGTACCGGTGAACCGGACACCGTGCAGCCAGACATCGGCGAACCGGGCACCACCGGCCACACCGTGGTCGATATGCACCGAGCGGAAGGCACACTGGCCGAACACCGTACTGCGGAGATCGGGTTCGGCCAGAACCATATCCTCGAACCGGGCGCAATCGTACTCACGCTCGACATCCAGATCGCCGACCGGTTCCAGCCATGGTGCGAACGGTAGATCGGCCAGTTCCCGTGGCATTCCACTCCTTCGCCGGTGGCTGTAACGATTACACCGAGATGGTCCCACTGTAGGGTGCCGCGGATATGCGGGCGCCGGTACCCGGTGGGCCCGAGCTGCGCTGGTTTCGGCCTCGATGATCTGATCGAGATCGAATCGGAGAAAACGGGGGAGCGCATGCTTTTCGGCGGAGTCTGTGGTCGGCTGTCCGTGGTGCCGCTGCGCTGCCGGGGCGGGCGCTCCGCCGCGGGCACCGCTACTGCCGGTCGCGCGTTACTCTCCCGCGGCTTGCGGAGGTACGAGGCGCAGACCCGGCCCTGCGACGGCGGATCGATCGGCCAGCCAGATGACAAGACTCTGTTCCGCATCGCTATCCAGCATTTCGACCGGGATGTCGACATCGCCTAGTTCGGGATGATCGAACCGCAGGACCTTGGATACGGGCAGGCCCGCACCCTGCGGTCGCCAGCGGGCCGCGAAATCGGGATTCCGGCGCATCATGGTGACGGTGTCGCGCAGGACCGCGTCGCCGGGGCGGCGCAGCGTGGCGCGGCGCAGTAATTCGGCGAAGGTATCGGCGGCCTCGGCCCAGTTGCGCAGCATCCGCCGGGCCTGCGGATGGGAGTAGACGTACCGGGCCAGGTTCACGTCGTACCGGTGATCCAGCAACCCCAGTGGTAGTGCGAAATCCTCCCACGCCGAATTCCAGCCCAGCACATCCAACGCCGGCGGCCCAGGGGCGTCGGTGCCCGCCGATCGGCGGGGCGGGCCGATGGGCCGGCGACGAGTTCATCCCGTGATGCCACCCAGCGCTCCGAGGAAGCGCCAAGTGGCCCGTTCGTCCTCATCGCCGCCGAGGTCGGTCTGGGTGATCAGCAACTCGGTGGCGCCCGCGTCGACATAGCGGCGTAGCTGTGCCTCGACCTCGGCTTCGGTGCCGATCACCGCCAGTTCGGCCGCGGTCGCGACGCCTTCTCGTTCCAGCACCGAACGATAGGACGGGATCGCGTCGTAGAACGACATCCGTTCGGCCGCCTCCGCACGTGCCCGGCCGGGGTCGGCGGTCACCACCACCGGAACTCCCGCGATCACCCGGGGCCGGGGACGGCCGGCGGCCCGCGCGGCTTTTTCGACCCGCGGCACGATATCGCCGGCGAGGGCGCGGGGGCCGGCCAGGAAGGGCACGATTCCGTCGGCGAGTTCACCGGATACGGCCAGCGCCTGGGGGCCCATGGCGGCCACGACGATATCCGGTCCGTCGCCGCCGGCCACCGCCGCGGGCAGCGGTGGTGCGGCGGTGAGTGTTTCGCCGGTGAAATCGACGGTTCCCGTGGTGAGTACCGAGCGTAGGACGGTCAGATACTCCCGCAGCCGGCGGATCGGACGGTCGGTGGGCACCCCGAACGCGGGTTCTTCCAGAGCTCGCGCGCCGAGGCCGAGCCCGAGGGTGAAGCGACGGTGACTGGCGGCGTGGGCGGTTTGTGCCTGACTTGCGACAACAAGTGGATGCCGCGGATTGATCGGCACCACCGAGGTGCCGATATGCAGCCCCGGCACCGCGGCGCCGACCGCGGCGGCGACGGACAGTGAGTCGAAGTCGAAACGCTGTGCGAACCAGACCCGGTCGATGCCCGCGCGTTGCACGAAACGCGCCCGGTCGAGCAGATCGTCGACGGTATTGGCTGCGGTGGGATGGGGGTTGAGCGCGATTCCGATCGGTGCGGTGAGTGCCATATCCGCCGCAACCGGCGGAGCCGCGATTCGTATTCCGGCCGGAGGCAATTGGAATCAGGCCGAATCTCACCGGAGCCGGGCAGGTTGTCATCTGCTAGCGGCCGCGGACCTCGTCGGCCCTGGGGGCCGGGAGTCGGAGTTCTGGTCGCGGAGCGCTGCCGCCGAGTCCGGCCGGTCCCGGAACGCGGCGCCCTTTCCGGCGGCCTCGCGGTGCCACCCGGCGCCGGGCGGCTGTCATCGAGTGCCGCCCGGGTTCCGTGATGGCCGCGGATGTGCTCGTTGCCGGTCGCGAGCATCCGTCCAGTGGCACATACTTCCGGCCCCGGGCACGCTGCCGGAACGGAGTCTCCGGCAGCCGGCGCAGACCCGGCCGGGGTGTGCCGCCGATCGCCGGCATAGTGCCTGATCTACGCGGCTGGGGCTGCTGCGGCGATCTCCTCGGAGTCGGACATTTCCTATATGGAGAATGATATTCTCCCAGTTGTGGCTCGCGGTGGTAGCAACGGCTTTCCGGGGGCGTCGAAAGCGCGCGTATCCAGGCGGATACCCCATGCTCGTAACTATCCTTACAAAGATTGCAATGCTTATTGCGCTTGCCTGGATGGGGCGTTAGATTCCTTACAAAGTCCTCGACATCGAGGCGGATCAGCGCTAGCGGCCGGGTCGGTTGGGAGTCAGTCGGAATGTTGCAGCAAGAGGCCCGCTATCAGGGCGGCCGATCGATCGGGGTCGCGGCGGGCTGGAGTCAACGGCGGATCACCCCGCCCAGCCGGCTGTTCGGCGCCAACGGGTTACGGACCGGGCCGGACGGGCGGATCTATATCGCCCAGGTGACCGGCAGCCAGATCAGCGCCCTCGATATCGATACCGGCGCGATCGAAACCATCAGCGCCAAGGGCGGCGATATCGTCGCGCCCGACGATTGCGCATTCGACTCGGCCGGCAACCTGTACGCCACCGAGGTGATGGACGGCCGCGTGAGCGCCCGCAACGCCGACGGCACCACCCGCTTGCTGCGCGCGGACCTGCCCAGCGCCAACGGCATCACGGTGTATCAGGGCCGGCTGTTCGTCAACGAATGCCGGCCCGGCGGCCGGCTCATGGAACTGCCGCTCGACGGTGGCACGCCGCGCATCCTGCTGGAAAACCTGGAACAGCCGAATGCGATGGAGGTGGGTCCCGACGGGTTGCTCTATTACCCGGTGATGGGGCTCAACGAGATCTGGCGGATCCATCCCGACGGCGGTGAACCCGAACGGGTCGCCGGGGATCTCGGCGTACCGGATTCGGTGAAGTTCGATGCGGACGGGTGCATCGTGTCCACCCAGGTCGCCTCGGGGCAGGTACTGCGGATCGATCCCCGCAACGGTGAGAAAACCGTCCTCGCCCAGCTCGATCCGGGCCTGGACAACTGCACGCTGGTGGACGGCCGGCTGTTCGTCTCCAACTTCACCGGCGAGATCACCGAAATCCGCGCCGACGGCACCACCCGCACCACGCTGCCGGGCGGGCTGAACTGGCCGCTGGATCTGACCGTCGGCCCCGACGGCACACTGTTCGTCGCCGACGGCACCTACTTCTATGCGGTCGGCCCCGACGGGCTCGAAACCCTGGGCATGCTGTTCAGTCCGGGCTATCCGGGCTTCGTCCGCGGTGTGACAGCCGCCGGACCGGGTGAATTCCTCGTCGCAACCGCGGGCGGTCAGGTCGCCCGGTGGCGGCCCGCGAGCGGGGAGAGCGAATTCCTTGCCGGCGCCGAAGCGCCGCTCGACCAGTTGTACGGGATCGAGGCCGGGCCCGGCGGAAAGATCGTGACCACCGAATTCGGCACCGGCCGGGTGCTCGGGGTGCGTGGTGACGGCGGAGTCGAGGTGCTCGCCGCCGGGCTGGACAAGCCGATCGGCATCGCGTTCACCGCGGACGGCACCTGTCTGGTCGCCGAATCCGGGGCGGGCCGGGTGGTCTCGGTGTCCGCCGGGGGAGTGGACACCGTGGTGGACGGTCTCGACACTCCGCAGGGCCTGCTGATCCGCGGATCGCAGCTGCTGATCGTCGATTCCGGTGCCAAGAATCTCGTCGCGGTCGATCTGGAGACCAAGGCCCGCGAGGTGCTCGCCTGGAACCTGCCGGTGGGCGCGCCGCCCGGGGTGACGCCGAAACCGCTGCTGGGTATGCCGCCCTTCTCCGGGCCGCAGGGGCCGTTCGCGGGTATTGCGGCCGGCCCGGACGGAACCCTGTATATCGCCGCCGACGCCGAGGGCAGTGTGCTCGCATTCCGGAAGGACGGGTGAATCAACCATGATAGGCGAATTCTTCGGACTGGACGGGCGCGTGGTGATCGTGTCCGGCGCGGGCGGTGGCGGAATCGGGACCGCCGTGACCAGACTGGTCGCGCAAGCCGGGGCGACCGTGCTCGGAGTCAGCCGCGGCGCGGAGAACCTGGCGAAACATGTGGAACCGCTGGCGAGCGAGGGACTGAACGTCGTTCCCGTACAGGCCGATGCCGCCACCGACGAAGGTGTCGCCACCGTGCTCGAAGCCGCGCGAAAGGCCGAAGGGGACCTCTACGGCCTGGTCAATATCGCCGGCGGTGCCGCACCCACCACCTGGATGCCGGCCACCCGGGTCACGCGTGACGACTGGCGGGCCCTGTTCGCACAGAACCTCGAATCGATGTTCTTCATGAGCCAGGCGGTGGCCGCGGAGATCAAAGCGGCCGGCCGGGCGGGCTCCATCGTCTCGCTGTCGTCGATCAGCGGGATGAACACCGCCCCGTACCATATCGCCTACGGCACCGCGAAAGCCGCCCTCGTCGCCGCGACCCGGACGCTGGCGGTCGAACTCGCGCTCAGCGATATCCGGGTGAACGCGATCGCGCCCGGCGTCACCGAAACTCCGGCCTCGGGAACCTATGTCGACGAGGACGCTGAACGCGATCGGACCGCGATCGCCATGGGCCGCCGCGGCCGGCCCGGAGAGCAGGCGGGTGCCGTGCTGTTCCTGCTCTCCCAGCTGTCGTCCTATATCACCGGGCAGACGATCCTGGTCGACGGCGGGCTCAACTTGAAATGGACCCATCTGGGCGCCGACAACACCTCGCTGTTCCTGAAGGACGAGGGTTTCCGCGCCGCCATCACCAGCTGACCACCGAAATGTATTGCACCGACACCGACTGTCCCCGGACCCGGGGTGGGAGAACACGATGAGCGAGCGCGTCGACGATATCGCCACGAACACCGAACCGCTGTCCGCGCCGATGACGATCGGGGTGGAGGCCTACCTCAGTCCCGAATACGTCAAAGACGAACGCGACAAGTTGTGGCGCAAGGTCTGGCAGCAGGTGGGCCGGGTCGAGGAGATCCCGCGCGTGGGCGATTACCTCACCTACGAAATCCTCGACGATTCGATCATCATCGTGCGCACCGCCGAGGATACGATCCGCGCGTACCACAATGTGTGCGCCCACCGCGGCCGCAAACTGGTCGACACCCCGTCCGGCGAGCGTAATGCCAAGGGGCAGAAGAAACAGTTCGTCTGCGGATTCCACGGCTGGCGTTACGACCTCGACGGCCGCAATACCTTCGTCCCCGAACGCGAGGACTGGCCCTGCGGGCTCACCGAACGTAACGACGGACTGGTCGACGTGCATGTCGACACCTGGGGCGGCTGGATCTTCGTCAATCTGGATCCGAAGCCGTCGGAAACCCTGCTGGAATACCTGGAACCGGCGGCGTCCCTGCTCGATCCGTTCCAGTTGCAGAACATGCGCTACCGCTGGCGGCGGTGGCTGGTGTTCGACTGCAACTGGAAGGTCGCGCTGGAAGCCTTCATGGAGACCTACCACGTGCCCTACACCCATCCGGAGTTCATGAACTTCGGTATGTTCCTGGGCTGGGCGCGGGCGCAGGGCAAGCACAGCAATATCGGCTACGACGCGCCGAAGGGCCAGGAAGAGAGCCAGGGCAAGATCCGCCTCGGCCACGGCCCCGACGCCCGCAAATCCACCATCGAACTGCAGAATTTCACCTGGGAGAACGCCAACACCAACACCACCTGGACCATGGTGGAGGCGGCGCGGCGGCTCACCGAGGAACTGCCGGAGGGCACCCCGGCCCCCGAGGTCATGCAGCATTGGCTGGCATCGGCGCGCGCCGCCGACGAGAAACGCGGTGTTATCTGGCCGACCGTTTCCCCGTCGCAGGTGGCGGCGGCCGGCACCGCATGGCAGATCTTCCCGAACTTCCAGATCGGGCACGCGGTGAACAATATGCTCTGCTACAGCGCCCGACCCTACGGCTACGACCCGGACAAATGTATTTTCGAGGCCGCGGTTTACGAACTGTTCCCGGAAGGCGAAGCGCCGGAAACGGAATGGATCCACACACCGCAGGACGATCCGGGCTGGCGCACCGTACTGCCGCAGGATTTCGACAATATGGCAGCCGTCCAGCAGGGGATGAAAACCGCCGGTTTCACCGGCCCGAAACCTAATCCGTATCGCGAGCGCAGTGTCGTCAACCTGCATCACAACCTCGCGAAATACATGGGCACCGGCGCACCGCGTGACCTCACCTGACCCGGCGCCGCCGGCCCGATCCAGCACCGAGGAATCCGAATGAACAACTGCGCACCCACGCAGACCCCCGATATCGACCATGCCGCGTTACGGGCCAAGTATCTGGCCGAACGCGATAAGCGGCTGCGATCGGAAGGGCAACAGCAGTACGTCGCCAGCGAGGACGGGTTCGCCGAGGTATTCGAAGGCGACCCCTATACCCCGGTGACACCGCGAGAGCCGATCACCGAGGAAGTCGATGTGGTGGTCCTCGGCGGGGGCTGGGCCGGTTTGACCGCAGGCGCGCGGCTCACCCAGGCCGGCGTCGAGGATTTCCGGATCATCGAACTGGCCGGCGATTTCGGCGGCGCCTGGTACTGGAATCGTTATCCCGGTATCCAATGCGATTCCGACGCCTACTGCTATCTGCCGCTGCTCGAGGAAACCGGGTACATCCCGACCCAGAAATACGCCTACGGCGACGAATGTTTCGAGCACGCCCAGCGTATCGGGAAGCATTTCGGACTGTACGAGAAGGCGATCTTCTCGACCATGACGAAATCGCTGGAATGGGATGAGGCGCTGCGACGCTGGCGCATCGGCACCAATCGCGACGACCGGATCCTGGCCCGGTTCGTCGTCATGGCGCAGGGGCCGTTCAACAAGCCGAAGCTGCCCGGTATCCCGGGTATCAACGATTTCATCGGGCACACATTCCATTCGGCCCGCTGGGATTACGCCTACACCGGCGGTGATATGCGCGGCGGCCTGACCGGGCTGGAGGACAAGAAGGTCGCGGTGATCGGGACCGGTGCCAGCGGCATCCAGATCATTCCGCATATCGCCCGGTCGGCCGAACACCTGTACGTTTTCCAGCGCACGCCGTCCTATATCAACGAACGCGGTAACGTCCCGACCGATCCGGATTGGGCGAAATCGCTGCAGCCGGGCTGGCAGCTGGAACGGCGCCGCAATTTCCACACCGCCGCGTTCGAGGCGTTCGCGCCCGGCCAGCCGGATCTGGTGTGCGACGGCTGGACCGAGGTGAGCCGGAATGTGCAGGCCTACCTGGACGAAACGAACAGCTGGGCCGAGGTGACTCCGGAGAAGTTCATGGAGATCCGGGAGACCCAGGACTACCGGGCCATGGAGCGGGTCCGGCAGCGCGTCGACCAGATCGTCGAGGATCCGGCGACCGCGGCCGCGCTCAAACCGTATTACCGATTCCTGTGCAAGCGGCCCTGTTTCAACGACGAATACCTGCCGACCTACAACCGCTCGAATGTGACCCTGGTCGATGTATCGAAGACCAAAGGCGTCGAGCGGATAACAGCAGCCGGCATCGTGGCCGACGGTGTGGAACACGAAGTGGACTGCATCATCTTCGCCAGCGGATTCGAGATCACCACCGATCTGGATCGCCGCTACGGTATCCACCCGTTCACCGGCCGGGACGGCCTGTCGCTCTACGAACATTGGGCGAACGGCTACCGCACCTTGCACGGCCTCACCAGTAACGGTTTCCCGAATATTTTCTTCACCGGGTTCGTGCAGGGCGGCGTGACCGCGAGCACCACCGATATGTTCGATCAGCAGACCACCCATGCCGCCTACATCATCGGTGAAGCGCTGAACCGGGACGCGAAAGTCGTGGAACCCACCCCGGAGGCCGTCGAAGGTTGGTGCACCACCATCAAGGAAACCGCCGTCGACAACAGTAATTTCCAGCGTGAGTGCACGCCGGGTTACTACAACAACGAGGGCGAGCAGAACATCCGGTCCCATCTCGGAGAGCCGTACTGGCCGGGCTTCTACGCCCTGGAGGAGCTGCTGCAGGAATGGCGCGGTACCGGCCGCCTCGAGGGTCTGGTGCTGGGCAAATGAACGAGTCGGGCCCGGAGAAACGGTTCGACGGCCGGGTGGCCGTCGTGACCGGTGCCGGTCGCGGGCTGGGGCGGGCCTACGCCCTGATGCTCGGCGCGCGTGGTGCGAAAGTCGTGGTCAACGATGTCGGTGGGGGGATCCCGGGCGGTGATATCGATGCCGGGGTGGCCGGTGGTGTGGCCGCCGAGATCCGGGACGCCGGTGGGGAAGCGGTGTCGAATGCCGATTCCGTGGCGAGCCCGGAAAGCGGACGCGCGATCATCGACACGGCCCTCGACACCTATGGTCGCGTCGATATCCTCATCCACAACGCCGGCAACGTTCGTTATGCACCGTTGACCGAAATGTCCTACGAGGATTTCGATTCCGTCCTCGACGTGCATCTGCGCGGCGCATTCCACGTGGTTCGCGCGGCATTCCCGGTAATGCGCGACGCCGGCTACGGCCGGGTGATCCTGACATCCTCGATCGGCGGACTGTACGGCAACCAGAACGTCGCGAATTACGCTGTCGCCAAGGCCGGCGTGATCGGATTGTCGAATGTGATCGCGCTCGAGGGTGCCGAGCACGGGGTGAAATCCAACGTGATCGTGCCCGCGGCAGTGACCAGGCTGGCCGACGGCCTGGATACCTCGAAATATCCGCCGATGGAACCCGAGCTGGTCGCCCCGGCGGTGGGTTGGCTGGCCCACGAATCCTGCACGATCAGCGGCGAGATGCTGGTCGCGCTGGCGGGCCGGGTCGCACGGGCCTATATCGCGGAAACCCCCGGCGTCTACCGGCCGCAGTGGTCGATCGAGGACGTCGGCGAACAGATCGACGACATACGCGATACCGACGATTCGTGGTTGCTGCCGGTGGTGCCGTCGGCGCACAGCGACCATATCGGCCGGAGTTTCGCAATGGCCATGGGAGGACAGTGAATATGGCGGTCAAGGTTTACGAACGAATTCTGGACCTCTTCGAGGCCGAAGGTATCAATACGATTTTCGGTATCCCCGATCCGAATTTCGTGCACCTGTTCCATCTGGCCGACGAACGCGGCTGGAATGTCGTGTCCCCGCACCACGAGGAATCGGCCGGGTTCATGGCCGAGGCGGTTTCCCGGATGACCGGTAAGGCCGCCGTCTGTATCGGCACCCTCGGACCCGGTATGGCGAATATGGCCGGCGCGATGATGTGCGCCAAGGTGGAGAATTCGCCGGTGATCTTCCTGGGCGGGCAGCGCGCGCGGATCACCGAACAGCGGGTACGCCGCGGGCGGATCCAGTTCGTGAAACAGTCCGGCCTGCTGGAACCCTCGGTGAAGTACGCGGCGAGTATCGAATACGCCGACCAGACCGACGAGATCATCCGCGAAGGCCTGCGCAAGGCGCTGACCGGTGTCCCCGGCCCCGTGTACATCGAATACCCATCGCATGTCATCCAGGAAGAGCTCGATGTTCCGGCGCCGCTGCCGCCGCACCGCTACCGCCTGGTCGGCCAGACGGCCGGTCAGGACAAGATCGACGAGGCCGCCGAGCTCATCCGTCAGGCGAAGCAGCCGGTTCTGCTGGTCGGGCACGGGGTGCACACCTCCCGCGCCGGCGCTTCGGTGAAAGAACTCGCCGATCTCATGGCCTGCCCGGTCGTGCAGACCTCGGGCGGTACCTCCTTTATCGAAGGCCTGGAAGACCGAACCTTCCCGTACGGGTTCTCGCCGTCCGCGGTGGAAGCCGTCGTGAAATCCGATCTGTGTTTGGCTATCGGCACCGAGCTGGGCGAGCCGGTGCACTACGGCCGGGGCCGGCACTGGCTGGAGAACGAAGCCATCCGGAAATGGGTGCTGATCGAACAGGACCCCACCGCCATCGGCGTCAACCGCCCCATCGACGTACCGCTGGTCGGTGACCTGCGCGCCGTCGTACCTCAGCTCACCGCCGTCCTGAAGGACACGCCGCGCGCCGCCACCCCGGAGCTCGCCCGGTGGATCGAACAGGACGCCACCCGGCTGGCCGAACTCGCCGAATCCGCGCCGTCCGGCATGTCACCGGTACATCCGGCCCGCCTGGTCGTGGAGGCCACCAAGGATTTCCCCGCCGACGGGATCCTGGTCCGCGACGGCGGCGCCACCACGATCTTCGGCTGGACCTACACGCAGTGCAAACCACACGATGTGGTCTGGAACCAGAACTTCGGGCACCTCGGCACCGGCCTGCCGTACGCGGTCGGCGCCTCGGTGGCCGACGGCGGTAAACGACCGGTCCTGCTGATCACCGGCGACTCCTCGTTCCAGTTCCAGATCGCCGAACTGGAAACCGCTGCCCGGCTGAATCTTCCGCTTGTCACCGTCGTCGCGGTCGATTACGCGTGGGGTCTCGAGGTCGGTGTCTACAAACGTACGTTCGGTCAGGGTTCCCGGGAAACCGCTGTGCACTGGAGTAAAGAGACACGGCTCGACAAGGTCGCCGAGGGCTTCGGCTGCTACGGCGAATACGTCGACACCGACGCCGAGATCGCGCCCGCCATCAAGCGCGCCTTCGCCAGCGGAAAACCGGGTGTCATCCATGTAGCGGTGGATCCGAAGGCGAACTCCGAGGAAATGCCGAGCTACGACGAGTTCCGCACTTGGTACGCGGAAGGGATGCAGTGATGCGCGAATACCTGAAGTTCTATATCGACGGGCAATGGGTCGAGCCGTCCGGAAACCGGACCTTCGACGTGGTCAACCCCGCCACCGAGGAAGTGGCCGGGAAAGTCGCGGCCGGATCGGCCGCCGATGTGGACGCAGCCGTCACGGCGGCGCGCGCGGCCTTTCCGGTGTGGGCCGCCAGTACGGTCGCCGAACGGCTGGACCTGCTCCGGGCCATCGGTAGGGAATACCAGAAGCGCACCGCCGATCTGGCCGCGGCACTCACCGAGGAGATGGGCGCTCCTGCCGGACTGGCGAACGGATTCCAGGTGGATCTGGCGGCGGGCCATCTGCAACAGGCGATCGAGATCCTGGAGAACTACCGGTTCGAGGAACAGCGCGGGGCCACGTTGATCGTGAAGGAACCGATCGGGGTCTGCGGGCTGATCACGCCGTGGAACTGGCCGATGAACCAGATCGCGGTGAAGGTTTTCCCCGCGCTGGGGACCGGCTGCACGATGGTGCTGAAACCGTCCGAACGTTCACCGTTCACGGGGCAGATCTTCACCGAGATCCTTGCCGCCGCCGGTGTACCGGCCGGTGTGTTCAACCTCGTACAGGGCGACGGCCCGGGGGTCGGCGTACCGCTGTCGTCGCATCCGGAGGTCGATATGATCTCGTTCACCGGATCCACCCGCGCCGGCGTCGAAATTTCTCGTAATGCGGCTCCGACCGTGAAACGAGTGACCCAGGAACTGGGCGGGAAAGGCCCTAATATCGTCCTCGACGACGCTGATTTCGCGACCAATGTCGGCGCGGGCGTCGGAAACATGATGGGTAATTCCGGGCAGACCTGCAGTTCACCCGCGCGAATGCTGGTTCCCAGCGCGCGGATGGCGGAAGCGATCGAGGCCGCCCGCGCCGCTGCCGAAACGATCACCGTCGGTGATCCCACCGGTGACGTCGCTATCGGTCCCGTAGTCGCCGCCTCGCAGTTCGAGAAGATCCAATCCCTGATCCAGAAGGGAATCGATGAGGGCGCCACTCTTGTAGCCGGCGGTACCGGGCGACCGGACGGCCTGGAGAAGGGGTACTACGTCAAACCCACGGTATTCGCCGATGTCACGAACGATATGACCATCGCGCGCGAGGAAATCTTCGGGCCCGTGCTGGTGATCATCGGCTACGACGGTATCGACGATGCCGTCGCCATAGCCAACGACACCGAGTACGGCCTGGCCGGTTTCATAGCGGGCCGTGACCTGGACCAGGCCCGCGCTGTCGCACGGCGCCTGCGTGCCGGGTCGATCGGGATCAACGGCGGTTTCGATTTCGCGGCGCCGTTCGGCGGTTACAAGAAGAGCGGAAACGGCCGCGAATGGGGTGCAGCCGGTTTCGAGGAATACCTCGAAGTCAAGGGCATTCTCGGATATGCCCCCGAAGCCGCCGAGGCGTAAGGGCGTGGCGAGGTGAACGACGTCGCCGCCGAAGTGCAGACGATCCTCGCCCATGCGCGTATCCGTGACTGTCTGGTCCGGCTCGCGCGGGGCGAGGACCGCCGCGATGCGACCCTGGTGAAAGATGCGTTCTGGTCCGATGCCACGGTCGATTTCGGGATATTCGGCGGCACCTTCGACCAATACCTGAGCTGGGTGATCCCCGGCTCGCCCGCGATCGTATCCACCCAGCATCTACTGGGGCAGACTTCGATCGACCTGCGCGGCGAGCACGCGCGCACCGAGACACAGGTGATCGCCTACCACCGTCTCGATACCGGTGCCGAGCACCGTGATTCGGTACTCGGCGGCCGCTATCTGGATCGGTTCGAAAGCCGCGACGGCCGGTGGCGGATCGCGCAGCGGATCATGCTGTACGACTGGGTCCGGGACGAGGGGGGTTCGGCGGACTGGTCGCAGGGCGTGCTGGGTGCTCCGCTGCGCGAGGAGAGGTTCATCGGTCGCGCGCACGGTGACCACAGCGAAGAATTCTTCGGCGGATAGGTGGCGTCGATGGGTGCACTGTCCGGCCGGGTCGCCGTGGTCACCGGTGCCAGCCGCGGTATCGGCAAGGGGATCGCGCTGGCGCTGGCGGAGCAGGGTGCGACCGTGTACGTCACCGGCCGCACGGTCGCCGACGGCGAGCATGCGTTGCCCGGCACGATCGGTGCGACCGCCGCCGACTGCACAACTCGCGGCGGGCAGGGGATCGCGGTGCGGGTCGACCACGGCCACGACGACGAGGTGGCCGCATTCTTCGACCGGGTGGCCGCCGAGCAGGGGCGCCTCGACATCCTGGTCAACAATGCGTTCTCGCTGCCGGAGGATCTGACCGATCCGCAGCCGTTCTGGGAGAAGCCGCTGTCGAACTGGGAAATGGTCGATATCGGGGTCCGGTCGAATTTCGTGGCCGCCCGGCACGCCGCCGCACTGATGGTTCCGGGCGAATCCGGGTTGATCGTCGCCATTTCCGGCTACACCGGGGTCGCCTACACCTACGGGGTGGTGTTCGGTACCGCCAAATCCGCGGTGGACCGGATGGCCCGTGATATGGCGGTGGAATTGAAACCGTTCGGCGTCGCCTCGGTATCGCTGTGGCAGGGCCTGACCATGACCGAACGTGCCGAACGCAATCTCGCGACCGTCCCGGGTCTCGCGAGGCAGGCAGCAACCACGCCGGCACACGGATGTTCCCCCGAATACCCCGGCCGCGTCATCGCCGCCCTTTCCGTGGATCCCGCCCTGATGCAGCGCACCGGCGGCACATTCATCACTGCGGAACTGGGGCGGGACTACGGCATCACCGATATCGACGGCCGTGAGATTCCTTCGCTGCGCGAAACCCGCGGATCCCCGATCTGGTCACCCATCCCATAACCATTGCGCACCAACAATGTTTCGAGGACATCATGAGCACCGCTACCGAACAGCAGGCCAGGCTCGCTGCTCTGCTGGACCGTCAGGACATTCTCGATTGCCTGACCCGGTTCAGCCGGGGAATGGACCGGTTCGACCGCAGCCTGTTCCTTTCGGCGTTCCACCCGGATGCCGAGATCGCGGCCGGTGATTTCGTGGGCTGTCCGGAAGATCTCTACGGCTGGGCGTCGGCGATGCACGAGAGTGGTCAGTACGCGACCCACCACAACCTGCTCAATCACACCTGCGATATCGACGGCGACACCGCCCACACCGAAACCTACTATCTCTTCGCCGCCCGTAACCGCGACGACAGCAACTGGCTCGCCGGTGGCCGCTATCTCGACCGCCTCGAACGACGTGCCGGGGTTTGGCGGATCACCGTGCGCACCAACGTCATCGAATGGTCGGGCATGGTCCCGACGATGCCCGTACCGTTCGCCGAAGTTCCCGATATCCACGCCAACGGTGCACCGTCGCGCAACGCGCAGGATCCTTCGTACGCACGCCCGTTGCGGAATATCCGCCGGCCGAATATCCCGTGCTGAACGCGGAAGTGAGGAGACAGTCATGCCCGCAGTGGCTACGCGAGAACTGAGCGAGAAAGTCGGTGTCGAGGTTCTCGATGTCGACGCCGCCCGGCTGATCACCGACCCCGATCTGCCGGGAATATGCCAGGAACTGCTGGAAGAATACGGTGTGGTGCTATTCCGCGAATTGCACGCCACCGACGCGGCACAGGTGGAATTCGGTGCGAAACTCGGTGAGCTCGCTGTTTTCCCGCAGTTCTCCAACAATAACGTGATGGAGATCAGCTTCGACCCGGCGAACCCGCTGGCGCCGTACTTCCCGAGCAACGACTACTGGCATATCGACGGCTGCCTGGACCGTATGATCGCCAAGACGTCGATCATGAGCGCCCGGGTGATCGCCGCCCGCGGCGGGGAAACCGCGTTCGCCAGCACCTATGTCGCCTACGACGAACTGAGCGAGCGGGAGAAGGAAGAACTCGCCGATATCCGGGTGGTCCACAGAATGGCGCGGGTACAGCGATTGAGCCATCCCGATCCCACCCCCGAGCAGGTCGCCGAATGGGAGCGCCGCCCGCCCCGCGTGCACCCGCTGGTCTGGCAACACGAATCCGGCCGCCGCTCCCTGGTTTTCGGTGCCACCGCCGCGCATGTCGAGGGCGCCGATCCAGCCGGCGGCCGGGACCTGCTCGACGAACTGGAAGACCGCGCGACCGCCCCCGACCGCGTCTACACCCACACCTGGTCGGTGGGTGACATGGTGCTGTGGGACAACACCGGCCTGGTGCACCGGGCCTGCGAATTCGATCGGTCCGAACCCCGTCGTATGGCCCGGTCGACCGTACTGGGTTCCGAACCCATCGCATGAGCGAGTCAGGCCTGGAGGCGGTAGCGGAGCGTGACCACCGGAGGGCCCTCGCTCATGCCGAATAGACAGGGCATGAGCGAGTCAGGCCAGGAGGCGGTAGCGGAGCGTGACCACGCACATGGATGACAAGGAGTTGCAGATGGAGCGCATACCCCCGCTGAAGCCCGCGGAATGGTCGGCGGAACTACGGGCGTTCTTCGCCGACTTCCGCACCCGGGTCCACCACGGTGGCCCCGCGCCTGCGAATACCCGATCGGGAACCAACCTGCTCGGGACCCTGGCCCGGCATCCCGCGTTCACCATGGCCTTCCTGCCGTTCAACGGGCATCTGCTGTACGGCACCGCACTGTCGGATCGGCAGCGCGAACTACTGATCCTGCGGGTCGCCCACCTCTGGAACAGCGACTACGAATGGGCCCAGCACGCGGTCCTCGGCGGCAATGCAGGACTGACCGAGGAAGAGATCCGCCGGATTGCCGAGGGTCCCGACGCCGCGGGCTGGTCCCCGGTGGAAGCCGCCCTGCTGCGCGCGGCCGACGAACTGCGCGAATCGGGTGCGGTCGGGGATACCGCCTGGCAGGCACTCGCGGCGGAGTTCGACGAACAGCAGTTGATGGATATCGTCTTCACGGTGGGTGCCTACGCCATGCTGGCCATGGCGATGCGGTCGTTCGGGGTCCGGCCCGAACCGGATCTCGAACCGTACTTGCCTGTGCGACAGTGAAAGCGGGAATCGCCGGCCACTTGTCGAGCCGTTTCCGGCGACCCCGTCCGATCGAGATTCGGAGCAATGATGAGCGAAGAAACCGTACCTTCCGGGTATCAGCACCGCCCCGATTACCGGGTCGATCTGCTGGCCCGTACCAATACGATGACCGCCACCCTCGACGGGCAGCAACTAGCCGTGAGCGACGAATGCCTGCTGGTGGACGAACAGGATCACGGCCTGGTGGTGTACTTTCCGCCGCAGGCGGTGAACTCGGGCTTGCTCGAAACCGTCGAACTGCATACGGTGTGCCCCTTCAAAGGTGAGGCGTCGTACTGGACCCTGCCGGGCAGCGACCGTCCCTGGATCGCGTGGTGTTATCCGCAGCCGCACTCCCAGGTGTCGCGCCTGGCCGGCTATATCGCTTTCGACCAGTCCGTCGTCCAGGTGACGATCGGTGCCGGCCGGTACACCGGGGTGCGCTCGTGAACGCCGCACAACCGCCGGGCGGTATCCCTGAATCGTCGATGGCGCGGATGCTGGAGATCTTCGATATCCGGCCCGACCCGGTGGTTCCGTCGCGCTATCTCGGCGACAGCGACGGCGGAACCCGGCGGGTGGTCGACGGTAGCCAGATCCTCGGGCAGAGCATTGTCGCGGCCACCAAGGCCCTGCCCGGCCGTACCGTGCGTAACGCGCACGCACTGTTCGTTTCTGCTGCCGACCCCGATATTCCACTGGACTTCACCGTCACCCCGATCAAGGCCGGTCGTAGTTTCGCGAGCGCCACCGTGACTGCCCGTCAGCAATTGAAGATCCGCACGAGTTGCACAGTGCTGCTGGACACGCCGCAGCCCGACCTCGTCCGCCGCGACGAACCCGCCGGACCACCGGTGCCCGGCCCGGACGAAGCCCTCCCGGCCGAAAGTCTGCCGCTGCCCGGACGTGAGGTCCGTATCGTCGGCTGCGCCGATATCAACGACCCCGACGAAATCGGCCCGCCGGTGGTGGACGCCTGGCTGCGCTACGACGAGGTTCCGTCCCGTGACGATCTGCATCGTGCCGTACTCGCGCATTTCACCGGACATCTCGGGATCTCCACGGCGCTACGCCCGCATCCCGGATTCGGTACCGCACAAGCCCACCACACCCTGTCGACGGCGCCGATGGGAATCGCGGTGACCTTCCACGACCCGGTGAAATGGGACGGCTGGTTGCGCTACCACCACGAGGCCACCTTCGTGGGGGCCGGATCCGCGCATATTCGTGGCCAGATCAGCACCGGCAGCGGCCGGTTGATCGCCTCGTTCACCCAGGACGCGATGATCCGCGCGTTCGAACGGGGACCCGTCACCGAGATCCCGAGCGCGGCGCGGCTGTAGTTCAGCGGCGGAGGCTCTGGGCGCTGCGGATCGCCTGCTGGGCCATCGTCGAGGACGCGTTCACGATGCCGTCGTCGAACCGGTCCAGCAGCAGCGCCTGCGTCGCCGCGAGATGCGCGCACGCCATATGCTCGGCCGCCGAGGCCTGACCGGAGGCGATATCGTCGACGATCTTCTGATGGGTGCGCACCGCGGCCCTCGCCTGTTCCCGCGACGGATACTCGCCGCGACCGGTGAGTGCCTCGGCCCACGCCTCCTCCTGCGCCGACCACAGCGCGACCAGGCTGCTCACCACATAGCGGACGGTCGCGTTCGGCGTGAACGAGACCACCAGATCGTGGAATTCGCGCGCGGTCTGCGTGAAGGCGACCCCGTCGTCCACCAGCCCCTTCGATTTCTCGATGTTCTCGGTGAGTACCGGCACCACCACCTCGAGGCGGTCTTCCCGGCGGGCGCATTCGGCCGCACACATCGGTTCCAGCATCTGCAGCCCGGACGCCAGATCACGCAAGGTCACGCGTCCGCCTTGCAGGGCGAGCCCGAGGTGGTACGCCGCCGACGTTTCGTCGGGCCGGTGCACCTCGGCGCCACCGACATTGCCGCGGCGCACGGTGACCAGGCCCTCGGTTTCGAGAATGCGGATCGCCTCGCGGATCGAGGGATAGGAGACACCGAATTCCTGTACCAGCTGATCCTGGGTGGGCAGCCGGTAATCGTCGGTGCCGTTGAGGATGCGCGTGCGCAATTCGTCCGCCACCGTCTGCGCCACCCGGTGCTGGGTGACCCGTCCACGCCGGGGGGTCGTCACGACAGCCGCTTGCGGCCGGAAAAGTGCACCATATGCGCGAGTTTATAGCGAAACAGCTAGTTCATCAATGATTGCAATATTTGAGAAGACAGCAAATCCGGGCGGAAAGGCGGCAGGCGGGTTCGCCGGCCCTACGGGTTCGGGCCGTGGATCTCGATCAGTGAGCGCCGGGTCCGCTGCCGAGGTTCGGGCGGTGAGCATCACGGCAAGGCCGGCGTCCGGCGCAAGGTGACGAGATATGCCTCGGCGGCCAGGCGTTGCGTAGCCCGGACCACCGGCCCACCGACGCGGGTATACCAGGCCGCGGGCCGCGAGAAGGCTCTGACCACCCCGTACACCGTCGCCGTCGCGTGATCGTATTCGACCGCGAACAGCTCTTCACCCGATTCGGGATGGCCCGGTAGCGTGCCGTAGGCGAACCCGCGGCGATCCTCCTCGTCCAGGACATACACCACCCGGCACGGCGCGAGCACGCCGAACCGTCCGATACCGAGCCGGACCGTGATGTGCGCCCCTGGTTCGGCCCGCGGCGTCTGTGCATCGGCCAGCAGGCCCAGACCGCGCTGCATCCGGTAGGCCAGGAGAGCATCCCCGA
Source organism: Nocardia carnea NBRC 14403 (assembly GCF_000308515.1). GTDB lineage: Bacteria > Actinomycetota > Actinomycetes > Mycobacteriales > Mycobacteriaceae > Nocardia > Nocardia carnea. The sequence goes on along the minus strand of NZ_BAFV01000118.1, from coordinate 17,995 downwards.
AACGCCGGAAATCGTCGCGTCCGCGGCCGAGTGGGCGGCGTATCTCCAGGTGGTGACAGCCGACGGGCATCGAACCGCTGGTGGCGCCCACCTCGGAATAGGTGAAGGCCGGGCTTTCGGCGGAACTCGTCACGGCACAATTATCTCTCGCGGCCGGCCGTGGACCGCGCGCAGGGCGATGCCGAACCCGATCGCAGAGTGGGGCGAGTGCGTTCGGGGCCCGCCGGGGTCGGACCGTGACGCATACTCCGGGGGACTGTCAGGTGCGGTCGGCTTTGAACTGGTTCACCGGGCCCTTGTCCATCCGCACTTCCACCTGCCCGTCGGGCCGCAGTGTCACCGCGGGGCGATGTTCGGAGAATCGACGGCTGTACAGCTCGAGGCGTTCGATGAGCACACCCTCGGGGCGGTTGTAGACGATGCCCGGAACGCAGGTGAAGATCCAGCTGGACTTCTTCGCCTGGTCGGCCGGGATGCTCACGGAATCCGCGCCGCTCTCGATCGAGAGCGTGACCCGGTATTTGTGGAAAGAACCGGTCCCGTTGTTGATCGCCGAATACGCCACCGGCACCACCGCGACGATCTCGGGCGCCAACCGCACCTCGATGATCTCCTCGGTCTGGCCGCCACCACGCTGCACATCCCCGCGGCCGCGGTCGCCGAGATGGCGCACCAGATCGCCGTACTGCGGGGCAGCCGGAATTCCCGCGGCCGGAAATGTGGCGACATGCACGACTTTTCCGTCGGACAGCACGACCAGGGCGTAGGCCTCGTAGTCGGCGCCGCTGGCCCACGCGACCCGCAGCCGGACAAGCGGCGCCTTCTCCAGCAAGACCGGCCCCGCACCTTTGGTGAGCGTGACGGCGCCCTTACTGAAATTCACACCGGGCGGTGGGGATTGAGAGTGCCCGATTCCTGCGGAACCCGAAGCTACGGGCGGAGCGGCGAAACCGGCTGGCGGGCTACCCGCTGCCGGCCGGCCGTCGGGCGCCGGCGGGTACCCGGGTGCGTTCGGCGGTGAATATCCCGGAGCGGTCGGCGGCGGGTACGCCGGGGGTACCGGTGGTGGATACCCCGGTGCGTGGTGCCCGGCGGATGGTGGTGCCGGATACCCCTGCGCGGGCGGCAGCGTCGATGTGGTCGGTGCCGGTGGGGTGTCTGATGGCGGGGTGGGTGCGTCGTCGACGGTGATCCCGAAATCGGTGGCCAGACCGGCCAATCCGGTGGCGTACCCCTGGCCGATATTGCGGAGTTTCCAGCCGCCTGCCCGCCGGTAGACCTCGGCGAGCAGCACCGTCGTCTCCGAGGTGAGGCCGGTGATGGGTAGTTCGTAGTCGCCGGCGCCGGCCTCGGTGATCCGCACGGTGAGCGGAATCGTACCGAATGTCCCGGTGTCCACCGACGCCGCGACCACCATCCGGTGGGCGTCGCCGATAACCGCCGTGAGGTCGATCGTGATCTCGCCGCCCGCCAACCGCACCGCCGAATCGGGAGATACCGGCTGGTTGTAGAACACGAAATCGGCATCGCTACCGACCTTTCCGTTCTCCCGCAGGCACAGGACGGTGAGGTCGATCCCGGGCGGGGCCGCCGATATCCGCACCTGTCCACCTCGTAGCGCGGTGTTCGCGCCCTTACCGATCATCTCGGGCATCCGCACCTCTGTCGTTCGTGGCCTTCTCGACCAGGGTAGGGCCGGAACGACTCATCGGGAGGGGGACGGTGGGTACAGGCCGGGATACTCGAGGTCCCGGGCGCGGGGAGCAGTGGTTGCCTGTCCTGGGGGCTGCCGATGCCGGTCGGGAGCCGAGTCGCAGCGGACTCGGTTCCCGAGCGCGGAGAGCCGTGCTCTTGCCGCGTGCGGTGCGGGCCCGGTGGGATCCGGGCCCGCACCGCACGGACGGTCCTGTCAGCGGGCCGCGCAGGCGTCGGTCAGGAACTCACACCGCTGAGTTCGTTCGGGACATCCGGCAGGGTCACCGACTCGGTCACCGAGCCGGCAGCCAGGTCGATCCGGTGGATCTGCTTGGTGGCCGGATCGGAGACGTAAGCGATACCGTCGCGGACGAACAGGGCGGGACGCGGCTGCTGCCAATCGATCGGCTCCTGCCACGAGTCCATGACATCGATGGTCCGGGTGACCTTACCGGCGACCGGGTCGATCACGTGGATGGCGCCGTCGGTGCCCAGGACCAGCGCTTCCCCCTGCGGGCCGCGGGCGAGCGAACGGAAGGTGTAGCTGGTGCCCAGGTCGACCAACCGCAGCGTGCCCTTTTCGGTATCGATCAGCGAGATACGTTCCGGGCGTTCGAGTTCGGCGAACTCGTCGGTTTTGTAATCGCCGAGCACGATCGGGGAGACTTCGCTGCCCGCCTGATTACCGATCCGGCCGTAGGGGTCCGGGCTGTCGATCTTGGTGATTTTACCGCCCCGGTAGACCAGGACACCGTCCTCGCAGCCGACGACCAAGGTATCGCCGGCGGCGGTCGCCTCACCATGTACTCCGGGGCATTTCTCGTTGCGAGTGACTTCCTTACGGTCGGCATCCAAGATCGCCACGCCGGACACCTCGTCCTCGTTGCCCAGAGTGACCGCGAGTTCACCGCTCTCCAGTTCCACGGCCACACCGTGATGCGGTTCGGCGGTCTGGTATTCGGTGGTCTCCGGGGCGCCGCCGGCGAGATCGGCGGGATCGAAGGAAGTCACTTTTCCGGTACCGTCCGAGAAAAGCACCGTGCGACCCGCATGGCGAACGACATGCCCCGGTTTCGGACCGGGGAATTCGATATCGGTGAATTGTGCTCCGGCAGCGTCCAGGACTTCGAAACCGTCCGTGGTGGACACGATCACATGCCTATCGTCACCGGCGGGATTGATCCGGTTGAATCCGCTGAGTTCCACCCCGCCGCCCCGCGCCAAGGTGGTGCCGTCGAGCAGATGGATACCGCCGTCGTAGGTGACGGCCAGCGGTTCGGCGATCGCGGTCTCCTCGCCGGAATCGGCTCCGCCGCAGCCGCTCAATGCGACCACCGCGGTGACAAGGCCGGACAGTGCGACCGCTCTTCTGGTGCCGGATCGATTGTGCATGGTGTTCCCTCATCTTCTTCGTGCTGCCCGCGGCGGCGATCCACCGCGGGTCTTGCGGGGTCAGGCGGGGGCGAGGCCCGTCACCATCGCGGTGGTGTTGGCGCGCATCATCTCCAGGTAGGTCGCGGCGCCCGCGCCGGGCTCGGTCAGGGATTCGGAATACAAACCGACGATCCGCACCTGGACACCGGCCTGTTCGGCCAGTGCTTGCGCCAGCCGGTCGGGACGGGCGGAATCCACGAATATCGCGGGCACCCCGGTGGTGCGGATGGCGCCGGCCAGGTCGGCGAGATCGGCGGCGCTGGGTGAGGCCAGGGTGGTGCCGCCGGGGATCACCGCACCCACCACCTCCATATCGAAACGCTCTGCGAGGTAGCCGAAAACATGATGGTTCGTGACGAGTTTGCGGCGTTCGGGTGCCACGGTGGCGAAACGTTCGGTCATCCACCGCTGTAGCGCGTCGAGTTCGGTGAGGTAGCGGTCGGCGTTCGCGCGCACGGCGTCGGCATCGATATCGGGGACCGAGGCGATCACCTCGTCACGGATCGTCTCGACCGCCCGATGCACCCGCTGCGGGTCGGTCCAGAAATGCGGGTCGGGTGTGCCCGCGGAGTCGCCGGCCCGGTAGGGGAGCGGGTCGATCCGGTCGCCCACCGACAGTTTCGGCACTCCGCCCTCGGCGGCGGCCGTCACATGCCGGGCCAGGCCTTCTTCCAGGCCCAGACCGTTCTCGACGACGAGATCGGCGCGGTCGAGTACCGCGGCGTCCTGCGCGGAGAGCGCGAAGGAATGGGGATCCGATCCCGGCGGCATCAGTACAGTGACAGGCGCCGTATCACCGACCACGGCGCGGGTGATATCGCCGAGGATATCGGTGGTCACCACGACCCCGCCGCCGCCGGTATCGGTGATACCGCAGCCGCTCAGCGCGAGTACGCCGGCGACGAGCGCGGCGCAGATACGGGTGATCGTGCTCATCGGCCGGTCTCCACCATCAGGTCGGGGTCGATATCGAAGGAGAAGGTGCGCGCCACCCGCAGATCGTCGGCGTAGTCGATTTCGTGGACCTCGCGACGGGCTGGATCGTTGAGGTAGGCGCGTTCGGAATCGACGAGCAGCACCGGCGCCGCGGCCGGATCCACGGGCGTGGAAAGCACACGGTGGTGGGCGGTTTCGGCGCCGGTGGCCGGATCGTAGGCGTGCAGTACGCCGTCGGGGGTGAGAGCGAGAATCGCGGTCCCCGCGCCCGCCGTGGTCGCGGCGGTCACCGGCCCGGTCTCGATCGGCCGCCAGGTACGCCGGGCGATATCGAGTACCAGAACCCGCGACTCCCGGACCGCCACCAGCACATCACTGCCCGGCCGGTGGTGGAACTCGGCGACGCTGCCGGTCGTCCCGGCGGGATACGGCAGCTTTTCGGCCGCGAACCGATCGTCGCGCTCGGTCACCAGCAATGCTCCGTCACCGCAGGAGAAAACCGCGCCGCGCCGGGTCACCGTGGTGCCGCCCGGATCCGGGCAGTGCGGTGTCAACGTCTCGACGGGCTCGTTCTCGCGGGTGCGGACCTCGATCTGCGCCGAGCCCGGGGACGCGACGAGCAGGTGGCCACCGTAGGGAACCGCTACCCCCTTCACCACCGGTCCGGTGCGCAGCTCCCCCTCATCGAGAGCTGCGCGGTCGGCCGGCACGCTGGATCCGGTATCGAGCACCGCGGCGGATACCACGGGATCGCTGTGCGCGGACCGGACGGATCCGTCGACGACGCCCACCGGGCGCGGCTGCGCGCGGTAGTAGTGCACATGATCACCGTGGTCGACGACCCAGCTACCGCTGTCCACCACGGTGGTCGCGTCGCCCGCGGCGAGATAGGCGTAACGACCGTCGCCCGCGATACCGGTGACGCCCGGAACCGGCTCCAGGTCCGCGATCTCCTCGGTCACCACATCGAGCAGCCGGACCGCCCCCGTGTCCCGGTCGGCCAGCACCAGGCGCGGCTGCGCGCTCGCACTCTCCTCGGCACCCTCCACATACCCGTGGGGCACCGGTTCGGCCGGCTCCTCGGTACCGCAGGCAGCGACCGGCATCACCAGCAGCCCGGACAACGCCACCCGCACAAGGGTTTTTCTACCCAGCGGTCGTGTGGTGCGGCGGAACCGCCGTTTCTTGCTCCGACGGGAACCGTCGAGCGCGGAGTTGTCAGGGCGGTGGTCGATCGGGCTGCCGGGCCCGGTGCGGGATCCCGGTGAACCGGGACCGTCGATCGCGGTGGCCACGGAATCACGGCGTCCCGGCGTATGGTCCGCCGCGGGGGCCGGGGCGACAGCGTCCACACCGGGCCCATCCGAGTAGTGCAGATAGTCGGTCGCGGAGTACCCGGCGGTGTTCGGGCCGGCGGAGCCTCTGCCTGCCGGCTCCAGTACCTCGGTACCCGCGCTGACCCCGGTCGGCTCGGATACACCCGTTCCCGCACTGTCCGAAGCGAGACCTCCGCCGTTGTTCGCCGGTTCGAGCCCGCCTTCACCGCCTTCACCGGGATCGCCGGATCCGGTGCGTGTCCGCAGCGCGCTGCGAACTCGCGCTACCAGGGCGGAGAGGAAGAAGATCATGACCGCTGTCAACGCGATGGTCGCCCCGGCCGCGGTGCCCGCATGCCAGGAGACCAGAAGCCCCACCACCGTGGACAGCGCGCCGATACCGGCCGCCAGCATCATGATTCGCGGGATGCGGTGCGTGAAGTAGGTCGCCGCGGCCGGGGGCGCAACGAGTAGGCCCAGGACCAGCAGGGTGCCGACGATATGGAACGACGCCGCGATCGCCAGTGTGAGCAACGCCAGCATGGCGACTTGCGCGGCGTGCGGCCGCAGCCCGAGCGTGTGGGCAGTTCGCGGGTCGAAGCTCAGGGCGACGAAGGCGCGATGCCCCGTCACGGTGATCACCAGTGCGACCAGCAGTGCCGCGAACAGGAAGAGCAGATCACCCGGCCGCGTGGCGAGGACATCGCCGAACAGGAATCCGGTCAGGTCGACCGCGAACGATTGCGACCGTGATATCAGGATCACCGCGGTGGCCAGCATTGCCACGAACAGCAGCCCGATCCCGGTATCGGTGGACAGCCGCCGGTTGCGGCTGAGCACCGATACGCCCGCCGCCATGGCCGACGCGCTCACCAGCGCACCGAGTAACAGATTTCCGCCGAGTAGCGCGGCCACCGCCACCCCGGGCAGCATGCCGTGCGCCAAGGCTTCGCCGAGAAAAGCCATGCCGCGCACCACAACCCATGTTCCCGCGAGGGCGCACAGGCAGGAGACCAGCAGTCCGCCCCAGAGAGCCCGTTGAACGAATGAAACCTCGAACGGGGCGATCAGCCATTCCATGATCGAACACTGTAAACTGATAACGATTGTCATTACAAGTTGGTTGCGGGAGTCACAGTATGCGTACGGCGGATATCGAAATCACCGGCCTGTCGGCGGGATACCGGGACAACCCGGTACTGCACGACGTCACGGCGACCTTGCCCGGTGGCCGGGTGACCGCGCTGATGGGTCCCAACGGTTCCGGAAAATCCACCTTGCTCGCGGTGCTCGCCGGCGTCCTCGGTGCTACGTCCGGATCGGTCGTCCGCCCCGGTGGGCGCCGCCCGGCCCTCGTGGTGCAGCAGCAGGTCGTACCGGCGACTCTGCCGATCACCGTCGGCGAAACGGTCGCCATGGGGCGCTGGGCGTATCGCGGCCTCTGGCGTCGCCTCACCCGCACCGACCAGGCCGTGATCGCGGATTGCCTGGACCGGCTGGATATCGCCGCTCTGGCGCATCGCCGGCTCGACACCCTGTCGGGCGGCCAGCGTCAACGCGTGCTGCTGGCCCGCGCCCTGGCCCAGCAGTCGGACCTCTTGCTCCTGGACGAACCGAGCACGGGGCTGGACGCCGCCGCTCAGGAAGCCATTGCCGCCGCTGTCCGAGAAGTCGCCGCGGACGGGGTCACGGTGGTCCATGCCACCCACGACCGTGCGGACGCCCGGCACGCCGACTATTGCGTGCAGCTGCGACGGGGCCGCGTGGAGGCCCTGGGGGCACCCGAGGCCGTCCTGGCTGTGTCCGCTTGATCTCTTATGTCGGTCTGTAACGGGCGCTACGCACCGCGGCTGCTGTTGTGACGATCCTGCAATCGGTGATCGTCGGATCGTGACGTTCGGTGGGGTAACTACGCCCGTCCCGCGGGCGGATAGTGGACTCACTGTATCCGCGCACTGTGTCCCCGATCCGACCTCGAGAGGTGTGGACAATGGCAACACCGGCAGTCGACGAAACCGAGATCGAGAAGTTCGCCGAGAAAGCGATCGGCGACCTGGCGGGACTGTTCACAGTGGTGTTGTGCCATGTGGGTGACCGGCTCGGCCTGTTCACCGAATTGTCCGAGGGCGGGCCCGCCTCCGCGGCGGAACTGGCTCGACGACGGAGTATCGACGGGCGATACGCGGCCGAATGGCTGCGCGGCCTGACCGCCGCCGGTTACCTGCGGTACGACGAGGCGTCGGGCCGGTACGAACTATCGCCCGAACACGCCATGGTGCTGGCGGTGGAGGGCGGTCCGGCCTTCTTGGGCGGTGAGTACCAGATGGTCGGGGGTCTGCTGGAGCCGATTGCCGACCTGGGCCGGGTGTTCCGCGAGGGGGGCGGGGTCCGCCAGGGCGCCTACGGCCCGGACTTCTGGGAGGGGATGGAGCGGTTCACCGCCGGATGGTTCGAGAATTTCCTGCTGCAGGAATGGATTCCCGGGATGCCGGAGGTTGCCGAACGGCTGGCGGCCGGCTGCGACTACGCCGACGTCGGGTGTGGTTCCGGCCGGGCCTTGATCAAAGTGGCCGAGGCATACCCCAATTCACGCTTCGTGGGCTACGACCTGTTCGAGCCGCAGGTGCAACGAGCGCGCGCCGCTGTCGCCGCCGCGGGACTATCCGGCCGTATCCGGGTCGAATGCGCCGACGCCGTCGACGGTTTGCCGGATCGGTTCGATGTGATTTCGACCTTCGACGTCATCCACGATGCCGTCGATCCGCTCGGGCTCCTGCGGGGAGTCCGGCGGGCGCTGCATCCGGACGGTATCTACATCTGCCTGGACATCAACTGTGCCGACCGCCACGAGGACAACGAAGGACCGCTGGCCACGGTGTTCTACGGTCTCAGCGTTGCCTACTGTATGACGACATCGCTGTCCGCCGGCGGCGCCGGACTCGGCACCTGCGGGCTGCCGGAGGCAAAGGTGCAGGAACTGTGCACGCAGGCCGGATTCGCCTCGGTTCGCCGCGTGCCGCTGGAGAACCCCTTCAACAACCTCTACGAGGTTCGGCAGTCCTGAGGAGATGCGGTTGCGCCACCTGCCTCCGGCGGCGTCTCCGGCCGATCCCTGGTGCGACGGTGAGATGATCATTTACAGTTTGTCTCACTCGGCGCTCGGACGACAAGGAGGTCGGCGATGGATTCCACCTGGCCGGCCGCGGAACTGTCCGCCGGCGCCGGAATCCGTCGAGGGGAGCATCAGTGCAGAACAGGCCCACGGCAGCGGAGCTGCTGGAATCACTCGCCGAACTGCTGGAGCAGACCCTGCTGCCGGCGCTGCCCGCCGATTTGCAGCATCGTGCGCGGGTCGGGGCGAATCTGGCCCGCATCCTCGGCCGCGAGGCCGAACTCGGTCCCGCGGCGGCCGCCCGGGAGAAGGAACTGCTCGAGGCCGTTCCGGCCGGTGACGAGGAAGCGCTCTGGCAGGCCCTGGCCGAGGTGGTGCGGGCCGATCTCGCCATCGCCAAACCGGGATACGACAGCTGGGAGGGGGAGTGATCGTGGCAGTCGTGAAGCGTGATCAATCGGGGCCTCGTGGAGTGGAGGCAGGATGAGTACCGACCCCGCCCGTGGCCTTGCCGATTTCCTCACCGGAGAACTCGGTGACCGGGTCACCATCTCCGAGTTCCAGTTCCTCTCCGCCGGCGCGCGGCGCCGCAATATCGCCTTCACCGCCACCGCCGGTGACAACTCCCGCCGCTTGGTCGCGACAGTGGTACCGCCGGCCGTCGAACTCATGCCTGTCGAAGCGGAAGCCGGTGTCCGGGAGCTGGCGCGCGCACACGGGGTTCCCGTCCCGGAAGTCGTCGCGACCTGCACCGACACCTCCTACGTCGGTGAACCCTTCCTGATCTCCGAACATATCGACGGCGAAACGGTCCCGCGCCGGGTGCTGCGAACCGTTGCCGCCGCGGGCAACGCGGAGCGCACGGCACGGCAGTGGGGCGGAGCCATGGCCCGGCTGCACAGCATCGACCCGGCGCAGGCCCCGCAATCCGTTCCGGCGGCGGGCGCCGACCCCGCCGCCGCACATCTCGCCGAAGTGGCGGCGGTAGTGGGCGAACTCCTGGCCGACCGGCCCGTTTTCTCACTCGCCCTGCGCTGGCTGGAGAAGCGGCTGCCCGGCCCGCCGCCGCATCCCGCACTAGTGCACACCGATATGCGCAACGGCAACCTGATCGTGGGTGCGGACGGGTTGCGGGCCGTCCTCGACTGGGAGGGCACACAACGGTTCGGTGACCCCATGCGCGATGTGGCCTGGCCTGCGCTGCGTATGTGGCGGTTCCGGGAGGACGCAAAGGAATTCGGTGGTTTCGCCGACCGCGAGACCTTCGTACGCGGCTACGAGGAGGCGGGCGGCACCTTCGATCCGGACCGCTTCCGCTGGTGGAAGGTGATGGGCACCCTGTACTGGGGCGCCGGCCTGGCCCAGCAGGCGGCCGCCCATCTGGACGGCACCGTCCGCGATATCGTCATGGCCGCCAGCGGGCGCCGTGTCTCGGAGATCGAATGGGATCTGCTCATGCAGATCCGCCCCGCCGCGAAAGCTTAGGAGTCACCGTGGATTTCGAACTGCCCGCCGACCTACGCGCCTATCTGACCGAACTCGACGAGTTCATCGAACGTGAGATCGAACCCCTCGAACAGACCGGCGACAATATCCGGTTCTTCGACCACCGCCGCGAGGACGCCCGCACCGATTGGGACCGCGGTGGCCTGCCGAGTGCCGAATGGGAGGAACTGCTCGCCGAATCCCGGCGCCGCGCCGACGCCGCCGGCCATTACCGCTACGCCTTCCCGAACGAGTTCGGCGGCCGCGACGGCACCAATCTCGGCATGGCCGTGATCCGCGAGCACCTCGCACACCGCGGACTGGGCCTGCACTGCGATCTGCAGAACGAACACGCCATCGTCGCCAACAATGTCGGGCTGCTGCTGATGCTCGAATACGGTTCACCGGCGCAGAAAGAGCAGTGGGTGGACGGTCTGGCGGCCGGTACCCGGTTCTTCGCCTTCGGTATCACCGAACCCGAACACGGTTCCGACGCCACCCATATGGAGACCACCGCCGTCCGCGACGGTGACGACTGGGTGATCAACGGGACGAAGACCTGGAACACCGGCGTCCATATCGCCGACGCCGACCTCATCTTCGCCCGCACCTCCGGCAAGGCCGGCGACGGCCGGGGGATCACCGCATTCCTGGTACCCACCGACGCGCCGGGGTTCGAGGTCGAGGAATACCTGTGGACCTTCAATATGCCCACCGACCACGCCCGGATCTCGCTCACCGGCGTCCGGGTGCCGGATTCGGCGATCTTCGGGCAGGAGGGCCGCGGGCTGGCCGTGGTCCAGCATTTCTTCAACGAGAACCGCATCCGGCAGGCCGCATCCAGTCTCGGCGCCGCACAGTACTGCGTCGACCGGGCCGTGGCGTACGCCAAGGAGCGCAAACCGTTCGGTAAACCGCTGTCGTCGAATCAGGCCATCCAGTTCCAGCTGGTCGAACTGCACACCCAATGCGAGATGCTGCGCGCCCTGGTGCACAAAACCGCCTGGTCGATGGATAAGTACGGCACATTCGCCGTGTCCGAGCAGGTATCGATGTGCAACTACTGGGCCAACCGCCTCTGCTGTGAGGCCGCCGACCGGGCCATGCAGGTACACGGAGGTCTCGGCTACTCCCGCTACACCCCGTTCGAGCACATCTACCGCCACCACCGCCGCTACCGGATCACGGAGGGCGCCGAGGAGATCCAGATGCGCCGGGTAGCGGGATACCTGTTCGGATTCATGGACCGTGCGGCAGTGAAGGGTGTCGGCGGCGCGTCGGGACAGGGGTAATCGACGGCGACCACGGCCGCGCGACGGCCACGCCCTTGCGTCGGGCCGATCCGGTCTTCTCCGGCGGGCGCCGTCTGTGGCGACGGAAGGTGGGGTGTGCCGGTGTCCCGCCCGGTCGCTGCGGCGGCAGTCGGATCGGGCCCGGTTCCGGGTGGAGGTTCCGCATCCGAAACAGGTCTGGTAGGAAGCGAAACGAAACGACGTGCGAACCGACATTCGGTAGCGAGGAGCACTCATGGCCGGTCCAGCAGTACGTGTCGAACGCGACGGCCCGGTATTCACCGTGATCCTGTCGCGCCCCGAGGCCCGCAATGCGGTGGACGGCCCCACCGGCGCGGCATTGTTCGAGGCGTTCAGCGAGTTCGACACCGACGAGTCGGCGTCGGTGGCCGTGCTCTGGGGCGAAGGGGGAACCTTCTGCGCGGGAGCCGATCTCAAATCGGTGGGTACCGAGCGAGGTAACCGGCTGGCCGCCGACGGTCCCGGGCCGATGGGACCGAGCCGGATGCGGCTCGGTAAACCCGTGATAGCCGCGGTCGCCGGGCACGCCGTGGCAGGCGGTCTGGAGCTGGCGATCTGGTGTGATCTGCGGGTCGCGGCCGAGGACGCGGTCTTGGGGGTGTTCTGCCGCCGCTGGGGCGTTCCGCTCATCGATGGCGGCACCGTGCGGCTGCCCCGGCTGATCGGTACCGGCCGGGCCATGGACCTGGTACTCAGCGGACGCCCGGTCGACGCGGCGGAAGCTTTGTCCATGGGGCTGGTGAACCGGGTGGTGCCCGCAGGCGAGGAACGCGCGGCCGCCGAGGAACTGGCCGCAGAGATCGCCCGCTTCCCACAGACCTGTACCCGCCGGGACCGGCTCTCCTTGCTCGAACAGGAAGGGATGACCGAACAGGACGCCCTGGCCAACGAATGGGAGCACGGGCTGATCTCGTTCACCGAGGCCGGCGCCGGCGCCCGGCGCTTCGCCGCCGGCGCGGGCCGCGGCGGTTCTTTCGACGACCTGGGTTGACAGGGGTGAGCCCACTGCGCCGGAGGCTCTGTCACCGCCACCATGCCGGCGGAGCCGTCCGGGTGCGGGCGTGTTACACGCGGCGTGCTCTGTCGACACGTGGCACCCGGACGTTCGCCCACGTGCAGGCGAAGGCCTCGGGGCGCGCGAATACCGTCACCGAAGGATGCCGAGAGTGGGCCGGCCGGTGGCGATGAGCCGTGCGAGTGCGCAACGACGTCGTGAGTAGGCATCCCGCCCGAGTTGCTCATCCGCCCTCGAGGAGTTCGTGGAGTCGTGCACTCATCGCCCGGCCGGCGGCGTGCAGTGGTGCGGTGGAGTGCAACGTGCGACTCAGGACGAATGCGCCCTCCAGCGCGGTGATGATGCCGAGGATGAGTTCGCGTGCGGTGTCCTCGGGCAGGCCGCGGCCGGCGAAGTACGCGGTCCCGCCCTCGATCCACGACGTGATGATCTCCGCGGCTACCGCGCGCAGTTCCGGCTCGGCATCGGCGATTTCGCCCGCGACCGTGCCCACCGGGCACATATTGATCCATCCGGTGTGCTCGATCTGTTCGGCGGCGGTGGCGAAGGCGGCAGGAAGTGCTTCCTGCAGATCGGCGTAGGGATCGAGCAGCAGCGGTATCAGCTGTCCGTAGGCCACGCCCGCGTCGCGCAGCGCCGCGGCCGCGAGCTCGGGTTTTCCGCCGGGGAAGTGGTGATAGAGCGATCCCATCGGAGCGTTCGCGGCCGCGCTGATCTGTTTGACGCTGGTCCCGCTGTAACCGCGGGTGCGCAGGAGTTCGACGGTCGCGGTCACCAGTCGCTCGCGGGTTCCGGAGGTTGACATCTTCTCGGTCACCGTTCCAGACTAGAGCAATCACTCTAGAGCGATCGCTCGGAAGGGGCCGATAATGCCGACAGTCGATATACCCGCAGGTCGGATGCACTATGTGGAACACGGCGACGGTCCGCCGGTGGTCTTACTGCACGGCCTGCTGATGAACCACACCGTCTGGGACCGGATGATCGGCCTGTTACCGCCGGGATTCCGCTATCTCCGGCCCGATCTGCCACTGGGAGCTCATTCGATCCCGCTGGAACCGGGCACCGATCTCAGCATGAAAGGCCTCAACCAGCTCGTCGCGGATTTCCTCGCCGCGCTCGACCTGCACGATGTCGTCCTCGTCCACAGTGACTGGGGTGGGGCCCTGTTCCTCACCTCCTACGGCCTCGACGAACGCGTCGGCCGGCTCGTGGTCCTCCCGTGCGAGGCATTCGACAATTTCCCGCCCGGGCTCCCCGGAAAGCTCGCCACCGTTGCCAGCCGGATCCCCGGCGGGTTCACCCTGGCGCTGCGGCAACTGCGGGTGCGGTGGTTACGGCGCACACCGCTGCTGTTCGGCTGGATGGCCCGCTACCCGATACCCGACGATCTGGTCCGCGGCTGGACCGAACCGGGCCTGCGTGACGCACGAATCCGCCGCGACCTACTCGCCTACACGCGGTCGGGTTTCCCCGCGCGCGAACTCATCGCACACACCGAAGAACTCCGCCGTTTCCGCGGTGAGGCGCTCATCTTGTGGTCTTCGGCCGGCAAGGTGATGCCCCGTGAACACGGCCGGCGGCTGGCCGAACTGATCCCGGCCTCGCGCCTGGTCGAAATCCCGGACGCCTACGTGCTGTCCATGCTGGACCAGCCCGCGGCCGTCGCCGAGGCGATGTCGGAATTCCTGCTGACCCACCGAGCGCGCAGCGCTCAGTGAGCCGCAGCGGACGCGGGGGTATGCCGGGCATCGTGCGAAACCTTCAGCCGGGCAGGTGTGGCATGACCTCCGCGGCGAACAGCTCCATGGTCGCGGCCGCTTGTTTCGCCCCGGTCATGAAGATCACCGAATCGATTCCCCGGCCCGCGCGTTCGGCCAGCCGGTCCACCAGCATGGCCGGCGTACCGACGTAGCCTTCGTCGAGAGCGAACGCTTCGGCCCCGTAATGCCGCTGCGCCCGGGCCCGGACCGCGGGGAGTTCCCGCTCGTTCTCGGCGATCGCCACTATCGCCTGGTGAGAACGGCGGATCGAGGCGGGGTCGCGATCGATACGGGCGCATTCGGCGTCCAGCAGTTCGGCCGACCGGCGGTAGTCGCGCAGGCCGTAGGTGGGCACATTCCAGACATCGGCATAGCGCGCGACCAGCGGCAACGTGTATTTCGGGCCCGTGCCCCCGATATGGATCGGCGGGCGCGGACGCTGGACCGGTCCGGGGACGTTGGCGATATCGGCGACCTGGTAGTGCTTGCCGACGAACGAGGTTCGTTCGCGGGCGAACATCGAGGTGATGATCTCGAGCGCCTCACCGAGCCGTTCGGCCCGTTCGCGCGCCGGACCCCAGGGCAATCCGGCCTGCTGGTGTTCGCCGGGAACGGAACCGCTGCCGAGCCCGAATTCGAGCCGTCCGCCGGAGATCACGTCCAGTGAGGTTGCCATCCGGCCGAGTACCACCGGATGCCGGAAGTTGTTGCACAACACCAGGGCGCCCACCCGCAACGTCGTGGTGCCGGCGAGCAGCGCGGCCGCCGTCGTCCACGCCTCCAGGGCGGGATGCTCGGGCAGCCCGGGTGACCACAGATGGTCGAAAAGCCAGAAATTGGTGAATCCGGTGCGTTCGGCCGTTTTCGCGAGATCCAGCAGGAGCTGGAAATCCGGAACCATCTGCGGTACGTAGATCCCGAAATCTGGCACGCTCACATCGCTCATTCTGCCAGCACGGGTGGCGGCCGACCAGGCTGCCTCCACCGTCCATCGGGACGTGAATGCCGAAGTCGCGCCGATCGATCTCACCGGTCGCCGTGAAACCGGCGCGTTGCCGGCCGTTGCGAGCGACGACACACGCCACCGGAACGTGAGGTGGTGAAGCGAGTTCCGGAGAGCCCCCGGGGCACCTCAGGGCTCCAGATCTACCGCACCGCGCCCGCTCGCCACGTCGAGCGGCACCGAGACCTGGTCGTGCGCGATCAACCATGTGCCGTCGATCTTCTGCATGCCATAGGTGACCCGCACCCACATACCGTTCGTCGCACTCCCGCTCTTCAGCTTGCCGCTGAGACGGGCGAAGGCATACCCGAACGCTACGTCGTCCCCGACGGTTACGGCCAGGTCGCGAACCTCGTAGGTCACCTGTTCGAAGGCTTGGAACACCCGCGCCCAGTTCTCTAGCTTCGCGGCTGTCCCGACGTGCTGGAGTGGCGGTTCGATATCGAAGGACACGATGTCTGTCGTGTACACCTCCTGTACGGCCGCGAGATCACCGGCCTGGAGTCCTTCGATCAGCTTGCCGATCTGTCGGCGGATCGCGGCTTCGTCCGCCGCGATGCGAACATTGCGTGCGTGAGAGTCGTTCGATGTTTTCATCATCGGTTCCTTCGGCGTCGTTGGTGCGCATGTCGGTGACGGGCAGGCGCATCGCCTCGATGCCCGTACGACTTCCGACGACACAGCCCCGCGGAATGTCAGGCCGCGCATCTGGTGATCGTGGGCGCCTTACACAATGCGCGGCTACTTCGTCGAGATCAGCAAGACATGATCTCGACCGGCCACTACCAGGCGGTCGAAGTGGCCCCCGGTCTCGCCGGGCGTCATCTCTGCGGGTGCCGGTCCGCCGTCCAAGAGCGGAGTTTCTCGGGGTTACGCATGGCCCAGATCCGGGTGATCCCGTCGCCGGTGAAGTCGAAGGCGAACACCGTGACGGCGACCCCGTCATGCTGAACGACCAAGCCGGGCCGGCCGTTGACCGTCCGCTCGACGATATCCAGGCTTGCGGGTGCCGGCGACGCGAGCGTGATGTAATACCGCGCGATCTGCTCGGCGCCTTCGAGAGGGCCGGGCGCGGCGCCGACGATTCCGCCGCTGTCGGCCACCGCTATCGCGTCCGGATCGAGGAGACCGATCATGGCTTCGATGTCCTTGGCGGCCCATGCTCGCTTGAAATCGCGGACGATATCGGCCGACCGGCCGCCGGCCTGAGCCTCGGGGTTTCGTGCTGCGCGGATTCGCCGGCGGGCCGAGGATGCCAGCTGCCGGCACGCTGCCGGGGTGCGACCGACGATTTCGGCGATATCGGCGAACGAGTACCCGAAAACATCGTGCAGGGTGAACGCGACGCGCTCGGCCGGGGTCATCGTGTCGAGCACAACGAGGAAGGCCATGCTCACCGATTCGTCGAGGGTGACGCGGTCGGCCGGGTTATCGCTGCGGCCGGTGATCCACTCCGCGGATTCCGGTACCGGTTCCGGTAGCCACTCACCCACGTAGTGTTCGCGCCGTGCCCGTGCCGAGCCGAGCAGGTCGAAGCAGATGCGGCTGGTGACCGTCTGCAGCCATGCGCCGGGGGAGCGGATGGCCGTCCGCTGTTGCTCGGACATGACATACCAGCGGGTGAAGGCCTCCTGGACCACGTCCTCGGCATCGGCCAGCGAGCCGAGCAGCCGGTAGGCGAGACCGATCAGCTGCCTCCGCTCACTCAACAGTACGTCCAGATTCGGGTCCGGTCGCTCGTCTCGTGGCTGAAATGAGGTGGGCATGGTCGGCGGCTCCTCAGCTCGTTACGGCTCTCACCTGTTCGACGTTGTGGAGCGCGTGAATGTGACGTCCCCCGGCGCCTGACATTCCGGCGAACAGTTTCGTCGACAGTTACTGACGAAGCCGGGAAGCACAGCGAGGTCGGGTCCGCTGCCGGCCGGGCGGCGACTACCGGCCGGACCGGATCGTCGTGAGGATTTCGAATACACCGAATCCGGCCGTATCCGGGCGGTGTGCCGGCTGATGTCGTCCTCGTCAACGGCGCACCGGGCTCGTTCACGAGCTTCGGTAAGAAACGGAGAAACTATGAGGGACCTGCATGCGATCGCCGATCGCGTCGAAATCGAAGCGTTGCGCGCCGAATTCAGCGATGCGGCGATGATGGGTGACACCGACCGGATAGCTTCGCTGTACACCGAGGATGGGGTGTATCGAATCCCTGCAGTGAACATCGAGCAATCCGGCCGCGAAGCGATACGTGCCGGCACCGAACAGCGCTACCGACGCACCCCGCAGGGGTGGAAATTCACCGAACGGGTTATGAGGTCCGGTATTTCGATACCACACCGCTTGCCGGCTCCCCGGAGGTCATCTGGAAAACGACTACCCTGCGGGCTGGAAAAGTTCGCACGAGTCGTCGTAAACCTCCGGCCGCCGCAGTGGTCCACGCGTCCGCCGGCCACCGCGGCCCGGCCGCTGTCGACCGAGGAAAATCAGTGATGACACAGAGAAAATCCGGGATGATCGACACGGCGACAGCGTCGGCGATTGTCGCACCCACCAGCGTGGGTGCGCTGAGCATGAGACGGGTAACGGCGACGGCGTTGGAGATCGCCCCCACCTCGACGCAACTACAAGTCGTAGTAGAGGCTAGACTTCCGTTATGACGTCGGATGCGAATCGCGTATTGCGTGGTGCATCCGTCAGCGCGCTGTCGGCGATCGTCACGGCTGCGGCGCACGGCGCCGGGGGTGGGGTGCTTCCGTCCGAAGCGGGCGCGTTACTGCTCATCGTCGTATGCACGGCCATCGGCTGTGCCGCGGCATCGATGCGCGGAATATCGCGAACCCGCTTGATGGGGGCGCTTGCGGTCGCGCAGGCGCTCGGCCATCTCGCCCTGTCGGTGATGGATGTACACCCGCACAGCGCGACGGCCGAT
>NZ_BAFV01000119.1 GCF_000308515.1 Nocardia carnea NBRC 14403 | reverse complement strand
CGCCGGCCGAGAGCGTCGATGGGGAGATTGTTGACCATCACCGGCCGCGCTCCGGGCACCGGCGATGCGGCCGCCGGTATCACCAGCGTGGCCGTGGCAAAGGACGGGCGGCCGTGCGCGTCGGTGGTCCGGTATTTGAACAGCACCGCCTGCCGGATCGGCACCACGACCAGCGGTGCGGCCGAGGCGGTGACATCGCGGACCTCGATCACCGCACCCGGGGCGAAACCGGCGAGGTCCGCCGGCCACCGATCGAATATCGGATCGCCGGCCGGCGCGGGTAGCACCGCCTGATGCAGCGCAGCCAATCCCGGTGCCAGGGAATCCGTTTCATCCTGCGGTATCGGTTGGGGTGTCGGCGCGATCGGTGGCGGCGGAATTACCCGATCGATCCACTGTTGAACACCGGGTAGGAGCGCATCGTTCGTATCCACAGGCGGCGGAAATGCCGGTAGTGCAGGTAAGGGAAGCCCGGGGGGAGCCGGCGGCTGGGCCGCGGCATGCCCGATGAGCAACAGCATGACAACGAGCAACGCGAGAGCGCCGGCACGGAAACATCTCATGGCACACGCCCCTGGGTGCGACGTCGAAATATGCGGCACCCGAGGCGATGTGGAGTTCCGTCGCCCGAAACGTCCCCTGTCGTACCGGGACCTGAGCTCAGGTTACGTGACCGAGAGCCGGAGACAGAGTTACGTCACAAGATTGAGACGAGCCGCGACCGATTCGAGACATCACGGTGGCGATACGGAATCGACTTCACGCCTGCAGTCCACTCGTCCGTTGGTCGCCTACGCCCGCCGGTCAGTTCCCGGACTTCGTATCGGACAGGATTTCGGTGAGCGGTAACCGCGGCGTGCGTTCCGGTGGCCGGTCGCGATGCGGTGGCGCGCCCACCCTGACCAGTATCTGGGGCAGTTGATCGGTGTCGCTCAACTGCCGGACTGCGCGCCGGCTCTCCGGTACCTCGGTCAGATGGGTGAGCGGACATGTCGCATATCCCGCCAGGGTGGATTCCAGGAGTACGGCCGAGAGCGTTTCACCGGATCGAACGTGTTCCGCGGGTGTATCTCCGGCTGTGGAAACAACGAGCACCACAGCATGGTCGGACGAGTTCTCGCCGGTGGGTCCGGTAACCGACGAGGTGGTCGGGAAGCGGCGGCCGATATCGACCTGCTCATGTTCTCGCGGCGAGATCAGCGAGGATTTCGGTACACCGGTGGCGCCGATCACATGCCCGGTCCACCAGTGCAGCTCCGCGTGATAGTTCGAATCGTAACGGCGGCGCGCGCCTGTCAGCCGCGTGGCGTGGGCAAGCGCAGGGTGGCTCTCCTCGGGCAGGATTTCCACGGCGGTGTCTGCGGAATCGGTCGCCGATCGCAGTACCGGCTCGAACTCCGGCCAGCCGGGCGGAGACCCGAACGGCAGGCGGTCCGTGAACCGCCGGTCGATCGCTTCCGCGCGGGCGCGGTCGGCATCGGTCACGATCGGCGAACGCTCGAATGTGATGTCTGCGAGGTGGGCCTTGTTGTTGGGGTCGGGGAAGCGTGCCACGGAGAGGCGCCAACCGGCAGCCGCCATGGCGGCTCGCAGATGATCCAGGGTGGCACCGCAGCTGATCAGCATCTGGCGACCACCGGGATCGGTCGTGGTCAGCATCCGCTCGGGTACCGCGAACAGCCGCAAGACCTCGCCGTCGGACTGCCACCGCCACGGCTGGCTGTTGTGCAGTGAGGGAGCCCGTGCCGCGAGGCGGACTGCGTCCGCGATTGTCGACCCGCTGGGACCAGCGCTCATGTACCCGACCATACCTATCCGGAGGCACCGGGCGTACCACCACACGCGGCTCGCTCGCGCGGACGTAGCCAGATGGATCCGGCACCGGGCGGTACCCGAGATCCCGGCGTCACCAGCAATTTCCTATGGGAGAAGTGCCGAGTTCGAGTGTGTCGACCGATCGTCGGGAGTGCCTCTCCTCCTATCCTGGAGGATCATCACGATCGAGTGTCGTTTCGGGTGAGCCGGTCGGACAGCCGGCTCGGCAGATGCTCGTACGTACTACCGGTGTGGCCTCTCGTTCCTCTCGCTCACGAAAGGCGCAACATATGGTTCTCCCGGGAAAACACATCGTGGCCGGTATCGACGGGTCGGAGGCATCGCTGGGTGCCGCCAAATGGGCCGCGGAGTTCGCCGGCAGACTCGGACTGCCGTTACACCTGGTGCATTCGTCGCCGGCCACCGGCCCGATACCCGATGTGGCGTTCAGCGCCGAGGAACTGGAAGAGATGCAGCAGGCCCATCGGGCCGATCTGCTGAACTCGGCCGAAACCGAACTCCGCGGATGCGCGCCCGAGATCGAGCTGAAATCGATCGCCGACAACAAAGCTCCTGCAGCAGGGTTGCTCGAAGCGGCCGGGCAGGCGGCGATGATCGTGCTGGGCGCGACAGGAGCCGGTTCGGTCGAACGCTGGCTGCTGGGGTCGACCGTGCTACGGGTGGCCAACAAGGCGGTATGCCCGGTCGCGGTATGGCGCGGTGAACTCGCCGACACCGCCCTCGACGACCGCCCGATCGCGGTGGGATCCGACGGAAGCCCGATATCGGAGGCCGCGACCCAGTTGGCTTTCGAATGGGCCCGGCTGCTTTCCGTGCCGGTGACGGCGGTGCGGACGTGGACCGGCAGCTCGGCGGTCGCGTCCGCCGAGCCCGGCACGATACAGAAACGCGGCCGGACCGCACTGGTCATCGACTGGGATGCGATCGCGCGCTCGGAAGAACACGAACTCTCGACAATCATCGCCCCGTACCGAGAGCAATTTCCCGACGTGGCCGTGGAATTGAGATCCCGGCGTGGCTCGGCGGCGCGGGAACTGCTGTACGCCCTCGACCATGCCCAGATGGCGATCGTGGGCAGCAAAGGCTGGGGACGCGTCCGTGGTGCCCTTCTCGGTTCGACCGGCCAGAACCTGCTGCACCGCGCCGACCGCCCGATCGTCATCTACCGCACCGCGGACTCCTGAGTCCGGATGCCCGACTGGAATTCGGTCTTCGCACCCACTGTGCCTCCGCTGGAACTGGTGTTGAGGGGCACGATCACCTTCCTGTCACTGATGGCAATGATGCGGCTCGCCGGGCAGCGCGAATCCGGCGGCCTCGGCCTGACCGATGTTTTCCTCATGATATTGATCGCCGAGGCGGCCGCTCCCGGCCTGCTCGGCGGTAAGAGCAGTTCCCTGCGGCTTATTCGATGATCCCGGGCTGCTGTCCCGACAGGTGCCGACCGGGAGTGTTCATCCGGCGGGGCAAGATCGCCCCGAGTGCGACCATTCCGAGGCCGAGTCCGAAGTGCAGCCAGTTGTCCGCGGTGTCGAGTGGGACGAAATTGGCGTCGCCGGTCTCGTCGATCAGTAGGCCGTATACCCAGAGCAGTAGGTAGATCACCCCGCCCACCAGCAGATATGCGCGGGCCAGCGCCGCGCTCATTCCCGCGGCCAGGCCGGCCACGCCGAATACCAGGTGCACGACATTGTGCAGTATCGAAACGTTGAACAGGCCGAGTAGCTGGGCTTCGGAATGGTGACCGGCCCATTCCATACTGTCGTAGTTCGTGGTGATGCCCGGAATGAAGCCGAGCACGCCTGCCAGGAGAAATACCGCGCCGACCGCCATGGCGGCGAGCTGGACCGGTGAACGGGTAGTGCGGGTCGAACTGGTGCGGTCCGACATGGTCTCGTCCTCCCTCCCGCTGTCTTCGCGAGACCGTCTCGCGAAATCGGCAACCGGATTCCGTCGCGAATGCCCGTGCGGATCCGCGACAAACCTCCGGGCAGCCCTATCGGGATGAACCCGGAAAATGCACGGTCGAACCCGGCGCCAGTTCGGCGCTGCTGTCGCGGCAGGTGACGGTGACCGGATCGGCGTGCCCGGGACGCGAGTCGACTTCCAGGCCGTGTTCATCGATGCGCACCGTCAAATGGTGTCCCCGGTACTGGATGGGGAACGACAGCATGCCCAGTGATGCAGGCCAGTGCGGGCGGAAGACGAGGCGGTCGTCGCGCATTTCGAGCCCGGTGAAACAGCGTTGCAGAAGATCCACGCTCCCCGCCATCGCGGCCAGGTGGATTCCTTCGGCAGTTGTGCCACCCTGTATATCGGCTATATCCGAGACCAGTACGGATTCGAAATAGTCCACGGTACGGTCGCGATGTGCACGTGCCAGCACCCACGCATGTACGAGCGCACTCAGGGTCGAGCCGTGTGAGGTGCGGGCCAGATAGTAGTCGATCGTGCGGGGAATCATATCGGTCGGTAGTTCGTAACCGAGGCTGGTGAACAGGGCGCGTAATTCGTCGGCGGAGAACAGATAGAAAAGCATCAGGACATCGGCTTGTTTTCCGGCGCGATAGCGGTTGATATCGTCGTTCTCGGCTTCCAGGATCCGATCGAGGCGCTGGATGTTCCCGTACTGTTGCCTATAGCTGTCCCAGTCCAATTCGCGCAACTGTTCGTAGCCGTCGAATTGACTGATCACCCCGTCGTGGAAAGGCACATACATTCGGTGCGCGATATCCTGCCAGCGTTGCAATTCCTCTGCCGGCAACCCCAGCGTATCGAGGAGTTCGGCCCGGTCGGGCGGCGCAAGTACATCGAGTGCGTCGAGGGCGCGCAGAATCGTCCAGACAGCGAGGATATTGGTATATGCGTTGTTGTCGATCCCGTCGTGTGGTGCGTGCGGGTAACCGGAATGGAATTCATCGGGGCCGATAACTCCACGCAGGGTGTAGCGGCCGCGTTCGGTATCGAATTCGGCTCTGCTCGACCAGAAGCGCGCGATTTCGGCCAGCATCTCCGCTCCGTATTCGGCGAGAAACTCGGTATCGGCGGTGGCCTGGTAATACTGCCAGACCGTATAGGCGACGGCGCTACCGATATGGTGCGCGCGGTGGCTGGTGTCGGGATTCCACCGGCCGGACAAAGGGTTGAGATGTAACCGCTGGCTTTCCTCCCGGCCGTCGCTGCCGGACTGCCACGGATACATCGCTCCCGAATGGCCGGCCTGCGCCGCCGCACGCCGTGCCTCGGGCAGCCGCCGGTACCGGTACATCAGGAGGGTGCGGGTCAGCGCCGGGAGGTGCGGGGTCAGTACCGGGAGGACGAACAGTTCATCCCAGAAGATATGCCCTCGGTACGCTTCGCCGTGCAGGCCGCGGGCGGGAACGCCGACGTCCAGGTCGACGGTGTTCAGTGACGCCGTCTGGACGATGTGCATCAGGTGCAGGCGCAGGACCGCTACTGCCGGCGCCGCACCGTCGAGGTCGATGTGCAGGCGCGCCCACATATGATCCCATGCCACGGCATGACCCTCGAACAATGCCGCGTAGTCGGCGAATTCCGCCGACTCGCGCGCCGCATTGTCGCCGGCGTCGCCCGTCGCGGGGTCCCGCCCGGTGGTCACAGCCATCATCTTGTCGACCGACACCGGTACCTGCGGGGCCATGTCGAGGGTGAACTGGTGGCCGAATGACCCGCTGTCGCGCACGTAGTGACGCTCGGCGTCGAACGGTTTGCCATCTCTGCGCACTGTGCTGCGGACAGTCATCGCCAGCGGCAGCCCCGAGGCGTTCGTGTGTGTCTCGACCAGCACCGAATCGGCGGATAGTTCCCGGCCGCGGGCCGGCGTCAGATGGGTGCTCGACAACCTGTTGTAGCGTTCGACGCCGGTGTTTCGTGTCGTTGTATCCACAGTGGCACGGATGGTGAGGGGACCGCTCCAGTTCTCGGCCGTGATCGTTGTCCGCAGGGCGCCCAGATGCGGCCGGTGCAGAGCGGCGAACCGGCGCTGGGTGACCGCAGTGATGCGGCCGCCGCTGTCGCGGATGCGGAAAGTGCGTACCAGTTCGGCCCGCCGCAGGTCGAGTTGCTGCCGATAGCCGAGTATGTGGGTCTCGTCGAGGGTGAACCAGTCGCCGTCGCAGAGGCGGAAGGTCAAGGGGAGCCAATTCGGCACATTGACCAGGCTTTCGTTATCGATTGTGCGGTCGGCGATCCGGTCGTGGAGCCGGTTGTACAGGCCGGCGATATAGGTGCCCGGATAGTGTGTCCGCGACGCCGCCGATTCCGGCGCCGCGCCCCGGGTGGCGAAATACCCGTTGCCGACCGTGCACAAAGCCTCGCGGAGTTTCTCCTGGGCGGGGTCGTATCCGTCGTAGGTCAGCGCCCACGATTCCGGAATCCCCGCGTTGCCCGCGGCCGACAGCCCGGCGAGTTTGTGCAAGAAATCCCGGACTCGTGCGGGACCTGCCAGCGACAGATCCGCGGCGGTTTCCCGGGCGACGTTTTCTCCGCTGCGCACCACGATGGCGGTGCCCGGCGCGGGCACCGCGTCGAACGCGTCTTCATCGGTGAGATCGTCGCCGAGATAGAGCGAGTACGCGGTGCCCGGCAGCCGGTCGGTGATCCAATGCAGTGCGTCGCCCTTGTTCCAGTCGATATCGGGCCGCAGTTCGATTACCTTGCGGCCGTGGGTCGTGCGCAGCCCGTTGGTGCGCGCGGCGTCGTACACGGCTGCCGTAATCCGGCCGATATCGCCGGCGCCGGCGTTGCGGTAGTGGGTGGCGACCGTGAACCGTTTGTGTTCCACCAGTGCACCCGGGATATCGCGCAGTTCGCGCCGCAGCGCTTCCGCGGTGGCGGCCAGTGCCTGTTCGGTGCCCGGCGGCACGGCGGCGGTATGGGCGGTGCCGTCCGGCGCCACCAGTTCGAAGCCGTGGCTGCCCGCGTACCAGATCCCGCTCCGGCCGACCCGCTCGCGTAGGTCGTCGAGATCGCGTCCACTGATCACGGCGACGGTGCATTGCGCGGCCAGCTCGTCGAGAACGGTATCCAGCCCCGGTGCGAGCCGGGCCGCGGCGGGATCGGCGACGATATCGGCGAGGGTGCCGTCGAAATCTAGCAGCACCACGGGGGAGCGGCCGCCGATCAGTTCGGTGATCCGGGGCCAGAACGCGAGCGCGTCCGGCGCATCCGCCACTCGCCGGAACCGGCCGCGCACCCGCACCTGCGCCAGATCCTCGATCACGATATCGGCGCCGCACGCGCGCAGCCGGGCGGCGTGCCCGGCTCGGTCGACCCCGATGACGAAGGCGAATCCACCGCGCCGCGCCGCGGTCACACCGGCCTCCGAGTCCTCGGCGACCACCGTCCGATCCGGTGCACTGCCCAGCCTGCGTGCAGTTTCGTGCAGGGTCGCGGGATCGGGTTTCCCTGCAAGCCCCAACTCGTCGGCATCGTGACCGTCCACCTGTGCGTCGAACAGGCCGGTGAGCCCGGCGGCCCGGAGAATGTAGTGGAGGTTACGGCTGGCGGTGAAGACCCCCGTCGAGAGCCCGATGGCACGGAGTCGGTGGATCAGTGCGACGGTCGACTCGAAGATCCGTACGCCGTCTCGCTCCAGGCGTTCGCGAAACAGGTTGTCCTTGTGATTGCCCAGCCCGCACACAGTGTCGGCACCGGCCGGATCCGCCGCAGACCCCCAGGGAAGGTGGATACCCCGGGAAGAAAGGAAATCGGCGACGCCGCGGTAGCGGGGTTTGCCGTCGACATGACGCAGATAGTCGTCGGGCGTGAACGGTGAACGGTCCTGTCCTGCTGTCGCGGGCCGTCCGGCCAGGTAGGCGTCGAACAATTCCGACCACGCTGCCGCGTGCACGGCAGCGGTATCGGTCACCACGCCGTCGAGGTCGAAGATGACCGCCTCGTGGCGTCGCGAATCGATTCCTCGCGCGGGAGGCAGGTCGAGGCCCGAGTTCGCAGTGGACGGCGGCCGGGACGGGCCACAGGTCTCCGATCCATCGCGGGGCGTGGATCGCGGGGGGCTGGTCCTGGGGTCAGGCTCCATGAGCCACGAGAACGGGGCAATGGGCGCGCTGGACGAGGATATTGCTCGTGGATCCCAGGAGCAATCCGCGGAATCCACCGCGACCGCGGCTTCCGACGACTACCAATTGCGCGGACTCCGACCAGTGGAGCAGGTGCAGATCGGGACCCGCGAGATACATCTTCCGGGTCACTTCGACCCCGGGATACTGCGGCGACCATTCGGCGAGCCATTCGGTCATCCGGGTTTCCATCTCGGTGCCGATCGCGGGGTCCTCGATCGTCTCCGGCATACCCGCGAACCAGTGAGTCCGGAGATCGTGCCGGGTGTGTATCGCGACCAGCGGCACCCGCAACAGTGCGGCTTCGGCGAAGGCAGCGCCCACGGCGGCGTTGCTCACCGCGGTCCCATCGATTCCGACCACCACCGGACGTTCGCGGCGGCCGTCGGCTCCGGCGCCGCGGACCACGACAATCTTCCCGTGCCCGCTGCTCGCGACGGCGAGCACGGTCGAGCCGAGATGGGCGAGGGCCGACCCTTCTCCGGTCCAGCCGATCACGGTCATTTCCGCGGCGGCCGATTCGTCGATGAGCAGTCGCGCCGGCGCCGCGCCGGACAGTTCTGTTTCCACCGGCAGGGACGCATCGATGTGCAGCGCCGCCGCGCGGGCACGGTCGAGGCAATCCTGTCCGTGCCGGGCGAGGGCCTCGCCGACCGGCGGCGGCAAACCGGGTCGGGCGGCAGTGCCGTCACCGTGCACGATGCGCAACGTGCGCTGCCGGAGTGCGGCTTCGCGGCTCGCCCAGCGCACAGCCGCCGTGGCGGCCTCGGATCCGTCGACTCCGACGACGACAGGAGCGGCGGGTTCTGGAGATTGTGCCGGACGGTCCATCGGCGCGGTTCCTTCGGCTCGGGTATCCGCGTGCTTCGTGATCGATCGGTCGAGCCGGTGCGGCGACCGAGATCGGCTGTCGTCCGTCACCGGCGAGAGCACCTACAGTTGATCATAGATCGATACAGTGTCGGTCACCTCGGGAGCGGGTGTTGCGCGCCTGCTTCGCCGAGGTGGCGGGCGGTGAGATACTGCCCAGGAACCACGCGACAGTGCCGTGTATGTATGCGGCAGGCGATGACCCGCCAGAGCAGGCCTTCGGCCGTGGTGGGCTGGCGAACCCATGCGGGCAGCCCTTGATTCTCCTCGGTTCGATACCGGCCCGGCAGGGCGAAACTCGATCGGCGGTGGTCCGGGATCGATGACGAGTAGAAATATCCCGGGAACAGGTGCGCGTGAGGAGGGGCCCGCCTGGCATGCGCTCGACGCGGAGGCGGCCCTGGAACGGCTCGGCGCGACTCGGTCCGGGCTCGGTACGGCCGAGGCCGCGCGTCGGTTGGCCGAGCACGGCCCCAACACCCTGCCCGCGGCCCGCGGAAACCGTTGGTGGTGGCGGTTGCTGCGGCAATTCCACAATGTGTTGCTGTACGTAATGCTGGCGGCCGCCGTCATCACCGCATTCCTGGGCCACTGGATCGATACCGCGGTGCTGCTCGGCGCGGTGGTGATCAACGCCGTTCTGGGATTCGTGCAGGAGGGCCGGGCCGAAACCGCGCTGGACTCCATCCGCGCTGTGCTGGCTCCGCGGGCGCGGGTTATCCGAGATGGCCAGATCAGCGATATCCCGGCCGCCGAGCTCGTGCCCGGCGATATGGTCCGGGTCGTTTCCGGTGACCGGGTTCCGGCCGACTTGCGCCTCGTCGCGGTTCACGATCTGCGCATCGATGAGGCCGCGCTGACCGGCGAGTCGATGCCCGCTCAGAAAACCTCCGCGCCGGTGCCTTCCGCTGCCGGACCGGCCGACCGCCGCAATGCCGCCCACGCGGGCACCGTCGTGGTGTTCGGACGCGGTGACGGCGTGGTGACCGCCACCGGCATCGATACCGAACTCGGGCGTATCAACCAGCTACTGGCGGGTGTCCGCAAGACCACGACACCGCTACTGCGTCAGATCGCTCGTTTCAGCCGGTGGCTCGCCGCAGTGATCCTCGGCGTGGCCGCGGCGGCATTCGTGCTGGGGATCACCGTGCGCGGGGAATCACCGTCGGAAATGTTCACCCTCGTCGTCGCACTCGCGGCCTCTGCCATTCCGGAGGGGCTGCCGACGATCATGACAGTGACACTCTCCTTGGGAGTGCAGCGGATGTCGCACCGGAACGCCGTCATCCGCCGGCTGCCGGCGGTGGAAAGCCTGGGCTCGGTCACGGTGATCTGTTCGGACAAGACTGGCACGCTGACCCGCAACGAGATGACGGTGCAGAAGGTCGTCACCGCCCGGCAGTCCTTCGATATCGGAGGTGTCGGCTACGCCCCGGTCGGTGGTATCACCGGCCCCGGCGGGGCGGTCGCGGACCCGAATGCCGATGCGGCACTACGGCTGACGATCCGTGCGGGCGTACTGTGCAACGACGCCCGGCTGCAGGAGATCGACGGAGCCTGGAATATCGACGGCGACCCCACCGAGGCCGCGCTACTGGTTCTCGGGGCCAAATCGCGGCTATCGCGCGAGGACGCGGTCCAGGCCTGGCCGCGCCTGGATGTGATCCCCTTCGAGTCCGAACGGCGCTTCATGGCAACGCTGCATCCGGCAGATTCCCCGGATGTCGAGCGTATCTACCTCAAGGGCGCCCCTGAGCGGGTGCTGGCCGCATGTACCCACCAACTCGACGACGAAACCGTGGCCCCGATCGATATCGGCGGTTGGCAACGCCGTACCGCCGAGACAGCGGCGCAGGGGTTGCGGGTTCTCGCCGTCGCCTACCGCGACCGGCCGGCGTCCGGTGGCACGCTGGACCTTCCCGACGCCGAACAGGGATTCGTCATGCTCGCCCTGGTCGGCATAATCGACCCGCCCCGTGCGGAAGCAATCGAAGTGGTCCGTGACTGCCACCGTGCGGGTATCACCGTAAAGATGGTCACCGGGGACCATGCCGCCACCGCGACCGAGATCGGCGCGCAGATCGGGCTCGGCCGCGGCCGGGAAACACTCACCGGCGCCGAGATATCGGCCTATGACGAGCCCACTCTGCGGCGCGTGGTTTCCGAGGCAGAAATATTCGCCCGGACCAGTCCCGAGCACAAACTCGAACTGGTCGGCGCGCTGCAGGACAACGGTGAGGTCGTGGCGATGACCGGTGACGGTGTCAACGATTCACCGGCCTTGGCCCGCGCGGATGTAGGAGTCGCCATGGGCCGAGGCGGTACCGAAGCCGCCAAGGAAGCAGCCGATATGGTGCTGGCCGACGATAACTTCGCCACCATCGCCGCCGCGGTGCGTGAAGGGCGCGGTGTCTACGACAACTTGAAAAAATTCATCTTGTTCATGCTGCCTACCAACGGCGGTGAGGCATTGGTCGTCATCGCGGCGATCCTGTTCCCGATCACGCTGCCGCTGACTCCGGCACAGGTGCTGTGGATCAACCTCGCCACCGTCAGCACCCTGGGACTGGCTCTGGCCTTAGAACCGACCGAGGCCGATGTCATGCACCGTCCGCCGCGGCCACCCACGGAATCACTGCTGTCCGGATTCCTGGTGTGGCGCGTGATCCTGGTATCGGTGCTGATGATGACCGGTGCACTCGGCCTGTTCCTCCTGGAACTGGATGCGGGCACCTCCGTGGAGGTCGCCCGCACGATCGCCGTCAATGCCATCGTCGTCACCGAGATGTTGCATCGTCCTGCAATTGCTCTTCACCTACACGCCGTTCATGCAATCGGTGTTCGGGTCTGCCGGAATGACCCTCGCCGACTGGGCGAAAGTCGCGGCGGTGGGCTTGTTCGTATTCCTGGCCGCCGAAGCGGAAAAGTCCGTTATCCGGCGGCTGCACCGGCGCCGCGACCGGGCGGCGCGCGCGAAACGTATGCCGTCGCTGTCCACCGAATCGCCGGCACACATCCTGGTGGCGACCGACCTATCGGACGCGGCGGGCCGGGCCGTGGAACGCGCCGCCGCCTTGGCCGAGGTACACCGGGCGCGGCTCACCGCGGTTCACGTGCTGCCGGGCCGAGCGGGCGCCTCGGCCGTCGCTTCGGCCGGCGAAGCCCTGCAGGAGCATCTGGATCGGTACTCCCCGGGCAGCTACGACGATATCGCGGTCCGCACCGGCGACACCAACTCCGTGATCGTCGGCGAAGCCGCGGACCGCGACGCCGACCTGCTGGTCATCGGTTCGCACGGGCGGAACCGGATGATCGGTGCGCTGCTCGGCGGTACCGCCGAACTCCTCGCTCGTTCCAGTCGCGTTCCCGTACTGGTGGTGAAAAATACTCCCACCGATGGGTATCGGTCCGTCCTGCTCGCTGTCGATACTTCCCCTACGGCAGACCATGCTGCCCGAGCCGGCACGATCCTCACTCCATCTGCCGACCACACCCTCGTCCATGCCGCTGTGGTGCCCGGTGAACGAATGCTGCGCACCCACGGTGTCACCGAATCGGGATTACACGAACTACGCCGCTCGGGCAGAGACAGCGCCGGCCCGCATATCGAGGAACTCGCCCACACCCTGCGGCCGTCACCGGTGCGGACCGTCGTCGAATCGGGGCAACCGGCGCCGCGGATCATCGAGACGGCGCGGGCCCTGGACGCCGACCTGGTCGTCGTCGGATCCGGTCGGCATACCCGGATCGGCTACGCCCTCCTGGGCACCACCGGCCAGGGCGTACTTCTGCACGCTCGCTCCGATGTCCTCATCGTCCCCGAGCCGGCGGCGTCAGCGATGCGCATGCCGGAATCGGGGGCGTCCCCGCCGGCCCACCTGAATGACCACCGCCCACAGGCCCGGTGAACTGCCTGCACCGAGTCGAGCGAAGAAAGGCAACCGATATGGCCACGCATCGTGAAGCGCCGATCGTAGTCGGCATCGATGGTTCATCGACATCTCTGGACGCGCTGCGGTGGGCTGCCCACCGTGCCGCGCTACACCACTGCCCGCTGCACCTCGTGTATGCGGTGGGGGCGCCGGCCGATTTCGTCTCCGAAATAGGCGTTGTCGGCTTCGACAACGTGGAACTACGTGCGGAGGGCGAAGAGGTACTCGCCGCCGCCGGGAAAGTTGCCCGAGAGGTCTCCCCTGATATCGAACTCCGCACCGAGGTCGCCGATCCCGCACCTGTTCCCGTGCTGCTCGCCCGCTCGCGGGAAGCACTCATGATCGTTGCCGGCACCCGTGGGCTCGGCGCCGTCGGCCGCGGCCTGCTCGGTTCGGTGAGTACCTCGTTGGCCCGCCACGCTCACTGTCCGGTTGCGGTGATCCCCGATGCCGAGGCCCCGCCACTCGATCTGTCGCGCCTGCCTGTGGTCGTCGGGGTCGATGGATCACCGCGCGGGCAGGAGGCCGTCGTTATCGCGTTCGACGAAGCATCCCGTATGGGCGTGGGCGTCATCGCGGTCACCGCCTGGTCCGAATTCTTCCGCTACATCTCGCGCGCCGGGATGCAGCAGGAGGCGCGCGCCCTGCAATCCGAGAGTATGGCCGGCCAATGCGAACGTCACCCCGATGTGCCGGTCACCCGGGTCGTCGTCGAAGACCGGCCCGCGCGCCGGATCCTGGCAGAAGCCGAGAACGCTCAGCTCGTCGTCGTCGGCAGTCATGGGCGAGGTGGATTCGCCGGAATGACACTCGGCTCCGTCGGACAGGCGGTCCTGCACGGCAGCCATATCCCGGTCATCGTCGCGCGGACACGAGAATGAGCCGAATGCAGGGGATTGGCGGCATGTAGGGCCCGGAATCGCCGTGGCCGGGCCGGGCGACCGGGGTGATCGGCAGCCTGCCGGTATATCGGTCGTGGTGACCGGCCAACGAAGGTTGATGTAACCAGAAATTCTTTGAATATCGGTGCGAAGCCGGTATGCGGTTGGCCGCTGCGCGGTCGGCTTCGTCGTCGAATCGCATCTGTGGGGCGGGTGCGGTGAAGTGCGCTGGTATCCGTGACATTCGGCGCCTCCTCTAGTGAGTATCCGTCAAGCCGGTCGAACTGCGAAACCTGGACAGCTGTCTGGTACGGCTGGTAAGTTACTCGATATTCCACAACGGTGGGGTGCCAGGATTCGCCGTTGCGGCGGTGATCGAACTCAACGAGGAGTGGCGGCATGGACGGACTCAATAGGCGAAGCGCGTTGAAAGCCGGCGGGGTGGCCGGGGCTGCCGGGGCGCTCGCGGTGGTAGCGGCGACATCTACCGGGCGGGCGCAGCCGTGGACCTGGTCGCCGCAGGGGTCGGTGGCCGGTTCCGGCTCCGGCGCCGACCCGATGACAGTGTGGGACCCTGAGGCCGACGAGCTGGTCGGCAGACTGATCGACCGGGGCGAAGTGCCCCGGATCAACGACGTGCTGCGGACCTGGACCAAGAACGGTCAGCCGCTGCCCGCCGGGTTGCCGCCGGAACTGCGGGATTTCATGGAGTATGCCCGGCAACTGCCGCCGTGGACCGATCCGGCCAAACTGGATACGGCGATCCAGTTCAACAAGAAACGCGGACTGTATCTCGGGGTGTTGTACGGGTTCGCCAGCGGCATGATGAGCACTGTCATCCCCAAAGAAGCACGCGCGGTCTACTACTCCAAAGGCGGGCACGACCTCGAGGACCGGATCTCCAAAACCGCCAAACTCGGCTACGACATCGGCAGCAACAACGCCTACGCACCCGACGGCGAAATGATCGTCACCTGCGTCAAGACCCGGCTCGTACATGCCGCGGTGCGGCACCTGCTGCCGCAGTCACCGCACTGGGTGCACTCGGCCGCCGAAGATATCCCGATCAGTCAGAACGACATCATGGTCACCTGGCACAGCCTGCCCACCACCGTGATGAAACACCTGACCTCGTGGAAAGTGCCGATCCCCGTGCACGAGTCGGAGGCTTTCCTGCACTCGTGGCAGGTCGCCGGGCATATGCTCGGGGTTCGCGACGAATACATCCCGAAATCATGGCCCGAAGCAAACTCCCAGGCGGCGCAGGTGCTCGACCCGATCCTGGCGCCGACGCCCGAAGGGATCAAGCTGGCCGACCGGCTGCTGAGCCTCGGCGCCAATATCGACCTCACGATCCTCAGCAAGCCCGTTCTCGGCGCATTCACCCGCTTCCTGCTCGGTGACCACATAGCCGACGGCCTGCACATCCCGCGGGAACCGGTCTGGGATCCGCTGCTCCGGTTCAGCTGGGGGCCGTTCATCGCGGTACGCGAGGGCATCCTCACCGCGGTCCCGCCGGCCGCCGACCCCTACTGGTTGCTCGACGAATTCCTCCGTAAAGCCGCGCTCATGTACCTGTCCGAACTGCGGATGCCGATCAGTATCGAAATCCCCACCATGAACCGCGATATGAGTGTGCCGCCGCGCTGAATCATCGGAAGGTGCCGAAATCATGTCTTCCCCCGCAGCTTTCAACTCTTCCCCGGAACCAGATGCAGACCCGCCGGTCTATGACCGGATCGGTGGCCGTGCAGCCCTGGAAACCGTCGTCGAAGACTTCTACGCTCGTGTCCTCGCCGACGAGGTTCTACAGCCTTTCTTCACCGGCATCAACATGTCCCGGATGAAAGGCCGGCAGGTCGAGTTCTTCTCGGCAGCGCTCGGTGGTCCCGATCCCTACATCGGTGCCTCGATGAAACAGGTGCACCAGGGGCGCGGTATCACCCGATACCACTTCGACCTCGTGGCCTGCCATCTCACGGATGCGGTGACCGGGGCGGGAGTGCCGTCGGAGTTGGTGGCCGAAATCATTGCCGCCGTGTCACCGCTGGCCGCTGACATTGCGTCGAATCCGTGAGCGATCGTTCGCTCCTGAACTCATACCCGGTGGACACCACATTCACTACCAAAGGAACGTTATGACGCCCGTAATTACTCGTCTTGCCGTCGCCTCCGTCGCGGCGGCAAGCCTCGTCGGCGCCGCAGCAGGAGCGACGGCTCAACCGCTCGCCTCCCCGGCGCCCACTCCGGTCTCCGAGGGCGAATCCGGTACCGGCTCATCAGCATTGGACTCCGGATCGGCGGCCGCGCGAACGGCCGGGGTACTTGCCGGGAACGGCGATATCATCGGAATTATCGTCCTGCTCGGTGTCACCCCGTTCCAGATTCTGACCGACGGTGTCTGCGATATGGCCACCATGTCCGCCCTGCCGAGCCCCTGCACCCCGGGCCCGGCCCATTACACGGGGTGAGGCGATGACGAACCGATCGCGATTCAGTCGGCTAGCCCGGAATCGCGAATGGCTTCGGCCAGCGGTTCCAATACGGCCGGGTCGTGCGGCGGCGGGAGGTAGATGATCGCGAGTTCCAGGCCCTCGGCGCCGAGCATGGCCGCCCAATCGATGGTTTCGCTGTAACCGAGCTCGGGGTCCAGCCGCTTCTGCGCGGAGAGCAAGATTTCTTTCGGATCGCGGCCGATATCGGCGCAATGTGCGGCGAGCACCTCCCGTTTGCGGACGAAATCAGCGGGAGTTCCGCCGACAAAGTTCCAGTGCTGGGCGTAGCGGGCAGTGGTCCGGAGGGTGCGTTTCTCACCGTTGCCGCCGATACAGATCGGGGGATGCGGGCGCTGCGGACCTTTCGGCTCGTTCCGGGCAGCAGTCAGCTGATAGAACTTGCCGTCGAAATCCGTTGTCTCCTGGCTCAACAGTCCGATGAGAACCTGGCAGGCCTCGTCGAAGCGGTCGAGGCGTTCGGTGACACTGCCCAGTTCGATACCGTAGGCGCCGGATTCCTCCTCGTTCCACCCCGCGCCGATACCGAGTTCGAGGCGGCCGCCGGAGATGATGTCGAGGGTGGCGGCCATATTGGCCAGCACTGCCGGATGACGGTAATGGATACCGGTCACCATGGTGCCGAGCCGTAGACGTTCGGTGGCCTGCGCGAGCGCGGTCAGGGTGGTCCATCCCTCCATACACGGTCCGGCGGAGTCGGAGAAGATGGGGTAGAAGTGGTCGAAGGTCCAGCCGGATTCGAAGATCTCGATATCGTCGGCGGCCCGCCAGACGGCCAGCATATCGGCCCAGGTCGTATCCTGCGGGGCGGTCTTGAACGCGAATCGCATGAGCACAGGCTAGAAGTTGGAGTGCGCTCCAGGTCAATATCGCCTCGGCGAGTCGGCGCGGCGGGATGGGCGGGACCCGGTTATGCGGCGGGCCGATCAGCTGCCGGTGCGGGTATACCGACTTGCACGGAGATCTGTTGCGACAGGACGGCCATCGCGAAGACACCCACCGCGACGGCCGCCACCGCGCCGAAACCTTCTGTCGCGAAATCGGCGAAGGCGTTCAGAACGGTGAATATCAGCGCCGCCATTCGTAACGTCTGCAGCGGCCACAGCGGGCCCGCCCTGCGGTAACAGATCGTCGCCGGAGCTGCTGTGACAAAG
The DNA here is from genome assembly GCF_000308515.1 of Nocardia carnea NBRC 14403. Lineage (GTDB taxonomy): Bacteria > Actinomycetota > Actinomycetes > Mycobacteriales > Mycobacteriaceae > Nocardia > Nocardia carnea. Next base: position 61,878 of record NZ_BAFV01000119.1, on the reverse strand, counting down.
GTCAGGCAGGCACTGATGAACAGGATCAGTTCGGCGATACCCATCCGATCCACATCGATCACAGTGTCGGAGGCGTGCAGGGACAGGCCGCCGGTCAGCAGCGCGACGACCCCGGTGATCACACCCGCCGCCGAAGCTACGACCAGCAACCAGCCGATGATCGGTACCCAGCGGGGGCTGCGGAGGAAACCGGGAACGAGACGCGGCAAGAACTGCTGCACCGAATACAGCCGGTCCACTCGATGATCGGCGGTGTCCAGCAACAGCCGGATACCGTGCACAGCACGCGGATCGACACCGCCGTCCTCGGCGCGGTCCAGCATCGCGCGGGCCGCACTGCGCCGATGCGCGGGCAACCCGCCCGCCATCCCGGTCGCCGCGATCGACGCAGCGTTGGCGAGGTATTCGTCGACAGTCGGGGCCCGCACGATCCGCACCAACCGGTTGGCGACCAGGATCACCAGCACCAGCACGTACATGATCTCGGCGGCCGGCCCGTAGAAATAATCGTTGTCGGCGGTGACGAATTTGCCGACTTCGTCGAGGAACAAACCGAACCCGATACCGCCGATCACCACGGCCACCGCCCGCGCGGTGAAACCGAGCAACAGCCAGCCCACCAGCAGTGCCACCATCATCGCGGCACCGCCGTACAGGGCGTGCGCGATATGGAGAGAACCACCCCCGACCTGCGGATAATCGGTGAGTGCGAGATAGGTGCGGGTCACCAGGATGGTGATGATCGCGATGACAAGGAAGGTTTCGGCGGACGCGTTGCCGTAGGTATTGCGCACGAACCTGGTGCGGCGCCGGGCGGTGCGGGTCGCGGGCATCGCGCTCCCGGCCGGATCGTCCGGTACGTGACCGGACATTCCGCCTCGACGCCCGCTGTCCCGAACCACTGCATGCCCCTGCCGTCGGACCCCGTCTGCACACGCGACCGGCGTTCGCGCCGGAAGGCGACCATAACCCGATATCCGGGCAAAATCGGGTAACCGCTGTCGGGGCACAGTCGGCCGAGAGGCCCGTAACGCTGTTCGTCCCGATCTGAGCGGGTGAAAGGCCGACGCTCGACCGCGTCCATCGCCGACCGGGCACCTCTCGCTTTACGGCTCGATCACGTGCCGGCGAAACCTCGATCTTCGAGCGAACCGGGCGTGGACGTCCCGACACTCTCAGGGCGGAGCGTCGTCAGGGGGCAATCGCCTGCGGCCGACCGGATAACCGGTGGGCCGCAGGCGAGTACGCATCGCTCGGCATTCGAACTCGCCATGAGCGCCGAAGTTGCCATATACCGGCGTTCGGGCGAGCTGAACGGGGTGGGCCGGGATCAGCGGGTGGCGATAATTGCCGAGCCGTGGCCGAACAGGCCCTGGTTCACCGCGATACCCGCCCGGGCATCTTCCACCTGGCGGCCGTCGGCTTCGCCGCGCAACTGCCAGGTGAGCTCGCAGACCTGCGCGATCGCTTGCGCCGGAATCGCCTCACCGAAACTTGCCAGTCCGCCGCTGGGGTTGACCGGGATACGCCCGCCCAGGGTCGTGGCGCCGCTACGCAGCAGATCCTCTGCGCCGCCGGTCTCGCAGAGCCCGATATCCTCGTACCAGTCCAGTTCCAGTGCGGTGGAGAGGTCGTACACCTCGGCCAGCGACAGGTCGGCGGGACCGAGCCCGGCCTCTTCGTATGCGGCGTGCGCGACAGCGGAACGGAACTCGCGCGGCGGCGGCTGGACGGCCACTGCGGAATCCGTCGCGAAATCGGGCAGATCGATGACGGTTTTCGGGAACGTCGGCGTGACCGTCGACAGGGCCCGGATGCGGACCGGATCGGTGACACCGTGGCGGCGCGCGTACTCCATCGACGTCAGCACCAGTGCGGCGCCGCCGTCGCTGGTGGCGCAGATATCCAGCAGGCGCAGCGGGTCCGAGACGACCGCCGAGGCCGCGACGTCCTCGGCCGTCACTTCCTTGCGATAGCGGGCGTACGGGTTGTTCAGGCCGTGCTTGGCGTTCTTCACCTTGACCGCGGCGAAATCGTCGAGTGTGGCGCCGTGCAGCGCCATGCGCCGGCGGGCATACAGCGCGAAATAGATGGGGTTGGTCGCGCCGAGCAGGTGGAAACGCAACCAGTCCGGATCGTCGCGGCGTTCACCGCCGACCGGCTGGAAGAAGCCCTTCGGGGTGGCGTCCGCGCCGACCACCAGCGCTACATCGCACAATCCGGCCAGGATCTGGGCGCGGGCGTTGGCGACGGCCTGGGCGCCGGAGGCGCAGGCGGCGTAGCTGCTGGAGATCCGTGCGCCGGACCAGCCCAGCGCCTGGGCGAACGTCGCGCCGGAAACGAACCCGGGGTATCCGTTGCGGATGGTGTCGGCGCCGGCGATATAGCCGACGTCGCGGTGGTCCACTCCGGCATCGGCCAGTGCCGCGCGTGCCGCGACCAGCCCGTATTCGACGAAGTTCCGTCCCCATTTGCCCCACTGGTGCATTCCCGCACCGAGGACGGCGATATCGCGGTCATTCGACTCAGGCATCGACCGGCCTCCACATCCACACCGTATGCTCTGCTTCCTCGTCTTCGTACAGCACGCCGAGAGTCAACTCGACCGGCATACCGACAGCCAGATCGTCCACCGTGAGGCCGCGTACCACCTGCCCGAGGATCACCATCTGCTCGACCTCGAGCTCCACCGCCGCGACGACATACGGCTCGAACGGTTCGGGGGAGACATAGGGCGGTGGCGGCTTGTACCGGGCGTCCGCATACGACCAGATCCGGCCGTGGGTGGAGAACAGGTACTCGGCGAGCTCGGAGCCGTCCTTCGGGCCCGTGCACTGCGGGTTGCGGCAGGCCAGGGTGTTCCGTGGGAAGTACGGCGTGCCGCAGGTAGTGCAGCGACTTCCCTTCAGGCGCACCGTGCCGTCATCCGCGGTGAACCAGTCGGCCACGGCGGGGCGTTGTTCTTTCTGCACAATCCCGACCGTATAGGAACAGGTTCTACTTTGGGGCCGGAAACCCACTCCATGGGAGTGCGACCGGAGGTACGGTGAGGCCGGATCGGGAGGTAACGGCCTCCTCGAGTCGATCTGGAGTACCACACACGATGGGCAGCGAAGTCATCGAACCGCAGTCGATCCGCAACGTCACGGTCGTCGGGGACCCCGACGCGACGACACGAGTCGTGCACCGCCTGCTCCGTGATCTCACCAGGACCGGGACCGGCGTGTCGGGCACGGTCCGCTGGACCACCGACCGTACGGAGCACATGATCCGTATCGCGGAGCTGTCGAGTCGCGCCCCGATCGCCACGTTGGAACGATCCATCCGGGTGGCCGACGGCCTGATCGCGGTCATGGACGCCACCGCGAAACGCGACCCCCGCCTCGAAACGGCCCTGCGAATCGCCGATGATCACCAGGTCGCCCGGCTGTGCCTGGTGACCGGCCTCGACCATCCCACCGCCGGCTTCGGCCACTGTGTCCGGACGGTCGCGGACACCCACGGGGCCGTGCCGCTGGCCCTGCAGATCCCGCACGGTCTCGGTACCGAGTTCGAAGGCGCCGTCGACCTGATCTCGATGGGGGAGTCCGAACCGGTGGCCGCCGGTCTCGCCGGGAACCATCGCCGAGCTGCCGAGCAGTGGTACCGCCACCTCGTCGACACGGTCATGGACGAGCACGCCGCAGCCACCCCCGGCGTTCCCGGCCCATCGAAGATCCCGGCCGGCCGATTACACCACCGCATCCGCTACCTCACCCATATCGGCGATATCGCGCCGGTCCTGTGCGATACCACCCTCCGAAGCCATATCGCCCCACTCCTGGACGCCATCGTCCGCTACCTGCCCTCACCCCTGCACGTCTGCCAACCGGAACACGCCCTCGACTACTGACCGGCGCCCCCAGGTAGGCGGACGCAAGGGGCGCGGCCGCTGCCCGACAGGTGTGCTCCAGCTACTCAATAGAGGTAGACGACGGCGTTGTTGCCGCCGACGCATTCGACCACCGTGTTCCCGCTGCAAGTCATCTGGTAGTTCCGGCCGGTCACCGGGCTCGTCGCAGACAGTGACACCGTGCCACCGCGCGCCGGCTGACTCAGATAGGCGAGCCGGACTTCCTCGGCGAACTCGCAGGAGGTGACCGAATTGGCCACTGCGGATGAGGTGAACTCGGGAGTCACGCGCAGCGGCGGGCATACCCGGGAATTCGCGGGAACCGATTCCGAACCCGGACTTTCTGCCGGGACCGGGCGGGGCGACGGCCTGACGGTATCGGCCGGTGCGGTGGTAGCGTCCACACCCCAGCTGTCCAGGGCTGTCTGCGGTGTGTCCGACTCGTTGCCGACCCTCGGCCACAGCCAGACGGCCCCGGCGAGCCCGAGCAGCGCGACAGTCGCCACCGCGGTCAGACCCCAGGAACGTGCGGTACCGGATCGGGCTGCCACCAGGGTCGAGGTGATACACAGAACGGCAGCGGACACTGCGACCAGCCACAGCCCCCATCCGACCTGCACGCCGGCCCCAGCGCCGTCGTCGCCCTGCCGGACGCGCAATATCTCCCCGATATCGACCATCGCGATGATCAAGCTGAGCAGTGCGACGCCCGGCACGAGCCACGGGATCGGGGCCGGCAGGTCCCGGGACAGACTCGCCATCGTGAACAAGACGAGCGCGGCGATGCCGCCGAGCACAATGGTGAAAACTCCGTCCCCTTCGAGGCCGTTTCCGGAGACGAACAGCACGCTCACCCACGGCCCGATACTTCCGACGATCACTCCGGCACTCGCCACGAGCCCAGCGATCAGATTCGGTAGGTAGAACGACTCCCGCGGAGGCTTCCCGGGCGAGGCGCCTCCGGGGCCGTCGGCACCGCCCTGTTGTCGGCCATACATCGCATACAACCTCCGGGTCGGGGTCTATGCACTCTCGGTTTGCCGGTTCTTCGCACGCGTACCCGGCTCATCTGCTGCGAAACCGCCGGAAGCCTCGGACAGTGCAAGGTGTCGCTTCACGTGCCGGTCCGTCGTGGCCGGCCTGCCGGTCGCGGTTCGGTGGCGCGCTTGTCCGCCCTCGGTCACTGACATCGCGCCGATCGGGACGACTATCCGGCGGTGCCGACTGCGCCTGCTACGCCCGCGCGGGTTTGCGGCCGACGGCTGCGTACAAGGGGAGGGTGTGGTCGTAGGCGGTGGGCTGGTCCATTCGGGGACGCCAGCGGTGCAGCGGGACTGTGCCCGGTTCGACCGGTTCCAGGCCGGTGAAGAATCGCTCGAATTCGTCGCGGGTGCGGGGCTGCATCGCGATTCCGCTCTGGGTGTAGGTGGCGACGGTGCCGGCGACGCCCTCGGGGTCGATCTCGGCGGTCAGGTGCGTCATCGCCAGGTAGCTGCCGGGTGCGAGGGTATCCAGGAGGGTTGCGACGGCGTCGTAGATGATGTCGCCCGGGACGAAATGGGCGATGGCGATGAGGCTCAACGCGGTTGGTACGTCAGGGTCGAGGGTGTCGGTCAGGGCGGGGGCGGACAGGATCGTCTCCGGGGCGGTGAGATCGGCGTTGATGTAGCCGGTGCGCCCTTCCTGGGGGCCGGTCATGAGTGCGCGGGCGTGGGCGAGGACCAGCGGATCGTTGTCCACGTACACGATGCGTGCGGCCGGGTTCACCTCCTGGACGACCTGATGCAGATTCGGTGCGGTCGGGATACCCGTACCGATATCGAGGAACTGGCCGATCCCGGCGTCGGCGGCGAACCGGGCGGCCCGGTGCATGAAATCGCGGTTGGCCCGGGCGACCTTGCGCGCGTTCGGAACCGCCTGTTCGACCTTGGCGGCGGCTTGCTGGTCTGCCGGATAGTTGTCCTTGCCGCCGAGCAGGTAGTCGTAGATCCGGGCGCTGTGCGGTTTATCGGTGTGCAGATCCAACGATTTTCCCGCCACGACACACTCCGATCCGAGAACAACACCGGTACAACACTGTCGACAATATCGCTGCTACCGACGCGGCCGCATGCGCTGTGCGGAGATTTGTGCAAACGGTGCATGTTCCGCACCGCGGCAGGTCAGCGGAGTGGAATCCGGGCCCGGTGGCGCTGTCGGTTTGCTGCGGATAACTTCATGTGGTGAAGGACCATCTCGACGACCTCCGATTCGCCCATGTTCTCGTGGATTCCGCGGCCGCGGCGAGCATGGACCGCTTCAAGGCTCTCGACCTCGTGATCGAGTCGAAGCCGGATCTGGAATCGGTGCGCGAATCCGAAACCGAGGTGGAAAAGCTCATTCGCGGACAGTTGCAGCGTTCCCGCCCGCGTGACGCCGTTCTCGGCGAGGGGGAGGGCTTGGACGGCACCGGGCCGCGCTGCTGGGTGGTCGACGCCATCGACGGTCTCGAGAACTATGCGCGCGGCGTACCGGTATGGGCTACGCAGATTTCCCTGATCGAAGCATCCGAGGACGGTTACCGGCCGGTGGTCGGTGTCGTCTCGGCCCCTGCGCTGGGGCGCCGGTGGTGGGCCGTGCAGGATCACGGCGCCTTCACCGGCCGTAATCTTTCCTCGGCCTCACGGATGCGTGTTTCGGGTGTTTCGAAGTTGCCGGACGCGTCGTTCGCGTACTCCTCCTTCGCGGGCTGGGAGGAGCAGGGCCGGCTGGGCGGTCTCCTGGCACTTTCCCGGGAAGTGTGGCGTACGCGCGCGTACGGCGACTTCTGGCCCTACATGATGGTCGCCGAGGGGGTGGTCGATATCTGCGCCGATCCGGATCTCTCGCCGCTGGAGATGGCCGCGCACGCGGTGATCGTCACCGAGGCCGGTGGCGCCTTCACCGGTCTCGACGGCAGCCCGGGGCCGCTCGGCGACAGCGCGGCCGCGTCGAACGGCTTGCTGCACGACGAGTTGCTCGGGTACCTGAACGAGCGCTACTGACGAGGGCGGTATCGGGGCGCTGTCGGCAGTTGCCGCGGTGAACTCACGCGGGCTGTGACGTGGATCCGCCCGAGCGTCCGCGCGGACCGGAATGCCTTCTCGCCTGGGCTCATCCCGCTGTATGCGTGAGGATGGCAGCCGCGAGTTCCTCGTGCACCTGCACCGGCAGCGTATGGCCCATACCGTCGACGATCCGCAGCTGTGCGCCTGGTATCTGCTCGGCGATCACCGCGCCGTGACCCGGTTTGACCGGTTCGTGGCTGCCTTCGACGACCAGCGTGGGCGCCTGGATCCGGGGGAGTGCGCCGGTCGGTTCGAAATCGGGGTGGGCGGCGGCGGCCAGCCGGTGGTTGGTGGCCGCCGAGAGGTCGCGGGCTCGGTCGTGGATCCGTTCCTGGAGTGCGCGGGCCGCCGCCTCGTCGAACGGCAGGCCGGTGCCGTGGAGTACGCGCTGTTCGGCGATCATGCCGTCGATACGGGTGCGCCGGTCCTCCGGCGGCAGTGTCGCCATGAGTTCGCGGTAGAAGGAGACGAATTCGGGTGCCGGTTCGGGCAGGCTGCCCGGCGGCTGTGGTTCGCCCAGCAGAGCGCGCATGAGTACCCGGCCCTCGCCACCACCGAGTGGTGAGGAGCCGATAACGGTCAGCGAGCGCACCCGTTCCGGCCGTTGTACCGCGATGAGCTGGGCGAGCAGGCCGCCCGCCGAATGACCCACCAGATGGGCGCTTTCGAGGCCGTGGGTGTCCAGGACGCGGTATACGTCGTTGTGGATGTCTTCCCAGGTGTACGGGTGGGTTGCGAAGTCGACGGTGTCCGACATCCCGGTGTCGCGATGGTCGTACCGGATCACCCGGCGGCCGCCGGCGACGAGCCGGTCGATGAATTCTTCCGGCCACAGGATGCCCTGCGACATCGATCCCATGATCAGCAGGATCGGCGGATCGGTGGCGGCGCCGAACTCTTCACTCCAGATCTTCACATCACGCATGGTGTTGTCCTCTTTCGTCGGGCTGCTCTCGGTTCGGCGTTCTGACCTGGCCGGTTCATCGATGAGCTTGTCGTGCACCGACCCCGGCCGGGCGCTGGCTACCGCCCGCCGCGCCTGGTGTTGCGGGGCAGTCCTTTCTTGGCGATTGCCGCGCGCGGCGGTGTCGGCCGGGCAGCGAAACGCTGCTGGTTGTTCGGAATAGGGAAGGTGCCGTGGGGCTTTCGCATATCGGTTCCGCCTTTCGACGAGGACGGTGGAGTCGGCAGAGCGGGGATCACCTCGTATACCTGACCACCTCGTCTGTAGTACTCTGAACGAAGTGATTTGAACCGTAGTACTACAGATGGAGTGGTGTCAAGTGGTCCGCACGAATCCCCAACGCCGCCAGGCGTTACTGGACGCATCGATCGAGGTCCTGGCCCGGGAAGGGGCCCGCGGCCTGACGTTCCGCGCAGTGGACAAAGAAGCCGAAGTGCCGGCAGGTACCGCCTCGAACTATTTCGCCAACCGCGACGACCTGCTGGTTCAAGCAGGTCACCGGTACTACGAGCGGCTGGTCCCCGACGAATCGGTCATGGTGAAACTGCAGGGACCCCGTTCCCGCGAGACCGTCACCGAACTCATGACCGAAGTCGTCGGACGCGTCACCAGGTTCCGCACCGGCTATCTCGCGCTGCTCGAACTCCGCCTCGAGGCCACCCGGCGGCCCGAGCTCCAGGCCTTGCTCACCGAACGGGTGCGAGCCGATCTGGAGTTCAATATCCGCAACCACGTCGACAACGGAATGCCGGGCGACGAGAACACCGTCGTCCTGCTGTTCCTCGCCCTGAACTGGCTCATCCTGGAACGCCTCACCTTGCCCGGGGTGTTCACCGAGGAGCGGGTCGATGAATTGGTCCGCATGGCGGTCGAGCGCGCGATTCCCGTCGCCGACCACCCCTGAGCGGCCGCGTTCGCCATATCGGGTGAACCCGTGGTACGGCGCTGTCCGGCGTCGGTTCGCGCACTGTCAGCGCCCTTGACTGTTATATGGACACCCGTCTAACTTCGTTTCAGCCGCCGAGAGAAGTGGGCCGGTCGGAACCCGCTCGGAACCCCTCGGCGAATATGCCCGTATCGCGGTGGCCGGAGCCGGCCGTCCGCCCGACAACGATGATCGAAGGTGCCACGATGAGTAATCCGACCGAGCCGCTGCTGGGACAGGTGGCCCTGGTGACGGGCGCGGCCCGCGGACAGGGCCGCGCGCATGCGGTCCGGCTGGCCGAGCAGGGCGCCGATATCATCGCCATCGATGCGTGTGCGCCGATCTCCGGCACCGTCACCTACCCGGCCGCCACTGCGGAGGATCTCGCGGAGACCGCGCGCCTGGTCGAATCCGCGGGCCGCAAAATCCTCACCCGTGCAGTCGATGTCCGGGATCTGGCCGCACTGCAGCAGCTGGTGGCCGACGGCGTCGATCGGTTCGGCCGCCTCGACGTGCTGATCGCCAATGCGGGGGTGCTGAGCTGGGCTCGTCTGTGGGAGATGAGCGAGGAGCAGTGGGACACCGTTGTCGACGTGAATCTCAGTGGCACCTGGCGCACGGTCCGGGCCGCGTTACCGGCAATGATCGAGGCGGGCAACGGTGGATCCGTCGTGATCGTCAGTTCGTCGGCCGGATTGAAGGCGACACCGGGTAACGGGCATTACGCGGCGTCCAAGCACGGGCTGGTGGCACTGACCAATACGCTGGCGCTGGAGGCGGGTGAGTTCGGTATCCGGGTGAACTCGATTCATCCGTATTCGGTGGACACCCCGATGATCCAGCCGGACGACATGATGGCGATGTTCGGCAAACATCCGTCGTTCCTGCACAGTTTCCCGCCGGTGCCGCTGAAGTCGGCCAACGACGGGCAGAGCGGCTTCATGCCGGTCGAGGATGTCGCCGAAGTGGTGGCGTGGCTGGCCGGTCCCGCTTCGGTGGCCATCACCGGTACACAGATCCCGGTCGACTCGGGAGCGTTGAAGTACTGACAGCGTGTCCGATAACTCGTACGGGTTATCGGACACCGCCCTTCTCGGGCGTCGTCGGTTCACACCCCGATCGGGGTGTGAACCTCGGTTCCCGCGTCTACCGGGACGGTTTCACCGACACCCACAGGGTGCCGGTCAGCGCCTTCCCGTCGGCGGGCATTGGTGACCCGGCCTCCTGCTGAGGGGTCCGGGGATCGTGAAACGGCTTTATAGTGTGTTGCCGCCCAGGCGGCGAGGTTGGCTGCGGCGTTGAGGTCGCGGTCGGCCCGGTACCCGCACCCACAGGTGAACACCCGGTGCGACAGTGTGAGACCGGTGTTGACGGTGCCGCAGGCCGAGCAGCGTTTACTCGACGGATACCAGCGGTCGGCGGTGACCACGGTCCCGCCGCGCCACTGCTGTTTGTAGCGCAGCAGCCGCGCGAAGTCGGCCCATCCGGCGTCACTGATCGCGCGGGACAGACGCCGGTTGCGTAGCATCCCGGCCACGTGCAGGTCCTCGACAACGAGCCGGTCGTGGGTTTTGACCAGCGTATTGGTGACCTGATGCAGGAAATGACGGCGAACATCGGCGACCCGATGGTGGTGGCGCGCCAGCCGTGCGGCGGCCTGTTGTCGGTTGCGGGATCCTTTCTTCTTTCGCGACAGCGTCTTCGCGAGCCGCCGCTGCTGGTGCAGACCGGCGGCCAGGGGTTTTGGTGGGGTGTCGACCCGGGCCAGTTCTCTGCCGTCGGCGGTGGCGGCGACCAGGAACGCCGATAAACCCCGGTCGATCCCGACCCAGCCACCACGGTCACCGGTAGCGCGGGGGCGGTGACGGTGAGCGGCGTGTATGTCGGCGGCTTCGGCGGCAATGGTGATCCACCAGCGTCCTGCCCGCAGCGAGACCGTGGCATACAGAATCTTCGCCCGCCCGCTGGCGAGCATGCGCCGCAGCCGGCGGGTATCGTCGCGGACCCGGATCCGGCCAAGTCCCGGCAAAGTCACCGAGCGGTGGATGTCGTGGTCACCGATGCGGATCGCGGTCCGTCCGGTCCTGGTGTGTTTGTTGCGTAGCCGGAACGACTGGGCACTACGGTGCTTCTTTTTGAACTTCGGAAACCCGACCCTGGCGCCGCGTCGTTTGCCGGTGCGGGAATCCGACCACGCGGCCAGGGCCCGCCCGCAGTCGACCGCGGCTTCTTCGAACACCTGCTGGCACACGTGGTTGCGCCACGCCAGCCCCGTTACCTGCACCTCGGTGACACCGTGGGGGTCGACGGTGAATATCCGTCCGGCGGCGTCGGTTTTCTTCCAGGTGTTGAAGGCGTTGATCAGATCGAACCGGGTCCACGGCACGGGGTACCTGGGATCGGTTGCGCGGTGGGAGAGGCCGGTTTTGACCATGTGCAGGCATTGATTGAACGCGAACCGGGCCGCACCGGCATGCCGTGCGAGCACGGCCAACTGCTCGACCGTCGGGTCGAGGCAATACCGGAACGTGGTGTGGCGGCTCATCGCTGGCGAGTATGGCACACGCCACCGACAACTCCGGATCTACCGGATTCGTTGACGCCTGGACCGCCAAAGCCGTGTACGCCTGAGGCGCCGGCGCATTCGCCAGCCCTCGATATCCTAGGAGGTGGTCGGGCGGACCGGAAGACCTCACAACTTCGTCGCGACCTGCCACGCTGTGTGGATCGCGCCCTGAATGTAATCGACCTGCACGGCGTCGCCCACCACGTGCACCTCGGGAACTACACCTTCCAGCGCTTCGGCCAATTGTGCCTGGGCGGAAACCTCGGAGGCCACGACGACCATATCCGCCCGAGCAGTCGAAGTTTTGTCTCCGACGGTGAACTCGACATGCTTCTCGGTGATTCGCTGCACGGTGGCCCGGCGGTGGATCTGTACGCCCGACTCCTTCGCGTGGCGGACGGCGGTCCAGCGCCGCGGCAGTGCCATCGGCACGCCGAGCTGCCCGCCTTCTTCGAGCAGGGTCACGGTGCGACCGCGTTCGGCCAGGAACTCCGAAAGTTCCAGACCGACAAGCGAACCGCCGATCACGACGACGTTCTTACCCATCGGCAGGAACGTGCGGGTGACGGTGCGGATCGCGGCCGCGCTCCTGGTGATACCGGACAGCTTGCCGAGTTTGGCGACGGCCCGAAGCAGCGGCGGTACTCGGGAAACGTCGCCGGAGCCGGTCATCAAGGCGCGCAACGTATCACCGGTGTGGACATGCGGCAGATCGCTGCCGGGAACCGCGGGCCGTCCGCGCACCGCGCCGGTGGCGACGACCACCGCATCCGGCTGCAGCGCCTGGATCGAGGCCACCGTGGCCTCGGTCTTCAGGCGGATATCGATATCCGGACGCTGGACCTGTACCTTCAACCAGTCCAGCAGCATCTGGTTGTCCGGCGTGGTGAGCCCGGAGAACCAGAGCGTGCCGCCGAGGCGATCGGATTTGTCCAGTACGGTCACGCGGTGCCCGCGTTCGGCGGCCACCCGGGCGGCCTCGAGTCCACCGGGCCCGGCGCCGACGACGACCACATGTTTGCGCGCGGGAGCAGGCGTCAGCGGAAGCAGTTTTTCGTTGCCCAGTGCGGGGTTCACCGCGCACAGGGGAGTGTCGTCCCAGAAGTTCTCCTGGACGCACACATAGCAATTGATGCAGGGCCGGACCTGTTCCGGTGTCCCTGCCCGGAGTTTGTTCACCAGGTCCGGATCGGCCAGCAGCTGCCGGCCCATGGCCACGAAATCTGCGGACCCATCCGTGATCGCCTGCTCGCCGACCTCCGGCAGCACCCGGCCGACGGCGATCACCGGGATGGATACGGCCCGCTTCACCGCGGCCGCGAGGTCTGTGTAGGCGCCGACCTTGTCGGGCAGGGGGCCGTCGGTGAAATTGGAGAACGGGTTACGACCCCAGCCGGTGACGTGGATGGCGTCGGCGCCGGCCGTCTCGAACAGTGCCGCCGCCTGCACGGCCTCTTCGGTGGTCAGCGCGCCTTCCTCGCCGAACTCCCGGCCCGCGACGCGCACCAGGATCGCGAGCGAATCACCGACCTCCGCCTCGACCGCGCGGATCACCTCCACCGCCAGCCGTGCCCGGTTCTCGAGCGACCCACCGTATTCGTCGGTGCGCTTGTTGTCTGCCCGGCTCAGGAAGGCACCGAGTACGTAGCCGTGCGCCACGTGGATCTCGACCGCGTCCCCGCCGGCCTCGCGCACCCGTCCCGCGGCCTCGGCGAAGCAGCGCACCAGCCAGTCGATATCGTCCTCGGTGGCCTCGTGGTAGGTGGCCTGCTTCCCGCCGGTGACGGCGCCCATCTTCTGGAGCTCGCCGGGAGTGTTGTCGGCGAGCGCGGACAGGTCCGCCGGTCCGGCCGGCGGCGACGGAACCAGCAGTGGCCGATCCTGGACGGTATCGATCCGGGCGATCTTGCCGTGATGGGTCATCTGCACACACAGCTTGCTGCCGGCGGCGTGGACGGCGTCGGCCAGCGCTTTCAGCCCGGGAACGAACCGGTCCTCGGAGAGTCCGGGTTCCTTGGTGCTCGCACACCCGACCGGGTACGCGACCGCGCAGGCACCGGTGATGATCAGCCCGGTACCGCCGGCCGCGCGGGCGGCGAAATGATCGATATCGCCCTGTTCGATCTCGCCGTCCTCGCACAGATTCATATCCATCGCGGGCAAGACCACGCGGTTGGCCAGCGAAACCGGGCCGATGGTCCCGGGGGCGAGCAGATGCGGGAAGGTCCTGGTGCGGGTCACGAGTAGAAGTTAGACCGTTCGCCGAAGTCGTGAACGCGCTGTTCCCGATCACCGAGACCGGACCGGCGCGGCGTATGCCGGTATCGCGCGAGAGTTGTCGATCTTGTGCCTAGGATCCGTCCGGTGACAATCTCCGAGCAGCCGACGCCCCGGGCTCCGCACAGTTCACCGGCCGATACCGACGGTCCGCGGATTCCTTTGTATATACCGGAATTCGCGGTGGACCCGCACAGTACCTATCGCGCGATGCGGGAACAGCACGGGTCCCTGGTGCCCGTCGAGATAGCGCCGGGCGTCCCCGCGACGCTGGTTATCGGCTACTATACGGCGCTGCGTATCTACAACGACCCGGACCATTTCCCGGCCGACCCCCGCACCTGGCAGCGCGATATTCCGGCGGACTGCCCGGTGCTGCCGCTCATGCAGTGGCGGCCCAACGCCCGGCGTAACGACGGCAGCGCGCACGCACGCTATCGGCAGGCCATCGTCGCCGGTCTGGGCGAGGTCGACCCGTTCGGTCTGCACGAGACCGTGGAGCGGATCGCCATTCCGCTGATCAACTCCTTCTGCGGCGACGGATCGGCGGACCTGATCAAGCAGTACGCGTTCCCGCTCACCTTCGCCGTGCTGAACGCGATGCTGGGCTGCCCCACCGAGATCGCGCAGCGGGCCGCGACCGGGATGGCCGCCATGTTCGAGGGTGTCGGCGCCGAGGGTGGTGCCGAGTTGCTCATGAAATCGCTGGCGGAACTGATCGAGCTCAAACGCGTTCACCCCGGTGACGATGTGACGACACGGATGATGCGGCACCCGAGCGCATTGACCGAACCCGAGATCGCGAACCAGATCGGAACGATATACGGGGCAGGAATCGAACCGCTGCAGAATCTGATCGTCAATGCGTTGCGGTTGATGCTCACCGACGAACAGTTCGGCGACAGCGCGCTCGACGGTAGCCTGTCCACCCGGGACGCGCTGGACGAGGTGCTGTTCAACGACCCGCCGATGGCGAATTTCTGTTTCACCTTCCCGAAGCAGCCGATTCTCATCGACGATGTGTGGTTGCCTGCCCACCAGCCGGTGATCATCAGCATGGCGGCCTGCAATACCGATCCGGTGATCGGCTCGAACCGGCACGCGGGTAACCGGGCGCATCTGGCTTTCGGCGGTGGGCCCCATGTGTGCCCGGCCAGTTCGCTGGCCTACCTGATCGCGCAGGACGCCATCGACCAATTGCTCGACGGCCTGCCGGAGATCCGGCTCGGGGTACCGGCCGACGAGCTGACCTGGCGGACAGGCGCTTTCCATCGGGCGCTGACCGCGCTGCCGGTCGTCTTCCCGCCCTCGCCGCCACTGTCGCCGCTCTAGCTGTCAGGTCTCGCGTTGCCGGGCGACGTTGTGCAGCCAGTCGTCGACGACGCGGTCGGCCAGGGTCGAATCAGTGCGCAGGAGCCGGGTGAGTTCGAGCCCGCGAACGAGTGCCATCAGCGATTCGAACGCCGTCCGGGCGGCTTCGGGATCGGCGATACCGGCGTGCCGTTCGAAATGGTTACGCAGTGCGGACCCCAGTCGTTTCTCGGCAGGTAGCAGCGCGTCGCGCAACTGCGGGTCGGTGCGGGACGCGGCCCACAGTTCCATCGCCGCCTGAAAGGCCGGTCCGGTCATGGCCGACCGGACCGCCTGCACCATCTGCGGCAGGGTTTCGGGTCCGTCGCCCAGCCCGGCGACGTGTTCGCCGAAAACGGCCAGGCGCCGGTCGGCGATATGGTGGATCGCGGCGACCAGCAACTCCGATTTCGACGCGAAATGATGGAGGAGCGCGCCTCGTGAGACGCCTGCCTCCTCCTGGATCCGCTGTGTGGTCGTGCCCGCGTAGCCGTGCTCGACCAGGCACCGGATCGTCGCGTCGAGCAGTGCGGCGTGGGTTTTCGCGTGCTGTTCTCTACGGGACAGGCCGGCGGTGCGCGGGACCGGTTGCGTGGAGCTCTGCGACGTAGCGCCGGCACCTATCGGCTTCCCGATCACAGGGCGTCGAGCCGGCCGTCGGCGATCTGCTCACGAAGCCGGAACTTCTGCAGTTTGCCCATCGCGTTCACGGGGAAGCTCTCGGCGACGTACCAGGATTTCGGGGTCTTGGGTGGGGCGAGTCGTTCCCGCAGGTAGTCCTGGAGCTCGGCCGGTGTGGGGGCCGGCCGGGCCGGGTCCGGCCGGACCACCGCGGCCACGCTCTCGCCCCAGCTTCCATCGGGCAGGCCGAGGACGACTGCGTCGATGAGCGCGGGATGGGCGGCCAGGGCCTCCTCGATTTCGCGCGGATAGATGTTCTCCCCACCGCGGATGATCATATCTTTGAGCCGGCCGGTGACGCGGATGTAGCCGCGGGCGTCCATCGTCCCGAGATCGCCGGTGTGCAGCCGGCCCTCGGCATCGATCGTCTGCGCCGTTTCGGCGGGCATCCCGAGGTATTCGATCATCTGCTGGTAGCCGCGGGCACAGATCTCGCCCTCGACCCCGAGCGGCTGCACCGCGCCGGTGTCGGGATCGCGCACGGATACCTCGACGCCGGGAAGGGGGCGGCCCGCTGTGAACAGGTTGTCGTCGCGGTTGTCGGCCGGACTCGTCTGGCAGATGACCGGCCCGAGTTCGGTCTGGCCGTACACCGCGCTCATCGCTGCGCCGCAGGTTTGCGCCCAGCCGTCGATCAGCGCGGGCGGGACGGCATCGCCACCGGACATCACGACCCGCAGCGCACCGAGATCGAACTCGGCGAGCTCGGGATAGGTGAGCAGGGCATGCAGCATGGCGGGCACACCACCGTAGATCTCGGCGCGGTGATCCTGGATCGCCGTCAGCATCGTTGCCGGGTCGAATACTTCGGCGAGGACGAGCGTGGCCCGCTGATACACCGACCCCAGCGCGGCCAGACCGCAGCCCGCGGTGTGGAACAGCGGCAGAGCGGTGGCGAAGGTCGCTCCCGGCGTCGCGCCGCAGCGGTCGCGGACGAACGCCGCATTGGTCACCATCGACCGGTGCGCCAGTACCGCCGGTTTCGCGCGGCCGGTGGTGCCGGAGGTGAACTGGATCTGGGTGGCCGAGCGTGGATCGACAAGCGGTAATTGCGAATGCTTCTCGGTGCCGCGGACCTCGTCGAGCCAGCCGTCGAAGGTGACGGCGGCGCGCACAGCGGGGACTGCGGGCAGCACGGCGTCGATCTGAGCGGCCATATCGGTGCCGCGGAAGCTGTCGGTATAGAAGACGCCGGCCGCACGGGACCGGGCGAGTGCATATTCGAGTTCCGGCCCGCGCAGGGCGGGGTTGGTCGTGACGAGCACCAGGCCGGCCAGCGCGGCGCCGTACTGGAGCACGAGCCATTCGGGCACGTTCGGCGCCCAGACCGCGATATGTTCGCCCGGCCGGAACCGGTCGAGCAACCAGGCCGCCGCGCGTTCGGCATCATCGAGCAGCTGCGCGTAGGTCCAGGTGCGGGCGCTGCGTTGCGGAGCCACCGAGACCAGTGCGACTTTCTCCGGTGCCGCGGCGGCCGCCTGCCGGAGCAGTTCACCCACTGTGACCTCGAGAACCGGAACGCTGGTGTCGACCGGCCAGAGGGATTCGGTGAGCGCGGTCATCGCCGCTGCTCCGCCCGCTGTTCGAGCTCCTGTTTCATTCGCTCGATTTCGTCGTCGGCCGGGATATCGCCGCCGCCGTCCGGGATGAACCGGCCCGTATCGCGCCATTGGACCGCGGCGTCGAAACCGTGTTGCTGGGCGAAATCGACGAACCAGCGGCCCTCGGGGGAGTGGCGGGTGATGCCGTCGAAGAGGATCGCGAGGTTCTGCGTCGTTTGCAGGCCCATATTGTCGTAGGCCTGGTTGATCATCATCTTCTGCATGACCAGCTGATTGGTGGGAACCCCGGCCATCCGGTCGACGAGTTCTTCGACCGCGGTATCGAGTTCGGCCGCCGGGACCGCGTCGATGACCAGCCCCCACTCCCGGGCCCGGATCCCGTCGATGGTGTCGCCGGTGAGCAGCATCCGCTTCGCGCGTTCGGCGCCGAGGCGATACACCCACATTGCCGTGGTGGGGCAGCCCCATACCCGGGCGGGCATATAGCCGATCCGTGCGTCCTCGGCCATGACGACGAGATCGCAGGACAGCGCGATATCGCTTCCGCCGGCCACGGCGTAGCCGTGCACTTTCGCGACGGTCGGTTTGGCCGACCGCCACAGCGAGAAGAAATGGTCGGTATTGGTTTTCATCATCCGGAAATCCTTGATCGGATCCCAGACCGCGCCCTGGTGTTCTTCGCCGCCTTCGGCGTAGAGCTTCAGGTCGTAGCCCGCGCAGAAGGCGCGGCCCGCGCCCTGGATCACGATGACGCGTACCGAATCGTCGGCGTTCGCCGCGGCGACGGCCGCGCCGATTTCGTGGGCCATCTCGCCGGTGATCGCGTTCAGCCGGTCGGGCCGGTTCAGGGTGAGGTAGGCGCGATGGTCGCGGACTTCGTAGGCGACCGTGTTCCCGGCGAAAGTCATTTCGGCGTTCCAATCTCGGCGGCGAAGGTACCGAGAACGGTTTCACAGTCCGATTGGACTGTCAATGAACAGCCCGGCTCACCCGCCCGACCGGGTAACCGGCACATCCTCGGCGAAGTCGACCACGAGTTCGCGCCGGGAGAACAACCAGATGCCGCCGTGGTACTCGAAGGTGTCCTGATAGCGCAGCGCGATCCGGTTGTCCCGGTGACCGTCACCACGGGCGTAGATATGGTGCGCCGTGCAGTAGGTCTCGCCGTACGCGCGGTCTTCCGTATCGGTCTCGACGACCTGCTGTTCGACAACGTGCCGCGTCGCCACCAGATGCGACACCGCCCCCACCACCGACTGCGCCACTGTCGCGCTACCGCGGAGTTCGGACGGTTCGCTCGTCCTGTTCAGTTCGGGCGGCAGGGCGAACACCACCTCGGAGGTGCACAGGGCAGCGACTGCCGCGGTGTCCCGGCGGTCGACAGCTTGTGCATAGCGCGCCGCGAGCGTGGTCAGGGCAAGACGGTCGACAGGATCCATCGTTGTATCTCAGCCCGGATCGGCACCGGATCCCAGGGGGTCTCTCGCTGGGTGAGACTTCGGTGGCCGCGCCACTTGCGAGTCCCGCAGGCTGCCCACGAAAGAGGAGGCATGCATATGGGTACGTTGACCGGTCGGGCCGCAGTTGTCACCGGCGCCGGGGTGGGTATCGGGCGCGGTATCGCGGGTGCTCTGGCCCGGGAAGGCGCGGATGTGCTCGTGGCCGAGATCGACGCGGCCGCGGGTGCGGATACCGTGCGGTGGCTGACCGAGACCTGGGGTGTGCGAGCGCATTTCGTGCACACCGATGTCACCGAACAGCGCCAGGTCGAGGCGATGGTGGACGCCGCGGTGTCCGAATACGGCCGGCTGGACATTCTGGTCAACAATGCCTGGCGCGGAACGGGTTATGCCCGCCTGGAGAAGACCGCCCCCGAGGTGATGTCGGCCGGTTTCGATATGGCAGTGATGGCCGCGTTCTGGGCCATGCAGCGCGCCTATCCGGCGCTGGCGGAACACGGAACCGGCCGGGTCGTGAACCTGGCCAGCCTCAACGGCGTCAACGCCCATATGTACTCGGTGGCCTACAACGCGGCCAAGGAGGCGCTGCGGGCGCTGACCCGCACGGCGGCGCGCGAATGGGCGCCGAAACAGGTGTGCTGCAATGTGATCTGCCCCGGCGCGCGCAGCGCGGCCTACCAGCGGATGGCCGACGCCAACCCGGAGATGGCGGCCTCGATCGATGCGGCGAACCCGATGGGCCGCGTCGGTGATCCGCTCGACGATATCGGTCCGGTCGTCGCGTTCCTGGCCGGCGACGGTGCGCGATACCTCACCGGAAACACCCTGTTCGTCGACGGCGGCGCGCATATCAACGGCGTGCAATGGGCGCCACAGGTCGACTGAACGCCGGTCGGCGGCGTCGCGCCGCATGTGCCGGACGCAGCCGGCCACGAGCGTGACCGCAGTACAACCGGCACGGGCCCCGATCAGCACTCGCTGCGATGTCCGGGTGCTCGACGTCGAATCCATCGGGCCGTCCGGGCCGGCCCCGGTGCGGTGGGCTTCCACTGGCTGAGACCCGTGGCGGTGGGCAGAGGGCGGACTTGGATAGCGTCGGGTCGGCACATGCGGCGTTGCCGGATACGTGCGGCACGGGATATGCGGGCAGGAGTTGAGTTGGAACACGCGACCATTGCGGGGATGCTGCTCGACCGTCTCGGTGATTCGCATCTGGGGGTGCGGACCCGGGAGCGGGATTGGACGTGGGACGAAACGGTCCGCGAAAGCGCCGCCCGCGGCGCGCTGGCCACGGCGTTGCGGGTCGATGGACCCTTCCATATCGGCGTGCTGCTCGAGAACACCCCCGAGTATCTGTTCTGGCTCGGCGGCGCCGCATTGAGCGGCGCGGTGATCGTCGGTATCAACCCCACCCGGCGCGGCGCCGAACTCGAGGCCGAGATCCGCTACGTCGACTGCCAGCTGATCGTGACCGATACCGCCGGGATGGCGCAGCTGCGTGAGCTGGATCTCGGGCTGGACGAGGATCGGTTCGTGCTGGTCGACGCGCCCTCTTATCCCGACCGAGTCCGTGCGCACTGGGTGGATGAGCCGGTCGCCGTACCGGAGGTGGACGAAACGTCCCTGTACCTGCTGCTGTTCACCTCCGGCACCACCGGAACATCGAAAGCGGTGCGTTGCAGCCAGGGCCGGCTGGCAAGGCTCGCGTATGCGAACAACGAGAAGTACGGGCACGTTCGCGAGGATGTCGACTACTGCTGTATGCCGTTGTTCCACGGAAACGCGCTGATGGCGCTGTGGGCGCCGGCGCTGTCCAACGGTGCCACCGTCTGCCTGACCCCGAAATTCTCCGCCTCGGGGTTCCTGCCCGATGTGCGGTTCTTCGGCGCGACCTTCTTCACCTATGTCGGCAAGGCCCTGAGCTATCTGATGGCCACCCCGGAACAGCCCGACGATATCGACAACACCCTGGTCCGGGGGTTCGGCACCGAAGCATCACCGGAGGACAAGGCCGAGTTCGCCCGCCGGTTCGGCGCCGAATTGTTCGAGGGGTACGGATCCTCGGAGGGCGCGGGATCCGTGAAGGCCGACCCGGATGCCCCCGAAGGCGCCATGGGCCGGCCCGCGCACGCCGATATCGCCGTCGTGAACCCGGACACCCGCGACGAATGCGCCCGCGCGAAGCTCGACCGATTCGGCCGGGTGCGGAACCCGGATGAGGCGATCGGCGAAATGGTCGACAAGGGCGGCGCGAAACGGTTCGAGGGGTACTACAAGAACGAGGCCGCGGTGGCCGAGCGGATCCGGCACGGCTGGTACTGGACCGGCGACCTCGGCTATATCGACGAGGCCGGGTTCATCTACTTCGCCGGCCGCAAAGGTGATTGGGTCCGCGTCGACGGCGAGAACACCTCCGCGCTGACGATCGAGCGGATCCTGCGGCGGCACCCGAAGATCATCGCGACAGGCGTGTACGCGGTACCCGACCCGCGTTCGGGGGACCAGGTGATGGCCGCGATCGAGGTCGCGCAGGTATCGGATTTCGACCCCGCCGAGTTCGCGGATTTCCTCGGCTCCCAGGACGATCTGGGGACCAAGGCGGCGCCGCGATTCGTGCGGGTCTCGACGAATCTGCCGGTGACCGGGTCGAACAAGGTGCTCAAACGGGAACTGCAGGCGCAATTGTGGCGGGTCGGCGACCCCATATACCACCGGGTGGGCCGCGGTGCGCTGACCTACGAACTGCTCACCGAGACCGGTAAACAGGAACTGGAACAGGAATTCCATACGTACGGCCGTGCCCGGTTTCTGCCGGACCCCGGGGCCTCGCGCCGGTGACGGCAGGTCGGCTGTGCTCGTGTAGCGAAGGAGACAGGGAATGAAACTCGGGGTCGTGATCCCGGTCGAACTGGGGACGAGCGGGGAACCGGAGGAGATCCTGCGGTTCGCCCGAGCCGCGGAATCGCTCGGGTTCGACGAGATCTCCGCCGTGGAACATTCGGTGGTGATCGCGGATACCGAGAGCACATATCCCTATTCGCCGACCGGCAAATCGCACCTGCCCGACGATTGCGATATCCCGGACCCCGTGGAGTTGCTGTCGTTCGTCGCCGGCGCCACCACCACGCTCGGCCTGTCGACCGGCGTACTGGTACTGCCCAACCACAACCCGGTGGTGCTGGCCAAACGCCTCGCCACCCTCGACCGGCTCTCCGGTGGGCGCCTGCGTATATGCCTCGGTCTCGGCTGGATGCGGGAGGAGATCGAGGCCTGCGGCGGCCGGTTCGACCGTCGCGGCAAGATTGCCGACGAAGCCATCGCGGTCATGCGGGCACTGTGGGCCGGTCGCGACGGTGTGGATTTCCGCGGCGAATACTTCTCGTTCACCGGTGCCTACAGCCGACCGAAACCTTTCCGAGACACCGGGGTCCCGCTGTACATCGGCGGCCACAGCCTGGCGGCCGCGCGCCGGGCCGGCCGGTTGGGCGACGGGTTCCAGCCACTGGGGCTGGCCGGCGACGACCTGGATACGGCGATCGGCGCCATGCGCGCAGCGGCAGTGGCGGCCGAGCGCGATCCCGGGGATATCTCCCTGGTACTCGGCGCCACCCTGCCGCGCCTGGACGAGTCCAAGCTCGACCGGTCCCGCGCACTCGGCGCCGATCGCCTCGTCCTGTCTGCGTCCCGCCACGCCACCTCCATGGATCTCGTGATCGACGAAATGGCGGAGTGTGCCAAGCGCCTGGGCCGCTGACCGGGCCGGTGGGCCGAACCTGCGCCTCGGTTTACCGCAGTTTGATGCTGCCGCCGTCGACCATGATGGTCTGCCCGGTGATGTAGTCGGCGTCCGCGCTGGCGAGAAACACCGCGACCCGGCCGATATCGGCCTCGGGATCACCGAACCGGTGTAGCGGGGTCTTCGCCAGCAGAACATCCTCGATACCGGGATTCGCGGCGATATAGGACTCGACGCCTTCGGTCAGTGCGAGCGGCGAGATCAGGTTCACGTTGATGTTGTCGACCGCCCACTCGTTGGCGGCGACTCGGCTGATCGCCCGGATGGCCTCCTTCGCGGCCGCATAAGAGGCCTGATTCTCCTGCCCTTCGATACCGGCCCCCGAGGCGAAGTTGATGATCGTGCCCTGATTGGTGGCCAGTTGATCGTGCGCGGCCTTCATCAGCCAGAAGGTCGGATAGAAGCCGGTCCCGAAGGACAGATCCAGCATCTCCTGAGTGGTCTCCAGCAGCGGCGCCTGCCGGGAGGCATGCGCATTGTTGACCACGATATCGAGTCTGCCGAACGCCTCGATCGCCGCTTTCACGATCACCGCCGCGTTCGCCTCTTTCGAGATATCGGCGTTCAGGAACTTCCCGGTTCCGGCCAGTTCGGTTTCGAGCGCCGCGCCCGCGTCGTCGTCGATATCGACGAAAAGCACTTCAGCGCCTTCCTTGGTGAATGCCCGGACGATCCCGCGCCCGATCCCGCCCGCTCCTCCGGTCACGATCGCGACTTTTCCGGCCAGCCTCATCGCACTCCTTCCGATCTGGTCGTTCGATACACGGCGGTCCGGCCGGGGACGACCGGGACGTATGCAGCGTATGTGACTTCCGGCCCTGCCCGGCTGCACCGCGTGGCGGGCGTGTGCCGCGGCGCGATCTGTCGGGGCACCGCAACCGATGCGTGGCCGGAAACGCCGGCACGGGAATCCCACCGTGCGGAATCTGCGCCGCGCCGCCGACTTCCTGCGTGTTACACGTGTGACCTCGGGAGTCATGCGAAACGTGACGACCACATGGAAGGCGCTGCCGTGGTGACAGTCGGCAACTCCGACCGACCGGGGCGTATCAGGAGGATGTAATGAACGATTTCACGGGCCGGGTCGCGCTGGTCACCGGTGCCGCACGGGGGCAGGGCCGGGCGCATGCCGTCGCGCTGGCCGAACGGGGCGCCGATGTGGTGATCTGTGACCGTTGCGAGGACGTGCCGGCGGTTGTTTATGCGATGGGGCGCAAGGACGAACTCGCGGAGACCAAGGCACTGATCGAAGCAGCGGGCCGGCGCTGTATCGCCGAGCGGGCCGATACTGCGGATCAGGCGGCCATCCAGGCGCTGGTGTCTCGGGCGGAGTCGGAGTTCGGCGGAATCGACATCGCGATCGCCAATGCGGGTGTGTCGGCGGGGGCGCCGATCCAGGAGGCGTTCGACGGCCATTGGGCCGAGGTGATCGGGACGAATCTGACGGGAGTGTTCAATACCGTCGCCGCTGTCGCGCCCGGCATGATCGCGCGGGGTTACGGCCGGATCATCACGATCAGTTCCATGCTCGGCCGTGGCGCGGCTCCGGGGCAGGCCGCCTATTGTGCGTCGAAATGGGGGGTCGTCGGGATGACGAAAAGCGTTGCGCTCGACCTTGCCCCGCACGGCGTAACGGCGAACGTGATCGCGCCGGGCAATATCGCGACACCCATGGCGCAGAACGACGCCCTGTACCGGAAGATGCGGCCGGACCTGGAATCTCCGACTCTCGCCGATGCCGAACCGATCTTCGCGACGCTGCACGCGCAGCCGGTGCCGTTCCTCGAACCGTTCGAAGTGACCCGGGCGGTGCTGTATCTGGCCGATGAGGCAAGCGCGCATATCACCGGCACCGTGATGCCGGTCGACGCGGGAGCAGCGGCCCGCGTCACTGCCTGACCCGGGCGGTACGAATCCGTCTGGCGGCCGGTATCGATCCAAAGATACCGGCCGGCCAGAAAGTTGTTGCCGCCCAACTCGCCTCGGCCGCCGAACGGTGACCGAGGCGGATACCCTCACCCTTCCCGGCCCTCGGCGCGGCGGTGTTCCGTTCACCGGGACAGGGAAGTCCTGTTCCTTACTCGTCGAGTCATCCTGGATGATCGAACTGCCTCGAGCCGGAGGACAATGTCGACCGTCGAGAACGGGAGCCCACACCTATGCGCTCATCCCCGCGCCGGACAATCCAGCGGATCGGCCCGGTGCTCGCCGCCGCACTGATCCTCACGGCGGGCGCGGGCCCTACCGCGGCGAACGAGGGAGCGCCCGACGTCGGGCCCGCGGGAACCGCACTGATGCACGGTGATCTCGCCTCGTCCGATTCCACCCCGCACGCCGGCCCCGGGCCGGGTGGACATGTGGTGGCTTCGTCCGTTCCCGGCGGGGTGTGCGCCGCGACATTCATCGGCGCCGACGGTATGCCGTTGTCGCTGTGCAACAGCTACGTCGGCCTGACACCGCCGGACATCCTGGTGCCCACGGTGAAACTCTTCGACCCGGTCTCCGCGGCTCCGGTAGCCTCGATCCAATTGCCGAAAGGCGGTCTGCTGGGTGGTGTCTACGGCTACCTCGACGCCAGCGATCGGGTGGTCGTCGCCGACGGCGCCGGGGTGATCAACAAGGTCGCCCACCGGCGCACCACCGACGGGCGCTGGGAGTTGTTCATCGACGAACGCGTCGATGTGAGCGCTCATATTCCGGCGGGGGACGCGATCACCGGTGTCGCACCGGATCACCGCGGCGGCATCTGGTTCGTCACGACCCACGGTGTGGTCGGCACGGCCGGCGCGGACGGACATATTGCGACCGCCCAGCTGCCGGAGGGGGAGGATCTGACCAATGGGTTGTCCGTCCGCCCCGACGGTGTCTCGGTGTTGACCACCGAGGCACTGTACGAGATGCGTATCGGTGCGGACGGCTCGCCGGCTGTGCTCTGGCGCGCGCCGTACGCGGCGGGTTCGGTGCGTAAACCGGGTCAGCTGGGACCCGGATCGGGTACCACACCCACCTATTTCGGGCCCGGTGGCGACGCCTGGGTGGCGATCGTCGATGATGCGGCCCGGCCCGAGTTGACCGTCTACCGTTCCGATGACGGGTCGGAAGTGTGCCGGATGCCGGCCTTCGAGACTTCCGGGCAGGGAACGGAGAACTCGCCGATGGCTTGGAGGAATTCGCTGGTCATCCCGAGTACCTACGGGTTCTCCTATCCGCCGCAGGCGACCTCGGGCCCCAGCGATCCGCCGCAGGCAGCGTTCGTCGGTGGTATGACCCGCGTCGATGTCGGCGAGGACGGTTGCCGGCGGGTCTGGGAAAGCGCCGACCGGATGGCGACCTTGCCGCGGCTGTCCCGTGGCGACGGGTTGATTCACGGTCTTTCCTACGGGCCACTGTCGCCCGGAGTCGATATCCAGCAGGTCGGCCCCGTCTACTACACCGCGGTGGATTTCGATACCGGGGAACGTCGCGCGTACCAGCAGGTCGGTGTCGCGCCGGTCGACGAGCCGTTGCAGCTGACCGGGACGATCGGGCCGGACGGGACGCTCTGGCAGGGCACCGTGGGCAGGATGCTGAAGATAGGGCGCTGACCGCTGTTCCGGTTCCGGCTCCTGTTCGATCCAGTGGAAAAGAGTGTCGATGTCCAATTCTCTGAACCGGCGGGCGCGCCGCCATACCCTGGGCGACCTTCCACGCCGAGCTGCTCGACGCGAACGTGACAAGACTGCCGTCGTCGACGGTGCCACCTCCCTCTCGTTCGCGGAGTTCGACGCGGCGGTGGACCGCACCGCCGCCGCTCTGGTGCACGCAGGATTCGGAAAGGG
This sequence comes from Nocardia carnea NBRC 14403, assembly GCF_000308515.1. Lineage (GTDB taxonomy): Bacteria > Actinomycetota > Actinomycetes > Mycobacteriales > Mycobacteriaceae > Nocardia > Nocardia carnea. The sequence goes on along the minus strand of NZ_BAFV01000119.1, from coordinate 35,501 downwards.
TTCCCGGTTGGCGATCCTTTCCCGGAACTGCTGGCAGTTCGCGGTGCTGAACTTCGCCACGGCGCGCACCGGGGTGGTTTTCGTTCCGTTGAACTTCATGCTCGGCGCCGCCGAGATCGCCTATCTCCTCGATGCGAGCGGTGCCACCGGGTTCGTGGTCGAAGATTCACTGATTCCTGTCGCCGACGCGGCGCTGACGCAGTCGGCGGGCCGGGTCTCGGCTCGAGTGCAGCTCCGCGCCGGCGCGGAGGACTCCCGGCCCGGCTGGACGGATCTGCAGGATTGGCTCGACCACGACGGTGCGGCACCGGAGGTGGAGGTCGACGACGACGATCCGGTCCGCATGATGTTCACCTCCGGCACCGAGTCCCGTCCCAAAGGGGTTCTGCTGTCGAGTCGTTCGCTGTTGTGGCAATACGTCTCGTGCATGGTCGACGGCGGTATGTCGGCCGATGACGTGGAAATCCATGCGATGCCGCTCTACCACTGTGCCCAGCTGGACTGCTTCCTGGGAACGGATGTCTACCTCGGTGCGACGAGCATCATCTTGCCGGGTCCGGACCCGGATACCGTGCTGCGCGCCGTCGAGAAACACCGGGCCACCAAACTGTTCGCGCCGCCCACGGTGTGGATAAGCCTGCTCCGTTCGCCCGCTTTCGACGAAACGGATCTGTCCTCGCTGCGCAAGGGCTACTACGGCGCCTCCGCCATGCCGGTGGCCGTTCTCGACGAAATCCAGCGGCGGCTGCCCGCACTGGACCTGTGGAACTTCTACGGCCAGACGGAGATGGCTCCGGTGGCGACCATCCTCGGCCCCGACCGTCAGCGATCCCACGCCGGATCCGCGGGCCGGCCTGTGCTCAACGTCGAAACGCTCATCGTCGACGACGACGATGAGCCGGTGGAGGCCGGGGTGGTCGGCGAGATCGTGCACCGGTCTCCGCAGGCGACTCTCGGCTACTACGACGACGAAGCGAAGACCGAGGAAGCCTTTCGCGGAGGATGGTTGCACTCCGGAGACCTGGGCTACTTCGACGATGACGGCTACCTATACGTGGTCGACCGGAAGAAGGACATGATCAAGACCGGTGGCGAGAACGTGGCGAGCCGGGAAGTCGAGGAGGCCATCTACCGGCTCGGCGATGTCAGCGAGGTCGCTGTTTTCGGTGTGGCCCACGAACGCTGGGTGGAAGCGGTTGTCGCGGTGGTTGTGCCCAAAGCGGGGAGCGGGCTCACCGCCGACGATGTGCTGAGCCACGCCCGGTCCGTCCTCGCCGGATTCAAGTGCCCGAAACATGTGGTGATCACCGAATCGCTGCCCAAGAATCCGTCCGGAAAAGTGCTCAAACGGCAGCTGCGTACGGAATACGCGACGGTGCTGAACGGAAGTCTGTGACGTATCGGCGCACCGGTAAGTAGCATCCCGGCACCGGCGCCGAGGATATCCGGCCGACCGCGCCGCCCGATCCGATTCAGGCGGCGCGGTCGTGCTGTGTCCGTATGACGAAATCGTCTGTTGCACATAGTAGTAATGGAGTCCCGTCAGTGCGACTCGGCTTCATCATCGGAGAACCCTCACCACTATCCGGGGCGTTGCCGGAGGGGCGTCAGCGTGACCGGCGATGCATCCGGCCGCACCGGTCGAGGCCATGGACAGGCCTACGGATTTCCCGACCTGGTGACCCGGCCGACCCGCTGAGCAGCCATTCGTATCTGCTTCCGAAAGGGAGTTCCACGTGAACGCTCCTGTTGTCGTGGTCGGGATGGGGCCCGTAGGTTACCGGGGCCACTCCCGGGAACTCGTCGCGCATCTGGATATGTCGGTGCTGTCGGAGGACACGCCGTACCCGTACCGGGTGCAGTGTGAGCAGAGCAAACTCACCCGGATCATCCGGCGCCATCTCGAACGGATGCCCAACGTCACCTTGCGTTTCGGCGCGCCGGTGCAGCGGGCCGAGATCGGCACCGGGTGCGCCCGGCTGTTCCTGCCCGGCGACACCTTCGAACCGTCGATCACCGCGGACTGGGTCCTGGCGGCCGACGGCGCGAACTCTGCGGTACGCCGCACCCTGGGGATCGCCTTCGAAGGCGTGACCTACCCCGAGCGTTTTCTGGTCGCGTCGACAACCCACGATTTCACCGCCGATATGCCCGGACTCGCACCGGTTTCCTATATCTACGATCCCGACGACTGGGGCGTGCTGTTGCGCACTCCTTCGCATTGGCGGGTGCTGTTCCCGATCGTCGACGGGCAATCCGACGAAGAAGCGCTCGCGCCGGACAACATTCAGCGGCGGTTGCAGAGTGTGGTCCGGCTCCCCGAGCCGTATCCGGTGGTGCATTCCACGATCTACTCGGTGCACCAGCGGCTGGCCGCGACCTTCGGCCTGAGCCGGGTACTGCTGCTCGGCGATGCCGCGCATATCAACAACCCGCTCGGCGGAATGGGAATGAACAGCGGTATCCACGACGCACACGCCGCCGTGGAAGCTGTCTGTTACGCACTCACCGGCGGTGACCCGGACCGTGCCGTGGCGACCTACGCGCGGGTCCGCCGGGATGCGGCGGCGCTGGACGTCCAGCAGAACACCCAGAAGAACTACGAGGAAATGCGCCAGACCGATGCCGGCCGGCGCAGCGAGCGGTTCCAGGAGATGGTGGAAATCGCGGCCGACCCGGACCGCGCCCGCGGATACCTCCGGGTTGCCTCGATGCTCGCCTCGTTCGAAACCTCGTGCCGGCGGATGCGCCGCGGCCTCACCCGCGTAATTCCGTGCGGCCCTTGAATTACCGATCCACGCAGCCCGATTCCGGTCTCCGCGCCCGCCATTCGCGGACTGATTCCACATCCAGTGCTCGGTTACGGGACCCTGCATGAGTTCCCCGACAACGTCGAGATCGGGATGGATTCGGCCGATCCGGTGGGAAAGGTTCTGCGCCGCGAGAGGGCTCATGCCGCCGACCTCGCATTGTTGGTGCAGCAGTAGTGTTTCGATCCCGACTACTCTGGTCTCTGGTTGCGATTTCGGGACAGGGCAGGAGGGAGAGCGTGATGAGCCCATTCTCTGGTCGATGCACGGGATGGCGGGATACCTGGAGCACGGCGAGCGTTGCAGGGTTGGTTTCACCGAAAACGACGAGCTGATCGTTTTCACGCCCGACGCCGGGAAGGTCCGGATCTCGTGCACGTACTCCACTGCCGAGGCGGTTTGTAGCATCGCCGAGCTCAGGGATGCGTGGCCGGCCTTCCGGGACGCTGTGCTGGTCGAACTGGGGGAAGAATATCCACAGTTGGCCTCCAACCCTGTCATTGCGGAACTACGACTCTGAACACGCGGTTCGAACCGGACGGCGCTGCCCGGCTCGTGGTTGCGGTCGCAACCCGTGCCGGCGCGATCAATGTGCTTGTCAACAACGCGGCCCATTGCGAAACTCCGGAGCTTTCCCCGGCCAGACCGGTTATACGGAACATCCAAGGCGGCGCTGGAAGCACTCACCCGCTCGGCCGCACTGGACCTGGCACCGCGCGGCATCCGCGTGAACGTGGTCGCCCCGGGCCCTGTCCAGACCGGCTGGATGGACCTCGGGCAGCGAGGACGAGTTGGCTAACCCGGTATCGGCACGGGCGTGAACCGGCTTGCCGGTTTCGGGAGACCCAGATGGTCACGCAGCGTGGTGCCGGTGTACTCGGCGCGGAACAGGCCGCGCTCGCGCAGGATCGGTACCACGGTTTCGGTGAAGATCTCCAGCCCGCCGGGGTAGTAGGGCGGCATGACATTGAATCCGTCGGCGGCGCGCGAGGTGAACCATTCCTCGATGGTGTCGGCCACCTGTTCCGGGGTTCCGGCGAATACTCGGTGCCCGCGGGCACCGGCGAGACGGTGCAGCAGGCCGCGCAGGGTGGGGTTTTCGCGGCGTACGATACCGGCCACGACCTGGCGCCGGCTGGCCGTGTTGTCGGTGACATCGCCCGCGTCGGCGAACAGGCCGGCGGGCACCGGTTCGTCGAGCGGCAGTCGCCGCAAAGACTCACCGGCGAGTCCTTCCAGCTGGTCGAGACCGTATTCGGGCACCGTGAGCTCGTTGAACTCCCGTTCGAGCTGTTTCGCCTCGGTTTCGGTGGCGGCGATGAACGGGCTGAGGCCGGGCAGAACTTTCACATGATCGGGGTCGCGGCCGAATTCGGTCGCGCGGCGTTTGATATCGGTGTAGAAGGCCTGGGCGTCGCCGAGCCGCTGATGTGCCGTGAAGATCGCCTCGGCGTAGCGGCCGGCGAACGCGCGGCCGTCGTTCGAAGCGCCGGCCTGCACCAGCACCGGATAACCCTGCGGGGTGCGGGCGGCGGTGAACGGGCCACGCACCCGCAGATGTTCTCCGTCGAAATGGATGGGATGGATCTTGTCCGGGTCGGCGTAGCGGCCGGCGGCACGGTCCAGCAGGACGGCGTCGTCCTCCCAGCTGTCCCACAGTGCCGTCACGGCGTCGACGAATTCGCGGGCCCGCGCATAACGTTCGGTGTGGTCGGGGTGCTGGTCGAGACCGAAATTGGCGGCGGCCAGATCGGTTCCGGTGGTGACGATATTCCAGCCCGCCCGGCCACCGGAAATATGGTCGAGCGAGGAGAAGAGCCGGGCCAGGTTGTAGGGCTCGTAATAGGTGGTCGACGCCGTCGCGATCAGACCGATCCGGCTGGTGGCGGCGGCGATCGCGGTGAGCAGCGTGATCGGTTCCAGACCGGGCGCGGCGTTGTAGGCCACGCTGGTCCGCAGGGCGGGGCCGTCGGCGAAGAAGATCGCATCGAAGGCCGCGGCTTCGGCGGTCCGCGCGATCTCCTGGTAGTAGCGCACATCGTAGATCCGCTCCGGGCGGCTGAGCGGATGCCGCCAGGCGGCCTCGTGATGGCCCGCGGGATAGATGAACGCGTTGAGAGCGAGCTGAGGTCGGGGATGAGGCATAGCCGCATTACAGCAACGCCACCGCCGATTGGGGAACGGTAATTCGCGCGCTGATCCGAACCCTGGTGTCGCGGATTTTCCGGGCGTCCGTGTCGGTGCTGTGGATGACCATGAAACGTAACGCGTAAGCCGGGTTTTTCAGGGCAGGGATAGCGCATCAACCGTTTCGCGATCAGGGGTCGAGGGTTTGTGTCGGTGGTCGTTGTTACGGTGCGCGGGTGCAGCTTCGGTACAACTTCCGCATCTACCCGACGCCTGGTCAGCGCATCGCGCTGGCGCAGGCGTTCGGGTGTGCGCGGGTGGTGTACAACGACAACCTCCGCGCCCGCGAACACGCGCATGCGGCCGGTGTGAAACTGTCGGATACCGAGGTTCAGCGGCAGGTGGTCACCAAAGCCAAACGCACCCCCGAACGTGCATGGCTGGCGGAGGTGTCATCGGTGGTGCTGGTACAAGCCTGCCAGGACGCCCGCGCCGCGTACCGGAACTGGTTCGACTCCCTATCCGGGAAGCGTAAAGGCCCGAAACTCGGCAAGCCCCGGTTCCGGTCCCGGAAGGACAATCGGCAGGCGATCCGGTGCACCCGCAACGGTTTCAGCCTGCGGGCGAACCGCAAGCTGTACGTGGCCAAGGTCGGCGAACTGAAGGTTGCCTGGTCACGGGAGTTGCCGTCGGAGCCGTCCTCGGTCACGGTCGTGAAGGATTCGGCGGGCCGGTATTTCGCGTCGTTCGTGGTCGCGGTCGGCGACGATCCGTTGCCGGTGGTCGATGCCGAGGTGGGTATCGACCTGGGCTTGGCTACGTTCGCGGTGTTGTCGGACGGGCGCAGGATCGATAGTCCGAGGTTTTTGCGGCAGGCCGAGCGGCGGTTGAAGAAGGCGCAGCGGTGCCTGTCTCGTAAGGAGAAGGGGTCGCGGAATCGGGTGAAGGCCCGGATCAGGGTTGCGAAGGCGCACGCGAGGGTGGCCGATATGCGCAGGGATTTCGTGCATAAGCATTCGACGCGGATTGTTCGCGAGAACCAAGCGATATTCGTGGAGGACTTGTGTGTGCGGGGTCTGGCGCGGACGAATCTGGCGAAGTCGGTGCACGATGCGGGGTGGGGCATGTTCACCCGGATGCTGGAGGAGAAAGCCGCTCGGCGCGGCCGCAGGTTTGCCCGGGTGGATCGCTGGTTTCCTTCGACTCGGATGTGTTCGGCCTGTGGGGTGGTCGGGGACTCCAAGCCGTTACACGTGCGGGAATGGACGTGCACCTGTGGTGTTGTGCACGATCGTGATGTGAATGCTGCTCGGAATGTTCTCGCCGCAGGGCTTGCGGAGAGTCGAAACGCTTGTGGAGAGGCGGTAAGTCCGGCCGCGTAGCGGGCGGCTCGCCTCGGTGAAGCAGGAACCCGCCTCAGGGCCGTGTGGTTCAGGAGGAATCCCGGTCGTTCACGGCCGGGAGGAAGTCAACATCATGAGGTGGGCGGATGGCCTAGTGTTCGGCGATGGGTTTGCCGAAGGTGTGGCGCTGCTGGGCGTAGGCGATGGCGAGTTCGAAGGCGCGCAGGGCGATACCGCAGGCGCGGGCGGCGACGTTGACGCGGCCGACTTCGATTCCGTCCATCATATGGGTGAAGCCCTTGCCGGGTTCGCTGCCGAGGACGGCGTCGGCGCCGGTGCGGAAGCCGTCGAAGAAGGCTTCGGTGGTGTCGACGCCCATGTAGCCAAATTGTCGATTTTGCCGAGGACGGGTTCGGACATGGAGAACGAGCCGCGGATCTCGCCGGTCGCCATCTTCGGCAGGTAGTGCGCCTTCTGGGCGTCGGTGTCGTGGCGGGCGATCATATGGGCGACGATGAAATGGGTGTTGATCTCGCCGGATACGCTCATCCAGCCGCGTGCGATCTCTTCGACGACGGTATCGTCGCGACGGCACGGTGATCGGGACGATCTCCTCGGCGAATACGCCGGACTGCTGCGCGGCCACCGCACGCCGGTGCGAGGTGACGGACAATTCGTCCTGTTCGGTGCGGCCGATACCGTAATCGCGGCGCAGGTTCTCCGCGGTTTCGAGCATGCCGCCCGGCACCGGGTAGTCGCGTCCGCCCGCGGTGACCCGGCCCCGGGCCAGGCCGTCGTGCAGGGTCACGCCGGGACTCTTGACCCCGCGGCGCATATCGGTGGCGTAGAAGACGACATTGCTCATACTCTCGACCCCGCCCGCGACGACGAGTTCGCTCATCCCGGTGGCGACCTGCATACCCGCCTGCAACACCGATTGCAGACCGGAGCCGCAGCGGCGGTCGACCTGCATACCGGGAACGTGCACGGGCAGACCCGCGTTCAGAGCGACCACCCGGCCGATGGCGGGGGCCTCGCTGCTCGGATAGCAGTTGCCGAGAACGACATCGTCGACGGCCTCGGCGGCCAGACCGGTCCGGTCGAGCAGCGCGCGCAATACCGTCTCACCGAGGTCGGCGGCCGTCAGACTGCTCAGGGTGCCACCGAATCGGCCGATCGGGCTGCGTACCGGTTCGCAGATCACCACGTCACGCATCACATGAACCTTCCACCGGTGACCTCCAGAACGGTTCCGGTCATATAGGACGACAGGTCGGAGGCCAGGAACAACACCACATCGGCGACCTCGTTCGGCTCACCCGCTCGTGCGAGCGGGATCTCGGCCATTTTCTGAGCCCAGACCTTCTGCGGCATGGCCTCGGTCATGGCGGTGCGGATGAGGCCCGGCTGCACCGCGTTGACGCGCACGTTCTTGAACGCCACTTCCTTTGCCGCGGCCTTGGTGAGCCCGACGATCCCGGCCTTGGCGGCCGAATAGTTCGTCTGGCCGGGCAGGCCGATCTTGCCGGAGAGGGAGGAGATATTGACGATGGCGCCGCGGCCGTGTTCGCGCATCCGGGAGGCAGCGGCCCGGGTGCCGTTCCAGGTGCCCTTGAGATGGATGGCGATCACATCGTCGAAATCGGTTTCGGTCATCTTGCGCATGGTGGCGTCGCGGGTGATGCCGGCGTTGTTGACGAACACACCGATCGGCCCGAACTGCTCGGCCGTATCGAGCAACGCCTCCACTCGGGCGGCGTCACGCACATCGCAGTGGGTGTAGCGGGCCACCGATTCGCCACCGAGTTCGGCCACCGCGGCAGCTCCGGCCGCATCGTCGATATCGCCGAGGGCGACCCGCGCGCCCTCCGCGACGAAGGTGCGGGCGATCTGTAATCCGATGCCCTGCGCGGCGCCGGTGACCGCGGCCACCCGCCCTTCCAGCAAGCCCATACTCAGCTCCGATCCATAGTGTGCGAGAAGAAATGTGTGGGCCGAACGTTCAGTGCTGCCCGCCGTTCGCCTCCCGTTCGGCTTGTCCGACCAGCCGCCCGCCGATGATGAGGCGCTGGATTTCGCTGGTGCCCTCGTACAGGCGCAGCAGGCGCACTTCGCGGTAGATCCGTTCGACCGCCACATCACGCATATAGCCGGTGCCGCCGTGGATCTGCACCGCCAGGTCCGCCACCGTGCCCGCCATTTCGGTGCAGTACAGTTTCGCCGCCGACGGACCCACCCGGCGGTCCTCCCCGGAGACGTAGCGGGCGGCGATATCGCGGACCAGGGCGCGCCCGGCGACCACACCGGTGTGCTGATCGGCGATCATGGCCTGGACCAGCTGGAAATCGCCGATCGGGGTGCCGCCCTGGGTCGCCGTGGCGGCGTAGCGGACCGATTCGTCGAGCGCCCGTTGCGCCGAGCCGACGGCGAGCGCGGCGATATGCACCCGGCCCCGGGCCAGCGACACCATCGCCGCCCGGTAGCCGACGTCTTCGCTGCCGCCTACCAGCGCCGACGCCGGCACCCGTACGCCGGTGAACCGCACGTCGGAAGTCCAAGCGCCCTCCTGGCCCATTGTGCGATCCTTCGGCCCGATCTCCACGCCCGGTGTCGCGGCGGGCACGAGGAATACCGCGATACCGGGACCGTCGGCGTCGGCGGGCCGGGTGCGGGCGAAGACCACGAACAGGTCGGCCACGGGCGCATTGGTGATGAAACGCTTCTCGCCGTCGATCACCCACTCGTCGCCGTCGCGCCCGGCCTTGGTGCGCAGCCCGGCCGGGTCGGAGCCCGCGCCGGGTTCGGTGAGCGCGAAGGAGGCCACCACCTCGCCGGAGGCGATCCGCGCCAGCCACGCCCGCTTCTGTTCCTCCGTGCCGTAGTTGACCAGTACCTGTCCGGCGATGCCGTTGTTGGTGCCGAACATGGACCGGAACGCCAGGGTCGTGTATCCGAACTCGAGAGCCAGTTCGACATCCTGGGCGAGGTTCAGGCCGAGCCCGCCCCATTCCTGCGGGATGGCGTACCCGAACAGGCCCATATCGGCGGCCGCGCGGCGGATATCGTCGGGAATACGGTCGGTATCGGCGATTTCCTGTTCGCGCGGTACGACCGCATCGCGGACGAACTCGCGGGTCTGGGCCAGGATATCGGCGAAGTCCTCGGCGGACACCTGCGAAACCTGTACCGCTGCGCTGTCGGCGGCCATCGATACTCCTCTGCCGGATGTCGGGTGTGACGCGTGGGGCGCACAGCGGTCAGTGTGGATTGCGGGCGAGCTTCTTGTCGGCGGATTCGGCGAGACCGACGGTTCCGGTCGACGGTTCGTTTCACGCCTCCAGGTAGGCGACGATCCCGCCGATCAGGGCGTCGAGGGCGTCGTCGAGGTCGCCGTAGGTGCCCAGGGTGCGTTCGGAGGTGATCCCGCGCATCGCGGCGGGGATGAGGGCGGCCACCTTGCGAATCTTGGCCGGGTCCAGATCGAGGTCGGCGAATGCCTTCTGGCAGGCGGTATCCCAGTGCGGTTTCCAGGAGGCCAGTTCGGCGGCGGTGAGCGGGAAATCGCGTTCGAGTTCGGCGTGGTCGCGGGGGAGGGCGGCGCGCAGGGTTTCGATCGCCAGGGATTCCCGGCTGCGCAGACCGCGGGCCATGGCGGTGATCATGGCGGCGACCCGCTCGTGCAGGGTGCCGTCCGGTTTGATGCCGGCGGGCAGATCACCGCGTTTGTCCGCGGTGCGTCGCAGCACCGCCGCCCACAGGCCGTCGATATCGCCGAACTGGTACTTGATCACGCCCCAGGTCGCGCCGATATCGCGGGCGATGCGGTTACCGGAGACGGCGGCGGGATCGCCGGTGGCCAGCGAGACGATCGCGGCCTCGAGCATGCTCTCCCGAGACTGGATTCCGCGCCTGTTGGCGCGCCGTTCACCTGCCGCCGTTTCCGTCACGAGCAGCGATTCTACCGGTGGCGAGCCGGATCCCCGAGTTTCACATAGCCCTCTTGTATTCTTTCGTAGAGGATTCTACCATCGGTGGGCGCGTGGCCGGATCGGCCGATCCGGGCAGCTCACGAAGGCGTGGAGGGTTCAGATGGCGAAACCGCCGCTGTCGATGGAGCCGACGGGCTGGTTCCAGGTGGCCTGGTGCAATGAGATCACCACCGGTGCGGTGCACAAGATGAAGTACTTCGGCCGCGAGATGGTGGCCTGGCGTTCGGCATCCGGCCGGGTCGCGGTATTCGACGCCTACTGTGAACACCTCGGCGCCCATCTCGGATACGGCGGCCGGGTGGAGGGCGAGAACCTGGTATGCCCCTTCCACGGGTGGGAGTGGAACCGCGAGGGACGCAATGTCTGCATCCCGTACGAGAGCCATCCGAACAAGGGTCGCCGGATCCGCACCTACCCCGTGGTGGAACGCAACGAGGCGGTGTGGATCTGGTTCGATATCGAGGGACGACCGCCGCACTTCGAGGTGCCGGATATGTTCACCGCCTTCGGTGACGATCACACCGCCGCCGATTACTACCCGCCGGTCCCCGCGGCGACCCTGTTCCGGACGGGGCTGGAGATGCATCCCCAGTACGTCATGGAGAACGGTGTCGATTTCGCGCATTTCAAGTTCGTGCACAAGACCCCGTTCGTCCCGGAGTTCACCCGGCACGATTTCTCCGGCCCGGTCTCCTACGTGGATTTCACCATCGCCTTCGACGAATCGGTGGCCGCGGACCAGGTCAACAGCGGCGTCGAATCGATCAACGCGGGGCTGGGATGTTCGATCACCAAAAGCTGGGGCATGGTCGACAACCGCACCATGCCGGCGGTGACGCCGGTGGACGAATACACCTCCGATATCCGCTTCACAGTGTGGATCGGCCGCAAACCGGGAGATGATTCCCCGGAGATCGGCCGGTACGGGAAGACGATGGCAGATTTCGTCATCGAGCAGTTCGAGGCCGATATCGAGATCTGGGCACACCAGCGCTATTCGGATCCGCCCGCACTGTCCCGCAAGGAGTACCAGGGGTTCACGGCGCTACGGGAATGGGCGCGGCAGTTCTACCCCGACGGCGGTCCGGCCGGCGCGGATCCGCACCGGCAGTACAGCGGTGCCGTCCGGCCCGCGAACGACCCGTCGTAACCAGCCCGCTCGAATAGTCACCCTCGCCAGACCGAAAGGCCCCCTATGAGCACCGACAAGATCCGGGTATTCCAGGTAGCGACCGGCAATCTCGGCACCGAGATGATCGGCCGGATCAGCAACCATCCCGACCTCGAACTCGTCGGGCTGCACTGCTACACCCCGGAGAAGATCGGCCGCGACGCCGGCGAGATCGTGGGTATCGAACCGATCGGCGTGACCGCCACCGGGACGGTCGAGGAGATCATCGCCGCCGGGCCCGATGTGCTCACCTTCCACGGCGTCTTCCCGGACGAAGACCTTTACGAGAAGGTCCTCGAAGCAGGGATCAACGTGGTGACCACGGCGGACTGGATCACCGGTTACCACCGCGACACCAACCACCCGCATCCCTCCGGCCGCAAGGTCAGCGAGGTCATCGCCGCCGCCTGCGAACGCGGTAACGCGACGTTCTACGGCACCGGGATGAACCCGGGCCTGGCCCAGATCCTCGGGATCGTGCACAGCGCGGATGTCGCCGAGATCGAGAACGTCACCGTGACCGAATCGGTCGACGTCTCTTGCCACCATTCCGTCGACACCTGGAAGGCCGTCGGCTACGGCCGCCCGGTCGACGATCCGACCATTCCGGAATCGCTGCACAAATACACCGCGGTATTCGCCGATTCGGTGTATCTCATGGCCGACGCGTTCGGCCTGGAACTCGACGAGGTCACCTTCGGTTACGAACTGGGCGCCTGCACCGAAGATGTCGATCTCGGCTGGTATTTCCTGCCCAAGGGGTCGCTCGGCGCCAACTACATCAAGTACCAGGGCCTCGTCGACGGCGTACCACGGGTCGAATCACATCTCGAATGGCAGATGACCCCGCATACCGACCCGGCGTGGAAGATCAAGGGTTGCTACATCACCCAGATCACCGGCGATCCCAGTATCTACAGCAAACATATGGTCTTCCCCCGCAAGGGGGTCGACCTGTCCGACCCCGCAAGTTTCGCCTCCATCGGCATGACCGTCACCGGTATGCCCGCACTGCACTCGCTGCGGTCCGTGGTCGCGGCCCGGCCGGGCATCATCACCAGTGCGGACCTGCCGCTGCGCAGCTTCGCCGGGCGGTTCAAGCTCTGACGCCGATTCCTTCCGCCGGTGTTCGTGCCGGTGTGCGTCTCTTCGGTGCCGGCGATCCGGACGACCGAGCCGGGCGGTAGAGCAGTGCGGCAACGACGCCGCGGAACCCCCGGCACCAATGCGATTCTCGCTGAGCGGGAGTGGCGATGGTCTCTTTTACGGCGGCGGCTTACGGTCGACATCGAATCGCCCGGAATGCACCGGTCCCCGAAGCGGTCTGCACCGCGCGGGGCCGGTGTCCGCGCCGGTCGAGACACACGGTTGCCGACCGCTACGGGGCGACCGGTCCGTGCTGTTGCGCCGGCCTCGGAAACGGCCGGCGGGGAACAGCGGGCCGGTGGCCGCGAACCTCCGCATTCGGCGCATATATCCGCGCCGGGCGGCCAGCGGAGGAAGAAGAAGGGAACGTCATGACCGCAACCCACCCCTTATAGCCGAGTAGTTGCGGTGTCCTCCCCGCCGTCCGGAATTCCGGGCGGCGGCATAACGCCACACCCTGACAATCGGCGTGGCGGTAGCGCCGCATTCATTGCGCCGGTCACCGAATGTATCCGCTCGGCTGACCGGAACCACTTCGCCGTCCCGGGTTTGTGCTGTCCGGGTAATTCAACGTGCTCATTGGTCGAACAATCGCGCGATATTCGGCGTAGTGGCCTGTCCATATCCTTCCGGCGATATTCCGGAAACAGTGCCGGTATCGGCATGCCCGCTTTCGATCGAGATGAGGGTCAACAGATGAAAGCAAACGTCCCCCGCCACCCGTATGCCTGTGGTCTGCGCCTGGGTGGAGTAAGTGCGGTATTCGCGGCCGTCGGAATGCTGGCCGCCGGCCACGCCACGGCCGATACCTTCGTACCGCTACCCGACGGCCATCAGGCCGCCCCCGGGGCGACGATCAGCCGGACGGCCGAACATGCCGTGATCTCCCCGTCGATGGCCGCCAACGGTGTGGGACGGGTGGTGTGGGTATCCGGCACGGTCACGGCCGATGTCACCCATACGCCGACCGTCGAACGCCCGGGTCCCTATTCGACACCGGCCGATATGCCGGGTACGAACAATTCGTCGACCCACGGCGCTTCCCAGGTGAACACCGGCTATATCGTCGGCTGCCAGGTCAGCATCGGCGACAGCGCGATCTCGGCGGGGCTTTCCGGAAATGTCAGCACCAACGGCGGCGGGTTGAGCGGTTCGGCCGGAATCCAGCTCGGCCCGGGTGAGGTCGAATTCGTCCGGGTCGGTTTCAAGGATATTCTCCAGCCGGGTGTCTACAGCGTCGGATACCGGGATTTCGAAATAGAGATCCAGGGTTGCGGCGGTTACGCACAGGCCCGGGCCTACACGGTCGTGGAAATCATCGGCGACCACTACTCGAAGACCACCCTCTACGGGGCGCCGTTCAGTATCGGATGAGCACGGCCCGATTTCCGACCGCTCGTCTTCTCGACAAGTTATGAACCCGGAGAGGTTTTACCGATGATTGATCCCAAGAAACTCGTCCGCGCTACATTCGTGGCGGCCGCATCGGTGGGGTTGCTGGCCACCGGTACCGCCGGCGCCGATACCTTCGTACCGCTGCCCGGGGCAGCGGTCACCGAAACCCTCGGTGACGGCACCGCTGTCACGCTGCGCATCGTCGGCGAATCGGCCACTATCAGCCCGTCGATGGGCGCCACCCCGCTGCACCGCAATGCCTGGGTGTCGGCCAGTGCCCAGGTCGAACTGTCCACGCCGGCGCGCTCGAAGATCAAACCCGGCTATGTGGTCGGCTGCCAGGTCAATATCGCCGGCGGCGGAGCCAACAGCGGCGCGAACTACAGCACGGATTCGACGGGCGAGAACCAGTCGGCCGGCGGCAGCCTCGGTGGAAACCTGAGTCTGGGACCGGGGCAGGCGAAGAAGTTCTACCTGCTGGACCTGGAAGCCCCCGATGCCTTCGGTTCCGAATCGCATCGGCCCTTCTCCTCGATCGCCGGTACCAGCGGCAGCGTGAGCTGGCACAACAGCACCATCGGGCTCTCGGGGTGCGCGGGCTATGCGCAGGCCAGGGCATTCACCGAGGTGGAGGTCGAAACCGCGACCGCCAAGGAGATCGTCACCGTCTGGGGACAGCCGTTCAGCCTCGGCTGAACCAGCCGGAACCCGAGTCCTGCCGAACGGTGGGACTCGGGCTCCGAGGTGACGGTCGACCCAGCGCATCGACGCGGGTCGTTCCCCGCTGTCAGGTGAGTGAGGAGTGCGCTTGCGGTCCGCGCACCGTACGGCCGATTCCGTCGGGAAGCCCGGCCGCGGCCTGAATCCGGCCGAACTCCGTCAGGTAGTGCCGCTGCTCGGCCGACATGGGGGAGGAGCGTCGAGACGCGAGGTCGAAATGCAGGTCCAGTTGCTCACTGACCGCGACTCGGCGCTGCGTGTCCCGGCTGAACACCTCGTGCAGGACGTGGATCCGCTTCTCGTCGGAACCCAGCAGCCAGGAACGGATCTCGAGCTCGTCTGCGCGGCGTACCTCCCGCTCGTAACTCAGCGACGACTGGACCACGACCTTCCCCAGGCCGGTCCGATCGACGTAGTCGCCGCCCATCCCGATGAGCGCGCTGAACTTCGACTGGCCCCGGTACACGATGATGCCGTAGTACATGGCGTTCATATGGTCGTTGAAGTCGATCCAGGAATCCTCGACCCGGCAGCGGAAGGACGTGACCGGGCCCTGCGGCACCTGGTCGAGTGGTATTGCGTCCGCCGAAATCATGAGCCTCCTTCGAATCCGATCCACCGGGCCCGAAACAGCCGGCAATCCGGTGGACAACTCCGGAACGTATCGGCCGGACGATCGCGCTGTCTCGCCGCTTACCGGTGAGTGGAACTTTTTCCGGCGGTATGGACAGCCTCGAACAGCGCTGCGTCACCGGTCCGCGGCGCCGGATGGTGCGCAGCGATGGCGGTGCCCCGGCGTGACGAGCGCATACGCGCCGCGACCGGCCCGACGGTGTTCCGGTCGCCGGGAGGGACTGCGATAGCGCCGGCCGAGCGGAGCATGATGGTGGGTGATGTGTTCCGTCACCGCCGTGGGCGGCCTGGCGGACGAAACCGACGGCCGAGGAGGTCCACCGGATATGCGCGGAATCAACCATGTCGTCCTGTACGTCTCGGACCTCGCGCGCAGTCTCGACTTCTACGAGCAGGTGCTCGGGTTCCAGCGGCTTCCCGGCGGGTTCCCCGGCGGCGCGTTCCTACGGCACGCGGGCTCGGCCAACGACCACGATCTCGGCTTGTTCGAATCCCGGGGCGCGGCCGTCCCGGCCCCCGGATCGGTCGGGCTGTATCACGTGGCATGGGAGGTCGACACGCTGTCCGAACTCTCGGCGGCCCGGCAGGGTCTGGCCGACGCCGGGGCGTTGACCGGTGCGGGCGACCACGGGTCGACCAAGGCGCTGTACGGCCGCGACCCCGACGGTATCGAGTTCGAGGTGTGCTGGCTCGTACCCGACGAGCACGTCGAGGAAGCACTGCGCGGCGCCTCGATGACCGCGCCGCTCGACCTTTCGGCCGAGATCGAGCGCTACGGCGCGAACACTCCGGGCGGGCCCCGCACCGACCCGGAGGTATGGGCGAGGGTGGCGGCCACGCGCTCCCCTCAACCCTGAGCCGGGCGAATTCACCACGGCCTTCCTGCACAGGTCAGGCGGCTGCAAATCCATTCAGTGGGAGTCGGCAACGCGAATCCGGCCGCCGACTCTAGCCTCGGAAATCGGTTCTGCCGGGATTCGCCGACCCGGATCGGCGAGATATGAGCCCGGCATCGGGTCAGAACGAGGAGTGAAACACGTGGATATGCAGAAGTACGGGCCGTGGGCCGTTATCGCGGGCGGCTCCGAAGGCGTCGGTGCCGAGTTCGCGGTCCAGCTCGCCGAGCAGGGGATGAACCTGGTACTGCTGGCGCGTAAACCGGAACCGCTGGAGGCGACCGCCGAGGCCTGCCGCGCGCATGGCGCCGAGGTGCGTACGTTATCGGTCGACCTGTGCGCCGCCGATGCTTTCGACCGTATCCGGGAGGCCACCGACGATCTCGTCGTCGGTTTGTTCATCTACAACGCGGGCGCCAACACCTACGGTCACGAATTCGTGACCGGAGACCTCGAACGTTTCCAGGCCGTTATCGATCTGAACATCACCGCACAGTTGAAACTGGTGCAGCATTTCGGCGCGCCCATGAAGGAACGGCGCCGCGGCGGAATCCTGCTGGTGGGTTCGCTCAGCGGCTATCTGGGATCGGCCCAGATCAGTGTCTACTCGGCGGTGAAATCGTTCGGCCGCATCTTCGCCGAAGGGCTGTGGCTCGAGATGAAGGATCACGACGTCGATGTCCTGGAGCTCGTGCTGGGGCTCACCCGCACGCCCGCCATGGACCGGGCGGGCCTGAAGATGGACCGGCCCGGCCTGACGGTCTCCGAACCCCGCGATGTCGCGGCGCAGGGTCTGGCGAATCTGGCCAACGGCCCCGTCGTGGTGGTGAAGCAGTTCGAGGCGGTCGCCGAGAAGAACAGCGGGCACAACCGGGCCGAACTGCTGCTGGAGGCGCGGGCCTCGGCGAAGAAGCTGCTTCCGCCGCCGACCGAATAACGATGGTGCCGAAGATGTTCGGGCGAATGGTGAGATCGGGACGGAAGGAACATACGTGAGACTCGACGGAAGAGTCGCGATAGTCACCGGTGGCGCCGGTGGGATCGGGCGCGGGATCGTCCGGGCTTTCACCGACGAGGGGGCGTCGGTCGTTTTCGCCGATATCGACGCCGAAGCGGGACGTGCGCTGGAGGAGGATCTCGGCGGCCGGGCGAAGTACATCGATATCGATATCGCGCAGGAGGGTAGCGCCGAAAAGATCTGTGCCGCAGCACTAGAAGCCTTCGGTGCCTTGCATATCCTGGTCAACAATGCGCACGCCTCGCGACAGGCTCCGTTGCTCGAAACGACGCAGGGCATGTTCGACCTGTCGTTCGGCACCGGCTTCTACCCGACGGTGCGGTTGATGCAGGCCGCGTACCCGCATCTGCGGGCGACCGCGGGTTCGGTGATCAATTTCGCTTCGGGTGCCGGTATCGACGGGCAGGTAACCCAGGCCTCGTACGCCGCGGCCAAGGAAGCGATCCGGGCGGTCAGCCGAGTGGCGGCCAACGAATGGGCGGCCGACAACATCAATGTGAACATCATCTCGCCGCTGGCCCTCACCGAAGGGGTGCAGGCGTATCTCGAAGCGAATCCGGGTGTCGAGGACGTCATGCTGAAGCGTGTGCCCCTGCGCCGTTTCGGCGATCCGCAAAAGGATATCGGGCGGGTGGCGGTATTCCTGGCGAGCGCGGACGCCGACTACATCACCGGTCAGACCCTCATGGTCGACGGTGGAACGATCAAGCTGCGGTAGCGCTACGTGACAGCCGAATTGCCTTGCGGCGATTCGGTACGACGAGAGGTTGAAATATGGGCGTGGAAGAGACACTCGCCGGACTGGTGACGCGGGTACAGCGGCTCGAGGACGAGCTGGCCATCATCCGGAAACTCACCGCTTACGGACCGCTGGTCGATGCCGGCGAAGCCGATGCCGTGGCCGCACTGTGGGCCGAGGACGGTGTATACGACGTCGAGCACTGGCGGATGGCCGGGCGCGCCGAGGTGCGGGCGATGGTCTTGTCCGACGCCCACCAGGACATCATCACCGGCGGCAGTGCCCACTTCTTCGGCCCGCCCCATATCGAACGTATCGAGGGCGACGAGGCCGCCGCGATCTGCGAATCGATACTGGTACGGCAGAAAGACGGCGAATTCTACATCTGGCGGGCCGGAGTCCACCGGATCGAGTTGCGCCGCACCGACAGCGGTTGGTGTGTCACCCGTCGGGTCACCCGGCCGTTGAACGGTAGCGCCGAAGCCCGTGAGCTGGTGGCCGGCCGGAAATAGGGAGATGCTGGGCGGCGGGGCCCTGGGCCGGATCTATACCGGATCCGGCCGCCCCGGCGCCGGGCCGGACGGTGCGTCAGTTCGTATCTGCGTGCCGATCAGCCGAAGGGCAGCGGATGATTGAACTTGGCGCGCAGCAGAGCGCCGACTTCGGCTATCGCGAGTGTCGCGCGGGCCGAATTCTCCGGCCGCATGAGGAAACCGTGTAGCACACCGGGGTACCGCGTGACCGTGGTCTGGACCCGCGCGTCCCGCAACCGGCGGGC
The DNA here is from genome assembly GCF_000308515.1 of Nocardia carnea NBRC 14403. Lineage (GTDB taxonomy): Bacteria > Actinomycetota > Actinomycetes > Mycobacteriales > Mycobacteriaceae > Nocardia > Nocardia carnea. The sequence goes on along the minus strand of NZ_BAFV01000119.1, from coordinate 16,736 downwards.
GTATCGCTCGCCCCAATCGCGGATCGGGTCGCTCTCGGCGGTCACCATGATCGTCTGGGGGAGACCGGACAGGTCCTCGGCATAGGCCGGAACCCGATAGTAGTCCGCCGGCCCGGTGGCACTGGTGTCGACGAGTTCGTGCATATAAGCGACGTCGTCGCGGAGCATCAGCGGCATATCGGTCATTTCGACGATCGACGGTGCGCCCATATCGCGGTCCAGTCCGGGGTACAGCAGCACCTGACCGAAAAGGGCCGGGCCGCTGCGGTCTCTGGACAGCAGGGTTACACCGGCCGCGAGACTGCCGCCCGCGCTGTCGCCGAGCACTACCAAGCGTCCGGCGTCGATGCGCAGAGACTCGGCGTTGTCCGCGGCCCATACAGTGGCCGCATACGATTCCTCGATCTGCACGGGCGCTCCCCATTCCGGTGCCAGCCGGTAGTCGACCCCGATCACGGTCGCACCCGCGGCGGCCGCGATCTGCCGGGCCAGCGGTTCGAACGAGGCATTGGAACCCATCACGAGACCACCACCGTGCAGATGGACCACGGCCGGGGCGAGGGCATCGGTGGTGGGCCGGTACACGCGGAGCGGGATGGGACCGTACGGCCCGGGAACGGTGAGCTCTTCGATCTCTGCCATGGGCGGCATATCGGCCGGGGGTGCCATCGCCTCGACACCGGCACGGACCTGTTCGATACCTCGGGAACGCATGGAAGACACTGCCCCGAGGGCGCTGATACGTGCTTCGACATCGGGATCGAGTGGGGGAACGGGCACGGTCGTCTCCTCGGCGAATATGAAGGGGATAGGTGTGGCTGTGAATCGGCCTGTGCGGTGACACGTTCTACGCGGCCGGCCCACAGGTTCAGCCACTCCGGATGCGGGAAGTTATGGGTTTTGCGCTCCGCCATCCCTTGGACGACCGGTTCCACGATCTGTGAAACCGGCATCCCTTCAGTTCACGCATGGCTCATCCGTTCTGCGGGCCGGCCGTCGCGACACCCCTATGGGAACGCATGCCGCCGTTGTTCGGCTGCCGCTGTTCCGTCAGATGGGAGGCCGGCCGCTAATCGATCGATCCTGTTCGGTCCCGCTCACCGGAAACGCGACAGTCGACATTTCGGACACGCCTTATCGTCCGTTGTGCCAGCCGTTCGTGATCCAGATCACGAACAGCCGACCATTGGTTCGCTACCTGCACCGGTGCTCGGTGCTGGGTGCAGTTTCCGCGGTGCCGTAGGCCCGCCGGGTGCTGTTGCCGAATCCCTCGACCACGCCGCGGAATGTCGTATTCCACGAGCGCAGAGCGGGATACCCGGCGACCGTAACCCCGGGCCCATCTCGTCTCAGGAGGACGTTCGATGTCCGATCCCTCATCCCGGCTCACCACCGGAAGCCCCGGTAACCCGCCGAGGTTCAGGTCCCCGGCAATGATCATCACGGCGCTGATCCTCGCCGAATGCGTCAGTGCTTTCGAGGCCGGCACGATCTTCATCGCGTTGCCGCGGTTCAGTGAAATTTTCGGGGCGCCGGCCTCCACGACAGGATGGGCGGTTACCGCCTACATGCTCGTGGCGGCGGCGACGGCCCTGGTCGGCGGCCGTCTCGGTGATATGTACGGCCGCAAAAAGGTACTCATCGCCGTCATGCTGATTTCGGTACTCGGTTCGGTGATCAGCGTTTTCGGTGACTCGATGGCGGCGATCATCGTCGGGCGTGGTGTGCAGGGAGTTTCGGGTGCGATCCTGCCACTCTGCTATGGCCTGGCGCGGGAAGCTCTACCGGCCGAGAAGGTGTCGATCGCCGTGGGGTTCATCAGCGGCGCGGCCCTCCTGGCCGGTTCGGGTGGCTCCCTGATCGCCGGGGTCCTGCTCGATGTCGCCGACTGGCATATGATCTTCGTCTTGGCCGCCGTCCTGGCCATCGTCGCTTCCGCCGTGGCCGCGGCGGTACTTCCGGGAGCGCATACCCGGTCCGAACTGCCCCGCTTCGACTACGTGGGCGCGATCCTGATGACGCCCGGACTCATCGCGCTGCTGTACGGCATCACACAGGGGCCGGCCTGGGGCTGGACCAGTCCCGCCGTTATCGGCCTGATCGTCGCCGGTCTCGGCATCCTGGCGGTATGGACCTTCTGGGAGCTGGGTCGAAGCGAACCCTTGGTCGATTTCCGGGTATTCGCGAACAAACGTATGACGCTCAACCTGATCGCGTTGTCCGTGCTCGCGCTCGGCCCTGCCGGCGCCGTGCAGATCGTGACCCCGATGATCCTGCAGTCACCGACCTCCCTGCCGGTGGGGCTCGGGATGTCGGCGACGGTTACCGGACTGGTGGCCGGTATCGCGGCCCTCTTCGGATTCGCCGCATCACCGGTGGCCGGGGCGGTCGCCGGCCGGTGGGGCGGCCGGACGGCGTTCCTCATCGGGGCCGCGTTGTTCGCCGTTGCCAACATCATGATCTTCGTGGGTCATAAATCGCTGCCCGTGATGATGGGAGTTTTCGCCGTCGCCGCGGTCGCTACGGCTTTCGCGTTCACCGGTTACCCGAAGATCGTGATCGAATCCGTCCCCGACAGCGTCACCAGTGTCACCACGGGCATTCTGAGCACCGCCCGGCAGGCGTTCTCGGCGATCGGTGTGGCCATCGTTTCGGTCATGCTGACCCTGTGGACGGTTCCGGAGACCACCGCACCGGCGTTGTCGTCGTTCAATGTGGCGGTGGGCTGGTTCATTCTGTGCTCGCTGATCGTGGCCGCCGTGTGCTTGTTCATCGGCCGGCCGAAGCCGGAGACGAAACCGGCCGACGGTCTGCCGGCCGGTGACGAGGGCAGCGAGACCTCGGCGGCGTACGCCTGACGGACTGCGGGGCCGACGCCGCTACGGGACTTACCTCGTAGCGGCATCGGAGCCGGACCGAGCCGGAGCGGCGGGCCGGTGTCGGGCGGAGCCGGGCGATGCGCCGGACGCCGAGTCGACGGTTCGCCGCGACGGACCGGGCCGTCCGCCGAACTTCCCGTTCATCGGGATCGGCCGCCCGAGTTCGTACTACCGTGCCTTTACGATCCGATCGTGACTTCTTCGTCCGATTCCTCCCACCCCGGCCCGGCGAAACCCGACCGTGACGCCGTCGCCGATACCGTGAACCGTTACACCTACGCCCTCGACGACCGCGATTGGGCCCTTCTCGACGAGGTGTTCGCACCGGATGCGGTGGTCCGCTACGGCGCGGCCGAGGCGCCCGCGGTCCGTGGCCGGGTGGCGACCGTGGCGATGATCCGGTCCTTCCTCGATCGGTGTGGCCCGTCCCAGCACCTGCTCGGTAACCACGTCATCGATATCGACGGCGATACCGCCTCCTCGATCTGCAAAGCCCGGGTACTGCACATCGGCGCGGGGGAGAACGCGAACATCACCTACGAATGCGTGGGTGTGTATCGCGACCGGCTGATTCGGTCGGCGCAGGGGTGGCGGATCGTGGAACGAACATTCGTGATCGATATCGAGTTGGGGGACCGCCATGCGGTCCTCGGTGGCGCTTCGGGGTAACCGAATCGTCGCGGTGGGGTTGCACCCACCGCGCAACGAAAGGAAATATATGCCCGGTCCGCGCTTTGCCTTCACCAAAATCCTGGTGAATGATCTTCCGGTCCAATTCGACTTCTATTCGAAGGTTTTCGGTCGAGTGGAGAAAACCCGGTACGAGTTCGACGACCGTTCCGATCCGCTCGCCGAGATCATCATGACCTCACCGGACGGAACCGAGCAGTCGCTGGTGCTGTTGCACTACAAGAACCGGCCCGCCCCGACTCCGGGTTCGGTGGTGATCGGTTTCGAGGTGCACGGTCTCGATGACATCGTGCGGCGGGCCGAGGAGGCCGGTGCCACCGTCACCGAACCGCCCACCACGATGGCGGATGTCGGTATCCGGGTCGCTTTTGTCGCGGATCCGGAAGGGCATGTACTGGAACTCTTCGAACGGCTGTGACCAGTATTTCGGGAAGAAGGAAAATATCATGACCGCCACTCTCTCGACTTCCGGCAGGCATCCGCTCATCCCGGTCGCCCCGCCCCGGATCGTCGCCGACCTCTACTCGAGTGCCGAGACCGCCGCCTTGTTCGGTGTGATCGCCGATCGCGGGCCGTGGCCGCTGGTGCTGGCCCATCATTTTTCCTCGACCGAGGAGTATCTGGCCGTATCCGGTGGGGCAGACCGGAAACCGGAAGCGAAACTCTCGGATTTCGCCGCGCCGGTGTTCCGCGGCTACCTTGCCAAGGAGGGGGTCGCCTTCTATGACGAGATCCGCGATATCTACCTGAGCCGGACGCTGCTGGAGCACGCCAAAAGTGTGCACGGTGCCCGCTACGGTATGGCCCATCACATGCTGTTCAACATGGCGGTGCCGTCGCGCAGTTTCGATGCCGGCCATTTCGACAGTGGTAACTGGCGTGGAATGAGTTCGGTGGAAACCCCGATCTGGTTGCTGAGTGTGATGGCGAAATCTGGTCTGTTCGACGCGTGGGAGGTCAAGACCTCCCAGGTGATCACGTACTTCTACGATTCAGATCTCGACGGCGGTTTCACCTACTGGCCCGACGGACCCGACCGCGCTCCGCAACGGCTGGCCGCGCCGTTCTGGAATACCGCTGTGCTGTCGGACAACTCGAAGATGTACCACCGGCGCGAGGGCAACGGTCCGCGGGACCGCCGCGATATGCCGGAGCTGGAAATGCACACACGTCTGCACGGTGACAACGGTCAGTGGGTGGTACGCAACGGTGAGAAGGAAATCGGCCGGTACACCGACGGTGACGTCCGGACCCTTTTCCACTACACGGCGCTGGTCTTCGACGACCGGCACGACGCCGACCGCTATCTCGACCACACCGACGACCTCACCGCCGACAAGGTTTTCGACATTCTCGGCGATGATCTGAAGCGCCGCGGTATCGCGTTCGAGTTCCCTGCAGATCCGATGACCGATCGCGATTTCATCGCGCTGCTCACCGCCACCTACGCCATGGCGCCCGCCGAGTACCCGGCCGACGCCCCGCTCGACGTCAACTGACCGCTTGACCGCTACCCGCGGTGTACCGGGCACCGCGGATAACGCCGAATATTGCGCCGGACAGGAACAGGGGTTTCCTGTCCGGCGCGGCCGTATCCGGCTGCGGTGGTGTGTGACCTGCGATCATCTTGGTTTCGCGAAGGAGTTCTCCCGCTCAATGGGAGGCCGTCGACCGGCCCCTTGCGCAGACCCTATCGTCCTGTCATGCCACGTGGTTGTGATGCAGTTCACCGACGGAGACCCTCCGTTTTCGGGTCCGCTCACACCACCGCAACCCGCCCGGTTGTGGGAAGCCGCGGCGTCGGACTGCTCGGTCGTACCGGGCGCGCCGGCGGTTCGCTCCATTCGGGCGGCCTCCCGGAGGCCGCCGCGCTCTCGTTCGACCACTTACCCGCTCGATCCCAGGCCTGCTCCGACCGCCCGCTGCTGTGGGGGTACGCGGCGGCCCGGTCAACTCTGCTTTCGGAAGGCCCCGCATCATGACAAACCCCGTGGAAACCGTAGCCGCCGCCGTCACCGCGGCCGGTGCCCCAACACTGGAGAGCCGCCGGGTCTCCACCGGTTACTCCTGGCCGGAATGCCCGCGGTGGCACGAGGGCACCTTCTGGTTCTCCGATATGTACACCGGCACACTGAAAAAGCTCGACACCGACGGCATCGCGACCGTCGTGGTGGACGCGACCGGACGTGCCGCCGATACCGAAGCGCCGATCGTGCTCGGCGGTTTCGGCTGGCTGCCGGACGGCCGGCTGATCGTGGTGTCGATGCACGAAAAACTCGTTCTGATGCACGGTGGTGGCGCGCCCGACGATCTGAGCGTGTACGCCGATATCTCGCAGTACACACTGGCCGCTGCCAACGATATGGTCGTCGACGCCGACGGCCGGGCCTATATCACCCAGCTCGGCTTCGACCTCTTCAAAGGTGAAGAGCCGGTGACCTCCCCGCTGATCGTGGTGGCCCCGGACGGCACGGTGTCGACGCCGGAGAAAGTCGGCCCGCTGTTGTGCGCCAACGGTATCGCCATCAGCGAAGACGGCACCAAGGTCTACACGGCAGAAGTGATGGCCTTCAAGATCACGGTGATGGATCGCGCCGCGGACGGCACCCTGTCGAACCCGCGGGAATTCGCCACCTGCCCCTTCATGCCCGACGGGATCGGTCTCGACGCGGACGGCGGTGTGTGGGCGGCAATGCCCGGCGGCGGCTATATCGCGCGCTTCACCGACAAGGGCCTCACCCACGCGGTCTCGCTGCCGCTGGAGAACGGTGTCGCCTCCGCCTGCCTGCTCGGCGGGACGGACCGCACAACCCTTTATATGACCGCCGGCTTCGAGGTTTTCGACTTCGAGAAGTCGGCCCGGGAAGCGCAGGGATCCATCTGGGTGGCAGAAGTCGAGCACTCCGGTGGCAGCACCCGCCCCTGACCATTCCGCAACCCACAGAACTCCGAGGAAATAATGGCAACACTGGACTTTTCCGACCGCGTCGTCATCGTCACCGGCGCCGGTCGCGGTATCGGCCGCGCCCACGCGCTGCTACTCGCTTCGCGTGGCGCTTCGGTCGTGGTCGGCGATTTCGGCGCCCGCATCGACGGCTCCGGCGTCGACGCTGACAACCCGGCCGCGGAGGTCGTCGCGGAGATCACCGCCGCCGGCGGCAAGGCGGTCGCCTGCACCGGTGACGTGTCGACCGAGGAGGGGGCCCGTGCGCTCGTCGATGCGGCGGTCGCTTCCTTCGGCGGGCTGACCTCGGTCGTCAACAATGCCGGGATCGTGCGAGGGGCGCCGTTCGCCGAGGTCCCGGATGAGGAGTACCAGCGCCATCTCGACGTCCACTATTTCGGTTCCCTGCGGGTCATCCGCGCTGCCTGGCCGCATCTGCTACAGGCCGAGGCGCCGCGGATCGTCAACACCATCTCCCAGGCGATGCTCGGCAATCCGGGGATGTCACACTACGGCGGCTCCAAGGGCGCACTGTTCGGCCTCACGCGTAACCTCGCCGTCGAGGGGCTCGAGGTGGGTATCAAAGTCAACGCGATCGCGCCCGGCGCCGGTACCCGGATGGCCGAGGCCGCGGCCGACACGCTGTCGCCCGAGGTCATGGAGTATATGCGCACGGCGCTCAAGCCCGAGCAGGTCGCACCGGTCGTCGCGTACCTGCTGCACCCGTCCTGCGAGGTCACCGGTGAGGTGTTCAACGTGGCGGGCGGCATCGTGAACCGGCTGGCTCTGGTCAATACCGTGGGCATCCACGACCCGGGCCTCACCGTGGAGAGCGTGGCCGACCGGTTCGACACGATCATGGCGATCACGCCGGAAGCGATCCCGCAGCTGGTCGCTCCCGCACAGCTCCCGGCTTCCTGATCCGACGTCCCACAGTCCCTATTGGAGTGATCCGATGAGCACAACCGAAACGGCCGGTAATGCCGTGAGCGTCGAGTACCCGTTCCCGGCGGTGGCGCCGGAGGACGCAATGCAGCGCTACCACGCCATCGCCGTTGACCGGCCGATGACCAAGATGACCATGCCGTTCGGCGGCGACGTCTGGGTGATCCATCGCAACGCCGCGGCCCGGGAAATGCTGGGCGACAGGCGGTTCGTCCGCGAACCGTTCCGGACCGGTGAACGGGTGGTGCCGTATTTCGTCGAATTCCCCGACTTCCTGAAGACCACCCTGCAATTCGAGGACCCGCCGCATCACACCAAGCTGCGGAAGCTGGTGCAGCGCTCGATTTCCCCGAAGCGGGTCAAGGCGATGCGGGATTCGGCGGTGGAATTCGCCAACCATCTCGTCGACGAGATGGTCGCCGAGGGTGCACCGGCCAACCTGGTGCACGACTACGCGGTTGCACTGCCGATCCAGATGCTGGCCAACCTGCTCGGTGTGCCGCCCGACGACCGGCCGAAGTTCCAGAAGTGGAGCTCGTCGACGCTGGCGGTGGCGAATATGCCCGAGGAAGAGGTCGTTGCCAATATGACCGAACTCGTCGTCTACATGATGGGCCTGATCGAAGAACGTCGTAAGAACCCGCGCGAGGATCTGCTCAGCGATCTGGCCAACGCCCGTGACAAGGACGACAGCCTCACTGACGGCGAGATCCTGCCGATCGCCCTGGTGCTGATCATCGGCGGATTCGACAACACCGCGAACTTCATCTGCGCGGGTGTGCACTCGCTGCTGAAGAACCCCGATCAGCTCGAACTCTTCCTCGCCGATCCCGACGGTCTCGCGCCGACCGCCGTGGAGGAAATCCTGCGGCACGGCCGGATGTCGGTGGGCTCCACTGTCGCCGGCGGTGGCGGGTTGGTGCCGTTCGTGGCCACCGAGGACGTGGAACTCGACGGGCAGCTCATCGCGAAAGACGAAGCGGTCCTGGTCGACCCGGCCGCGGTCAACCACGACGGTGTGGTCGTCGAGAACGACGGGGTGTTCGATATCCGGCGCACGAACAACCCGCACCTCACCCTGAGCTACGGCCTGCACCATTGCCTCGGGGCGCCGCTGGCGCGGATGGAGATGCAGGTCGGTCTCGCCGAACTGTTCAAACGCCTGCCGGGCCTGCGACTCGAGGGCGAGGCCGTCATCGATATGGACAACTTGACCCAGGCGGTCACCGATCTGCCCGTCTCCTGGTAGGAGCACCATGCCGAAAGTTTTCTACACCCAGCCCGGCGGCGAGGTGAAGGTGATCGACGGTGCCGTGGGCGATTCGGTGATGTCCACCGCCGTGAAGAACGGTGTGAAAGGCATCGTCGGTCAATGCGGTGGCACGCTGTCGTGCGCCACCTGCCACGTCTTTCTCGACCGCAACGAGCTGGGCCACTTCGCGGATCCCGGTGAGGACGAGGACGATATGCTGGACTGCACCGCGTCGGACCGGGAGGACAACTCACGCCTGTCCTGCCAGCTGACGTTGTCGGACGGGATCGACCTGCACGTGATCATCCCCGAGGAACAGGTCTGATCGATGACCGGAGTGCAGGTCCGAGTGGATTCGGACGGCCCGGTGCCGCACAGTGTGGTGATCGTAGGCGCTTCACATGCGGGAGTACAGCTGGCCGACTGTCTCCGCGGTGAGGGTTACACCGGGAAGATCACGTTGATCTCGTATGAGGCGCACCCGCCGTATCAGCGCCCGCCATTGTCCAAGGCATGGCTGAAGGGCGAGATGAACAGCGACTCGGTGCTGTTGCGTGCCCCCGCGTACTACTCGGACCAGAAGATCGAGCTCATCACCGGTGCTCGGGTCGAGCACCTCGACCGCACGCCGGAGGGAGTCGAGCTTCGGTTTTCCCGGGGCGGCGAGCGGCTCGTCCGGCGATTCGATCGGCTGGTGCTGGCGACCGGAGCGCGAGCGCGCCGGCCGGCGTTGCCCGGCGCGGACCATCCCGACGTCCTGGTCCTGCGTGAGCTGGACCATGCCCGGTCGCTCGCGAACCGGATACAGGCGGGGCCCATGGTTGTTGTCGGCGGCGGGTTCGTCGGCCTGGAGGTCGCCGCCACCGCGCGTGCACTCGGGACCGAGGTGACGGTGATCGAGGCGGGCGAGCGGCTGCTGGCCCGCGCGGTGGGCCCGGATACCGCCGATACCCTGCTGGCCGCCCATCGGGCGATGGGGACCGAAATGGTACTGGGTGCGGTGCCGACCGAGGTCCGGCACCGTGATGACGGAACCCGCTGTGTACTTCTCGACGACGGGCGGGAGATTCCGGCGGCGACGGTGCTCCTGGGTGTCGGTGCCCAGGCGCGCACCGAGCTGGCCGAGCAGCTCGAGCTGGTATGCGATTGCGGGATTGTCGTCGACGAGCGATGCCTCGCCTCCGACGGATGGACCCTGGCGGTCGGCGATTGCACCACCACCGTCACAGGCGCCGGCGTCCGATACCGGCTCGAGTCGGTGGACAACGCGGTCGAGCAGGCCGGTATCGCTGCCGCGGTACTGCTGGGCAGGCCCGTTCCGGACCGGCCCGTCCCATGGTTCTGGTCGGATCAGGGGGATCAGAAGCTGCAGATCGCCGGTTTGCTCACCGGTCACACGTCGATGCTGGTCCGGGTGGACCCTGGTCGGCCGCGGCGACAGGTCGCCCTGTACTTCGCCGACGATGCGCTGCTCGCCGCCGAATGCCTCAACTCACCGGCCGATTTCGTGGCGCTGCGCTCCGCGCTCGGCCGAGGTCATCGGCCGGGCCCGGAAGTATTGTCGGACAGCAGCGTTCCGCTCGGGAAACTGCTGGCGTCGGTCCGCGGCTGAGCTATCCGGCCGGGAGGGAAACGGCCCCCGGGGCAACGGTTCCGGGGCCCGTTCCGTCGTCTCCGCGGGGCCCGGGCGGCGCCGCCCCGGCAAATCTTCTCGCTGAGCGGGATTTTCCGGAACCGGGCCGGTTACCGCCACCGACACTGGGGTCCGGCCCCGTCGGCAGGCAGGACGACCGGTATTCCTGCCGGCTCCATTATCCGCCACGGCCCATCCCATCGTGGCCGGCTGCGGCCGCCGAATCGGTCACCGATCTCACAGAACAGGAGAAACCAATGTCGGATGTGAGTGTGCACCCCGAGTGGCTCGCCGCGGTCGCCGAATGGGATTACGAGGCCGATGTCGTCGTGGTCGGCTACGGAGTGGCGGGTGCGAGCGCGGCGATCGAGGCCGCCCGCGGGGGAGCCGATGTCCTCGTGCTCGAGCGCACCGGGGGTTGGGGTGGTGCGGCGGCGCTCTCGGGCGGGTTCATCTATCTCGGCGGCGGCACCGCGCTGCAGAAGGTGCTGGGTTACGAGGACACGCCCGAGAATATGGAACGGTTCCTGATGGCCGCGCTCGGTCCGGGTGCCGACGAGGCCAAGATCCACGACTACTGCCAGGGCAGTGTGGAGCATTTCGATTGGCTCGTCGCGCAAGGTGTTCCGTTCAAGGAGGAATTCTGGGGCGAGCCCGGTTGGGAACCGCCGGCCGATCAGGGCCTGATGTTCTCCGGCGGGGAGAACGCCGCACCGTACAACACCCTCGCCGTCCCGGCGCCGCGTGGACACCTTCCGGAAATGGCGGATAAGCACACCGGCGAGAAGGGCGGCGGGTTCATGCTGATGAAACCGCTCACCGAAACCGCTGCGGCGCTGGGTGTTCGCGCCGAGTACGATTTACGGTTGCAACGCCTGATCGTCGACGATTCCGGGCGGGTGGCCGGAGTGGTGGCCAAACGCTACGGCAAACCTGTTTATGTCCGCGCACGCCGCGGCGTGGTACTGGCCACCGGTAGCTTCGCCTACAACCAGCAGATGGTCGAGGCCTACACCCCGCTGCTGATCAACCGGCCCGCGGCCGCCATCGAGGAACACGACGGTATCGGCATCCTGGTCGCGCAGGCCTTGGGCGCTCAGCTGGCGCATATGGACGCCATCGAGGTCGCGATCTTCGCCGATCCGCAGATGATCGCGCGCGGGATCCTCGTCAACGGGCGCGGCCAGCGCTACATTCCCGAGGATTCCTATCCCAGCCATATCGGGCAGTCGACCCTCATCCGCCAGAACAACGAAGCCTTCCTGATCATCGACGAATCGTCCCTCGAGGAGGCGAACAACAGCGTCTCGAGCAGCGCCGCCATGCGCAGCGTGCCACCCACCTGGGTCGCGGCATCGGTCGAGGAACTGGAATCGGATATCGGTTTTCCCGCCGGTGTCCTGCAGGCCACGGTCGAGGTCTACAACCGGCACGCGAAGGACGGCGCGGATCCCGTGCTGGGTAAGAAAGCCCAGTGGGTGAAACCGATCGGCGCGCCGCTGGCGGCCTACGATCTGCGCAACCGCACAGGTGGTTTCACCCTCGGTGGCCTGCGCACCGATCTCGACTCCCGGGTGATACACGTATCCGGCGCTCCGATTCCCGGCCTCTTCGCCGCGGGCCGCTGCACGTCGGGAATCAGTGCGGGCGGATATGTGAGCGGCGCGTCCCTGGGTGACGGTAGCTTCTACGGCCGCCGCGCCGGCCGGGCCGCCGCCGGATCCTGACCCCTCCAGGACGAAAGGGCTCGTGAGCAATGAAATTCGATGTCATCCTGCCCGGGACCAGTCACATCCCGGGTTTCTATCCGTGGGCGCACACCCTCGATGCGGACGGTTTCCGGCGTATTCTCACCACCATCGACGAAGCCGGTTTCCATGCCGTGTCGGTCTCCGAGCATCTCGCGATGCCGTTGTTCGAGGTGCCCAGGCTCGGCCCGTACTGGCAGGATGCGTTGTCGACGATGGCGTTCGCGGCCGCGGCGACCCGCCGGATCCGGTTGGATGCGACCGTTCTGGTGCTGCCGTATCACCATCCGTTGCGGCTGGCGAAATCACTGGCGACGATCGATGTGCTCTCCGGCGGCCGGGTCAATGTGTCGGTCGGTGTCGGCCACGCCGAACAGGAGTTCGCGGCGATGGGGGTGCCGTTCCGGGAGCGCGGAGCGATCACCGACGAGATCCTGGAAGCTCTGAACACGCTGTGGACCGCAGAACAGCCCGAGCATCGCGGTAAGTATTTCGAGATCACCGATCTCGCGGTGGATCCGCGCCCCGTACAGAAACCACGACCGCCGATCTATGTCGGCGGGAATTCCAAGCCCGCGTTGCGGCGCGCGGCGCGGCACGAGGGTTGGCAGCCGAACCCGACGAACTTCACGCTGGAAGAGATCCCGCCACTGCTGGACTACATCCGTGAACAGCCGGCCTATGCGGGCAAGGAGGACATCTTCGATGTCAACTGGCTGAAAGCGCCGTCCGGTGTCGGTCTGGACAAGGGTTTCGCCGGTGCTACCGCTTCCGAACTGAACGGGTACCGGGACGAGTTGATCGAGGCCTACTCCGGTGATTACCGGAAGGCAGGTATCACTCGGGTGGCTGCCCAGCCGCCGCGCAATATAGGTTCCGAGCAGGAGTTCCTGGATTATCTGCGCTGGTTCGCCGAGGAAGTCACGGCCGCGGTGCGATCCGAGTCAGCGTTACCGAATACGGTGTAAGAGTTCGGAGTTGAGTCTTCCAACCAACGCGCGCAGGCGTTCGTGAGTGGCGCCCTCGGGATCGCTGAGCCGTAGTTGCAGCAGTTCGCGACCGGCTGCGTGGAGTACTCGTGCGGTGTAGTCGGGGTCCTCGAGGTCGGGGTTGAACCGTAGTAGTTGCCGGACGAAGAACTCGCGGACCACGGTCTCGGATTGTGCGAGTCGTTCGTAGAGCGCAGGGGGTGCACCCTGGGGCGGGAACAGGAACAGCCGCCAGGTCGCGGGGCGGGCATCGACGGCGTGCAGCAGGCTGTCGAAGGCGCGCAGGGCGGGGTTGCTTTCCGGGGCTTCGCCGCCACCTGTGGAGATGGCGTCGGCGAACTGGGCGGCCGCTCGATCGGCTTCGCGGTCGATCAAGGCGACGAACAGGCCGGACAGATCGCCGAACTGCTGGTACAGCAGCGAGCGATTGACGCCGGCCGAGTCCGCGATGCGGTTGGGAGTTGCCGCATGAAAGCCCTCGGCGTCGATGATCGCGTGCGCCACATCGAGGATCTGCCCGCGTCGTGCCTCGGCGGGCATCCGTCGCCGGTGCTGCGAAGTCATGCTTGACAGCTTAACTAACAGTCCGTGAGTATTAACTCACACAGTGTTAGTTACTTGGAGGGCGCGATGCCTACGTACTACCCGGATCTTGCGCAGCGTGTGCGCAGTCAGGGCGAGCTACAGCCCGGCCTCTACGGTGACCTCGACTTCGGCAAACAGCCCTACCGCCTGGCGACCGAGCCCGGTGAACCGTCGTCCCTGCCGCGCGGAGTCGCCGACCGGGAATCGATCCTGGCCGACGACCGCGTCGTCGAGCTGATGTCCACGGCTACGATGCTGGGTGATGTCGTCGCCGACCCGTACGCGGCTTTATCCGCCGAGCACAGTGTGACCAGCCTGATCGGCATGGTTCATCGAGCCTGCAGAGAAGGCCTGGACGCTGTGCCCGAGGCGCCGCCGGAACTGGTCGCCTTCATCTCCGCGATGGAAGCCACACCCGCCTGGCTCGACCCGGAACTGGTCCGGCAAGGTGCGAAGGCAGCGCGCACCCCCGCCGCCCTGCTCGCTCCCTTCGTGACCCGGGGTGCGTTCATCGCCACCTTCACCAACACTTACGCGGCGCTGCCGATGGCGCTCACCGGCGCGCTGTCCGGCCGACGCGCGGCCCGTCGCGTCAACGAAACGGCCTCGTTCTTCGCCGTGACAACCTTGCCCGGCGCACTCGACCGCTACGGTCCCGGCTTCGAAGCGGCGGCCATGGTGCGGTTGATGCATTCGATGGTCCGATACAACGCGCTGAAGCGGTCCGAGCACTGGGATACCGATATCTACGGGTTACCGGTGCCGCAGGTCGATCAGATGCCGGCCGGGATGATCGACCTCTACCTCCTCGCCGTCCGGGTGCGTCGGCAGGGCCGTACCGAATTCACCCCGGGCGAGCGCGCCCAGGTGGAATTCAGCCGCTACCGCTGCTTCCTCCTCGGCCTCCCCGAGGAATTGCTGCCGACCGAGCCCACCGAGATAATCCACATATTCCACGCCCGCGCGGCCCTTCTACGTGACGGCTTCGACGACGCGACCTGCGGCGAACTGATCCGCTCGACCATGGCCGCCTACCTCCGTCCCAACGATTCCCGGTTCGACCGGATCGCCGACGCTGTCGAGAAAAGTTACAGCAAGGCAGGTTTCGTCCTGGCATTCTGCCGCGGCAGCCTGCGCACCGCCCGCGGACTGGGAGTAACGCTCGGCCCGGCCGATTTCGCCCGGATCGCGATAACCGCCCCCTTCATCCTCGGCCGCCTACTGCTCGTGGACCGCGCCGCCCGCATCCCGAAGCTCGCCCCCGCCGTCGACCGCTACCTGGTGAAGCTCATCGAGCGCCGGCTGGCAACCTACGGCAAACCCGAATTCGTCAGCGACGCCCGCACTTACACCCCGGCCCTGGGCTGATCCCGCTGTCCGCACTGCTCGGGGACCTCGGCGTTACAATGCGGCCGAGTCTCTGTGGGATCTACTACGGTCGACAGTGTGAGCGATACGCAGTGGACGATTCTCGGTGAGCGACTGGTCGATGAGAACCGGCACATCCGTTTGTCGACAGCGGATATTCGACTTCCTGACGGAGTGGAGTTCACCCAGTACGTCGCGCGGATGCCACGATGCGCGATGACCTTGGTGCTCAACGGCGCCCGTGAGGTGCTGCTGATGTACCGGCACCGTTGGATCATCGACCAGTGGGTATGGGAACTGCCCGGCGGATACGTCGACCATGCCGAAAATGTCGCCGCCGCGGCAGCCCGTGAGGTCGAAGAGGAGACCGGATGGCGCCCGCACACGATGCAGCACCTCGTGACCTATCAGCCCGCAATCGGCACCCTCGACCATCCACAGGAAATCTATGTCGCCCGCGGTGCCGATCTCACCGATACCCGACCGGATATCAACGAGGCCGAGACGATTCGGTGGGTACCACTCGGCGAGGCGGTGGAAATGATCGACCGTGGCGAGATCGTCGGCGCAGCGACCGTAGTGGGCGTGTACCGGGCGCTCACGCTGTCTTAGCGATCGCTACCTGCAGACGAAACTCTTCGACTGCCGGGATCTCACGGTATGGGGCAAGCCGTGCCCGCACGTCCCGGAGGTAGGCATACGTTCGGCGCGACTCCAGAGCGCCGGCGAGTTCGAGCGCGGTCGTGCCGATCCGGACCGCCTCCTGCGGATCGGCGGCAACGAGGCTCGATGCCAGTAGACACAGATTGAATACCTTGCCTCGCTGATAACCGTCGCTCATATCGAGAGATCGCCGCGCGAGCACTGCGGCACGACTGTTGTCGCCGAGGTCGCGGAAGCACTGAGCAGCCTTCGCTGCCATGTACGCCGTGTCGAGGTAGGACAGCCATGGAGGACGATTCGAGCTGTCGCGGTTGAGTGCGCCCTCGGCCGCGTTCAACGAATTCCCGCAGGAGCGGGCATCAGAGCGGGCCGCATGCCCGTGGGCTTCTACCATGTGGCATCCCGCTTCCAGCGCGGGCAGTCCAGCCGATCGGGCAGCGATCTGTGCTGCCCGTGCGAGATCTACCGCGTCACCCGGCCGTCCGACATATGTCGCCTGGTGGCTCATGGCCGCCAGGATCTCGGCTCCCAGTGCTGTGTCCCCGGCGACTCGGGCCATCCTGAGTGCCTGGATGAGATACCGCTGTGCGAGGCCGTGTTCTTCGAGGTCGTAGGCGGCCCAGCCCGCCAGCTTCGTCAGCTCTGCGGTAACTGCGAATAGGCGACGGCCGACGTCTTCGGTATAGCTGCCGCGCAGCAGCGGTGCAACCGACGTGTGCAGGTAGTGCACAACCGTGGAGCGGACCTTGCCGCCCCCGACTTGATTGTCCAGATCACGAAATGCGGTGGTCATGGTGCGCAAAGCGTCTATATCGGCTACTCCGATACGGCGAAGCCCTGTAGCCGAGGCAGGGTGCTCGCGGCCGGGGAGGGTCAGCCAGCGCATGCTCGCGACCGGGTAGACCGCGACCGCGTAGGCAGTGCCTTCCAGGAACCGGCGACGCTCCACATCGCTCCTCCACAACTCGGTGACGGAGGCCGTCGCCTCTGTCAGGGTCAGCGAAAATTCCAGCCCCGAATTCGCCGACCGATCGACCGCC
>NZ_BAFV01000120.1 GCF_000308515.1 Nocardia carnea NBRC 14403 | reverse complement strand
GGGGCGTATCTCATCGATGCCGCCGAGCGCGGTTCCCGGTGGGCGGTTTCCACACTCCGGCGCGTAGTGCCCGGCCCGGGTCCCGTGCCCATCGACCGGGCGGTGCGCGTGCCGGTGACGGTCTATCGGGTCACCCGCACACCGCGACTTGTCGACCTCTCCGGCACCGGTACCCGCGGCCCTCCGGCCGCCACCTGATCCGCCCCACCACCCGGCAGAACGGGTACAGCTGTCGAGCAGCGGGTTGCTGTCCGCGGCCCGGCAGTGCCACCGGCCTCCTCCGGCAGATCGGCGACCGCCTGTTCGGTCGCGGTCGGTCCGTGCTCGAGGTCACGAGGCGGTAGGGCGGAACGATTTCACCTGACGACAGGACGAGACATCGACGAGGTCTCGTCCCGACCGGAGCTGCCCCCGCCCCTCGGGTTGTCTCGTTTCTCGATCTCGGTGAGCGCGATCCGCATATCCGTGTGCCGCATATCCGTGTGCCGTGTGCCGTGTGCCGTGTGCCGTGTGCCGTGTGCGTGAACTGCGTGTGCGAGCCGTGAACTGCGTGTGCGAGTCGTGAGCTGCGTGCGCGGGCCGTGAGGTGGGAACAGTGCATGCTCGCCGACTGTCGATCCGAAAGTGATCACAAATGAAAACATCGATCCGACGCGGCGCCTTCGTGACGGCGCTGTCTTTCGCCGCCGCATTCGCGGGGGCCTGTTCCAGCGATGAGGCGGAATCCGCCCACCGTCAGGCCGATTCCGTGGTCGTCCACGAACAGTGGGTGAAGGCCGCCGATTCCGGGATGACGTCGGCATTCGCCGAATTCCGCAATTCTGCCGATACTGAGGTCCGGGTGGTCGCCGCGTCCTCCCCTGCGGCCGGATGGGCCGAACTCCACGAGATCGCGCCGGGGGATACCGGTGCGCCGGTGATGCGACCGAAAGCCGGCGGTTTCGTCATCCCCGCCGGCGGCACCTACACACTCGCCGCCGGCGGAGACCACCTCATGCTCATGGATCTGCCGGCCCCGCTGACACCCGGTGCGGAAACCGAGATCACCCTCG
This sequence comes from Nocardia carnea NBRC 14403, assembly GCF_000308515.1. Lineage (GTDB taxonomy): Bacteria > Actinomycetota > Actinomycetes > Mycobacteriales > Mycobacteriaceae > Nocardia > Nocardia carnea. Next base: position 84,470 of record NZ_BAFV01000120.1, on the reverse strand, counting down.
AATTCGCGGACCGGTCCACCATGACCTTCACCGCGCAGGTCCGCGATTTCGCGGGCGCCCAGGAGAACTACCAGCCGGGCGGCGATTCCGCCGATGCCCCGGCTGCCCCTTCGACCCCTGCGCACGGTGGGTGAGCGGGACCCGCGGCGGCGAACGATGAGCCGTCGGCGGTTGCTCGGTGCGAGCGCCGTGGCTGTCGGCGCCGCGGGAGCCGGTGCGGGAATCTACGGTGTCGCCGAAGGAGCCGAGCAGGGGGAGGCCGCCACCGGAACCGATACCGTCGCCTGGGACGGCCCGCGCCAAGCCGGGATCGCGACCACCCCACCGCAAGCGCACGCGATATTCGTCGGACTCGACCTGTTGTCGAAGGTGGGGCCCGCCGAGCTGATCGGCATCATGAAGGTCTGGACGGCTGATATCGCCCGGCTCACTCAGGGCCGTCCCGCGCTCGCCGATACCGAACCGGAACTGGCCGCCGCGCCGGCACGGCTCACCGTGACCGTCGGATTCGGCCCGGGTGTGTTCGTGGCACTCGGCCGGCCGGAGGCCGCGCCGCCGTGGCTCGCGCCGCTGCCCGCATTCGCGATCGATCGCCTCGATCCGGCCTACACCGGTGCGGATCTGGCGCTGCAGGTATGCGCCGACGATCCGGTCACCGTCGCGCACGCGGTGCGGGTCCTGGTGAAGAACGTCAGGTCACTGGTCACCGTGCGGTGGACGCAGCGTGGGTTCCGCCGGGCTCGCGGTACGGAGGCCCCGGGCACCACGATGCGCAATCTGATGGGTCAGGTGGACGGTACGACCAATCCGGAACCCGGTACCGCGGATTTCGATTCGCTCGTGTGGGACGACGGTGCCGACCGGCCGTGGATGAGGGATGGAACCTCGATGGTGCTGCGGCGCATCCGGATCGAACTGGACACCTGGGACGAGCTGGACCGGCCCGGTCGCGAGCTCAGTGTGGGCCGCACGCTGATCACCGGGGCTCCGCTGACCGGCGGGCGGGAAACCGACGAACCCGATTTTACGGCGACCGACCGCAACGGGATACCGGTCATCCCGCCGAGTGCGCATATCGCCCGCGCCCGACACACTCATTCGGGTGAACGGATCTTCCGGCGCGTCTACAACTACGACGATGCGCCGGATCCGGGGCAGGTATCGAACTCGGGTTTGCTGTTCGTCTCGTTCCAGCGCGATATCACCACTCAGTTCCTGCCCGTTCAGCGCCGCCTCGACGAATTCGATGCGCTCAACGAATGGACCACCCCGGTCGGGTCCGCGGTATTCGCGATCCCACCCGGGGCCGGTTCGGGCAGCTATCTCGGTGCGGGTCTACTCGATCACTGACAGCGCAGAGATGCGTTGCTCCCGGCGGTTTCGTCCATGGCCTCGAACGTGGCGAGCCGCCGGGTGCGCCCGGTCGGCACCGGCCTCCGGCTTCTCGACGCTCGTCCACCTGCGCCGGCCGGTGTCGGGAAACTCGCCGGATCGGAATGCGGGTGTGGTGCAGGCGCCGAGGTAGCTGAGGAGCGGCCGTGTGCCGGCCCCGGTCGTTACCTCGAGCGCACCGCTGAACAGTACGGCGGATGGCGGCCGGAGTCTGGTGGTGAGGAACAGCTGATCTGGATCTTCGGCCCGGCTTGCCTCACATGATCGGGATATCGGGTGGTATCTGCAGCGCCACGGTGATCAGGGAGTGGACGCGAGCGCTGATCAGGGTCAGGAGGCCGTGGACTTCGGAGGGAGCGGTTTCGGCTACCGTGTGCAGGAGTTTCAGGTCGTCGTCGAGACGGGCGAGGACATCGCTGATATCGCCGGTGCCGGACGTGAGAGCTGTGGTGATCTCCTCGAGTGACAGCCCTTGGGCTTCGAGTTGCCGGATCAGGTGGACACGGGCGATATCGGCGTCGTCGTAGAGCCGATAGCCGCCGGTGGTGCGGTCGGCGGGGGTCAGCAGGCCCAGGCTTGTGTAATAGTCGACCGTTCGCGGGCTGACCTCGGCGCGTGTGGCGAATTCACCGATTCTCAGTAGGGACGACATCGGTCACCTCCCTTCCCACCAACCATACAGTGCTGCGTGCTAGTGTGGGTTCTATGTCCACGAGTGGGACTCCACGACCTCACCGGTACGCAATGGCCGACCGGGTGTGGCACCTGTACACGCCGATGTTCCCCGCTGTGGGTGGCCCCCGGGTCGCGGGTCCGGGCGCCGCATGACGGTCGACTCGGCGTGGCGGCCCGGCCGGCCGGCGGCGGATTGTTGTCTCGGCGCACGGTGGTCGCGGGCGGATTCCATTACATCGCAGGGCATTCCTCGACCGTACGAGATCAGGAGTAGCAGAAATGAGTGTCAGTCTCGCCAAAGGCGGCAATGTCTCGCTGTCCAAGCAAGCGCCGAACCTGACCGCGGTCGCGGTCGGCCTGGGCTGGGACGTCCGCTCCACCACCGGTGCGGAATTCGACCTGGATGCCAGCGCCATCGCCACCGGCGCGGAACACAAGGTCGTCTCGGACCAGCATTTCGTGTTCTACAACAACCTGCGTTCGCCGGAGGGCAGCATCGAACACACCGGCGACAACCTCACCGGTGAAGGTGAGGGCGACGACGAGGTGATCACCGTCGATCTGGCGGCCACTCCCGAAACGATCACCAATATCTTCTTCCCCGTGTCGATCCACGACGCAGATGCGCGCCAGCAGTCGTTCGGGCAGGTCCGCAATGCTTTCATCCGGGTCGTCGACCGCGGCACGGGGTCGGAGCTGGCGCGCTACGACCTGACCGAGGACGCCTCCACCGAAACCGCGATGGTGTTCGGTGAGCTCTACCGCCACGGCGCGGAGTGGAAGTTCCGCGCGATCGGGCAGGGCTACGCGTCGGGTCTGGCGGGGATCGCTCGCGACTACGGCGTGAATATCTGACGTTCCAACCGATAGGAGAACCACACACCTGATGGGCATCGACTACAACAAGAGACCCACACCGGGCGCGCAATCGGCGCCTGCCGATCCGGCGGTCAGTGTGCACAAACTGACGCTGACCAAGACCGAACGCAGCGTCAACCTCACCAAAGCCGGTGAACGTCAGGGTGTGATGCGGGTCAACCTGAACTGGAGCAACCCGCAACCGGCCAAAACCGGATTCTTCGCCAAACTCCTCGGGGGTGGCGGTATCGACCTGGACCTGGGCTGTCTCTACGAGCTCGCCGACGGCACCAAAGGTGTTATCCAGGCGTTGGGCAACAGCTACGGCGAGTTGCACACGCCGCCGTTCATCGCCCTGGATCGCGACGACCGCACCGGCACCGTCGCCGGTGGCGAGAATCTGCACATCAACCTTGCCGACCCGGCCGCCTTCCGCCGGATCCTGGTGTTCGCCATGATCTATCGGGGCGCGGCCAACTGGGCGGCGGTCGACGGTGTCGTCACCATGTTCCCGACCTCCGGCCCGCAGATCGAGGTCCCGCTGGACTCCGCCGTCGACGGTGCCCGGATCTGCGCGGTCGCCATGCTGACCAACAGCGGCAGCGGGCTGACCGTTGCGCGCGAAGTCGAATACATCTCCGGCAGCCAGGCGGACCTCGACCGCGCCTACCAGTGGGGTATGCGCTGGGCGGCAGGGCGCAAGTAACAGCTCACCGGCAGTACACCTTTTCCCAACCTTGTTCCTCGAACAAAGAGAGCTGATGAGACGCGCCAAGCGCAAATACCGACAACCCGGCTCGCCCAGTGACGAGCAGCCTCCCGGAACCCATCGGGAGGTGAGGTCGTGGTGACCGTGCTCAATATCGTGCTCGGCATCGCCGTGGTTCTGCTGATCACCGCGCTGACCGGGTACTTCGTCGCCCAGGAATTCGCGTATATGGCCGTGGATCGCTCCCGGCTCAAAGCCCGCGCGTCCGACGGTGACAAGGCCGCCGGACGCGCGCTGCGCGTCACCCGCCGCACATCGTTCATGCTTTCCGGTGCCCAATTGGGTATCACCGTCACCGGGTTGCTGGTCGGCTACGTCGCCGAACCTCTTATCGGCCGCGGTCTCGGCGAACTACTCGGTGGTATCGGTATCCCCACCGCGGTCGGCGTCGGCGTCGGCGCGGTGCTGGCCATCGCGTTCTCGACGCTGGTGCAGATGCTGTTCGGTGAGCTGGTTCCCAAGAACCTGGCGATCGCCCGGCCCGAACCGGTGGCGCGCTGGCTGGCCGCGTCGACCACGGTGTATCTGAAGGTATTCGGGTGGCTGATCAGGTTGTTCGATCAGTCGTCGAACCTGCTGCTGAAGGCGCTGCGTATCGAACCGGTGCACGATGTGGAGCATTCGGCCACCCCGCGCGATCTCGAACATATCGTCGCCGCTTCCCGTGACGCCGGGGAACTCCCACCCGAGCTGTCCACACTGCTCGACCGCATCCTGGATTTCCCGACCAGCACCGCCGAGCACGCCATGATCCCGCGCGCCCGGGTCGACACCGTGCACATCGACGACGCCGTTGCCGATGTGCTGGCCCGGATGCGGACCGGGCACACCCGCTACCCGGTCGTCGGCACCTCCACCGACGATCTCCGCGGAGTGATCCACCTGCACGATCTGCTCGCCGGTGAGGGCGACGGCACCGCAGGCGACCGGCTGCGGCCCGCGGTCCTGGTGCCCGAAACCTTGCCGCTGCCGGAGGTCGTGACCCGGCTGAGTACGGAGGGTGAGGAAATGGCGCTCGTCGTCGACGAATACGGTGGTTTCGCCGGTATCGTCACCGTCGAGGACATCGCCGAGGAACTCGTCGGTGAGATCGCCGACGAACACGATCCGAGTACCGCCGGCCATATCGTCGCCGAGGGTGACGGCTGGCGGGTGGCCGGTGATGTGCACCTCGACGAAGTCGAACGCCTGCTCGAGCTGAGCCTGCCCGCCGGTGATTACGAAACCATCGCCGGTCTGGTCATCGCCGTCTTCAACGGATTGCCCGATGTCGGCGACCGGATCGATATTCCGCTGCCCCGGGACGGCGCCGATTTCCTCGACGACCAGCCCACACCGCGCCGGAGTGTGACCGCGCAGGTGCGTGGTGTCGAGAACCATGTTCCTTCCTCGGTGTTCCTCACCGTGCGCACCGAATCGGAGGCGACCGGCGATGAGTAACCCCTGGGTCGTTGTGGCCGTCACCGTCGGATTGATCGCCGCGAGCGCATTTTTCGTGGCCGTCGAATTCGCGCTCATCGCCGCGCGTCGGCACCGCCTCGAAGACGCCGCACCCGACAGCCGCGCGGCCCGTGCCGCGCTGCGCAGTGCCTCGGAGCTGTCGGTGCTCCTGGCCGGATCCCAGCTCGGCATCACGGTATGCACCCTGGCCTTGGGTGCGACCACCAAACCCGCCGTGCACCACTGGCTCACCCCCCTGTTCGAGGATTTCGGCGCGCCCCTGTGGGCTGCCGATGTCGTCGGGTTCGTGCTCGCGCTGATCATCGTGACGTTCCTGCACCTCGTCGTCGGTGAGATGGCACCCAAGTCGTGGGCCATCGCGCACCCGGAGAAATCGGCCACCATCCTGGCCATCCCCATGCGTGCCTTCATGTGGCTCACCCGGCCCCTGCTGACCGCGCTCAACCAGGCGGCCAACTGGTGTCTGCGCAAGGTCGGGGTCAGCCCCGTCGACGAAGTCGAAACCGGGCAGGATCCGGCGGCGCTGCGCCACCTGGTCGAACACTCCGCCACCGCGGGCACCCTCGACGAGCGATACCACGGCAACCTCACCAGTGCTCTCGAACTCGAACAGCTCACCGTCGCCGATATCGTGCGCCCCAACAGCGCCCCCAGTGCGGTACCACCCGATGCCGCGCCGATTACGATCCAGGCCACCTCACGTGCGACCGGGCACCTTCGGTTGCTGGTCCGCGACCGCACCGGGATCGAAGGGGTTCTGCACGTCCGCGACAGTCTGCAGGCCGGTGCCACCACCGCTCGGCAGCTGATGCGGCCGGTGCTGAATCTGACCGCCGCTGTTCCGGTGTACGAAGCGCTGCGCACCATGCGGGAAACCCGCAGCCACCTCGCCACCGTCACCGCCCCCGACACCGGCGAACTCATCGGGCTCATCACCATCACCGATGTCCTCCAGCGACTGCTACCCGCGGCCTCCACGGACAAGGCATCGGACGGGAGCGGCGGCACCGCCCGCAGGCAGGCGGGACGCCTATCGACAGGAGGACCAGCATGAATATCGGCGGACCCGACCCCTATTTCGGCGCGGTCACGGGGACGACTCCCGGCGGCCTGGGAAAACGTGCCGGCGCCCGTTTCGTCGACTGGATCATCGCGGGCCGGCACGACAGGTTCGCCGAGGGAACACAGGTCGTCGAAACCTCTTGAGTCCCAGCTCCTGGCGGTGCCGAGGCAGCGTACGGCGACAGACGCCACGCGTACTCGAATCCGCTCCGGTGCGAAACCCGGCCACCCCCGATGGGGTGGCCGGGCCGCGTTGGAGACCAGAGTGATTCGTAGGCGATCGGGAGTTGTCCAGGACCACTGGACCCGGACTCTGACCGGGAACGAACGCACCGGTGTGCCGGTATCTGCCGCCGCTACCGGCGGGCATCGTGTTCGGGCGTCGCCTCCCCGGCCCGGCCGCGGACCCAGGTGGCGAGCAGCGGGAACAGCAACACCGTGGTCGCGCCTGCGGCGACCAGGGTGGAGGCCATGGTCGCGGTCATGAGCTCGCCTCGCACCGCGACCTGGGTGACCGCGACGATGATCGGCAGGCCCGTCGCCGCGTATAACGCCAGTTGGACCCGTTCGTGGGGGTGTTCGAGATTCGCGCCGTGCGGGACGAATCGTTCACTCAGCCATACCGTCGACCCCCGCGCCACCCCGATCGCCACTACGAACAGCACCCACATCAGAGGTTCGGCGGCCACGGCCGCGGGGTCGATACCCATTCCCGAAGCGACGAAGAAGATCGGGATGAGTACCCCGTATCCGATGGTTTCCAGGGAGTCCTGGATCTCCGGATGCGTTTCGGCCATGAGGCGGCGCAGGATGAGGCCCGCCGCGAACGCGCCGAGCACCACATCGAGTTCGAAAACCTCCGCGACGGTCATGAGGATCAGCAGCAGGAGGAACACCAGCCGTACCGGGAGTTGGGTGGTTCCGGTGGCGAGCGTGGCGATCAACCGTTCGGCGCCGGGGTGCCGATCCAGAATGCGCTGCGGTACCCACGCCACCACCGCGGCGGCGGCGCCGAACAGGACCAGGACCACCACCGAGGCCAGCAGGTTGTGCCCGGTGAGCAGGATGGACATGGCCAGCACCGGTCCCAGCTCGCCCACTGCCCCGTGGGCCAGTACAGCGCGGCCGAGCGGCTGCTCCAGCACACCGTCCTGTTTCACGATCGGCAGCAGGGTCCCTAGCGCGGTGGAGCTGAGCGCGATGGCGACCGCGATGAGCGCGGTGAATCCGGCATCGGACGCCGCCAGCCACACCAGCAGCAGGGCCAGCACCAGACCGGCCAGCCAGGTCAGCCAGGCGGTGCGGCCGGGTTTGCCGCCGAGGAGTTTCGGGTCCAGTTCGTAGCCGGCGAGCAGGAAGAGCATGCCCAGCCCGAGTTCGCTGAGCAGCTCGACACCGCCACCGGTGCCCGCGAATGCCAGGACGTGCGGCCCCAGAACGACGCCCAGCCCCAGCAACAGCACCACATCGGGGATCAGTCCGCGAAGCAGCCGCGACAGCAGTGGTGCCGCCACCGCGGCGGCCGCGATCCAGAACAGCGAGACGATCGCCGACGGTTCCGGCTCCACGGACGCCGCCCATACCGTCATTCGATCATGGTCGCATCGTGGCGCCCGCAGCTCCGGCGCCGGCACGGCGAAGTGCTCGCACTGCTCCGTGCCGGTCGCCGGTGCTTCAGATACGCCGCGTATCCCAGGTGGCGATCGCCCAGATGATCACGATATCCAGGGCGATGATCAGAATCGACCACAGCGGGTAGTAGGGCAGCCACAGAAAGTTCACCACGATCGAGAGCGCGGCCAGGCCGATGGCCGTGACCCGCGCCCAGGTGGCACCGGTCATCAGCGCGAGCGAGGTGAGGATCAGCAGGACGCCGAAAACGATATGCACCCAGCCCCAACTGGAGAGATCGAGTTCGTAGACGTACTGGGGGCCGGAGACGAACACCTCGTCTTCGGCGACCGCGGAGATGCCCTGGAAAAGAGTGATGAATCCCGCGGTGAGCAAAAGCGCGGCGGCGGCGATGGAAGCGCCACCGGCCACCGCCTGTTTCACCGGTTGTCCTTCGTCGGGCGCCGCATGTGCCCCGGTTCGGGGGATATGCGATGCGGGCTGGGTGGTCATAGTGCTCCCTTCGGGACGGGAGGGGCCAACACCGGACCTCGAGAACTGATCGCCGATGACGCCCTCGTGCGCCACACTTCGATTCCCTTGTTCTGAGGGGGGATTATGCCACTGGCCAGGTAGTTCGAACAGAACCGCGCGGTTTCGGTGCCGAGTCGCGATAATCCGGGAAAATAATTCCGGCGGTTTGTCGATCCGCCGGCTCCTCGTTCGACCTATGGGTGAAAGGGTTCGAATTCCGGCCCTACGACACAAGGGAGACCGACCATGAAGTACATGCTGATCATGCGCGCGACCGACGAAGCCTTCGCGCAGATGGGTGAGATCGATTTCGACCGGATGCTGGAAACGGTCGGCCGGTTCAACGACGAGCTCATCCGGGCGGGAGTGTTGCTCGCCGCGGAAGGTCTCGACGATGCCGCCGACGGGGTGGTCGTCGACTATTCGTCCGCGGACCCGGTGGTCACCGACGGTCCTTACGGCGAGACGAAGGAGCTTTTCAACGGCTTCTACATTCTCAATGTCGCCTCCAAGGAAGAGGCCGTGGAATGGGCCAAGCGGATGCCGATGACAGGGACAGGGTTCAAAACCGAGGTCCGCCGGGTCAGTACCATCGACGAATTCCCGCAGGACAATATCTGGATCCAGAAGGAGCGGGCCTGGCGCGAAGCCACCGGTCAGCTCTGAGGAGTGCCGACGGTGGCCGGCCACGAGGGCCGGGAGGCGGTCGCGGCGGTCTGGCGGATCGAATCCGCGCGGATCGTCGGCGCCCTCGCCCGCTACACCGGCGATTTCACTCTCGCCGAAGATCTCGCCCAAGAGGCGCTCGCCGAAGCTCTGGTGACCTGGCCGCGCGAAGGAGTGCCACGACATCCGGCCGGCTGGCTGCTCACGGTGGGCAAACGACGCGCCGTCGACGGTTTCCGGCGGCGCGCCGCGCTCGACGACCGCTATACCGCCCTCGCCCGGGATTTGAGCGAGGGCGGTATAGCCGCGGGCAGTGACGCGGCGACGCGGCCCGGGGAGCAGTGGGATCCGGACCGGATCGACGACGATGTACTGGCCCTGATGTTCATCTCCTGCCACCCGGTGCTGTCACCGGAGGCACGGGTGGCGTTGACCCTGCGCGTTGTCGGCGGTCTCACCAGTGACGAGATAGCGCGCGCCTTCCTGGTGCCGACGGCCACTGTGCAAGCGCGGATCACGCGGGCGAAGAAAACCCTCGCCGCGGCGCGTATCCCGTTCGAGGTTCCCCCCGCCGGCGAGCGGTCCGCGCGGCTGGTCTCGGTCCTGCGGGTGGTGTACGTGATCTTCACCGAGGGGTCGTCGGCGAGTTCGGGCACCGACCTGATCCGCGTCGACCTCGCCGCCGAAGCGCAACGCCTGGCCCGCGTACTGACCCGGTTGGTCCCGGACGAACCGGAAGCCCAGAGCCTGCTCGCGCTCCTGGAACTCACCGCCGCGCGTTTCCCCGCCCGCACCGGTCCCGACGGTGCGCCGGTACTGCTGGAACACCAGGATCGGCGCCGCTGGGACCGCAGCGCCATCCGCCGCGGCCGGGCCGCCCTGGCCCGCGCCGGGGAAGCCGGGCGTGGACTGGGGGTCTACGGTTTGCAGGCCGCGATCGCGGAATGTCATGCCGTGGCGCCGTCGGTCCCGGACACCGATTGGGATCGGATCGTTGTGCTCTACGAGGCGCTGGGCCGGCTGGCACCCTCGCCGGTGGTCGAGGTGAACCGGGCGGTGGCGGTATCCATGGCCCACGGTCCGGCCGCCGCCCTGGAGATCGTCGACGAACTGGTGTCTGCGGACGCGCTGCCCAACTCGCATCTGCTGCCGAGCGTCCGCGGTGAACTGCTCATCCGCCTCGGCCGCCCGGCGCAAGCGCGTATCGAGCTGGAACAGGCGGTGGCCCGCTGCGGTAACGAACGGGAACGCGCGGTGCTCGAAGACAAGATCCGGCGCCTCGACTCCTGACCTGGTGGGTCGAGTATGCCGCCTGGCCCAGAACACAGAAGGTGCAGCCGCCATCGTCACTCGGAGCCCTGGAAGGTCTCGGCTGAACGCCGCTTCGGCAACGCGCGTGACCCTTCAGCCGGATCCCACCGGCGCTCCGGCGCGGGCCTTGTCCGCAAGTTGGGCGGGTAAACGGTCGTGCCGCAGGTACTCCCGGGTGAAGTGCGCGATGCCGTGGGTGAGTGAACGCAGGTCGACCGCGTAGCGGGCGAGTTCGGACTCCGGAACCTCCGCACGGATCAACGTTCGCCCCGCCTCGACGGGTTCGGTGCCCAGGATGCGGGCGCGGCGGACCGACAGATCGCTCAGCGCCGCACCGAGATGCTCGTCGGGAACACGGACATCCACCTGTGCGATGGGTTCGAGCAGGTCGATCCGGCCCTGGGCAGCCGCGTCACGCAGTGCCAGCGCTCCGGCGGTCTGGAACGCCGCATCGGAGGAGTCGACCGAATGCGCCTTACCGTCGACCAAGGTGACGCGCACATCGACCAGCGGATATCCGGCGGTCACACCCCGCGCCGCCTGGGCCCGCACCCCCTTCTCCACCGAACCGATGAACTGCCGCGGTACCGCCCCGCCGATCACCTTGTCCACGAACTCGATCCCCGACCCTTCCGGTGCCGGCTCCACTTCGATATCGCAGACTGCGTACTGCCCGTGTCCGCCGGATTGTTTGACATGGCGCCCGCGCCCGCCGGCCTTGCCCGCGAACGTCTCCCGCAGCGCGACCCGGTACTCCTCGATATCCACCGAGACCCCGAACCGGCTGCGCAGCCGTTCCAGTGCGACGTCGCGCTGCGCTTCGCCGAGCGACCACAGCACCAGCTGCCCGGTGCGTTCGTTGTTCTCCACCCGCAGCGCCGGGTCCTCCGCGACCAGCCGGGCCAGGCTCTGCGAGAGCTTGTCCTCGTCGGCTTTGCTGTGCGCGCGGACGGCCGTGGGCAGGAGCGGATCCGGCATCCGCCACGGTTCGATCAGCAGGGGCGCACCGGTGCCCGAGAGGGTATCGCCGGTTTCGGCGTGCCCGAGTTTGGACACATAGGCGATATCCCCGGCAATGGCTTCGTCGAGCGGGCGCTGTTCCCGCCCGAACGGCGCGGTGACACCCCCGATACGTTCCTCGGCGTCGTGGTCGGTGACCGGGCCGTGCCCGCAGATATGCACGGTATCGTCGGCGTGCAGGGTCCCGGAGAACACCCGGACCAGGGATATCCGGCCGACGTACGGGTCGGAGGAGGTGCGGATGACCTCGGCCGCCAGCTCCGCGGCCGGGTCGCAGCGCAACGCGACCGGTTTCGACCCGTCCGCCAGATGAACGGCCGACACCGGATGCTCGCTCGGGGTGGGAAAACCGGCGGTCACCAGGTCGAGCAGTTCGACGGTGCCCAGGCCCTGCCGGCCCTCGCCCGCGGCCGGGGCCGCGAACAACACCGGGTGGAAACTGCCGCGCGCCACGGCGCGTTCGAGATCGGTGACCAGGGTGCTGAGTTCCACGGCCTCCCCGGCGAGATAGCGGTCCATGAGGGTTTCGTCCTCGCTTTCGGCGATGATGCCCTCGATGAGCCGCTCCCGGGCGTGTTCGACGATCGACACATCGTCCGGCGAGTCCGGGACCCATCGCCGTTCACCGGTCGAATAGTCGGCCACCCGCTGTTCCAGTAGTTCCACCAGCCTCGTGGCCGGCCGGTGCCCGTCCGCGGCGGCGGGGCCGTACACCGGGAGATGCAACGGCAGGACGTTCTCGGTCGAACTCCCGCCGAGCAGCGCCTGGCAGGTCTGCGTCATTTCGTCGACATCGGCGCGTGCCGTATCCAGGTGGGTCAGCACGATGGCCCGCGGCATCCCGACGCTCGCGCATTCCTCCCACAGCGCCCGCGACACTCCGCCGACCCCCTCGACCCCGTCGGCCGCCGACACCACGAAAAGGGCAGCGTCGGCGGCCCGCAGACCGGCGCGGAGCTCTCCCACGAAATCCGCGTACCCCGGGGTGTCGATGAGGTTCACCTTCACCCCGCCCCACTGCACCGGTACCACCGACAGCTGCACCGAGCGGTGCCGGCGCTGCTCGATTTCGTCGTAATCCGACAGCGAGGTGCCGTCTTCGACGCGCCCCGCCCGGTTCACCGCCCCGGATGCCAGCGCCAACGCGTCGACCAGGGTCGTTTTTCCGGCTCCACTACCCCCGACCAACACCACATTCCGGATATCCACCGGCCGTGGCGCCCCGTTCGCTCTGTCCACCATGACTCACCGTCCTCGGGAATCGGCACGCGGTTGTCTATGAGCTTCCCACCCGGACGCGCGCAGGTCCACGGCCCGGCCGCAACCGATGGGCCGCGATCGATCGGTGGGTCTCGGCCCGGAGCGCGCGTGCCCCGAACCGCTGTCCGCTCCGGGGCCGGGTGCAGTTATGGCTATGAACTGGATAAATAGCGGTGTAACATCACGGAATGAAAATGTGATCTACCTCCTAATGGTGCCCGGTGGCGCCCCTGAGCAGAGGAGGCACATTGTCCTACCCTTCCGGCGATCAGCCGCAGTATTCCGGCTTACCGCAGGGGTACCGGCAGGGGCATCCGCCCGCCGGTACCCCTGCGCCGGAATACCGTCCGCCTCGGCGAAAGGCGAGATGGCCGTGGATCGCCGGGGGGTTCGCACTGATAGTCGTCCTCCTGGTCGCCGCCGCCGGATTCACGTTTCTCGGTAACGAGGGTGACGAGCGTGCCGGTAACGAGATCACCGTGACCTACGAAGTCCGGGGCACCGGTTCCGAGGCTGCGGTCACCTACCTGGGTCAGGATCAAGGGATGGCGCAGGAAACGGGGGTTTCGCTGCCCTGGAGCAAAGTCGTCCCCGTCCGCAGCTGGGACCGGATAGTGTCCATGACCGCCGCCAACGGCCCCGCGGGCGGCGATATCACCTGCCGCATCCTGGTCGGTGGCCGGGTGATGACCGAACAGACCTCCAGCGGTCCCTACGCTTCGGCGAGTTGTTCGGGTGATGCCGGGGAGCGTTAGTGGCGCCGGCCTCGGGCCCCGAGACCTCGTCGTAGGCTGAGTCGCAGACACGCAGGATAGGAGGTCGAAGGTGTCCCAGGCGACGACGAACCCGGCAACCGTGGCCGAGGTGCTGGCCGAGTTGGCCGCGCTCGAGGATCCGAAGATCCGCGCGGTGAACGAGAAACACGGCGATGACCACGGGATCAACCTCACGAAGCTGCGCGCGCTCGCGAAACATCTGAAAACCCGGCACGACCTCGCCCTGGAACTCTGGAACACCGGAGACGGTGCGGCGCGCCTGCTGGCGCTGCTGATCTGCCGCCCGAAGGCGTTCGACCGCGCCGAACTCGACACCATGTTGCGCCAGGCGCGCACCCCCAAGGTGCAGGACTGGCTGGTCAACTATGTGGTGAAGAAGAACCCGCACGCGGAGGAACTCCGGGTGGCCTGGTTCGCCGATCCCGACCCGGTGGTGGCGAGCGCCGGCTGGGCCCTGACCACCGAACGGGTGGCGAAGAAACCCGAGGGCCTCGACCTGCCCGGCCTGCTGGACATCATCGAGTCGGAGATGAAAACAGCGCCGGACCGCCTGCAGTGGGCGATGAACAACTGCCTGGCCCAGATCGGGATCGACCACACCGGGTACCGCGCCCGCGCGATCGATATCGGCGAACGCCTGGAGGTCCTGAAGGACTATCCGACGTCCCCGAACTGCACGTCGCCGTTCGCGCCGATCTGGATCACCGAAATCGTGCGCCGGAAAGAGAGCAAGTGAGCGCACGCGGTGGACGCTCGGCTTCGAGCACGAGGTGTCGCCGGTAGTTCACCAGGCCACTGATGGTGCCGGCCGGGATCAGGCCGCAGGTGCGGCGCAGGCACCGAGGGTGACCGGTTGGCAGCGCAGCCCCCGCAGAACAGGGCTTGCGATGCGCCGAGGTGCTCCTGCCGGTGCGAGTGCGGGTATTCGGCGGGCGATTTCTTCGATGGCCGCGGTGGCTTCCATTCGGGCCAGAGCGCTACCGATGCAGTAGTGGATACCCGCGCCGAATGCCAGGTGATCCTGCATATTCGGCCGGTCCAGCCGGAATTCGTCGGGGTCGGGAAAACGGCGCGGATCCCGGTTGGCGGAGCCGACGAGTGGCAGGACGTGGGCGCCCGCGGGGATCGTTGTGCCGCTCAGTTCGACATCGGTGACAGCGACCCGCAGCAGTGCTTGCGCCGGCCCGTCGAAACGTAGCGTCTCGGCGACCACCGCGGCGGCCGGCTCCGGTTCCTCGCGCAGCCGTGACCGGATATCGGGTCGGTCGAACAGCGCGAGCACAGCGTTGCCGATCAGATTTGTCGTGGTCTCGTGGCCTGCGACGAGGAGCAGAATGCAGAAGTTCACGGTTTCGGCGACCGTGAGCGCCTCGTCGCCGGCGCCGGTGGCCAGGGCGCTGATCAGGTCGTCGCCGGGGGCGCGGCGACGCCGGCGGATCGTGCGATAGAAGAACCAGGAGATGGCTGCCGCGCTGCGGATCATGCTGGTGCGGCTGCCGCCCGTGAGCAGCCCGTCGATGAGGCCATCCGACCAGCGCTTGAAGTGGTCCCGGCGAGAGGCGGGCACGCCGAGCATTTCGGCGATGATGATCGCGGGCAGCGGCGCGGCCAGATCGCGGATCAGGTCGGGTTCGGCCTCGGGGTGAGGATTTTCGCCGTCGCGCACCCGGTCTGTTCAAGCCGGCCGAAGTCACCGGTCGCCAGGCGAGATAGGCGTGGGGGGAGGTCAGCAGTTCGGCTGGAATGGGAAACAGGCGGTCGGCGAAGGGATTTTCGTCTCCGGTGCCGGCCGCGGTGGAGACGGCACGGTGGTCTGCTCGGTAACCACGCTGTTCTGGTGGTGACCGGTGGTCTCCCGTGGTTCGGTGCGGCCGTTGCCGAGCTGGGCCACCAGCCAGATCCCGGCGGCCAGGACGCCGATCGCCGCGAAGGCAGCGGCAGTTTGGGCACGGCGGCGACGGCGGTCGTGAACGGCTTCGGGGGCCGGGGCGGTGCTGCTGCCGGAGTCGGCGGGACTGGGATCGGTTCGGCGGGTTCCGGTGCCGGGCTCTCGTGCTGGGGTGGTGGCGGAGGTTGCGCAGGGGCCGGACTCTGGGCATCCGGCCGGGGTACCGGCGGCGGGAGCGGGGGTCGGGAAACCGGTGGTCGGATGGGGATTTCGGGTTTCGGAGGTGCTTCGCCCGATGGTGTGGTGACCGGTGCTGCCGGCGCTGAAAGGGGCGCACTGAGCGGTGCTGCCGGTTGCGGCGGCGCTTCCATCGGAAACCCTTCCGCGGCCAGCCCGGCGACGCTGGTGCTGTCACCGTGTTCCAAGGCCTCGATCAGGGCGTATGCCTGTTCCGCGGTCCATACGACAGCGGCGCGGTGATGGGCGCGATGGAACCAGGCACGCAACGGGTTCTGTGTATTGCACAGCAATACATCGCAACCTTGCGGCGCCGATTTCTTGTCGAGTCGCAGATTCGATCCGCGCGGCGGGACCACGACCACCAGACCGGTGACGAATGCGGGACCACCGGCCCGCGCGGCCGCGTTCTTCACCTTGAAAACGCCGTCCCTGACCTGGTCGTAGGGTGTGGTGTCGTTCTGGCGCACGCCGACCGGGTCGCCGTCGAACCCCGATACTTTCCATCGGCTGTTGCTGGTGCAATGCAGGACACCGCTGGTGACCCCCGGATTCAACCCCTTGATCTCGCAGACGACGGTGGTGTGCGGGGTGATGATCACCAGATCGACTTCCTGCCCGGAAACGAAACAGTTCGCGATCGCCACACCGGGAACCCGGTAATCGTCCTGCCATTTCCGCAGCCAGGAGACAACCCGCTTCTCCGCCCCGGATCTGAGCTTGTCGGCGATGACGAGCATCGAGCCCACCCCTCCCTTCGCTGGTGATGTCGCCACCATAGCTGCCGCGGGCTTCTCGCTTCGAGAACGATTGTGGGAGAAGCCAATCCTGAACGACGCGTTGGCGTATTTGAGCCAGTGTCCAGGAACGCCATCGGGGGAGGTGGCTGGGCATTCCTGCCTGCGATTCCATCCCGGCGACGGGTACGTCCACACGCGGCGGGTTCCGGGGGCCGGTATATCTGCCGCCGACCGGAATCAGCCGGTCTCGTGTTCAGCTGGAATGATCAGGCGCTCGACCGTATGAGTGACCTCGGTGACCATGTGTTCGAAGAGGGTGTCGGCGTCGAAACCGGTATCCGCGGCCGCGCGCCGCAGCAGGGGGAGTTCGAGGTCGCGGTGATGGTCGAGCCAGGCCTGTGGGGCCGGATACTGCTCGTGCACCGGCGCGCCTGTGTCCGCCCGGTGATCGATCAGCAGTACGAAACCGTAGATCCGGATCATCACATCCGCGTGCACGAGCAGGGCATCGTCGAGTCCGACTCCGATATCGGTCAGGAACTGCAGGAACCCCTCCGGGGCGGTGAGTCGCCGGGCGGGGACCCGCGTATCGCTGATCTGCTCGTCCAGTGAAACCAGCAACGCGCGGGGATGGTGGCGCGCGATGCTGCGATGCAGCCGGAGGAATTCCCGCAGGCTCATCCGCCAGGTTGCGGGGTCGAGTTCGGGGTCGGGCCATTGCGACAGCCACAGCTGGACGGCCCGGTCCACGACCTCTGCCCGGTCCTGGACGTGCCGGTACAGCGCCCGCACGGTGACACCGAGGTGGCCGGCGAGATCTTGCATCGTCACCGCTCGGAATCCGCGGCGGCCCGCCAGCTCGAGCATGGTGGCGGCAATGGAATCGGCGGTGAGCGTTGCGCGTCCGGCACGGGTGCGCGGGCTGCGGCGCCGACGGCCCGGTGGGAGCGGTTCCGACATCGGTCGGACACTACCTTGCACTTATTGACGTTCACAACCCATTGACATCAAGGAGTTGTGCTCGGACACGAGATGCCGCCGCCTGAGGTGGTGCCGAACCGCGCGACCGAAAGGCCCACGATGAAATCCAGCCCCCTGCAGAACCCTGAACTCGACCGGTTCATCGCCGAGCTGCAACAGCGAAGCTCGGCTCAGGTCGCCGGGATCACCACCTACTTCGACGATCGCGCCGACCGCGGGAACGCCGCCGACCTCAGCGCACTCGATACCGCCGCCAACGAGTTCCTTGCCGATAAGCTCGTAGCCCTCGAACACGACAAAGCGCTGCTGTGCCACCGGCTGTGCCTGGCGTTGCGGGCACGCCGGGTCGTGGAGGTCGGGACGTCCTACGGGGTTTCCACGCTCTACCTCGCCCAGGCCGTACGGCTGGTCGCCGAAGCCGACGGTGGTATCGGCGTAGTGATCGGCACCGAGATCGAACCCGGCAAGATCGCGGCCGCCGCGGACAACTTTCGCAGAGCGGGACTGGAAGCTCATATCGACCTGCGTGCAGGGGATCTCCGGGACACGCTGGTGGACTTGGACGCCCCGGTCGACCTGGCGCTGGTCGATATCTGGCCGGTCATGGCGCGACCGGCGCTCGAGCTGATCACACCGAAACTCCGCCCGGGCGGGATGATCCTGATCGACAACACAGAAAACCACCCGGAAAGCTACCGCGAGGCCTTCGAATTCATCGAGGACCCGAGCAACGGCCTGCTCACACAAACCCTGCCGTTCCGCGGTGGTCTCGAACTCGTGATCAAACGATGAACTCCGGCCCCGCGCGGATAGTGCGGTGTGGACCACGCACGGCATCAGCGAATGGCTCGACCTGCTGAGCATCGGACCGGCCCGCCGCGCGGACACCGTCCCACCCGCCGGCACCACGCTGCACCTCTACGCCACCGCCCCTTGAAGAATTCCGCGCACCGCTCGTGGTCGGGGTCTCGGCGCGCTTCTGCTCCGGAAGGCTCATCGGTTCCAGGTCGAAAGTCGGCAGTGGCGGTGGCCCTCCTGCCGCTTGACGTATTCCTCGACAGCCTCGGCGATGATCGCGGACCGAGATCGGTGCATCTTGTGACGCCTGGAGAGTCTAGTTTGACTAACGAGAGAATGGCATTATCAAATGAGGAAGTAATGTTTCCGGCGTCGACGCGTCGGTGTGATCCGGCTTCCGGACCCAGAGAGAAGCGAGCCGACCATGCTGTTCGATATCTCCGATGAGCAGGAGTTCTTCCGCTCGACCACCGGGAAGTACCTGGCTGCCAGGGTGCCGCGGGATCGGCTGCGCGGGCTGCGGCACGACGAGGACGGGTTCGCGGCCGCTTATTGGCGGGGTGGGGCCGAACTCGGGTGGACGTCGCTGCTGGTGGGGGAGGAGGCCGGTGGTGGATCGATCAGCGGCCGGCCGGTGGTCGATCTGACGCTGGTCGGCTACGAATTCGGGCGGCATGCCGCGCCGGGGCCGTTGGTGTCGGCGAATATCGTGGCTGCCGCACTGGCCGAGAGTGGGTCGCATCCGGAGGTTCTGGGAGAACTGCTGTCGGGGGAGTCCCTCGCTTCCTGGTGTCATGCCGAACCTGCCCGGCGGCACGGTGCCGGGCTCGAAATACGTGTCGACGGGGCCGAGCTGGTGCTCGACGGCCGCAAACAACCTGTCGAGTCCGCCGGGGTCGCGAGTCACCTGCTGGTCACCGGGCGGTGTGACGGTGTGGTCGGCCAGGTTCTGGTTCCGGCGGGGAGCGCGGGGGTCACCGTCACCCCGCTGCGCTCGCCCGACCTCACACGCCGTTTCTCCGCGGTGACGTTCGACAATGTCCGGGTGCCCCGGAGTGCGCTGGTGGGTGAGTTCGGGACGGCGGAACAGCAGGTGGCGTGGCAGTCGGAGGTCGCGATTGCCGTGCAGTGCGCGGAAACCGTCGGCGCGATGCACACCGGTTTCGAGATGGCGCTGGACTGGATGGCGGACAGGTATTCGTTCGGGCGCCCGCTGGCGTCATATCAGGCGCTCAAACATCGCATCGCCGATCTGAAATCGTGGCTCGAGGCGGCGCACGCGATCGCCGACAGCGCCGCCGTGGCGGTCGACGAACGCCGGGCGGATGCCGGGGAGTTGGTGGCTGTCGCGCAGGCGTTCATCGGCCATTACGGGCCCGAGCTGTTGCAGGACTGCGTGCAGCTACACGGCGGGATCGGGTTGACGTTCGAGCACGACCTGCATTTGTTCCTGCGCCGCGCCACCGTGAACCGGACGCTGCACGGCACACCGGCCGAACACCGCCGCAGCCTTGCCGACCGGTTGATCGAACAGGATGGGCTGCCTGCTCCGGTGGAAGCGGAGACTGTCCACGCAGCGCCCTCATTCGGGCCGGATGAGCCGAGTGTGAGCGAGGACGTCGAGAGTTTCCGGTTACGCGCCCGGGAATGGATCCGCGCCAACTTGGGCCCGTTCCGGCCCGAAGCCGTCGCCGGGCTGCGGAAGGTGACGCGGGAGCAGGAGCTGGCGGCCGTCGGCAACGACCGGCGGTTGCAGCGCACGCTCTACGACGCCGGGTTCGCCGGTATCGCCATCCCGGTCGAATACGGGGGCCGCGGGCTCACCGCCGCGCATCAGCGGGCGTTCACCGAGGAAATGGCCGGGTTCGAGTACCCGTCGCGATGCCAGGTGCCCACGCTGTCGCCGTGCGCGGCGGTGCTACTGGATTTCGGGACCGAGGAGCAGAAGCGCCGGCATATCCCGGCGATGCTGCGCGGCGAGGAGATCTGGATGCAGTTCCTCTCCGAACCATCCGGCGGCTCCGATGTGGCGGGCGCGGTGACGACCGCTGTACGCGACGGGGACGACTGGGTGCTCAACGGCGCCAAGATCTGGACCACCGGGGCGTGGTATTCCGATTGGGCGCTGTGCCTGGCCCGCACCAACTGGGATGTACCGAAACATCGTGGGCTCACGGTGTTCATCCTGCCCATCCATCAGCCGGGTATCGAGGTGCATCAGATCGAGATGCTCAACGGTGCCCGGGAGTTCTGCCAGGAATTCCTCACCGATGTGCGGGTACCGGATTCCGACCGGATCGGCGAGGTCGACGGCGGCTGGACCGTCGGGACCCGCTGGATGTCGCACGAACGGCTGCTGGCGGAATCGCCCTACGTCACGGTGCCCGCGAAACCCGCCATCTCCGACCGGTCGCCGGTGGAGATCGCCTGCCGGGCCGGGACCGTCGACGAATCGGGCGTGCGCGACCTCATCGGTGAGGACCGGATGCTCGACGTCGTCGGGAGCGCGCTGCAGCGGCGGCTCGGTACCGGGATGATGTCCGGTCGTATCCCCGAGCAGTCGGCGGCCATCGGGCGCCTGTTCCGAGGGATAGCCGAATCACGCCGGGCGACCATCGAATTCGAGGTTGCGGGTGACGCGGTATGGGACGAGGAGTTCGGCGACGCCGGCGATGTGTTCCTGATGCGGCAAGTGAGTTGTATCGGGGGCGGCACCACCGAAATGGCCCGCAATGTGATCAGCGAACGTGTACTGGGTATGCCCAGAGAGGCGCGGTCGGACCACAATGTGCCGTTCCGGGAGGTGCCACGGGGCGGTCGCCGTAGTTCGTGACGGACACCTGAGCCGGTCCGGACCTTCGCGACGGAAGCCGGGCGGCAGGTGACCGCCCGGCTCACGACCGATCAGACCGTGACGCTCACCTCGCCCGGATTCGTACTCATCGTGACGACCACCGGGCCCGGGCCCGTATCGGCCAGCGCCCGCTGGAAACCGTGGTCGGTCGGGAACCAGCCGCCGGGGGCGGGGACCGACGAGACGGTGACTTCCTGGGATCCGGTGGCGCCGGTTGCCGTATTGCGCCAGGACACCGTCGCCGACAGCGAGCACGACGGATCGGGACGGTCCGCTCGGAACAGCACCGAAACCCCGACGCCCGGGGCATCGGTCGGTAGCGGAGCGACGGCTACCTGACTGCGAACCGTGCCGGCGCATCCGGGTGCGATATCGACGCGGGCGTCCTGGAAATCGGCGGCCGTCTGGGCACCCGCGGGCGCCGCGACCGAGAGCAGGGCGGTTGCGGCAAGAGCGCCTAGAGCAAACGGTCGCAAGATATTTCGCAAGAGAATATTCCTCTCAAAAAACGGGGTTCCGGGCCGGTTACCCCGGGAGTCGCCACGGGTAAACCCCTTGCTGGGTAGGCCCTGGAACGGATGCGCCCGCCGCGGAAGCCGACCTTACCGCCGTCCTCGAGCGTGGTGGGGGGGGGATCCGGGTGATCCCGCGCTGCGGGTATGTAGCGCAGAGCCTGCACCCGGGTGGAGAACCACATAGGCTGAGGCCATGGGACTCGACGTGTACGCGGTCCGGCCCAGCCAGAGCCGGGTATCCGATAGGGCGGCCTTCCAGCAGATCCAGGCGATGCCGGCCGAGGAGCGCGGGGAGTTCGGCTGGTTGCATCCGGACGATCTCGAACCGTTCGACGAATTGCCGCGCGATTTCGCGCAAGGGGGCTTGTTCTGGCCCTCCGACGGCGACCCGACCGGGTTTCGCGGACAGGTGTACGAGAAATGGGTGTCCGACGAGTTCGGGCTGAGCCTGTATGAGCTCTTCGACCCCGATGACGTGCGCGGTTTCCTGGAACGTCTGGACGAATGGCTCGGCCGGGCCGAAGCGGGAGATGCGGAGATACCGTCGTTCGGTGCCGACAGCGACGACGGCTACGCGCTCACCCGGGCGCGCTCGCTGGCGGCGTATCTGGGGGCGGCGGCCGCGCAGGATCTCTGGCTCTTCCCCGACTACTGACCGGCCCCCGCAGCCGTATCGGCGGCTCCCGGTAGCAGAGCCAGCCGGCTGGCGGTGCGGTGGATATCCGGGGGGAGCCGGTCGCCGGACAGACATTCGCCCAGGGGTGCGTGGGCGATGAGGTTCAGCGGTATCCGGCGGTCGCACAGGACGTCGACGAGGTTGGCGAAACGTTGTACGGCATCGCGGTCGGCCGTCGTGAGGACAGGAAGCCCGGACAGAGTCCAGTGGCTGTACCGATCGGTCAGCCGGAGGTAGTCGATGGTGGAGAACGGACGGTCGCACAGGTCCGTGAAGTCGAACCAGATCTCCGTGCCGCGTACGGCCAGGGCGGTGACGGTGCGGGTACCGAAGGCGACCTGCCGGCGTTCGGATGGTTCCGGGATACGCAGCCCCGCCGCCGCAAGCCGGTCGGGGTCGCCGGGCCACAGGTAGCGGCCGAGACCGAATCCGGTGGCCGGTGCCGGCCCGGTGCGCCGGTAATCGTGCGGGCCCGCCACTTCGACGACGTCCAGGGCGACCTCGAGCGCGGCCGCGACCGGTTCGATCAAATGGTGGAACAGCGGGTTCGGCAGCAGGCCGGATGGCGGATAGTTCGAGGTGGCGACCAAAGTGATGCGGCGCGCGAACAGGGCGCTCACGACCTTGGCGAGGATGGTGGCATCACCGGGATCGTGCACATGGAATTCGTCGAAGCAGACCAGCCGGGCCTCGCCGAGCAGGTCCTGGACCGCGCGTTCCCCGGCGCCGGGTTCCTGGCGGTGGGCGGCGTAGCGGGAATGGAACTCGCGGAAGAACTCGTGAAAATGGATACGGCGTTTATGCGGTCCGGGCATCGCTTCGTAGAAGGTGTCGACCAGCCAGCTCTTTCCCCGGCCCACCGGTCCCCAGACGTAGACACCACGCGGCAGCGATCCGAAAATGCGGCGCCGCCCGGATAATTCGTCGCCGAGACGGGCCAGCGGGGCGGCGGCGGTGCGCTGGCAATCGTCGAGGACGAACCCCGCATCGCGTGCGGCATTGTCGAATACCGATACCCAGTCGATTCGTGTTCGCACCCCGGCACCTCCTCGTAACCCTCGAGCCAGCCTGGCAGGCCGGTCCCGCGGTGCCCAGAGACGAGAGGCACATGTGAAAAGGATCGCGTGGCGGTGACGGCACCGCGCCCCAAGGGATTACGCGGCGGGCGTGAGCCGATAGTCCTGGGGCTCCAGTTTGCGCACGCGGCGCCGGTAGCTGGTGACCGTACCGGGCCAGTTGTTGGTGATTTTCCCGGCCGCATTGCGATACCAACTGGAGCAGAAGTTCCACGGTGTGCGATCGAGCCGCGTCTGCAGAGCGTCGTTGAACGCGCGCTCGGTCTCGGCGCGAACCTCGAGCACATGACCTGGTTTATCCGCGAGCAATTGCAGTGCCTGACGAATATGGCGGGACTGCGTTTCGATCATGTAGATGATCGACCCGACCCCCAGGTTCGTATTGGGTCCGTACACCATGAAGAAATTCGGGAAATCGGGCACCGTCATTCCGTAATAGGCATGCGCCCCGTCCGACCACGCCTCGGCCAGTTCCCGGCCGCCACGGCCGCTGATCCGCATCGGCCACAGGAATTCGGTCCCCTTGAAACCGGTGCCGTAGATGATCACATCGGCTTCGTGCACAGTGCCGTCACCGGTGCGTACGCCCTGCGGGGTGATCTCGGCGACGGCGGCAGTGGTCACCTCGACATTCGGCTGGGTGAGTGCCGGGTAGTAATCGCTGGAGAACAGGGTGCGTTTACAGGCGATCGGATAGTCGGGGGTGAGTTTCGCCCGCAATTCCGGATCGTCGACATTCTTGCGCAGATTCCGCCCCGCCATCCTCGCCACGAGGCGGCTGATAACCGGCAACTCGACCAGCCCCAGCGACGAGACCTCGGCGGTGAGCCACCAGCCGAGACGCTCCAGCAGCAGCATTCCGGGAATACGCGCGAACAATTTGTGCTGCACCGGCGAATAGTCGGTATCGAATTTCGGCAGTACCCAGGCGGCGGTGCGCTGGAACAGGGTGAGGTGTTCGACCGCGGGCTGGATCTGCGGTACGTACTGGATCGCGCTCGCGCCGGTGCCGATGCACGCGACGCGTTTTCCGGTGAGGTCGACACTGTGATCCCACAGCGCCGAATGGAACGCCTGCCCGGTGAAACTGTCCACGCCGGGAATATCCGGCAGTTGCGGGCGGGAGAGCTGCCCGACAGCGGAGATCAGCACATCGGCGGTCCGGGTGGCGCCGTCGGCCGTGTGCACGGTCCAGCGGCCGGTCTTCTCGTCGAACGCGGCCTCGGTGACCTCGACGCCGAACTCGATGCGGTCGAGCAGATCGTGCCGGCGCGCGACCCCGCGCAGGTAGTCGTGGATGGCGGCCTGCCCGGAGTAGCGCTGCGGCCAATCCGGCTTCGGCTCGAACGAGTAGGAGTACAGCGGTGACGGCACATCGCAGGCGGCGCCGGGATAGGTGTTCTCCCGCCAGACTCCACCGAGGTCCTGGGCTTTCTCCAGGATGGTGATATCGCCGAACCCGTGGCGCCGTAATTCGATCGCCACCCCGATACCGCCGAACCCAGCGCCGATCACCAGCGCCGATACCCGGTGTGCCCCGCTCATACCTACTCCTGTCCCGCGAGCACAGGCTGCCTCCCGCGTCGTGACAGCCCCGCCGCCTCCAGGCCCCACTCGCTCACGCCCATGACCGTCCTACTGTGGTCCCTCTCACTGTAGGGCCGTGGCAGGTCTGCGGATCGAGACTTTCGGCCAACTGGCCGGGTCCCGAACGTGGCCGCAGCGGTCGGGGAGGAGCCACGCCGGCGCTCAGGTGATGCTCGTAGCGGAACCGTTCGTGTCTGCGAGCAGTGCGGCGATCGTGCCGTGCCCGTTCTGGATCGATGTCTCCCCGCCGCGCCCGTCGGCGTCCTCGTAGCGCAGAGTGATCCGTTCGGTGCCGTCTCCGGCAGGACTGCGTTCGACCGTGTACTCGCGCTCGCCCCAGCCCGCCTGCTCGGCGAGCACGGTGACCAGGTCGGCGTCCGCGAGACCGGCAGCAATCGTTGCGGCGGTGTTCCCCTCGTCGTCGGCGAGGCCGGGGTCGGCGCCGTGGGCCAGCAGTGATCGCACTATTCCGCAGCACCCACGGCGGGCTGCGCGGATCAGCGGTGCGCCCTCGATATTCGGGTCGGCTCCCGCCGCGAGCAACAAGTCCACCGTTTCGAGGTGCCCGTTGCCCGCCGCCCACAACAACGGCGGCGTCCCCGGACCGTGCTGTTGCGGATGAGGTGGTTCGGGCAGATCGGGATCGGCTCCGGCGGCCAGTAGCGCGGAGACGACGTCGATATGGTTCCAGCAGGCAGCGGCGCACAGGGGCAGGCCTTCTTCGGGAGGCTCGCTGGGCCGGTTCGGGTCGGCCCCGTACGCCAGCAGCAGGCGGACCAGATCGGCGCGACCGCTGACCGCGGCCCGGTAGAGCGGTGTTGTTCCGTCCTCGTTCGCTTCCTCCGGCGACACGCCGTCGTTCAGCAGCGATTCGACGGCAGCGGGATCCCGCTCCCGGACAGCATCCATCAGGTTCCTCATCTGTCCATTGAAAACACGGTGTCAACGGGATATAGCTCGAGTCCGTCGTGGCCTGTGCCCGCGAATTCGCTCGGGCGCGCTGTCCGGCTCCGCCGGCGGGGCCGGGTCTAGCCTGACAGTATGACGATCGGGTTCGGGGGTGCCGTTTCGGCGGGTGGCCGGTGTCCGCTCGGCGAGCGGTGATGGATTCCGGTGGCGAGCGCATGCCCGTCGAGGTGGAGCGCTACCTGTCCGAGCTGGTCCAGCGGGTACGAACCGTCTACCGGGACCGGCTGGTGAGCGTCGGTGCGGTGGGATCGCTTGCCTTGGGTGACTACCGGCACGGACGCAGTGATATCGATATCACGGTTGTTGTCGATCCGGCGGTGCCCGCGCAATCGACGCACGAGCTGGCCGATGCGCTGGCCCACCCCGGATTGCGCTGTCCTGCCGCCGGGCTGGAACTGGTGGTGTACGACGCCGGGTTCGCCGCCTCGGGCGCGCCGGGGGCGGGGTATCTGCTCAATCTGAATACCGGTCCTTTGCTGCCCGCCCTCGCGGACTTCGAACCCGGTGGTGCCCCAGGGTTCTGGTATGTGATCGATCGGGCGATCGGACACCAGAGCGGGCGGACACTGTCCGGTCACCCGATACGGGAGGCGCTGGGCGCGCCCGCGCATAAGGACCTGCTCGCCGCCGTTTCGGCATCGGTACGCGAGCATGCTTCGGGCACCGGGCATCTCGCGGACAACAGGGTCCTGAACGGTTGCCGGTCGGTGTACTACTGCACAACGGGTGGCTGGGTTTCCAAACGGGCGGCCGGGCGGTCGATCGCCGCTGCCGAGACGAGGTTTCGTCCACTGATCGAGGAGGCGTTGCGGAGTTTCGAACGGCCTCGTGAATCGGCGCTCGAACTTTCCGCCGGCGAGGTGGGCGAATTCATGGCGTGGACACGCCGGACCGTCGACCGGGTATCCGGCAGCCCGGCTTCCTGACCCCCGTGCGTGCGACGGGTTCCCGTTGCGGCCTGCAGTATTCCTTGACAGGAATATTCCTTATGAGGAATACTCGTTGGGTGTGGTACGCGATATATTCGAGGTTCTCGCCGACCCCACGCGGCGGCAAATCCTCGACCTCCTGCGCGGCGGTGAGCGCACCGTCGGCCATCTGGCCGGTGCGCTGGGCACCGCGCAACCCAATGTGTCCAAACATCTGAAGATGCTCGACGCGGCGGCGCTGGTGCGGGTCCGGGTGGACGGCCCGCGCCGGCACTATGCGCTCGACCCCGGCCGGCTACGGGAGATCGAGGCATGGCTGGCCCCGTTCCGTGAGATCTGGGCCGATCGGCTCGACGATCTCGAAACCTATCTCGACACCCTGCCGGACGACCCCGCGGAATGAAGTGCCGTGATACGTCGACACCTCCGCTGACCGTATGAACCTGCACCAGAGGAGCGATATGACAAGAGTGACGCAGCGTCTCGGCGACGTCTTGCGCGACGGCGACCGCGTGGGCGCCCGCTACGAGCGCATAGTGGCGCATCCGCCGGCCAAAGTGTGGCGGGCGATCACCGAATCCGATCATCTCCGGCACTGGTTCCCGGCCGATATCCTCGGCGAACGCCGCGCCGGGGCCGAGATCCGCTTCCGGTTCTGGCCCGAGGCTGTCGAACAGGCCTCGGCGGAACTGACCGAGCTGGAGGTCGACCTCGAGGACCCGGAACTGCCGGGCCGAATCCTCACCTGGGAGCCGCCGCGTATCTTCGAATTCCTCTGGGACGACGAACATCTACGGTTCGAACTGCTCGCCGAGGAGCCGGGAACGCGGCTGGTGTGCACGGTCTGGTTCGGTACGCCCGGCCCGCACGGGATTTCCGGTACTGCCACCGGGTATCACGTCTGCCTCGACGAACTCGTGGATTCGCTCGACGGCCGGCCGATCGATATGCCCGACCCGGACGAGGTCGCCGAGCTGCGTCGCCGCTACACCGAGGCCGTCGACGCGACCTCGGTGTAGGCGGCCGGTCAGCCGATGCGCAGCAGGGTGCGACCCAGGGCGGTGCGAGCTTCGATGGCGGCGTGCGACCGGGCGGCCTCCGCCAGCGGATAGGCCTGACCGATCACTACCTCGATCGCGCCGGTCGCGACCGCATCGAGGATGCGCGCGGCGTGTGCGGCACGATCATCGTCACCGGTGTTGTTCAGGTCGTGCAGACCTATCACCTCGACACCGCGTTGCCGGGCGTCCGCCGAGGCTGATCCGGCGAATTCGCCGGCCGCCGCCCCGTAGCCGATGAACCGCCCACCGCCGGCGGTGATCGCGAGTGCGGCATCGCCCAGATGCCCGCCCGCGCCATCGAGTACCACATGGGGGGCCCGGCCGGCCGTCGCGGCAAGAACGCGGTCGGTCCAGCCCGGTTCCGAGTAATCGATGGCGGTATGTGCGCCGAGGCGTTCGGTGAGCGCAAGTTTCGTCGTGCCGCGGGCCGCCGCGATCACCTGCGCACCGGCCTGCCGGGCCAGCTGGATCAGCAGGGTGCCCAGTCCGCCCGCCGCCGCGGTGATCAGCACCGGATCACCCGGCCGCACCGCGGCGCGATCGAAGACGGCGAGCGCGGTATGGCCGTCGTGGACCAGTGCGGTGGCCTGGTCGAGGCTCACCCCGTCCGGAATCTCGGTGAGCGTTCCGGCTGCCGCGAGTGCCTGTTCGGCGTATCCGCCGACGGGCAGGCCGCCTCCGATTCCGCTGGTCGCCGTGCAGGTCGCGACCCGGTGGCCCAGCCAGGCGGTATCGACACCGGAGCCGGCCGCGCGGACGGTCCCGCCGATCGCGCCGCCCGGAATGTACGGCGGCCGGACCGGGAAGAAATCGGTACCCCAGCCCGACCGCAGCCGGGTATCGAGGAACATCACATCGGCCGCGGCGACATCCACCAGGACCTGACCGGGACCCGGCTCCGGTGCCGGGATCTCCTGTAGTTCGAGCACGTCCGGTGCGCCGAATTCCTTGACCAGCACTGCCTGCACGGTGAGCCTCCTCGGTTCGCTGTTCCCGGACCAGTCTGGAACATGAACCATTATTGAGGTCAAGTTCCGGCGGTGTTCGCAGCGGATATCTGACGAAACAGTGACACCCCGCGGTGGTTCTTCCGGGGCCCGTGGGGAAGCAGGCAGGATCGGCAGCGTGCGAGTACTGCTGACCGGCGCGGCCGGTTTCATCGGGTCCCATATCCATGTCGCGCTGCGGCAGGCCGGTCTATGACGCCCGGTGTTCTTTGTTCGAGTTACAGTCCGCCCGGTGCCTGCGACATCATGATCCGGGGCGGCCGGGTGCGAACTGGGGGAGCTCGATAATGGTCGCCAAGAGTTCCGCCATCTGCGCCTGTAGCTCATCTGGGGCGACGTCCTCGGCCTCCGTGAACGCCAGGATGCCCTCGCTGAACAGCGACCATCCGGAGATTGCGGCGAGCACCGGGTGACGCTGACGGCCCGGAACCGAAGCCCGGGAAGCGAACGGCTTGGGGGACCCGGCAAGCCCGACCCGGTGGCCGGGGCGGCTCACACCGCCCCGGCCGGCACACACAAACCACCGCCGGGCACGGTCGGCCTACTCCCGCCCTTCCGGAGGCCGTCGCTATCCCGAACACTGTGTCACCAGCAGTGATGCCGCCGCGCAGGCGAGCAGGACGACCTCGATGCTCACGGCGAGTGCAGGAACGAGGTGTATCGGTGCGCGGCCGTCGACGAACTCGCGCACGCGCAGCCGGTGGTGGCGTCGAGCCGTGGCCAGTATGGCCAGAGCGGGAAGCGCGGCGGCGGCAGCCAGCCCGACGACGAGAACGCCGGGGCCCGGAACTGTGCGGATGAACAGGAGGCACACGGCTACTGCGAGAGCGGCCGTGCGGACCCAGGCGAGCGTGGTCCGCTCCGGTTGTAACCCGGCATCGTCGTGGACATCGACCGCGGTGTCCTCGCCCGGTGTCGATTGCTGCCTCTTCATAGAAGAGTCTGCGCCGCGACGGTTGCTGCGCAGACGACGGCGAATACCGCCATGAGAAGCACGATGCCGGGCAACGGTAGCGGCCGGCCGGTGCGCATCGCGATTTCGATCCGAAACCAGCGGGCCAGTGCGACGGCGGTCAGCAGGACGGCGAAGACGAGCAACGCCACGATCGTCATTCGGTGGGTCGATACCGAATCGGTCCGGCCGGCAAGTGCTTCCAGTGCAAGCGCCGCAGCGACGGCACCGAGGGCGGTCCGGATCCAGGCGAGGAAGGTGCGCTCGTTGGCGAGACTGAAGCGGGGGTCGGGGTCGGTGCCGGCCCGCAGTGCGCTCGGCCGCCACCGCCGAGTAGTTGCGGGCCGGGTGACCTGCGGGTCGGAAGGGACGTGGTCGGGCTCGTGCCCGGACAGCGGAGGCATCTGAGTTTCCTCGACGTTGTGCACAGCTGGCGGCATCCGTGGATTTCCCGCCGCCAGGTGAGCGGTCGCAGCGGACTGCTCACCTGGTCGCGGTAGCGCGCACGGTGCGGTTCAGTGTGTCGCCAACTCCACCTTCCGGCGCTCGGACTCGGGGACACCGCCGCCCCGCGACAGGTTGATCCGGACCTCGTGCAGTTTGCCGGTGAAGGAGAACTTGCCGCTACGCGCGATCTCCTCCGTCACGGGGCTTCCTCTGTCCACGCCGATGTCGAGTTGCTCGTTCATGGAGAAGATCGCCCGTGCGGTGCGTTCGATATGTTCCTCCGCGGCTTTCACGCCATCGACGAACAGTGTCACGATGGCGCCCTTCCCGATTCCGCCGCCGTCGTAATCGAAGTGCAGCGCCACCTCGCTTCGCCCGGCCGGAAGGCGTTGCGGCGCACGCACAAAGGTGTGTTCGCGGGCGCAGAAGTTGTAGCAGAACACCGGTTTCGCATCGAGTACATACAATGCGAAGCCGCCGAATCGTCCCCCGATCCCGGCCAGCATGCCTTCGCACGGTGAACCGTCGCTGTCGATCCGTGCGGTGAGCCTGAACGATCGGTTGAAGAACGACGGTGCCGCCTTCTCCACCAGGCCCTGCATATGGGGATACAGGGTGATGCTCGTGCGGCCCTCGAACGGGTGCGGTGGGCGGTTCCCCCGGGTGTGCCGCCCGGCGGTGCGGTCGTCGAGCGGGAGCACCTGATACTTGGCGGCCTCGACGAGGAAGAGCTGCTTCAACCGGGCCAGGACCTCCGGGTGCTCGGCCGCGAGATCGCGGGCCTGGGACCAGTCGGTCCGTGTGTCGTAGAGCTCCCACCGGTCTTCGTCGAGCTCGGGGAGTTCCACGCCCGCGGTCGCCATGAGCCAGGGCGCGCGGTGAGCGGTGACCGCTGTCCACCCCTCGTGATAGATGCCGCGGTTGCCGAAGATCTCGAAGTACTGGGTGGTGTGTCTGTCCTCGGCCGCGGCATCGTCGAAGGTGTAGTTCATCGCCACACCTTCCATGGGCATCTGGGCGACACCGTCGACGGTATGTGGCGCCGGTACTCCGGCTGCCTCGAGAATGGTGGGCGTGAGATCGACGCAGTGGTGCCACTGATGCCGTAGCCCGCCGCGTTCGGCGATACCGGCGGGCCACCGCACGATCAACCCGTTGCGGGTGCCGCCGTAGTGTGACGCGACCTGCTTGGCCCACTGGTAGGGCGTGTCCAGGGCCAGCGCCCACGCCGCGGGGTAGTGCGCATAGCTCGTCGGAGTGCCGAGTTCGTCGAAACGGTCGAGGATGTCCTCGGTCGTGCTCTCGCACCCGTTGAGACCCGCAAGGTAATTGAACGACCCCTCCACACCACCTTCGGCCGACGCACCGTTGTCACCGAGCATGTACAGCACCAGAGTGTTGTCGAGCGCGCCCAGTTCCTCGATCCGGTCGACGAGCCTGCCGACCTGGTCGTCGGTGTGTTCGAGGAAGGCCGCGTACAGTTCCATCAGTCGCGCGGAAGCCTTCCGCTGCTTCTCGTCCAGCGAATCCCAGTGGGGAAGCCCCGGCGCCCACGGGGCCAGCACCGTATCCTCCGGTACGACACCCAGGCGCTTCTGCCGCTCCAACGTGATCTCACGTTGCCGATCCCAGCCGTGATCGAATTCGCCCCGGTATTTGCCGAGGTACTCGTCGGGCACCTGCAGCGGGGCGTGACAAGCGCCGAACGGTAGATAACAGAACCAGGGTTTGTCGGCGTCTACCGCGTTCACGCCCTCGATCCACGCGACCGCGCGATCCACCAGATCCTCGGAGAGGTGGTATCCGTCCTCGGCGCTGCGAGGTGGTTCGACGACGGTGAAATCCTCGTAGAGGACAGGATTGAACTGGTCGGATTCGGCACCGAGGAATCCGTAGAACTTATCGAAGCCTTCCCGGCACGGCCATCGGTCGAACGGACCCACCGGCGTGATCTCCCAGGCGGGTGTCTGGTGCATTTTGCCGAACGCGCCCGTCGCATACCCGTTGCCCTGCAGAATCCGGGCCACCGTCGCCGCCGATGCGGGCCGGGTGCCGTTGTAGCCCGGCGCGGCACTGGCCATTTCGGATATCACCCCCATCCCTACGGAGTGGTGATTGCGGCCGGTGAGCATTGCGGCGCGGGTCGGGGAACACAATGCGGTCGTATGAAATCTCGTGTACCCGAGCCCCTCTTCCGCGAGCCGCTCCGCCGTCGGTGTCCGGCAGGGGCCGCCGAAGGCCGATGCTGCACCGAACCCGACATCGTCGATCATGATGACCAGGATGTTCGGTGCCCCCTGTGGCGGACGGACCGGGGCGCTGCGGTGGAAGGGTCGGCTCTGGCTGCGGTAGTCGACGGCAGCTGCCGGTTGCGGGGTGTGGGTGACGATCGGCAGCGAATGGCGGTCCATAGGTGAATTCCTTTTCGTTCTGATGCCGGGGGCAGGGGGTCGTTCGGTGACGGTGGTCAGACACGCTCGCCGTGGTGCACCACCGCGGTCTCCTCCGGTGTGCGCAGTCCGCCGGTCGCCGGCGAGCGACCGTGCTTCATGGACAGGGCGATCGCTATGCCGACGGCGCCGACGAGCGCGGCGGATCCGAATCCGTAGCCGAAGGCCGAATCCGCATACATCACGGACCGGCCGCCGGAACCGGGATCGCCGAGTTGGCCGGCCATGACGGCACCCGTGACCGTTACGGAAATCGCGGATGTCAACTGCATTCCGACACCGGCGATCGTGGAGCCCACACCGCTTTGTTCGGAGGGGAGGGCTTCCTGTACCAGGTTCGCGTTGGACGAATGCAGGAAGCCGACTGCGACGCCGGCAAGCGCACTGATCAGCACGACCTGCATCAGTGAGGTCGGCATTCCGGCGCCGAGGAACATCACGAGCACGAACAGTGCACCGGAGGCCAGCAGTACCTGGCGCGGACCGAATTTCCGGGCACAGTAGCCGCCGAGGGGCCCGGCGAGCATCGCGCACAGCCCGAGTGCACAGGTCCACAGCGCATACGTCGTGGCGGTCAGGCCTGCCCCGTACGAGATGCCGGGGATCCCTGCCGGAGTCTGCAGCAGCGTGGGCATCATCAGGGCGTGCGCGTTCATCATGTACCCGACGCAGGCGACCGCCAGGACGGTAGGCCCGAATCGGCGACCGAACAGGATGGTGAAGTCGATGAGGGGGTGGGTCGCGGTGCGCTGGCGCGCAACGAACAACACCAGCATGAGCACACCCGAGACGAGTAGCCCCAGGGTCGTTGTGGACGACCAGCCCCACGCCGATCCCTTGCTCACGCCGATCAGCAGGACAGCGACGCCGGGGCCGAGCAGTGCCGTGCCGACGTAGTCGACCGGGCGGTCGGCGCGCACCGGGCTTTCCGGTACCACCGCCGCGTACAGCGGGATCAACGCGGCGACGTAGATCGCCAGGAACCAGAACACCGACCGGAATCCGAAGCCGTCGATCAGCCAGCCTGCGATGAACGGTCCGGCGACAGCCGACATCCCGATCCCTGTCGCGACCACACCCAGCGCGATCGGCACGAAATCGCGCGGCATGATGTCGCGCACGAGGCTGTAGGACAGCGCCACGATGCCCACCAGTGCACCCTGGGCTGCGCGGCCGACGAGCATGAGAACGAAAGTCGGTGCCATAGCACTGATGAGGCAGCCCAGCACGAACACGACGGTCAGCGCCATGATGACGCGCTTCTTGCCGGCCTTGTCCGCGAGCTTTCCGATCAGCGGCATGAGGGTTGCGCCCGCGAGGGTGACGATGGAGATGACCCACGCCACGTCGAGGGTCTCGAACTCCTCGGCGATATGCGGCACCGCCGGGTACACCATCAGAATTTCGAAGGTGGCTATTTCCGAGAACAGGATGATGACGGCGAGGATCGCGAACAATCGCCGTTTCGATGCACCGGCGGTCGGTGGGGGTATTTCGTGCACCAGGGGTGTCCTTTGTTCGGATGGGCAGAGGACCGAGGAAGGCCGGTGGCTCGCGGCGGGAGGTCGGCGCGCACAGGGAGAGGTTCGGATGCCGGAGTCGGCTCCGAGAATGATGTCGAAGTATGACGGTAATCACGGATTTGCGCGCTCCGCCTATCGGGTCCCGCTGAGCGGGACCTCTCTCTCGGGGTTATTCGCACGAGCCGAATCGTTTCGAAAGTAATTGCCCGACAGGTCCTCCGGCGATTTAAGACAGTGTCTTGACGGCACCGGTTCCGGTCGCTTATCGTGGCCCCATGTCATCGGCAGTCGATTCACGCCAAGCCCTCCTCGAGGCGGCCGAACAGCTCTATGCCGCACATGGGCTCGAGGGGGTGTCGATGCGCGATATCGCGGCTGCTGCCGGGCATCGCAACAACTCGGCGGTGCAATACCACTTCGGAAGCCGGGAAGGGCTTCTTTTGGCGATCTTTCGTTTTCGTATGCACACCATCAACGAGGTCCGGCGTGCCTATCTCGACAATGTCGAACGGGCCGGTCGGGAAGGTGATGTCCGCGCCCTTGTCGAGGCCGAGATCCGGCCTCTCACCGAGTTTCTCGCGCAGACCCCGGACGGAAGTTACTACGCACGCTTTCTTGCCCGCGTGTCACCGTCGGTGGATTTCACCCTGCCCGAACTCGGTGAGGTCCAGGACGCCGGCCGGGAAATCGTCCACAAGCTCATCGACG
Organism: Nocardia carnea NBRC 14403; assembly: GCF_000308515.1. GTDB lineage: Bacteria > Actinomycetota > Actinomycetes > Mycobacteriales > Mycobacteriaceae > Nocardia > Nocardia carnea. The sequence continues at coordinate 49,677 of NZ_BAFV01000120.1, read as the reverse complement.
CACTCGGGCACCTGCCACGGCGGGTGGCCCTGACCCGAATCGACCTGATGTTGAACATGACCATCTCGGCGCTCGCCCTTGTCGAACAGCGCCGAGCCGAAGGGCTTCCCCAACTCGCGAGCTTCGACGACACCGTCGACCACCTGATCGATATGGCTGTGGGCGCGCTGCTCGCAGACCGGACAGGAGCGCCATGACCAGCACGATATCGTCCCGCACGGTGGTGATAGGTGACCACACGATCGAATTCGGACCCAGGCTGCTCCGTCGCACGGTCAGCGATAACGAGGCCGAGCCGTACACAACTCTGCACCTCGACCCGATGACTCCTTATATCGGCGCCACCGTCAGTGGGGTCGATCTTCGCGATCCGCAGGCGGCGCAGATCGAGGAACTACGCCGCGCGCTGCTGGAATGGAAGGTGCTGTTCTTCCGCGACCAGGACATCACCCCGGCGCAGCATCGAGACTTCGCCGAGCATTGGGGTGCGCTGGAAGTGCACCCGTTCCTCGCCCAAGGTGATGTGCCGGAAGTAGTGCATTTCGAAAGAAGCCAGGACGATCCCGGAACCGAGAACATCTGGCACGTCGACGTCACCTGGCAGCAGCGCCCGCCGCTGGGTTCGGTCCTGCGGGCACTCGAGGTCCCACCGGCCGGCGGTGACACATTGTGGGCCGATATGGGCAATGCCTACGACTGCCTCTCCGATGAAATCAAAAGCCGGATCGACACGCTGACCGCTGTGCACGATTTCGTCCCGTCGTTCGGCCGCGGAATGGATCCCGACCGGCTCGAGCAGATGAAAGAGACCTATCCACCGGTCCATCATCCGATTGTTCGGGTCCATCCGGAAACGGGGCGCAAGACATTGTTCGTGAACAGTCTGTTCACCACGCATATCCCGGATCTCGATTCGGTGGAAGGACAGCAGCTGCTGCGCCACCTGTTCGATCAGGTGAAGGTTCCGGATTTCCAGTGCCGCTTCCGTTGGGCGCCCAATTCCATTGCCTTCTGGGATAACCGGGCGACCCAGCATTATGCGGCCAGCGACTACTTCCCCCATCGGCGGGTCATGGAGCGAGTCGCCATCACCGGCGATGTGCCGCGCTGACCGATGAATTCTGCGGCAAAACCGAGTTCCCCGCCGAAAAATATGCAGTGGCTACCCGGCGGCATGTTCTGGATGGGATCCGAGGAATTCTATCCCGAGGAGCGGCCGGTCCATCGGGCACGTGTCGACGGTTTCTTCATGGACACGCATCCCGTGACGATCATCGAATTCCGCAGATTCATCAAGAGCACCGGTTACCGCACCACTGCGGAAACCCCGCCCCGGGCAGAGGATTACCCCGATGCCGATCCGGCGCTGCTCGTGCCCGGCTCCCTCGTATTCGCTCCACCGCCCGGGCCGGTACCGCTCGACGACTACCGCAGGTGGTGGATGTGGAAGCCCGGGGCCGACTGGCGCCACCCGGAAGGTCCGGACAGCGATCTGGCCGGACGCGAACGGCATCCGGTCACCCATGTCTCGTATGGCGATGCGCTCGCTTATGCGCGGTGGGCGGGCAAAGACCTTCCCACAGAGGCCGAATGGGAGTTCGCGGCACGAGGAGGCCTCGATCGTGCGCGGTTCGTCTGGGGTGACGAGTTCACTCCGCGCGGCCGGCACCAGGCGAACACGTGGCAAGGAAACTTTCCCTGGGAAAATACGGCCGAGGACGGGTTCACCGGAACTTCGCCCGTGGGGTCCTTCCGGGCCAACGGATACGGACTGATGGATATGGCCGGCAACGTGTGGGAATGGACCACCGACCTCTTCACCGGCAGCCACGGAGCGGACGACCGCGCCGCCGCCCCTGCGCATGCGTGTTGTAGTCCGGCCGATCCGCGTGCCGCCGGGCGAGCGGAGTCGCTGCCGTATCCGCGGCGGGTCATCAAGGGCGGATCGCACCTGTGCGCACCCAACTACTGTCTCCGATATCGACCGGCTGCGCGGCAGGGCGAAAGTACAGAAACCTCGACCTCACATCTCGGATTCCGTTGTATTGTCCGTCCGTAGCGCCCTCCTCCCGGCCGGGTCGTTATCCGGTGCCGGCGGGTAAACGGATCTCGAAGCGGCAGCCCACGTCCCGATTGGCGGCGGTGATCGCGCCGCTGTGCGCCTGCACCAGGCCCGCCGCGATCGCCAGGCCCATACCGCTTCCTGTCGGCACACCGTCGTCCGCCACGGGGGAGCGGATCGCGGTGCCGCGGTAGGCGACCTCGAATATCCGTGGTAGATCGGCTTCCGCGATACCCGGACCCGAATCGTCGACCCGGGTCCAGATCTGGCCGTTCTCGCGCCCGGCGGTGATCACGACCTGCCCACCGGGCGGTGTATGCGCGATGGCATTGGACACCAGGTTGGCCAGCACCCGGCCCAAAGCGTGATCGTCGGCCGCGACCGGTAGCGGTGCCGGGGGTTGTTCGGCGGTGAAACCGATCCCCGCCCGGTCGGCTGTCGCGCGGTGGGCGGCATAGATCTCGTCGATGAGTTCGCGCAGGTCGAGGGGTTCGAAGTCGAGATGCAGGGCGCCAGCGGAAATCTTCGACATTTCGAACAGATCGTCGACCATCCGGGAAAGCCGCCGGGTCTCCCGGTCGATCTGCCCGGCGTAGCGGGCGATATCGGCGGGATCGGCGACGACGCCGTCGATGAGCGCCTCGGTCATGGCCCGGATACCGGCCAGCGGGGTGCGCAGATCATGGCTCACCCACGCCACCAGCTCGCGGCGGGATTGTTCCGCGGCGCGTTCCTGTTCGCGGATCTGCTTTTCCCACACGGTTTTACGGGCCTGCTCGCGACCCAGCAGGACAGCCGCGGGGACCGTGACGGCCGCGACGAGCAGCAGCACCAGGGAGGTGCGCCGGAACTCGGCGGTGAACATCAAACCGCTCACACCGGTGATCCCGGCCAGAGTCGCCAAGGTCGGGATGAGCACAAGCACCGCCATACTGGCGGTGAGCGAGCGGTCACGCAGCGCGCGCAGCGCCAGCGCACCGACGAGCACCACCGGCAGGGAACACGCCAGCGTGAACCCGATGATCTGGAGCAGGTTCTCAGGCATCCGACGGCTCCCCGGTGATCTCCGAGCGGCCCCAGGCATAACCGCGACCCCAGACGGTATCGATCCGGTGCCGGGAACCCAGCTTGGCGCGTAACCGCTTGATATGCACGGTGACCGTCGACAGATCCCCGAAATCCCAGCCCCACACCTGTTCCAGCAGGCTCTCCCGGCTGTACACCCGCCCCGGATTGCGCAGCAGGAACACCAGCAGGTCGAATTCGCGTGGAGTGAGGGTGAGTGCGGCTTCGTCGACGAACACCAGCTGGGCGGAGGGATTCACCGTGAGGGACCCATCACGCAGGATCTGCTGATCGAGGGCCGGCTCCGGCCGGGAGCTGCGGCGCAGGACCGAGGTGACACGCAGCGCGAGTTCGCGGGGGCTGAACGGTTTGGTGACATAGTCGTCGGCGCCGGCTTCCAGGCCGAGTACCCGATCGTCCTCGTCACCGAGCGCGGTGAGCAGGATGATCGGCATATCCGGACGCCGCCCGGCGCGCACCGCACGGCACAGGTCGATCCCGCTGGGCTCCGGCATCATCACGTCCAGGACCGCGAGTTCCACATCGTCGGGTGTACCGGTGCGGGCCAGCACGGCGTGCGCGGCGCGGCCGTCACCGGTTTCCACGACGGTGCGGCCGTCGCGTTCGAGATACCGGCGCACCACCTCCCGCACCACCGGGTCGTCATCGGCCACGAGTATGCACATCGGATCACCCTCACCAATTCGTGAACAGTAGATGGACCAGCAGCAGCGCCCCCGCGGCCTGCACCGCCAGCCAGGGGCGGGCCCGCGCGTACGGAAGGTAGGCCGTAGCGACGAGCAGCCATAGAACGAACGGTAACCAGATCCGCTCGGTTTCGGCCTTGCTGAGGCCACTGATATCGGCGGCGGCGATCGCGCACACCGCCCCGGTAACCAGCAGTGCCGCTGGTTCGAGTGTGCGTAACCGGGCGAGAGCCCGGGGGAGCCCCGCCGCGGTCGCCAAGCCCACCGCACAAACGGTCGCCGCAAGATTGCCCCACCACCAGTACCCGTACGGACGATCCGTCGCGATGCCCTGGTAATACCGTTCGACCACCAGATGATAGCCGTCGAACCACCAGAATCCCGCCGCGGTGAACGCGGCCACCACGAGCAACGCGCCGGATACGGCGGGCACCAGCGGGCGTGCGGTGCGGGCCGCCACCAGCACCGCCACCGCCACGAAACCCATCAGAACCAGCCCGTAGTTCAGATAGATCCCGAAGCCGAAGAGGATCCCCGACCCGATGGCGGCGAATACCGGTACCCATCGTCCGGCGCGGGCGGCGACGGCGAGCAGCGCGACCGCCCACGCCGTCACTCCGGCGAACAACGCGTCGGCGGAGACCGCGATCCAGATCGCCGCAGGAGCCAGGACGAGGAACGGCAGCGCGGCACGGGCCCGGTCTTCGCTGCCCAGGGCGCGTAACGCCACCGCCACCGCGATCGGCGCGCTGCAGCCGATGAGCACGCAGACGATCCCCGCCCAGGCCGGTCCGCCCAATCCGAGGCGGTCGAGCAGGACGAAGAACATCAGCGCCCCCGGTGGATGGCCCGAAACATGGGTGGTCCAGGAATCGGGCTGCCCGTCCAGGATCCGGCCGGCGAAGGTGTCGAGCATCAGCGGGATATCGGTGACCCCAGGCACCTCGGCGAGGTATTCGTGGCCGTCGGCGAGCCGCGCGGTGAATCCGCGTTCCCAGCCGTCTACCATGGCCAGCGCGAACGCCCAGGCGAGCGCGGTCGCATACCCGGCGCCGAGCAGCGGGCGCCAGCGCAGCCGCCGGGCCGGCGCGGGGCCGCACACCACCACGATCGCGGCCAGCGCGAGGGCCGGCAGGGTTCCCCAGCCGATATGCGGCGACCACCAGCCGAAGATCGGCGCGGCCCCGGCGAACAGCCGTTCGCGCCAGGATTCGCTCGCCATTTGCGGAACGATGAAGGCCGTGAGGACCAGCAACGCCGCGGTTCCCGCGCCGAGCAGCTCCACGCGTACCCGGCGGCGGGGCGCGATGGTTTCGATCGGATCCGGCACAGAGGCCACCCTAGGCCCGGCCCTCGCCGGTCACACCGGATCGACCTGGTGGACCGATACGACGTCATCGTTTTGTCACAGGTTTCGAGCCGATTCCGGCCTAGCGTGGCAGCCATGGCGACAGAGGACAGCGCACCGGCCGGCGTCACCGTCGTGATTCCGTGCCGCAACGAAGCCGAAGCGTTGCCCGGCGTGCTGGCCGCGGTCCCGGCCGGCTACCGTGCGATCGTGGTCGACAACAGCTCGACCGATACCACCGCGACCGTCGCGACCGAGCACGGCGCGCGGGTGGTCACCGAAACATTGCCCGGATACGGTGCCGCCGTACAAGCCGGTATCGCCGCCGCCGGTACGGAATTCGTGGCGGTTCTCGACGGGGACGGGTCGATGGACCCCCGTGAACTGCCCGGACTGGTGGCAGCTGTCCGCGCGGGCGCCGATCTCGCGGTCGGCCGGCGGCGGCCCGTCACCCGAGGAGCCTGGCCATGGCACACCCGGCTCGGCAACGGTGTCGTCGCCCGGCGGCTGCGCCGGCGCTACGGGCTGCCCGTACACGATATCGGCGCGATGCGGGTGGCGCGGCGGGGTCGGCTGGAATCGCTGGGACACCTGCACGACCGTTACGGATATCCCCTCGAGCTGCTGGTCCGAGCGGCCGCGGCCGATTGGGTCGTCCGCGAAATAGATATCAGTTACCGGCCCCGGACCGGCGGTGAATCGAAGATCTCCGGATCGGCCCTGGGATCGCTACGCGCGACCCGCGACTTCCTGCGGGTGCTGCGATGAGCACCCTGGGACCACGCAGGCGGCCGGAATCCCGAGCCCGAACGGAGGTCGAGGCAGCGCCCGGTGTGCTGATCCCCGTGACAGTTCTGGTCGTCGCCAAGGCGCCGGTCCCCGGATTCGCCAAAACCAGATTGTGTCCCCCGTTGACACCGGTACAGGCGGCGCGGCCGGCGGCCGCCGCGTTGCTGGACACCCTCGACGCGGTGCGTGTCTGCCCGGTCGTTACCCGGATGGTCGCTTTCGCCGGTGATCTCGGAACGGCCGAGTTGGGCGACGAAATCGGCTGTGCGCTAGCCGGTTTCGATGTCAAGAAGCAGCGGGGCAGTGGATTCGGGACACGGCTGGCGAATGCGCACGCCGACGCCGCGCGCGCCGGACTAGCCGCCGACGGCGGCTGGTGGGCGCTGGGGCTGACCGACCCGCGCGCCGCCCGGCTGCTCGCCGACGTACCGATGTCCACCAGCCGCACCGGAGAAGCCACCCGGAACGCCCTACGGGACAGTGGTTACCGGATCGGCACGCTCCCGACGCTGACCGATGTGGACCGTTACACCGATGCGGTGGCGGTCGCCGCCGACTGCACCGGCCGGTTCGCCGCGGAGGTGCGTGCGCTCGGCGGAGAGCGGGTCGCGCGGTGATCGGCCATTTCGATCCCGCGCTCACCGGAGAAGATTGCTGGGTGCGCACCGCCGACGGTGCCCGCACCCGGTTGCCGACCCGCCGCTGGCTGGGCGGAGTCCGTGTCACCGCGGCCGACCGGCGCGTGGACGCGGCCCTCGTCGGCTGCTGCGACGGTCCCACAGTGGATCTGGGTTGCGGCCCCGGCCGGCTGGTCGCCACACTCTGCCGGCGCGGGGTCATGGCACTGGGCGTGGATATTTCGCCGACCGCCATCGCAGTCACTCGCCACCGCGGGGCGCCCGCCGTTCCCCGCGAAGTGTTCGGCCCGCTGCCCGGGGACGGCCGCTGGCACTACGCGTTGCTCGCCGACGGCAATATCGGAATCGGCGGTGATCCCCATCGGATGCTGCGCCGGGTCGCCCGGCTACTCCGGCCGGACGGTGTGGCCATCGTTGAATTCGCGGCTCCTGGAACAGGGGTCAGTGTTCAGGAGATCCGGCTGGAAACCCGCGCCCGGACCGGCGATTGGTTCCCGTGGGCCGAGGCCGCCATCGACCATGCCGGAGCGCTCGCCGCAGAGACCGGCTTCGAACTACTCGGCACCGCCGGCATATCCGGTCGCCATATCGCCTGGTTGCGCGGACCTGACGGGCGCACAGCGCGAACAGGGGCAGCTCGCCGATGACCCTGTCGGGACGGCCGATGCTCGGTGGGCCGTCACCTCGCGGGATCGGTGTCGGGGAACCAGTTGCCGTGGAATCCGGTGGGGACACGGACACCGAGATGGACCTGCGCGAGCGGGGGAGCGGCCGGATCACCGGCGTCGAGAATCACGAGATCGCTGGTGGCGGTTCTAGAGCGGAACACGAACAACAGCAGATATCCGGGACCGGTGGACGAGGGCACGAATACGGCCTCGCCGGGCTCATCGGTACCGAATTCGTGTGTCCGGTGCTGCGCAGCGTGCATATCGTAGCCGGTGAGGTGATGTGACCCGACGGCGTACACGGTCGAGTGCGGCCGGCCGGTGGAAGCGTCGTCGATTCGCGGGAACTCGATACTGCGGTCGTCCAGCGCCCGCTCGGTGATCCGGTCGCGGGTGAGATCGATCGTCCATTCGTGCAGGGTGCCGTGGTCGTCGAAGGCCGAACTGGAACCGACCCACATCGATTCGTAACGCACTGCGTGCAGCGTGATCACGCCGTCGGTATCGAAGGCGTTCGCGACGTGGAAGACGTAGCACGGCGCGATATCGAACCAGCGCACGCCGGCGGCCGGATCGGCGCGGCGCAAGACGCCGATACGCGCCCCGTAACCGGGGTCCCAGCGGTAGGGCATCGTGCCCTGCCGGGCCAGTTCGAGGCTGAACACCACCGGCAGGTCCAGGAACAGGACATACCGTTCGGTGATCGCGAAATCGTGCATCATGGTCAGGCCGGGTACGTCGATGGGCTGGTCGACGACGAGGGTGCCGCCGGCATCGGCGCGGTGGTAGCGCACGTGCGGGGCGGTGAGACTGCCGTAGCCGAAGAAATGGAGTTCGCCGGTGGTGGGGCAGGTCTTGGGGTGCGCTGTCATCGAATTGGTCAGCGCGCCGCCGAAATCGTAGACACCGAGGGTGTCGAGTTCGCGGTTCACTTCCCAGGGCAGTGACGATTCGACGAGCGCCAGCAGATGCCCGGCGTGCCCGACAATATGCGTATTGGCGCCGGCAACGTGCAGGTTCCGGTTGCCGGTGGCGGGGTCGTAGAGGGGAGTGGGGTCGCCTTCGAATGCTGTGGTGTGAACCCAGCGATTGCGATACCACTCCGCCTTGCCGTCGCGCAGCCGGACCCCGTGCAGCATGCCCTCGCCGAGGAACCAGTGTGGCGAGCCGTCGCGCGGGTTGGGGCCGTTGCGCAGGTACCGGCCGTTGAGTTCGGCCGGGATCCGCCCGGTCACCGGGAGGGTGTCCACCGTGACTTCACGGTCGACCGGGGCGAAGTTGCCCGCCAGGTGCCCCGTCGAGGAATCGGTGTCATGCGGAAGCCGCATCGGTCGTACCTTTCGGTCGAGGTGCGCCGTGAATCGCACGGGATTCGGGATCGAGCGTGGTCGACCTCTACCCACCATTTTGTCATGCACGATCTGCGCCACTACCGGTTTGGAAGCCGATGGGCAACCGGCCGGTTCACCGCCCCGCCGGACGCGGCCCGCTGAAGCCACGTGGTGCCGGCGTCACGCGCAGTGCGGTGCTGCTCCGTCCGAGTTCGAGATCGACTCGGAACTCGGACGGGGCGTGGACACAGTCCAGGTCCTGGCGCTCCGCGCTCTGATATCCGAGTGCGCAGTGGAGTCGCCGCCGGCGAACGAATAAGGCGGGCGGTTACGGAGGTTCGGGACAGGATCAGGTCGAGGGTCGCTCGGCGAAGCATGCGCGATACAACTCCTCGACCTCCGCGACCAGTTCCTCGACCGGCCCGTCGGTGACCGCGCCCGGGACGATCTCGCCGATCGGCAGCGAGGCGACCGGGGCCGCGGGGACACCCCATTCGCGCAACCAGGCCCTGAACTGAGCGCTGGAGGTGATGTAGACGATGCGCCCCAACCCGACCCAGCCGTGGCTCGCGGAGCACATCGGGCAGTGCTCCCCGGAGGTGTAGACGGTGGCCGCGGCGCGTTCTTCCGGGGACAGGTGCCCGGCGGCCCACCGGGAGATCGCGAATTCCGGATGCTGGGTGGCGTCGCCGTCCTTCACGCGGTTGCGGTCCTCGAACAGCACCGTGCCGTCGGCGGCGACCAGGACGGAACCGAAGGGTTCGTCGCCGGCGGCCAGTGCCTCGCGGGCCAGGTCGATGCAGCGGCGGAGATGGGTCAGGTCCTGTGCGGTGACGGTCATACGGGTATCTTCGCGGATCGGGAACCCGCGGCGGCGAGCAACGCTCGGCGATTCCGGCGAGGATCTCGGAGCAAGGGTCAGCGACTCGACTGGACGAATCGTTTACCGGGATCGACCATTTTCCGCACCGTCAGTCCCGTAACCAGGATTTCCGCGGCTTCGATCGGCGTGTTCGCGCCCTTGGTGAGTTCCATTGCAACCGTTCCCCTCTTCTACACGGTTCACCATAGGGCGCGAAGTGCCGAATGCCCGTTCGGGATGTGTTCGGCAGCGATCATCGTGGCGCGAAACAGACGACGCAGGTGGTGCACCGAGCGGGTCCCGTACCTGATGCCTGCTTCCCGGATGGTTCCGACCGGACGGTCCGGTCGCTCAGCGCGTGGTTTGCGCGACCGGCTCGCCGGCCGGCGGGGCGGGTGTTTCTGTGGTGGGCTCGGTGGTCCGGGGCGCCGTCGTGGTGGGCGTGGTCGTGGGCGGAGCGGCGACCTCCGGTGCGGGCGCGGAGCTCGGAGGCACGGTTGCCGAACTCGGGGGCACAGTTGTCGAACTCCGGGGTTGCGTTGTCGAGGAGGGCGGCACTGTCGTCTGCTCGCCCGCCGGCGGTGTGGTGGTGGTCTCGTCCGGCGTGGTCGTGGTCGGGGCGGTGCCCGTCGTGGTCGGTGCCGCTGTAGTGGTGCCGGTCGGTTCGGCTGCCTGTTCGGTGGTTGTCTCCGCGGCCGCTCGGTAGGCGTCGTCCAGGTCTTCGGGTGTGGGGGTGGATTTCGTATTCACCGGTTCGCCCGCCTGGGCCTGCTTCGCCAGGTGGGTGAGCCAGGCCGCGGCATATTCGGCGGAGGTCAGTGGTTTGCCGTTGGCCGGGTCGGCGTCGCGCCAGTAGTCGAAGTGGTGGCCGGTGGCGTCGGGGCCCAGCGTCAGGTTGTAAGGGTCGGACAGGATCACGGGGATGGTGTTCTGATTCGTCACGATCAGCCCGATGATCTCGTTGAGTACCTTCTGCGGCAGGTAGGCCAGGGGTGCCATCTCGCCGGTCGAGATGGAATCGGCGGGCTCCTCGCCGGCCGGGGGAGTGGCGCCGGGTTCGTAGCCCGGTTCGGAGACCCGCAGCAGAACCTCGAGGAAGGTTTCGTCACTGGCCATCCAGTTCGGCTGTGACTCGATATCGGCGAGTGCGAGCAGCGCGACCCGGCTCAGGACGACCGCGACATCCTGCCCGGTGGCCGGGGTGAGCCCGTCGCGTTCGAGAGCGTCGACGTTCATCTGCCGCGCCACATTGACCACCAGTTGCAGCAGTGCGATGTTCTCCGGCGCCGCGCAGGTGAGATCGCCGTCGGAGCAGAACGAGGCAATTTTCCCGTTCAGCGAACCGAAATCGCCGCCCGTATCCGGGAGCGCGCCCTGGCCCGGGACCGGGTTCTTCCCGTTCTGATAGGCCTGGTCGAACCCGTCCGGGTTGCCGTGCGGGTTCTCGGCGCCCGGGAACGGGCCGTCACCGGGGGCGCGGCCGGAATCGGCGAGGATGACCACGCCCGTGACCTTGTCCGGGTCGACGATCGCGTAACCGCCGTCCTGCTGTTCCTGATGCCCGATCTCCATGGCGACCCGGCGCACCACGTCGGCGCCTTCGCTGTACCCGACGATGGCGAACCGGGTGTCCGGGCAGGCCTGCGAGATCTCGCGCATCACCTGCTGGGTGTTGGCGACCCCGGTGGTGACCGCATCCTCGTAGGTGGCCATATCCGCCGGGTAGGCGATATAGACCGCGGCGTAGGAGCCGGGGTCCACATCGTCGGCGGGGGCGTTGACCACCGGATCCACCCATTCGCTGCGGTGATCGCCCGACAGCGCCGCGGGCAGCGGGTTGCCGTGCGCGTCGACCAGCAGTTTCGTGGTGCCTTCGCGTGGTGTGTCACCGCGGCCCGCGACCGAGACGGTGACCATATCGTGGCATTCGGTAACCGACGCCTTCAGTTGCGTATCCGCCTGCTGCGAGGGTGCGGTCACCGAATAGGTGGCGGCCACCGCGGCCACCACACCCAGGGCGGCGGGTGCGGCGATCGCCGCGGCGATGCGGTGCTGGGTGAACCAGCCGCGGGATCGCCGGGTGAACCCGCGGGATGATCGCAGAATCCAGCTACTTCGGAAAGCCATGTCCCGTGCTCCATTCCAGAACTGATAAATGGACGGACTGGCCCCCCCGACGGGCCGTTACGTCACCGGAGACGTCGCGGCGGGGGTGCGCGGCGTTACGCGATCATTTCGGGTCGAGTGCGCCGCCGTGATATTCCACGCTGGGACTCCACAGGAAGAAACTGTCTATCCCGGTTTTGTAGGTCGCATCGATCTGGGCCCTGACCTGGGCATCCCCGTAGTTCACGCCCAGACTGAAATCCTGCAGCCAGGGGATCACCGTCGCCCCCGTGCCTTTGGTCACGGTTTGGAAATCCCGCAGGGAGGCGGCGACGATATCGAACGGCTGCCCGTTCGGATTCGCCACACCGTATTCGCCCGGACCCCAGTGCGAGGGGTAGATCATCGGCGCGACGTAATCCACCTGCGGTGCGATCAGCCGGATATCCTGCGCGATCTGGTCGGGCCGGGTGGCGGCGATCCCGTAGACCGCGGCGCTCTGATGGGCGCCGGCCGCGTGCACCGGATCGCGGCTCTGCGCCAGGAACCCGGCGACGGCTTCGGTGGCGGGACCCTTCAGCCCGGGGAAGCGCATACTCGACAGCCTGCCGTCGGGTCGGCGGACGTAGTCGTACATGATCCCGTCGAAGCCCAGTTCGGCAGCTTCGACCGCGAGCGCGATGTTGTAACCGCGGACCTCGGGGTGGGCGAAATTGGTGAATGCGATCGCGCCGTAGTGGCTGGAGTACGGCTGCCGGGCCGGGTTCTGCACCACCCAGTCCGGGCGGCCGTGATGCCAGGCCCATTCGGCGAGGGTGGGATCGCGGAACGCGACGATCCGGCCGACCACCTGCACCCCCAGATCGTGCAGTTGCCGCAGCGCCGCCCGCGCCTCGTAGATCGGCTGGGCGGCGCCGGTCGTGCGGGCCAGCGGCACCTTCGAGGGGTAACCGACGACACCGTCCTCGTCCTTGATATCGAGTTGCACCGTATCGATGCGTTTCTGGCGGGCCAGATCAAGGATGGCTTCGCGCATCGGTCCATACGACCAGGCGTGCGCGGTGACATGTACGGCCCGCATCTGTGGCAGATCGATACCGGTGGTGAGCGCCTGTGTGGTGGTGTTACCCGCCGCATCCACCGCGACCACCTCCGCTCCGGCGGGGCTGTGCGGCAGCTCGCTCACGAAACTGCCGTCGGGCCCGGGGGTCACCGAATGCGCACCGATCGTGACCTGTTCCGCGTCGGGTGCCCGTCCGCGCACAGTGACCGGTTCACGGTAGGAGGAGACGGTATCCGGTTGTGTCACCTCCAATTCCGGGGCGGTGGTATCCACGGTGAAGGTCACTTCGGCGCCGGGGCCGTCGCGCAGCCGGCCGGTCACCCCGCCGGGCGGTATCTCGGCGGTGAAGGTGTGCTCTCCGTCGGACAGTCCTTCGGGTTCGTAGACGACGGTATCGCCGTCGATCCGGCCGGCGACAGGGGAACCGTCCACCGTGAGCTCGACGGCATGCGGATCGTGTCCGGCGGCATCCACACGCAGCGCCAGATCCTTCGATGCTGCGGCGCCGACGGGGCCCGGCGGAAGACCGGTCAGCGGAAGATCCGGGGCCGGTGAACGGCCGGCTCCGATCCCGGCGAACACCAGCAGCACGATCACAACAACACCGAATACGAGGACCGCCAACCGTTTCCGGTCGACCGCCCGGTCCCGCACGAGCACAACACACCAACTTCCGCGAACAGCTTCCCGCCCACTATGGCGAGTCCGCCGCAACGCCGATCTGTTTCGCGGAGATGAACCGTAAATCGTTGCCGGCACGTAATATCCGGGCGATGGTGCGGTACCCGGGGAGATATGTTCGGGTGGTCGCGGCGGCGCTGATCTGCGCGGCGGCCACAGCCTGCGGAACGACAGGTGAACCCGCCTCGGCGGATACACCGCCGAGTACTTCCGCGGCACCCCCGCCGCCGGCACCCCCGGATCCGGCCGCCGTGGGTGCCGACGAGCTGGGTGAGGTACCGATTCTCATGTACCACCAGGTGACCGCGGATCCGGCCGGTGAATACGATCAGAGCCCGGCCGAGTTCCGGGCGGAACTGGACCGGCTGTATCGCGAGGGCTATCGCCCGATCACCGCCGCCCAGTACATCGCCGGGGATATCGATATTCCGGCCGGAACACATCCGGTGGTCCTCACCTTCGACGATTCCACCGGCAGCCAGCTCCGGTTCACCGCCGACGGCATACCCACCGCGGACTGCGCGGTCGGGGTACTGGAACGTTTCGCCGCCGACCACCCCGATTTCCCGGCCCGCGCCACCTTCTACGTCAACAACGGTCCGTTCGAAGCCGACCCGCGCGCGTTGCCCTGGCTGGCCGAGCACGGTTACGAGATCGGCGCGCATACCGCGAGCCATCCCGATCTCGCCGGCCTGGATGCCGCCGGTGTGCAGCGCGAGCTGGCGCAGAATGTCCGGGCGATCACCGCCGCTGCGCCGGGGACCCAGGTGACCACGATGGCGCTGCCGCTGGGCAGCGCTCCGGCCGATCCCGGTCTCGCGCTCGCCGGGAACTCGGACGGGACGCCCTACCGATTCGCGGCCGCGATGCTGGTCGGCGCGAACCCCGCGCCGTCACCGTTCGGTCCGGTGGATCCTGCTGCGGTGCCACGGATCCGCTCCGGACTGGGCGCGGTACCGTTCGACTCCGCCTATTGGCTCGACCTGCTCGCGGCCGAACCGGCCCGTCGCTACACCGCCGACGGCGACCCCGAACGCATCTCGTTCCCGCGTGGCTCGGCGCACCGGCTCGACCCACGCTGGTCCGACCAGGCACATACCTATTGACGCCTTCCACAGGAAGACGTTCCGCACCGAGGTGGGCGCTGCGGTCTCCGTGCCGCCGTGAGTACCCACCCCGTCCCGGGCGGCTGTGGTGGCCTCGAACGGGGCAACCGAAACTGCTTCGGCACGCCGGACCGCGACCGGCGTGACTCGGTCGCGACCGCCGGCAGGTGCACGTTCGGCTCGGCCGTGTTATTGGCCGGCGCCACCGGTGCGAACCCCGCGCGCGGTCCCACCGCACTCAATCGGGCAGCCGGCGCATCTCGATCACGGTGAGGCCCAAGTTGTCGATACGGGCCAGGATTCCGCGGATACCCGTCGGATCGGTGACCGGACCCGACAGCACGGTGGTGCCCTGGGTGTGATCGCCGGTGAGTTCGGGAAAAGCGGCAAGCGCACGCTCGGAGAGTTCGCCGTCGATGGTGAACTGGTATCGCATCGCCGTCTCCTGCCTCGTTCCGGACCGGTCGCGACGGCAGGTGTCGCCGCGTCGGAATGAAGTGTGTCCCACGGCGTCACCGCCGCACATCGTCCGGAGCGGGTGAAACGACTCCGCCGGGTTCAGAGCAATCCGCTGCGCCGTGCTTCCTGCAGCGTTTCCATCCGGGAGCGGGTACCGAGTTTGGCGTAGATACCGCGCAGATGTGTTTTGACCGTATTGATGGAGACGCTGAGATCGTCGGCGATGTGCTGGGTCGTGCGACCCGACGGCAGTTGTTGCAGAATCCGCAGCTCGGTCGCCGTGAGCGGTGGATGCTGGACCCGGCGCTGCGGCCGGTGACCGGCCCGGATACTGTCGGCGAAGTCGCTGCAGTGCCCGAAACATCCGGCGTAGTAGTCGAGCAGGTCGACGGTGCCGGGAACGTCGAAGAACGGCCGGGCCACCCGATGGGTGGCGCCGATCCGCAGGGCGTTGTCCACGGCCTCCCGGGTTTTGGAATCATTGCCCAGCTCGCGGTGGGCGCGGGCGTGCAGCAGCCAGCCGGTGAGCCGGGCGACGGGATGGGCACCGGAGGTCGCCGCGAGGACCGGCTCCACCTGGCCGAGGACCGTCTGATGGTTACCCGCGACGGAGGTCAGCGCCGCGGTGGACAGCACGGTATCGGGGATATGGCCGAGCACTGCCCGCGCTCGTTCGGTCAGCTGCCGTGCGGCCGCGGTATCGCCCGCGCCCAGCAGCGCCCACACCGCGGCACTCACCAGACCACCGCCGAGCACCGGGGCGGGGTCGGCATCGAGCAGCCGGCCGATACTGCGGCGCAGCCGGTCGGTGGCGCCCGGATCGTCGCCGCACTGGCAGTCGAGCAGATTGCCGACCACATGCGGTAACCGGCCCGCCACCGGGCCGGGGGTGCCGTCGCGGCGGATATGTTCCGCGCACAGCACCCGGATCTGCTCGGGGTGCGGATCCGAGCCCTGCAGGTAGGCGCCATACGCCTCGAGTGCGGTGGCGTGCACGGTTTCCGGCAGATCCAGCAGATCGTGATCGCGGGCGATGGCGCAGGCCCGTTCGGCCCGCTGCCGCATCGTCGTGATCGATCCGGCCAGGCCGGCGGTGACGGCGAGCCGGGTCACCGCGATCAATCGCAGCCGGGGATGGCAGCGGGACCGGGTGCGGCTCAGGGCGATCCGTAGCCGTTCCTCACCTCGGGCGAGTTCGCCGCGTAGCGCGAGCGCGGTGCCGGTGGTGACGGCGAGATAACCGTCCAGGTCGGGGCGGTCGGCGGGCGGCATCCGTTCCGGGAACACGATCGGATCGGAATCGGCGCCGGTCGCCACCGCGAGCTCGGCGTCCACGGCCGCCGTCAGTGCTTCCAGCCGGTACGGGCCCGCGAGTGAATGCGGGTCGTCGTCGGCGAGGAGACGGGCGCTGTCGCGGTAGGCCTGAGCCGTACCGCTGCCACCGTGCAGCAGCGCGTCGGTGGCCTGCAGCAGGCGCAGGAACGGATCGGTCAGCACATCCGGCGCCGCGCCGGCGAGTGCATCGAACAGGCTCTCGCCGTGATCGGCGAAAACCAGTGCCAGTGCGTGCTCGGCCAGGAACGATCCCAGCTCACGGTGGTCGGGTACCGCCAGCAGATGCGTCAGCGCGGCCTGTAACTCACCGATAGCGGTGAGCCGGCGGGCCGACCGCAGATGCAGGTCGGCACACAGATCCCGGCCCAGCCGGTTGGCCTCCGCCAGGAAATAGGCCCGCAGCATCGGGTGGTACGAATACCAGACCTTCCCGCTGCGGGACAGCGAGGTCATCGGGAAATTGATCCGGTCGAGTTCGTAGAGCAGATGCGCCGCACCACCGCCCACGAGATCGTCGGCGAGTTGTTCGGTGAACTCCTCCGGGACGCTGGTGCAGGTGAGGAACTGCCGCAGCGCAGGGGAGAGGGTATCGATCAGCTCACCCATCAGCAGATCGGCGAACGCATGCGGCGGCCGGGCCAGCGCGGTGAGCGCATCGGCGTTATCGCTCGGGCTGGCGGTGAGGTAGATCGCGGCGATCCGCACCAGCGCCGCCCACCCTTCGGTGAGGCCCATCAAGGCGTGCATGCCCTGGTCGTCGAGTGCGCATTCGTGCCCCGCGCACAGCCGGGACGCCTCCGCGGGAGAGAGCGCCAGATCGTGCGCGCCCCACCGGGTGAGGCGGGAATGCAGTTGCAGCAGATGCCAGCGGATCGGCGGATCGAAGCGGGCGCACAGGACGGTTGTCACGTCGGGCGGTGCGTGCTGCAGGAAATATTCCAGACCGGCCAGGGCGAGCGGATCGGTGATCAGGTGGGCGTCGTCGATCACCACGACGGTCGGGTCCGCGCCCTCGCCCAGCGCGGCGAGGATCGATTCGGCCTCACCCACCCCCGCGGCCGGCTGCCCGGATCCCGCGGCGGGCACGCACAGCCGGGCGCGCAGCTCCGGCCACAGCGCGGTCTGGTCGCGAACGGTGAGCCAGGCGATCCGGGCGTCCGGATGCGAACGCGGCAGGTGCGTTGCCACCCAGTCCGCCACGGCAACCGTTTTCCCGACCCCCACCGCGCCGCATACCAGCAGGACACCGCCGTTGCGGCGATCCACCACGCTGTCCAGCCCGGTATGCAATCGGGGCCGGGATACCGGGTCGAAGGGGAACACCGGGATATGGGACCGGGGCCGGGCTCGCGATATCGGGCGGCCCGTCGGATCCAATGTTGGCGAAGCGGTCACGGTGCCTCCCGAAGAAAATTTCCGAAACAGCACTAGCACGCACTCGGCCGCAGCCTACCTGAGCGGACGGCACCCTCAGCGGCCCCTGAACCAACCTGTTACCAGGGCGTATCCGGGAGTATTCATCCGTAGCGGGTGAGTCGTGCACCGGCCGGGCCGCCATAGCGTGGGGCAGATCCCCGCTGTGGGGACCGCTGGATCCGACGTAAGCGAGGTGGACCGTGTCGTTTTGGGAAGCACTCTGGCTGGTTGTGGTGAGCTTCGCGTTCATCGCGTACCTGCTGCTGCTGTTCTACATCATCGGCGACCTCTTCCGGGACCGGGAAACCTCCGGCTGGGTCAAGGCGATCTGGGTGGTTCTGCTGATCGTGCTGCCGCTACTGACCTCACTGGTCTACCTGATCGTCCGCGGTAAGGGGATGACACAGCGGTCGATCACCGAGGCTCACCAGGTGCAGGCCGCGGAGAAGGAATACATCCAGCGCACCGCCGGCACCAATCCGGCCGCGCAGATCGCCGAGGCGAAACGGCTGCTCACCGAGGGCACGATCACCGAAGGAGAGTTCGAGCGCCTCAAGGCCAAGGCCATGTCGTGACCGCTGCGCCCCCGCCGGCACCGCCACCCGCGGTGCCGGGTCCCGGGCAGTGGGCGATTCCGCGCGGTCTGATCGTGCTGCTGGTCGCGGCGGCCACGGTGGTCGCCGTCACCGGCGCCCGCGCCTTCTCCGGTGTCCTCGGCCCGGTTTTCCTGGCGTTGATGCTGGCGATCGCCGTGCAGCCCATCCAGCAGCGGATGCAGCGCCGCGGCCGGCCCGTCTGGCTGGGAATGCTCGCGGCGCTGGTGGTGGTGTACCTGATCCTGCTCGGGTTGGTCGCGGCCCTGGTGGTATCCGCGGCTCAGCTGGCCACCGCGCTCCCGGAGTACTCCGATCAGTTCGCCGATCTGCTCGTGCAGGTCCAGGATCTGCTCGCAGGCTTCGATATCGACAAGGAACGGATCGATCACGCGTTGAGCGGCTTCGATCTGGGCAAGGCGGTCGAGCTGCTCGAGGACCTGCTACGTGGTCTGGCGGGCGTGTTCTCCAACTTGATCTTCGTGGTCACGCTGCTGCTGTTCATGGTGTTCGACGGGATGACGATCGGACGCCGGATGGATGTGCTGCAGAGTATGCGGCCCGATATCGCCCGGGCGCTGGGCTCGTTCACCTCGGGCACCCGCAAGTACCTGATCGTATCCACGGTTTTCGGTCTGATCGTCGCGGTCCTGGACGGTGTGGCGCTATGGCTGCTGGCGGTGCCGTTCCCGCTGCTGTGGGCGCTGCTGTCGTTCATCACCAACTACATCCCGAATATCGGTTTCGTCATCGGGCTGGTGCCGCCGGCGCTGCTGGCCCTGCTGGACGGCGGATGGACACGGATGCTCTGGGTGATCGTTGTCTACTGCGTGTTCAATGTCGTCGTGCAATCGGTGATCCAGCCGAAATACGTGGGCGACGCGGTCGGGCTCAGCGTCACCGTCACGTTCCTGTCGCTGGTGTTCTGGTCGTGGGTACTCGGCGCACTGGGTGCGCTGCTGGCGATTCCGCTCACCCTGCTGGCGAAAGCGGTGCTGTTCGACATCGACCCGGCGACCAGGTGGGTGGATGTGCTCATCGGCGAACGCGCCCCGGATCGCGACAAAAGGCCCGCCGACCCACCGCCCGCGCCGGGGTGAACATCGGAGTTCACCCCGGCGGGGTGAGGCACGACCGCCCCCGAACGGCGACAGTCGACGTAATCACTGCGCTCGGAAGGAGTGGAGATGACCACCGCACCGCAATACACCACCGAGACCCGCGACAGCGGCCCGCTGCGGCAGGGGTTCGCCGCGGGTGCCTCGATCGGCGCGTCGATACTGCTACTGACGGTCGGCGTGCTCTCGGTACTCGAGGGGATCGCTGCGGTCGCCCGGGACGAATTGTTCGTTCTCGGAATCGACTACGTCTACGAGTTCGATATCACCACCTGGGGCTGGATCCATATCGTGCTGGGCGCCATCTTGATCGTGGCTGCGCTCGGCCTGATGACGGGTACGACCTGGGGCCGGGTGCTGGCGATCACCGTTGCGGCACTGTCGATACTGGCGAACTTCCTCTGGCTGCCCTACTACCCCTGGTGGTCGACGCTGGTCATTGCCCTGAACATCGTGGTGATCTGGGCGATCGCCACCTGGCAGCCGCAGAACTGAACTGCCCACCGCCCGGGACCGGCCCGGCCGCCGGTGCGGCCGGTGCCGCGGACCCACCGCTCGGCGAAGGGCACGGTGAGTTGTGAGCGAGGAACACACCCGGCCGCGGGGAGGCGGTGACAGCCGGATGCAGGCTGTCGCCGCCCAGCTGTTCCCTTCCCTGCACGGGTACCGGCGTAGCTGGTTGCGGCCGGATATCGTCGCCGGCCTGACCGTCTGGGCGGTACTGGTTCCGGAAGCGCTGGCCTACGCCACGATCGCGGGCGTTCCGCCGGTGGTCGGGCTGTATGCGGCGGTCCCGTCGCTGATCCTGTATGCGCTGGCCGGTAGTTCCCGGCATCTGGTGGTGGGACCGATGTCGGCGACCGCGGCATTGTCGGCCGCGCTCATCGCCCCACTGGCGGGGGCCGACGAGGGGCGTTATATCGCGCTCACCACCGCGCTCGCGATCGCGACGGGTGTGGCCGGCCTGCTGGCCGGGCTGCTGCGGCTCGGGTTCATCGCCTCGTTCATCTCCGAACCGGTGCTGAAAGGGTTCATCGTCGGGCTGGCGCTGGTCATCATCATCGGTCAGGTACCCAAACTGCTCGGGATCGAGAAACACGAGGGGGATTTCTTCGAACAGTTGTGGGGTGTGCTGTCCGGCCTCGGGGACACCCATTGGCGGACACTGCTGATCGGCGGCCTGAGTCTGCTGCTGGTACTCGCCGTCAAGCGGTGGCTGCCGCTGATCCCGGGGGCGCTGCTCGCAGTCCTGGCCGGAATCGTGGCGGTGGCACTGTTCGACCTGGACGACAAAGGTGTGGCCATCGTCGGGCATATCGACCCCGGTCTGCCAGTTCCCGGCCTGCCCGGAGGTGTGGGCTTCGGCGACTATCTCGACCTGCTGGGGCCCGCGGTCGGTGTCCTGCTGATCGGGTTCGCCGAAGGATTGGGAGCGGCCAAGACATACGCCGCGAAGGCCGGCTACGAAATCGACCCCAACCGCGAACTGTTCGGTTTGGGCGCCGCAAACTTGGGGTCGGGATTCACTTCCGGAATGGTGGTCAACGGTAGTTTGTCCAAAACCGCGGTCAACGGGTCGGCCGGAGCCAAGACCCAGGTCAGCGGGCTGGTGGTAGCGGTCCTGACCGTCGTGACCCTGTTACTGCTCACGGGACTGTTCGAACAGCTGCCCGAGGCCACACTGGCCGCGGTGGTGATCGCGGCGGTGATCGAACTGGTCGATATCGGTGCCTTGCGGCGCCTCTACCGGGTATGGACCGACTGGCTGGGCCATATCTACGGCCCGGTCGCCCGCGCCGATTTCGTGGCCGCACTCGCCGCGCTGTTCGGTGTGCTGCTGTTCGATACCTTGCCGGGCCTGCTCATCGGTGTCGGGGTCGCCATCGTCCTGCTCGTCTATCGCGGCTCCCGGCCGCATATCGCGGTCCTCGGCCCTCGCGACGGTTTGTGGCTGGACGTGCACCGGCACCCGGGTCTCGCGCAACGCCGAGACCAGCTGGTGGTCCGTGTGGAAGCGGGGCTGTACTTCGTCGACGCCGACCATGTGCGGAGCCGGATCGAGCAGCTCTGCACCGCGCACACCCGGCTGGTGGTGCTCGACGCCGAAACCTCCCCCGGTATCGATGTCACGGCCGCGGCGATGCTGGTCGATCTCCGGGACAGCCTCGCCCACCGCGGTATCGAATTCCGGATCGCCCGCTCGATCGGCCAGTTCGCTGACGAACTCGCGGCCGCGCAGACCGGCCCCCACCGGATCCCGGTCTACGCGAGTGTCGCCGCTGCAACGGCTGAACCACCACGTTCCCCGGGCGACGCAGACCCGGTTCGCTGATCGAGAAACCGCGGGCCTTACCGGCGGGCGCGGCGCTTGATCAGCAGACCCGCCAGTGCGCCGACGAGGAACATGATCAGCAGGATCAGCCACATCGGCGAACGAACGGTGACCAGCAGGAAATTGATATCCACCCGGCTGCGGTTCTGGGCGATGAACACCACGGACAGCACCACCAGGACAGCGGCCACCCACTGATTCACCGTGATACGAGAAAGCAGTGCCGGCTTCGGTGTGTCCTGGGTTGCCATCGGATCCTCCGAACAGTGGGCTGACGGTATACCCCGAGTGTGCTGTTCCGGCGGCGGATCGGACTTCACCCACTCCGGATGAGTTCGCCGCACTTTCGTGGCCAAGCGAGCTCCAGGGGACGAACTCACCCGCCGCAGGTGATACCTGTGCGTTGAGGACCCCGCTAGCGTGGGCAACGCCGGTGCTCCCGTCCCCGTCCCGGCCGACCACCGGGACGAACGAGTGCTCGAACCTCCGCGCCGTGACCGCTTCATCAGCCGAGACATCGCAGAGCGAGGTAACCATGACCATGCAGGTGGATTTCGACGACACCACCGATTTCGAGAACGTCGACCGCGGGTTCATCGCCGAGCTCGACCCGCCGGTGGTGAAGGCTGCCGACGGGCGCGTGGTCTGGGATATCGGCGCCTACGGGTTCCTCGACGGTGACTGCCCGTCCACCGCGAACCCGAGCCTGTGGCGGCAGGGCAAACTCTGCAACAAACAGGGGCTTTTCGAAGTCACCGAGGGGATCTACCAGGTACGCAATCTGGACCTGTCGAATATGACCCTCGTCGAGGGCCGCGAGGGCATCATCGTGATCGACCCCCTGCTGTCCGCGGAGACGGCAGCCGCCGGACTGGCCATGTACCGCGCGCATCGCGGCGACCGACCGGTGAAAGGCCTGATCTACACCCATTCGCACGCCGACCATTTCGGCGGAGCCAGGGGAGTGGTGCCCGAAGGCCACCCGGAAATACCGATCCTGGCGCCCGAGGGTTTCCTCGAGCACGCGGTGAGCGAGAACGTCTACGCCGGTAATGCGATGAACCGGCGCGCGATCTTCATGTACGGCGCGGTGCTGAACAAGGCACCCGACGGCCAGATCGGGGCCGGCCTCGGGATGACCACCTCCACCGGCACCATCACTCTCATTCCGCCGACGGTGGATATCACCCACACCGGCCAGGAAGAGGTGATCGACGGGGTGCGGATGGTTTTCCAGCTCACCCCCGGCACCGAGGCGCCCGCCGAGATGAACTTCCTGTTTCCGGATCGCCGCGCACTCTGTATGGCGGAGAACGCCACCCACAACATGCACAATGTGCTGACCCTGCGTGGTGCGGTCGTGCGTGACTCCCGCGTATGGGCCCGGTATCTGGACGAGGCCATCGCCCGGTTCGGTGACAAGGCCGATGTCGCCTTCGCCTCCCATCATTGGCCGACGTGGGGCCGGGAGAACTGGACCGCCTGGATCGCCGGTCAACGGGATATGTACTCCTACCTGCATGACCAGACGTTGCGGTTGACCAACCAGGGATATACCGGCCCGGAGATCGCCGAACAGTTCGAATTCCCGCCCGCACTGGACAAACTATGGGCCAACCGCGGCTACTACGGTTCCACCAGCCATAACGTGAAGGCGATCTACCAGCGATACATGGGCTGGTACGACGGTAATCCCGCGCACCTGTGGGAGCATCCGCCGGTCGAGCAGGCGCAACGCTATGTTGCCGACTACGGCGGTATCGACGCGATCGTCGCCAAGGGCCGGCAGTACGCCGACGACGGTGACCTGCGCTTCGCGGCCACCCTGCTGTGCCACGCGGTATTCGCCGAACCGGGGCACGACGGTGCCAAGGAAGCGCTGGCCCAGGTCTACGAGCGACTCGGCCACGGCGCCGAGAACGGCACCTGGCGCAACTTCTTCCTCGTCGGTGCACAGGAACTGCGTACCGGACCGAGCCCGGCTGCGCTCGATTCGGCCAGCCCGGAGATGCTGACCGCGCTGACGCTGGACATGATCGTCGACTCCCTCGCCGTCCGGATCGACGGCATGCGCGCCGCGGCGGCCGATTTCGTCATGGATTGGGAGCTGACCGACGAGGGTCGTGTGCACCGGCTGACCCTCTCGCACGGCGCTCTCACCCACCGCACGCCCACCGCCGAGGCACCGGCCCTCGGCCCGGCGGATCTCACCTTGACCCTGACCAAGGCCCAATTGCTGAAGGCGGTGAGCGGTGGCGGGTTCGAGGGAGTGACCATGAAGGGCGACGAAAGCCTGCTCCAGACATTCATCGGCCTGCTGGACACACCCGACCCGCGCTTCCCGATCGTGACCCCCTGACCGGTCACTCGCGGAAGCGGTGGCCCATCCCCGGTTCGGTGACCAGATGTTTGGGATGGGACGGATCGTCCTCCAGTTTCCGGCGCAACTGGGCCAGATAGACGCGCAGGTAGTGGGTTTCGGACTGGTATGCCGGACCCCACACCTCGCGCAGCAGCTCCTGCCGGCCCACGAGTTTCCCGCGGTTGCGCACCAGCATTTCCAGCACACCCCATTCGGTGGGGGTCAGATGGACCTCGGCGCCCGATTTGATCACCTTCTTCGCCGCCAGATCCACGGTGAACGCATCGGTGACCACCACCGGTTCGCCGGGTTCGGCCGCATCCGCGGCGCGGCGCAGCGCCGCGCGTAGCCGGGCGAGGAATTCGTCCATTCCGAACGGTTTGGTCACGTAGTCGTCGGCGCCGGCGTCGAGGGCGTCCACTTTGTCCGCCGAATCGGTGCGGGCGGACAGCACGATGATCGGCACCTTGGTCCAGCCGCGCAGACCCGCGAGCACCTCGATCCCATCGATATCGGGAAGCCCGAGATCGAGTACCACGACATCGGGTTTGCGTTCGGTCGCCGCCCGCAGCGCGCCCGCGCCCGTGGCCGCGGTGACCACGTCGTAGCCGCGGACCGAGAGATTGATGCGCATCGCGCGCAGGATCTGCGGTTCGTCGTCGACCACCAGCACGGTGGGTTGCTGCGCACCGTGCTCCGGCTGTGCTCCGGTCTTCATGGCGAAACCTCCGTGGGCGACGTATCGGTGCGGCCGTCGGCGACCGCGAGATCGACAGTGACGGTGAGCCCTCCGCCGGGAGTGGGGGCGGCGCTCACCGCGCCGCCCATGGCGTCGGCGAACCCGCGTACCACCGAGAGACCCAGCCCCAGGCCGCTGGTGTTGTCCCGGTCGCCGAGCTGCTGGAACGAGTCGAAAACCCGTTCGGGATCGGCGCCGGGCAGACCCGGCCCGTGGTCGACCACCCGGACCAGGATCCGGCCGTCCACCGCCGCGGCATCGATCGTCACCTCCGATTCGGCGCCGTAGCGCAGCGCATTGTCGACGAGATTGGCCAGAATACGTTCCAGCAGATCGGGGTCGGCCTGTACCACCGTCGTCCCGACACTGACCCGCACCCGTTCGAGTGCTCCGCGGCGCGCTCCGCGCGGACTCACCCCCACGCTGACCAGCGACCGGTGCACCACCTCGTCCAGATACACCGGCCGCAACCGCGGTCGCACCACCCCCGCGGCGAGCCGGGAGGAATCGAGCAGGTTACCGACCAGCGCAGTGAGCTGATCGGCGGATTCCTCCACCGTGGCGAGCAATTCGGCCCGGTCCGCGGGGGAGAACTCGACATCGTCGGAACGCAGGCTCGAGACCGCGGCCTTGACCGCCGCCAGCGGGGTACGCAGATCGTGGCTGACCGCCGAGAGCAGATCGCGGCGCAACCGGTCGGCCTCGGCGAGTGCCGCGGCCTTGTTCGCTTCTTCCGTGAGCCGGCGTTGCTGGACCAGGCCGACGGCCTGACCCGCCACCGCCTCCAGGACCCGCCGGTCGCGGGCGCGCAGGGTCGGGCCGGACAACAGCAGCGCATACTCCCCGTCGCCGACCTCGATCGTGGTATCGGCCGCATCCGCGCGTTCGGGCGGATCCGTACCGACCGCGGCGAGCGCGCCGCGCTCGCGGTGGCGCAGGCTCACTGCCTGCTGACCGTAGGTCTGGCGCAACCTTTCCAGCAGGGCGGTCGGGTCGGCGCCGCGCAGCACCGCGCCCGCGAACAGAGTGAGCAGTTCGGCCTCCCGGGACGCCTGCCCGGCCTGTTCGGCGCGGCGCGCGGCGGTATCGACGAGGACCGCCACCGCGACCGCCACCACCAGCAGCAGGACCGCCGGCAGGAAACTGTTCGGCTCCTGGATGGTGACGCTGTAGCGGGGATCGGTGAACAGGACGTTGAGCAGCAGCCCGGCGATCAACGCCGACGCGACCGCCGGTAGCACTCCGCCGAACAGGGCGACCGCCAGCACCGCCACGAAATACAGTGCGCTTTCGCTCACCAGATCGAGGTAGCGGTCGAGCCAGGCGGCCAGGATCGCCGAGATCGCCGACGGGACGGCGAATGCGGCGATCCAGGCGGCGGTGCGGCGCGCCTTCGGCCGCGGTCGGCGCCGCCGGTGCCGCCGGCCCGCGGCCTCGTGGGTAACCATATGTACGTCGATCTTGCCGGAATGCTGCACCACTTCCGCGCCGATGCCCTCGTCGAACATCCGCGCCCAGCGCGACCGGCGGGAGGTGCCGAGTACCAGCTGGGTGGCGTTGACCGTGCGGGCGAAATCCAGCAGCGCGGCGGGGACCTCGTCGCCGACGACCGTATGCAGTTCCGCTCCCAGGTGGGCGGCCAGTTTCCGGACCGCGGCCATCTGCGGCGCCGCCACACCGGTCAGGCCGTCACCGCGGACCACATGGACGACGAGCAGTTCGGCACTGGATTTCGCGGCGATCCGGCCCGCCCGCCGCACCAGCGTTTCCGATTCGCGGCCCCCGGTCACGGCAACGACCACCCGTTCCCGGGCTTCCCAGGTGGCGGTGATCCGGTGGTCGGCCCGGTATTTCGCCAGCGCCGCATCCACCTGGTCGGCCAGCCACAGCAGGGCGAGTTCGCGCAGCGCGGTCAGGTTGCCGCGCCGGAAGTAGTGCGCCAGCGCGGCATCGGCCTTCTCCGGCGCGTACACATTGCCGAGAGTGATCCGCCGTTGCAGCGCTTCCGGAGTGATATCGACCAGTTCGATCTGGTCGGCGGCGCGCACCACCGCATCGGGCACGGTCTCGTGCTGGGTGACGCCGGTGATCTGCTCGACCACATCGTTGAGACCCTCGAGATGCTGGATGTTCACGGTGGACACCACGGTGATCCCGGCGGCCAGCAGTTCCTGAACATCCTCGTACCGTTTCCGGTTGCGGCTGCCCGGCGTGTTGGTATGTGCCAGTTCGTCCACCAGCACCAGATCGGGCCGGCGCGCCAGGACGGCGTCCACATCCAGTTCGTACTGCACCGTGCCGCGATAGCGGATCTCGACCTGCGGCACCTGCTCGATACCGTCCAGCAGCTCCGCGGTCTGGGCGCGGCCGTGTGTTTCGACCACGGCGGCCACCACATCCTGGCCGCGTGCCAGGCGCCGATGCGCCTCACCCAGCATCGCGAACGTTTTACCGACCCCGGGGGCCGCGCCGAGATAGATGCGCAGCTCACCCGGGGTGCGGTGTGGTGTAGCGGTCACGTGCGAATCATGTCACCGTGCACGGATCACTGTCCGTTCGCGGTGCCGGATACGGGGTAGCGGCTGTCCAGATCGAGGTTGAGTTCGAGGACGTGGACCCGCGGTTCGCCGGCGAAACCGAGGACCCGGCTGCTGGTATGCGCCGCGACGATCTCGCGGACCGCGGCCGGTTCGATTCCGCGCGCGGCCGCCACCCGGTTCACCTGGATCGCGGCGTAGGCGGGCGAGATATGCGGATCCAGGCCGCTGCCGCTGCTGGTCACCGCGTCCGCGGGGACCGCCGGTTGGCTGGGGGCGTCCTCGGCGATCGGCACGATCCGGCCGGTCGAATAGTCCTCGCCGTACTGTGCGCATTCCACCGGGACGCCCTGGTATTCGGCGCGGAACACCGTGGATCCGGCCCGGCAGGGTTCGTTGACACTGACCACCCATTCCGGGATCACCGCGCCGTCCGCGGTGTAGGTCCCCATGACCGAGAGCGCCGCCCCGACACCGTCCGGTGTACAGAACGGCCGGGCACCGTCGACCCCCTCGCGCAGGCCGATCTCGTGGCTGCGCGTGCAGACCTGGGTGAGCAGGCTCGGGGTGAATCCGGCCGATTCCGGGTCGGTTCCGGTGGCGAGCAGGGCCGGGTCGGCGGGCGTGTCGACGATGTTCTCCGGGCCCAGATTGCTTCCGCCCGAGGCCAGGCTGTCGTAACCGTCGCCGGCCGCCGAGGGACGGCTCTGGAAGTACCAGGTGATCGGGTTGCCGTTCGTATCGGTGAACGATTGGCCGAGCAGGGAACTGCCCACGGCCTGACCGCCGGCCTCGACGATCGAACCGTGCGATTTATCGTGCAGCCCTGGTAATTGGCCCGCCACCCAGACGATCCCGGGGTAGGCGAAACCAGTGATCAAGGTCAGTATCAGCAGCGCCCGCAGCGCGGCGGAATGCTGGCGGATCAGATCGGAGACAGGCATATCAGGACATCCCGGGCAGGTATTGGACGATGAGGTCGATCAGTTTGATCCCGAGGAACGGCGCGATGATCCCGCCCAGCCCGTAGATCGACAGATTGCGGCCGAGCAGTTTCGCCGCGTTCCCGGGCGTGTACTGCACGCCGCGCAGGGCCAGCGGGATCAGGGCCACGATCACCAGCGCGTTGAAGATCACCGCCGACAGGATCGCCGACTGTGGACTGGCCAGCCGCATGACATTCAGCAGATCCAGCCCCGGGAACAACCCGACGAACAACGCCGGGATGATCGCGAAGTACTTGGCGATATCGTTGGCGATCGAGAACGTGGTCAGCGCGCCGCGGGTGATGAGCAGCTGTTTGCCGATCTCGACGATTTCGATCAGTTTGGTCGGATCGGAATCGAGATCGACCATGTTCCCGGCCTCTTTGGCGGCCGAGGTCCCGGTATTCATCGCGACTCCGACATCGGCCTGTGCGAGAGCAGGCGCGTCGTTGGTGCCGTCGCCGGTCATCGCGACCAGCCGCCCACCCTCCTGTTCCCGCCGGATCAACGCCAGTTTGTCCTCGGGCGTGGCCTCGGCGAGGAAATCGTCCACGCCGGCTTCGTCGGCGATCGCCTTGGCGGTACGCGGATTGTCACCGGTGATCATGACCGTGCGGATGCCCATCCGGCGCATTTCGGCGAAACGGTCCCGCATCCCCTGTTTCACCACATCCTCGAGGCGGATCACGCCGAGGATACGGGCCTGACCGTCGCGGATCTCCCCGACGACGAGCGGAGTCCCGCCGCCCTCCGAGATTCTGTCGACGACGGTATCGAGTTCGGCCGGTACCGTACCGCCGTTGCTGCGAATCCACTGGGCCACCGAATTCGCGGCGCCCTTGCGCAACTGCACACCGTCGATATCCACCCCGGACATCCGGGTGGCGGCGGTGAACGGCACCCATTCGGCGTGCGCGAGTTCGCCCGGGGTGCGTTCGCGCAGCCCGTAGGCATCCTTCGCGTACACCACGATGGACCGGCCCTCGGGGGTCTCGTCGGCGAGGCTGGACAGCTGCGCTGCATCGGTCAGCTCCTGTTCGCCGATACCGGACAACGGTAGGAACTGCGTGGCCTGCCGGTTACCGAGGGTGATCGTGCCGGTTTTGTCCAGCAGCAGCGTGTTCACATCACCCGCGGCCTCGACGGCGCGGCCGGACATGGCCAGGACATTGCGCTGCACCAGCCGGTCCATCCCCGCGATCCCGATCGCCGACAGCAAGGCGCCGATGGTCGTCGGGATCAGGCACACCAGCAGGGAGACGAGCACGATCCCGGTGATCCCGTAGCTGCCCAGGGCGAGACTGTCCGGCACGCCGGGATTGTTGTCCACGGCGAAGATCGCCAGCGGCTGCAGCGTGACCACCGCGACCACGAAGATCAGCGTGAGCGCGGCCAGCAGGATATTGAGCGCGATCTCGTTCGGCGTCTTCTGCCGGGCGGCGCCCTCCACCAGCGCAATCATCTTGTCGATGAAACTCTGGCCCGGTTCCTGCGTGATCCGCACGACGATCCGGTCCGACAGCACCGTGGTGCCGCCGGTGACCGCGGACCGGTCGCCGCCGGATTCCCGGATCACCGGGGCGGATTCGCCCGTGATGGCGGATTCGTCCACCGAGGCGATACCTTCCACCACATCGCCGTCGCCGGGAATCACCTGCCCGGCCTCGACGACGACATGGTCGCCGCGGCGCAATTGCGGCGCCGCAACGGATTCCTCGGTGAGGGCGGCGCCGGGTGCCCAGTCGACCAGTCGGCGGGCAACGGTATCGGCCTTGGCGCGGCGCAGCGTATCGGCTTGAGCCTTACCGCGTCCTTCGGCCACCGCCTCGGCGAGATCGGCGAACACCACGGTGAGCCACAGCCAGACGACGATCGCCCACGCGAAGAAACTCGGATCGGCGATCGCGAGCACCGTCGCCCAGACCGCGCCGATCTCGACGATGAACATCACCGGATTGCGCCACAGGGTGCGCGGATCCAGTTTGCGCACCGCCTGCGGCAGGGAAGTCAGCAGCATCTGCGGATCGAGCAGACCACCGCGGACCCGGCTCTTCGTGGGTTGCGGCGCCGCGGGTACTGGATCGGATTCGATGGTGGGAGCGGACATATCAGTGCAGTCCTTCGGCGAGCGGCCCGAGCGCCAGCGCGGGCAGGAAGGTGAGAGCGACCAGGATTACGGTGACCCCGACGACCAGGCCGACGAATTGCGGCCGATGTGTCGGCAGGGTTCCCACCGAAGCGGGTGTGGTGCGCTGTTTCACGAGTGAACCGGCCAGGGCCAGCACCAGGATCATCGGCAGGAACCGGCCGAAGAGCATGGCCAGGCCGAGTGCGGTGTTGAACCATTCGGTATTGCCGGACAGGCCGGCGAAGGCGGAGCCGTTGTTGTTACCGGCCGAGGTGAACGCGTACAGCACCTCTGACAGGCCGTGTGGCCCTGGATCCTGGATCGAGGCCCGTTGTCCCGGCATGGCCACGGCCAGCGCGGTCCCGGTCAGCACGATCACCGGCGTCACCAGGAAATAGGCGGCGGCCAATTTGATCTCGCGGGGCGTGATTTTCTTCCCGAGATATTCCGGGGTGCGCCCGACCATCAGTCCGGCAACGAACACCGTGATCAGCGCCAGCACCAGCATGCCGTACAGGCCCGAGCCGACACCGCCGGGCGCCACCTCACCGAGCTGCATGTTGAACATGAGCATCATGCCGCCGAGGCTGGTGTAGGAATCGTGCATCGAATCCACCGCACCGGTGGAGGTGAGAGTGGTGGCGGCGGCGAAGGTCGCCGAATTCGCCACGCCGAAGCGCTGCTCGACGCCTTCCATGGATGCCCCGACCGCGGCCGGCACGGTGCCGTGGTGCTGGAGCTGGAAAACGCTGACCAGGCTGACGCTGACCAACGCGAGCACGGTCATGACGGCCGCGATCGCATAGCCCTGTTTGCGGCTGTCGACCATGCGGCCGAAGGTGCGCGGCAACGAGAAGGCGATCACCGTGAGCAGGAAGATCTCCACCCAGTTGGTCCACGCGGTGGGGTTCTCGAACGGATGCGCGGAGTTCGCGTTGAACGGTCCGCCGCCGTTGGTACCGAGATCCTTGATGGCCTCCTGGCTCGCGATGAGCCCGCCGGGCAGGTTCTGCTGCACGCCACCGAGCGTGGTGACCACCTGATCGTTGAGATGGAAGTTCTGGATCACGCCGCCGGCGATCAGCACGATCGCGGCCACGGTGGAGATGGGCAGCAGAATGCGCACCGTACCGCGTACCAGATCGACCCAGAAGTTCCCGAGGGTGCCGCCGCGTGAGCGCGCCAGGCCGCGGACGACGGCCATGGCGACGGCCATCCCGACCGCGGCGGAGACGAAATTCTGCACGGTCAGCCCCGCGGCCTGGGCCAGCGGGCCCAGCGTGGACTCGCCCGAGTAGTTCTGCCAGTTGGTGTTGGTGACGAAACTGGCGGCGGTGTTCCAGGCCAGGGCGGCGGTCATCGGGGTGGCCGTCTCGTCCGGGAACAACGGCAGTTTGTGCTGCACGGCCAGCAGGACGAACAAAAACACCACGCTCACCGCGGAGAAGGCGAGGACGCTGCGGGCGTAACCGCCCCAGGTCTGCTCGCGGTTCGGGTCGGCGCCGACCAGCCGGTACAGCCTGCGTTCGAAGCGGGAATGGGTGGTGCGCGTGTAGACGCGGTACATGTAGTCCCCGAGCGGCCCATGTACCGCGGCCAGCGCCGCCACCAGCGTGCCGAGGAACAGCACACCCGCAATGGTTGTACTCACTCAGAACCTCTCGGGAAACAGCAGGGCGGCCACCATCAATCCGATGACCACGACGGCCAGGGCCAGGCCCACGGCATCGACGATGTTCACAGTCGCTCCACCATCCGCTGTACGAACCCGAGCACACCGAATACCGCGACCGTGACCAGGAGATAGGCCAGGATCGACACGTCCGCCTCCATTCCGAAAACCGTGGGCAGCGCGACGCAACCCGAACGGCTGCGGCTGCCCAACCGGGTCGAAACTACGAGCTGCAAACCCCGGCGCCCCGCCCGTTGACGAGTCCTTTACGCCCCCCGCCCACGCCTTGACGCCTTCCTTGCGCGTCTGCGGAGACCGATGCGCGGCCTGCGCGCGAAGTCGATGTGGAGATGTGTCCGGCGAATCGGCGCGCGAACCGGGTCGAGGGCGCACTCTGAAGGGAGGCTTCACGCAAAGAATGTCCGCCCGGCCGGGACGATCCCGGCCCTGCACTCGGAGGACCGTTCATGCACCCGTTCGCCTATACGCCCGCCGAACTGGCCGACGCCATCATCCTGGCCGTGCGCTGCGTACTGCATGTGTATTCGTCGGGCACGCCGTGCGTCCCGATGTGAGCGGCTCACACAACAAAAAGCCGGACCCCGCTCGTGGGCGAGGTCCGACTCTTCGGTTCTCGGTAGTCGGGTGGCGGGATCAGCCGGCCGCGGCCGCGAACCCGGCGCGCAGATCGGCGAGGATATCGTCGATTCCCTCGATACCGACCGCCAGCCGGACCAGACCGGGTGTCACTCCCGAGCTGATCTGTTCCTCGGGCGTCAGCTGGGAATGTGTGGTCGAGGCCGGGTGGATCACCAGCGAGCGGACGTCACCGATATTGGCGACATGGCTGTGCAGGGTGAGTGCGTCGACGAACTTCTTCCCGGCATCCACACCGCCGGCCAGTTCGAAGGAGATCACCGCGCCGGTGCCCTTCGGTGCGAGCTGCTTACCGCGCTCGTACCAGGGCGAGGACGGCAGACCGGCGTACGACACCGAGGTGACCTCGGGCCGTTCGGTGAGGAATTCGGCGACGGCCTGAGCGTTCTGTACATGCCGTTCCATCCGCAGGCTCAGGGTTTCCAGGCCCTGGCTGATCAGGAACGCATTGAACGGGGCGACCGCGGGGCCGAGGTCGCGCAGTAGCTGGACCCGGGCTTTGAGCGCGAACGCCGGCGCGCCCAGATCGGCGAATACGGCGCCGTGGTAGCTCGGATCCGGTTCGGTGAATCCGGGGAAGCGGGGGCCGTCTTCGGCGCGCACGGTCCAATCGAAGGTGCCGCCGTCGACGATCGCGCCCGCGATGGCAGCACCGTGGCCGCCCAGATATTTCGTCGCCGAGTGGACGACGATATCGGCACCGTGCGCCAGCGGCTGGATCAGATAGGGGGTGGCGACGGTGTTGTCGACGATGAGCGGGATACCGGCGGCGTGTGCCACCTCGGCGATACCCGGGATATCGAAGATATGGTTCTGCGGGTTGGACACCGTTTCCCCGTAGAGGGCCTTCGTATTCGGGCGGATCGCGTCGCGCCACTGGCCGAGATCGTCGGGTTCGTCGACGAACGACACCTCGATACCCAGTTTGGGCAGGGTGTAGTGGAAGAGGTTGTAGGTGCCGCCGTAGAGCCGCGGGCTGGAGACGATGTGGTCACCGGCACCGGCCAGGTTGAGGATCGCCAGGGTCTCGGCGGCCTGTCCCGACGACAGCACGAGTGCGGCGACACCGCCTTCGAGCGCCGCGATCCGCTGCTCCACCGCGTCCTGGGTGGGATTCATGATCCGGGTGTAGATATTGCCGGGTTCGGCCAGGCCGAAAAGAGCGGCCGCATGCTCGGTATCGCGGAAGGTGTAGGACGTGGTCTGGTAGATCGGCAGGGCGCGGGCATTGGTGGTGCCGTCGGGAACCTGTCCCACGTGGATCTGCTTGGTCTCGAAGCTCCAGCCGTCGGCAGGATTCGGCGGCGGGGTGGAATCGGTCATCGCGATGTCCTTCTGTACTGGGTCGGGAACGATCAAGCGTACTTTCCGGCTGCCTCGGCCGGGATACGCCGCTGCGGCCCGCCGAGGTTATGGGCGTCCCACCTGCCGGTGCCAGGGTTTATATCGGGGTGATCCCAACTATGCCCCTTCTGTCCGGTCGATGGGAGGGCTTCACGCCGCCGAGATGGGTGGGCGTTATCGGGTGGCGGCAGTAGCGCGATTCGTCAGACAAAATGCCGATTCTGTCTTATCGTTACAACATGGCGGGTCAGACGTATCAGGGCGAGGCGTACTTCGAGTTGCGTTCGGGGGAGACGTGGCGGTCGCCGTGGGCGATGTACGCCGGTCTGCGGGAGCACGACCCGGTACATCGGGTCGTTCCGCCCAGGCAGCCGGAGGACGACTACTGGGTGCTCACCCGGCACGAGCACGTGTACGCGGCAGCGCGTGATGTCGCCACCTTTTCCTCGGGGCAGGGGCTGACCGTGGAGTACGGCGAACTGGAGAAGATCAACCTCACCGCCAACCCGCCGATGGTGATGCAGGATCCACCCCAGCACACCGAATTCCGCAAACTGGTGGCCGCGGGCTTCACGCCGCGGCAGGTGGCGGAGGTCGAGCCCGTGGTCCGCCGGTTCGTCCGGGAGCGGCTGGACCGGCTGGCCGAGCAGGGCGGCGGCGATATCGTCATCGACCTGTTCAAACCCTTACCCACCATGGTGGTGGCCTACTACCTGGGGGTTCCGGAGGAGGACCGGCCGCTCTTCGACGGATGGACCGATGCCGTCGTCGCGGCGAGTACCCAGCGCACCGTGGACGCGCAGGCGGCGTCGATGCAGATGCTGGGCTATTTCGCCGAACTGATCAAACGGCGGCGCACCGATCCCGGCGACGATACCGTTTCACTGCTGGTGCAGGCGGGGATGGCGGCCGACGATGCCGATGTGAACGGGCTGGTGCAGATCCTGGCCTACACGTGGACCATGGTCTCCGGCGGAAACGACACCACCACCGGGCTCCTGGGCGGTGCCGTTCAACTGTTGCAACAGCACCCCGAGCAGCGGGCCGCGCTCGCCGCCGACCCCGAACAGATCCGGCCGGCGATCGAAGAATTCGCCCGGCTCACTTCCCCGGTGCAGGGGCTGGCCCGCACCACGACGCGGGATGTGGAGCTGAACGGCCGGACGATCCCGGCGGGCCGTAAAGTGCTCCTCGTGTACGGCTCGGCGAACCGCGACGAACAGGCCTTCGGCGCCGATGCGGCGGAACTGGATATCGAGCGCGATCCGCAGCGCATCATGACTTTCGGTCACGGCCCGCATCACTGCCTCGGCGCGGCCGCCGCCCGCATGCAGGCGCGGGTGGCACTGGAGGAACTGCTCGATCGTTTCCCGCGGTACCAGGTGGATATCGACGCCGTCACCTACGCTCCCGGTCCATATGTCCGGCGCCCCACCAGCGTTCCGTTCCGGTGCGCGGTATGAGCGAGCCGGGCTCGGCGCGGCAGAGCGTCGGCATGCGGGGCGGCATATGAGTGGTGACTGGCTTGCCGGTGGACGCAGCGAACTGGCGGCGGAGCGAATTCTGGATGCCGTCCGGGCTCTGGTGATCGATAAGGGCGCCGGAACCGTCGGTATGGCCGAGATCGCCGAGGCCGCGGGTTGCTCGCGCGCCACGCTCTACCGGTATTTCGACAGCCGGCAGTCGCTGTATGTGGCCTTCGCCGGACGCGAGGCGACCCAGCTGATCGAACGGGTCTGGCGGGACCAGCAATTGGAGGGTCCCGACCGGGCCGAACGGCTCCTGGACGGCATCACCGCCACCCTGGCCGAAACCCGGAAAACGCCCCATCTGGCGGTCTGGTTCGAACCGGCGAATGCGGGAATCGTGGCGCGGCTGGCGGATTCGTCGGAGGTGATCGACGCCCTCGTCACGGCCTTCGTGTCCCGGTTCCGGCCCGATCTGCCGGCCGCCGCGGCGCAACGGCTGGGGCGGTGGGCGGTGCGGATCATGGTGTCGCTGCTGACCCTGCCGCCCGCGGACGAGGCCGAGGAGCGCGCCCTGCTGGGCGATTTCCTGCTGCCGTTCCTACTGGATTCGCGGCTGCCGATCGGCTGAAACCGGCCTCAGACGAGTTCGACCTCACCGGCCAGCCAGCGGTCGCCGACCCGGTCCATGGTCATGATGATGCGGTTGCGGTCGAGACGGGGCTGCGGTGTGGTGGTGTTGGTGATTTCGGCGTCGACGAACAGCATGACCACCACCCGGTCCTGGGACGCGGACTGTACGCTCGCCGCGACAACCCGGCCTTTGCTCACCGATTGTGCCTGTGCCAGAAGTGGTTTGAGCTGTTCGGCGGACCGGGTGTACATACTCTTGAATTCGCCGGTCGCGCCGTCGGCGATAGCCGCGAAGTCGGCGTCCATTTCGGTCGTATCGATACTCGTCAATGCGACCGCGTACTGCTGGGCCGCGGCCAGGGCGGCGGTGGCCGCACGATCGGTATCGCGGCGGTCCTTCCACTCCCAGCCGAGGACACCGGCCACGCCGGTGGCGGCGATCAGCAACACGGCCAGGACTCCGGCGAGCAGGCGAGCGGGCCGGCCGAATGTGGTTGTTCCCCGGCCTGTCTCCTGCACGGCTTCCGTGGTGGCGTCCGGCCCCGGTGTCCCGGTGTCCGGATCCGGTGTGGGTTCCTCCGGTGATGTCACTGATCGCTCCTCAGTTGGGCGGCACATAGGTGGGCGTATACGGCCCGCCGTAGGGGGTCGGGATGGTGAGCGGCCCGGTCGGGGTGGGGTCCGCGGTGTCGAGGGGGTCTGCTCCCGGCGGTACCGCCGGTAGCGGGCTCACTCCGGGTGGGCGCGGGGCATTGCGTGCGCCGCGGGGCAGCAGGGTGGGGTCCGGGTCGGTGCAGTCCGAATACAGGTAGGGCTCCGGATAATCGGGGACGGGGCCCGGGGCCCGGGGGACGTTGTAATCGCATTGATAGCGCGGGTAGATACTGGCCAGCGCCCAGATCTTCCCGTCGTGGAAGGCGGTGGCCATGGCGTCGAGGGCGGAGCCGCCACGCTGTTGCGGGAAGAAGAATTCCTCGAAGGCCGGTACTCGCGGGTTCGCCATTTGCGCGACGGTGGTGAGTTCGCCGAGCAACTGCACCATGGTCGGCCCGTTCCGGGCCATCAAAGTATCGATCGCTGCCAAGGTTTCGGGTGTGCGGGCAACGAGGTGCTCGAATCCACCCGTCATGGCGGCGATCCCGCCCATGGTGGTGGACAGGCCGGCGGCGGTGTTGCGGAGGCCGGGCGCGGTCTCCGCGATCGTGCCGAGTACGGTCCGGCTGTTGCGCAGCAGGCTCACGGTCTGCGGCAGAACCCCGTCCAGGGTGGAGATCATGAAGAAACCGCCGTCGATGAGCGCGGCCAGTTTCTCGGGTCCCGCGTCGCCGGCACCCAGTTCGTCGGAGATGGTGCGGAGCTGATCGGGATCGACCTGCGCGAGGATGCCGGACAGGCCTTCCAGCATGGTGGACAGTGGAACCGGGCTCGAGGTCCGGTCCTGGGTCACCACCGCGCCGGGCTGGAGGTAGGGCCCGCCGTCGGTGTCCGGCAGGAAATCCAGGTACTGCTCGCCGGCGGCCG
The DNA here is from genome assembly GCF_000308515.1 of Nocardia carnea NBRC 14403. Classification (GTDB taxonomy): domain Bacteria; phylum Actinomycetota; class Actinomycetes; order Mycobacteriales; family Mycobacteriaceae; genus Nocardia; species Nocardia carnea. The sequence continues at coordinate 11,953 of NZ_BAFV01000120.1, read as the reverse complement.
ACAGAGCGGCCGTGCGTACCCGCCCGGTCGCCGGGATCCGGATCCGTTCGTCGATGGCGGCGACCGCCACGACCTTGCCGCCGGCCACCTCGACCGAGTCGACCTCCCCGATCCGTACCCCGCGCAACGTGACATCCTGCCCCGGCAGCAACCCACCGGATTCGCGCAGCTCCACCCGGACCCGGTACTGCGCGGCGAACGGATTGATATCGAGCGCGCCGAACAGCAGATAACCGCTACCGATCAGCAGCACGAGCAGCAAGCCCAACAGGGATGTGGTGGTGCGGTATCGCCGGACCCGGTCGACCGTACCGACGAGGATCCGGGCCGGCCGTTCGGCCACGGCGCCGCGGGCGCTCATCGCGGGGGCCCGTTCAGTCGTCCGCCGAGCCGCCCCAGCATGTACTGGAGCGATCCGACGAAGGCGGTCCAGTCGGTGGCGTCCGGCAGCCGCGCACCCGGATCACCCGGGAAGTTGGGATCGGGTACGGCGCCCAGCGCGAGTTGTGCCACATCGATATCGGCATGTGCCGACGACCCGTTGGTCACTTTGAGCACGATCGACAGGATGTCGTTGAGGGTGCCCAGATCGGCTTCCGGATTCAGTGCCGCGGCATTGAGTCCCGCGGCCAGCCCGTTGATATCGGCGACCAGACTGCCCTGGTTGGTGCCCTGGATCGAGGGGAATCGGGCCAGTTGCACGGTGATGGCGTGCACCCGGTCGACGAGGGCGATGATCGAATCGGTTTCCGCGCCGAGGACCTGTGTGGCCGGTTGCGCCGCGGCGACCGCATCGCCGAGGGCGGTGTGCTGGTTGCCCAGGGTCGTGCTCAGCGCCGCGGCGCTGGTGAGTATCGCGTCGATCTGCCCGGAGCGCGCGGTCAGCGTTTCCAGGAGCCGCCGTGTCCGGTCGAGGACGGCGGCCACCCGGTCGCCGCGGCCGTCGAGATGTTCGCCGAGGGCCTGGGCGATTTCGGTGAGGTTCTTGATCGCACCCCCGTTCACCAGCAGCGACGACCGGCTGAGGACCTCTTCGATCGTCGCGGCGGCGGAGGTGGATCCGATCGGAATGGTGGCGCCGTCACGGAGCAGCCCGCCGTCCGGCGGCGGCGACGGGGGTGCGGCGAGTGCGACATACACATCGCCCATGGGGGTCGCCGAACGTAGTTCGGCGGTTGTCCCGGCCGGAAGCTGCACCTCCGGCCGGATCCGCATGGTGACCACGGCGGTGTAATCACGTGCCACCATCGATTCGACCAGGCCGATATCGGCGCCGTTGAATCGCACCTTCGCCTTCGCCGGCAGATTGAGTGCATTGGCGAATGTCGCGGTGACCGACCAGGAATCGCCGGGCACACCGGGGGCGGGTAACGGTAGTTCGTCGAGGCTCGCCGAACAGCCGGTGGCCGTGCATACCGCGACCGCGGCTGCCGCCAGGAAACTGGTGACTCTGCCCGGGATCATCGTGGCTGTCCCTCCGCCAAGGCCTGCAGTATCGCGGTGAGACCGAAATCGGGTCCCATATCGCGCATCGTTCCGGTATCGCATCCGAGTTCGGTGAGGTGCAGCAGATTGCACACTTCCTTCACCATCTGGCCGTCGAGCAGGAATTTGTTCAGATCGAATGTCACGCGCAGGGCGCCGGTGTTCTGATCGATGGCGTTGTAGGCGTTATCGACGACAAGGGGGAAGACGTCGAGAAACTCGCCGATATTCACGTGGTAGTCCGCCAGTGCGCGGGAAATAGTGTTCGTATTGCCCGCGAGGCCGCCGAGCGTGTCCTGGTTCTGCTGCAGCAGTTCGGTGACGGTGGTGATGATCCGGTTCAGCCGGGCGCCGGTATCGCCGGAGCCGAGTCCCTGCGCGGCGAGGAAATCGCTGAGCTGGTGGACGCCGGCGCCGAATTCGCGCAGCGTCGTATCGTTGCGGGCGGCGACGGCGACCAGTGCGTCGAGGTTGGTGACGACTGCGGTGATCGCGTCGCGGGTGGCCGCGCCCTGATCGCTGCCGAGTTGCAGTGCCCGGGACAGTTCGCCGAGCGCGGTGCGCATCTGCTCGCCGTGGCCGGCGGTGACACCGGTGCCGAGGTCGAGCAGATCACCGACCGGACCGTTTCCCGTGCCGTCGCCGCCGAGCGAGTTCGCGAGTTTCTGCACCATCGCGAGCAGGCTGTCGAATTCGACGGGGACCCGGGTGCGGTCGGGCCCCAGGACGGCCTCCCGGGGCAGTTCGGGACCGCCGCGGTACACCGGGCTCAGTTCGATCCGGCGGTCGGTGAGCACGGAATCCGAGATCGCCAACGCCAGGACATCGGCGGGCAGCCGGATCGTGCCGTCGACCCGGAGTTCGATATCCACACCGGTACCGCCCGGCCGGATCGCGGCGATCTCGCCGACCCGCATACCCAGCACAGATACCGCGTTCCCGGTGTAGAGGCCGTTGGCGTTGGCGAATCGGGCGGTGATGGTGGTGTCGGGCGTCCGGAGGCCGGGTGTACTCGCACAGCCGCTGAACCCCACACCCAGCACGATGAGCGCGAGGACGATCCGGCGGGCCAGTCGTTTCATCGGCAGTCCTCGTAGTACGGGGCCTTACCCAGTTGGACGGCGCGCCCACTGAGGGCACACATGAAGGAATCGATGAACGCGCCGTCGGGGGCGTTGGCCGAGAGTTCCATTCCGGTACCGGTGGCATTGGCCCACAGCCGCCAGGGCACCGGCAGGACCTGGAGGATATTGCGCAGCAGGGCGTCGTTATCGGCGATCAGCCCGGTCATCGCGCGCAGATCGTCGAGTAGTGCCTGGATTTTGCCGCGTTCGGTGACGACGATCGGTTCCAGTTCCCGCACCAGGGTCGTGGTCGCCTCGAGGAGCCGGCGCAGCGCGGCCTGGCGGGCGGTGATCTCCTGGAGCACGGTGCGGCCCTGTCCGATCAGTGCCCCGAGATCGGCCTGCTGGTCGCGCAATACGGTGGTGACCTGTTCGGTGCTCTGCAGCAGCGCGCCGATCTGGTCGCGGCGCTGCGCGACGACACCGGCCACGGTTTCGATATTCCGCAGCGCCTGCGGCACCAGCGGGGGAAGGCCCCGCAACTCCTGTGCGAGTGTGGTCATCGACGTCGCGATCTGGTCGGCGTCGACCCCGGCGAAGGTGGTGGTCGCGTCCTGCAGGGCGGCTTCCAGATCGTAGGGAACGCTGGTCTGCGACAGCGGGATCAGCCGGTCGGGTAGATCGCCGGTTCCGGCGGACCGCAATTCGACATACCGCGAACCGAGCAGGGTGGTGAGTTTGATCGCGGCCCGGGTATCGGCACCCAGCCGGACACCCGGTTCGATCTTCATCGTGACCGATACCTGAGCACCGTCGAGACGGGTGGCGGTGACCGTGCCGACCGGGACCCCGGCATAGGTCACCGAATCACCGGCTTCGATCCCCGCGGCCTGCTGGAAATGCGCGCGATAGGTGGTTTTCCCCAGGTGCAGGGAATTGACGAATACCGTCACCAGCAAGACCGCCGCCACCAGCGCGACCGTCACGATCCCGAGGCGCAGGGGTCGCGACGGGCGGCCCGCCGTATCGCGCCGCCGCCGTACCGGTAACCGATTACGTAGTGCCGCGGTGTATCCGCGGGCCGTGCGCAGTATCGAAGGCATAGGTCCTCACCTGCAGATCGCCGAATGTTCGACCCGGCCGCTGGGCGAGGCGAGCGCGAGTATCTGGGCAATGAGCGGGTCGAAACCCGGCACCATACTGAATCCGATATCGCAGACGTAGGCATTGATATAGGCGCCCTTGTCGACGATCCGCGCGAGCGCCTTCAGCATCAGCGGCAAGTTGGCCCCCAGATAGGCGAACTTCGGTTTGTTGTCCAGGAAATGCCGCGCGAAGCCGGGTTCGCGGGTGACGAAATGGGCCAGCGCCGGTGCCGCGCCGCCCACCACCTGCGCCGCGCGGTCCAGGACCACAGCGATATCGGTGGTCTGCGACAGCAGGGTGTCGCGCCGGGCGTGCAGACTGTCGAAGATCTCGCGGGTCTGCGTGATCGTGGTCTGCAATTCGCCGCTGTGCTCGGCCAGATCGGTGAGGACCCGGCCGAGATTGTCGATGATCGTCCCGAGTACCTGATCCGGGCCCGCGAACGATTCGACGAGCGCACTGGTTTCGGTGATCAGCGCGAGCAGCGCCCCGTCCTCGCCTTGTAGCGCCCTGATCAGCGCGGCGGTGATCTTGTCGATATCGCCCGGGTCGAGCATGCTGAACAGCGGCTGGAAACCGTTGAGCAGGCCGGAGATATCGAAGGACGGTTCGGTGTGCTCGACCGGGATCACCGCCCCGGGTTCCAGCGGTTCGGGACTGCCGAAATCGTCGGGTGCCAGCCCGAGATATCGCTGGCCGATCAGGTTCTGGTAGGTGACGGTGGCGAGGGTGTTGCCGTAGAGGGTCTGATCCCGGGTGACCTCGAAACCGACCCGGGCGTGCGTCCCGTCGACGGCGATCGAATCGACGCGCCCCACCTTCACCCCCGCCATCCGCACATCGTCACCGGCGCGCAGACCCGAGACATCGGTGAACACCGCCTCGTAGGAATGGGTCTCCTCGGCGACGCCCCGTTGCAGGGTCAGGTACACCATCCACGTCAGTGTCATGGCGATGACCAGGAAGATCGACAGTCCGATCAGTGGTTTGCGATAGCTCATCGCGGACCCTCCGCCGTATCCGGTACGACCGTGACCTCGTTGCCGCGCACCAGTGGTCCCAGCAGCAGCGTCGACAGATCATCGGCCGCGGTGCCCAATACCGTGGTGACCTTGTCGCGTTCGCCCTGGCCCCCGACCGCCCCGCCGCCGGAATCCGCGGCCGCGGGCGTGAACCCCCCGGGGATCACCGGCGCCGACCCGGCCGGGCCGGTCGCACAGCTGGGGCCGGCCAGGTGTCCGTAACGGGGGCAGTCGGCGCGGATGTACTGCTTGTGCGGGGTGAGTTCGACGATGACCGCGGCGGCGGCACTCTGCGATTCGGGTTTCCAGATCTCGGTTCCGAACTTCCGCGACAGGCGCGCCTGCGAGGTGGTCATCTGTACGAAGTTCTGACTGCCGCGGGCCAGCACATCCAGGACCGGCGCCATCTTGCCGGTGATATCGGTGAGGGTGCCGGCGTGGTTGGTCAGGGCGGTCCCGGCACTCGATGCGGTGACCAGCCCTCCGGACAGCAGGGCCGACAGGTGCCCCTGTTGCTGGGCGACCATGCGCATCGGCCCGACCGTATGATGCACCGCCTGCAGCAGATCCGGCGCCGACGACTGCAGACCGGCCAGTGCCCGGGCGAGCGTATCGATCGTCGAGGGGCCCTGACCGGGTGCGGCGAATTCGTCCAGCGCCCGGGCGATCCGTTCCAGCTGCGCCCCCGCCTGCACCATCTCCGCGCCGCGCCCGCTGGTCGCGCGCTGGACCGTGGCCAGGATCCCGACCGTGGGGTCGGTGGGGGAGCGGCCGGCGGCCGCCGCGATCCGGCTCAAGGCGGTCAGCGAGGTCTGTAACTGGACGGTGGCCAGACTGTGGTCCTGCGGTATCTCCGTATCGGCGCGCAGCGCGGGCGCGGGGCCGTTGTCCACCAGTTGGATGGAGGGGACCGCGAACACATTGCTGGGGACGACGCGGGCCGTGACCGTGGCGGGGATACCACGCGCCTGTTCCGGCCACAGTTCGATCCCGACCCAGTTCGGTCCGCCGCCGGCGCCCGGCGTGACCTCGGTGACGATACCGACGAGAACACCGCGGTATTTCACATCCGATTTCACCGGGAGACCGTCGCCGATATCGGTCATCAGTGCGGTCACCGGGACGGTGGATTCGAAAGCCCCCTGCGAGCGCGCGATTCCGGCGGCGACCAAGGCGGCGGCGACCAACGCGAAACCGATCCCGCGCACCAGTAGTTTCCAGTCCGGCAGGTTCCGGTCGTCCGCTTCGAAAGCACTCGGCATCTCAGGCCCCCTATCCGCTGATCCGGGAACCGGAGTCGAAACCCCACAGCGCCAGGGTCAGCAGCAGATTCACCGAGATCATCACCGTGATACCGGCCCGCATGGCCCGCCCGGCCGCCACTCCTACACCCTGTGGACCGCCGGCCGCGTAGTAGCCGTAGTAGCACTGCACCGTCGTGGTGATGACCACGAAGACCAGTGCTTTGAGCAGCGAATACAGCACGTCGGTACCGCCGAGTACCAGGTTGAAGTAGTGCTCGTAGGTGCCGAACGATTCGCCCCCGGCGACCCAGACGAAGAACTCCACCGCGAGATAGTCGGCGGCCAGTGCGGCGACATACAGCGGCACCACGGCGATCATCGATGCGAGTAGCCGGGTGGATACCAGATACGGGATCGGCCTGATCGCCACGGCGTGCAGGGCATCGATCTCCTCGGCGATCCGCATCGCACCGAGCTGGGCGGTGAACCGGCAACCCGCCTGCGCGGCGAAGGCGATGGAGGCCATGATCGGCGCCAGTTCGCGGGTGGCAGCGGTCGCGGCGATCATGCCCGTGGCGGGCTCCATCCCGAGTAGTTTCAAGGCACTGTGGCCCTCGATCCCCACGATGGCGCCCGCGGCGGCCCCCAGCACGATGATCACACCCGCGGTCCCGCCGCCGACCACCAGTGATCCGTTGCCCCAGGTGACATCCGACAGGATCCGCATCGATTCGCGGTTGTAGTGGCGCAGGGCCACCGGGATCGAGACGACCGCCCGCACGAAGAACGTGATCATATGGCCGAGCGTGATGAACACCCGGCCGCATTGCCGGACCAGCGCGAGCGGTCGCGCGGTCCCGGGAAAGTGGTAGGTCGCTGCCATCAGAGTGTCGTCCTCGGGAAGAGAATCGTGTACATCTCCGTGAATCCGACGTTGACGACCATCAGGAAGATGATCGAGGCGACCACCGTCGCGTTCACGGAGTCGGCCACTCCGCCGGGACCGCCCCGGGTACTGAGGCCCTTCTCGCAGGCGATCACGGTGACGATCACACCGAAGACGACCGCTTTGACCATGGCCAGATACAGGTCGCTCGCGGTGGCGAAGGACGAGAACGTGGCCATGAAACTGCCCGGAGTCCCCGCCTGCACATAGACGTTGAACAGGTATCCGGCCAGGAAGCCGATGAAGCAGCTCAATCCGGTGAGCGCGACGGCGACGACGATCCCGGCGGCCAGCCGCGGCACCACGAGCCGGCGCAGCACCGATACGCCCATGACCTCCATGGCGTCGATCTCGTCGCGGATGGTGCGCGCACCGAGGTCCGCACAGATCGCCGAACCGACCGCCGCGGCCATCAGGATCGCGGTGACCATGGGCGCCGACTGCCGGATCACGGCCAGGCCGCTGGCGGCACCGGCCAGCGAGGTGGCGCCGACCTGACCTGCGAGCAAACCGAATTGGATGGACAGGGTCGCACTGATGGGGAGCGCCACCGCGACCGTCGGCAGCCAGGAGGTGCGGACCATGAACGCGGCCTGATGGACGAATTCACCCACGGGGAAGCGGCCGGTGGCCAGATCGGCGAACAGATAGCGCAATGCTTGCCGGCCCATGAGGACCTGGCGCCCGAGGGTGGCCAGGGCAGCGACGGGATGGCGCTGTAGGTACCCGCGAAACCATGCGGTGATCCGGTCGGTCGCTACCGGTGTGTTGTCGTCGAGGGTTGGTCCGATGCTCATGAAGACCTCCGCCCACCCGCTGGGTATTGAGCCTGTGCTCAGCGGCGTTGGAGGCAGATTAACGGATCCGGAATGGCCGTGCTAGCCGAACGGCTAGAAAAGATTTCGGGCCCGGAATCGGCCCGGTGGCACGTGCGCTGTGTGGTAACGGGCTGTCTCTCAGTGGAAATCCCGGTTCGGGGATCGACAAATTCCGGTCCGTCGGTTTATCCTCGTTCTAGCCGATCGGCTAGGTGTTGCGGAGTGGGCTGATATGCCGCGCCCCGGGCCGGTCGGGAGTGAATCGAGGTGCGATGCAGATTCCCGCCGAGGCGCAAGATTCCAGCTCCGCCGCAGATCTGGAGATCCAATCGATCAGTGTGTGGACCGGCCCGGTGGCCGGTGTGATCCTGCTGATCGCATTCCTGGCATTCCCCGGCTTCTTTCCCCCGATATCGCCGGATATGCCGGCGGAGCAGGTCGCCGCCTTCTACGCCGATAATCAGGCGCTGATCCGGTTCAGCATGATCACCTTCAATCTCTGTGGCATCATGCTGATCCCGTTCTTCATGGTGATCGTGGCGCAGCTGAAAAGAATGGCCACCCAGACCCATGTCTTCGCCTACTGCTACCTGACCGCCACGGTGAGCGGCGCGACGATTTTCGCACTGGCCGATATCTTCTACCTCGTCGCCGCCTTCCGGCCCGACCGTGATCCCGAATTGATCCTGCTGCTCAACGATATGGCCTGGATCGTGTTCATCGCGCCGGTCGGCATTCTCGTGGCCCAGAATCTGCTGCTGGCCGCGGCGATCTACTTCGACAGCGGTCCGCAGCGGGTATTCCCGCGCTGGGTCGCCCATTTCGCCGTCGGCACAGCGATCGCGATGGCGCCCGCCACCGCCGCCGCGGTGGTCACCAGTGGCCCGCTGGCCTGGGACGGCGTCATATCGTTCTGGCTGCGCAACGGCGCCTTCGCGGCGTTCACCGTCGTGATGTTCTTCGTCCTGCGGGCCACTCTGCGACGGCAGGCGGCGGCGACGGGCGGGTCGCGATGAGAGTTCTGCAACCCGTATTCGACCGGGCAGCCGGCGGAGATCCGCAGCGCGATCCCCCCGAACCGGCCGGGAAAAGAGATGTCTGGGTCTGCTTCGCGATCGTCCCGGCCTTCTACACCGCGTTCGGGCTGATCTTCGTCCTGCTCGCCCGAGTGATGCCGCCACCGCGGCCGGACACCGGCCCCGAGCAGATCACGCAATTCTTCGACACCCACACCGTGACCATCCAGATCGGGTTCGCGGTACTGCTGCTGATAGTCGGCGGCGCCGGAATATCGAACGGCATCGTCGTCTATCACATGAAACGAATGTCGGTGGGCTCCGTGGGCGCCTACATCTATATGGGCGGTATGGCCGTCGGTGCACTACCCGGCTGTCTGCTCGTGGCCTTCTGCTTCCTGGTCGCCGTCTACCGCGACGACCGCGATCCGGAATTACTGGCCCTCCTCTACGATCTCGGCCTGCTCTCCTATGTCGGCTCGCTCGGCTGTTTCGTCACCGCATATTTCGGGTTCGCTCTCGCGATCTTCTACGACCGCAACGGAATCTTCCCCAAATGGCTCGGCTACGTGACGGTCTGGCAGATCGTCACGGAAATTCTCGCCACCCCGGTGTTCATCTCCATGGCAGGACCGTTCGCCTGGAACGGGTCGATCAGTTTCTGGATGGGCACGGTCGTCTTCGGATTCTGGTTGATGTGTGTCATCGCCTTCCTGCGGAAAGCCGGGCAGAGGCAGCCCGCCGGCGAACCGCCGCTGCCATGACCCGCGCGCCCACCACCGAGTCCCGCGAAGGAGGTTCGCGATGACCGATACCGACCGGCCCCTCGTCGCCACCCGCGAGGAATCGGGTGAGCCGCAATCGGCCGGCGCCGAACGACTCCCGTTACCCGGCGACGGGCATATGTGGGTGATGGTGCTCGGTGATCTGCTGATCTTCGGCGCCTATTTCGTGATCTTCATGGTGCACCGCGCCATGGCACCGCAGGAATTCCTCGCCGCCCAACAGCATCTGAATCTCGACCTCGGAACGGTGAACACCCTTGTCCTGCTGACCAGCTCGTGGTGCGTCGCACGGAGCGTGCAGGCCGCCCGGGCCGGGGCACCCGATCGGGCCCTGCGCCGGATCTACGCGGGTGCGGGGCTGGGTGTGCTGTTCATCGGGATCAAGGTCTACGAATGGTCGTCCGAGATCGCCCGCGGCTACACCCTGCCCAGCGGTGAGTTCTTCACCTTCTACTACATGCTGACCGGGGTCCATCTCTTCCATGTGGGCCTGGGGTTGCTGATCCTGGGGATCGTGGTCCGCGAACTGCGCGACCCGCGCCGGCGGCGGATCACGGTCGCCGAATCGGGGGCCGTCTACTGGCATATGGTCGATCTGCTGTGGATCGTCATCTTCGGCCTCCTCTACGTGATGAGGTGAACGCGATGCTGCGAATCGTGTCCGCGCGGGCGACCACCGCGGTGTGGCTGCTGCTCTCCGCGATCACGCTGCTGTCCTGGGTACTGGCTCCGGGCCACGGGGCGGCGCCGGTATCACCGAGCACACCGATCACGATGCTGGTCGTCGTTCTCGGTGCCGTCAAAGGCCGGCTCATCATCCGGTACTTCATGGAGGCCCGCACCGCGCCGCGCTGGCTGAAAGCGGCCACCGATGCGTGGCTGATCGTGCTGTGGGGTGCGGTGCTGGGCATCTACCTCTGGTAGTGCGGGTGTCCTGTTCAGTCCGGCAGATCCAGCATCCGCTGGGTCAGATGAACCAGGGTCGCCCGCAGGGTGTCGTCGTCGATATCGGTGACCAGCGGGTTGATCACCGAGCCGCCGATCGCCGCCGAGAGCACCGCCGCCGAGACCCGGGTGAGCGTATCGTCACCGTGCCGTTCGTCGAGCAGCACCGAGTACAGGCGGCCCAGGAACTGCCGGAACGGTTCGTGCTGACTGAGGATCCGGGTGATCACCGGATCGTTGGTCAAGGTGCTCACCCAGCGCCGGCGCGATACCGCGAGATCGATGACCTGATCGAGCAGCACCTTGCGGGCCCGGGCCAGATCCGGTTCGGCCTCGGCGGCGATCAGCCCGTCCTCCAGGATGGCCAGCTCGCTCGCGGTGACCGCGACGACGATCTCCTCCTTGGTTTTGAACTGGTAGTACACCGCGGCCTTGGTGACACCGACAGCGTCGGCGATCATCTGCAGCGATGTACCGCTCACCCCGTGTACGCCGATCAGGTCGAGCGCGGCAGCCATCGTCCGGCGCTGCGCCGCGGTCCAGGGAATACTGCTGAATGGCCGCTGCGGCGGACTGTCGGCGAGCATGCAGCCAGGTTATCCGACCCGGCCGGACGGGGCTCCGATGTCGGTGGCCTGCGGTAGCTTGACGCCATGAGCGCGCTTTCCGGTCTCGACTTCCCGCTGCTGCTTTCCGATTTCCAGGGCGAGTTCCTCGCCTCGATTCCCGACGCCGATCCCGCGGCCACCGTTCCGGCGTGCGGCGACTGGGCGGTCCGCGAACTCGTGGAACATCTCGCGTTCGTGCATCACTGGGCGGCGGCGAATGCGCGCGCCCGGAAAGCGATACGGCTGGGGGAGGGGCCGTTCGAGCTTGCCGATCACTACGCCACCTGCGCCACGGAACTGCGCGAAACCCTCGCCGAACTGGACCCGGCGGCGACCGCCCGGATCCTGGCGTACCCGGAGCCGATGGGCGAAGGGCCGGTATCGTTCTGGCATCGTCGGCAGGTCCACGAAACCCTCGTACACGGGCACGATCTGCGCGCCGCGATCGCGGGTAAGGCCGCACTGGGCCTGATGCGGGCCTTGCCGGAGGTCTGGGCGGATGCCGTGGACGAGGTGGTCACGGTTTTCTATCCCCGCCAGGTGGGTATCGGCCGGACGGAACCGCTGCCGTCCCCGCTCGCCCTGGTGGCCACAGATCTCGAACCGGCCCCGGGCTGGGTGCTCGGCGGCGCGGGCCACGATATCGACGAGGTGCCGCTGCGGATCTCCGGTACCGCCGAGGGACTGGCGCTCCTGCTGTGGGGCCGGGTCACCCTGGACGAGGCGGAACTGACCGTCGACGGTAACCGTGCCGACCTGGAGGCGATGCTGCGGGAACCGATCGTTCCCTGAGATCTCTGCTTCTCGGGTTGGCCGCCGATAGTTTCGTTGCTGCGGTGGGGCAGGGGCTATGGCATGCTCAGGAACGGTCTTC
>NZ_BAFV01000121.1 GCF_000308515.1 Nocardia carnea NBRC 14403 | reverse complement strand
GCCCGTACATCTGCGCGGTATCGAACAGTGTGACGCCCAGGTCGAGCGCCCGGTGCACCACCGCGGCGGACTGCTGTCGATCGATACGCATCCCGAAGTTGTTGCAACCCAAACCGAGTGCCGACACGGTCAGACCACTGCGCCCGAACTGACGATATTCCACGATCACGGTCTCCTATTCGCAGTTCCACTACATGCGTCCTGGACAGCATGACGAACCCCGCCTCGGGCGTATTCCGGAGGCGGGGTCATCTCGTTGATGGGCTACTCAGGAAGCCGGCTCGAACCCGTCGTCATCGACAGCGGCCGTGAACGCATCCCATGCTTCCGGTCCGAACACCAAGGCCGGGCCGGTGGGGTTCTTCGAATCCCGCACACCTACCGTCCCACCGCTCAAATGGGCAACCTCGACACAGTCGTCACCGCTGGTGCTCCGGCTGCTCTTGAACCATGCCGCCCCGGATAGATCGACGTTCATGACCGATACTCCCTCGCCGTCGCCCTGATGAGGCGCAGTGTGTCGTCTTCGTCCAATGCTACTTGCAGAATGGACGCGCGAGTCGCCTGATATTGGTCGATCTCCGTGGGCTTGTCCAGATACAGCGATCCAGTGAAGCCTTCGATGTAGACCACCGGCTCTTCGGTCAGCGCGGGGTTCAGATGCTGAGGAAACTCCAGGTAGACAAAGTGCTTCGACATCAAGCCGAGATGACTCGGGGCATCGAACGGAACGATCCGCAGCGATACGTTCGGCCGTGTGGCCAGCGCAACGAGATGGTCCAGTTGATCTGCCATGATCTCGGCTCCGCCGATGCGTTGCCGTACCACGGATTCACTCAGCGCAACCTCCAACGTGAACCCCGACCGTTCGCCGAGTCGTTCCTGACGGCGCTGGAGCAGATTCACCTCGCCTTCAGGATCGATCGGCCTTCCGAGCGGTTCCGACACCTTCCATATGGCGCGCCGGTAAGCGGGTGTCTGGAGCAACCCCGGCAAGGTCATGGTCTGCCAGGAGAACACCTCGGATGCGGCGCGTTCGAGCTCGAGAAATATTTCCGCTTTAGGGGTCACAGCATCAGCGTTGGACTGCCACCACCCGTCCTTCCGGGATTCGTCGACGAGCCACAGGAGGTCGCGGCGGTCGTCGGCGCTCGCTTCGTACGTATCGCAGAGCGCGTTGATGACCATCTTCTTCGTCTCGCTGTTGCGCCCGGTTTCCAGCCGCCACAAGGTTTGCGCGCCCATCTCGCACCTGCGAGCCGCATGCGCGCGAGTCAACCCGGCCAGTTCGCGCATCTCACGCAAGCGGCGGCCGAGTACGCGGCGCGGCAGGGTCGGTGGGTTCGGTTCGATCGACATAGGGGTGTCGCCTTTCGTTAGCGTTACTCGGGGTTATGTCATGTCGAATGGAACAGTCGAACAGCTTGGAATTACCGATCCATCCGGATCAAATCCATTGTGTGCCTGAATCTTACGAAGGCCTCCACAATTTCGGAAGTGGGTGTTCTACTGAACATGCACCCGCCCTGGTGGAAACCTCCGCCATGGAAGTTTCCACCAGGCCGCACTGTCTCAAACGAGTCAGAATTTTCCGGAAACCCACCCCGGAATCCCCGCGAACCGACCACCACACCCCGAATTTGCGAGGCGACCATGATATTCGGCCTACCGGTGACAGATCACCGGCGCATACCGGTGATGACCATTTCCCACGCCCATCTCGTCATGCAGGCACATATCGACTGCCCGCTCACCGCCTGCCCGCTGAAACAGCAGGCCAGGGACCGGCTGATCGAGGAGCGCCGCCTCGTACCCGGTGACCGGGAGTTTCTGGGCTATTGACCGAATACAGCAACGAACCCCCGATGAAAGAAAACCTCCCGCACCGGATTCCCGGTGGATTTCCCATTCCGGACGATCCGCTTTGGAACGCCCCGGTGGATATCGCCTCACTTATCCGAATCGCCCACGCCCTGCACCAATGGCAACCACCCGAACGGAGGCACCGTGACCGATGAAACGGAGTATCGCTCCCTTTCCTTCGACGCACTCGCGGACCGCGCCCGCAATGCCGGCTACCGGCTGATCCGTGAGCACCACATGCCACCGAGCTGGGCCCTGCTCGACGCCGTCGACGGCGAATACCTGCACACCGCAGCAACTCTCGAGGAAATAGCGCGGCACCTCGATGACTGACCGGCGTTTCTCCCCGTTCGGTGCCGAAATGCCGACGGTCACCGTCCGGCGCAGGGGAGGCGAATCACCAGACTTCCGCTTCCTCTTCACGGAGGCGACGCAGGGAACGGTCGATCCATTCGGCGAATCCGGCCGCGAAATCCTGGGGCCCGGCCGGACGCACACTCACATGCTCACGGGTTCGCTTCTCCAGGTACCGCCCGTCGCCGGTGATGTCGTACCACCGGAACCCGTACCACGGCTTCGGCCGATCCAGGATCGAACCGACTCGCAATCCGGCATTTCCGCCACCGTCGGCGGGCCGCCTCGCGAGGCGCCGATACTGCTCACCGGGCCCCCGCCGCATCGACTGCTGCTGCTCACGGCCCGGCGCGAGATCGTCGATATGAAAGGTGCCCGGCGCCTCTCGCCCCGGCGCGCACTTCGGCAGCAGCCCGGCCAGCCGTTTCGGGAGTTGGTCGGCGGCGAACAGCTGGGCGTGCACCGAACCGTCGACACCGTCGATCGCCGACTGCGCCAGCACCACCCCGTGACGTGTGGTCTGCGCACCGACCACCCGGTATTCACGCACCCCGCCCCTGTCAGTCGCGGTCGACCCGCCCAGGATCTCGATCCGCAGATCACTGGCGGACAGTGTGTGCAGCGCGAGCCGGATCAGCTCGTGCTCATCGCGGTCGTACCGCGCCCGCACCGCTGCGGCATGCGCCTCGTACGGATTTCGGGTCTTGTAGCGGCTCAGATAGCGCAGCGGGCGCGGGAACCGGTCGATTCCGTCGCGATACCAGAGCGCGGCGAAATCATCCGGTTCCCAGATCCATTTGCTCATTGTCGGTGCGGGTTTCCTCGATGTGTCACGGAGATGGACGCCCCGCGCCCGGCAGAGTTCTCCGAAACAGGCGGGGCGGCGGAGGGGTCAGGCGTCCCGCGGAGGTTGCGCGGCCGGTGCTTCGCCGCCCAGCACACCCCCGGGAATTGTGGGTGCCTGTTCGCCGAGCAGTTCTTCGGCGTTCTCGGCGTTGATCAGGTAGTCGGGGGTTTCACGGCGATCATCGTCCTGCCCCTGCTGCCCACGCCCGGCCGCACCCGGCGACATCATTCCGGGCATACCGCTGCGCGGGCTGCCGGCATTCGGCGCGGCCGCTGTCGACCCCGCCGGAACGGGCGCGCCTGCGGCATTCGGCGTCCCGGACACCGTTCGTCCCGGCTCCCCGGTGGTCACCGGACTACCGCTGGGCGAGCCCGGCGACCCTGGGATGCCCAGTCCGGGAGTGGTCCCGCTGGGGACGGTGGTGGTACTCGGCGTCGTGGATATCGGGCTCTCGGTGGTGGACGGTGTCGTATTCGCGGGCGCCGTCTCACCTGGCTGCTCGGTGCCCGCCGGCTGCTCGGTCCCCGGCTCCTCACCGGGCTGTTCCGCACCAGGCTCTTCCCCGGCCGGGTCCTCTCCCGCCGGTTGGCCGGTATCCGGCCCGCCTGGATTGCCGCCCGGGCCGGTGGTCGTACCACCCGGTCCAGGCTGGTCACCGTTTCCGGTCGGCAGGTCGGTGTGCAGTGGCTGCGTCGGATTCACAGGCACCGGAAGGACGGGAATCAGACCATCTGCCTGCACAAATCCCGATATATAGTCATCCCGCATAACTTGCCGGGCCGCTTCCTCGGTATCGGTACGCTCGTTGTCGAACCCGAAGAAAGTCCACTCATCGCTGTGCCACCACTCTTTCTTCTCGATCACCTCGGGAAGGTTGTTCTGGGTGCGCATGACCGATACCACGGTGTTGTCGACCTGGACGGACAGAGCGTGCAGCGCGGGCACCAGATCCTCCGCCCGGGTGGCGTAGTTGTCGATGGCCTGGCGGGCTTGCTCCGCGGCCGCTCCTTCCCAGGCCGCAGCGCTGGACCGGCGGATCCGCGAGGCGAACACAGTGACACCGTTCTCCCACTGGGTGGCGATATCGCCGTACTGCTCCGATGCCTTCATCCCGTGGTCGCCCGGCATCAACGGTTTGAACGCGCCGTTGATCTCCGGATGGGAAAACCCGTTGGGTTCCTCGGGATCACCGATCTTCGGACCCTCGTTCTGGAAGGTCATCGAGCCCCCTGAATCGAACAAACTGAACTATTACGCGGTCTCATTACACACCCGGCGGGATCGGGAACGCGGGCGGCAGCTGCAACGGCACCGAAGGCGGCGCACTCGCCATCAACTCGTTGTATCGCGCGGCGAACGCATCATCGGTCTCCATGTACCGCTGCGCGACCGCGCGGTGCAGCTCCTGGATATCCACGACGATCTGGTAATGCTGTTCCAGGATCGCGAAAACATCGTTGCCATCGTCGGATTCCATGGCCTTGTGCCGGAATCGACCCACGAGAGTATTTGCCGAACGGAGGTCTTCAGTGCCTTCACCGATATCCCAGCGTTCACGCCTCCAGATCTCCTCAGCGATACCCTGTAACTCTTGGATCAGCAGCTTGAATCCTTCACAGTCCCGCTCCATATACACGAACTCTTCGGCATTCACCCGGATCGCGTCACCGGGTGCGCCTGCTCCGAGATTCACCGACAGCCGGCCTTCCCGGGCCTCGGTTAACAGATCCCCGAGCGGCCGGGGCGGAGTATCCTCACTCACAGCCCGCTCCCTCCCTCATTCCGATCAACTCCATATCGCCCAGGTGATCGTTCACTCATCCGGGATCAACGGGGCAACTTTTTCCGCCAAGCCGAGCGCCAGACCACAGGTGTCCAGATGCCCGGTCTTGGCACGCGAGCCCGGGTTACTCATCGACAGTTCGAGGCTCCCCCCGGCCATCTCCACATAAAAAGTGCAGGACGCGCGTTTATCGGATTGTTCGACGGCATCCACCGCCATCGCCGGCCGACCGTCCACGGCGTATTCGTTCCGGACGGAAAAGTTCTCGTTATCCCGCACCACGTCCAGCGTCAGATTCGTCGTCGTAATCCCCACCGCATAGCTGTCCGGAGCGACAAACCGGCACCCCCGCCATTTGATCCCCTGTGCCCCATCAACGTTCGCATCCGTCACCCCACGCCGTAGATCTTCCGACGCCAGAATCTCCTGCGGAATTTCGGTGCACGGATCAAAGGAGGAGGGCGCCTCCGCCGCAATCGGCAATCCGGTGGCCGTGGTCACCGGCGTAGCCGCGCCCTCACTATCGGTCCCACACCCCGCGACCAACAGCGCAATACCCGCGCCGCACAACATCGCCCGAATCGACCGAACAGCGGTCATCTCAAACCTCCCGACACCGGTAGTCCAGTACATCGAACGGGAACCGGCCGGCCCCCCGCGTCCCGCCGACCCTATCACCGCCCGGCAGACCGCACCGGTTCCCGGTCTCACCCAGGCCGCCCGCGTTGCCGCCAACCGACTGCCCACCTCCGCGGCACACTCCGAACTGGTTCCGCACCTGCACCGGCACGTCAGTACCGGTACCTCCGCATACGAACCATCGTCCGGTAGTCGACCCAGCGTTTTGTCGCACGTCCCGCCGCGCACGCCAGCACACACCCGGACAACGCAAATAGGAACACGTACATGGCGATCACAGCGACATCGTCGCCGCCGGTGATCGGAGAGGTCGCCAGCTGGATCACCGCGGTGGCGCAGACTGCAACACCGATACCCCAACAAATACCGGTCAGGACTCGCCCCGCGTGCCTACCCGACAGCAACAACATCGCCGCACTATTCCACAGCACTGTGAGCAGCATGAAGATAGCGATCACCGTGGGGGAATCCCCGTCGTCGCTGTTCGTAGCGGACATGGTCACCGCCAGGCTCCCGATGAATCCCACCCCGAACAGCAGTCCGAAGATCAGCGTGATGATCCCTGCGGTGAACGCCGCCGTCTTCGAGGGCGACGGCTCTTGCGGATCCTCGGGCACGCGCCCGTTCGGTGCCGCGCGCGGATCGAATATGGGCCGCGCCAGGGCCGCGACCCGCGGATCATGCGGCGATGCCCCGGCCATCCGGCGATCATTGCGTTCGGCAGCGATTCCGGGCGCCTTCGGACCGAACGGCATCGCCTGGCCGCCCGAATCGGCGTTGTGGACCGTGGGAGCCGAGCGTGCAAGGTCGGCCGCGACGTACCCGCCGTCGAGTGCGCAACGCACAGCGTTGACGAAGTCGGTGCAGCTGGCGAAGCGGTCGTCACGATCCTTGGCCATGGCCCGCGCGAGCACCGCATCCACGGCTGCCGGAAGATCCGGACGGGATTCAGTGAGCCGAGGCGGAGGTTTCGAAATATGCCCCATGACGACCTGCCCCGGGTTCGTCGAAGCGTAGGGCGGATGACCGGCGAGGACGGCGAACAACGTGCAGGCCAGCGAATACTGGTCCGAGCGGTGATCGACCACCTCACCCGAAAGTTGCTCGGGGGAACCGTAGGCGAGGGTCGCGGTGAACGTACCGGTGGCGGTGACCTTCGTGTTGTTGGCGTCGGTGAGCCGGGCGATACCGAAATCGGTGAGGACGGCGTGGGTTTCGCGGAACTCGTCACCGTCGGCGATGAGGATGTTGGCGGGTTTCACGTCACGGTGCAGAACTCCGCGGCTATGGGCGTAGTCGAGTGCGGCGGCGGTTTCGGCGACGAGGCGCACCGCGGTCGCGGCAGGATGCGCGGCGGCGTTCCATGTGGAGGCATCGGTGCCACGGATGTACTGCATGGCGATCCACAGATGACCGTCGTCGGCGCCACGGTCGTAGATTCCGACGATCGCCGGATGTTCCAGGCGGGCAACAACATCGGCTTCGCGTTCGAAGCGGCGGGACAGTTCGGGGTCGGTGCAGACCTCACGATTCAGCAGTTTCAGCGCGACGCTACGTGGCAGCCGTGGGTGCCGGGCGAGATAGACGGTCCCCATTCCGCCTTGTCCGAGGACTCCCTCGATCCGATACCCGGCGAAGGCCGAACCCACCCCCAACACGCTGCTCCCTCTCATCACCGATCGAACACCGCGACGCTACCGCATGCACTAGCTGTATGAGGGCCGGACGTTGGTGACGCCCACTCGGAACCGTGACGCTGGCGGCATACCCTCGGCAACGCTATGGGGTCGGTGGTAGTTGTAGCGGATGTTCCGGACTGCGATCGCTGCTGATCGGGATTCCTCGCTGGGGAAGCTCCGGGCGTAAAGTAGTTCCTCGGACAGGATCCGTTGATAGCGTTCAACTTTTCCGTTGTGACGTGGGGTGTAGGGTTTCGTCTTCTGGTGCCGGGACTCGTTGCCAACGATCCGTGCGAAGTCACTGGAGCGGTAGCACGCTCCGTTGTCGGTGACCACACGATGGATGTGCGTAATCCCGTGGGCGGCAAACCGGACCTTCGCGCGGGTCAGGAACGCCGCAGCGGTCGACCCCTTATCGTCGAGCAGTGGCTCGGTGTAGGAGAGCCGGGAGTATCCGTCGATTGCCAAGTGTAGGTAGGTGTACCCACGCTTCGCGCATACCGAACACGACAGGACCTTTCACAACGTGTTCACGCTGTGACGAGCACCGAACCATGAGGAGATCATCATGAGCATCAGTCAAGAGGAATTCGACCGGCGCAGCGCGGAGGTTCGCGCGACACCGGAGTACCAGGAGGCGTATCGGAGCGCCCAAATTGCCTACGAATTGGGCAAAAAGGTTCGTGAGGCGCGCGAAGCGCGGGGATGGACGCAGGCCGAACTGGCCCGGCGGGCAGGTATGAAGCAGCACGCTGTCAGCCGATTCGAGGCCGGCGATGTGGTCCCGACGCTGACAACGCTGGATCGCATTGCCTCCGCTCTCGAATCGCATCTCACCATCGATTTCGCCGCATAGCGTCACTGTCCGGGAGTCGAGACTCCTCCTGCTCCGGAACGAGAACGGCCAGCACCCGCAGCAGGGGTTCCCCGACGGCCGCGACGATCATCGGCGCCTTCTGCCGGTCCAGCCGGACCAGCACCTTATCCGGGGCGGGCGATCAGACGCCTCCAGCGCGACGGCGAGCTCAGCGGCTGCCCAGGACTTGCCGAAACTGCGTCCGGTCAGCTCGTCGATACGCCGGAGCCGGTTACGCACCGTATTGGCATGGCAGTCGAGAGCCGCGGCGGCTCGTTTCGTGGAGCAGTCGGTATCGAACCAGGTCTGGAAAGACCGCAGGAGCATCTCGCGTTCCGGCGTTGGAAGGTCGAGTACGGCCCGACGATGTCTCGGGCGGTGCGGCGGCTCTCCTCCACGTTGTGTCGACAAGTCCGCCCGAGGGACTGCCGCCGAAGACGGTGACCTGCGTGTCCCGCGGTGTAGACCAGCTCAACACCGCAAGCTCGCCAGGTGCAAGGCGCGCGCGTGTCCGTCAGGTTCGCGTAGGCGGGGCTGATCCCGATCCGGCCGACCGCGACGTGCTCGAGTTCGGTGACGATGTCCTCGACTCGTCCGCCGCCCAGCGCCACGATCCTGTTCTGCCGGATCGGGTCAGCTGCCAGACCGGTACGTCACCGCGCCGGCAGCGTCACGACCCAACAAATCGGCAGTATTTTGCCGTTTATCAGCTTCGGGCATATCATCATGCCAGGTAGTTGGATAGATCGGCAGAATTCTGCCGCACGGGAGGCCTGGATGGATGGTGTGCAGCTCATCGGCGCCGAGATTCGCGCTGCGCGCCGTCGGTACCAGCTCACTCAAGAGCAGCTGGCCGAGCTCGCCGGAACCTCGACCCGCACGGTCCGCGATATCGAGCACGGAACCGGGACAACCGGCGTCGGTACGGTGGCCGAAGTCGCCGATGTCCTCGGCCTCACTCTGAGCCTGACCGGGTGACCGACCTCCAGCGCTTCCGCATGGTCCGTGCCGCGGATGTCTACAAGTCCGGACGGCGAGCTGCGCAGCTGACCAAGAGTTCCGAGGGAACAATCGAATTCCGTTACCTTCCGGAGTATTCGGCCCACTCCGGACGGCCGATCGCGACCACGCTACCGGTGACGGACGAGCCCATTCACATCTTCGACGGCAGCTTGCCCGCGTACTTCGCCGGGCTCCTACCCGAAGGGCATCGGTTATCCGTACTACAACGTGCCGTGAAGACCAGCCTGGACGATGAACTCACCCTGCTGTTGGCAGTTGGCACCGACGCCCCCGGGGACGTGCAGGTAGTTCCTGCGGGTGAACCGCTCGTCGAGGTTCCGGCACTGGTGGACGGAGAGGCACCCGAAGATCTGGATTTCGGCGCCCTGGTGGACAAGGTGGATCCTCATGCACTGCCCGGCGTACAGGAGAAAGCCAGTACGTCGATGATCAGTACACCACTTTCAACCGGTTTCGGACGCTTCATCCTGAAACTCTCACAGTCCGGATTTCCGAATCTCGTCGAAAACGAGGCCGTTCATCTCGAGGCTGCACGTGAACTGAAGGTTCCTGTCGCCGCCGCACAGCTGATCACCGACCGCACCGGTACGTCCGGATTGCTTGTGCAACGGTTCGACCGGGTGGCACACGCCGGCACATGGACCCGCTCGGCGTTCGAGGACGCCACACAGGTCATGGGACTTCCACCCGCCGAGAAATACGCGGTGGACGCCATAGATGCTGTCCGGACCCTGGCTGCCGTGACACATGCTCCGCGCGTGGCCGTCAGAAATCTGTACCTGCAGTTCGTGTTCGCATGGCTGACCGGGAACGGGGACCTGCACGGAAAAAATCTCGGTGTGCTCGAGGACGCGAAAGGGCGGTGGTCGATCGCACCGATATACGACATCCCCTGCACGCTGATCTACGACGACGATTCGATGGCCTTGCCGATCGGTGGGCGTATCCGGAAGCTGAAGGCCCGCGACTGGCTGGCATTCGCGGCCGAAATCGGACTGCCGGAGCGCGGTGCCGCCTCGGCTCGTGCTATCGCACTGCGCGCGGCTGAAGCAGTCGACTTCGATCGCCTCCCCTTCGCCGGATCTCCGTTGCGCCGCGTGGAGCGCGAACTCCGGTTCCGGCGCGGCGAGTTGCAGCGGCTTTGATCCATGTGACGACCCGGATTCGAGCTGTCCATATCGGCAGAATATTGCCGGAAGTGGCAGTTTTCGGTGCATCGAATCCCATTCACCCCCTGTATCGGCAGTATCCTGCCGATACAGAGTCCCTATCACCATCGGTCGATTCGTGCGCATGGACGGCGCGCCCCACGACCTATCGTGGACGCGCACCGCAGAGGTCGACTCCGCGTTGATGCGCTTCGTGCGAGCCTGATCACGTAGCAGACCATCCGGGTAGCTCACTCCATCCGGCCACCGACAGCATCGACTGTCACCGGCGAATGATCCGCGGGCAGTTCCGATACCCCGGCCTAACAGACTTACGCTGTCTCTGAACCGCCGTACAGGGGTCTGCGCCAAGAGACGACCGGTCAACCAGAAGGAGATGCACATGAAGGTCCTCATCGTCCTCACCTCTCACGACCAGCTCGGGAACACAGGCAAGAAGACCGGCTTCTGGCTGGAGGAACTCGCCGCGCCGTACCGGCGCTTCAAGGCGGCCGGCTACGACATCACCCTTGCGTCTCCGGCCGGTGGCCGGCCGCCGCTCGACCCGAAGAGCAACGAGCCCGGCTTCCAGACCGACGACACGCACTGGTTCGAGGCCGATGCGGAAGCGTCTGCGGCACTGGCCGATACTGTGCGGCTCGACTCGGTCTCGGCCGAGGACTACGACACCGTCTTCTATCCGGGCGGACACGGCCCGCTGTGGGACCTCGCCGAGGACCCCGACTCACGACGGCTGATCGAAACCACGCTGCGCTCGGGCAAGCCGGTCGCGCTGGTCTGCCACGCACCCGGCGTGCTGCGCCACGTCACCGACGAGGATGGCACTCCGCTCGTGGCGGGGAAGAAGGTCACCGGTTTCACCAACACCGAGGAGGCCGCGGTCGAGTTGGTCGATGTCGTTCCATTCCTCGTCGAAGACGAGCTGGTCGCGCTCGGCGGGAACTACTCGAAGGGTGCCGACTGGGGTTCCTACGTGGTCCAGGACGGACTATTGATCACAGGTCAGAACCCTGGCTCCTCGGCCGCGGCGGCCGACGCGCTGATCGCACAACTCGCCACATAAGCGCCGGTGCCGGCAGGCCGATCGCCCTACCGCCGGCATCTCGAACCGAGGTCTTGCCAGGGTTCGAGGTGCCGGCCTGTTCACGTTGCGATAGGGAGTTGTTCAATGCTGTATCAAACCGCCGACCTCGATCGGAGGCACGTGGCCGGTCGACGGAAGAGTCCGGGCGAGCGTGAGGCCTATGTCGACCAGCGATGAGCGGCGTAGGCCGGTGACGTCGGGGATCGGCGTCCAGACCGATTCGGCTGTGGGCTCCCCGTCCCGGGGGCTATGGCAGGCCAGGAGCACCCGTCCATCGGTGATGCACACGGCGTACGCGGCCAGCCGGAAACTCATATCCGGAATGTACTAGCGCGCACACCGGCCGTCAGCTGGGCCGGTGCCTTGCCGATTTCGGTTCGGGGCTTCCGCTGCGGTCACGGGATCCGGGACAACTCCGGTGCGGTGTGGGCCCGGCGCCGGGTCTGCGCATAGTTGGCCAAGAGTGCGGCGAAAACTATTGCGCAGCCACACACGCCCAGGGCCAGCGCCAGGGTGATGCCGGTATCGGTGGGATGCAGGTCCGAACCCAGGTGCGCGGCGAGTACCGCGCCCGACGCGGCGCTACCGAAGGCGCCGCCGACCGTGCGCAAGACCTGGTTGAAGCTGACAGCGCTGCCGAGTTCGGTATCGGCGACCCGCCTGGCGATCAGTGCGGGCATGGCGGCGTAGGTCGTTCCGATTCCCAGCCCGAACAGCAGCATGCCGACCAGGATTTCCCACAGCTGGTCGTGGACCAGCCAGAGCAGGACGGCCGATGCGGTCATCACCCCGGCGCCCAGTGGGAGCAGGGTGGTCAGCTGGATCCGGTGCGCTACGGCCCGGACCGCCCGGTTGGCGCCGAGGCTTCCGATGGACAGCGGAAGCATGACGAAACCGGCCCAGAACACGGGGAGCGCTATCCCGTAGCCGGTAACGGCCGGGGCCTGGGCGATGAGACTGCTGACGGACAGTCCGATGTACATCGCGGCGCCCAGCCCGATCGCGGTGCCGTTGGCGAGCAGGACGTCCCGGTGGCGGAAGACTCGCAGATTGATCAGCGGAGTCTCGGCACGCAATTCGACGAACACCCACGCACCCAGTAGGACCACTGCGGCGAGGGCGAAACCGAGGGTTTTCGCGGAGGTCCATTCCCAATTCGGCCCTTCGCTGATGGCGATGAGCAGCGCGGTGAGCCCGAGCCCGAGCAGTGCGGCGCCCGGTGCGTCGAACCGGGTGCGGGGTGCCTTTTCGTCCGGTCCGTCCGGAAGCACCTGCCACACCACGATCGCGGCGCTCACCACGAAAACGGCGGCGAAGGCGAAGGCTACGCGGAAACCGGCCTCGCCGGCGAGGATGCCGGTGAGCGGGTAGCCGATACCGAGGCCGGTCGAGGCAGTCACCGACAAGCTGGAAAGCCCCGGCCTGACCTGTTCTTCCGGAAGGTAGCGGCGGGCGAGCGCAATGGTCACCGGCACGATGCCGTAGGACAGGCCCTGCAGTGCGCGACCGACCAGGAATACGGCGAAGTTCGGGGCGCACGCGGCCAGTACCGACCCGGCGAGAATGATCCCGAGCGACCCCAGCAGCAGTCGCTTCTTGTGCGGGCCGTCGCTCAACCGGCCCATGATCGGGGTGGCCACGGCCCCGACCAGCAGGTTCACGGTGAGCATCCATTGCGCGGCGCTGACCGATACCGACATCTCCTGAGACAGCGTCGGGACCAGCAGCATGCCCAGCGAGCTGACGACGGCGGTGGTCAAGGCCGTGTAGATCAGTGCCGGGAGCAGCGTCGGCCGTAACCGTGGCTTATGCACGGGGCGTATCCACGGTCAATTTCTGTAGCAGCGGGACGACGGATTTCAGGAGTTCTCGTTCTTCGGCGGTCAACCGTTCGCTCACCGCCTGCTCCAGCCAGCTGTTGCCCGTCGAACGTTCCAGGGCCAGCCGTTCCCGGCCGGCGTCGGTGAGGTCGATCCACACCCGGCGGCGGTCCTGGTCGTCGGGGGTGCGGGTGATGAGGCCGAGGCCCTCCAGTTCCCGCACCGCGGTCGCGATGGCCTGCGGACTGATCCTCTCGACCGACGCGAGGGTGGACGAAGTGGCGGCGCCGTGTTCGGCGAGGTAAGCCAGCACGCCCAGCTTCCCGGTGGACAGCGTTTTCTGGGCGTTGAGCCGCCGCCACAGCGGCCGCAGCGCTTCCCGCAGCGCCAGGGCGACTGTTGCTTCATTCGTGACCATCCGATAAATATACAACTAGGTTGATCAACTTGGTTTACTTCCCTCCGCACGTCCGGATCTCCGTGGTTCCGGCGTGGCGAGCTGCAGCGGCTGTCGCTGCCCGGAAGGTCGCCGTCTGGACCACTTTCATCAACTGTCGGCCCGAGAGGGCGCGAGGGTCCCTCTCCAGGAACTATTCTCGCGAGCAATCCTCGGCTGTTCGAGAGGGAGGGGGGCGATGACGAACAACCACGACGTGCCGGACATCTTGTCGGCGAAGTTCGAGCGAGATCCGTACTTACGAACGGCCGGTGACAGCCTGCGGACGGGCCGAATGCCACTCGGTGACGTCCTGGTATCCAGCACCGATGTCGAAGAGCACCGGCTCGTGGTGCGCTGCCGCGGTGAGTTGCGCACCGATCGGCATCCCAGAGACAGGGTGGAAGCCGACCGGGAAGGCGAGTGTAGGGCCCTCGTGTAACGACCACGGATAACTGAACTGCCCCATCCGGCGCGACTGGGCGATCACATCGGCCCCCTCCCCGAGCAGCGGCACATCGATCGGCATCGCCGGGGTGAGCACGGCGTTCACCCGGTCGAACACCGTGCTGAGTCCCTGCCGGAATTCGTCGCGCCGACACAGTGCCGCGGTGCGTTCGGAGTCCGGGATCCCCAGCCCCAGCGAAATACGCTCGAGCGTCGCGGGCTGGAACAGTTCGGGCGAGTGCCGGATGCGGTCGCGGTGTCGTTCGGCGAGATCGGAGTAGATCAAGGTGTAGACGACATCCTGAGCGGACCGGGCGCCCGGAATATCGATCGGGACGACCTCGAAACCGAGGGTTTCGAACACTCCCGCGGCGGTACGCACGGCGGCGGCGACGGCCGGATCGACATCCTCGGTGATGAAGACCGCGGGCACACCGATCCGCTGCGCAGCCGGCACATTCGGCGGGGCTTCGCCACGGAGCATCTCGAATATGCGGACGATATCGCCGACCGAGCGGGCCATCGGGCCGACGGTATCGAACAGCTCGCTGACCGGGAAGACACCGGCGCCGGATACCGACCCCACGGTCGGGCGCAGGCCGGTGACCCCGCAGGCCGAGGCGGGTAACCGGATCGAACCGCCGGTATCGGTACCGAGCGCGGCATCCACCAGGCCGGCGGCGACCGCCGCACCGGAGCCGCCGCTCGAGCCGCCGGGGACCCGGCGCGGGTCCCATGGATTGCGGGTCGGCCCGGCCGCGGAGTTCTGGGAGGTCACGCCGACCGCGAATTCGGCCATATTCAGTTTCGCGGTCACCTGGGCGCCCGCGCCGAGCAGCCGGCGCACGACCTCCGCGTGTTCGGTGGCCACCCGGTCGGCGAAGAACGCCGACGCGCAGGTGCTGGGGACGCCCGCGACGTCGATATTGTCCTTGACCCCGATCCGCAGCCCGCGCAGCGGACCGTCGGTTGCGCCGCCGGCCGGCGGGTCGATCCAGGCGATAACGCTGCCGAACGTCTGCTCACTTACCGGCGGGGCCGGGCTGCGGTGGTCCGCGGCCCGGCCCCCGGTCTCATTCAGGACCCGCTCCCGGCGCGCAGCGCGCCGGTCGCCGCCTCGTCCACGGTCCAGTCGGCGGTGTTCACGACGACCCCGTAATCGCGGCGGGCGTCCTCCGCGGTGAGGTATTCGTCCCATACATCGCTGAGCACCTGGAACGGGTCGCGGGCGAACGGATCGCCGAATCCACCGCCGGAGGGCACTTTGATCTCGAGCGTCTCACCGGCCCGGATGGTTTCCTGCGTGACCTTGGAGAACAGCAGCTCCTCCCGATCGGTGCCGGCGTTGCGGGTGAACGAACCCGCGACCCCGTCACGGCCGCCGAGCGCGCCCGCGGGCGGATCGGATCGGTTGTCCGCCTCGGAGCCGAGGAAGGTGTCGGTTTCCATCAGCCATTTCCGCACGCTGCCGATACCGCCGCGCCATTGGCCGGGCGCCGGCGGTTCGTCGCGTAGCTCGTAACGAAGTGCCCGCATGGCGTGGTTGAGTTCGAGTTCTTCGATGGGGTTGTTGCGGGTGTTGGCCATCAACGCGTCGACCGCGTCCATACCGTCCTTGCCGTTGCGGCCGCCGTAGGAACCCTCGTTGATTTCGATATAGACCCAATAGGATTCGCCGTCGGCGGCCAGACCGGAGTAGGCGATCGCGCACAGCGCCGCGGACGAACCCGCGACCGCGTGATCGGGAAGCACCGGCGCCAACGCCAGGTTGATCGAGTCGAAAACCCGGTTCACCTGGGAGAATCGCGCGAAACAGGAGGCCGGGAAATCCGGGTTGAAGATGGTGCCCTCGGGGGCGTAGGCCTTCACCGGACGGAAGCAGCCGTCGTTCTGCGGGACGAAATCCTCAACGACGTCCTCGTCGAGCAGGATGGTGCGGATCGCGGAGACCGCCACCGGCAGCACCGATCCCTCGAACGGCACATTGAACGCCGTGGGTACCTGATCGTTGGATCCGGTGAGATCGATGAGGATGTCCTCGCCCTCGACCTGCACCCGGACCGCCACTTTCAGTGGCACCCCGCGGTTCTTGCCGTCGTCGTCGAGATAGCCGATGGGCGCCTCGTAGCTACCGTCCGGGATCTCCCGGATCCGGCTGCGCAGCATATTCTCCGAATAGTCCATCCACCGTTCCGCGGCGCTCATCACGGTATCGAGGCCGTACTTCCCGAGCAGTTCGAGGAACCGTTTCTCCCCGATCCGCGAGCAGGCGATCAGCGCCTCCAGGTCGCCGCGGTTCTGTTCCGGTGTCCGGACGTTGTCGAGGATGTGCTGGATCAGGTAGTCGTTGCGGACACCGGCCTCGTAGATCTTCATCGAGTCCATGAGCTTGCCTTCGGCCCAGACGTCCACGACGTCCATGCACAGGCCGGGGAAGTTGCCGCCGACATCGGAGACATGCCCGGTGCAGCCGGCGAAGCCGATATGCTCGCCCTCCCAGAAGATCGGGATGATCACGCCGTAATCGGGCGAATGCGCGGCACCGTGGTACGGGTGGTTGTGCAGGATGACGTCACCGGGCCGGTAGGTGCCCGCCAGCCGGCGGTTGACACCACGGATATAGGCCGGGATCGAGCCGCAGTGCATCGGTGTCGAATCCGATTCGCACAGTTCACGGCCGTTGACGTCGAAGATTCCCGCGCCCAGATCCTCGGATTCGCGGATCAGGCTCGAATACGCCATACGGTAGAGAACCTGCGCCATCTCCTTGGCCATCGACTGCAGAGCGCCGCCGATGACCCGCAGGGTGATCGGGTCGACCTCGACATCGTTCCAGGTCCGGGTGGATTCGCCCGCGAGGGATACTCCGGTCGTGGGCATCAACGCCTTGCTCATGCCGGCTTCCTCTCGATGATGATATGGCCGACGGCGTCGACCGTGGCGTGCTGGCCCATGCCGATGATGGTGGTGGAATCGAACTGCTCGACGATCGCGGGACCGTCGAAGGTGTTCCCCGCCAGCAGCAGCGCCCGGTCATAAACCGGGGTGTCGACCCATTCGGGTTCGGCCGTATCGTTCTGCCAGAACAGTGCCGGTGTGGTGGTCTTGATCGCGGCGGCGGCGTCGGCGGTGCCCTTCTCGATCTCGGCGATCCGCACATGCGGTACCGCGCCGACACCGGTGACGCGGATATTGACCAGCTGCACCGGTTTGTCGTCGAAGCGCTGGGAGTAGGTCCGGCCGTGCACGCGGTGGAATTCGTCGGCGACCGTTTTCACCCAGACATCGTCGATATCGCCGTCCGGCGCGGGCACCCGCAGCTCGTAGCCCTGTCCCACATAGCGGCAGTCGACGCTGCGTTCGAGCGTGATGTTCTCGGCAGCGACGCCGTCGGCTTCGAGCCGGCCGACCGCCTCATGCGACAACCGCGCCATCTGCTCGGTGAGCAGTGCCATATCGGGATCGGCGGAGGAGGTCCACACCGTGGTGGGCACCTCGTACCTGATATCGGTGGTGAGCAGCCCGACCGCGGAGGTGATACCGGGATGGCCCGGCACGATCACCCGCGGGATACCGAGCTGATCGGCGATCTGCCAGGCGAACAGCGGGCCGGCGCCGCCCTCGGCGATCAGCGAGAACTCGCGGGGGTCGTAGCCTTTACGCACCGAGTGCAGGCTGATCGCCTCGGTCATCGAATGGGCGAGGATCTTGAAGATACCCATCGCGGCGGCGTCCAGTGAGGTGCCGAGTTTCTCGGCGATATGGGCCTGGATGGCGGTGCGGGCCAGTTCCGGCCGGACCTCCATCGTCCCGGACAGGAAGCTGTTGGCACGCAGCCACCCCATGGTCACCATCGCGTCGGTGGAGGTCGGTTCGGTGCCGCCGCGGGCGTAGCAGGCCGGGCCCGGTACGGCGCCGGCGCTGCGGGGCCCGACCCGGAACATGCCGCCCTCGTCGACCACCGCGATGGAGCCGCCACCGGCGCCGATGGTGTCCACCTCGGCCATCGGCACCATCGCGTGGTAGTCGCCGATTCGAGTATCGAGCAGATGTTTCATCCGCAGGGCGCCGTCGGGTGCCACGCCGATATCGGCCGAAGTGCCACCTACGTCCAGCGTGATCACGCTCGGGAAGCCGGAGGCCTTGCCGATGGCGCAGCCGCCGAGCAGCCCGGCCACAACACCGCTGGTCAGCAGGGAGACCGGGGTCTCGCTCGCGCTGCGGGAGGTGATCAGGCCCCCGGCTGAGGTCATCAGGTGCACATCATCGCCGACCTGCTCCGCGGCGGCCTTCGCCGCGAGGTTCTCGATATAACCGGAAGTCTTGGGACCGATGAAGGCGTTCAGCGCCGCTGTGGAGAACCGTTCGTACTCGCGGTATTGCGGAGCGACTTCGCTGGAAAGCGAAACGAACACCTGCGGGTATTCCTCGCCGATGATCTCCTTGACCCGGATCTCGTGCGCCGGGTTCCGGTAGGAGTGCAGGAAGGCGACGGCGATGGCATCGACACCCCGTTCGCGCAGCAGCCGGACCTGTGCGCGCACCGCATCCTCGTCCAGCGGGACGAGCACGTTGCCCGCCGCGTCGATACGTTCGGCCACGACCCGGCGGTTGCGGCGCGGTACCAGCTGCCACTTCTGCCACGGCAAGTCCTGGTAGTTGGAGTAGTTGAGCGGACGCTTCTTCCTGGCGATATGCAGCAGATCGCGGAAACCCTGGGTGGTGATCATGCCGACGTCGCAGCCGTTGTGTTCGAGCACGATATTGGTCGCGACCGTGGTGCCGTGAAAGAACATCTCTATTTCGGCGGGGTCGATTCCGGCGCGTTCGGCGAGCACCGCGATACCGTCCATGGTGCCGATCGACGGGTCGTGGTTGGTCGACGGAGTCTTGTGGACCACCACCGTGCCGTCGTCGTCCCACAGCACGAGGTCGGTGAACGTGCCGCCGACGTCGACTCCGATTCTTTTCATCAAGATTCCATTCTTCCGGCGCCCACGAGGGAGCGGATGGGGACGACCGATTGGGAGATGCCGTCCGCGAAGGCGGGGACCACCGCGCGAGGTGTTGGGAGCCATCGTGCTTCAGCGGGCCGGAGAATGCAATACCTCAGATGTTTTCGAGGTAAATTCGTGGTAACACCCGAGAACTACCACCAAGCGCCGGCAATCGATGGCTTAATTAGCGGATGTTTTCTGCCATGCGGTCGACAGCGGCAGCACGATAGGACCGGACGCGGACGCTAGGCTCGGGCGCGTCGACAGCCGATCGAAACAGAAGGACCGATGCCGGTGAGCGAACCGACGACAGGCACGGCGGCCGCCAGATCCACACCCGCGTACGCGGTACTGGCCGAGCAGCTCCGCAATCGCATCCTCTCGGGAGAACTCCCCCAGGGCGCCCGCCTGCCCAGCGATGCCGAACTCACCGCCGAATTCGGCGTCGGACGCAGCACGATCCGCGAAGCGCTGCGCTCGCTGTCGAGCCAGAACCTGATCACCACCACCCGCGGCGTCACCGGCGGTAGCTTCGTGGCCGCCCCGAGTGTCGGCCATATCAGCGCGAGCCTCGAAACCGGAGTCGCACTGATGGCCGCCGGCGAAGCCGTCACCGTGGACCAGCTCATGGAGGTCCGCAACCTCATGGAGGTGCCCGCAGCAGGGATCGCCGCATTCCGGCGCACGGAGGAACACCTCACCGAACTCCGCGAGGCGATCTTCGATCCCGACGGCGTACAGGGCCCGGCGACCTTCGCCAAGAACCAGCAGTTCCATCTCGTCCTGCTGCGCGCGACCGGCAACCCACTACTGGAGCTGATCACCGCGCCGGTGTTCCGAGTGCTGTCCACCAGGTTCGGGCGCGACGATGCACCCGGCGGCTTCTGGCGGTGCGTCGATCACGATCATCGCGCAATCCTGGAGGTCGTGACCGCGGGCGATTCGATGGCCGCCATCGATCTCATGCGAAGGCATCTCGACCACCTGGGCGACTCCTACCGGCAGATGGACCGGCTTCGCACCGAGTAGCCCAGAAGCCAACAGCTCTAAACATCTGCTTTTTAAAGCGGTAACCAACCACCAAACACCTGCACTCCTGCGCAGATATTCACTCTTGACGTTCTAAATGTCTGATGTATTGTCCAAAGGGCACATCGGCCGAATGAACTAAGGAGACACGGTGGCAGTGCATCAGGCCGTCCTCGGACGCTTCTTCGAGGACTACGTCGTGGGTGACGTGTACCAGCACCCCATCGGACGGACGCTCTCCGAAGCCGACAACACATGGATCACGTTGCTGTCGATGAACACCAACCAGAACCATTTCAACACCCATCTCGCCGAGCAGAACCCGATCACCGAAGGCCGCGTGATCGTGAACTCGGGCCTGACCGTCGCCGTGATCCTCGGGCTCTCGGTGCTCGATATGAGCCAGAACGCCATCTCCAACCTCGCGTTCACCGATATCAAGATGTCGCACCCGGTCTACGCCGGCGACACGCTGTACGCCGAAAGTATCTGCACCGGCCTGCGCAAATCCGGGTCCCGTCCCTACGCCGGCATCGTCTCGATGATCACCCGCGGGCTCAACCAGGACGGCGTCGAAGTCATCTCCTGGAAACGATCGGTCATGGTCGCCACCCGGGAAAGCGGTATCGGCCAGAACTACTTCCCGCAGGCCGTGAACGGCCCGCTCGAGCTGCCCGCCGAGCCGGAACCGAAAGAGGCCCAGGCATGAAACCACTCGCAGACGTCCGCATCATCGCGCTCGAACAGTACGGGGCAGGCCCGTTCGGCAGCGTCCACCTGGCCGACCTGGGCGCCGACGTCATCAAAATCGAAGACCCCAACGCGGGCGGCGATGTGGGCCGCTACGTACCGCCCTACAACGAGGGTGAGGACTCGCTGTTCTTCGAAACCTTCAACCGCAACAAGCGCAGCCTCTCGCTGGATGTATCGAATCCGGCCGGCCGCGCGGTGTTCGAAGACCTGGTCCGCTCCGCGGACGCCGTCTACTCCAACCTGCGCGGTGATGTTCCCGCCAAGATCGGCATCACCTACCGGGATCTCGCGCACCTCAATCCCGCCATCGTCTGCTGCAGTCTCACCGGTTTCGGAATGACCGGCCCGCGCGCGAAAGAACCCGGTTACGACTACATCCTGCAAGGCCTGGCCGGCTGGATGAGTCTCACCGGCGATCCGGACGGCCCGCCCACCAAATCCGGGCTCTCCCTGGTCGACTTCTCGGGCGGTTTCGTGGCCGCGCTCAGCCTGCTGTCCGGCCTGCACGCCGCCAAACGCGACGGTATCGGCGGCGACTGCGATGTCTCGCTCTACGACACCGCGATGTCACTGCTCACCTATCCCGCCACCTGGCATATGAACGCCGGTTTCGAACCGGCACGCACCAAGAACTCAGCCCACCCGTCTCTGGTGCCGTTCCAAGCCTTCGAGGCCCGCGACGGATGGCTGATCGTGGGCTGTGCGAAGGAGAAGTTCTGGCAGCGGCTGGTGGTCGCCATCGACCGGCCCGAACTCGCCGACGACCCCCGTTTCACCGACTTCACCCAACGCGGAATGCATCGGGCCGAACTCCTCGCGATCCTGGAACAGGTCTTCGCGTCGAACACTGTCGCCCACTGGCTGTCACTGCTCGGACCGGCGGGGGTGCCCTCGGGTCCGATCAACGACGTCGCGCAGGCCATGGCCGAACCGCACACCATCGCCCGGGATCTCATCGTCGAAACAGCCCACCCGGTGTACGAAACCGTCCGCCAGCTCGCGTCCCCCGTCCGGTTCGGCGCACAACGACCGGACTACCGGCGCGCACCCTCGCGCAACGAACATTTCGACGAGATAATCGGCAGCGAACTGGGTTACGACGCCGAGCAGATCGCACAGCTCACCGCCCGCGGCGCCTTCGGCGCGGTGCCTGCGGAGACCCCGTGAGCTCCCGGGATCTCGCCGCCTGGGCCGGACAGCTGACTTTGGACGATCTGCCCGGTCACGTCCGGCACGCGACGACTCGCCACCTGCTCGACGGTATCGGCAATGCCGTCGCCGCCCGGCGGCTCGGCCACGGCCGGGCGGGCTGGTCGGTCGCCGCCGCGTTCGGCGGCCCGCCCGAGGCCCGCCCCTTGACCGGCGGCCACGCCTTTTCCGCCCCTGCCGCCGGTATGGCGACCGCCGTCCTCGTCCACGCCCTGGACTTCGACGACACCCACGCCGGCGCCCTTGTCCACGCCACTGCCGTCGCCCTGCCCGCGGCTTTCGCCGTCGGACAGCAGGTAGGTGCGACCGGCGTCCAGATCCTGACCGCCACCACGGTCGGCCTGGAAACTGCCTGCCGGCTCGGCCTGGCCAGCCCGCACGGTTTCCACAGCCGCGGCCTGCACGCCACCGGCGTGGTCGGGCCGCTGGCCGCCGCGCTCGTCACGGGCACCCTGTCCGGTCTCACCACTGATCAATCGGTCGACGCCCTCGGTATCGCGGGGTCCGCCGCGGGCGGGCTGCTCGAATTCCTCGACACCGACGCCGACACCAAAGCCCTGCATCCCGGCACCGCCACTCTCAACGGCATCCTCGCCGCCCGCCTGGCCGCCGCGGGCGCCACCGGTCCGTCATCGGTGCTCGAGGGTCGGCGCGGACTGTACGCGGCACTGTCGGCACGCGACGCCGATATCGCCGTCGTGACAGCCGGGCTCGGCTCCCGCTGGGAATCCGCCGCCATCGGGATCAAGCCGTATCCGAGCTGCCAGCTCATGCACGTCACGCTCGATGCCGTGAGTGCCGCACTCGACGGGCAACGGGTCGACCCTGCCCGCATCACCGATATCGAAGTGCATGTGCACCCCGACTCCCTTCCCATCGTGTGCGGGCCGAACGCGGGTGTCGCCGCCCCGCGCAGCACCTACGACGGGAAATTCGATCTGCCGTGGAGCGTGGCGGCGCTGCTTCACGACGGCGCCGTCGATATCGCCACCTACACCCCTGCTTCCATCGCCCGCGACGAGGTCCTCGCCACCGCCGCCAAGGTGCGGGTCGTGGTGGCCGCCACCGGCGGCCCCGCCGCGGCCGCACCCGGCCACGCCGTGCTCACCCTGGACGACAGCCGCGTGCTGGACGGTCGTGTCGCGGGCAGCCGCGGCACCGTCGCTCTCCCCCTCGACGACGCCGAGCTGCGAGCGAAATTCCTCGCCAACTGCGCGGACCATCCCGCCGCCGGCGAACTCGCCGACCGCGTCTCCGCCCTCGCCGACGAGCCGGACCTGTCCGCGATCCTCGATCTCGCCGCTACCGTCGCCACCCCGAACTGACGATTCCCAGGAGCCCCACCGTGGATTTCACCTTCGACGAACAGCAGCTCGATTTCCGGAACGCCCTGCGGCACTTCGTCGACAAGGAGATCGTGCCGGTCGCCAACGAGTGGGAACGTTCCGGCCGCTATCCCACCGAGATCGTCGACCATATGAAGGCCATGGGCTTGTTCGGCATCACCACCCCGGAGGAGTACGGCGGCATCGACCTGGACAAGGTCTCGTTCACCCTCGTCTACGAAGAACTCGCGCGCGGCTGGATGGGTATCGCCGGTATCGTCGGTAGCCACAATCTGTCGTGCTGGATGATCAACAAACACGGCACCGAACAGCAGAAGCAGCATCTGCTGCCCGAGCTGGCGAGCGGCCGGTGGCGCACCGGTATCGGCCTCACCGAGCCCGGGGCGGGCACCGATCTGCAAGGTATCCGAACCACCGCACAACGCGACGGTGACCACTACATCGTCAACGGCGCCAAAACCTGGATCACCAACGCCCGCTACGCGAACGTCCTCCCCGTGCTGGTCAAAACGGATCCCGCCGCCACCCCACCGCACAAAGGTATGAGCATTCTGCTCATCGATACCGAAACCGCAGGCTTCGAGGTGCAACGCGATCTCGGCAAGCTCGGCTACAAGGGCACCGAATCCTGTGAGATCCTGCTCGACAATGTCCGCGTGCCCGCCGACGCCCTGCTCGGCGGTATCGAAGGCCGCGGTCTGCAGCAGGCGCTGTCCGGGCTCGAGATCGGCCGCCTCAATATCGCCGGGCGCAGTGTCGGCATCGCTCAGGCCGCCTACGATGCTGCTCTCGCCTATGCCAAGGAACGCACCGCGTTCGGGCAGCCCATCGCCGAATTCCAGGCCATCCAGCTCAAGATCGCCGATATCGCCACCCAGTTGCAGGCCGCCCGGCTCATGACCTATTGGGCGGCCTCGCAAGCCGATTCGGGCAAACGCGTCGATATGGAAGCCGGGATGGCGAAGTATTTCGCGTCCGAGACCGCCATCACCGCCAGCCTGGAGGCCATGCGTATCCACGGCGGCTACGGCTACTCGACCGAATTCGTCGTCGAACGCCTCTACCGCGATGCTCCCCTCATGGCGATCGGCGAAGGCACCAACGACATCATGCGCACCATCATCGCCAAGGCTCTCGTCGCGGGCACCGGGGTCATCGGCTGAGCGGACCGCTGACCTGTCTCTATGTCCCCGGCGACCGGCCGGAGCGGTTCGGCAAAGCCCTCGCCTCCGGCACCGACGCCATCGTCCTCGATCTCGAAGACGCCGTCACCGCCGCCCGCAAACCCGAGGCCCGCGCCCATATCGCCGAGTGGGTCGCGACCACCGATCCCGGACGCGTGCAGGTATGGGTGCGAGTGAACCCGGGCGCGCTACAGGAGGAAGACATCCAGGCGGTGGCCCACCCGCGGCTCACCGGCTTCTGGTTACCCAAGGTCGGCTCCGCCGCGGAAGTCGAGCAGGTCCACGCCTTACTGGCCCGCACACCTGCCTCGGAGGCCGCCTTGTCGGCCATGATCGAAACTGCTGCGGGTCTCTTCGCGGCACCCGCTATCGCCCGCGCTCCCCGCGTCCGATTCCTGCAACTCGGCGAAGTGGACCTGGCCGCAGATCTCGGCATCGATCCCGGAACCAGCGGCGACGCGCTGCTTTTCGCCCGCAGCCAGATCGTCGCCGCGAGCGTCGCGGCCGGAATCGAACCGCCCCCGGCCGCGGTTTCGCGCAACTTCCGGGATCTCGACGCATTCCGTTCCGATACGCGCACCCTCGCCGGTCTCGGGTTCGTCGGGCGGGCCTGTATCCATCCGGCCCAGCTCGAACCGGTACGAGTGGTATTCACCCCGGCGCCGGAAGCCGTCCGAGAAGCCCGCGCTGTGCTCACGGCGCTCGAGACCACCGAATCGGGTGTCGCACTCGATGCGGACGGGTTCCTGATCGACGAGGCGGTCGCCCGGCAGGCGCGCCGGCTCGTCGAACGCGCCGAAACACCGGACGCGGGAGAGCGACCGGGTCGATGATCCCGCGATGGGCCCGACAGGACCATACGACGACAGCGGAACTGCCGAACCGGTTCAATCTGCCGCAATCGGAACCTGCCGGTTCACCCACCGGGCGTATCGGACGATCAGTTCCCCGCTCGCCTCGACCGCGGCGCGGGCCCGTTCCGCGCGTACCAGCCAGGTCCGCATCGGGAACGCCGGTTCCACCAATTCGATCCACGGCCAGCCCGGTAGCAACCGGTGCGCGCTGGCCTCACTGAGCAGCACCGCGTGTGAGCCGGTAACCTTCGCGCAGGCCAGGGCATTTTCGACGAAGGACGCGAACTGCCAGATCGGTGCGATACCGGTCTCGTAGGCGACCGAGATCAGCCGGTCGTGTTCGGCCGGGATCTGTTCGCGGGCGTGCGCGAGGACGCGGAGACCGTCGAGTTCGACCAGCGGGCAGGTAACCCGTTCGGCGAGAGGATGGTTCGGCCGGACCGCGAGACCGAACGGTTTCTCGAACAGCGTGGCCGAGTGCAGGTTCGACGGCGGATGCTGGTGGACGATTCCGATATCGAGGCGGCCTTCCTGCACCGAGCGCAGTTGGACACTGCTGTTCGCGTCGGTGAAATCGATACGGATATCAGGGGTTTCGTCGCGGAAAGCGTGGATGAGCCCGGTCAGCCAGTCGGCGGGGAGGCCCGGCGGTAAGCCGATGGAGATCAGTTCGCGGGCAGCGGAGGCGGAGCGGGCCACGTCACGGGTGGTGGCGGCGAGCCCGAGTAGATGGGCCGCGTGCTGGTAGAGGGCGGCGCCGGCGGCGGTCGGTTCCACTCCGCGCGGGATGCGCTCGAGCAGATCGATACCGCATTCGCGTTCGAGTTCTTTGATCTGCCGGGTGAGCGCCGGCTGCGACATCACGAGGCGCTGCGCCGCGCGGGAGATCGAGCGTTCTTCGACCACCGCCACGAAGTATCTGAGATGCCGTAGTTCCACCCGTACAGCTTGCCATACCTACCAGGTATGGCCGATCGCCGAAATGAGCATTGGACGTGAGGCAAAGGTATCCATCATGGTGTGACTCAGTCCACAGGTGTTCCCCGGCCGGCCGCCGGGAAGGGATAGGAGCCCAACGGTGACGCTCACAGAGCATGTCGATGTCGTAGTTGTCGGAGGTGGCGCCGGCGGGATCGCGGCGGCGGTCGGTGCCGCGCGCAGTGGGGCGCGGGTCCGGTTGATCGAGCGGTACCCGTTCCTGGGCGGTGCGGCGACGAACAGTTCGGTGCTCACCTTCTGCGGTTTTTTCGACCAGACCCACGAAACCGTTGTCGCCGGGGTGGGCGGCGAGGTCCTGGACCGGTTGCGTGCTCGCGGGGTGTACACGGAGAAGGTCATGGGCTGGACCGGTAACCGGATCGTGCTGCTGGACGCCGAGACCACGAAGATCGTCTGCGACGAGATCGTCGCCGATGCGGGGGTGGAGACCCGGCTGCATTCCACCCTTGTCGGGGCGACGCGACGCGACGGCGCGATCACCGAGGTCGAGATCGCCCACCGGGGCGGCACCGAACGTCTCACGGCCGATGCCTTCATCGATGCCAGCGGCGACGGTGCGCTACTGGCACTCGCCGGGGCGGCGGTGCGCACGGTGGACCTTGCCGACCGGCAGACGAACACCCTCGTCTGCCGTTTCGGCGGGGTCGCCGAAACGGCAGACCTCTCGACCGGCGGTATGCGCGCCGCGGTGGCCGCCTACAACGAGGGAACCGGTGCCGGCCTGCCCCGCGACCACGGGATTGCGGTCCGGCTGCCGGTAACCGGTGAGGTGATAGCGCTCCTGGTCGACGAACACTTCGACACCCTCGACGCGCAGCAGATCAGTGCCGCGGAAGCCAGTGCCCGCGCGCAGTCCTGGCGCTATCTCGATGCATTGCGCAAGGGTATGGCCGGATGGCAGCAGGCCTACCTGGTCACGTCCGGCCCGCAGATCGGCATCCGGGAGAGCCGGCGATTGGTCGGCAAAACCATGATCACTGCCGGCGATGTGCGGGGGGCGCGCAAACGTCCCGACGAATCCATCGGACGCTGCGGCTGGCCGATCGAGGATCATGCCGGGCCGGGGGTGACCCACTACGAGGAGATCGATGGCGGGCGCTGGTACGACGTCCCCTACGATGCCATCCGGTGCGCCGACACCGGCAATGTGTGGGGTGTCGGCCGGTTGACCAGCTCGGACGACGAGGCGTTCGCCTCGGTACGGGTGATGGGCACCGCCTTCGCCACCGGACACGCCGCGGGTATCGCCGCCGCACAGTACAGCGAGGGCCGGCGTCACGATCTGCCCGGTATCCGCCGCGCCCTGCTCGCGCAGGGAGCGATCGTATGAGCCGGCCGCACGCGACACCCCAGCATTCCCAGCCGTCATCCCGCGAATCGGAGCACACCGCATGAGCAAGTCGAGCCCGGAGACGGCAGCGCCGCGTGACCACGCCGGCCCGCGGATGAGCGTCCGGCACTCCTCCGCCTACCGGTGGGTCGTCCTCACCATGTGCTGGGCAGCCTTCACCATGACATCGGTCGACCGGTCGACCTGGGGGCCGGCCTCGGCGTCGGTCAGCGATTCGCTCGCTGTGCCGATCGCCGCGATCGGCATCTTCGCGACTTGCTACTACATCGGTTACGTCGCCTCCAATGCCTTCGGTGGCTTCCTCACCGACTGGCTGGGTGGGCGGATGATCCTCTCGCTCACCGGACTGGTCGCCGGTTCGTTCATGATCGTTTTCGGCACCATCGAATCGATCACTGCCGGGTTGATCGTGCAGGGCATCGTGGGATTGTTCGCGGGTGCCGACTACGCGGGCGGACTCAAACTCATCGCGACCTGGTTCTCGCCCGCGCAGCGCGGGTTCGCGATGGGTGTTTTCATGACCGCGACCTCGCTCGGCACCGTTATCGCCAACGCCGTGGTCCCCCGGTTGATCGAGGCCTCGGGGTGGCGCGAGTCGTATCACGTATTCGGCATCGTCACCGTCGTCATCAGCGTGCTGTGTTTCGTCCTGCTCCGTGATCGGCCGCAGGGAGCCACCGAGCAGACGGCACCGCAGAAATCTCGGGCCGGCGCGCTACCGGATCTGCGGCCGCTGCTGCGCAACCGCGATCTGCTCCTGCTCGCCGTCACGGGATTCGGCGGACTGTGGGGTACCTACGGCTTCGTCACCTGGTCGAATACGCTCATGGTCAAGGCCAACGGTATCGATCCCGTCGACGCCGGAACGGTTCTGGTGATCTTCGCCGGGGTCGCCGTCCTGGCGAAACCCATGGTCGGATGGGTCACCGACCAACTCCGGCTGGGCCAGAAACTGCCGATCATCGTGATCCTGGTCGTCTTCGGCGGAACTCTGCTCACCTTCGGATCGCTGTCGAGCCT
Source organism: Nocardia carnea NBRC 14403 (assembly GCF_000308515.1). Classification (GTDB taxonomy): domain Bacteria; phylum Actinomycetota; class Actinomycetes; order Mycobacteriales; family Mycobacteriaceae; genus Nocardia; species Nocardia carnea. The sequence goes on along the minus strand of NZ_BAFV01000121.1, from coordinate 57,193 downwards.
CACCCAGTTCCTCTGGTGCGCGCCACTGCTGGGACTGGGCGCCTACGCCTACTCGCCGCTCACCGCCGCGCTGACCCCGGCCCTCGCGGGTCGCGACCTGGTCGGCTCCGCAGCCGGTGGAGTCAACGCGATCTGGCAGCTCGGCAGTGTGGTGGTGCCCGCGGTGGTCGGTTTCGTCTTCCACGCCACCGGTTCGTTCTACGCGGCGTTCATCGTGCTGGCGATCGGTCCGTTCGCCGGGGCGGCCACCTGCTGTTTCATCCGATCCGACAGGCCCCGCAAGAGCGGAACCTCCGGGCACACCGACCGCCCGGACCCCGCCGATCACAAGGTCACTGTCCAGCGGCAGACGAGCAAGGGCCGATCTCGCCGCCGAGCACCGGCAGCGAGGTCGATCCGCGTGGCCGACCGGTCGAGCACGACGGCCGAGCGCTGAGGAACCTGCCGTTATGCGTGCTCGGCCGGTTTCCGCTCGGCTGAGCGAGTCCGGCGCGGGAGGCTGACCAGTACGACCACTGCCATCACCAGCAGTACGGCCGCCCCGGCCGTGGTCGCCACGTGCATACCGCTGACGAACGATTCCCGCGCCGCGTGCACCAGGGCCGGGTCGTCCTCGGCGAATTGGATGGTCTCGCCGATGGTCGGGGCGAAATCGCCGCCGGAGCGGAAGATCACCGCCGCCAGCGATCCGAACAGGGCCAGCCCGAGGGCGTTGCCGAGTTCGAAACTGGTTTCCGAGATGCCCACCGCGGAACCGGCCCGCTCCGGCGGCACCGATGAGACGGCCACTTCCGATACCAGCGTGAACACGATGCCGTAGCCGACACCGGCGAGCGCCGATCCCGCCACATACCAGCCGACCCCACCGTCCACGCCGATACCGAGCAGCATCAGGTTGCCGATCGCGGCCGCCCCGAGTGCCGACGCGAACGCGCCCCGGCCACCCAGCCATTGCGCGACCCGCGACCCCTGCATCGAGAACACGAATACCGTCACCGCCATCGGGATACCCAGCAGCGCGGCCGCCAGCGGGTCACGGCCGGTGACCGACTGCAGGTAGACGCTGGCCAGGTAGCTCAGGCCCGCCAGCGACATCATCCCGGCCAGGCTGGACCCGATCGCGACCGAGAACGGACCGTTCCCGAACAACTGCAGATCCAGCAACGGTTCACTGATCCGCCGCTGCCGGCGCACGAAGAGGGTGAGGAGTGCGCCGCCGACCACGGCCGATACCAACGTCACCGAGTCGATGCCGAATTCGGCGGCATGCTTCACCGCGTACACGGCCGGCAGGATGCCGCCGATCGACAAGACGACGCTCGGCAGATCCAACGGGCCCAGCGTGGTCGACCGGTGTTCGGGTAAGAGCAGCCGGCCGAACACGAGCAGGACCAGAAGTACCGGGACGTTGATCAGGAATACCGACCCCCACCAGAAGTGGTGCAACAGCACTCCGCCGATGATCGGGCCCACTGCCGAACCGCCCGCGAAGAACGCCGTCCACACACCGATCGCGGTGGCACGCTGCCGGGCATCCGAGAACAGGGTGCTGATCAGTGACAGGCTGGACGGCAGCAGGGTCGCGCCGCCGATACCCATCAGCGCCCGCGCCGCGATCAGTACCTCGGCGCTCGGCGCGAACGCCGCGAGTACCGACGCGACCCCGAACATCATCGCGCCCGCCAGCAGGATGCGCCGCCGGCCGATCCGGTCGCCCAGGTTGCCCATGGTGATGAGCAGCCCGGCGATGAGGAATCCGTAGATATCGAGAATCCACAGCTGCTGGGCGGCCGACGGGTCCAGGTCGACGGTCAGTGTCGGCAGGGTCAGGAACAGCACGGACATATCCATCGACACCAGCAGCACCGGCAGTACAAGGACGGCCAACCCGAGCCAGGCGCGCCGCGAGCCGCCCGTATCCGGCGCGGCGTGCACTGCCTCCACGTTCGTCATCAACCATTCCCTTTCCCTGTCGCGTACGGCGTACGCACGAGCCGGGGTACAGTGTACGCATGTCAGACCCGCGGTCGAAGCCAGATATCCGATGACCGAACCGAAGCTCACCAGAACGGCCATCGTCGATACCGCTATCTCCCTCGCCGATACCGACGGTCTCGATGCGTTGTCCATGCGGCGTATCGCCGACCGGATGGGAGTGGGCGCGATGTCGCTGTACCGGCATATCGCGAACAAAGATGTGCTGATCGCCGCCATGGCCGACGAGGTGGCGGGCCGCTACCCCTACCCGTCCGTCGAGGGCAAGAACTGGACCTGGCGGGATCGGGTACGGATCGCCGGCGAGATCGACTGGGAGCTGTACCAGCGGCATCCGTGGGTGCTCCTGGCCTTCGCCACACCCCGCTACGGCTTCGGGCCCAGCAGCCTCGAATGCCTGGCCTGGCTCGTCGAAGGTTTCCGGGAACTCGAGGTCACCACTCACGAAGCCACCGAGATGTCGTTCGCGGTCTGGAACTACATCTCCGGTGCCACCCTCCCCCACATCAGCTCCTCGCTGATGACACGCAAGGGAGCCGACAGCACGGACGAGAACGGGCTGCGGTCACTACTGGCCGGCTACCCGATTCACCCGACCCCACCCGCACTATCGGAACTACACGGCACCGGCGGCCACTTCGCCCAGGTGGACCTGCTACACCTCGGCCTGACTGCCCTGTGCGACGGTTTCGCCCTCCGCGCCGGCCGAACCACTCCGGCAGCCTCCTCGTCAAGCACAACGGGGTAGCCGATCCCGCGGCGGTGATCGCCGAACCTTCGAATCGACAGCCTCCGCCGATTCCCACCCGCGGAGGCTGCTCGATAGCTGCTCGGATTCTGCGCGAATACCGACCGGGACCGACGAGCCGAGATAGCAGCAAAGCTGCAGATGGGGCGTATTGCGCTGTCGCACAAGCTATTCTGCGGCAACCGGCGAACTGCTCACTTTTGTGGACGGACCTCGATCACCGATGCACACTCTATATAACGACGACGTTCGGCACCGATAGCCGAACTCGGGGGTGAGGCAACAGATATGACGCGTCGACCAGCAGACCGGCCGCAGTTCATCGGCGGAGCTCCACTCACCACAACCGGTGAGGCCAGACTCCGGTCTGCGCGACTGGAGGACCTGCCCATCCTGTCGGATATGGAAGAGGCCCAGTTCACCGACTTGGCCTATCCGTTCTTCATCCTGCGTCAGCTGTTCGAACTGCACAGATCACACTGGGTCGTCGCCGAAGAGGCGGGCGCGATCCTCGGGTACGCCGTGGTGGGCGTCGACGGGCAAGGCTGCGCCTGGGTGCTGAGTATGGCTGTTTCCGAACGGGCCCGCCGCAACGGCATCGGAACTCGGTTGCTGGAACACGTATTCGATCGGTGTCGTGACGCACAGGTATACCGCGTCCGGCTCACCGTGCGTCAGGAAAACACTGCTGCGGTCAAGCTGTACGAGAAGACGGGCTTCCGGCAGGTCGAGCGGGACCAGAACTATTTCGGCACCGGCGAGCCGCGCGATGTACTCGAACTCCGGTTCGATCCGGCCCCGCGACGCTGGGACAGTTCCGCTTCCGACGGCCCCCAATGGGTCAAACGCCCACGCGGTCAGCAGTTCTGACCCAGCCATTCGTTCGAGGGGACCCCATATGCCGGATAACGCCGATCAGACCCCACCCGCGGTACGGTCCATGATCGACCTCATCGGTCGTCAATCCGCGCACTACGCGCTGCGTCTGGACGAGCTGGGAACCGTCCAGGACAACGGCAAGCCACTGACCGAACGGAATCTGCTCGCCAATTTCCATCAGCGGGTCGAACAGGTCGTCGTCGAATACGAGAAATCCAATGTTCCGCCGCGTGGTGATGCCCTCGTATTCGAGCAGGTGCACCGGCCGAGCCCGGACGATCCCGATGTTCTGGACGGCCGGGCCGCGAGCATTCGGAAACTGCTCGCGCTGGAGGTGGAGTTCCGCGGGCCCCGCCGGCTCAGCGGTACGCAGAACATGTATCTCGCCGAACTGTACGAAGTGCTCGGCGGGGTACTGAAGAAGAGCGGGTTGCCCGCGCACGCGGCACTCGCCTACAAACGCGCCACCTACTGTTTCGATGTCGCCGAAGATGTCACGGCCCAGGACCGCTGCCGCCTGGCACGGGCCCGGGCCAAGCGGCAGGCGACGATGCCGCGGTGGCGGCGTATCCCGGGCTTCATCTCGGATATGTTGTGCGGGTATGGGTTCAAACCCTTCCAGTTGCTGGCCTGGATCGCGGTACAACTGGTCCTGTTCACCCTCCTGTACTGGATATGGGAAGGGGATGCACTGGGCTGGCCCTCGCTGGCGGCTGCGGCCAAGGTGTGTTTCGCCAACTATCTCAATCCGATGGACGTCCCTGAACTCAACGCCCGAGCCCAGGTTCTGTTGCTGGTCGAATCCTGGACCGGAATCATCTTCCTGTCGGTGCTGTTCGCTCTGCTGGTGCGCCGCTGGTTCCGATTCTGATCCTTACAAGGAGTTCTCGTGCATGGCCTTCCATGTCGAGACCAGCAACCGGTTGCGCATATGCCCGACCGTGCGAAGCCATTGCGCGGCGAGGTCGGGTTCCTCGGCCAGCTGCGCCCACAGGTCACGCAGGCCCGGTGGGGTATGAGCGCCGGGAACCCACAGATGCGCGAGATGTTCCAGTACCGGGGCGAGAATATCCACGGATTCGTTCGTGCCCGGACCTGCCAGGTCCGCCCGCTCGACTGCGTCGGACGCAACGCTCAGCAGCCAATCGTGAGCGGCCAGGTCTTCGCAAAAGCGTTGCACGGCGTCGAGTTCCGATTCCGTGGGCACGACGATCAGCGCCGTCCTCGTCAGGTCATCGTGTACCCGGAACGCCACCTGCGGCCGCGTGAGGTCGCCCACCCGGGCCGCCCAGCGCAGCCGGAGGGTTCCGGCCCGCAGCGGGGCCTCGTTATCGAGACGGCGCAGCCCGATCCGGCCGAGGAGCCGGTCGGTCGGCGAGGTCAGATCGAGGGTCGCCGAGCTCGGACGGTCGCCGAGGAAACCCTCCGCCAGACGTGCCGGTGTCTCGTGGGTGACCCTGGTCATCACCTCGAGAACGCCCACCCGGCTCAGATAGTGGAACCACCCCTGCCGTTTGTCCGATGCCGAACGGGTCACCGAACACCGGGCCGAACTCTGCACGATCCGTCCCCCCACCACGGTCGCGCGCAAGGCCATGGTGCCGACCGCTCGCACTGCCGGATGCCTCGCGACAGCGAGCCCGCAATCCACCCCTTCGGCGACCGGCGGCGATATCCCCAGCGATACCGGCCGTTCCCGCCACCGCACTCGGTGGTCGGGGCTGAATTCGAGCAGCTCCCGGACCTCCCCGTGCTGTAGCGCGGTGGCCGTCGGCAGCAGGGAGGTGCTCACCTCACCGAACATCGCGAGGATGCCGGGCGGCGCATGCGGCGGTGCCGGCGGCGACGGCGTGCGCGGTTGGCCGGCCGCGGCACGGGCGAGAACCCGGACGGCCCGGCCTCTGCCCTGTGCGCGGGCAGAACGGCGGGCAGAACCACGCGGTGGCTCTGCGGCAACGGATCCGGACATCAGGATCCGGCCAGCAGATGATGCTCGAGCCGCTCCGCGACCCGCCGGGACACCGCGATGTTCTCGGCCCGGCCACGTTCGACCACCTGCTCGACCACGTCGTGGTCGAGCTGGATGTGATCGAGAATGACCCGGACCGCGTGTTCTATACCGACGTAGCGCATCGGCAGAATCGACAGCGAACGGTAGGCGGCGAACGGTTTGGCGGTCGGTTCGATCTGGATGACCGAAGGAAGATCCTCCCAGCGGTCCGGCCAGCGTTCCGGGTTCCGCTGCGGTTCCACAGGGGGCCGTCCCTCATATCGCAGCATGCCCAGCCGCAGCAGTTGCCAGATCGCCGCCAGATACGGACACGACCATTTGGGAGTATCCACGCCCTGGTTCGAGTGGTCCCACATTTCGACATCGAGGAATATCGAATGCCCGCGGCGGCCGAATTCCTCAGGCGGCCGATACTCCTGCTCGGGATGCAATGCCTGCCCGCGCTCTTGGTCGGTGGCCCGTTTTCCGTTGCACAACCACCCGGACTCCGCCGTCGGCGGCCGACGGCCGTTCTCTCCCTGGTAGGGCTCGGCGACGATCCGGTGCCGCACCATTTCGGCCAGCGCTATCGAGGGAGTGCGCACGATCCCGTCGCGAACGACCTCGGGAACATCGGCGCAGCCCGCTTCCCGGGCCACATAGTCGATCCGCAGGCCACAGTCGTGGGCCGTGTCCAGTATCTTGTCGAGAATTACGCGCGGGTCGGTATCGGGCCGGAAGTAGTCGTCGACGAGAAAGCAGGTGCTGATCCGGGCCCGGTCCCCGAATTCGTCCTGCGCGGACCGGGTGAACGCGTCGAGCAATGGCACGATACGCCGGAACTGCTTTTGAATGCGGTCTACCCCATTGACCAGATCCTGCATCAGGAAGTGGCCCACCTCGACCGATATATGCGACAACGGCACAGCGCTGACTCGTCCGAGTTCGCCGGCCTCGCTGTAATCTGCCACATTCTCCACGTGGTCGGATGCCTGTTCTGCGAACGATGTCGCGGTCGAATGATTCCGGACGGTTGTCTAGTTCAGTGGTACCCATGTGCGCGGATCGAGCAACCGATCACCGAGGTGGTCGAAAGCTTCGACGGTCGAGCGGTTCGCGATCTGCTTCTGCACGTCGACATCGAGGATCAATTGCTCTCGCCACTGCAGCATCGGCTCGACCGGAATCGTACCGAGCAGGGAACTCGCACCGATCTGAAGCTCTCCGGCGAGTTCGTTCAGGATTCGATCTTGCCGGTGCAGCCAGGCGGCCTGCGGGGCCGCTCCCCCGCGGATTCGGTCGACCTGGGGCACAGCGGTCCGCACGAAGCGGATATTGCTCAGCAGTTCGTCACGATCGTGCCCGGCACGTTCGCCGCAGTCGAGCAGTCCGTGGGGACCGTAGACGAGGCCGCTCGCGGCATAGATATGCTGGCGTGTCCAGCGATGGAATACCAGCCAGCGCGCCGTCCGCGCGGCCAGCACGCCCTGCGCGGTGGCGTTCACCACGATATCGAGGGCGATGGAGCGCCCCGCGCTGAGATCGACGATCGTCAGATCGAATTCCTTGTCCACCGTATGCAGCAGGCGAACGCATCGTTCGACCACCTCCGGGTCCCAGCGCCGGTCGAACTCTCCCCCGCCCTGATCGCCGGGAAACAGCACCAGATGCCCGCCTCGGCCGCGTCGGCGACGGACATCTTCCCGATCGGTCCGGTCGCGGACGTTGATACGGGCAGGCGCGCCTCCCGTTCCCAGCAGGTAGGCGTGCAGGCCGACGCCCTGACCGGCACCGTCGCGATCGACCTCGGGTGCGACCCCGCGCTCGTAGCCGCCGAGTTCGAACAGGGCCCCCGCGGTGGGTGAACCGAAATCGAAGTCGAGATAGGCAACTCGCTTGCCCCTGGAAGACAGCCGGTAGCCGATATTGCAGCTCGTCACCGAGCGCCCGGTACCCCCCTTGTCGGATGTCGCGAAGACGATCATGGGATCACATATTCCTCGTGGCATCCCGGCGTCCCGCGGCGAGCTCGTCGAGTTCGCGCAGTGCGTCGAGCGTGTGGACGAAGGCGGTCGCCGCGTCCTCCCGGATCAGCCGCCGGGCCTCATCGATATGACGTTCGACGCCGTACAGCGCCTCCCGGTTGTCGGAATAATCGTCGATCCTGACCCCGAGCATCTCCTGATCGAAACGATGTTCGGCGGTATTGAGCATGATCCGCGCCATCGATTGCAGATCGGGCCAGTTCGGGGGCGGCTCACGGTAGGTGCGGTCCGCGACGACGAAACACTCGATCATGCGCTCGGTCATGTACCACGAGGGCCGCGTCTCGGCACTGCTCTGGTTACCGCTGCCAGGAGGGTCGGCGAACGCCCCGCCGGGATCGTCCCACAGGCCGATCGCGCCTTCGCGGAGCATGCGTGCGTTGAGATGGTCCATGGTCGCCTTCGACAACTCCATGAGCTTGTCCCGCGCGGCGACATTGTTCGACAGACGGGCCGCCTGCATCATCCGCTTGAGCAGTACCGCCGCGAAGTCCGATACCTGCCACTGCAGCTGCGGGCCACCGTCCACTTCCTCGGTACCCCGCAGGGCGAGCAGAACACCGGGCTGGTGCAGTTGCACCGCCGGATCGCCACGCATCGGTCGCCGGATGATCCGGCCCCGGCCCGCCAGCTCGTCGAAAATTGCCACGGCCCTGGTCAAATCGTCGTCGGAGGCGGCGCGGGCCACGAGGTCCTGGATCAGCACGGCGGAAACGATGAGACTGTAGTAGTCGGACTGCTCGCCGTCGGAGGTCTCCCACGGAATATCCTCCAGCGGCCAGCGCCCTTCACCGAACCGGGCCACGTTCGACCAGTAGCGCTGGGTCAGCTCCCAGCGAGTACGCAGCGCTTGCGCCAGCCGGTGCTGGGTTTCGTCGAGCATGCCCAGTTCACCGGCACGCGGGGAGACCAGGTCGTTGATGCCGTCGAGGGCGACAACGGTGAAATACAGGTAAGGCCGTGACTGTGCCACCCCCGGCGCGTCCGCGATCGGCGCGGAGACGAAATCGACAGGTGAGGCGTCGTTCGCAATTCCCCACGTCCAGCCGCATTCGAAGAGCAGGGAATCGTCTTCGAGTTCCTCGACCGCCTTGTCCTGCCCGAGCGCGATATCACTGCGCAGGCGGGCCCGGACGCGCGCGAGGCCGGTCCGGATACCGGCGAGCACTGTTCGCTCGGTAGTGCCGGACTGGTTCAGCATGCGCAGGATCGCCTGGCCCTCGCGCGAGGCCGGGCGGAACGTGTTGACGACGAAGCTACGCACGAGACCGGTCATGGCGGCGGTGAGTCTGTCGCTGAGACGGGCCGACAACTCTTCGATTTGCACGGTGGATGCCCCGGGCCGGACACGGGTCCGGTAATCGCGCAGGAACCGCAAGCCGGCCATGCACAGGGTCAGCGACATCGAATAGGAGTCGACGATATCGAGCCGCTGCTGCACATCGGTCGCCGGACGGGCCTCGCTCGAGCGCAGATAGCTGCCCCCGGCGAAGATCGGCTGCCCGTCCGCGGCCGAGTTGTTCTCGATATAGGACGCCAGCAGCGACACCACGAAGGCACCGATACGTGTTGTGCCGCCGATGGGTTCGAAGACGGCCTGCACATCCTTCTCGATGCGGTCCGGGTCGTGCAGGGCGAACACGTCGATTTCGGTGGCGGGGTACAGCAGGCAGAGCAGCTGCTCGGAATCGCTGATCGAGTTGACGGAGCGGATCCCGCCCCACTGCCACTGCTCGCCGTCCCAGCAGGCGTCGATCATCGCCTTCCAGATTCCCAGAATCTGTTCTCTCGGTTGAATTCTCATCCGCCGGCGTCCTCACACCCCTCGTAGCGGTCCACCGGGCTCCCAGTCGCGTGGTACCGACCCGGTCGGCGATTGCGGGCAAAACATAGCACGCCCCGATTTCCATCGTATTCGTTGGCACCAGCGCAAAGTCAGGGTTTCGCACACCGGACTTCCAGAGCAGGACCTCACGGTGGCCGCAGCGGCTCCGGAGAGCGGAGCACCGCGTCGCGCGCCCACGCCCGACGGGTCGATTCGGCGGGGCTATTCCACGATGCGACCGTGTTCCCCGAGCCGTGGCGGCGGACGGTAGTCCGGGGTCCAGCCGGCCACCCGGATGGGCGAGGCGACCAGGCGATGCCCGCCCGCCCGGACCACCATCTCCGGGGTGTCGTCGAGTGCCTGCGGCAGGGTGCGCACCGCGGCGGCGGGAACGCCGAGCGGACGCAGGCGGGCCTCCCAGGACAGAGCGGTATCGGTACTCAGGGCGGTGGTCACCGATTCCAGCACACCGTCCCGGTCTGCCGTCCGCTCGGCCATGGTGTCGTAGCCGGTGATCCCGGCCTCCTTCGCGAACGACCGCCAGAAGCTATCGTGGGTGATGAACAGGGCCAGGTATCCGGCTGATGTCGGAAACAACTGGGCGGGAACGTAATAAGAGTGTGCGCCGTGGGGGCGCCGCTGGGGTTCGATGCCGTTGTCGAGGTAGGCGGCGGCGTGGTAGTTCAGCTGGGAGAGCATCACATCGCGCAGGGATACGTCGATCTGGCCACCTTTGCCCGAGACGATCTGGGCGAGCAGGCCGAGGGCAGCGGTGAGGCCGGTGGAGTTGTCGGCGGAGGAATAGCCGGGCAGGGTGGGTGGACCGGCCGGGTCGCCGGTGAGGGCGGCGATGCCGGTGGCGGCCTGGACCACGTAGTCGAATGCCGGGTCGTCGCCGTTGTCCAGCCCGAAACCGGTGAGTGCGACGCAGACGATTCGTTCGTTGTGGTGGCGCAGCGCCTCATAGGTCAGACCCAGTTTGCGGATGGCCGAGGGTTTCAGATTCACCAGGAGCGCATGGGATTCGGCGGCCAGCTCCGCCAGCCGCCGCTGTCCGGCAGCGGAGGTCAGGTCCAGGCAGATACTGCGCTTACCGCGGTTGAGGCTGGCGAAGTAGGAATCGCCGACCTTGCGGGAGATATCGCCCGTGGCCGGTTCGAGTTTGGTGACCTCGGCACCGAGGTCGGCGAGCATCATGGTGGCGTAGGGGCCGGCCAGCATGGTGCCCACCTCGAGCACCCGGATACCCGCCAAGGGCCCCGCGCTCATCGGAACTCCTTCGGAGCGTGGCAATGTGCTCGGCACAGGCCGACACGTCGACAGCGGGGTCGCATCATCGGAGATCCTTGGCGATCTGCGCGATCATCTCGCGAGTGCGGCGTTTCGAGGCGATCAGTTCGTCGCGGTTGTCGCCGATGGGCAGCAGGCGCACGGACAGGTCGGTCGCCCCGGCTTCCGCATAGCGGCGCAGACCCGCCGCGATGGCTTCCTCGTCGCCGGCGATGCAGATATCGCCGATATCCTTGGCTTCGCCCTTTTCCAGGAGTCGCTGGTAGTTCGGGGAAACCTCGGCTTCGCCGAGGATGCGGTTGGCGCGTTCGCGGGCGGTATCGATCTCACCGGAAGCGCACAGGCAGATGGGCAGCCCGGCGACGATACGCGGAGCTGCGCGACCGGCATCGGCGGCGGCCTTGGTGATCCGGGGAACCACATGGTCGGCGATGGCACGTTCATCGGCCATCCACAGAATCGTGCCGTCGGTGTGCTCGCCCGCGATCCGCAGCATCACCGGGCCGAGCGCCGCGATCATCACCGGTAGCGGGGCCACCGGTCCGAGATCCAGCTGGTTGTGCACAGTGAAGCTCCCGTTCGAGACCTCCACCGTCCCCGGGCCGTTCAACGCCGGATTCAGCACCTCGAGATAGTCACGCGAGTACGCGGCCGGCTTCTCGTAGGGCAAACCGAGCATGTCCTGCACGATCCAGTGGTGCGAAGGCCCCACTCCCAGCGCGAGCCGGCCACCGGCCACAGCATGCGCGGACAACGCCTGCCGGGCGAGAGCAATCGGGTGCTGCGCCTGTAACGGGACCACCGCGGTGCCGAGTTCGATCCGCTCGGTGGCGGCACCGAGCAGCGCGACCGTCACCAGCGCATCGAAATCCGTGGGGATCTGCGGTATCCACGCGGTATCCATACCGGCCGATTCGGCCCATTTGATGTCGTCGACCATCCGGGCGGCCTTACGCGCGGTATCGCCACGCTCGGGACCGATCATCACACCGATACGCACGGTTCCTCCACTCTCACAAACGAATTAAGGAGAGCCGCCGCCCACCGTCACGGCGGCGGCTCCGAACCCGGACGCCGGGCGTCCAGGAGATCAGGACGGGGCCGTGGTCCCGGTGAGCTTCCGCATTTCGGTGACCAGGACCTCGAGCGGGGTGCCGGTCGGGAATACGGCGGCGGCACCCGCCTCCTGCAATTTCTCGATATCGCCCTGCGGGATGGTGCCGCCGACGACGACCGCGATATCCCCGGCGTCGGCAGCACGCAGGGCGTCGACCACCCGTTTCGTCAGGGCCACATGGGCGCCGGACAGGATGCTCAAACCCACCACGGCCACGTCTTCCTGCACCGCGATCGAAACGATGTCCTCGATACGCTGCCGGATCCCGGTGTAGACCACCTCGAATCCGGCGTCGCGCAGAGTGCGGGCGACGATCTTCGCACCCCGGTCGTGGCCGTCCAACCCGGGTTTCGCGACCAGTACGCGCGCGGTCATCAGAACACCACCGGCTGCTGGAACTCGCCCCATACCGATTTGAGGGCGGCGGTCATCTCGCCCACTGTGCAATACGCGTTGGCACAGTCGATCAGACGATGCATGAGGTTGTCGTCTCCTTCCGCGGCCCGCGACAGCGCGGCCAGGGTGTCGCGTACGGCGGCGGAATCCCGTTCGGCCTTCACCTTGGCCAGCCGTTTCAACTGGGTTTCCCGGCCTTCGGCGTCCAGTTCGTAGGTGGAGATCTCCGGTGCCGGTTCGTCGGAGACGAATTTGTTCACGCCCACCACAGGTTTCGCGCCGGATTCGACCTCCTGGTGCAGCTTGTACGCTTCGTCGGCGATCAGGCCCTGCAGATATCCGTCTTCGATGGCGCGAACCATTCCGCCCCGGTTCTCCAGGTCGGTCATGATCTCCTTGATCGCTTCCTCCGTCTTGTCCGTGAGGGCCTCGACGAAGTAGGAACCGCCCAGCGGATCGGCCACCCGTGTGACACCGGTTTCGTAGGCCAGGATCTGCTGAGTACGCAGCGCCATGGTCGCCGATTCCTCGCTGGGCAGCGCGAACGGTTCGTCCCAGGCCGCGGTGAACATCGATTGCACGCCACCGAGCACTGCGGCCATTGCCTCGTACGCGATGCGCACGAGGTTGTTCTGGGCTTGCGGAGCGTAGAGCGAGGCGCCGCCGGCCACACAGCCGAACCGGAACATCGACGCCTTATCCGTTGTCGCGCCGTAACGTTCGCGGACGATGGTCGCCCAGCGGCGGCGCCCGGCCCGGTACTTCGCGACCTCTTCGAAGAAATCGCCGTGCGTGTAGAAGAAGAACGAGATCTGCGGGGCGAATTTCTCGATACTCATCCGGCCGCGTTCCACGACGGTATCGCAGTAGGTGACGCCGTCGGCGAGCGTGAAGGCCATCTCCTGGACGGCGGTGGCGCCCGCGTCCCGGAAATGCGCGCCCGCCACCGAGATCGCGTTGAACCGCGGGACCTCCGCGGCGCAGAACTCGATGGTGTCGGCGATCAACCGCAGCGACGGTTGCGGTGGCCAGATCCAGGTACCGCGGGAGGCGTACTCCTTGAGGATATCGTTCTGGATGGTGCCGGTGAGCTTCTCCCGGGGCACGCCTTTCTTCTCTGCCGCCGCCACATAGAAGGCGAGCAGGATCGCGGCCGTGCCGTTGATGGTGAAACTGGTACTGATCTTGTCCAGCGGGATGCCGTCGAACAGGATTTCGGCGTCGGCGAGCGTATCCACTGCGACACCCACTCGCCCGACCTCCTCCCCCACTTCGGGATCGTCGGAGTCGTAGCCGCATTGGGTGGGCAGGTCCAGCGCGACCGACAAGCCGGTGCCGCCCTGGTCGAGTAGATAGCGGTAGCGCCGGTTGGACTCTTCGGCGGTGCCGAATCCCGAGTACTGCCGGAAGGTCCACAGCCGTCCCCGGTAACCGGTGGCGTAGTTGCCCCGGGTGAACGGAAACGCGCCGGGCGCGGGCGGTTCGGTATGCCGGTCGGCCGGCCCGTAGACCGGTTCGAGCGGGATACCCGAGGAGGTATGGACTGGATCGTTCATCGTTGAATACGATACTTGCATAAAATGAGAATGCCAATACCGCTTCGCGGAAACGCGTAATCGACCAGGAGTGATATGTCGACCGAGCAGCAGAACCTCACCGACCGGACCCTGGTGGTCTCCGGCGCCAGCCGCGGTATCGGACTGGCCATCGCCCTGTCCGCGGCGCGCCGGGGCGCGAATGTGGTGCTCCTGGCCAAGACCGCCCAGCCCCATCCGAGGCTGCCGGGCACCGTGCACACCGCAGTGGCAGATATCGAGGCAGCCGGCGGGAAGGCGGCCGCTGTCGTGGGTGATGTGCGGGAGGAAGCCGATGTGGCGCGGGTCGTGGACACCGCACTCGAACGCTTCGGTCGCATCGACTACTGCGTGAACAACGCCAGCGCCATCGCCACCGACCCCACCGAAAAGCTCTCGGCGAAGAAATTCGACCTGATGCAGCAGATCAACCTGCGCGGCACCTTCCTGCTGACCCGGGCCTGCCTACCCCATCTGCGGCAGGCCCCGAACCCGCATATCCTCACCATCGCGCCGCCGCTGAACACCAGCCCGCGCTGGCTCGGCGCCCACCCCTCCTACACGCTCTCGAAATACGGGATGACGCTGCTGACGCTGGGCTGGGCCGCGGAATACGCCGACGCCGGAATCGCCGCGAACTGCCTGTGGCCGCAGACCTATATCGCGACCTCCGCGGTCGCGAACCTGCCCGACGGCACGAACCTGCTGGAATCCTCGCGCAGCCCGCAGATCATGGGCGATGCGGCCACCGAAATCCTGTCCCGCGAAGCCAAGTTCAACACCGGCAACACCTATATCGATGCCACAGCGCTCCTGGAGTCGGGCCGCACCGACCTGTCGGAATACGGCGGCGGCGCCAACCCGATCCCCGATATGTTCCTCGACTGAACAGTCGGCCCCGGAGCACCGTGGCGGGCTGTCCGGTTTCCTGGCGGCACGTGCCCGCCGCGGGTTCCGGCAACCTCCACCCCAAAGTCACGGACGCGTCCGGCGATCCTGTTGCCGGGCATCGAGCCCGTCCAGATAGTGCCCGAGGGCGAGTTCGAAAGTTTCGTCCAACCCGGTGAGACCGAATATTTCGGTGGGCAGCGTGTCCAATTCGGCAAGTCGGCGGAAGTTGGCGCCGTGGAGCAATTCGGATGCTTCGGCGTCGATTGTCGCCCACCACTCTTCGTTGCGCAGGCGGCTCTGTCGTTCGGCGCGCACTTCGTGCAGTGCCCCCAGAGCGAGGCCATGAACCAGCGCTGCCAGAGCCAACGCGGTGCGAATTCGGGTCGGCGCGTCGAGCTGCAGTTCGGCGAGGGCTTCGAGGGTCCATTCGGTGTGCAGCATGGCCTCCGGGGCCAGCGGTGGACGGGTCACCAAGGTCAGCTCCGCGAGCCAAGGATGAGCCCGGTACAGCCGCCACTGCCGTCGATAGACCGTTTCGAGTCGCTCGCGCCATCCGGCAGGCATGGGGTCGGGTAACGGACTGGAGTTGAAAATGGCCCGAACCATCAGGGTCTCCAGCTCGTCGCGACCCGCGACATGCCGGTACAGCGACATGGGCGACACTTTCAACACACCGGCGAGTTTGCGAACCGACACCGCCTCCAGACCTTCGCGGTCGGCCACCTGAACAGCCACACCGAGGATTCGACTCCGGGTGAGGGCCGGGCGATCTGTCCCGGGGCCACCACGGACCACGGTTCCGGAACCGGTCCGGGTCGTCACCAAGCCCTCGTCGCGAAGGATCGCCAAGGCGCGGCTCGCCGTTGCCATGGCCACTCCCCAGTCGCGCACGAGCTGGCGGGTGGACGGAATCCGATCACCGGCTCCGAGCTGTCCGTTGGCGATTTTCTGTCGCAACGCTGCCGCGATTCGCTGCGATGGGATGTCGTTCGATTCGGACACACCGGAAAGTGTACTAGTGCATCGAGTCGGCGGACCAGACACCGACCTTCATTTTGACGCGATAGAACGGACAGTAAAAGCAAGTGCACTGCAGGGACTTTCGCGTGACTAGTGCGTATATACGCTGTACTCATGACGCACTCCGAGATCGTTGCATATGTCGGCGCTACGGTGATCGACGCTACTGGTGCTATGCCACGGCCCGACCAGACCGTGATCGTGATCGACCGAATGATCACGACGGTGGGGCCGGCGGCGCAGGTTCCGATTCCGGCCGGAGCTCACGTGCACGACCTACGGGGCAAGTACCTCATCCCGGGCCTCACCGATATGCACGTGCACAGCGAATCAGAAACCGATGACCCGAGGCACTTCGCCGGGTTGTACATCGCCAATGGCGTAACGGCCGTACGGGAGATGTGGGGCCGGCCGGTGCTCCACCGAATCCGCCAGAAGATCGAGTCCGGCGAAATACTCGGGCCACGGATGACCATCGCCAGCCCCCTCCTCGACGGCGCCCCAGGCCTGTGGTCCGATGTCCCCGATACGCCGATCGTGACCATAAGCTCACCCGAACAGGCACGACGGGCTGTATCCGAGGCGATCGACTCCGGCGCGGATTTCATCAAGGTCTACTCCCGGCTCGCGCCCGACGCGTACCGGGCGATCCTTGCCGAGGCGCACCGCCGGGATATCACCGTGGCCGGCCATCGATCGGACAATGTGCCGTTTTTGGAGCAGATCGAGTCGGGTCAACGTTCGTTCGAGCATATGTTCGGCATCTGGACTGCGACCTCATCTGACGTCGAGCGGCTCGAAGCGGCACTGGCCGGCATCGAAACGTCTCCGGAGTTCCACCTCGGCAGCTGGTTACGCCAGATCGGCAAGATCGAGTCGGAGGGCGTCGCGTCGTACGACCACGCGGCGGCAGGTTCGGTGTTCGAGCGACTCATAGCTGCCGATGTCGCCTGCACGCCGACGCTTGCGGTGCACGCGGTCGTCGACCGGCCCGAATCGTTCCGGCTCGATGACGAACGGATGGACTATATGGTCCCCCACACTCCGGAGTCCTGGGACTTCCTCCGAACACATATCTACTGTGGTGGCGGCCGGTCGGCCGAGGAAACAACGTATTACAGCGATCTGCTCGATCGGCGCCGTGCGACGGTGGGCGCCATGGCCGAGGCGGGAGTCCGGTTGCTCGCCGGTACGGACTCGGTCGGCCCCGGCTTATTCCCCGGCTTCAGTCTGCACTTCGAACTGGAGCAACTCGTCGCCTCCGGCTTGAGTCCGCTGCAGGCTCTCCAATGCGCGACCCAGGAACCTGCCAGGTTCCTGGGTCGCGAGAATTGGGCCGGCACGGTCCAGGAGGGCCGCGTAGCCGACCTGGTGATCCTGGACGCCGATCCCTTGGTCGATATCCGAAATACCCAGCGAATCCACGCCGTTGTCGTCGACGGACACCACCTCGGCCCCGAGGAGCGTAAGCGCCTGCTGGCGACCGTGAAACAGATTGCAGGCGGCGACCGGTGAACAGCCCGACCCGTACGAGCGCATCCCCGCGTGACTGGGCCGGAATGGCAGTGCTGGTGCTCCCCGCCCTGCTGGCCTCGATGGATCTCTCCGTACTGTTCATGGCATCGCCATCGATCAGCGCGGATCTGAACCCCACAGCCGGCCAGCTCCTTTGGATCATGGACATCTACGGCTTCATGATGGCCGGCCTGTTGATCACCATGGGTAGCCTCGGCGACCGGATCGGGCGGCGGAGACTGCTGATCATCGGCGCATTGGCGTTCGGCGCCGCCTCGGTTTTGGCCGCATGTGCCTCCAGCGCGGAGATGCTCATCGCCGCGCGCGCTCTTCTGGGGTTGGGAGGCGCGACACTTGCTCCTTCGACCTTGTCGCTCATCCGCGGAATTTTCCTCGACGAGACTCAACGACGCATCGCCGTCGGCGTCTGGACCAGCGCGTTCATCGGCGGTGTTTCGATCGGCCCGATCATCGGCGGTCTCCTGCTGGAGCATTTCTGGTGGGGTTCGGTCTTCCTCGTCAACGTCCCGGTCATGGTGTTGCTGTTGATCGTCGCACCACTGCTGATTCGCGAGTCTCGCGACCCGGATCCGGGCAGGTTCGATCTCCTCGGCGCCGCACTGACGCCGGCCTGGATCCTACCGACCGTCTATGGCATCAAGAAGATGGCCGAGGGCGGCGTCGACTGGATCGTCCTTGTACCGATCGCGGTCGGTGCGGCCTTCTTCGCACTCTTCGTAGCACGTCAGCTGACTGCCAACAGCCCCATGATCGATCTGCGCCTGCTTCGCCGGCCCGCGTTCGCTGGTTCGATCCTGTCGAACGCCGTCGTCGTCTTCGCCGCTGCCGGAACGGGTTTGCTGGCGGCAAGCTACACCCAGACCGTTCTCGGCTATGCGCCGCTGACGGCCGCGTTGTGGATGCTGCCTACAGTCGCCGGAAGTTTCCTCGGCGCGGCTTGTGCTTCCATGCTTGCGCGAACCGCTCCTCCCGGGATCCTGGTCGCCCTCGGGCTCCTGATCGCAGCCGCCGGATTTGTCGGCATCAGCTTCGTCACCCCGAGCTCACATATCAGCACACTGGTCGCCGGCTACAGCGCGCTGACGCTCGGAGTCGGCCTGGTCGCCACCCTGGCGACCACCCTCGTCCTGGCCACGGCGCCGCCGGAGAAGGCAGGCGCCGCATCCGCGCTCGCGGAGACGAGCAGCGAATTCGGAGGCGCACTCGGTATCGCCGTTCTCGGCACTGTCACCGGAACGATCTACGGCGCCGCGATGCATGCCTACCCCACATCGGGAGAGAACACAGGCGAATCCATCGGAGCGGCTGTTGCCGTCGCCCGGAGCCTGCCGGACGCAGTTTCGGCGCAACTGCTCCAGCAGGCGTTCGCCGCATACACCGATGGGTTCATCGTTGCGGCCCGCGTCGGCGCCGCTGCCCTGGCGATCGCAGCCCTCGGCATCGGCTTATGTCTGCGCAACGTGCCCAACCAGCAGATACTCGAGGCACGTGAGTAGGGACGGACGTTGATCGGTCCAGAAGTCAGTGTTTCGCTACGCCTGGCCGAGCCCCGATGGTGCGGCTTTGATCGTTCTCGCTGCGGAGCGGGCATGGAGAACTCGATTGACCGGCCACTGTTACACCCGCCGGGCCACCACGGCGAAGTTCAGCGGAATCCGGGGGGCGCCGGGCTGCAGGGTCCAGCCCTGCGAGCAAGGGACGAGGTCGGGGAAGGCGCGCCAATCCATATACGGCAGCTCGTGTACCGCTTCGATCCGCAGACCGGCGCTCAGCAGCGAACCGATGATCTCGCCGAGGTCGTGGCGCCATTCGTGGACCGTGGCCTGGGTGATCTGCCCGGCCGAGTTGTCGGTGTAGCTGCCCGAATCGGTATAGGTCCGGGGGCCGGTTCCGCCGAGATAGTCGTCGGTGATCTGCCACGGCTCGAAATCCATCGCGCCGAGAATCGGGTGGTCGTCGCGGATCATGAAGACCGCGCCGGGGGCGAGGAGATCGTGGATCGAACGCGCCCAGCCGTCGAGGTCGGGCAGCCATACGATGGTGCCGGCGCTGGTGACGATGAGATCGAACTGCCGGTCGATCAGCGCGGACGCGTTGCGCGCATCGCCTTCGACCCAGGTGAGTTCGCGGCCGTCGGCCCGGGCGATCCGGTCGGCATGGTGCAGCGAATTGGGTGAGAGATCGAGACCGTGGACATCGACCGCGCCGAGGCGAGCCCAGGACAGCGTGTCGGTGCCGATATGACACTGCAGGTGCAGCAGAGATCTGCCCTGGATACCGGTTTCCGGCAGGTGCGGTGCCAGTACCGAGAGGTCGTTGCGCACCACCGATGAGATGTCCTCGGGGGCGGCCAGAAAGGCGTCGACGTCGTACATATCGGACCGGCGGTGCACATCGGCCCGTTCGTCCCAGTTCGCGCGGTTGGCGGCGAGGGCTTCGGCTTCGTCCATGGCGGGTTCTCCTCGGCAGTCGGATGCGGTGCGACCGATTTTGTATCACACGTGTGATGTAACCCGATACCGGTTTTCTAGACTGTGTCCGTGCCAATCCGGGTAGATGCCGATGCGCGACGACGCCATATCGTCGATGCCGCCCTGAATCTCATCGTCGCCGGCGGTCCTTCCGCCGCGACCTTCCGCAAGGTCGCCGCCGAAGCCCGGCTGAATATCGGCTCGGTGCGCCACTATTTCACCGACCACGAAGCCCTGGTCGTCGCCGTGGCCACCGAGGTCGGCGACCGAATGGGCCGGCGCCTCACCCGCCACCCGGCCGCAGCGGCCGGCGACAGGCCCGCAGCGAAACGTCACCTGCTGCGATTACTCGAAGAATTGGTCCCCCTCGACGACGAACGGCACCGCGAAGCGGTCATTCTCATGGAGATCATCGCCGCCGCCCGTATCAACCCCGCATTCGAACCCGTCGTCCGTCGGATGGCGGCAGACCTACGCCAAGTCCTCGCCGACGCCCTGGCCGCCACCGGCACCCCCGCCCCCGAACACCACGCCGTCCACCTGGCCGCACTCATCTCCGGCCTCTCACTGGACGCCGTCACCCCACACGGCTCGGTCGAACCTGCCACCATTCGCGCCGTACTGGAGCAGCAGATTGCGGCGCTCTGACCCGGTGCGAGTCACCGGCACAGCGGCGGTACTGTTCCCCACGCTCCGAGCAGCACAACAGCGAACGCGGCCGGCGGCTGCGGTCAGGCTTCGATCGCAGCGCCGCAGATACCACAAACCTCCAGCTGACGACGCTTCCAGCGGGCGACCGGGATGAAGAACAACGTGAACTGCTTGAACTCCCGCACTCGCTGCCACTGACTCGTGTTGTGGCAACGCGGGCAGGTCCGGGCTTGCCCGAAGCCGAGGTTCTGCCGCTTGGTTCCGAAACCGAAGATGAAGAACATCAGCCCAGCGTAAAGGCAAACCGCAGAGCTACCGGGCGTGAGCGCCTACGATCGCGCGGGAGCCGCCGACGGTTGGATCGCAACGCTGTGACCGGCGGCGCGGGCCAGGAGCACCTCGGCACTCCGACCCGGCCACCGATTCCGATCAGAAAGATGCCGGCATGGATTCCCAGCCGCGCACTGTCGAGGTGGGTGAGAGTTTTGCCTGCGACAGGTCGGTATCCCATTCGGGGAAGCGTTTCAGGATCTCTTCCAGGGCGACCCGCCCTTCCAATCTGGCCAGGGCCGAGCCCATGCAGAAATGGGTGCCGACGCTGAAGGCGAGGTGGGGTTTGCTTTCGCGGTGGATATCGAAAATATCGCCGTCGGGGGTGAAGTGGCGGTGGTCGCGGTTGGCGGCGCCGATGAGCAGCATCATGGCGCTGCCTTCGGGGACTGTTTGCCCGTGGTATTCGATATCGCGGGTGACGTAGCGGGCGACATGCGGTGCCGGGGGTTCGAAGCGGAGTAGTTCTTCGACGGCGGCGGGGATCAGAGACGGGTTCCGGACCAGTTCTCGGCGCTGGTCGGGGTGTTCGGCGAGGACTTTTCCGGCCCAGCCGATCAACCGGGTAGTGGTTTCGTTACCGGCGCCGGAGACGACGTTGATGTAGGTGAGGATTTCGTCGCGGGTGAGGTGCCGCAGGGTGCCGGTTTCGTCTTCGAATTCGACGTTCAGCAGTTCGGAGATGATGTCGTCGGACGGATGCTCGGTGCGCCAGTCGACATATTTCTCGAAGAGTTCACCGCTGACCATGCCCTCCGTGGAGGCCTTCATCGGTTTGCCCTCTTCGGTGCGCATCTGCTCGTTGGCGAAATCGCGGACCGCTTCCTGATCCTCCTCCGGAATGCCGAGCAGCATACCGATGGTGCGCATGGGCATCTGGGCGCCCAGATCGGCGATGAAGTCGATTTTCCCGGTACCGATCAGCGGGTCCAGGCTCTGGCAGCAGAATTCGCGGATCTTCGCCTCGAGTGCGGAGATCTTGCGCGGGGTGAACATACGGGACAGCAGTTTGCGGTGCATGGTGTGGATCGGCGGATCTTCGAAAATGAGGACGCCCGGCGGTATTTCGATATTCGCCTTGATCAGTTCGATGATCGCGCCGCGGGCCGAGCTGAAAGTGTCCTTGTCGATCAACGCGGCATTCACGTCGGCAAACCGGCTCAGCGCGTAGAAGTCATGGGTTTCGTTGTAGTACAGCGGTTTGTCGTCGCGGATCCGCTTGAACATGGGATACGGGTCGGCATTGAGTTCGACATCGTAGGGGTCGTAGTAGACATCAGTGGGCGCGGTGGTCGTCACAGCTGAGTCTCCTTTCGGCGCAGTTGTTCGGGTTCACCACGTCACCGGCAGGCGGTACAGACCGTAGGCCAGTTTGTCGTGTTTGAATTCGACCTCGTCGAGCGGAATCGCGAGCCGCATGGACGGGATCCGCTCCAGCAAGGTTTTGAAAACGATCTGCAATTCCACGCGGGCCAGTTGCTGGCCCACGCACTGGTGCGGGCCGAACCCGAAGCCCACATGCAGGCGGGCGGGGCGGGTCAGATCGAGGGTGTCCGGGTTCGGGAACTGGTTCGGGTCCCAGTTCGCGGGCGCGAGGTCGATGATCACGCCCTCGCCGGCCTTGATGGTGTGCCCGCCGAATTCGATATCGTCGAGGGCGACCCGGCGCTGCCCGTTCTGGATGATGCTCAGATAGCGCAGCAGTTCCTCGACCGCGTTCGCGACGACCTTGGGATCGTCGGTATCGCGCAGCAGAGCCAATTGGTCCGGGTTCTCCAGCAGTGCGAGTGTGCCCAGCGAGATCATATTCGCGCTGGTCTCGTGCCCGGCGATGAGTACACCGGTGCCGATCTGGGCGGCTTCTTTCATGGAGATCTCGCCGGCGGTGACCCGTTCGGCGAGTTCGGTGACCATATCCTCGGCCGGATTCTCCATTTTGGATTTGATCAGGTCGATCAGATAGCGGGCCAGCCCCACTCGCCCCTTCGCCGATTCCTCCGCGGTGGCGAAACGGGACACACCGGTCGTCGCGTGCTGCTGGAAGAATTCGTGATCCTCATAGGGCACGCCCAGCATTTCGCTGATCACCAGCGAAGGTACCGGCAAGGCGAGCGCTTCGACGAGATCCGCGGGCTGCGGGCCGGCGAGGATGGCGTCGAGATGGTCGTCGGTGATCTGCTGGATCGCCGGGCGCAGTGCGTCGACCCGTTTCACCGTGAACGGTTTGGTCATCATCCGGCGGAAACGGCTGTGTTCCTCACCGTCGGTATTGAATACCGAGCGGGCCCGGTGATTCACCATTTCGAGCATGCCCTCGTTCCAGTGCGGGAAGCCGGGCTGGTGATCGTCGGTGCTGATCCTCGGATCGGACATCAGCGCTTTGAGTTCGGCGTAACCGGTGACCAGCCACGGGGTGCTGCCGTCCCAGATCCGGACCCGGGACAGCGGGCGTTCGGTCACCAGCCCGAGTACCTCCGGCGGCGGCGCGAACGGGCATCCGGCGGCCCGTTCCATCGGATACTCCAGGATCGATCCGGTATCGGATGCGGCGTGGGTCTCGGACCCGGACGTGTTCGTCATTGTCACTCCTCGTGGACGTGAATGGCCATGGCGGGGCAGACGGCGGCGGCTTCGCGCACCTCGTCGGCGAGATCGTCCGGGGGGTTCTCGTCCAGCAGGACGACGATGCCGTCTTCCTCGCGCTGATCGAATACCGCGTCGGCCGCCATCACGCAGTGCCCGGCGGCAATGCATTTCCCTTGTTCGACAGTCACTTTCATGACTTCCTCTTTCTCGGGTGAAGGTGGGCGGGGCTGGATCCGCTCAGGATTTCGCGGCGGCGGAGCCGTTGGCCGCCTCGGCACTGCGTCGCATCAGGGGTTTGCCGGCAGTGGTGCCGCCGTCGACGGCCAGGACGGTGCCGGTCAGGTAGCGCGACCGTTCGGCGGCGAAGTAGACCGCGGCCTCGGCGACATCGGAGGGGGTGCCTTCGCGCGGCAGCGGGCGGTCGCGGTTCATCATGTCGCGCATGGCGCGGGTCATCCGCTCGGCTTTTTCCGGCGACATCGTGCTCGACGCCTTCGTCAGCAGATCGGTGGGGATATTTCCCGGGGCGATACAGTTCACCCGCACGTCGTACTGGGCGAGTTCGATCGCCGCGGATTTCGTGAAATGGATGACCGCGGCTTTGGAAGCGCGGTAGGTCATCACACCGCCGCCGGCCTGCACGCCGCCCACCGACGACAGATTGATGATCGATCCGCCGCCGTTGTCCGCCATATGCCGGGCCGCCAGCCGGGTACCGGCCATCACACCGAGCACGTTCACCGACATCACATGCTGGAAGTCGGCGAAATCGTCGTCCAGGATGCTTTTGTGCATTTTCCCGGAGATCCCGGCGTTGTTGCACATGATGTGCAGGCCGCCGAACTCGCGAACGGCGAGATCGACGAGCTGGGCGACCTGGCCGGGATCGCCGGCATCGGTGACGCGGAACTGCACGGCGGCCCCACAGCGGTCGGCCAGGGCCTGCCCCTTCTCAGCGTCGATATCACCGACTACCACGTGCGCACCTTCGGCAACGAACCGTTCGACCATGGCACTGCCCAGCCCGGACGCGCCGCCGGTGACCACCGCGACCTTGCCCGCCAATTCGTTACCCATGCGCTGCATATCCTTTCGTCACGAAATCCCTGTTCCTGTCCGGGCGCCGGTTCATCCGCTGTGTGCGTATTGCGCCGGCGCTGCGGCTCGCGCCTGCCGGCCCAGGAAATCCAGGAGCAGCGGGTTCACCGCGTCCGGGCGTTCGATCTGCGGGCAGTGGCCGGCATCGGCGATCACCGCGGATTCGGCCTGCGGGATCCGGGCGGCGACCTCGGCGGCCCAGCCGCGGGGCAGAAGTTTGTCGGCGCCGCCTTCGAGCACCAGTGTCGGCACCCGGATCCGTTCGAACCGCCGGTCGCCCGGCGCGGGCGGTGTCGGCGCGCCGGGGCGACGGAAACGGGCAGCCGCGATGGCCTCCCAGGCGCCGGGCTCGGTCGCGGAATCGAACCGGCGCCGCACATAGTCCTCGTCGGCCGGGTACGCGGGCGAGGCGAACAGGGCGGTGACGATCGCGCGCATGGCGGGCAGTGTGGCGTCGAAATCGTAGAGGGCGCGCATATGCTCGTTCGCCTGGATCTGGCCGCCGCCGCAGATCGTCACCATGGCGCGCACCGGCAGCAACGGATTCGTGGCGGTGGTATCGGCGAGCAGATTCACCGCGCCCATCGAATTACCCACGAAAAAAGCGGATTCGATACCGAGCACGGCCAAGAACCGGGCGATATGCCGGATCCGCATTCCACGACCGTCGGTGAAATCGACGACTTTCGCGGAATCGCCGTATCCGAGCATATCGGGGGCGAGCACGCGGTATCGCTGCGCGAGCGCGGGAACGACGTGTTCCCAGCCCAGTTCGGCGCTCGCACCGAACTCGCCCCCGTGCAGCAACACAACGGGCTCACCCGCGCCCGCTTCGAGAAAATGGGTTCGCAGACCGTCGACCTCGATCGAACGATGCTCATATCCGGAAGCCACCG
The DNA here is from genome assembly GCF_000308515.1 of Nocardia carnea NBRC 14403. Taxonomy (GTDB): domain Bacteria; phylum Actinomycetota; class Actinomycetes; order Mycobacteriales; family Mycobacteriaceae; genus Nocardia; species Nocardia carnea. The sequence goes on along the minus strand of NZ_BAFV01000121.1, from coordinate 31,855 downwards.
CCCCCGGGCGGCCCGACTCGCTCATGTCGTGCCTATCGGCTTGGCGCTGGTGAGCACCTGGACGGCGAGCAGCTCGAGCTGATTCTGCACGCCGGTGTCGATGAGGGCGCCGGTGTCGTCCCAGATCTTGTCGGCCGAATTGATCGCGACCCCGATAGGTGTGGGCCAGGCCCGCAGCGCATGCCCTATCCCCCGCAGCTGGCCCAAGGTTCCGACGGCGGCCTGCCAGCCGTAGGCGCAGGTGATACAACCCCAGGGTTTGTTGTCCAGGTAGACCGTGGGATCGGTGCGCATATCCTCGACATAGTCGAGGGCGTTCTTCACCAGGCCGGAGATGGCACCGTGGTAGCCGGGCGAGCCGACGATCACCGCGTCGGCGGCGCGTAATGCCTCCACCAGCGCCTGGGCCTGCGGGGTGCGCGCCGGATCGTGCGGGTTGTACATCGGCAGATTGATCTGTTCACCGCTGAACAACGCGGTCCGGCCACCGCGCTGCTCGACGGCGTCCAGGCAGTGCCGCAGCGCGCGCTCGGTCGACGAGCCGGCGCGTAGCGTGCCGCCGAGTCCGACGACGAACGGGCGCGAACCGGTTTCGGATGCTGCGCGATCCATCATTGTGCTTCCCACGGTCATAGCCGGTCTCCTACTTGATGGCGATGGGGTTGATCGGTGAACCGACCGCGCCCACCACGCGCAGCGGCGGGGCGATGAGCTGGAATTCGTAGACGCCGTCGGCGGCGCAATCGGCGGCCAGGGCGGTGAAATCCCAGTATTCGCCGAGCATCAGGCCCATATCGCGAAGGCACAGCATATGCATCGGCAGGAATGTGCCCTCGACCCCCGATATCGGATTCTCGACCATGAGATTATCGGCGGCCACGGCCGCGATCTCGTGGTCGTGCAGCCATTTGGCACAGGTCCAGTCGAGGCCCGAATAGGGTTCGGAACCGTCACCGGCTTCGAGGAAACGGTTCCACCAGCCGGTGCGGACCAGCACGATATCGCCGGATTCGATGGTCACGCCCTGACGTTTCGCGCATTCGTCGAGTTCGTCGCCGGTGATCGGTTCGCCGACCTCGAGGAAAGTGTCCGCGCCACGGTACTTCACCAGGTCCAACAGGACACCGCGGCTGGTGATCCCTTTGCTGTCGACCTTTTCGATACCGCAGTGGAAGGCGCCCATACTGGTGACCGAATCGGCCGGGAAACCGTTGTAGAGCTTCTCGTCGTAGTAGACGTGGGAGAAGGCGTCCCACTGGGTGGCGGCCTGCAACGGCATGATGAGCATATCGTCGTTGAACCGGAACGGATTGTCGGCGAAGAATCCGGCCAGTTCGCCGGCCACCGAATTCTGCAGCCATTTCGGGCCGTATTCGGTCAGCGTTTGGGCGTCGCCGCCGTCGACGGTCATCACGTGGGTGGGATTGGCCCGGAATTTGAAGGCGCCCTGCGGGCCGTTGGAACCGAAGTCGATGCCCAGCGGGAACACTTTTCCGTGCCGGACCAGTCCGGCCGCGGCGGCGATCTTCTGCGGTGTGATGAAGTTCAGTGTGCCGAGTTCGTCGTCGGCGCCCCAGCGACCCCAGTTGCGCACGGTGTCACCGAGTTTGTAGAAATCGGTCAGAGTTGCCACGTCGATTTTCCTTCCAGCTGCCTATTTCCGCTCGCCCGGGGGCGGGCCGGCCAGTTCGCCGGCCAGGCGCGCGGCGAGGTTGCCGCCGTCGACCCACAGCACTTGGCCGGTGATGTATCCGGCGGCGCGGCTGCCCAGGAACAGCAGTGCGGACGCCTGTTCGACGGGATCGGCGGACCGGCCCAGCGGTTTGGGGATCCCGTCGAGATAGTCCTGGCCGTATGCCGAACGCAGCTGGTCCAGGATGGGGGTTTCGGTGACGCCGGGGCCGGTGCAGTTCATCCGGATACCGCGGCGTGCGAGCTCCACCGATCTGCGCACGGTGTAGAGGATGATCGCTTCCTTGGACAGCCGGTAGCCGCCGTCCGCGATGGCCTCGGGATTCGCGGTACACCAGGCGATTCCCTCCTCCATCGAGGTGGTTTCCAGCAATCCGTTGACCGCCCAGCGGTTCTCCAGGTATCCGGAAGCGGCCAGCGAGGAGACACTGACCACCGCCGAACCCGGTGCCATATGCGGGACGAGCGCTTCGGTGACATGCCGCATCCCGAGAAAATTGATGGTGGCCACGCGCAGCGGGTCGCCGATACCCGAGGAGACGCCGGCGATATTGAACAGGACGTCGACCTCGGTCCCGATCTTGCCCACGGCGCGGTCGATGGACGACGGATCCGCCTGATCCATCTCGTGGAACTCGTCGAGTTCGGTGCCCGGGCGCAACCGGTCGAGTCCGACGATCTCGGCGCCGAGATCCCGCAACTGCGTCACCAGGCAGGCACCGATACCGGAGGCGCAGCCGGTCACCACCACCCGTTTACCGTCGTAACGCCACCGCCGGCCGATCGAGTCCACCTCGGGCACCACACTCTCCTCTCCCGCTGCTGCCGCTCAGCTCTGCTGGTCCTTCAGGGCCTGCGCGGCCTTCACCCGGCCTTCGTTGATCTCGGCCATGGCCTCGGGGATCTCGCTGGCGGTGAATTTGCCGCCGCGGCCGGTCGGCAGGCCGCCGATCGAATAGCTCTCGTCGAATTCCGGCACTGCCCAGGGCCGCCGTCGCGCTTCGGCCTTCTCCAGGACGGGCTCGAGCCGTTTGGCTTTCTCCGCGCGGGCCACCTCATCGCGTTCGATGAACTCCGGCAGGATCTCGGAGCCCATGATCTCGATGGATTCCATGGTTCCTTCATGGCTGCGCGGATTCAGCAGCAGGATGATCTCGTCGACCCCGCTCTGCTCGTAACCGCGCAGGAATTCGCGGACCGTCTCCGGGCCACCGATGGCACCGCGGCCGGGACCGTAAGCGAGGGTTTCGTCTTCCTTCACCGCGTCCAGGTAGCTGTCCCATACGCCGGTGCGGCCGGGAGTGTGCATACCGGTCATGTAGTAGTGCATGATGCCGAACGAGAAGAACCCGCCGCCCAGGCCGAGGCGTTTGACCGCTTCGTCGTCGGTCTTGGCGACCATCATCGACAGGTCACCGCCGATGGCCAGGATATTCGGGTTCATCTGCGGTACCGAGGGCGCGGCCGCGTTCTCGAATTCTTCGTAGTAACCGCGCACGCGTTCACCGAGCGCCTCCGGGCCGGTGTAGGCGAAACTCAGTGCGCCGATACCTTTCTGAGCTGCCATCTGCACCGACGACGGCCGGGTGCAGGCCACCCACAGCGGTGGGTGCGGGGTCTGCCGCGGTTTCGGAATGATATTGCGGGGCGGCATGGAGATGTGTTCGCCCTTGAACCCGCTGAACGGGGTCTCGGTCATCGCGCGGACGGTGACCTCGAGGGCTTCCTCCCACTGGGCGCGCTTATCCGCCGGGTCGATATCGAACCCGCCGAGCTCGGCCACCGACGACGATTCGCCGGTACCGAATTCCACCCGGCCGCCGGACAGATGATCCAGGGTCGCCACGCGTTCCGCGGCGCGGGCGGGATGGTTGATTCCCGGCGGCAGATGCATGACACCGAAACCGAGCCGGATGTTCTTCGTCCGCTGGCTGGCCGCGGCGAGGAACATCTCGGGCGCGGTGGCGTGGCAGTACTCCTCCAGGAAGTGGTGCTCCGTGAGCCAGACCGTGGAGAACCCGGCTTTATCCGCCGCCTCTACTTCGTCCAGCCCGTCCTGGAACATCTGGAATTCGTCGTCGTCGGTCCACGGCCGCGGCAGCGCGAACTCGTAGAAGAGGGATATTTTCATCGATTACCTCCGGTGGATTCGATCGTTTCTGCTTCGGATGCCGCCCGCTGCGCGCAGTGCTGCGCGGCGATGTATCCGAAGGTCATGGCGGGCCCGATGGTGGCCCCCGCGCCGGCGTAACTGCGGCCCATGACCGCCGCCGAGGCGTTCCCGGTCGCGTACAGGCCGTCGATCACCGTGTCGTCGGCGCGCAGCACCCGGGCGTATTCGTCGGTGCACAGCCCGCCCGAGGTGCCCAGATCGCCGAGCACGATCCGGAACGCGTAGTAGGGCGGTTTGCCGATCGGATACAGGTTCGGGTTCGGCAGGGTGGGGTCGCCGTAGTAGTTGTCGTAGACGCTGTCGCCGCGCCCGAAATCGTCGTCGTGCCCCTTGCGGGCCAGTTCGCCGAACCGCTCCGCGGTCGCTTTCAGCGCGTCGGCGGGCACATCGATCCTGCGGGCGAGCTCGTCCCAGGATCCCGCTTCGACCACCACCCCCGATTCCAGCCAGGCCCGCGGGACCTTGCCACCGGTCGGGACCGGCGCGAACGGCACCTTGGGGATCGGCAGATGCCCGCAGATCACATACCGGCGCCAGGACCGCGCATCGGTGATCAGCCAGCACGGGATATGGGTGGTGCCGGCCCGCTGGCCTTCGATCATGGCGTGCCCGAAGTCCATATAGGGTGCGGCTTCGTTGATGAACCGCTCGCCCGCACCGTTGACGATGAACTGGGCGGGCATCATCCGTTCGTTGAGCATGAACTGCATCCGGCCGTCCGGCCATTGCACGGCCGGGAACCACCACGATTCGTCCATCAGATCGGTGGCGGCACCGACTTTCTCTCCGGCGCGGATACCGTCGCCGACGTTCAGCGGGTTACCGAAGCTCCAATCGGTATCGACCTCCGGCAGTTCCGCGCGCCGCCGGTCCATATCGCGTTCGAAGCCGCCGGTCGCCAGGATCACGCCGCGGCGGGCCCGGATCCGGATCTGCGCACCGTCCCGTTCGACCACCGCGCCGGTTACCCGGCCGTCCGGGTCGGTGAGCAGCGATTGCATCGGCGCATTGAGCCAGAGCCGGATATCGCGCTCTTTCAGTGCGAGCCGCAGGCGGGCGACCAGCGACTGCCCGATGGTGACGATCCGATCGCCGAACACCCGGGCGCGCACCATCCGCCAGATCAGTTTCAGCAGCACCGCTTTACCGCGCCAGTTCTGCCGCACCTGATAGAACAGCCGCAGATCCATGGGACCCAGCCAGATACCCTTGGGCGCCAGGGCGAGTGGTTCGAGCAGTTCGTTTTCCTCGGGCCCCAGCGCACGGGTGTCTATCGGCGGGACGTTGATAGTGCTGCCCTGTCCGGAGCCACCTTCGAGTTCCGGGTAGTAATCGGCATATCCGGGTTTCCAGATGAATTGCATCCAGTCGCTGCACTCTTCGAGGAAGGCCATCATTTCCGGGGCCTTCTCGACATACATCCGCAGGCGCTGTTCGGTGACCAGTCCCCCGGTGATCGTCTTCAGGTATTCGACGACCTCGTCCGGGTCCAGTGCGAAATCGGCCCGCCGCTGGGCGGGCGCGTTCGGCACCCAGATACCGCCGCCGGAGAGCGCGGTGGAGCCACCGTATTTCGCGCCCTTCTCGACGATCACAACCTCGAGCCCCTCGGCGTCGGCCTTCAGGGCGGCCGACATCCCCCCGCCGCCGGACCCGACCACCAGCACATCGACGGTTTCGTCGTAGCCGGCGCCGGAATCCTCGGCGCCGGCGATCTCCGGTTCCTCCGTGGTCACGATGTTCTTACCTTTCGTCGGGTGGTCGATGCGGGGTGCCGGCGGCGGGCTACCCGGGGTCGGCCGGACGCGCGGTGCGGATGGCGAATCCGGCGATCAGTTCGGGCGAGGGCCGGTAGTAGCGGACAGTGGTCCGATACGGGCCCTGCGCCGCGAGGGCGGAGAACGCCGCCACCCACGTCCGGACCTCGTGCGCGGAATTACCGGCGGTACGCGTGATCTCGCTGTTGGTCCAGCTGTCGACGGCCGACAGCCGCCCGGTATCGACCAGGTCGAGGAATTCCTGATCCCAGTCCGGATTGAGCGGTTGCAGCGGCCCGTCCCCGGCCGCGAATTCTGCTGCGGCCGCCATCACCGCGCTCTGCCGGGCCTGACGCTGTTCGGTGGTCATCGGCCGGCCGTGCACGATCCGCTCCAGCACCGGTGGCGGCGCGGTGGCGCGCTGCGGAACCGGCGGATCATGCGACAGTCCTCCGGAGCCGAGTACCAGTACCCGTTTCCCGAGGGTCGCGAGATGCTGCCCGACCGCGGTCCCGAGAGCCCGCACCCGGCGCAGCGGGCCGAGCGGTGTCGCGACCGAGTTCAGGAAGATCGGGATAACCGGCCGGGCGGTGGCGTCTCCGAACAGCTGCTGCAGCGGTTGCACGGTGCCGTGATCGACCGACATCTCCGCCGAGGTGGCGATATCGATTCCGGCGTCGAGCAGCGCCTCGGCCAGCGCCAGCGCCTGTCCCTCGGGAACGTCGAGCGGACCGGAGTGGGTGCCGTAATCCCCGACGCCGGCCGCCGCGGTGCCCAGGCAGAACGGCGGCATCAGTTTGTAGAAGAACCCGTTGTAGTGGTCCGGGGCGAACAGCACCACCAGTTCGGGATCGAAGTTCTGCACGAATTCCCGGGCCTGATCGAGGGCCCCACCGATCTCGCTGAGCAGTTCCCGGCCCGGGCCCGGGAGTTCAAGGAGCGGGCTGTGCGAGACGCAGCATACGGCCAGCGGCATCGGTACCTCCCGGAGTCAGGGTGAGCGTGTCCCGCAGTGCCGCACCGAGTTCAGGGGCATGCTGGGCGATACAGGCACCGGCCACGAACCGGTCCGGCCGCAGGAACAGCACCGAATCGAGCTGCCCGTCGAACCATTTCTTCAGGACGCCGGTGTGATCGCCGACCACGAGCACATCGGGGTCGTCGTGGCCGGTCCAGTGCAGTTGAGTCGCCGGCCGGGCCTCCACGAACCGGGCGCCCAGCGCTTTCCAGCGCGCGAACTCGATATCCCCCAGCACTTTCCGCGGCTGATTGTTCCAGCACAGCACGGCGAACCAGGGGCCGAGCGTTTCGTCCAGCAGTACATCGGGCCGGGTCCGGGTGGCGACCCGCGGCTGGACGAACAGGGTGCCGACCGCCGAATTCGGCGACCGGGACCAGCCGTGCACCACCGCGCCACGGTCGTAGCGCGGCATGGGTTTGAACCGCATCCCCAGGACGTAACGTTTCAATGGCGGTACCGCGGCCAGCGCACGCACCGCCACATCCCGCACCGCAGCGACCCGCTCATTCGTCGGTGAGATGACCCGCCCGACCATGGTCGACAGGTCGATCATCGCGCGTGCGTGTTTCCGCCGCTCCTGGTCGTAACTGTCGAGCAGGGCATCCCCGGCCAGCCCGGAGGCCACGGCCGCGAGCTTCCAGCCCAGGTTCGCCGCATCCCGGATCCCGCTGTTGTAACCCTGCCCCTGCCAGACCGGCATCAGGTGCGCGGCATCCCCCGCCAGCAGTAACCGGCCCTTCCGGAATTCACCGGCGATGCGGGAGTGATGGGTGTAGACCCGCCGCCGGATCACATCCAGCCGCTCCGGGTACGGGACGAACGGTTCGAGCAGCCGGGCCAGGAATTCCGGGGTTTCGGCGTCTTCATCGGTTTCGCCGGGATGCAGCAGGAATTCGAACCGCCGGACCCCGTGCGCCAGCGAAATGGATACATTCGGCCGCACCGGATCCGCCCCGACCTCGACGTTCGGATGGCCGAGCGGATCACCGTCGATATCGACCACGAGCCAGCGGGTCGAGGATGTGGTGCCCTCGAAACTCACGCTCATGGTGTGCCGGGTGGCGCTGCGCCCGCCGTCACTGCCCACCACATAACGGGCGTGAACCGTTTCCGGCCCGTCGGCGGTATCCAGCCGCACCCGGACCTCGTCGCCGGTGTCGTGGCAGTCGGTCATCGCGGTGGCCCAGCGGATATCGACGCAGTCGTACCGGTCCAGCCCGCGCAGCAGTTCGGCATCGACCAGCGGCTGGATGAAACCGCTGCGTTTGGGCCACCCGAACTGCTGGTCGGTGGGCGCGATCTCGGCCAGCAGCCGCCGGTCACCGTCGACGAACCGCATGATCTGGTTCGGGTTGGTATGCGGCAGGATCTGCTCCACCAGACCGGTGGATTGCAGGGTGCGCAGCGATTCGTCGTCGATACCGACACCGCGCGGATAGTCGATGAGGGCGGGCCGCTCCTCCACCAGCAGGGTCCGCACACCGTAGCGGCCCAGCATATTGCAGATGGTCAGCCCGACCGGGCCCGCGCCGACGACGAGAACGTCGTAGCGGGCGGGGGTGCCGCCGTTACCGGTTTCCATATCCACCACCCAGCAGGAATTCGAGATGAAGGGCGTTGAACGCCGCCGGCGATTCGTATTGCGGCCAATGCCCGCAGTCCGGCAGCACTTCGAACCGGGCGCCGGGGATCATCGAGGCGATCCGTTTACCTTCGGTGACGTCGGCGGTGGGGTCGTCGCTGGTCCACACCACCAGCGTCGGTGCGGTGATCGCGCCGTACTCCCGCGGCCCCAGCAGGTTGCGGGCCCGGATCTGCGGATCCTGGAGCGCCATGATGTCGCGCATGGCATCGACGAATCCGGGTTGCCGGTAGATCCGCTGCCGGCTCGCGACGATATCGTCGTAATCCTTGGATTTGTCCGCCATCAGCCATTTGATACGGGCCTGCACCGTCTCCCACGTGGGATCGGCGGCCGCGGCCATGGACAGGGTCACGATCCGCGCCATGACCTCGGGATCGGCCTGGGAACCGCCGGCGGTGTTGAGGACCAGCCGGTCGACCCGTCCGGGGTGGTCACAGGCAGCGCGGGCCGCCACCCAGCCACCCAGGGATTCCCCGCTGATATGGGCGCGGGGGGCGCCGATGGTGTCGAGGAATGCGATCAGATGCCGCACATAATGCTCGACCTCGAGCGGATGCCCGGGTTTATCGGTGTAACCGTGCCCGAGCATATCGATCGACCAGGTCGAGAAATGCCCGGCATGCGCCGCCAGGTTCCGGATATAGGCCTCGGCGTGCCCGCCGGAGCCGTGCAGGAAGACCAATGCCGGTTTGTTCCGGTCACCGGCGTGCAGGTAGCGCGTCCGCACTCCCGCCACATCCAGGTATCCCTGGCTGAACGCGACCCCCTGCAGATCGCACCACACGCTCTCGTATTCCGACACTGCTACCTTCCCTATCCGTTCGCCCACGCCTGTCGGCCCGCACCTCGCGCCGTGTCGCCCGGCACCGAGGACGGGTTCAGCACTTGGCCGACTCCCCGGTGGCCGCGTTGTATCCGGCCCGGAACCCGAAAACCATGCCCGGGCCGAGGGTTCCGCCGGCACCGCCGTAGGCGCGGCCGGTCACCCCGGCCATCGCATTGCCGACCGCGTACAACCCCGGAATCACCGCCCCGCCGATATGCCGGACCCGGGCGTCGCGATCGGTCCGCGGCCCGCCTTTGGTTCCCATGGCACCGACCGTCACGGGAACGGCGTAGTACGGGCCGGTATCGACGGGCCCCAGCGTGCGACCCGCGACGGTTTCGGCATCGGGATCACCCCAGTAGCCGTCGTATTCGCTGGCGCCGCGGCCGAACTGGGGATCCGCTCCCGCAGCCACGGCTCGGTTCCAGCCCGCCACGGTGTGCTGCAGGCCCTCCGGGTCGATACCGGTCCGGGCGCCGAGTTCGGCGAGATCGGCCGATTCACAGAACCAGTCCGGGGCCGCGCCGCCGGGTTCCACGCCCAGGAATCCGTACCGGCGCAGATGTTCGGCGTCGAACACCATCCAGCCGGGATTGTTGACGTAGCCGCCGCGTGGATCGAGGTAGTGGAAGGCGCCCGCCATCGAGTTGTATTCGGCGGCTTCGTTGACGAACCGTTTCCCGGCCCGGTTCACGATGATGCTGCGCGGGCGGGTGCGTTCCAGCCGGACGCTGCGGCTGCGCTGGTGCCCGTCGATCGTATCGCCCGGCAACTGCACCACCGGCACCCACCAGGCCTCGCCCATATTGCCGAGGTCGGCGCCGTGCGCCATGGCCATCCGCAATCCGTCGCCGGTGTTGTTCGGTGGCGATACCGGTCCGGTCATCGGCCCTCGCAGAAATGCTTTGACCAATCCGGTATCCCATTCGAAACCACCGGTCGCCAGCACGACACCGCGCCGCGCCCGGACCGCGATATCCCGTCCGCCGACGGTGACCCGCACCCCGGCGATCGCCCCGTTCTCCGCGATCAGTTCCACCCCGCGCGCACCGGTACGCGGCGTGATCCCCGCCGCCAGCACGCCCTCGAGCAGCCCCGCCACCAGCGCCTGACCGGCGACACAGACATCGGCGGACGCATCCCCCAGGACGGCGCGCAGCCGGGCCCGGGTTTCGGCGTCGAATCCGACATTGCTCCAGTCCAGCGGGAAAGTGGTGAGGCGCTCCCGCCATTCCCCGAGCCGGGCCAGATCGTAGGCGGCCGGGCCGATGGACCGGCCGCCGGTGGGCCGTCCACCGGGCAGCTCCGGTTTGTAGTCGGGAAAACCTTCGGCCACCTCGAATGTCACACCGCTGTGCTGTTCGACGTAATCGAGCATCCGCGCGCCGGTGCGGACGAACACCTCGACCAGTTCGTCATCCATCGAATCCAGCGACTGTGCACCGAGATAGGCCAATGCGTCGGCGACCGTGAGCTCACGTTCGGCCCGTGAATGCGCGGGTATCCAGGCCAATCCGCCGGAGACCGCGCTGGTTCCGCCGACCGTGGGCGCCTTCTCGAACACTGCCACCGCAGCACCTTCGGTCGCGGCGGTGAGCGCCGCGGTGAGGCCCGCGGCACCGGTGCCCAGGACGACGATATCGGTCTGTTCGTCCCAGATCGTTGGATCGGATCCGGCAACCGGCGACTGGTGCGATGGCACTGCGCTGTCCTTTCGGCGAGCAGGCGGAGTCGGGGGCGCCGGTCCGGCGGGCTGTCGTGCGGGGCACGAGCCGGACCGACTCGCGTAAAACGCTAATCTCCCTTTAAGAGAATCTTATTCTCGCAGGATGGATGCCGCAATACCCTTCCGGACCAAATGTTTCTGGATCTTGCCGCTCGGGGTCCGCGGGAAGTCGGTGGCCTCGAACAACCGCGCGGGCAACTTCTGCCGCGCCACCCCCGCCCGCTCGAAGAAAGCGCGGACTTCGGCTCGCGAAGGCAGCACACAGCCTGGATTCAAGCGCAGCACGGCCCCCACGACCTCACCGAACCGGCTGTCGGGCAGGGCGATCACCACGGACTCGGCCACCTGCGGCATCGCATCGAGCACATCCTCGACCTCGCGCGCACCGACGTTCTCGCCACCGCGGATGATCACATCGGCCTTGCGATCGGTGATGGTCAGGCACCCGGACGGATCCAATACTCCTATATCCCCGGTGTGATACCAGCCCTCGTCATCGAAGACCCGCGCGGTGAGATCCGGATCGGTATATCCCAGACACAGATCCGGGCCCCGGCTGAGAATCTCCCCGTCCGACGCGATCCGGATCTCCACTCCGGGCATCACCCGGCCATCGGTGTCGAGCCGCTCCCGCGGCGGCGCGTCCAGCGCCGAAGCGGTGATCGACGGATGCTCGGTACTGCCGTAGGCCCGGAACGCCACCACACCGAGCTCGGTGAGCATGCGGGTCACCGCCGCCGGCACCGCCGAACCACCCAGCCCGACATACTTCATATGGGCGAGATGCTCCGGTGTGTAATCGGAGTGTTCGACCATGCTGGTCACGAAGTACGGCGGCCCGCCGCCCACGACCAGCCCCCGATCCTTCATCAGGGCCAGCGCCCGGCCGGGATCCCAGACGTCGAGCATATGGACCGGACGGCCGTGCAGTACCGGCAGCAGGAGCGCACCCACCATCCCGATGAAATGACCGACCGGGGTCGCGGTGAGCTGTTCACCGCGATCGTCGCGGTTGCGCTCGGCGAGCTGGAGTGTTTCGCAGCCGAGAGTCTGATGACTGTGTACCACCCCCTTGGGCGCACTGGTGGTACCGGAGGTGAAGGCGATGAGCGCAGGACCGGCCGGATCCGCAGGTAGTACACCCGGCATCGGATCCGCGGCGAGCAGCTCGTCGAAATCCCCACCCACCACACCGACGATAGGCACGTCCGCGGAGAGCTCGGGATCATGGGTCCGGGTGCCGAACTCCGCCATGGTGATGAAGACCTTCGGCCGCGAAACGCGCAGGATATGCGCCAGTTCGGCGGGGCCGTAGAAATGCACCACCGGCACCACCGCCGCGCCGAGGAACGACGCCGCCCAGAAGGTCGCCGCGGCCTCCATCCAATTCGGCAGCTGGAATGCGATCACATCGCCGGGCCCCACGCCACGATCCCGCAGACCCGCGGCCAGGCGACGCGCCAGACGTTCCACATCGGCGAATGTGCCCTGCCACGGCCGGATATCGGAATACACCCGGAACACGGTGCCGGGCGCGGCCGCCAGCGAGCGGCTCAGCAGATCCCCCATGGTGTCGCGGGTCCACCAGCCGGCCGATTCGTAGCGCTGCCGCAGGTCGTCCGGAACGATGCGGGTCATCGGTGCTCACCTCGTACGCCTCGGATCGTCATAACCGTTCACCCCTTTCGCGCCGGCGGAATCGTCGGTCCACTGCCCGGGCCGGCCCGGGCACCCGCGGCGATATCGGCACCGCCGACTGGTGAAAATTCAATTCTCTTGCAAAGAAAATGCCGAAATCGCCGACCGGCCCCCGAACACTGGGACCATCATGCGAGGCAGAGCGCCCGAAGTGGCACGCCGGCCCGAATCGGCCGAGCCGACCAGGCTTCTCGCAAAACCTTGCCGCCGACCCCACAGGTAGAGTACCGTTCTCGTATGCGAAAACGCAGTTCTTTTCGCATACGAGAACAGCCGTACGTCCGCAACCGGTACCCGGCGGTGCTGGGTCGACACCGCATCGGGGCCGCGGCCGGATCGACGCGTGGCAATCGCCGCGCACCCTGCCCCGTGCCGCCGCTTCCGGCGGCCCGGCACACCCGGGCAGGTGTCTAGAAAACAGATCGAAAGGGAATGCTGTGGGACGTGTTGAGGGCAAGGTCGCATTCATCACGGGCGCCGCGCGCGGTCAGGGCCGCAGCCACGCCGTACGACTGGCGGAGGAAGGCGCCGATATCATCGCCGTCGACCTGTGCCAGAACATGTCGACCATCGGTTACCCGCTGGCCACACCCGAAGACCTCGAGGAAACCGTGCGCCTGGTCGAGAAGACCGGCCGCCGTATCGTCGCGACCCAGACCGATGTCCGCGATGCCGTCGCGCTGAAGACGGCACTGGACGCCGGGGTCGCCGAACTCGGCAAGCTCGATATCGTCATCGCCCAGGCCGGTGTCGCCGGTATGAAGGGCCGGCCCGATATCCAGGCGTGGATCGATGTCATCAATACGAACCTCGTCGGCACCATCAACGCCATCCAAGCCGCGCTTCCCCACCTCGGTGAGGGCGCGTCCATCATCGCCACCGGTTCCACCGCCGCCATGATCGACACCGGCAAGATGGACAACCCGGGCTCGGATCTCGGCGGTATGGCCTATGTGCACTCCAAGCGCGCATTGTCGTATTACATCTTCGATATCGCCCGGCACCTGGCGCCCCGCGGTATCCGCGCCAACGCGGTACACCCGACCAACTGCAATACCGACATGCTGCAGAGCGAGCCCATGTACCGCTCGTTCCGGCCGGACCTGGAGAATCCGACGCGCGCCGACGCCGAGCCCGCCTTCCATGTCCAGCAGGCCATGAAGACGCCGTGGATCGAGCCGGTCGATATCTCCAACGCCATCCTGTATCTCGTCTCCGACGAAGCCCGCTTCGTCACCGGTATGCAGATGCGTGTCGACGGTGGCGGCTACCTGAAGTGGTACGACCACAAGATGTGAGCCGCCCCCGGCCACTCCGGCGCAGGCGGCGCGCGCATATCGCAGGCGATCGACGCGCACGCCGCCGGCCCGGTGGCGAATCGGCAATCCGACGATTCCCGGAGCGGCGCAGAGTTCCGGGCCCCCGGCGAAGATTCGCCGACCAGTGACCAGCAAGGGACAACAAACCGTGACATCTACGGATAACGACCAGCGCAAGCAGAATCGGTACCACTTCGATCGGCACACTCCCGAGTACCGGGAGAAGTTCTCCGAAATCACCCATGAGATGCACGCGAAATGCCCGGTGGCGTGGACGGATACCTACAATGGGCACTGGGTCGCCGCGGGCGGTAACGCGGTCTTCGAACTCGCCCGCTGCCCCGAGGTATCGGTCGACCACGACGTACACAACGAACGCCGCGGGTACCAGGGCATCTCGATTCCGAAGGCGCAGCGGGCCGCGCTGGTCCGCGGTGGCATGCTGGAAATGGACGAGCCCGAACACCGCACCTACCGCTCGATCCTCAATCCGTACCTGTCGCCCGCCGCGGTGAAACGCTGGCAGCCGTTCATCGACGAAATCGTCCGGGCCAGTATCGACGAGAAGATCGAGACCGGCCGTATCGATTTCGTGGACGATCTCGCCAATATCGTCCCCGCGGTGCTGACCCTGGCGATGCTGGGCATCCCGCTGAAGAAGTGGTCGGTGTACAGCGACCCGGTACACGCCTCGGTCTACACGCCGGAGGACTCCCCCGACGCCCCCCGGGTCGCCGAAATGCACCGGACCATGGGTCTCGATATCCTCACCAGCCTGCACGAGGCCAAGAGCAACCCGAAGCCCGGCCTCATCAAAGCGCTCGTCGAACTGCGCATCGACGGTGAACCGGCCCCCGATATGGAACTGCTCGGGATGATGGGCCTGCTCATCGGCGGCGGCTTCGACACCACCACCGCGCTCACCGCCCATTCCCTCGAGTGGCTGGCGGAGAATCCGGACCAGCGCGAGGAACTCAGCCGTGATCGCGAGGACCTGCTGGACCCCGCCACCGAGGAATTCCTGCGCTATTTCACGCCCGCCCCGGGCGACGGCCGCACCATTGCCGACGATTGCACCTATCAGGGCACCGAATTCAAAGAGGGCGAACGGCTGTGGTTGTCCTGGGCGATGGCCAATCGTGACCAGAGCATCTTCCCCGACGCCGACGATATCGTTTTGGACCGGAAGGGAAACCGGCACTTCAGCTTCGGACTGGGCGTGCACCGGTGCATCGGCTCCAACGTGGCCCGGACGGTCTTCAAGTCCATGTTGCTGGCGGTGCTCGACCGGATGCCGGACTACACCTGCGACCCGGAGGGCACGGTGCACTACGACACCATCGGCGTCATCCAGGGGATGCGCCATCTGCCGGCCACCTTCACCCCGGGTAAACGGCTGGGTCCCGGTCTCGAGGAAACCCTCGAGCAGCTGCAGCGGATCTGTGATGAACAGGGGCTGGCCGCACCGGTCACCGAACGGCCCGATGCCGCGGTGATCGACTTCCAGTACTGACCGCGAGTGGCGGCCGGTACCGCGGGGTCCGGCCGGCACTCTCGACTTTTCCGACGAGGACCGCGATGAAGGATCTGCCCGACGGCACCCGCACCCCGGTGATCGATACCAGCGTGCATATTTTCTTCCGCTCGAACGACGATATGCGCGACCATCTGCGCGAGCCGTTCAAGAGCCGCGGAATCCCCGACCCGGAGATGGATTGGTACGGCGCGCCCGGTGGCGAATACGTCGCCGGCGCCCGCGGGCCGCACAAGGGATACCCGGGTTCGGACCCGGAGTTCGTGGGGCAGCAGTTGTTCGGGGAACGCGGTGTCGATGTGGCCGTCCTGCATCCGATGACCCGGGGCATCCTGCCCGACCGGCACCTCACCACGGCGGTACTGTCCGCCCACAACGACATGATGGTGTCGCGCTGGCTCGACAGCGGCACCTATCACGAGCGCTTCCGCGGCACCCTGCGCGTCAACCCCGAGGACATCAGCGGCGCACTGCGCGAAATCGACCGGCTGGGCGATCACCCCCGCATCGTCCAGCTCGGTATCCCGCTGCAATCACGCGAAGTGTACGGAAAACCGCAGTTCTGGCCGCTGTGGGAGGCCGCCGCGGCAGCTGACCTACCGGTAGCCACCCATATCGAGACCGGCGAAAGTATCGGCCTGCCACCCACACCGTCCGGCCACCCGCGCACCTACGAGCAGTACTACGGGTTCATGGGGCTGAACTACATCTATCACCTGATGAACATGATCGCCGAGGGCGTTTTCGAGCGATACCCGGACCTGAAATTCGTCTGGGGCGACGGCGGCGCCGATCTGCTCACCCCGTTCACCTGGCGGATGGACACCTTCGGCCGGCCCCACCTGGAACAGACCCCGTGGGCGCCCCGGATGCCCAGCGATTACCTGCCCGGACATGTGTATTTCGTGCACGCCACGATCGACGGCCCCGGTGATGCTCCCTTCGCCGCGGAATGGTTCGACTTCACCGGCAAGGACGAGATGGTGATGTTCGGATCCAGTTATCCGCACTGGCATTCCGGCGATACCGACGTTCTACCGGCCGCGCTGACCACCGAACAGCGCGAAAAACTGTACTGGCGAAATGCTGCGCGGCTGTACAGCATCGATGTAGACGCCGTGACGGCGGTCGGCTGAGGAGGCGCGATGACCATGGCACAGGACAGGGCACGGGTTCCTTCCACGGAACTGGTGCCGGTACGCGTCGTCGATTCCGATGTCCATCCGGTCCCCCGGCGGGGCGATCTGGTGGAACATATTCCGGAACCGTGGCGCAGTTCGTACTTTCTCAGTCGCCGGGTCGGCGACACCATCGTCTACGACGCACCCGATTACGCACATGCGAAGGCCATGCGGGTCGACACATTCCCCGCGGACGGTGAATTCCCCGGCAGCGACCCGGATATGGCGTTCCGCCAGCTCATCATGGATGCCGGCTCCGATATCGTGATCCTCGAACCCACCGTGGTGGCGGCCCGGCTGCCCGAAGCCACCGCCGCCATGGCCACCGGGGTCAACGGCTGGCTGAACGCGCAGTGGCTGGATCCGCACAACAATTGGCATCAGCGCTGGCGTGGGTCGATCTGTGTGGCGATCGAGGAACCGCACTCTGCGGTCGCCGAGATCGAGCAGTGGGCCGGGCACCCTTATATGGCGCAGATTCTGATCAAGGCCGAACCGCGCCCCTCCTGGGGCGACCCCCGATACGACCCGATCTGGGCCGCCGCGGTGAAACACGATATCCCGGTGAGCTGCCATCTCAGCCGCGGCGCCTTCGAAACCATGCCCATGCCGCCGGTCGGTTTCCCCAGCTACAACCACGATTTCATGGTGAGTTACTCGCTGCTCGCGGCGAACCAGGTGATGAGCCTGATCTTCGACGGGGTCTTCGACCGGTTCCCGGCGCTGCGCATCGTGTTCGTCGAGCACGCCTTCACCTGGATCCTGCCGCTGATGTGGCGGATGGACGCCATCTACGCGGCTCGCGGCTCGTTCATGTCGATCAAGCGGAAACCGTCGGAATACGTGAAGGAACACATCAAGTTCACCACCCAGCCGCTGGACTACCCGGAGGACAAAACCGAACTCACCCGGGCGTTCGAATGGATGGAGGCGGACAAAATCCTGCTGTACTCCTCGGACTACCCGCACTGGACCTTCGACGACCCGCGGTGGCTGGTGAAGCATCTCCCGACCGCGGCCCGCGAAAAGGTGATGTTCCGCAACGGTATCGAGACCTACCACCTGCCGGAAACCGTACCGGCGCTGCCCGGACAGGTACGGGTGCACTGATGTCGGACGGAAGCGAACCTCTCGTGCGGTCGCCGGGCTCGAGCTCACCGGCAACACCCCGGAGCAACGCCTCGTCCGGGGAGAAATCCGGCAGCTCCGCGACGCGATCAGCGGCCTCCCCTGCCGCCGAGCTCGCCGGCTCCGCTCCGGCACCGGACGGCGGGTCTCCCGGAGACCGATCGGGCACCTCCGCCGACCCTTCCGGTGGGACGCCCATCGACCCGGCAACGGTTGCCGGCAGCAGCCCCGAGGCGCGCGGCGGCAGTTCCGCACCGGCGCCCGGAGTCCGGTCGCGGCTGGCCCAGGGACGGGAGCATATCGTCGCCACCGTGGACGAGATCCCGCCCGGATCGTCGAAAGTGGTACCTATCGGACGGCACGGAGTGGGCGTCTACAACGTCAACGGATCCTTCTACGCCATCGCCAACTACTGCCCGCACGAAGGCGGCCCGCTGTGCTCCGGCCGCGCGCGCGGCCGCACAGTGGTGGACGAATCGGTGCCCGGTGATTCGGTGATGGTGCGGGACAACGAGTTCATCTACTGCCCGTGGCATCAGTGGGGGTTCGAGCTCGCCACCGGTACCACCGCGGTGAAACCCGAATGGAGTATCCGCACCTACCCGGTGCGGGTCGTCGGCGACGACGTACTGGTCACCGCCTGACCCGAACAGCAGATCCCGGCCCGCCGCTCATACGGCGGGCCGCGGGAGTTTCCGCCCCGGGCGGCTCCCCGAACCCTTGGCAGGAGTGTGCTATGCCCGCGGTAACAGTGAACGGCGGCAAGGTGGTCTACGAGATCCTCGGGGACACCGGGAATCTGATCGTGCTCACGCCCGGTGGCCGCTACAGCAAGGAAATACCGGGACTGCGACCGCTGGCCGAAGCCTTGGTCGCCGGCGGTTACCGAGTCCTGCTGTGGGACCGGCCCAACTGCGGTGCCTCGGATGTGCAGTTCTACGGGCAGACCGAATCGCATATGCGCGCCGAAACCCTGCACGGACTGCTGACCGAACTGGGGACGGGCCCGGTGATCCTGGCCGGGGGGTCGGGTGGGGCGCGGGATTCGATGCTCACCACGATGCTGTATCCGGAGCTGGTCACCGATCTCGTGCTGTGGAATATCGTCGGCGGGGTCTACGGCACCTTCAACCTCGGCGCCTACTACGTCCTGCCCAGCCTGCAGACCGTGCGGGCGCTGGGTACCGAGGGCCTGTTGCGGATGAAGGAATGGCAGGAGCTGATCGCGGAGAACCCGGACAACGAACAGCGGTTGCGCGCCCTGGACTCCGGCGAGTTCGTGAAACTCTCGCTGCGCTGGCTCAACGCCTACGTACCGAAACCGGGCCAGACGATTCCCGGCGTGGACGACGAGATGTTCGAACGGATCCAGGTACCCACCCTGATCATCCGCGGCGGCGCGAAGGATATGGACCACCCGAAGCGCACCTCGCTCGAGGTGCACTGCCTGATCGAAGGCTCGACGCTGATCGACCCGCCGTGGCCCGAGGACGCCTGGGAACGCGCCATAGAGGACCGCGCACAGGGCCGAGCGAAGCAGTACAACATGTTCGACACCTGGGTGCTGGCCGCCCCGGAGATCCTGAAATTCTTGGGCGACCGATGATCCGGTGCCCCGTGGCGTCACACCGTGCTGATCCGGACCTCACAATTGGTCGAGGCTTCCAGCGCGGTGTGGATCCGGCTCTCCGGGACCCGCTCGAGATCGGCTTCACGCAAGCGCACCTGCAGGATGTCGTAACCCTCGGTGCCGGGCATTCGGATGATCTCTCCGGTGAGCCCGAACCCTGCCAGCACCCCGTACGCGTCGGCGTCGGTACCGCGGCTGACATAGGTGACAACACCCGCAACCGGTTCGGTACCGAATACCCGGGCACAGATTTCGACCGCCCGCGCCGTATCCGCCGCCGCGTCCGCGGTATCGAGCAGCACCTGCACCACGCGCCGCGACCGCGGGACCGCACCGAGATCCTTCTCCAGGACTTCGCCCCCGGTTTCGACGAGTGTGGTGGCCAGTTCGGCCATACCGCGGGCCAGCGATTCGCCGGTGAGTTCCCCGGCCGGATCGACATTCACCCGCAACACCGCAGTTCGCATGCCGACGAGCCTAACGGGCGCGTCCGCGTCCGGACCAGCACTGAACTTGCACGGCTGCAAGGAGTGCGGCGGTGCACGGAAGGCCACACCGGTCGGTGGGCGCGGCGGGCCACCTGCTCCTCACGCGGACAGCGGCAACGGACGCACGGCACCACCGTTCGGTGGGCGGCCCGTCCGCCGAACGGCGCGCACAGAAACCGCCGGCACGGAGGTGCGCCGAGGGCTCCGTCGACTGGTGCGCGTCCCTCATCGGCGTGCACGGCCGGTGGGCGGGTCATCGACCGGCCGCCGCGTACAGCAGCCGCGACTGCGGAGGTAAGCACGATACGGGCGGCCCGGCGGCCGCGCCCACTCAGGAGGCACGATGCAGCACACCTTCTCGTCGGCCGGGGGCCTGGCGGTGGTCCCGTACCCTGGTAGCGAGCCGCGGCTGCTGCGGCTCGGCGGCGGGGTCGAGACCGCCTACGAATACCGCGACAGCGGAGGTTACCGGCCGATCGGCGCGGTCACCGCGCTGGCCGATGCCGTCGAACGCAGCGGTTTGCGGGGGCGCGGTGGCGCCGGGTTCCCGTTCGCGGTGAAGGTGAACAGTGTGCGCGCCGCAAGCCCGGCCCGGGCGGGCGCGCCCGCCGGCTGGACCGAAACCGTCGTCGTCGCCAACGGCGAGGAGGGCGAACCCGCCTCCTTCAAAGACCGCTGGCTGCTACGCAACCGGCCACATCTGGTGCTCGACGGAATACGGCTGGCCGCCGCGCTGGTGAGCGCCCGGCACGGGTATATCTACGTATCGGATCCGGAATCCGAACGATCGGTGGTCGCGGCACTCGACGAGCTCGGCGGCACGGTGCCCGGTGGCCCGGAACTCGGCGTCGTCCGGGTCGATCCCGGGTACGTCGCCGGTGAGGAAACCGCCGCGGTGCAGGCGATCAACGGCGGTCGCGCCGTACCCACCGACAAACCCCCACGGCCCTACGAGGCCGGTGTCGCCGGGTTGCCCACACTGGTGAGCAATGTCGAAACCCTCGCCAACCTGCCCTTCCTGGACCGCTGGGGCGCCGACGCGTACCGCGCCGCGGGCACCGCGCTCTCTCCCGGCACCTTCCTGGCCACCGTCACCGCCGCGCACCGGGC
Organism: Nocardia carnea NBRC 14403; assembly: GCF_000308515.1. Classification (GTDB taxonomy): domain Bacteria; phylum Actinomycetota; class Actinomycetes; order Mycobacteriales; family Mycobacteriaceae; genus Nocardia; species Nocardia carnea. Next base: position 10,927 of record NZ_BAFV01000121.1, on the reverse strand, counting down.
ACCGGTCCTGTACGAGCTTCCCTACGGTCTGCCCGTCACCGATCTGCTCACTCTGCACGGCATCCCGGCCGATTCGGTGCGCGGGGCCCTGGTCGGCGGATACTTCACCGGCCTGCTCGATCGCACGTTCACCGGCCTGACCCTCGATCACGAAACCCTGCGCCGCGCCGGTTCCGGTCTGGGCTGCGGCGCCCTTGCCGTCCTCACCGAGGAATGCCCGGTCGCCGTCGCGGCAGCGGTCCTGAACTACTTCGACCGCGAGAACGCCGGACAGTGCGGTTCCTGTTTCAACGGCACCGCTGCCATGGCCGCCGCCACCACGGCACTGGCCGAAGGGCGCGCCGCCGAAGACGACCTCGACCGCCTGCGCCGCTGGTCGACCGTCCTGCGCGGCCGGGGCGCCTGCGGCACCCTCGATGCCGCCTGCAATACCGCGGCCAGTCTGCTGGACCGCTTCCCGCAGGAGATCGCCGCACATCTCGGCAACAACTGCCCGGACTGCCCGGGTATCCCCGCCACCGACCGAGCCCCCTACCGAGTGGAAACGGAGGCGCTGCTGTGAAGATCAAACTGGACCGCACACTGTGCGACGGTTTCGGTATCTGCGCCAAACACGCCCCCGAACATTTCCCCCTCGACGACTGGGGTTACGCCTCCCTCGCCGGCGACCCGGCCATCGCCCCCACCGACGAGCCCGCGGTGACCCGCGCCCTGCTCGATTGCCCGGTACATGCGATCACCACGCTGCCCGAGCCGAGCCACCCGAGCGCGAAACCGTAACTACTGCGACGATAACCGCGAAGGAACACCGGACCGTCGGCACATCCGATGGTCGACCCCGGCACGGCAGCCGGGTGTAGGCCGGGCTACGCATGGTGGCCGGCCGAGGCCGGTGTAGCGGTGCGTGCACTGTCGAACCGCGAACGGCCGCGCCCCAGGTGCGGAGTCGAAACGGGGTATCCGGCCGGATTGCCCGGCCGCCGCGGCACAGCGGCCGGCGACCAGCGAGGAACTCACCGGCTCAACGAGGTCGACTCCTGCACCCGGGACAGCTTGTCCGGATTGCGCACGATGTAGAGTCCGGACACCCTGCCGTCGTCGATTCGCATCGCCACGACATCGTCGATTTGCCCGCTGGATCGGACGATCAGGGCCGGAGAGCCGTTGATATGCACCGGTTCGGCGGTGAGCGCATCGCCGAACCGTGGCAGGCCGTGCGTCAGCAGCCGCGCTACCGCCTCGGCCCCCACGATCGGTTGCGGGGCCGCCTCCTTCACTCCCCCGCCGTCACCCAGTAGCACCACGTCCGGGGCGAGTAGGTCCAACAGTCCCTGTAGATTCCCGGTTTCGATCGCGCACTGGAAGGCTGCGAGCGCATCGCGGGTTTCGTTCGGGGACACGATTCCCCGGGGCCGGCGGGCAGCCACGTGGGCGCGCGCCCGATGGGCGATCTGGCGGACCGCGGCGGGGGTCTTGTCCACGGCCTCGGCGATCTCGTCGTATCCCAGATCGAACACTTCGCGCAGCACGAATACCGCTCGTTCGGTGGGTGCGAGGGTTTCCAGTACCAACAGCATCGCCATCGACATGTTCTCGGCCAATTCGACGTCCTCGGCGACGTCGGGAGTTGTCAGCAGTGGTTCCGGTAGCCACGGGCCGAGGTAGGACTCCCGCCGCCGGCCGAGGGTACGCAGTCTGCTCAGCGCCTGGCGGGTCGTGATCCGCACCAGGTACGCGCGCGGGTCCCGCACCGTAGCGTGATCGACTCCGACCCATTTCAGCCACGTCTCCTGCAGCACGTCCTCTGCGTCGGCGGCCGAGCCCAGCATTTCGTAGGCAACCGTGAAAAGCAGGTTGCGGTGGGCGATAAAGGTCTCGGTGGCCGGGTCCGTGCGCTCGTTCATGGTCACTCCTGTCTGTGCTTCGCCTCCGGGGAACACACACGGGACGCCGGCCGATCGACACCTGTGACACCTACAGGCTGTGGTTCACAACACACCACTGCACTGTCACAAGTGCAGGGGTCGTCGGCATCTTGTGGTCGTTCTGCGCACAGCGACCCAAGTGAGGACACCATGGACAACCATCACACCACCGGCAAGATCGCACTCGTCACCGGCGCCAACAAGGGGATCGGCCGCGCGGCGGCCGAACTGCTCGCGGTGCATGGCAGTACCGTCCTGGTCGGCGCCCGGGACCTGGAACGCGGCGAGTCGACCGCCGCCGCAATCCGCGAATCGGGGGGCGACGCGCAGGCGATCACCTTGGATGTCACAGACCCGGCCACTACCAGGAAAGCCTCGGAACACGTAGCGGAACAATTCGGGCGTCTCGATATTCTGATCAACAACGCCGGTATGACCAGCTATCAGCAGGTCGACCCCGACAAGGCCTACGACCAGCTCCCGAGCACCGTGGACCTCGATATGGTCCGGGCGGTCTTCGAGACCAACGTCTTCGGCGTGATCTCGGTGACCAACGCATTCCTCCCGCTGCTGCGACGGTCGCAGGCGGCGCGCATCGTCAATGTCGGCAGTCACGCCGGCTCACTGGCCCTCATCGGCGACCCCGACGGCCCCTTCGCCGGGTTGCTACCTTCGGCGGCGTATTCACCGTCGAAGACTGCACTCAACGCGCTGACCGTGAACTACGCGAACGAGTTGCGGAAGGACGGCGTCCTGGTCAACGCCGTGGCACCCGGCTACGTGGATACCGACAGCAACAACCACACCGGATTCCTGACACCGGCCCAGGGCGCCACGATCCTCGTACGCCTGGCGACGCTCGGCGCCGACGGGCCGACCGGCGGATTCTTCGCAGAGGACGGCCCTTTGCCGTGGTGAGGGTCAGCGCGTTTCCTGCCAGCCGCAGGGCATTCCGCAGGTGATATGCGTTTCGCTTTCGGCCGTGCCGTCGGCGAAGGTTCGTACGGTGGTCGACGCTTCGGCGGTGTAGCCGCAGCGCGGACAGACCGAGAAGTAATCGAGCACCGGGTAGACCGTGACGAGTACCGGCGCCTCGGACCGGACCCGGACCGCGCGGCCCGGGTCGGCGGTGTTCAGACGGGATCGAACGACGAGATCAGCCATGAGTCTTCTACCTTCGACAGCGTCACCCGGACGCTACTGGCGGCCAGCGCCGGATCGGGTTTCTCGGCGCTGGTGGTGGTCTGGTTGATGAACAGCAGTGCGACCGCCGAATCCGGTTGCATTTCGGCGACCGCCGAACGCACCACAGTCGCGGAGGTTTTCACCGATTTCTCCTTCGCGGCGGGCGCGATCACCTTCTCGGTGAACTGGGTGTAGTAGTTGAGGAAATCGCCGGTCATCCGGGATTTGGCGGACGCGAAATCCCGGTCCAGGGATTCGGGGGAATACGACAGCAAGGCGACGGTGCCCTCGGTCGCGGCGGAGAGCACGTCGTTCTTCGCCGCGTCACCGCGGGAATCGGGCCGGTACTGGAAGATCAGCAGCGTGGCGGCGAGTGCCACCGCCACTACGACCAGCAGGGTGAGCAGGACCGGTTCCGGAGACCGGCGGACCGTACGAAGGAAACTGGGGATTCTCACGGCACGAACTCCACTTTCGACATCTTCAACTCCGACCCGTCGCGGGTGACGGTGACGCTGAGCCGCCACACCCGTGGTTCCTGCTGCGCGCCTGCCGAGTTGGTGACCCGGGAGACCGCCGATACCAGCACGACCGCCGATTCATCGGTCATGGATTCGACCGCGGCCGCGGTGATCTCCCCCTGGGTCGCGACCTTGGACTGCTCCACGACCTTGGTGAAATCCTCCGACCGGGTCTGGAAATCGGTGCGAAAGGCACCAGTGGAATGGTCGAGTACTCGTTTCACATCATCGGTGGCGCGGCCGGAATCCAGTGTGGTGAGCGCGATAACGCCTTCCCGGGCGGCATTGAGAAACTCGTCCTCCCGCGCCTGGCCGGCGGTGATCTGCTGGTGGTTCCACATCGAATACCCGCCGGCCACCAGGGAGACGAGCACGATCATCGCTACGAGCGCCCGGCCGACTGCCCGGCGACTCGGCCGCCGCACCTTATTCGATTTCACTCGTCGCCCCACGGCCGCCAATCGGCCGGCAACCTTATCCACGCCCTTCGACGCGCGGTTCTTCGTGACGGCGCCGGAGCCGGAATCGGAGCCTTTCGAAGCATCGCCGCTCGAACCGGAACCCGCTGAGATATCGCTGTCGGAATCACCGTCTTTCGACGTATCACCGGCCGCATCGGAACCGGTCGCGGTATCGCCGTCGGTAGTAGCCGCTTTCGACGTATCGACCTGCGGACCCGAATTCGTCGCGGTATCGCGCTCCGGCGTAGCACTCGACGCGGCGTCCCCTTGTGCGACCGTGCGCGCCGTACCGGAACCTTTCGCCGGCGACGCCGTTTTCGCCCCGGATGACGCCGCCGCTGCGGCGGAAGCTCCCCGCTCAGGGGCATCCACAACCGCAGCGGTCTCGACGACCGCACCCGTGTCCGTGGTGTTCGCGCTGGGTGCGGGGTCCGGTGCCACCGGATCCGGCGACACCTCGGCGCCACCGGCCGTACCGGATTCCGCAACCGATGCCGTGGTGCGCTGCTCCCCGGCCTCGCATCGCAGTTTCGCGGCCCGGGCCCGGGCCCGGGCCGCGGTCGCGGACGCCTGCGCGGCCAGCGCCTCGGCTTCCGCCGCCGCTGCCTCGGCATCGGCTTGTTCGGCCGCCAGGATCAGCGGGTCGGTGGCGGTTTCGGGCATCTATCCCACCTCGATCACTCTCAGTCGCTTGCGGGCAGCGGCTTTGCTTCCTTGATGGTCAGCGGTGTGGCCCCCACGCTGAGGGTGCCGGCCCCCGCCTTGGTCACCAGGACCTCCGCGCCCTGGTCGTCGACGTAGCGTTTACCGATCAGGTTGCCGTCGGCGAAACCTTCCTGCGGACCACCGTCCGAAGGGGCCGCGCCGCCGTCGATGGGCACCATCGGTACTCCGCCGGCCCGCAGATCGTCGAGGCTGTCGGCGGCCCGGACGATGATCACCTCGGTAGTACACACCTGACTCCGTAGCCGGGTCCCGGTTTTGGCCATGATCTTCTTCCTTTCGCGTGCGGCGGCTAGGCGCCGGCGGTTTCGCGGGTGAGTTCGGCGACGAGTTCGCGCCGCAGGATCTTCCCCGTCGGGGTGGCGGGTAGTTCGGGCCGGAACACCACGCGGTCGGGGGTGCGGGAACCGCGTAGTCCGGAGCGGACATAGCCGCGCAGTTCTTCGGGGTCCGGGTTCCGGCCCGGTTCGGCCGGGACCACCACCGCGACGATGATCTGCCCCCATTCGGCGTCCTCGACGCCCACGACCGCGCAGTCGTGGACGGCCGGATGTTCCACCAGCACGTCCTCGATCTCGGCGGGCGCGATGTTCTCACCGCCGCGGATGATCGTGTCGTCACTGCGGCCGTGGATGAACAGGTAGCCGTCGGCGTCGAGTACGGCGAGGTCCTTGGTCGGGAACCAGCCCTCGGCGTCGAGCACCGAACCGATCCCGGTGTACCGCCCGGATACCTGCGGCCCGCGGACGAACAGTTCCCCGGTGACCCCGGCGGGCAGCACCGCACCGCTTTCGTCGCGGATCTGCACCTCGATCCCCGGTACCGGCTGCCCGACGGAACCGAGCCTTCGCGCGACCTTCTCGTCACCGGAGGCGAGCGCCACCCGGTGGTCGTCGGGGCCGAGTATCGCGATGGTCGAACTGGTTTCGGTGAGCCCGTAGGCGTTGACGAAGCCGACGTCCGGTAACAGTTCCAGCGCGGTCCGCACCAGCGGCAGCGCGACTTTGGACCCGCCGTAGGCCAGGGTGCGCAGAGTCGGCAGCCCGGCTCCGGTGGCTTTCAACGCGCTGATGATCCGGTCCAGCATGGTCGGGACCACCGTCGCGGTGGTGACCCGTTCGGTCTCGACGAGCCGGATCCATTCGCGCGGGTCGAAGCTGCGCAGATAGACCATTGTGCGGCCGGCGTAGAGGTTCGAGAGCGCGGCACCCACCCCGGCGACGTGGTAGGGCGGAACGCAGATCAGCGATACGTCATCGTCCGCGGCGGAGGCGAATTCCACCGTGCCGGTGATATAGCTGACCAGGTTGTTGTGCGAGAGTTCGACCGCTTTGGGCTGCGATGTGGTCCCGGAGGTGAACAGGACGACCGCCGGAGCATCGGGGTCGGGTTCGACTCCGGCCGGTTCGGCGGCGCGGGCGGCTGCCAGGAAACGCGCCGAATCCCACAGCAGTTCGGCGGTGCCGGTCACAGCGTCGGTGTAGGCCTCGTCGTGGATCACCAGGGGTGCGTCGAGCCGGTGGATCAGTTCGGCGAGTTTATCGCCGCTGAGGCGGTAGTTCAGCGGCGTGAACGGCACACCGGCCCGGGCCGAGGCGAAGATGAGCAGTGGCAGGAGCGCTCCGCCGGTACCCACGTACGCGACACTGCGGGCCCCCGAGCCGGCTATCGCGCCCGCGCCCCCGTGGGCCAGAGCGTCCAGTTCGGCTCCGGTCCACCGCGATTCGCCGGAGACGACAGCCGTCCGATCGGGATTGTCCGAGGCCGCCATATCCAGCAGTAGCGAAATACTCATACGCCAACTTCCTGAATGCCGAGGCGCCGCAAGGCAGCGCCCGGCCGGTAGTGATATCGATATTCTCGAAAACCGAGAATAACATATCCGCTGGCCCGGGAGCCCGAATCGACCAACCGGCCGGTCCGTACCGCGCTCACCGGCGCACCCCCTTGCTCAGCACGCCGAACGCACACAGATTCCACACTTCCGCCGCGGTGATCGGATGGGCGCCGTCATCGGATCGGGCCCCCTGCGCCACGAACATCACCGTTTGCAGCGTCATGGCCGCGAGCCGCCGCGGACGCGTCCCCGTACGCAGGTAGCCCGCAACATCGGCGGCACCCGCCAGATCGGCGAGCAATTCGAAAAGCGACGCATGCGCGACCTGGATCTCGATCGGATCCGACATGAGCAACCGGGGCGCGAACTCGGTGAACAGCGGCCGATGCGCGCCGGGATCGGGCCGGCAGAACTCGAACAGCAGTTCCACCGCCGTGCGGAGCTTGTCCAGCGGATCGGCATCGTTACCGGTGGCTTCGCGGATCTGTTCGGCCACCTTGGCGACGGCCTCCTCATACAGAGCCAGCAGCAATTCGTGTTTACCGTCGAAGAGCAGGTAGAAGCTGCGCAGCGATTGCCCCGCTTCGTCGACCACCTCGTGCATGGTGAAATCGGTACTGCCCCGCTGGGTGATCAGCGCGCGCGCCGCATCCAGGAAGCGCTGCACCTGCGCACTGCCGAACAGTTTGGTGGTGCGCACCGAACGCGCATCGATCCGCTGCTGCAGGGTCAGCCCGCTACCGGTACTCCGCATGGCCGTACCTCCGATTGCTGTAGCCGTCGACCGGCCCGCGCGGTTGCGCGCCGGCCGCTCACTCGTACCGCGGCGGGAACCACCGGAGTGGACCCGTTGCCCGGTCCGGCCACCGGCCGCGGAAACTAGAATATCCGGTTGCGAGAATGATATTCTCATATTCGGCCAAAGGAGGTACACAGTGCAGCTGACTTTCGACGAGGACGTGGAAGAGTTCCGCGCCGAGTTCATCGCGTTCCTCGACGAGCATCTGCCGCCCGAGGCGGTCGCCACCGAGCGTCCGCAGTCGAGCTCACACGTGCCCGCATGGTCACGCGCCTGGCAGAGCACCCAGTTCGACCACGGCTGGCTGGTCCCCGGATATCCACCCGAATTCGGCGGCCGCAACGCCACGGTCCTGCAGCAGTACGTGCACCGGGAGGAACTCGGCCGGCGCAAGATCTACGAAAGCTGTAACCCGCAGGGACAGGGCATCATCGCCGCATCCCTCATCACGTTCGGCACCCCGGAACAGCAGCAGCGCTGGGCCGTGCCGATCCTGCGCGGGGAAATGCCCGCCGCGCTCGGGATGAGCGAACCCGGCGCCGGCTCGGATCTGGCCGGCCTGCGTACCCGCGCGGTCCGCGACGGCGACCATTTCGTCGTCAACGGCCAGAAGGTCTGGACCTCGGGCGCCCACGACTCCGATGTGATTCTCACCTTCGTCCGCACCGACCCGGACGCCCCCAAACACAAGGGCATCTCGGTACTGCTGATCCCCACCGATACTCCCGGCGTCCGCCGCCGCCCGTTCGCCTCGGCCTGCGCCGGCGACGATCTGGACTTCAACGAGGTCTTCTTCGAAGACGCCCGGATACCGGTGGAGAACCTGGTCGGCGAACTGAACCGGGGCTGGACGGTGGCCACCGGCTCGCTCGGCCACGAACGCACCCTGCTGTGGATGAGTTTCGCGCAACGCCTGCGCATGCTGGTCCAGGATTTCCGGCCGCGCACCGAACTCGATATCGACCGTTTCGCCGGCGTCGTCATGGATCTGCAGGCCCTCGAACTGCTCGGTTCGACGGCGCTGGCCAAAGAATCCCGCGGCGAAGCGGATGTAGCCGCGTTATCGGTGCTGAAACTGCTCGGATCCGAAAGCGTGCAGCGCGGTCTGGAAGCCGCCCTCGACGCCGCCGGCGCCGACGGCCTCGAACATCCCGCGGTCACCTCCCGGCACAGCCTGCTCAATCTGGAAGACCACGCACCGAGCTGGTTCGAACGATATCTGCGCAGCTTCTCGGGAACCATCGCGGGCGGCACCTCCGAGATCCAGCGCAATATCATCGCCCAGCGCATCCTCGGCCTGCCACGCAGCTGACCACCGCGCCGGGCGGGCGGTGTTTTCGCAGCAGCTGCGCTGCCGGATCAGCGCAGCTGCTCGGTCACTCGTGCCATGCCGTACCGGATCAGCTGTCCGTACTCGTCGTCGCCGAGCGCACCGATGGTGTCCTGCGCATGACGCAGGTGTTCACGGGCCCGGCCGAGATCACCGAGTTTGCGGTAGCACTCACCCAGGTTCAGGTGCAGCGACGGATACAGAGCTGCTGCGGAAACAGGGCCCGGCCTGCACCAGCTGCGCGTCGGTCACCAGGTCGGCGGCGGTGAGTGCGCGCTGGTCCCAGCGTAGTTCCACACCGGCGTCGTCCTGTGTATCGGCCATCGTGTGTGCGAGCGTGCAGCGATATAAGGGATCGCCGTCCTCGCCCCCGATCTCGTCCAAGATCGGGGGTACAGCAGACGTGCTTCTTCCCGTTGTCCACCGTGATTCAGCTGAGCGGCCTCGCCGATGCGCAGGAGAGTCGGGTCCGTTGTCATCGCCGACTCCTTCCCCGTACCGGTGGCAGACACCGACGTTCGACACGCTACCGCTCCGAAGCAAACATGTTGCGTACTCGATCGTTTCGCCGGCCGGGATCGGGCGTGCTCGCAATACCGGCGGCGCTCCACCCGCCGGAGTCATGGTGGCCGAACAAGGCCTTCACTGCCTTCTCCGACGCCTCAGTGCGGGAGCATTTCCTCCCAGCTGCCGTGACTGTCGGCCACGAGGTCCGTCTGGCGGTACAGCTGTCCGTCCGGGGCCAGGTATTCACCGGTCTCCGGATCGTATTGGGCGTAGGCGACGGCGGGCGCGGCCGCCGGGGCCGGGTTCGTCGCGGCCGCGGGGGCGTTACCGGGAGGCGCGTCGAAACGCGAATCCGGCGGGATACCCTGGCTTTCCAGTTCGGGGTCGCGGGGGTAGGGCCCGACCACCGGTTGTTCCGGTGCGACCGGCACGAACTCCTGGTCGCTGTTGCAGATGGCCGCGGTCGGGGCACGTTTGGCCGGGTCGTTGGCGCAGGGGATATTGCGCGCACCGCGCACCGCGACCGGATGGTCCTGCGGCAGTTTGCAGTACAGGTTGTCGGGAGTGTCGATGGTGGTGACATCCGCCGGGGAGCGCCATTCCGAGGGCGGGAGGAAGCCGAGGGTACAGGCCGGCGGGTCGGAGACGCCGCTCACGCGGAAGTCACCGATACCCAGGCCGGAGGCGTTCTTGGTCGGCTGGACGGCCTGGACCAGCGACACCACGGGCGGAAGCAGAACGAGCAGTTGTTCCAGGCCGGCGTTGTAGGTGACGCCGAGCTGCCCGACCGAGGTCAGGTTGGACAGCAGCACCGGCAGCGTCAGATCCACCGAATCCAGCAGCGCCGACACCTCGTCGGCGAAAGCCGGGCCGGAATGCAGAACCGTGCGGATCTGCGGGTCGTTGGCCACCAGCTGTCCCGTGACGTCCGCGGTGGCGCGGGTCCAGATGCGGATCGCGTCGGCGGTCTGCACCTGTGAGTCGAGCAGCGGCTGGGCGTCCTGCACCAGGGTTCTGGTGGCATCGCCGACACCGTTCATCTCCTCGGTCAGCTTCTCGGCGGAGGTGAGCAGCGAATCGAGGTCGTAGCCCGCGCCGTTGACACCGGCGAACATCTCGTCGAGGAGCCGCCGCAGATCGTCCTTGGGGATCGTGTCCACCAGGGCGCTGAGTTTGTCCAGCATCGGGCCCACCGGCTGCGGCACCGCGGTATCGCGGCGTTCGATGGTGGCGCCGTCGTAGAGGTAGGGCGGGGAATCGGTGCGCGGCAGCAGGTCCACGTACTGTTCGCCGACCGCCGAGACACTGCGCACCTCGGCGGTCAGATCGGTCGGGATCCGGTAGGAACCGTCGATCGCCAGGGTGGCGCGGACACCGTCGCCGTCCAGTTCGACCCCGGTGACTTTGCCGACCTGGATCCCCCGGTAGGTCACATTGCCGAACCGGTACAGGCCACCGGCCTCCGGAAGTTCCACGGTGACCCCGATGGTGCCGATACCGGCGAGGGTCGGTAGTCGCATGTACATCACCGACATCACCACCAGCCCGATCACCGAAAGAATACTGAAGATGATCAGCTGGGCTTTGACGAAACGGGACAGCAGCATCAGCCGCCTCCTATCCCGGGAATCCGGGGTAG
>NZ_BAFV01000122.1 GCF_000308515.1 Nocardia carnea NBRC 14403 | reverse complement strand
ATGCTGGGCATCCCGTTGCGCAACTGGGCGGTCTACAGCGAGCCCGCACACGCCACGGTCTACACCCCGCCGGACTCCCCGGAATACGAGCGAGTGCACCGGTTACACCAGGAAATGGGCCTGGATATGTACACCAACCTGGTCGAGATCCGGGAGCATCCGCGGCCCGGTCTCGTCCACGCACTGGCCACGGAGGCGACGCTCGGCGGTGAACCCCTCCCCGATATCGAGATCCTGGGCATGCTCGGGCTCCTGATCGGCGGCGGTTTCGACACCACCACCGCGCTCACCGCGCATTCGCTGGAATGGTTGTCCGAACATCCCGCCGAACGCGAAACCCTCAGCCGTGAACGGGACGAACTACTCGATTCGGCGACCGAGGAGTTCCTGCGCTACTTCACCCCCGCGCCGGGAGACGGCCGGACCCTCAACACCGATATCGAACTGGCCGGTGCCCGGTTCGCCGAAGGGGAACGGCTGTGGCTGTCCTGGGCGATGGCCAACCGTGACCCGGCGGTATTCGAACAACCCGATACCGTCGTCCTGGACCGGAAAGGTAATCGCCACTTCAGTTTCGGGCTCGGTATCCACCGGTGTATCGGGTCCAATGTGGCCCGCGCGGTGTACAAGCGGATGCTGCTGGCGGTGCTGGACCGGATACCGGATTTCCGCTGTATCCCGGAGGAAACCGTGCACTACGAGACGATCGCGGTCATCCAGGGCATGCGTCATCTTCCGGCCACGTTCACCCCCGGTGAACCGCTCGGTCCGGGGCTGGCGGAAACGCTGGAGAAGTTGCAGACGGTCTGCGATGAACAACGACTCGCCGAACCCGTCACCGTCCGGAAGGACGCCGCGCAGATCTAGGGCACCGTAGGCACCACCACGGACTCTCCGTGACCGCGGCGCGTGGCACGGTCACGGAGAACGAGGAGATCACCGGCCGGAAGCGCCGCGCACCGGTGACACGAGGAGGCGATATGGCATCGACGAACGGTGACGATCCGGCACCCCGTTCGGGGCGGCCGCTCCCGCTGCTGTCCCTGGACACCGAGTTCTTCTGGACCTCCGGCGCCGACGGGCGGCTGCGGATCCAGGAGTGCCGGGCATGTTCGGCGCTGATCCACCCGCCGCAGCCGATCTGCCGGTACTGCCGGGGTCGCGAACTCGCCCCGCGCGTGGTTTCGGGCACGGCGACACTTGCTTCCTTCACGGTCAACCAGCGGTTCGCGCTGCCGGGCCTGCCGCCGCCGTATGTGGTGGCGACCGTGGCACTCACCGACGACCCCCGGGTCCGGCTCACCACCAATATCGTCGAAGCCGATCCCGGCGAACTCCACCTCGGTATGCGGCTCGAGGTGGTATTCCAGCAGGACGACGATGTCTGGCTGCCGCTGTTCCGTCCCACCGCGCAGCAGCCGGAACCGGCGCCGCTGCCGGTCGACGAGATCGCACCGGCCGAATTCGGTAAGCGGGTGACGCCGATGCTGCGCCGCGACAAGTTCGAGGACAGTGTCGTTCTCACCGGAATCGGGATGTCGGATATCGGGCGCCGGCTGATGCGGCCGCCCCTCGAGCTCACCGTCGACGCCTGCGAACGGGCGGTGGCCGATGCCGGACTGACGCTCGACGATATCGACGGGCTGTCCTCGTATCCGGGCGGCGGCAACCTGGGCGGTTTCGGCGAGGGCGGGGTCACCGCACTGGAATCGGCGCTGGGGATCCGGCCCACCTGGCACAACGGCGGAATCGAGACCTTCGGGCCCGGCGGCTCGGTGATCGCGGCCATGCTCGCCGTGCACGCCGGGCTGGCCACCCACGTGCTGTGTTACCGCACGGTATGGGAGGCCACCTTCAACGAGCTGATGAAACGCGGCACGATCCCCGTATCCGGCGGCGGCCGCACCTCCAGTTGGATGCATCCGTTCGGCTCCACCTCCGCCGCGCATACGCTGGCGCAGAAGGCACAGCGGCATTTCCACGAGTACGGCACCACCCGCGAAACCTTGGGCTGGGTCGCGTTGAATCAGCGGGCCAACGCCGCACTGAATCCGAGCGCGGTCTACCGCGATCCGATGACCATGGACGACTATCTCAACGCCCGGCCGATCACGACGCCGTTCGGTCTCTACGACTGTGATGTGCCGTGTGACGGTGCGGTCGCGGTGATCGTCTCGGCCCGCGACGCCGCCGCGGACCTGCCGGTGCCCGGGATCGAGGTGGCGGCCGTGGGCACCCAGATCATCGAGCGGATCGAATGGGATCAGAGCACCCTCACCCATGAACCCCAGGTACTCGGCCCGGCCGCGCACCTGTGGACCCGCACCGATCTGCGACCCGACGATGTCGATGTGGCCGAACTGTACGACGGGTTCACCATCAACTGCGTGTCCTGGATCGAGGCACTGGGTTTCTGCAAAATCGGCGAGGCCAAGGATTTCCTGGACGGCGGGAAGAATATCGCCCGCGACGGGATCCTGCCGCTGAACACCCACGGCGGGCAGCTGTCACACGGCCGCACCCACGGGATGGGGCTGCTGCACGAGGCGATCGTGCAGTTGCGCGGCACCGCCGGGGAGCGCCAGGTCCGGGATGCGCGGGTCGCGGTGGTTTCCAGCGGCGGGCTGACGCCGGGCGGGGCCATGTTGTTGCGGAGCGCATCCTGATGAGCGCACCGGCACGGCCTGCCACCGGGGCGCCGGAACGGACCGCCGTTGCGCCCCGACCGGCAGCGGTTGGACCTCGAGCCCTGCGAATCCGCCGACCACCACGACGTTTCCGGGCAGGAGCACCGGCATCGAGCGCGGTAGGCCCGGGCGCGGCGATGCGTGCCCCCCGGAGGAACCCGCCGCCTGCGGGCGGGCGGGGTTCGGTGCCGAACATCCGACCGTCAGTGCCCGAACCACTTGCTCGAGATATCCCAGTGGCAGGCAACAGATGACCCTCACCGATTCGGATCTTGTCGCGACCGATTCCACGGGACCGCTGCCGGTTGTCGCGGAAGTACGGGAAGTCCACGGAATTCCGGTGTCCGGACTGCTGGCCGAAGCGCCCACGCCGCGCGCGGTGGTCGTTGCCGTGCACGGGGGTGCGGTCGACTCCCGGTATTTCGACTGCCCGGGACATCCGGAGTTCTCGCTGCTGCGCACCGGGCAGCGACTCGGGTACACCATGCTCGCGCTGGACCGGCCCGGTTTCCGGAGCTCCGGGCCCTATGCCGACCGGTTGGCGGATCCGCGCCGGCGGGTGGATCTGATGTATGGGGCGATCGACACGCTGCTCGACGGGTTACCGCGTGGTGCGGGGGTTTTCCTGCTGGCGCATTCGGCGGGTTGTGAACTGGCCGTCCGGATGGCGGCGGCCGACCGCGGGGCGGATCTACTGGGTCTCGAACTGGCCGGGACCGGGCGGCAACACCAGCCCGTGGCGCATGAACTGCTCTGGGGTGCGCGGCGGGAGCCCGGTAAGCGACCGCCGGGAGTGGGGAAACTGATCTGGAGTCCGTCGCGGCTCTACGCCCCGGATGTTCTCGGCGGGGGTAGCGTCTCCGCACGTGGATCGGCTCTCGAAGTGAAGGCCCTCAACGAGTGGGCCGCCCGGGAATTCCTCGGGCTCGCACCGGATATCCGTATCCCGGTGCGCTACACCCTCGGCGAGCACGAACGCGTATGGCGTAATGATCCGGAGGAAATGACCGCGGTGGGGTCCCTGTTCACCGCCGCCGGCCGGGTGGTGGTGAACAGGCAGCCGAATACCGGGCACAACATCAGCCTCGGCCATACGGCACCGGCCTACCATCTGTCCGTGCTGGCTTTCGCCGAGGAATGTCTCCTCGCCCGGCAGGCCGGCGAATTCTCCGGGCCCACCCTGCAATTCGACGGCGGCGCCGCGGCGCCGGAAAGGTAACCCATGGATGTCACCGATATCGCATTGTTGCTGCTGCGGCTGGTCGTGGGGGCGACCATGATCGCGCACGGGGTCAACCACTGGATCGGGGGCGGCAAGATCGCCGGCACCGCCGGCTGGTTCAGCAGTCTCGGGCTGCGCAACGGTGTACTGCAGGCGTGGCTGAGCGTGATCACCGAGATCGGGGCCGGTGTGCTGCTGATCCTCGGATTGCTCACCCCGCTGGCCGCCGCGGCGGTGATCTCGGTGATGTTGGTGGCCGCCCTGCTGGCGCACCGGAAGAACGGATTCTTCGTGATGCGCGACGGCTACGAGTACGTGCTGGTGCTCGGCGTGGTCTGCGTGGTCATGGGCATTCTCGGCCCGGGATGGCTGTCGGTGGATCATGCCGCCGGTATCGAGATCACCGGCTGGGCCGGTGGACTGATCGCGCTCCTCGTCGGCGTGCTCGGGACCGCCGTACTGCTGGCCGTGTTCTGGCGGCCGAACGCCGGACAACCGGATTCGGCGAGCGCCGATTCCTAGCGCGCGAAGGGAGAATCATATGCGCGTCGGATTCATCGGATTGGGGAGCCAGGGTGGGCCGATGGCCCGCCGGATCGTCGAAGGCGGCTACCCGACCACACTGTGGGCGCGCCGCGCGGTATCGGTCGAACCGTATGCCGAAACCGCGGCGAAGATCGCCGAAAGCCCGGCCGCCCTGGCCGCCGACAGCGATCTGGTGTGCCTGTGCGTCGTCGGCGACGCGGATGTGCGGGAAGTGCTGGAACGCGAGGACGGTATCTTCGCCGGATTCGCCGCCTCGGCGGCCGGACGCACCGAGCGGCCCGTGATCGCCATCCACAGCACCGTCCACCCCGACACCTGCCGCGACCTCGCCGAAAAGGCTGCCGAACAAGGTATTTCCTTGATCGACGCGCCGGTGAGTGGCGGCGCACCGGCAGTCGAGGCGGGTCGGTTGCTGGTGATGGCCGGTGGGGACACCGAAACCCTGCAACGCTGTCTGCCGGTATTCGGCACCTACGCGAATCCGGTGGTGCACCTCGGTGATGTCGGTGCCGGCCAGACCACCAAACTGCTGAACAACCTGCTCTTCACCGCGCATATGGCCACCGCCGTGAGCACCCTGGAACTCGGCGAACAGCTCGGGGTGAGCCCGCAGCGGCTCGGCGAGGTGATCGGCAACGGCAGCGGGAACAGTTTCGCGCTGGGCCGGATCCTGGCCGGCGGTGGATCGCTGGATCAGATCGCGACCCATGCCGGGGACCTGCTGCGCAAGGATGTCCGGTTGATCAGCGAACTCGCCGAGGCCGCCGATATCACGCCCGGTGCGGTACTCGATACCGCCGACGCGACCCTGGGGCTCATGGGGAAACCGCGCTGAACCAGCGTTTCCCGTGGCCACGATTGCCTGCGCGGCGGGGTGGCCCGAAGCTGCTCGGACGCCGGGAGTTCCGGCGCCCACGATCGAAGGAGAACCGAGTGCGTATCGGATTCATCGGCGCCGGCCGGATGGGCGTCCCCATGATCCGGCGCCTCGTGGCCGCCGGGCACAGTGTGCGCGCCGTCGGCCGCAACCCCGCCGCCCGCGAGGCCATCAGCGCCGCCGGCGCCACCACCGTCGGCTCGGCGGCCGAAGCGGGTGAGAACGCGGAGGCGGTGGTGATCTGTGTGTTCACCGACGACCAGGTGCGCGAGGTCTGCCTCGGCAGCGGCCTGCTCGACACCATGCCGCACGGTTCGGTATTGATCCTGCACACCACCGGCAGCCCCGATACCGCGACCGCGATCGCCGCGGGCGCCACCGGCCGGTATGTGGTCGATGCCCCGGTCAGCGGCGGCCCGCACAATATCGCCGACGGTGCGATCACCGTCTTCCTCGGTGGCGAGACGGAAGCGGTCGAACGCGCCCGCCCCGTGCTGTCGGCCTACGCCGATCCGGTGCTGGCCGTCGGTGCACTGGGCAACGGCCAGCGGGTCAAGCTGGTGAACAACGCCCTGTTCGCCGCCCAGATCGGCTTGGTCACCGAAGCCGTCCGGCTCGCCGGGGAATTGGGTCTCGCCGAATCGGAAGTGCTTGCGGCGCTGCCCCACGCGAGTAGTTCCAGCCGCGCGGTCCTCAGTGTCGCGGCCAAAGGATCGGTCGCGGCCTTCTCGGAATCGGTCGGCGACTTCCTCCGCAAAGATATCGCGGTCGCCCGCGACCTCGCCGACCGTCTCGGCAGCGACCTCGGCCTGCTCGACCCCGCGATCCGCGCCGCCGTCGGGCCGGGCTGACCCGGCGGGCTTTCCGGCCAGGATCCTGCGCGGTCGTCGCATCGACATCGGTCAGCCGCGTACATGCAGACCAAAACCGGTGCGGCCCGCGGGTTCGAGTCCCTCTTTGAGCTGCAGCGAGGGGATTTCGTAATCACCGGAGTTCTGCGGCCGGAAGGCGATCGGCTCGGTCGAGTCCAGGGTGAGCAGGCGCCGCTCCCATGCCTTGGCGATATCCGGATAGGCTGCCGCGGTCAGCCGGTCGGCGCCGTAGGAGATGAACGGCGGCAGCACCTCGATACCCGGGTAGTAGAGGATGCCGTGGTGGATCGGGAACAGCAGATCCTCGACCGGGCCGTTGACCCCGCGGGCGGAGTAGTGCGATTCCTGGCCGCCGATGGTCACCGACAGCAGTGCCTTGCGGCCCGCGAGGGTGCCTTCGCCGTAGCGCTCGCCGTACTTGATGTCGCTGTG
This sequence comes from Nocardia carnea NBRC 14403, assembly GCF_000308515.1. Lineage (GTDB taxonomy): Bacteria > Actinomycetota > Actinomycetes > Mycobacteriales > Mycobacteriaceae > Nocardia > Nocardia carnea. The sequence goes on along the minus strand of NZ_BAFV01000122.1, from coordinate 97,962 downwards.
CTCGCCGACGCCGTACGCGAAGTGCTGGGTGAATACGCGGTCCACCCAGCCTTTGAGGATGGCGGGCATCGAGTACCACCACAGCGGGAACTGGAAGATGATCGTCTCGGCCCACAGCAGTTTCTCCTGTTCGGCGCGGACATCGGGGGTGAGGTCCCCAGTATCGAAGGCCCGTCCCGAATCGCGGACGACCCGTAGCGGGGTCGAGGCGGCGGGGCCGTAGTCCGCCGCATCCACCACCGCCTTCCAGTCCATCGCGTACAGATCGCTGACCTGTACCTCGTGCCCCGCTTTTTCCAGCGTCGACACCGCGAGGTCTTTCAGTGCGCCGTTGAGCGATGTCGGTTCGGGGTGGGCGTAGACGATCAGTGTCTTCATCGGAACTCCTTCGGATCGGATGTTGTCGATCCTGGGCGTCGCGGCGCCCGGCGTTCAGGGGCGTTTCTTCCATCGGACCGGGCTTCCTGGTATCGGCAGGGCCACCTTCGCCGGCGTCGGCGCGGCCATACTGGGGGCATGGACGATCTCGCGGGCTTCCTGCGGACCCGGCGCTCCCGGGTCGACCCCGCCGCCGTCGGCATCCCCACCGACAGGCCTCGCCGGGTCGACGGGCTGCGCCGCGAAGAAGTGGCGCATCTGTCCGGCGTGAGCGTCGACTATTACGTGCGCCTGGAACAGGGGCGCGCCACCCAGCCTTCCGAGCAGGTCCTCGATGCGCTCGCCCGCGTGCTCGGTCTCGACGAGACCGAACGCGGTCACCTCTACCGGCTCGCCCAGCAGCGGCGGCGCCGCGCGAAGACACCGGGCGGTCAGGTCCGGCCCGAGTTGCTGCGGGTGCTGGATCTGGTCGCCGGCGCACCCGCGCTGATCATGAACCACCGCCTGGATGTGCTCGCCGGCAATCGCCTGGCCGGGCTGCTCTACGGCCGGCCGATCCCCGGACTCAACACCGCCCGGCACATCTTCCTGGAGGAGGCCGATCGCGGCCTGTACGCGGACTGGGAGACCTGCACCCTGGACGCGGTCGGGCATCTGCGCCTGGCCGCGGGTAAATACCCCGACGACCCGGGTCTGGTCTCGCTCATCGGCGAACTGGCGATGGGCAGTGAACGTTTCCGCCGTCTCTGGGCCCGGGCCGATGTACGCGCCCGCACCCACGGGCGCAAGGCCTACCGGCACCCGCTGGTCGGACTCCTGGAACTGCACCAGGAGAACTTCGCCCTACCGGACGAATCAGGTCTGGAGATGCTGGTCCTGTCCGCTGTCCCGGGCAGCCCCGCCGAGGACGGGCTGCGCCTGCTCGCCGGCCTGGATGCGGACAGCAGTGCCGCGCGTTCCACCGCGACCGCTCCGGTGCGCGAGTAGCTCCACGGTCGCCGAGCACGGCCTCAGACCTTCGCGGCGGACGGTACGTCTCGGCGTGGCATCGCCGGATCGCGCAGACTGCAGAACAACAACCCGCTGAGCATCGGCATCACGATCAGCGGTAACAACGCGACCTGCAAGGATGTGGTGTCGGCGAGGTGGCCGAGGGCGGGGCTCACCAGACCCCCGACGCTGACGGAGAGCCCGAGCGTCACTCCGGCGGCGGTGCCGGCCCGCGAGGGCAGATAGTCCTGACCGAGGGTCACCTGCAGTGAGAACGGTACATAGAGCGCGATCGAGGTCGCCGCCACGAACAGGTACACACCTGGGCCCGGTGTCCACACCACCCCGGCGATCGCTCCGGCGGCGAACAGGTACGACCACCGCGCGACGGTCACCCGGCCCCAGCGTGCGGCCAGGGCGCCGCCCAGCGCTGATCCGATCACACCGCCGAGGTACAGCATGAACAGCGCCACTGTGCCCGCGGCCGGATTCCCGTTCATCCGTTGCTGGACGTAGAGGGCCACGAAGGTGCTCAACCCGACGAAGGCGATCGAACGGAACACCACGGCCAGCGATATCCGCAGGAACGATGTCATATCGTCGCGCCCGGCCGGTGCGTACTCTGCGATCCCCGCGGCCCGGGTCTGTTGCCGCGCCCGCAGTACCGGCAGATTCGCCGCTGCCCCGGCGAGCGCCGGTAGGACCAGCAGCGGTGTCCAGCTCGTTCCCCCGGCCGCGACCGTGACCGCGACCAGTACCGGCGCCAGCGCGAACCCGATATTGCCGCCCGTGACGAAGTACGCCATCCGAGTGTGGCTGCCTCGGCTCGCGGCCCGCGCGATCCGCGCGGATTCGGGATGGTAGGCCGCTACCCCGATTCCGGATATCGCCACGCACACCAGCGTGACCGTGTACGACCCGGACAGCCCACTGGCCGCGACTCCCGCACCGGCGACCAGTGTGCTCACCGGTAGCAGCCACGCCATCGGCCACCGGTCGGTCAACGCCCCGAACACCGGTTGCACCACCGAGGACAGCAGCGATGCCGCCAGCACGATCCCCGACGCCGCGGCGTAGGTGTAGCCACGCTCGGCGACGAAGAACGGGACGAGCGCCGCGACGGCGCCCTGGTAGACATCGACGCAGGCATGACCCGTGGAAAGCAGCAGAATGGCGGTGTTTCGGCGCACAGACACCATGCTCACAACCCGGTCGCTGGCGCGCTTCCGATAAACTGCCATCCTGTGTCGGAAATCCGCCATCAGCCGGTCGCACCGACCCGCGCCCAGCTCCTCGCCTCCGGCGCGCGGATCGACGCCCACCGCCACGACGACCACCAGATCATCTACGCAGGTCGTGGCGTTCTTTCGATCACGACCGATGCCGGAACCTGGGTCGCCCCGGGCACGCACGCCATCTGGGTGCCGGCCGGCACCGTTCATGCCCATCGCGCCTACGGCGACCTGGAGTTGCACTTGCTGGGCCTACCGGCCGGCGACAACCCCCTCGGGCTGGCCGCCCCGACCGTGCTGCGGGTCGGTCCGCTGCTGCGGGAGCTGATCATCGCCTACACCCGCGACGACCGCGAATGCCCCGAACGCACTCGCCTGCGCGCGGTTCTGCTCGACCAGCTCCGCGCCTCACCCCAGCAGCCCCTGCACCTGCCCAGCCCCACCGCGCCTCTGCTGCGCGCGGTGTGCACCATCCTCATCGACGACCCCGGCGACACCCGTACTCTCGCTGAGCTCGGTCGCGAGGCCGGGGCCAGTGACCGAACCCTGTCGCGACTGTTCCGCAGCGACCTCGGCATGACGTTTCCGCAATGGCGAACCCAGCTACGCCTGCACCACGCCCTGATCCTCCTGGCGGAAAGGACGCCCGTCACTGCCGTAGCGCACCGCTGCGGCTGGGCTTCGGCCAGCGCGTTCATCGATATCTTCCGCAAGACGTTCGGCCATACGCCGGGCGCCCACCTTCCCGGCCTGCCGCCGGGTAGCGCCTGAGCTACCACCGCGGTCGCGCGCGAAGGAGGTTTCGCAACAGCCCTCTCCGCACGACGAGCGAGGTCGTTGTCGCCGCCGGGCGCCCGGCGAACTTTCAGCTCAGTGCTGTTCGGGCCAGTTCGGGGAGCGGCCGAGCATACGCAGGATCCGGTCGAGTGCGGAGCCGGTGCCCGAATCCGGGAGTGCGTGCGCGAACGGCGATTCCGGGCTGTCGCGCTCCGGTCCGTCGGGAATCCGCCCGACGATCCGCAGTACCGGCTCGGCGCACGCCGGATCCAGTTCGTAGTCCTGCCCGACGGCCCGCGCGAGATCCCAGCCGTGGACCACATAGTCGACCAGATGGAATCCGATGGCCTGGTGCCCGGGCACAGTGACACCGGCACCGAATTCCGGCATGGCGAACAGCCGCTGCGGCACATCGTCCGGTGCGAAGGCCGCCAGCACGGCATCGGCGGATTCGGCGTACTCCTCGCTGGTATGCGGCCCGGGCGGCCGCGGATGCCAGAGGGCGAGGTCGGCTCCGTCGCCACGTGCCGCGGCGGCGAAGCCGCGATGCTGGGCGGCCATATGGGCCAGCAGCTCGCCGGCGGTCCAGGCGGTGCAGGGGGTCGGGCGGTCGAGCAGGTCCGGGGTCACGAGTTCGGCGGTTTTCACGGTGGCGAGCACCGCGGCGCGGTCCAGCTCGCGAAGGTCTTCGATAGCCATATCCAAATAGTAAGCTTACGCGTATCATATGTCCATGCTTATTATTTTCAGAGACGAACCGCCCATCCGGTCCCACGCGGGCCCGGATGCCGATATGCGGTGACGGGTCGCGGCCCCGGTAAATTCGACCCATGGGATCAACGGACCGTCCGGACCTGGCGGCAATGCTCGCACCGCTGACCCGCACGCTGATCGCCATGGAACGCCCGGTCCTCGACTCGTACGGCCTGACCATGTGGGCCTACAGTGTGCTGGTCGCGCTCAGCCGCGGACCGGCCCGCGGCCAGGGTGTACTCGCCCAGGAAATCGGTGCCGACAAAACCCGCATCATCGCGGTCCTCGACGACCTCCAGGAGCGCGGACTCCTGCACCGATATCCCGACCCGGCCGACCGACGGGCCCGCCTACTGGAACTCACCGCCGAGGGGCACCGGATCGTCGCGCGGGCTCGAACCGAGATCCAGTCCCGCGAGGAACAGTTGGTGCTGCAACACCTCTCGCCCGCTGACCGCCAGGTATTCCTGAGTGCCCTGCACACCCTGGCGAACCTGCCCCGAAGCATCGACGAGGAAGACTCGGCAGCGAACTGACCGCGCACGATCGAGCGGGCGTCCCCGCCGATCAGCCGGGCGAGCCGTCGCCGGGCACGCAAACGCACAGCCCGGATTCCCTGTTCGAGGTGCCGGATGTCGGCTGTGGCCGCCAGATATCCGATGCCGAACGTCGTGGCCGCGATCCGAAGAACTGCGCGGAACTCGGCTACCCGCTTCCGTGGGCCTCCAAGGGGGGCCGAGCCCCGTCGGCGCCGAGGTCCCCGCTTTCCCGAAGCACCCGCAGCGGAGCATGGTTGGCCCAGCCCTCGCCCGGCCAGTTGAACCACCCGCCGGAGGCCGAGGTGCCACCGTCCGGGTGCAGGGTGGTGCCGGTGAGGTAAGCCGAGAGCTGGGAGGCCAGGAAGACCGCGCAGTGGGAGATATCGGTGAGGCGGCCGGCCCGGCCCATGGGGATGGCGACCTTCACCCCCTCCGGGTCCATCATGGCGTTGTCACCGGTGCCGATACGTTCCAGGTTCGGTGTGGGGACGAAATCCGGGGCGATATTGTTGACCCGGATCCCGTCCGGTGCCACCTCGATCGCGAGAGTGCGCGCGAACTGTTCCACCGCAGCCTTGGCCGCCGCATACACTGCGAAACCCGGTGCGGCGCGGTGTGCTTCGATGGTGGTGATATTGATGATGCTGCCGCCGCGGCCACCCGCCCGCATCAGCGGGACCGCCTGATGGCAGGCGTGCAGCACATGGGTCAGGTTGGTGCGCAGCAGCGCGTCCCAGCCTTTGGGGCGGGTTTCGGTGAACGGGGCGCGGAAGGTACCGCCCACCACATTCACCAAGGTATCGAGCCTGCCCCACCGAGACCGAGCGGCCTCGATCAGGGCGGTGAGTTCGTCGGGATCGCGTGCGTCGCCGTGTTCTACGAATGCCTCGTGGCCGCGGTCGGCGAGGGTGTCCCGTAGTTCGCTTGCGGCCGCGGCATCGATATCGAGGACGGCGACGCGCACGCTGTTGGCCGCCAGGTCCGAGACGATCGCACCGCCCAATCCGCCCGCACCACCGGTCACCACGGCCACTGTGCCGGCGAGACCGGCGCGTTCCTCGAACCAGCCCATGTGATCGTCCTATCCGTCGATGTAGGTCGCGCCGAACTCGGCCAGGAAATCGAAGGTGACTCCCGGGTCGAGGGTTTCGTGCACACCGGCCCGGGTGGAGACCACGATCCAGTCGACTCCGGCGCGGGACAGTTCGCTCAACGCTTCCCGATGCAGGCCCGGGTCGGCACCGGGTCCGGTGAGGCCGGGGTGACTGTAGGAGTACACGAGGTCGATATGCTCGGTCCGTCCCGAACTCGCGGCGGATTCGCGTATTCCGGCGATCTTGCGGGACAGCTCCTCGATCCCGCCGAGTTCGGGGGTCCGGGCGGTACTGCTGAGTTCGGCACCGCCGGACATCGGAATCCACCCGTGCGCGGCCCGCGCCACGCGCCGCCGGCTCAACGCCGAATTACCGCCGATCCAGATCGGGATCGGCTGCTGCACCGGGGTCGGCCGGGCCTGCACATCGCGGGCGCTGAAATGTTTGCCCGTGTAACTGAACGGCTCCCCCTTCCAATGCAGCGGTAGAACATCGAGCGCTTCGTCGAACAGGGTGTTGCGTTCGTCGAAATCGACCCCGACGGCATGGAATTCCCCCTTCAGATAACCGCTGCCGATTCCCAGGATCGCCCGGCCACCGGAGAGTTTGTCCAGGGTCGCGGCGGCTTTCGCGAGCAACATGGGATTGCGGTAGGGCGCCACGGACAGGTAGGTGATCAACCTGATCCGCTCGGTCAGCGCGGCCGCGTAGCCCAGGGATACGAACGGGTCCAGCGTCTGGTGCCCGCCTGCACCCAGCCAGCGCGCGCCGGGCGCGGGATGCTCGCTCAACGAGAACCCGCCGAAACCCGCCTGTTCGGCCGCCACCGCGACCTCGCCCAGCGGCCCGGCGTCGAGGACATCGCCGTCCGCACCGCCGGTTTCCGGGTAATGGAAGATGAACCGCATCACTGCCTCCGAATCTGCCGGGTCCGCCCTAGCGGCCCCGTTTCACCTCGTTGAACGGCACGTCGCGGTCGGCGGCGTACTCGCGGGGCATACCGAGGACACGTTCGCCGATCACATTGCGCGCCATCTCGGTACTCCCACCGGCCAAACTCCAGGCGGCACGGAACAGGTAGTCGGTGCCGATCTTGGCTGTATCGAGTGGGTCGCCGGGCGCGTGGGTCGCGGCATCCGCGCCCGCGACCTTCACCGCCATATCGGTTTGCAACCAGGAATTCTCGGCACTGAACAACCGGGTGATCGAACCGGCCGCCGGTGGTAGTTCACCGGCCACGATACTGCGGGTGATGTGGTCGATCAGCTGGTCGCGCACCACCATCATCGCACGGGCTTCACCGATATCCTCGCGGACCCGGGCGTCGTCGAGCCGGCCGAGCCGCCGGGCTATCTCGAGGATCGGGGAGTTCTCGCCACCGAGATGAGGGCGGGCGCCACTCATATACGGCGAGGTCCCGCCGATCGCGGCCCGCTCGTGATGCAGCAGCCGCGAGGCCGCCTCCCAGCCGTTGTCGACCTGACCGATCACCGTGTCGTCGCCGAGCGTCACATCGTCGAAGAATTCCTGGCAGAACTCGGTGGACCCGGTGACCTGTTTGATCCGCTGGACGGTGACCCCGGGCGCCCCGATCGGGAGCAGGAACATGGTGAGTCCGCGGTGTTTGGGCACATCCCAGTTGGTGCGGGCCAGGCACAGGCCGTAGTCGGCGGCGTAGGCACCGGAACTCCAGATCTTGGACCCGTTGAGGATCCACCGGTCGCCGTCCCGGTCGGCGCGGGTGGTGAGCCCCGCCAGATCGGAGCCGCCGCGAGGTTCGGACAGCAGTTGCACCAGCAGTTCGTCGCCGCGTAGTACCGCGGGCAGATGCTCGCGTTTCTGTTCCTCGGTGCCCAGGTCGAGCAGGGTCGCCGCGCAGATGGACAGCGTGGGGACGTTCAGGATGACCGGCATCTCGTAGGGATAGGACTCGGTGGTGAACGCCGCCTGATGCGCCGGGGTGAGACCGAGGCCGCCGTATTCCTTCGGGAAACAGATGCCGGCGAATCCGGCGTCGTACAGTGTGCGCTGTAGTTCCCGGGCCCGATCCCATTCCTCTTTACTGTCCGGGGGCGCCTGTTCCGGAAGAGCCGGCGGAAGGTTGTCGCGCAACCAGTTCCGGGCGCGCTCACGGAACTCGGCGACAGGTTCCACATCGTTGGTCATGGCGGTTTGCCTTCCAGGAGGTACGGCGCGCTAGGCGGCGACGAGAAGATCGGTGATCCGGCGGCGGTGTTCTTCGGGCGTGCCGTACAGCGCCCGGCCCAACCCGATCCGCCGCAGGTACAGATGCAGATCGTGCTCCCAGGTGACCCCGATACCGCCGTGCAGCTGTACGCAGTCCTGCCCGATCACCGGCGCCTTCGCACCCACATACGATTTCGCGACACTCACCGCTTCGTCCGCGGTGTCCGGATCGTCGTCGCAGGCCGCGGCCGCGGCGGTCGCGGTGGCCCGGCAGGCCTCCAGCCAGGTCTTGTTATCGGCCATGCGATGTTTGAGCGCCTGGTACGAGGCGAGCGGCCGGCCGAAGGTGAAGCGGTCGTTCAGCCATCCGAGGGTGGACTCGAGGGCTACCTCGGTGGCGCCTACGGCTTCGGCCGCAGTGAGCACAGCGGCAGTGTGCAATTGGGCGCGTACCGCGGCGGTGGCGGCCGGTCCGGTATGCGTTACCGCGGTGGCGGGCACCACGACCCCGTCGAAGTCGATACGGGCGGTGCGCCGGACCAGGTCCAGGGTCCAGGTGGGGGTTACGGTCACCCCGGGGGTATCGGCCGGGACCAGCAACTGCACCGGCCCGTCGGGACCCTGCGCGGTCACCAGGAAGAGATCGGCCTGATCACCGGATTCGACCCGGTCCTTGATCCCGTCGAGGCGGTACCCGTCGCCTTCGGGCGTCGCGCTCACCCGCGCACCCCCGTCGGTGCCCGGGGCGTACATCACCTCCATACCGCGGCCCGGTTCGTAGACCGCCCACGCGATGACCTGCTCCCCTGCCGCTACCCCGGCGATCGTGTCACCGAATCCGGGCCCGGCACCAGCCAGCCCGGCCAGCACCGCATTGGTGGTGACGAACGGTCCCGGTGCGCAGGCACGTCCCAGTTCACCGGCGACCAACGTCAATTCGGTGAGCGGACGACCCGAGATGGAACCGCCGCCGTATTCCTCGGCGACCAGCATGGCGGTCCAGCCGAGTTCGGTGGCCGAGCGCCACCAGTCGCGGTCGAATCCGGTTTCGGCCTCGCCCAGAGCGCGTACTGTCGCCACCGGAACGGTCTCCGCCAGGAATTCCCGGGCAGTCTGCTGGAAGAGCCGCTGGTCAGCGGTGAGATCGAGGGTCATGTTCTCCGGTCCTCCGGTTGACGCACGGCACGCCGTGTGGAAATCTCATACTCACAGATGAGAGTTATATTCTCAAATGCGGAAGTCAACCGGCGGAGCTGCTCGTGGCGGTGGGAGCCGGCGGAGCGAAGGGAACCGTCACGTGAAAAACTTCCAGGATCTGGACTTCTTCCTCGGTGAGGAGCTGATCGCCGATCCGTACCCGTATTTCGACGCACTCCGGGAACAGTGCCCGGTCACCCGGGAGAAGCACCACAACGTCATGATGGTGACGGGCTACGACGAGGCCCTGGAAGTCCTCAACGATGCCGAACAGTATTCCTCCTGCATATCGGTCACCGGCCCGTTTCCCGGCTTCCCGGCCCCCATCGACGAGAACTCCGATGTCGATGCGCTGATCGCCGAACACCGGGATTCGCTGCCACTCAGCGACCAGCTGCCCACCATGGATCCGCCCACCCACACCGCGCACCGCGGCCTGCTCATGCGCCTGATCACCCCGAAACGCCTCAAGGAGAACGAGGAGGCGATGTGGGATATGGCCGATAAGGTACTCGACGAGTACCTGGCCGCCGGGAAGGGCGATATGATCCGCGATTTCGCGGGACCTTTCACCCTCTACATCATCGCCGACCTGCTCGGTGTGCCCCAGGACGATCAGGAAGAGTTCCTCAACGCCCTGCAGCGCGATCCGCACCGTAAACAAACGGTCGGCAGCACCGAGGGCGAAGGCGGAATGTCGCACAACCCGATCGAATTCCTGTACGGGAAGTTCTCGGCCTATATCGAGGACCGCCGCGCCGACCCGCGCAACGATGTCCTCACCAGCCTCGCCGAGGCCACGTTCCCCGACGGTAGCCAACCCGAGGTGCTGGACGTGGTACGCGTTGCCGCCAACGTGTTCTCGGCCGGCCAGGAAACCACCGTCCGGCTGCTGTCCTCATCGCTGAGGATGATCGCCGAGGATCCGGAACTGCAGCGCTGGCTGCGCGAAGACCATGAGCGGATCGGTAACTTCATCGAGGAAATGCTGCGGATGGAAAGCCCGGTGAAGGGCGATTTCCGGATGGCGAAGAAGAACACCACTGTGGGCGGCGTGGATATTCCGGCCGGAACGGTGCTGATGCTGGCCAACGGCGGCGCCAACCGCGACCCCCGCCGGTTCGAGAACCCGAGCACCTTCGACCCGCAGCGGTCCAACGCCCGCTCCCATATCGCGTTCGGCCGCGGTATCCACACCTGCCCCGGCAGCCCGCTGGCCCGGGCCGAGGCGAAGGTCGCGATCAAACGCCTGCTGGAACGCACCACCGATATCCGGATCGACGAAAGCGTGCACGGCCCGGCAGACGCCCGCGAATACACCTACCTGCCGACCTTCATCCTGCGCGGAATCACCAGCCTGCACCTCGAATTCGACCGTACGGAAGGTTAGTTCCATGAAGGTCATCGTCGACGCCGACTCCTGCAAGGGCCACGGGATCTGCACCACCCTGTGCGCGGAAGTCTTCACACTCAACGATTACGGTTACGCCGAAGCTGTCGATACCGAGATCCCCGAGGATCTCACCGAAGCGGTGCAGACCGCCAAGGACGCCTGCCCGGAGTGGGCGATCAGAATCGTCGACGAGGCCTAGCCGCGCGGCCACGCCGACCCCGGCACTCGACGTCACGATTGCCGGCAAGGCCGGCCTCCGGCGCCATCCATGACCGCGACACAGTTGGCGCCCTGGCGCGATTCCCGCAGGCCGGTCACTGCCGGGCCGGACGGAAGGGGCTGCTTCCGCGCCCTACTCGCGCGGGAGCAGCCGGGAATTCGGCAGCGGTGGCGCGGGCAGTGGCGGCGGCTGGTCGGTCGGGAACTCGCCGAACAGGGCAGATTTGCCGGCATCCCGCGGATCGGCCGGTTCGAAGCCGAGTTCGGCCTGGTAACGGCGCCGGTACTCGGCGATCTCGTCGTGATCGCGTCCGACGAAGTTCCACCACATGACGATCTGCTCCCGCAGCGGGACGCCGCCGAGCAGGATGACGCGGGCTCCGGTATCGCCCGCGGTGATGACCACGGTCTCGGATCCGGGAGGTACGTAGGCGAGCGAGCGGTGATCGACAGTGGCCGAATTCACCGTGACCGCGGCGCTTTCGGCGAGGACCGCGTGCTCGAAGTCGTCCCGCACGGTGAGCCGTGCCGTGGCGCCGGGCTCGAGGACGAGTTCGGCACCGAGCAGGTCGGGCGTCCGGGTGCTCACCGGGGAGACCGATCCGAGTAGCGCTCCGATGAACACACGCGCCGTGACACCGGGGAGGGTCACCGGCTCGGGAACGTAGTGGGCGAACGCGTTCTCACTGAAACGCGTCTCGTCCGGCAGCGCGTACCAGAGCTGCACGCCGTGCAGGATATTCGTCCCGGGGTCGCTGATCTCCTGATGGGTGATGCCGCGGCCCGCGATCATCAGGTTGAGCTCGCCCGGCACGACGGAGGCCGCGTTACCGCCGGAGTCGAGATGCCCGACGCGTCCGGTGAACAACCAGGACACCGTTGCGAGCCCGGTGTGCGGGTGCCGCGGCATCTGCATTCCACCGGTCAGCGAGATATCGTCGGGACCGTAGTGGTCCAGAAAACACCACGCGCCCACCAGCGATCGCTGCCGCTGTGGGAGCGTCCGGTACACGGTCATCTCCCGCACGCCGCCGAGGGGCACCGCGCGCGGCTCGAGGATCTCCGTCGCCGTGCACGGCTGCCCGGGTTCCAGGACTTCCAGATCGGGCCGTGAGTCGAGGTTGGTCATCGAATGATCTTCCCTTCGGTATCGCGGGGACGCACCGTATGCCGGCTGAGGATCGAGATCCGGTTGAACGCATTGATCGTGACCGCCACCCATTCGGCGGCAACGAATGCTTCCTCGCCGAGAACCCGGCGGGCACCGACGAGATCGGCCTCCGACTCATCCGTGGTGGGGAGCACGGTGGCGGCCTCGGCCACCGCGAGCACTGCCCGCTGCCGCTCACCGAACAATCCGGTCTCCCGCCACGCCGGCAGCACGTCGAGCTGCTGCTGCGTGATCCCGGCTCGTCTCGCCTCGCGCGAATGCAGCTCCAAGCAGTAGGCGCACTGGTTGAGCTGCGAGGCGCGCAGCTTGATGAATTCGGTCTCCTGGACCGAGAGGCCACGCTGCAGCACCGCCGACCGAATCGCCGACGAGAACGCTTCCGCGGCCTTCCATGCTTCGGGCATGACCTTGTCCAAGGATGGACGCATGGTGCCTTGTCTCCATTTCCGCGCTCACCCGGGCGACCGCTCTTCGTTCGGGTCCTACTTGTCGAGGAAGGTTTTCAGTGCGGCGTTCACCTCGTCGGCATGAGTCCAGAGCAGACCGTGAGGGGCGCCTTCTATCTCGACGTAGTCGGCCTCGGGGAATACCGCGTGGAAGCGGCGCCCGGTGGCGTCGATGGGCAGGATGTTGTCCTCGGTGCCGTGCAGGATCAGCGCCGGTTTGCCACTGGCCCGCACCGCCTCGACATCACTGCGGAAGTCCTCGATCCACGAGGCGACGACCGCGTACGCGGCGACCGGGGCGCTGCCGATCGCGACGTTCCAGCTGCCGGTGACGGCTTCCTGGCTGATCCGGGAACCGAGGTTCTCGTCCAGGTTGTAGAAGTCCGAGTAGAACTGGGTGAACCAGGCGTACCGGTCGTCCTTCGCTGCCGCGGAGATACCGTCGAACACTTCCTGCGGCACGCCCTCGGGGTTGTCGTCGCGGGCCACCAGGAACGGTTCGAGGGAGGCGAGGAACGCGAGCTTCGCCACTCGCTCGTGCCCGTAGCGGGCCACATACCGGGCCAGTTCCCCCGTGCCCATCGAGAAGCCGACCAGCACCACATCGCGGATGTCCAGCGTCTCCAGAACCGTGTTCAAGTCCGCGGCGAAAGTATCGTAGTCGTACCCGGAGCCGACCTTGGACGACTGCCCGAATCCGCGACGGTCGTAGGTGATGACCCGGTAGCCGGAGGCGAGGAGCTCGCGCGTCTGGCGTTCCCAGCTGTGCCCGTTCAGCGGGTAGCCGTGGATGAGGACGACCGGCCGGCCCGAACCCTGGTCCTCGTAGTAGAGCTCGATCGGCGTGCTGTTCTCGTGTCCGACGGTGATGTATCCCATGGTCTCCCTTTCGATGCCGATCGGCCCGGCGCGGGCCGCGTGCTGTAAGTGGACACGGTGTGCCGCCTTTCCTTGCGCAGCCCTGAGCTCCGGCGTGGCGAATCCCAGGTGACGCCGGGGCTGCTGCCTGGGTTATGTGCGCGAATGCACGGCTTGTTCAACGTGTCCTACGACCGTGACCCGGCCACCGTCGCCTGGATCGGGGTCGGGGATGATCGCTTCCGGGTCGACCAGGTAGACCTCGTGTCCATCCAGCGTGAGCCGGCGCACGATCTCCAGCAGCATGCGCCGGCCCACGTCGTCGATCGAATAGACCCTCGTGAGGTCCACAGCCACCGTGACTTCTGCGGGTGCCGTGTCCACGACCTCTCGCACCACTCTCTCGGCTGCGGCAAAACGGATTCCGCCTTGTAATCGGAAGACCCGGAGCGCGTCCGGCCCGCGGCCGATGACGTGGTTGGATCGCACCACCGCGCGCGCAGCGGCCGGAACCTCCATCACATGCAAACCCATATCGGCGGAGAACCGCTCGAACAGCGACACCCCGCGCACGCTGTTCCCGTGACGGTCGAGTCGTGGTGAGAACGTGGCGATGCCGATCTGACCGGGAAGCGCACCGATCAGGCCCCCGGCCACCCCGCTCTTCGCCGGAATGCCGACCTGCGTCGCCCAGTCACCGGCCGCGTCGTACATCCCGCAGGTGGACATGACGCTCAGCACCTGACGCACCACCGGTTCGGGGATCACTCGTTCCCCCGAGAGCGGATTGACCCCGCGGTTGGCCAGCGTCGCGGCCATCACGGCGAGGTCTCGCGTGGTGACGAGCACCGAGCACTGACGGACGTAGCCGTCGACGACGGCCTGCGGGTCTTCGGTGAGGATGTCGTGGCTGCGGAGCATATGCGCGATGGCGAGGTTGCGGTGCGCGTGCTCCATCTCCGACGCACACACCGTTTCGTCCATCGTCAGCGGGCGGCCGGCGAACGCCGAAAGACCATCGACGACCCGTTGCACGCGCTCTGCCGGAGTCAGTTCGGGCGAGCCGGCCAGCGAATGCGCGGTGATCGCACCGGCGTTGATCATCGGATTGTAGGGGCGGCCGGTATCGCTTTCGAGGGAGATCTGGTTGAACGCCTCGCCCGATGGCTCGACACCGACTTTGGCGAGCACCGGGCCGAAACCGCGATCGGCCAGTGCCAGCGCGTAGGTGAACGGTTTGGAAATCGATTGGATCGTGAACTCGGTATCGATATCGCCGGCGCCGTACACCATGCCGTCGACGGTGGCGAACACCGCGCCGAGGCGGTCGGGGTCCGCCGCCGCGAGCTCGGGGATATAGCCCGCCGGCGCTCCGGAGATGTCCGGCTCGACATCTCCGAGTGCCTCGGTCAGGTAGTCGGGAACGACCGATCGCATTCGTGCTCCTCCTGCAGACGTGTCACCGAGCAGATTTCATGCTCCGCTCCGGGTAGCGCGCGTGACCAGGTCGATATCGGTGGGCGTCGGCCGGCGGAAAACACCGCCGCTGGCGACGAATGCATCGCCGTGCGTCCGCAGATGGCGAGCGAACAACGGGCACACCGGAACGACGGTGATGCCGTTCTCGATGCAGTCTGCCAGCGCCGCCCGCACCAGTATCCCGGCCAGACCTCGTCCGCCGAACTCCTGGTCCACTTCGGTATGGAAAAAGATCCGCTCGGCGTCTGCTCCGGGCGAGTCGACGAAATCGGCCCGGCCGGCGGATGAGCCGTCGGCGAGATTCAGGACGTAGGAGCTGATCGGATCGGCGGTAACGAGCTCGACCGTCACGGACGCACCGGTGTTGTCGATCAATGCCTCGGCCATCTGGATGTCCTTTCGTGAGAGGGCGTCGCAGTTCGGGCGACGAGGTGCACTGTTGCCGAGCCGTCGGGCGGCAAGCCGGAGTCGGTCATCGGGGCGTCCCCACCGTGACGGTGGGTTGTCCGGCCAGAATCTCGCGGACCCGGGGGATGACCGCGGTGCCGTACAGCTCGACCGAACGTAGCCGGGCGGTGGCGGAAACGGTGCCGGCGGCGGAGTAGATCATGTCGAACCGGCCCACATCCAGCGCGCGGATCGCCCGGGCGATCTTGGCCGCCACCGTCTCCACCGAACCGACATACAGCGACCCGCTCGCCACCTCGGCGTCGAACTGTTCCCGGCGCAGCGGTGGCCAGCCGCGCAACGCGCCGATGCGGTCGTGGATTTCCCGGTACCCCGGGTAGAACAGCTCTTTGGCCTCGTCGTCGGTCGCGGCGACGAAACCCGGCGAATGCATCCCGACCGGCTGCGCGGTCGTACCGAACTCCGCACTCGCCCGCCGGTACAACTCCACATAGGGAGCGAAACGAGCCGGGTCGCCGCCGATCACGGCGAGCATGAGCCCGAACCCGTAGCGAGCGGTACGGAGCACCGACTCGGGTGTGCCGCCGACCCCCACCCAGGTCGCGAGACGCCCCGATTCGGTCTTCGGGTACACCTCCGCATCATGCAGGGCGGCACGAGTGGTGCCCTCCCATGTCACCGGTGTCTCGTCCAGGAGCCGGTGGAACAGGTCGATCTTCTCCTCGAACAGCACCTCGTAGTCCTCGAGGTCGTACCCGAACAGCGGGAAGGACTCGGTGAACGAACCCCGGCCGAGGATCACCTCGGCGCGGCCGCCGGAGAGCGCGTCCACGGTGGCGAAACGCTGGAACACCCGCACCGGGTCGTCGGAGGACAGCACCGTGACGCCCGAGGCGAGCCGGATCCGTTTCGTGGCGGTCGCGATACCGGCCAGCACCGTCTCCGGGCTGGAGATCGCGTACTCCGGCCGATGGTGCTCACCCAGCGCGATCACATCTATGCCGGCCTGATCGGCCAGGACCGCCTCGGTCACCGCGGCGCGGATCGCCTGCGCATACGAGACGATCTCGCCCCGATCGTTGCGGGGCCGGTCGCCGAAACTGTCGATACCGAACTCGAGCTGCGAAACATCCATCCTGTGTGATTCCTTCGAGGTCTGCGTTGTGTCGATAGGTGACCCGTGCGTGGCCATGTTTCGCATGCGTTCGGCCAGGCCGGCCGGAATGTCTCCCGGGGCCCGAGAACGACCGTACGTCGGTCGCCGGGCAGGCGTCCAAGACTTGTTCGTCCACGAAACGATAGGATTCGTCTATCGATATCAACCCCCGCCTGCTCCGCTACTTCCTGGCCGTGGCCGAGGAACTCCACTTCGGCCGCGCGGCCATCCGTCTCTACATCGCCCAGCCGTCCCTGAGCCATCAGATCCGCAAACTCGAGGAGATCCTCGGAACTTCGCTGTTCGTGCGTTCGAACCGCCGGGTGCAGCTCACCGCCGCGGGCCGCACGCTGGTTCGCGAGGCACCGATTGCGCTGGCCGCGCTGGAGAACGCCGTACAGCTCACCCGGCTGGCCGGATCGGGGATCACGACGACGATCCGGCTCGGCTATACCCCGGTAACGGGCTTCGATACGCTCACGACATTGCTGGATGCTCTCCATGAGGACCATCCCGGCCTCACGGTCGACGCCCGGGAGGTCTTCAGCGCCGAGATCCCCGAACGTCTGTGTGCCGGCGAGCTGGATATCGGTCTCGCTCTTTCACCGCAGCCCGTCGACGGGGTAGGCGCCGAACTCCTCCGCAAAGAGCCCGTGGCCGCGCTCCTCAGCACCCGCCACCGCCTCGCGGCCAGATCGCCGATCCCGGTGGCGGACCTCCGCGACGAGACGCTGCTGTTGTTCCCGCGCCGCCTCGCCCCGGTGTACTACGACGGTATCGTCGCCGCCTGCCGGGAAGCGGGCTTCACACCCGAGATCTGCGCGTTCGACGAACCGCCGGTGCACGCCATGCTCGCCCGGCTCGCCGGCGGACGCGAAGTCGGTTTGGCCCCGGCGTCGTTCGCCGAGCACGCCGCGAATGCCAGGGCCGGTATCGTCCAACGTGGCGTCGTCCGGCCGCCGATCCTGGCAGCACTGTCGGTCCTGTGGCCCGCGAACGATCCCTCCCCCGCCATTGCCGGTGTCCTTGCCACCGCTCGCCGATGCGCTGAACGCAACGAATGGTTACACAACCCCGGGCTCGAGTAGTTTTCCCGATTCGCGTTTCGTCGCGGCCATCCATACTCGGGCCATGTATTCCTTACGCTCGTCGATCCGGGACCTGGTGGATCGTTCGATCGAGATCGGTGGCAGCTCCGGGCACGGCACGGTGGTGATCAGCGCCGGTCCCGGTACCGTCCAATGGCTCGCCGAGTCCCGCGGCATCTTCGAAATCGAAGTCATCGATCCGGCGGGGCCGCTGCGCCGAACGCTGTACCAGCGGTTGCGCCGTCGTAAACCCGCCGGGCCCACCGGTTTCACCGAGCGGGAACTTGCCCTGCTGGCCGAACTGGGATTCGTCGCGGGCGAGGTGGCCTATGAATTGCGCCCGGACGAGGCCGGACTCGATCACGAGCGGATCCTGTACGTCCTCACCACGGTGCTGCACGATATTTTCCGGGTCCGCGACGCCGACGGCTTCACGGCCGAGGTTTTCTGATCCTCAGCCGCTGAAACCGGTCAGCGCCCCGCACTTGTCGAAGCGTGCGCCCGGCGCCCAAGCGATCTCCCACCGGTTCCCTTCCGGGTCCGCGATATAGCCGGAACGCCCGCCCCATGCGCGGTCCACCGGTTCGGCGACAACCGCGGCACCGGCCCGCACCGCGGCGGCGAATGCCCGGTCCACCTGCTCGGGGCCGTCCACATTGCAGGCGAGAGTTATCCCCGACCAGCCGGCGGCGGCACCACCGGCTGCCTCCGCGGCCAGTTCGGTATCGGGGTAGAGCGCGAGTAGGACACCGCCGAGGAGAAAGCCGGTCCACTGGTCGTCTCCGCCCGGCACTTCCTCCCATTCGAGGGCACGATAGAAACGGCGGAGTGCGGGCAGATTTCGAGCGCCCAGCGTCACCACGGTCAAACGGGCCGGGAGATCGGACATGTCCACAAGAGTACGTGCGCCCGAGCGCAATCAGTTCAGGCGTCGCAGGGCAGCAGCGTGAAATGGGTAACGCCCCACAGTGGCTTCGGCGGGCCGAGCCGGGTTGCCGGCATGTAATCGGCCTACGCCACGATGACGGGTCGCGCCCGCTGCGGCAGTTCATCGCCCCGTCCAGCGCGGCTTCCGTTTCTCCGCGAACGCAGCGGGGCCTTCCTGAGCATCGGCGCTGCGGTAGGCACGGGAAGCTGCGTGGCGGGCCGCCGACGCCGCCGCCGAGCGGCCCATCTCGGTTGCCAGCATGACGGTTTCCCGGGCCGCGCGCACCGACAGTGGCGCACCGGCCACAATCCGGCCGGCCAGGTCGAGCGCGGTATCGAGCAGTTCGCCGGGTTCGGCGAGCCGGTTGACCAGCCCGATCTCGTAGGCGCGCTGGGCGGTGATCGGGTCGCCGGTGAGCAGGATTTCCATCATGATCCGCTGCGGGATCATATGGATCAGCGGGGCCGCCCAGGGTGAGCTGCGGCCCACCTTCACCTCGGTGACCGCGAAGGTGGCGGTGGTGCTGGCCACGCACAGATCGCAGGCCTGGGCGATCATCCAGCCGCCCGCGAACGCGGCGCCGTTGACGGCGGCGATGGTCGGTTTGGACAGTTCGATGGTGTCGTAGGGCAGCGGGAACATATCGCGTGGTGGTTCACCCATCCGGGTCTTCACCATCTCCGCGAGATCCCCGCCCGCGCAGAAGGCTTTTCGGCCCGCGCCGGTGAGGATCGCGATCCGCAGGGACGGGTCGCGTTCGAAGCGGTCCCAGGCGTCGAACAGGCCGGCCCGGATATCTTTGTCGAGGCAGTTGCGGCGGTCCGGGCGGTTCAGGGTGATGACCGCGATCCCGTCGGGCCGGGCGTCGAACAGTACGGCGTCGGTCATCAGAATCCTCTGCGCTGGATCTCGAAAGCAGCCCGGTCCAGGTCTTCCCGGAAGTCCGGGTGGGCGATGGCGATCAGCCGGCGGGTGCGTTCGGCCAGCGGACAGCCGGTGAGTTCGGCGGCACCGAATTCGGTGACGATCACATCCACATCGCTGCGCGCGGTGGTCACCGGGCCCGACAGCCGGGCGGTGATCCGGCTGAGCGTGCCACCTTTCGCGGTGGCCGGCAACGCGATTGCGGCGTGCCCACCGCGGGAGCGGGCCCCGGCGCGGACGAAATCGACCTGGCCGCCGGTGCCGCCGAGATAGGCCGGCCCACTCTGCTCGGCATTCACCTGACCGGTGAGATCGACTTCCATCGCCGAGTTGAGGGTGACCAGGCCGTCGAGCCGGGCAAGGGTCGCGGGGTCGTGGGTGTAGGAAGCGGGACACAACCGCAGCCCGGGGTTGCGGTCGGCGAAACGGTACAGCCGATCGGTGCCGATGAGGGCGCCGGTAACCGTCACCCCCGGGTCGATCGGCTTGCGCGCGTTGGTGACGGCACCGGCCTGGATCAGGTCGACCACACCGTCACCGATCATTCCGGAATGGATACCCAGGTCCCGGCGGTCGCCCAGCAGGCGCAGGACGGCATCGGGTACGGCGCCGACGCCGACCTGGAGTACGGCACCGTCCTCGATGTAGGAAGCGACGTATTTCGCGATCTTTTCATCGGTGGGGCCGATCGCGGCGGGCGGAACCTGTACCGGGCTACGCGAAACCCGGACCGCGCAATCGATCTCCTCGGCCCGCAGCCCTTCACCGAGGGTGTACGGCACTTGCTCGTTGACCTCGGCGATCACCACCCGCGCCCGGTCCACCGCGGCCCGGGTATGGTCGCCGATCAGTCCGAAACTGTGCCGGCCGTTCTCATCGGCGGGGCTGACCTGCACGAAAGCCACATCGCAGCCAAGGGTTCCGGCCTCGATCATCGGGCCCACCCGGCCGACATGGCACGGGATGATGCCGAGCCGGTGTGCCTTGGTAAGGGTGCGCAGTGAACCGATGGCCCCCATACTCGACAGCGCGAACGATTCGGTGGATTCCGGGGTGAAGATGCCGGAGAAACTGGTGGCGACGAAGGCGGACAGGTCCCCGATCGCACGCCCCTGCGCGGTCAGCGCTTCGATCAGTGTGCTCGGTTCCCCACAGGCCTGACCGATCACGATCCGATCGCCCGGCCTCAGGTATCGGCGCAGATCCAGCTCGCCGGCCTCGACCGTGTTCACCGGCGCTCCCCTCGTTCCGCAGGAACGGCCTGCTCACTGACCGACCCGCCGACGGCATCGGCTGCGGCCGGCCGGGCGGACTGCGCTGGTCCCTGCATCCCGGCAGCCCCGATAGAGCCGGCGGCTTGCCCCGGCCCGGCTGCTGTGCCGGATCGCGGATACGGGCAAGATCTGTCGCCTCGTGCGGACCATGCGGCACGCACCGATTCGGCCGATACCGGATCCCCGGCACCTCCGCCCATGACCTCCGGAGTGTGCTCACCGAGCCGGGGGGCGGGCCCCGCAACTCGGCCCGGGGTGCGGGAGAACCAGGTGGGTGGGCCCGGGAAACGGACCGGCCCGGTGGGTGTTTCGACTGTTTGGAAGAAGCCGGTAGCGGCCAGTTGCGGATTGTCGAGTAGTTCGTCGAGGGTGTTCACGGGCGCGGCCGGGATATCGAGGGAATTCAGCAGCTCCAGCCATTGCGCGGTGGTCCGGCCGCGGAAGGTTTCGCGGAGATGCGCGTACACGGTGCCGATCCGGGCGGCGCGCTGCGCGAGGGTCGCGAATTCCGGGCCCGCCCAGGGCGGGTCGACCGCGGCGACGAAGGCGTTCCACTGTTTGTCGTTGTAGACCAGGGCGGAGATATAGCCGTCGGCGGTGCGGTAGGGGGTGCGCTCACTCGTGACCGCGCGCGGGTAGGCGGCGGTGCCGAGCGGCGGGTCGAACAGGGCGCCGTTGGCGTGTTCCACCAGCATGAACGCGGCCATGGTCTCGAACATGGCCACTTCGACCTCTTGGCCCTCGCCGGTGCGTTCGCGGTGGAACAGGGCCATCATCGTGGCGTAGAGGGCGGTCATTCCGGCGATCTTGTCGGCCATGATGGTGCCGACGTACCCGGGTTCCCCGGTGAGCAGTTGCTGCACGTACGGCAGTCCGCATTCGGCCTGGATGGTGTCGTCGTAGGCGGTGCGGTCGGCGTCGGGGCCGCGGCGGCCGTAGCCGTAGCAATTGGTGTAGACGATGGCCGGGTTCACCTCTGCCACCTGTTCGTAGCCGAAGCCCAGTGCGGTAACGGCTTTTCCGCGCATGGAGTGGATGAACACGTCGGCTTCGGCGATCAGTTCGCGCAACACCGCCTTGTTCGATTCCGCGCGCAGATCGAGGACCACACTGCGTTTACCGCGGTTCACGTTCACGAAGACCCCGCCCATCCCCTCCTCGGGGCCCACCGAGATGTAGCGGGTGTTGTCGCCGGCGGGGGGTTCCACTTTGATCACATCGGCACCCATATCGGCCATGATCTGGGTGCAGTAGGGACCCATCACCATCGCGGTCAGATCGATGACCCGAACTCCGGCCAGCGGCCCTGTGTGCTGCATACGCCCTACCTTCGCCGGGCCGCGCGAAGAATTCGACGGCTATCTGATGAATCTTTGTAAGGATAGTGATATCAAGTATATGTGCCCATTTTCAATGGCGAGAACGACGTTTCCGGCAACGGAGGTACCGCGACCCGCGGCGCGGGCCCGCTACCCGTATCCATCGCGGCTGTGCTGCGACCGGCTCTCGCCGCGACACCGGACGCCCCCGCGATCGAGGCGGCGTCGGGCATCTGGACCTACCGTGAACTCGACGAACACGCCGATGCTGCCGCGGCCGCACTGTGGTCGCTCGGCGTGCGCCCCGGCGACCGGGTGGCGGCCTGCCTGCCCAACGACCTCGCTATCGTCGCCGCCTTCCACGGCGCCCAGCGGATCGGCGCGATCTGGGCGGGTATCGGCGAGGCGATGGCTGCGGCCGAACAGCAGTACCTGCACGATCTGATCGAACCGAAGGTCGTCCTGGCCGGCCCCCGTTGCCTGCTCGACACACCGGCCCGGGTGAGCACTGCCCAGTGGACGGCAGCTCAGCGCGCGCCCGCCGCGCCCGCTGTCGACACCGCGCTCGACGCCCCGGCCGGTATCGCATTCACCAGCGGAACGTCCGGGCGACCGAAGGCAGTGGTGCACAGTCAGCGCAATATGCTGCTGCCCGGCGCAGTTCTGGTCGCCACCCGGAAATGGGGCCCGGATCTGCGTAAAGGGGACAGCTTCCCGCTGACCATTCTCAATATGATCGTGCTGTCGACGCTGCTCACCGCCCAGGCGGGCGGCTGCGCGGTGATCATGGATCGCCGGGATGTGGCCGGGGTCGCCGAGTGGATCGCCACCCGGAAAGTGACGGTCTGGAACGGGGCACCCGCCCAGCTGCACGATCTGGCCGCCCACCCGGAACTGGATCCGAGTTCACTGCGCGAGGTGTGGAGCGGCGGCAGCGATACCCCGGATCGGCTCCGCGAGGCCTTCGCCGCCGCGCACGGGCTGGTCCCGCGGGTGACCTACGGGCTCACCGAGGCGCCGACCGTGGTCTCGATCGACCCGCCCGGTACGGACTGGACTCCGCGAACGAGCGGAACGGTGCTGCCGCACTATGACGTCGCGGCCTACGACGACCACGGAAACCGGCTTCCACCAGGGGACATCGGCGAACTCGGGCTGTCGGCCCGGACCGACGGCCCGTGGGCGAACCGGTGGCGCCCACTTCTCGGGCATTGGACCGGCGGCGGAATCGAACCACCACCCGCGGGCCCGGTTCTCACCGGCGATATCGGTACGGTCGATTCGGACGGCCGGCTCACCCTGCTGGACCGTAAGAAGATGGTGATCATCCGCGGGAGTGCGAATATCTATCCACTCGAGGTGGAACGGGTGCTGGACACCCATCCCGCGGTCGGCGAGATCCGCGGTCTGCGGGGTACCGCACGAACGACTCGGCCAGCAGGTCGCGGCAGTGATCCAGACGAACGGAGCGGCCGTGGATTTCACCGAACTCGCCGAATACTGCGGGCGCGAACTCGCCGGCTACAAGGTGCCCGAGATATGGACAGCGGTCGACGCACTACCCACCAATGCCATGGGCAAGGTCGTGCGCACACAGCTGCCCGAACTGATCTCCCGCGCGGACACGGCATGAGCTACTCGGATCCGGCAGCGCAGCCGCGCCGCGCAGAGTCCCAGCACCCGCCTCGGCGAAACGGAACGAGCGGGCCGGATCCGGCGCCGCTTCCAACAGAGCTTTCGCCCAGCACCGGTACGGCCGAGCCGAGCCCCGGTACGGCCGAAATGAACGAAGCAGGCCGAGAAGCGACTGCGCGGCTGCGCGAGGCACGGCCCTCACACCGGCCCGGAGAACAGGGGCAGCAGCAACCGGGTCCGGAAACAGCGGGGCCGGGCGGCCGGACCGGGAAGGCGCCGATACCCGGTGAACGCCCTGCTGTCGACGCGCATACGGCGGTATTGCCATCGTTCGAGCTGAGTGGGCGGGTCGCTGTCGTGACGGGCGCATCGTCCGGGCTCGGCGCGGCGGTGAGCCGGGCGCTGGCGGGGCTCGGCGCGCGGGTCGCGGTGGTGTCGCGGCGGCGGGATCGGCTCGACGCGCTGGCCGAAGAAATCGGGGGAATTGCCCGCAGCGGTGACCTTTCGGATCCGGCGGCGATCGCGGAGATCGTCCCGGACGTCGCCGACCGGCTGGGGCCGCCGGAGATCCTGATCAATGCCGCGGGAAACCGGTTCGGCGCCGAACGCGCGGAATCCGAGCCACTCGACGATATCCGGCGCACCCTCGACCTCAACCTGGTGGCGCCGCTACTGCTGGCTCAGCAGGTTTTCCCGTATATGCGTGAACTCGGCCGCGGATCGATCGTGAATATCTCCTCGATCAGCGGGCGAGTGGGCGTACCGGGTATTCCGCAGGCGTCCTATGCCGCAAGCAAAGCGGGATTGTCCGGACTCACCACGGAACTCGCGGTTCAATGGGCCCGGCATTCGATCCGCGTCAACACGGTGGCGCCGGGGTTCTTCCGCAGCGAGATCACCGACACCCTGTACGACAGCGACCGCGGTGCCGAATATCTGCGGCGCAATATTCCGTTGCCCACCGAAGGGGCCGCCGAAGACATGGTCGGCGCGATCGTCTGGCTGGCCGGCGATGCGGGTCGCTATGTCACCGGCCAGACCATCGTCGTCGACGGCGGGTGGACGGCACACTGACCACCGGCTCGGGTGTTGACAGCGATAACCGCGGCTGGAAATATGATTCTTATATTTGGAGAATTAAATTCTCCCACCGCGCGAACCGGCACCCGTCCACCGAACCGTTGCCGTTCGAGATGCTGGAACGGCACATATCCCGAACGGATCGAGGAAGGACCACATCAACCGATGTTCTCCGCAATTGTCATCAACAAGGGCGAAGCCGGCCCCCAGGTCGAACTCACCAGCGTGGACGAGGACCGGTTGCCCGAGGGCGACGTCGAAATCCAGGTGGCCTACTCCACCCTCAACTACAAGGACGCCCTCGCGATCACCGGCGCCTCCCCCGTGGTGCGCAAGTTCCCGATGGTTCCCGGTATCGACCTCGCCGGCACGGTGACCGCGAGCAGCCACTCCCGCTGGACCGCCGGTGACAAGGTCGTCCTGAACGGCTGGGGCGTCGGCGAAACCCACTGGGGTGGCCTCGCCCAGCGCGCCCGGCTCAACGGCGACTGGCTGATTCCGCTGCCCGGCGAATTCACCGAACGCCACGCCATGGCGATCGGCACCGCGGGCTACACCGCCGCGTTGTGCGTGGACGCGCTACTGCACCACGGCCTCACTCCGGACGCGGGCGAAATCCTGGTGACCGGCGCGACCGGCGGAGTCGGCAGTGTGGCGATCGCCCTGCTCACCAAGGCCGGCTTCACCGTCGCAGCCGCCACCGGCAAGGCCGATGAGCATGCCTACCTGAAACAACTCGGCGCCACCACGGTGGTGGACCGCGCCGAACTCGCCGAAAAGGGCAAACCGCTGCAGAAGGAACGCTGGGCCGGTGTCGTCGACACCGCCGGCAGTCACACCCTCGCCAATGCCGCCGCGCAAACCCGCTACGGCGGCGCGGTGGCCGCCTGCGGCCTCGCCCAGGGCATGGATTTCCCGGCGTCCGTCGCCCCGTTCATCCTGCGCGGCGTTTCGCTGCTGGGTGTGGACAGTGTGATGGCGCCCCTCCAGAAACGACTCGACGCATGGGGCCGCCTGGCCCGCGATCTGGACCCCGCCGTCCTCGATTCGATCGCCCGGGAGGTCCCGCTCGGCGAGGCGATCGAGGCGGCCGGTGGATTCATCGCGGGGACCGTCCGCGGCCGAATAGTCGTCGATGTGAACCGCTGAGCAGGAGTTACTCGTGACCAAGAAGGCGACCGAACCGACCGTCGAACTCGACCTGAGCGATGTCGACCACCGTGTCGGCAAACCCATCGGCGGCGGCCAGCTATGGGATCCGTGCAGCACCTCCGACATCCGCCGCTGGGTGATGGCGATGGATTACCCGAACCCGCTGCACTGGGATCAGGAGTTCGCCCGCGAATCCCGCTACGGCGGGCTCGTCGCGCCGCAATCGATCGCGGTCGCCCTCGATTACGGTCACGGTGCGGCACCGGCCTGCGTGGGGCATATCCCGAACAGCCACCTCATCTTCGGCGGCGAGGAGTGGTGGTTCTACGGTTGCCCCGTGCGGCCCGGTGACCAGCTTTTCCAGGAGCGGCGGTTCCACGATTACAAGGTGGCCGAGACGAAATTCGCCGGGCCCACCATGTTCTCCCGCGGCGATACCGTCCACCGCAACCAGCACGGGGTGCTCGTCGCCAAGGAACGGTCGACCGCGATCCGTTACCTCGCCGAGGAGGCGAACAAACGCGGCATGTACGAGAACCAGCTCGGCGAGATCAAGAAATGGACGGCCGCCGAACTCGCCGCGGTCGACGCGCTGCGCACGGAATGGCTCATGTCGAACCGGCTCGGTGTCTCACCGCATTTCGACGAGGTGAAGGTCGGCGACAAACTGCCGCGCCGGGTGATCGGCCCGCACAGTATCGCCAGCTTCACCACCGAGTACCGGGCCTTCCTGTTCAACATCTGGGGCACCTTCCGGTGGACGGCGCCCGAGGGGGTCGAGGATCCCTGGGTCTACCAGGATCCCGGCTGGACGGAAGGTTTCGGCTTCGACGAAGAGGGCGCGAAAATCGATCCGCGGTTGCGCGACGGGTTGTACGTCGGGCCGTCCCGCGGCCATATCGACGCCGACAAGGCCGGCGATGTGGGGATGGCACGCGCCTACGGGTACGGGGCCACCATGGGCGCGTGGTGCACGGACTACCTGGCCTACTGGGCGGGTAACGACGGCATGGTCCGGCACACCAAGGCCGATTTCCGGGGCCCCGCGTTCGAAGGCGATGTCACCTATTTCGACGCCGAGATCGTGGACAAGACACCGGAATCGACCTGGGGTGTGCCGCTGGTCCAGGTGAAGGTGAAGCTCACGAACCAGGACGGTGGTGTGCTCGTCTCCTGCACCGCCGAGGTCGAGCTACCGCTGTAACTCGGCCACCGCGGGGCGCGCCGGCCCCACAACCGCGAATCATCGCGACAACAGAACGCCGGGCCGCCGCGATCCGGGCGGAGGTCCTCCCAGCACCATCCGTGCACCGCGTGCGGAGCACCATCAGAGAGGACACCGGATGAGCACCGGGACCCAGCACACTCCAGCCCCGGCGGTCGTCGCGGGGCCACCCCTGACGGCAGAACCCGGTCTGGGCACGCTCACCCTCCCGGGATTCCTCCGGGAGGTCACCGGCTCGTATACCGATCGCACCGCGCTGATCTCTCCCGCCGACGGTGTCGAATGGACGTACACCGACCTGTGGGACCGGGCGAACGAGGTCGCGCGGGCGCTGCGGGCGTGCGGGGTCGGGAAGGACAGCCGCGTCGGCGTGCTCATGACCAACCGGGCCGAATGGCTCGCGGCGGTTTTCGGTGCCTCGCTGGCGGGTGGGGTCGCGGTGGCGCTGAGTACGTTCTCCACGGCGCCCGAGCTCGATCATCTGCTCCGGATCTCCGGGGTTTCGGTGCTGCTGTTCGAACGCCGCGTCGCGAAAACAGATTTCGGCGAGGTGCTCACCGGACTGGAACCGCAGCTCGGCACCGCCGTCCCCGGAACGGTCGCCTCGACGGAGTATCCCTTCCTCCGCTATGTCGCGGCCGTCGGGGAACCGGTGACAGCGACGGCGATCGAGAGCTGGGACGACTTCCTGGCACGCGGTGCGGACACCGATCCCGCACTGATCGCCGCGGCCGCCGCGACCGTGCAGCCCAGCGATACCGCCGTCCTGTTCTTCTCCTCCGGCACCACCAGCAAACCGAAAGGTATCCGCAGCGCGCACCGCGGGGTCACCATCCAGCTGTGGCGGTTTCGCCGGATGTTCGGTTTCGGCCCGGACGACGAGGTGCGCTGCTGGACCGCCAACGGCTTCTTCTGGTCCGGTAATTTCGGCCAGGCGCTGGGCGCCACCCTCGCCGCCGGCGGCACCCTGGTTCTGCAGTCGATGTTCGATGCCGAAGAAGCCCTCGAACTGATGCAGACGCAGCGGGTCACCTTCCCGGTCTCCTGGCCGCACCAGCACGCCCAACTCCAGGGTGCCCCCAACTGGAACACCGTGGACCTGAGCAGCCTGCGTTTCGTCGACCGCGACCTCCCGCTGGCCACCCACCCCACCATCGATACCGACTGGACCGAACCCGGCCACGCCTACGGCAATACCGAAACCTTCACCATCACCACGTGTTTCCCGGCCTGCACGCCCGAGGAGACGATCGCCGGCAGCAGCGGTGTGCCGTTGCCCGGGGTAACGGTGAAGATCACCGATCCTCTCACCGACTCGATCCTGAACAGGGGCGAGCACGGCGAGATCTGCGTCAAAGGCCCCACCCTCATGCTCGGCTACGTGGGCACGCCCCTCGACGAAACCCTCGACGAAGAGGGCTATTTCCACACCGGCGACGGCGGATACCTCGACGACGAGGGCCGGCTCTACTGGAAAGGCCGGCTCACCGACATCATCAAAACCGGCGGCGCGAACGTCTCCCCACTGGAAGTGGACGAGGTGCTCGCCCAGTACCCCGGCGTGAAAATCGGCCGCACGGTGGGCGTCCCCCACGAAACCCTGGGCGAAATGGTGGTGGCCTGCGTGGTCCCGCACACCGGCCACCCCCTCGACGCCACCGCGATCCGCGACCACCTGCGCGCCCAACTCGCCAGCTACAAGGTCCCCCGCGACATCCTGTTCTTCACCGAGGCCGACCTCTCACTCAGCTCGAGCGCCAAGATCAAATCCAGCGATCTGAAGCTGCTGGCAGCTCGACGACTCGCCGAGTAGACCGGCGACCTTGTGCGCCGCGGCGAACGCCCGGCGCTGTGGTGCAGGACGGTGCGGGTAGCACTCTGCTGTTACCTCTGACGCCGAATGTGTCATTCAGCGGGAAACGGATCGTGGCTTTCGCTCACACTGCCCTAGCGTGCCGGTTCGGGCACTTCGATGTTCCAGCGCGGCCCGCATCTATCCAGGAGGACTCCCTGTGTATCTGATCAAATCTCGCCTGTCCGCGATGATCGGAGCGATCATCGCGGCAATGGCGATCCTCGTAGCCGGCGGCGGCAGCGCGGTCGCCGCGCCGCATACCGGTGAAATGTTCCTTACCTTCATCCGCCACGGCGAATCGGCCGGCAATGCTTCCGGCCTGATCGACACCTCCACCCCGGGCCCCGAACTGACCGACAAGGGCTGGGCCCAAGCGGAAGCGGTGGCCGGGTACCTGTCCGATTGCAAATTCGACGGCATCTACGCGTCGAAGATGATCCGGACCCAGCAGACGGCGCAGCCGACCTCGGACCAGTGTGCTGGTCCGGTGACCGTCGAGCCGGGTCTCCACGAAATCGAGGCCGGTATCTACGAGGGCAAACCGGAGCACGAGGCCGGCCAGGGTTACTTCGAAGCACCGATCCAGTGGATCCAGGGCAATCTGGACGCCCGCATCCCCGGCTCGATCAACGGTCACGAGTTCAAGAAGCGGATGGACGACTCCATCCAGGACATTCAGAACCGCGGCAGCAAGCGTCCGATGATCTTCTCGCACGGCGGTGCCATCATGATCTGGACAATGCTCTCCGTCTCCGACCCGGACCCGAGCAAGCTGCAGAACGACCCGTTGCAGAACACCAGCCGGGTGGTTGTGAAGGGCACCCCGGAGAAGGGGTGGCGACTCGTCTCATGGGACGGCACCCCGGTCGGCTGAACCGGACAGGTTGTTCCCCGACCCCTCTGCGCGGGCGGTCGGGGACATCGCCGGTAGTTCGGATGCCACAAACCGGATCCGGTGGGCAGGCTTGTCTTCGGCCCCCGTGCCGTCGTGTCCCGGCGGCGTCACCGATATCGAGCGGCGAGCTCGCGGCGGTGGTCGGCGGGTGAGCCGTAGAGGGACCGGTTGAGGGTGGCGCGTTTGAGGTAGCGGTGGATTCCGCTTTCCCAGGTGTAACCGATACCGCCGTGCAATTGCATCGCGGCACCGGCGATCCGGACCGCGGCTTCGCCGGTGAACGATTTCGCCATGCTCACCGACCGGCTGCTGTCCGGGTCGCCGGTGGCCATGGCCGTCAGGGCGGCGGTCACCAGTTGCCGGGCGACGGTCAACTCGACCAGCATGTCGGCACAGGCGTGTTTGACGGCTTGGAACGAACCGACGGGGCGGCCGAACTGTTCACGGACCCGGGTGTAGTCGACGGTCGCGTCCAGCATGGCGGCTGCGAGGCCCAGACTGTCGCAGGCCACCGCAAGGGCGGCGCGGTCGTGGAGATGGTGCAGGGGATGGGCTGCCCCGGGGGCGAACGGGACGAACGACTGTGGCGTCAAGGCCACATCCAGGGCGGTGACCTTGCCGAGTGACCGGGTCTCGTCGACGACCGGCTGTCCGGTGATCTGCAGTCCCGCGGCGCCGGGTTCGACCAGGGTGATACCGAGGGCACCGTCGGCGGCGCGGGCGGGGATCAGCAAGACCGTGGCCGAGGGGGCATCGAGGACGAAATCCGCTGATCCGGACAGCAGGACCGCCTTACCGGTTTGGACCAATTCGAAGGTGGGTACTATGCCTCCGGTGCCGGCACAAGCCGTTTCGCCGCCGGCCGCCGGCACCATGTTTCCCGCGAGTACCGCTACGGGGCGCGCAGTTCCCGCGACGGTTTCGCGCAGTACGACGTCGCGGTGGGTAGTCGGTTCCAGTAAGCACAGGGCGCCGATACCCGCCGCGGCGACGGCGGAATACGGGGTGCGAGCCGCCGCCCGGCCGATCTCCTCGAGCAGGATCGCCGTTTCGGTGAATGTTGCTGCGGTCCCGCCGAATTCGTCGGAAGCCTCGAGCCCTGTCCAACCGGCGCCGGCCAAGGCAGGCCATTCCACCGCCGCGTCGCCGGCCTTACCGAGCAGTTCCCGCGCCACGGCGCGCAGTTCGTCGTGGAATTCGGCGAAATCGTCGCTCATCATGCTCCCGCCGGTTCTCTGGGCAGACCCAGTCCGCGTTCACCGATGATCGTGCGCTGGATTTCGCTGCTGCCACCGGGGATAGTCCATTCCCAGGAACCGACGAAATCCAGGACCCAGGCGCCGGATTCCCAGCCGCCCGACATCGGTTTGCGCCGGACGGTCTGGCCGGGCAACCCACTGATTTCGGCACCGTAATCGGTCATCCGCTGCAGGAGTTCGCTGTAGTACAGCTTGACGATGGAGGCATCGGCGGGGCCGACGGTACCGGCATCGTGGCGTTCGACCAGATCGCGGCACAGAGCGCGGAGGCCGGTCAGCTCGGTTTCCAGCCGGGCCAGCCGGTCGGTTGTCCGGGGATCGTCGAGGGCGGGCCGGCCGAGGATGCCGGGTTTGCGGCATTCCTCGATCAGCCGGCGGAACCCCGCGTTACCGAGACGTTCCGCGAGTTCCAGCATGGTGAGGCCGCGTTCGGCGCCGAGGGTCTGTTGTGCCAGCTGCCAGCCGCGGTTCTCGGCGCCGAGCAGGTTCGCGGCGGGGATCCGCACGTCGTCGAGGAAGATCTCGCAGAAATGCGATTCACCGGTGGCCTGCCGGATGGGCCGGACCTCGATACCGGGGGTGCGCATATCCATCAGGAAATAGGAGATGCCTTTGCGTTTGGGGGCTTCCGGGCCGGTGCGGGCCAGCAGCAGGCACCAATCGGCGTATTGGGCGCCGCTGGCCCATACTTTCTGGCCGGTGACCAGGTAGTCGTCGCCGTCGCGGCGGGCAGCGGTGCGCAACGCGGCCAGATCCGAGCCCGCGCCCGGTTCGGAGAACCCCTGCACCCACAGTTCACCGTCGAGGATTGCAGGCAGATGCCGCTGCCGCTGCTCCGCGGTCCCGCCGGCCAGCAGGGTGGCGGCCGCGTGGTGGATGGCGACGAACGCCAGCACCAGCCGTGGGGCGTCGTGCGCGGCGAGTTCCTGATACAGCACGATCTGTTCGGGGATCGGCATACCGCCGCCGTATTCGCGTGGCCAGTGCGGGACGGCGTATCCGGCGGTGCGCAGTTCCTGGAACCAGGCCTGCTGGAAGTTCACGAATTCGGCGTCGGTGGCGCCGGTCTGGGTGGTGCGCCACTCGGCGGGGACGTGCGTGCGGCACCACTCCCGCACGGTGGCCCGGAAGTCCGCCAGATCGGTGGAGGTTTCGGCGCCCACGTTATCGCCGTGCCCGTTCACGGAGTGCTTCGAGGCGTTCCCGGTGTTCCGGGGATTGCATGGTGACCACTTCGGCCGCGAATCCGGCCTGTAGCGGACCGGCCAGGGCCTGCGCGAGATACATGTTCACCACCCGTTTGGTACTGCGCAGCGCGTTCTGCGGTTGTTTCGCCAACCGCTCGGCGAGCCGGCTCGCGGCCGGGAGCAGATCGTCGGCGGGCACCGTCCGGCTGGCCAGCCCGAGTTCCACCGCCGTGGCGGCGTCGATCCGGTCACCGGTGTACAGGTATTCGCGGGAACGCAGAATCGGGGTCAGCAGCGGCCAGAACGCGGCGCCGCCGTCGCCGGCCACCAGACCGACCGCCACATGCGGGTCGGCGAGATGGGCACGGTCGGAGATGAGGACGATATCGCAGAGGATGGCGATGCTGGCGCCCAAACCGACGGCCGGGCCGTTGACCGCGGCAATCACCGGCAGCGGGCAGCGCAGCAGTTCCTCGATGATCTCCGCGCCTTCGCGGATACTCTCGTCGCGGGCCACCGGATCGTCGAGGAACGAGGCGATCCAGTCCAGGTCGCCGCCGGCGCTGAACGCCCGGCCCGCACCGGTCAGGATCACCACCCGCGCCTCGGTATCGGCGGCCAGTTGCCGCCACACCTGCGCCAGCGCCCGATGCAGGTCCGCGTTCACCGCGTTCAGCTCGGCCGGCCGGTTGATCGTGACGGTGCGGATCGGTCCCGCACCGGTGACGGTGAGGACCTCCGGCAGGTCGTATCGCATAGGTCTCATACCCCCATCGGGTCGGAGAACAGTCCCGCCAGCCCGCGGCGGCCGATCCGGCCGGTCAACGCCTGCTCGGTGCCGACGGCGGCGAACGGCAGGCGCCGTAACGGAAGACTGTAGCGGGACAGCCACGACAACGTGGTCTCATCGCAGAACCCGGCCGCGCCGTGCAGCTGATGCGCCACCCGGAACACGATATCGGCCGCCTCGATCGCGGCAAGGCGCAAGGCGAGGGCGTCGTCGAGCGCTTCGGTACGCCCGGATTGGATACTCCACAGGGCGTACCGGGCCAGCAGGTCGACTCCCCGCCGCTCGACCTCGGCCTCGGTGAGCTGGAATTGCACACCCTGGAATTCGGCCAGTGGGCGCCCGAACTGTTCGCGGATCCGCACATGCGCCCGGGTCAGTTCGAGGGCCCGGTCCAGCATGCCCAGCAGCGTCCAGCACGGAAGTGTCAGCGCGAGCGCAAGGTCCGCGGTGCCGTCCCCCGCCACGGGCCGGATGGCCAGCGGGACGACGAACGCCGACTCCCGCGCGGACTGCGCGGTCGCGGACGGGGTCGCCACTCCGCGCTCCCCCGCCACGGATACGGTTGCCCACCGGAGGTCGGTACCCAGCACCGGCCCCGCGGGTTCCGGCCCGGACACCACGATCAAACCGTCGTAACCCGGCTCGTCCGGCCGCGCCAGCCGCTCCGCCACCGGGTACGGAGCCGCCCAGTAGCCGCCGGCCCGGCATACCGCTGCGGCCGCCTCGAGCTCCACCGGGTCACGCCGCGGTGCCAGCTCCCAGACACCGAGTTCGCCGAGCACCGGTTCCACCCTCTCGCCTCGGCTGCCCGGCGCCCGTTCCGCCCGCTGCACGAGGTCGTCGCCGCCGGCCGCGCCGAGCGCCCGCACCACTTCGCGACCGAATTCCTCGGCCTCCGAGCTCAATTCGAGGCGCAATTCGTGGTCGGCGCCCGCCGAGGTGTGGCTGTGATCCACGATTGTTGCGCCCCCTGGCCGGGAGTCGCCGGAGCGCGGATCCCGTCGACTGGGTGTACTCACGCTGTCCTCCTCCGCCGGACGCGGTATCCCTGCCGGTTGTGGGCAGCTCGCGCGTCCTCCTGCGTTGCCCGCACCCGCTCGGGCCCCGAACGATCTTCCGCCCCACCACGAACCCGGACCCGGTGCCGATTCGATCGCCCGGATCCGGTCCCCGGTGCCCGACCGGCCACCGCATCGTGTGCCGCCTGCCTGTCGCAATACCCGCACCCGGCCGCATCGACGGGGTCGCCCGTGACCGGGTTCCCATCCGACGCCGCGGACCGTGAGGTTTCCGTTCCCGGGTCGGCGGACCTCATCGCGGGCGCAGCCGGACGAGACTGCGGCGGGCAGTCCGGCGGCCGCGCCACAGTATCGGTTGCCGCGGCAGGTGAACCACTCACGACCGGACCTGTCCGGTGACCGGACCGGCGTTGTTCGCGCGACCGGGCCGGCCCGCGGCAGTCCCCCTCGCGGGGTCTGCGAGCAGTTCCCGCGCCAGCAGGATGCGCTGCACCTCGATACTGCCGGACGCCACGGTGGCAGCATTGGCGTAGCGCCAGTGGTCGTGCACGGCACGCTGGAATCGCCGCCTGTCATCCGTATCGCCGGGTACGGTCGCGGCCAGTTCCACCAGCACTTCGGCGCTGTCCTGATCGAGCCGGGTCACCGCGATCCGATAGGCCGCCGCATCCCCCGGCGCGACCGTGCCCGAATTCTGCAGCGAGAGCACCTGATAGGCCAGCAGCCGGGCCCGGCGGCAGCGCATCAGCATGCGCGCCCAGCGGCCACGCAGCACCTCCGGGATTTCGTCCCAGTACTCGGCGAGAACTTCGGGCGCGGTGTGCAGCAGCCGTTCACAACGGGCGTAGCGGGCGATGCCTACCCGCTCGAAGGCCAGCACCTCCTGGACCACCGACCAGCCGTTGCCCACTTCGCCCAGCACATCGGCCTCGGTCGCCCGGACGCCGTCGAAGAACACCTCGTTGAGGTGGTGCGGTCCGAGCATTGCGTCGATGGGCCGGACAGTGATTCCCGGATCGGACATCGGCAGCAGGAAAACTGTGAGCCCCTGTTGTTTACGGCCTTCGTGCGAGGTCCGGGCCAACAGGAAACACCATTGCGCCATGGTGGCGTAGGAGGTCCAGATCTTCTGCCCGGAGATGGACCAGCCGTCACCGTCGCGCCGGGCGGTGGTGCGCAGCGACGCGAGATCGGATCCGGCCTCGGGTTCACTGAACCCCTGACACCAGATGACCTCCCCGCGGGCGATCGGCGGAAGATGTTTGCGCTGCTGTTCGGGCGTTCCGTGCCGCATGATGGTCGGCCCGACCCAGTTCACGCCCATGTATTGCGCGCCGCGCGGTTCGTGCTGCGCCCACATCTCCTCGCGCACCACGGTCTGCTCCCAGATCGAGGCACCGCGCCCGCCGTACTCGTGCGGCCAGGCCAGGCACAGCAGTCCGCGTTCGGCCAGCGTCGCGCAGAAGCGCTGAGCGACAGCAAGATCCGCGGGATCATCGGTGAAGGCGCCCAGATATCCGGCGGGGACCTCGGCGGCGATCAACCGGCGTAGCTCACCGCGGAGCTCCCCGGCGGTCGCACCCATCGTGAAGTCCATGGGCGTACATTACGTCAATCCTAACAAGGATTGCAATGTTTACCGTGTTGGACCGGACTGTATCGGCGCCCCTATCGAGCCTCAGCGGCAGCTACAGAGAGACAGAATCCGGCCAGCCGCTCGACCTCCTCCGGCACCGGCTCGGCATTCGACCAGAGATACTCCGACAACTTGCCGACGATCGCGTAGGCAACCAACCCCGCACAGTGCTCCGGCTCCCGCACCCCGAGCCCCGCGAACGGCTCGTACAGCAGAACCGCGAGCCGTTGCGGCGCCGAACCGGCCTGCCCCGACACCAGATCCATGCCGAGCGCACCGGTCTGGCACAGCACCGCCCGGGTATCGGCCGCGCTCGCCGGCTCGGCCTGCGCCAGGATCGCCGCCACCCAGCTCCGCACTCGCCCTTCCGGTCCGGATTCCTTCGACATCCGGTGCGCGACATAGTCCGCGAGCCGCTCCGCCCCATCCGCCAGCACGGCCGCCATCAGCGCATCCTTCGACCGGAAATGCCGATAGAAGGCATCGTTGGACAGCCCGGCGGCGGCCACGATATCGGCGACCCGGGGGCGGGTATTCGGACCACCCTGCCGCACCTGATCGAGCGCGGCATCGAGGAGCCGGCGGATCTCGCCGGCGTATTCGGCCTCTCGCTCGGCCACCGCCTTCCGGGCGATCCGCCCGACCAGCCCCAACTCCGGAAGAATTGCATTCTTGTCCACAAGAAGGATATTCTCACCGAACGAGAGGAGTTGCAAATGGCATGGGATTTCGAGACCGAACCCGACTTCCAGGCGAAGCTGGACTGGGCCGATACCTTCGTCCGGGACGAGGTCGAACCCCTGGATCTGGTGTGGCCGCATCAACAGTTCGTGCCGCTCGAGGGCGCCCGCCGAGCGGCGATAGATCCGCTCAAACAGCGGGTGCGGGATCAAGGCCTGTGGGCGACCCACCTCGGCCCGGAGCTGGGTGGCCAGGGATACGGGCAGCTGAAATTGGCGCTGCTCAACGAGATCCTGGGCCGCAGTTCCTGGGCGCCCATCGTGTTCGGCTGCCAGGCCCCCGATACCGGGAACGCCGAGATCATCGCCCACTACGGCACCGAAGCCCAGAAGCAGCAGTATCTGCAGCCGCTGCTCGACGGCGAACTGTTCTCCTGCTATTCGATGACCGAACCGCATGCCGGCGCGGATCCCACCCTGTTCCGCACCCGCGCCGAACGCGACGGTGCCGACTGGGTGATCAACGGCCGGAAGTTCTTCTCCTCCAACGCCCGTACCGCATCGTTCCTGATAGTCATGGCGGTGACGGACCCCGACGTGAGTCCCTACAAGGGGATGTCGATGTTCCTGGTGCCCGCCGACACCCCCGGCATCGAGATCGAACGCAATATCGGACTGGCCGGTGAACCACTGAACGACGGTTCGCACGCACTCATCCAGTACGACAACGTCCGGGTACCCGCCGAATCGCTGCTCGGCGGCGAAGGCCAGGCATTCGTCATCGCACAGACCCGGCTCGGCGGCGGCCGGATCCACCACGCCATGCGCACGATCGGACTCGCTCAGAAGGCCGTCGACATGATGTGCGAGCGCGCGCTGAGCCGGGAAACCGCGGGCACCCGGCTCTCGGATAAACAGTTCGTCCAAGGCTATATCGCCGATTCCTACGCCCAGCTGAAACAGTTCCGGCTGCTGGTACTGCATACGGCGTGGGAGATCGACAAATACAACGACTACAAGAAGGTCCGCAAGGATATCGCCGCGGTGAAGGTCGTGATGCCGGCCGTCCTGCACGATATCGCCTGGCGGGCCATGCAGGTCCACGGCGCCCTCGGCACCACCAACGAGATGCCGTTCTTCACCATGATCCACGGCGCCGGGGTGATGGGACTGGCCGACGGACCCACCGAGGTCCACAAGATGACCGTCGCCAAACAGGTACTACGCGACTACCGGCCCAGCGACGACGACTGGCCGACCGAATGGATTCCCCGGCGACTCGAGGCGGCCCGCGCCAAATACGCCGAATACGTGGACACCGAGGCGGACAACCTATGATCGACTTTGCGCCACTGGCGAATTGGATGGACGAAATTGGGCTTCCGGGCAAGGGCGAACCACTGCAGACCCGGTTGCTGTCCGGCGGTACACAGAACGAGATCTACGAGATCACCCGCGGCGAACACCGGTGCGTACTGCGCATACCGCCCGTGCACGCGCCCGCCGACCGGGACAAGGGCATTCTGCGGGAATGGCGGATCATCGAGGCCCTGGACGGCACCGATGTCCCGCATACTCCTGCCGTGGCCGTATGCACCGATACCGCCGTACTCGGCCGCACCTTCTACCTGATGGGATTCGTGGACGGCTGGTCGCCGATGGACCATCGCCGGGTCTGGCCGGCGCCCTTCGATACCGACCCCGCCGCCCGCGCCGGCCTCGCCTATCAGCTCGCCGAGGGGATCGCCCTGCTGTCCACCGTGGATTGGCGCGACCGGGGCCTGCACGATCTGGGCCGGCCGGACGGCTTCCACGAACGCCAGGTTGCCCGGTGGACCGGCTTCTTCGACCGGATCAAGGGCCGCGAACTCGACGGGATGGACACCGCGACCCGCTGGCTGCGCGAACACCGCCCGCTGGACTACCGCCCCGGCCTCATGCACGGCGACTACCAGTTCGCCAATGTCATGTACCGCGACGGCGCACCTGCCCGGCTGGCGGCCATCGTGGACTGGGAGATGGGCACTGTCGGCGATCCGAAACTGGATCTGGCGTGGATGGTGCAGAGCTGGCCCGCCGACACCTCCGCACCGGACGATTCCGGGTATGTGGATATGCGCGATATGCCCTCGCGTGATCAAGTGGTGGCGCATTATGCGGAGGTGTCCGGACGCCAGGTCGATGATCTCGACTACTACCTGGTGCTCGCCAAATGGAAACTCGCCATCGTGCTGGAACAGGGTTTCCAGCGCGCGGGCGATGATGTGAAGCTGCAATCCTTCGGCCCGATCGTCCCCGAACTCATGCGGTCGGCCGCCGAACTCGCCGAAACAACGGAGTACCGCACATGAGCGATGACGAATTCCTGGTCGAAACCCGCGGTGCGGTCACCGTGCTCACCCTGAACCGGCCGCAGGCCCGTAATGCGCTGAACGGGAACCTCATCGCCGGGATCGGCGCCACCGTGCTGGCCGCCGAGCAGGATCCCGGGATCCGGGCGCTGGTTCTCACCGCGGCCGGTGAGAAGGCGTTCTGCTCGGGTATGGATCTGCGAGCATTCTCGGGCGGCGAAGATGTGGGGTTCAGCGATACTCCGGAGAACCGCGCGTTCCAGCGTCTCACCCGTGGCAAGGTGGAGGTCCCGGTGATCGGCGCCGCCAACGGCACAGCGGTCGGTGGCGGCCTGGAGTTGTTGCTGGGCTGCGATCTGATCGTCGCCGCGGAGACCGCGAAATTCGGGCTGCCGGAGGTGCAGCGCGGATTGTTCCCCGGTGGCGGCGGCACCTATATCGCCGAGCGGATACCCCTCGGGATCGCCCTGCAACTCACTTTGACCGGCGACTATTTCACCGCGGCCCGCGGCTACGAGATCGGCCTGTTCAATGCGGTGACACCCGCGGACCAGGTGCTCGGCACCGCGATCGCGTTCGGCGAACGGATCGCCGCCAACGGGCCGTTGGGCGTCGCGGCGTGTAAGGAACTCGTACGGTTGTCGGTCACCGACCCCGGCAAGGCCGCCGAACGGTTGCGGCACTGGCAGGGTGTGGTGTTCGCCAGCGCCGACGCCAAAGAGGGCGCCATGGCGTTCATGGAGAAGCGAGAGCCGGTGTGGCAGGGGAAGTGACCGTCCGGGCGGTGGTCTGTCCCGAATACGGGACACCGGACGTCCTGCGGATCGAGAAGCGGCCCGTACCCGTGCCCGGAGAGGGGCAGGCGCGGGTGCGGGTGCGCGCCGCGGCCGTGAACTTCCCGGATGTGCTGTTGATCGGTGGCAAATATCAGATCGCCGTGCCGCCCCCGTTCGTGCCCGGTAGTGAATTCGCCGGGGAGATCGTCGAATTGGGCCCGGGGTGCGAGGGGCGGTCGGTCGGGGATCGCGTCACCGGTACCGGGCTCTACGGCGCTTTTGCCGACCAGATCCTCTCCCCCGCCGCGAATCTCACGCCGATACCGGACGGCGTGGACGATCACACGGCGGCCGCGTTCGGTGTCGCCTACCGCACCGCCTATCACTGCTTGCGATCGGTGGCCCGGGTCGGCCCGGGCGACACCGTGATCGTGCTCGGTGCGGGCGGCGGTGTGGGGCTGGCGGCCGTGCAACTGGCGGTCGCGGTCGGTGCGGACGTGGTCGCGGTGGCCTCCTCGGCCGCCAAACTGGCCACCGCCCACTCCTACGGCGCGACCCACCTGATCGATCACCGCGACGGCACGCTGCGCGAACAACTCCGCACCGCCGTCCCCGACGGCGCCGCCGCGGTCCTCGACCCGGTCGGCGGCGTCCTGTCCGAACCCGCGCTGCGTTCGCTGGGCCGGGGCGGACGTTTCGTCACCATCGGCTACGCCTCCGGAACCGTGCCCCGCATCCCACTGAACCTGGTGCTGGTCAAAGGGTTACATCTCCTGGGGTTCCAGTTCCAGGACATCGATCCCGGCGAGTTCGGCAGAAACGAAAAGGAACTCACCGGCCTGCTCGTCTCCGGCCGTGTATCCCCCCATATCGGCGCCGTATTCCCCCTCGAACAGGCAGCCGCGGCGCTCGGCGAGGTCGCGGCCGGCCGAGCGGTCGGCAAGATCCTCCTCGACCCGGACGCCTGACATCACAGTTCCGATAGTTGTCGAACACCTCGAGCACTCTCGGGATTCTGTTGAAGTCACCGCTCCTGGGGCAAGATCAGCAGCACCCATGAACGGCGAGGGCCACGATGACCAATTGCCAATCGGGGCCGTGGCCGGCCCCTCTCCGGCCCGGGCGCGGGGGCGACCGATGAGTTCGGCTCCACCACGTCGTCCGAACAAGGGGAAGCTCCCCCTTCCGCACCGGCGACGCGGGCCTCGACGCTCGCCGGCCGGCCGATACGGGGCACTGGAGTGCAGATGGGCAAGGTCGCCTGGGGATTCACGTGTTCGATCGACGGGTTCATCGCCGGACCGGGGCACGATATGAGCTGGCTTTCGGCGACCGAACCGTCCGCCCCCGAGACCACCGAACAACTGGCCGCGGAGGTCGGCGTGATCATCTCCGGCCGGGCCGGCTACGACGCGGCGATCGCCCAGCGCGA
The DNA here is from genome assembly GCF_000308515.1 of Nocardia carnea NBRC 14403. Taxonomy (GTDB): domain Bacteria; phylum Actinomycetota; class Actinomycetes; order Mycobacteriales; family Mycobacteriaceae; genus Nocardia; species Nocardia carnea. The sequence goes on along the minus strand of NZ_BAFV01000122.1, from coordinate 57,180 downwards.
CGAACGCGACGAGCTGACCTCCGCGGCCTACGGCGGCGCATGGTCGGGTACCGAAATCATCCTCACGCACCGCCCGGACGAACTGGCCGACGATCCGTCCGTGGTCGCGCTGAACTGCGATATCCGGGAGGCTGTCCGCCGCGCGCAGGACATCGCCGGTGACCGGAATATCCAGATCATCAGCGCCGATATCGCCCGCCAGGCACTCGAACACGACCTCATCGACGAGTTGCAGGTTTTCGTCGCCCCGGTCTTCCTCGGCGACGGCATCCGGATCTTCGACGTGCCCGGCGGGCGGCAAATCGACTGGGAACTGGTCGAGATCTACGACCACAGCCCGCGCAGCTTCGGCCGCGCCTACCGCCCGAAACGGCGCCGATAGCCGGGCAGCCGTCCGTACGGCGCGCCTTCCCACTCCGCCACGCTCCGACGGTATCTACACACCGCAGATGCCGAAAGCGTCGCGATCGGCGCGGAACCTCGCTGCCCATATGCGGTCCGCGAACCGGCGAAGCTGTGTGAAACACACCGAGGTCGCCATGGAGTTCGACGTCCTGGCATCCTCGCGATCAGATCAGTTCGGCAAATCGATCGAGGCGGCGCAGGCTTTCGAGTTCGGATTGGGTGGGCAGGTTGAACAGGGCCTCGTCCACCCCGGCCGCGGCCAGTTCGGCGACGATTTCGGGTTCGGGTGGGACACCGAACATGGTGACCTGCATGGGCCGGTTCGCGCGTTCGCGGAGCTCGGTGATGCGGGCCGGTAGGTTGTCTGTGCCGCGGCCGTAGAGGGGCATCCAGCCGTCGCCGAAGTCCAGAACACGGTCGAAAGTGGTCGGCCCGGCGCCGCCCACCAGAACCGGCGGGTGGGGTGTGCGGACCGGTTTGGGGTAGGAGAACACCGGGCCGAAGTCGACGAACTCGCCGTGGAACTCCGCTTCGTCCTGGGTCCAGAGGGCCTTGATCGCCAGCACGCGTTCGCGCAGCAGCCGCATCCGGGTTGTCGGGTCGGTGCCGTGGTTGCGCATTTCCTCACGGTTCCAGCCGGCGCCCACACCGAGGACGGCGCGCCCGTTCGACACCCGGTCGAGGGTGGCGACCTCTTTGGCCAGGTGGATAGGGTCGCGTTGGACGACGAGCGCGATACCGGTACCGACCCGCAGGCGTTCGGTGACCGCCGCGGCTGCCGCCAGGGCGACGAACGGATCGAAGGTCCGATAGTAGTGGCGGGGCAGTTCATCGCCACCGGGCCACGGCGAGGTCCGTTCCACCGGAATATGCGAATGCTCGGCCAGGAACAGCGAACCCAGACCGCGCTCCTCCAACGCGCGGCCGAGCGCCGCCGGGCCGATGCCGTCATCGGTGACGAAAGTCGAAACGCCGTAGTCCATGACCCACCTCCTCCACCGGTTCCGAGGCGTGTTACCTCCGAACCGGATATCCGGTCTGCCGAGTTCGATTCGTCCGGCACCGTTGCGCACCGTGAACTCGGATACGACCTTATCGAGGAGGCGCGGCCTCAGCAGACACCGAGGTCCGGCGGGCACGGTGGGACCTGGCGAACAGGACGGCAGCGATCGATGCGGGAATGTTCATGAGGAATCCGTACAGCCCGGCCGGCACGGCCATCGTTTCGCTGCCCAGCACGGTGGTCGCGATAGTGATGGCCAGCGCGGCGTTGTGCACGCCGATCTCCATTCCGGCGGCAACGGCGTCGGCGGGTTCCACGCCGAAGGCCCGGGGCACCAGATAGCCGACGAGCAGGCTGCAGATACAGAGCAGCAGAGCGACCGGGCCCAGGTCGCCGAGGTGTTCGGTGACGGTGTCGAATTCCGAGAACAGGGCGGCGGCCACCACGAACACGAGAACACCGGCGGCGGCGATCTTCACCGTGGACTGCCTCCGGCCCGACCAGTCCGGGTAGCGCCGGCGCACCCACATACCGACCGCCACCGGAACCAGAACCAGGGCGAAGACCTGAACGAACTTCGCGGGATGGAAGACGATCGCCGCGCTGTCGTCCAGGAACACCGCATAGGACAGGGCGACCACGAGGGGCAATGTGACCACGGCGAGGACGGAATTGATCGCCGTCAGCGTGATGTTCAAGGCGACGTTACCGCCGGCGATATGGCTGAAGAGATTCGCCGAGGTGCCGCCGGGTGAAGCGACCAGCAGCATCATCCCTACCGCAAGCACTCCGTCCACACCGAACAGGTGTATCAGGCCGAAGCAGATCAGCGGCAGCACGACGAGCTGGCAGAGCAGCGCGATCACGGCGGTTTTCGGGTACTTCACGACCCGGGTGAAGTCATCGGCCGTCAGGGTCAGCCCGAGGCCGAACATCACGATCCCCAGCGCGAGCGGCAGGGCTGTCGCGAAAAGGGTGGAACCCATATGCGTCCTTCCGACAGTCGAGGCCTACCCGGGTTGCGGGCAGCATCGACCTGGGCTTCGCCCCGGGTGCGTACCGTACCCGGGTCGAAGCGATCATCGATACGGTCGCCTTATATCTTTTCGACAGCTGCGACCGGCGCAAGCCGACAAACCTTCGGGGTAGGCAGCGATCACCAGGGGTGCTGTCGCCGCAACCGCAGGGCATTGTTAAAGTCCGCGCTGTACACGTTCTCAGGGCGGGGTGGAATTCCCCACCGGCGGTAATGGCATCCGGGCCGATCCGGGGGCACGAGCCCGCGAGCGCCACCACCCGTGGTGGGTCGAGCAGATTCCGGTGCGATCCCGGAGCCGACGGTCACAGTCCGGATGAAAGAGAACGCGGCAGCGGAGTGCCCGGGCACGGGCCGCTCCTGTTCGCGTTGCCATGCCCTGGGTGACATAGCGAAGAGGAGTACATATGTCGCCCACCTCGAACCGCATCGCTCTGGTTGCCGCGCGCTGGCACGCCGATATCGTCGACCGCGCGGTGGAATCCTGCCGGTCCGCGCTGGCCGGGCACGGGTTCACCGAGGTCGACGTGATCGAAGTACCCGGGGCGTTCGAGATCCCGCTGCGTATCAAACGGCTGGCCGCCACCGGCCGGTACGCCGCATTGGCCGGTTGCGCCCTGGTGGTCGACGGCGGTATCTACCGGCACGATTTCGTCGCCTCGACCGTGGTTGATGCGCTCATGCGAATCCAGCTCGAGGCCGATGTTCCAGTGTTCTCGGCGGTCCTGACCCCGCATCACTTCCATGAGCACAGTGAGCATCTGACGTACTTCACGCGGCATTTCGAGACCAAGGGTGCGGAGCTGGCCGCCGCCATCGCGGCCACGGTTCAACTCGATACCGTCGAAGCCCGCTGAACGGGGCGGGCCAGCCGGGTCGGGGTGAGCCGGCCGCGCAGCGTCACCGATTCGCCGAGCTGCCAGTGCCCGGCTTCGGTGGCTGCGGCCGCGGTGACCGTCTTACCCGAGGTGAGCAGCAGGGAATCCTGCTTCGCCAGTTCGCAGAGCCGGGCGGCTTCGTTGACGGCGTCACCGATCACCGTGAATTCGTAGCGCTGCCGGGCACCGACATTACCGGCGACGACCCGGCCCTCGGCGATGCCGATCGCTGCCTCGAATTCCGTACCGCCGCTATCGAGCCTGGCGCGGATCGCGCGGCCACATGCCAATGCCGCGCCCGCGGCGTCGGACAGTTGCGCCGGGGTGCCGAACACGGCCAGTGCCGCGTCGCCTTCGAATTTGTTGAGCAGGCCGCCGTGCTTTTCCACCTCGTCCACCACCACGTCGAAGAACCGGTTGAGGATCGCGACCATTTCGGGTGCGCTCAGGGTCGCGGCCATGGTGGTGGAGCCGACGATATCGATGAACAGTGCCGCGGCCTCGACCTCGGCTCCGCCGAGCACCGGTTTCCCGGCCAAAGCGGCCTTGGCGACCTCGTGCCCGACATGCCTGCCGAACAGATCCCTGATCTCCTCGCGTTCGCGGAGCCCGCCGACCATATTGTTGAAACCGCTCTGCAACTCGCCCAGTTCGGTGCCGTCGTACACCGCGAGCGTGAGATCGAATTCGCCCTTCTCGACTTCGCGCATCGCCCGGCGCACACCACTGATCGGGGCGACTGTCGCGGCCAGTGTCTGAATCATCAGCAGGGAGCCGATCACGAGGGCCGCCCCGCCGAGCGACAGTACGCACACCGCCAGTCGCGTGATGCTCACATCGCCGGTGGTCAGCGCCACCACCGCCACCACCATCAGGCCTGCCACCGGTAGACCCGAGCCGACCAGCCACATCAGCAGCGATCGCCCGAAGACACCGATCCCGCTGCGGGCGCGAGAGGTTCTCGCCGACAGCACCCGCGAGGTCACGGGCCGCAACGCGAATTCGATGATCAGGTAGGTACTCGCACACACCACGATCGCGCTGAAGGTGATGCCGAACGCCACTTTGGGGATCAACCGGGGGTCGGCGACTCCGGCCAGCAGCGTGAGCACGACCACTCCCCCGAACCACAGCAACGCCTGCATCCGCACCAGCCGCCGCGGCACGGCCGCGGCGGCGGCCTGCTGTTCCTCGGTGGGCACCGTTTCGGGATCGAGAGCCCAGCCCAGTGCGCCCAGCCCGCGGGCGGTGCCCCACCACACACCGATCAAGACCGCGACCGCCGCGTACACCGGAGCCGCGACCGCATCGATCAGGATCATCTTCTCGGTGAACACGGAAGGTCCGGGCAGGACGAAACCGATCAGCGTGATCGATACGAAGACACCGGCCAGGTTGGCCAGCACGATCGGCACCGTCAACAGCAGTTGGATACGAAGCCGCCGGATTCCCGCGGCCTCCTCCTCACGCCCGAGTAGTCGCGACCCCCATGGCGCCGCCGCGAGTGGGTCGTTGCTCCGCGGCATGTTCTGCCCGCCCTTTCCGGATCCACGCGTACCGAGTGCCGGTAGACCGGTACGGCGCCCGAGCTAAGGCATACCACGTCCGTAGAGGCTGCACAGCTCGGCCTGCACCTGGCTTGTTACCGGTCGTGAGTGCCGGCCGCGTTCACCGATCGAAGCCGCGGAAAACACCGTCGTCGTCGACATTGCCGGCGTAGTCCTCGAAGTCCACGTTGGCGAGAAGGAAGTTGACCTCGACCTCGACCATCGCGATCGGCGCGATCCGGAATACCGGGTCGCCATCCCCGCGGACATCCTCGTCGCTGGTATCGACCGCCAGCAGCGGGTGCTCGGGGTCGGTCATTGTGGTGGTGTCGGCGAGGAAAACATAGGTCTGGCCATCGACCAGATCACCTAGGTCGGCGGGGGCCAGCCCGGCGAAGGTCACGTCGTCGACGGGTGTCAGCTCTGTCATCGTGTCTTCGTCATAGGACGCGATGACCGCCGCGAGGGTTTGGGCCCAGGCCGCGTCGTCGCTGAAGTCCGTACGCACCAGAAGCGATTCGCCCTCGGGCAGAGATCGTGCCATACGTCCGAGTATGTACTACGACAGCGGAACACCATGCGCCACCGATATTCCGACGTCAAGATTCGCCGATACGAAAACTCTCGGATACGAGGCGGCGTCAGAATCCACCGATAGATGACGTCACAGATCGTCGATAGAACCAGGCGGAGTCGATAATGAGCACCATCCGCTTCTGCCCATGGGTACGGTTGCCATCTACCAGAATGGATCGCATATGCAAATTCAGATCAATACTGATAGCAACATCGACAGCGGTGACAAGCTGATCCGGCACATCGAGGGGGAGATCGCTTCGGCGCTCGAGCGCTTCAGCGACCAGATTGTCAGCGTCGAAGCCCACCTCAGTGATCAGCACGCGGGCAAAGGTGGGCCAGGCGACAAGCGATGCGTGTTGCAGGCTCGTCCAACCGGTCAGCAGCCGGTCGCGGTGACCCACAACGCCGTGACGATCGACGACGCCTGTCGGGGTGCGGCCGAGAGCATGGCACATCTGCTCGCCAGCCGGTTCGGCCGACTGCACGAGACAAAGGGTGGCGATTCCATCCGGCACCCGCATAAGGATCACCCGCACCCGAACTGAGTCAGCAGCAGCGGGTCGTTCGGCACCGGGTAGCGACTATCCGTGCAGCAAGCCACCCTCTCGACCGCGGCCGGGTGCTACCGCAGATGGTTTCGCGCAGGGCGTGAACCTGCGTACCGGCCGCAGCCGGACCGACCGGATCACGAACCGACAGACAGACCGACCCTCTCGCGGAACTACAGCGGAAAATACCTGGCTGCCAAGCCTTTCCGGCCCCATCAGGCCGGGCTCGCAGCGTGTTTCACATTACATTAATCCTAGCAAGGATAACAAGGATTGCTACCTGTTTTCCGATACGCGGCGGCGACCTCACCGACGATCGCCACCGGCGCGCGTAGGGTCGCGCCATGGCGACTGTTGCTCAACATATGATCTCTGCGCTGCAGGTCAGCGGGGTGAGCCGCGTGTACGGGTTGCCCGGTGACAGCTTGAACGGATTCACCGACGCGATACGGCGATCGGACGGCACCATCACCTGGGAGCACGTCCGGCACGAGGAGGCCGCCGCGTTCGCCGCGACAGCGGATGCCGCGCTGACCGGCGGGCTCGCCGTCTGCGCCGGGAGCTGCGGCCCCGGCAATCTCCATCTGATCAACGGGCTCTACGACGCGCAGCGCACCAGGGTTCCGGTACTGGCCATCGCCGCGCATATCCCGATCGCCGAGATCGGCTCCGGCTATTTCCAGGAAACCCACCCGGAAGAGTTGTTCCGCGAGTGCAGCGTCTACTGCGAACTCGTGAGCAGCCCGCAATCGGCTCCACGGATCGTGGAGATGGCGATGCGGGCGGCCGTAGAAGAACGCGGCGTCGCCGTCGTGGTGATCCCCGGGGAGGTGTTCCAGAGCAAGCTGTCCGGCGATCGCTGGAGCACGAGGCCGGTACTGCCGTCCCGGTCGGTGGTCCGGCCCGACGACACCACACTGCGCCGGGCGGCCGACATCCTGAATGCCGGGTCGCGGGTCACGATCCTCGGCGGGGCCGGGACGGCAGGCGCCCACGACGAGGTCATGAAGCTGGCCGCAACGCTGCAATCTCCGGTTGTCCACGCATTCCGCGGTAAGGAATACCTGGAGTACGACAACCCGTACGACGTGGGAATGACCGGGCTGCTCGGATACGCCTCGGGATACAAGGCGATCAAAGAAGCCGATGTACTGCTGATGCTGGGTACCGATTTCCCGTACACGCAGTTCTATCCGGAGGACGCCGCGGTCATCCAGGTCGATATCCGCGGCAGCCACCTCGGGCGGCGCACGCCGGTCGACGTGGGCATGGTGGGCAGTGTGCGGGACACCGCCGAGGCGCTGTTGCCACTGCTCACCCGGAAAACGGATCGGGCACACCTGGACCGGTCGCTGCGGCATTACCGGCGCACCCGCGCTTCACTGGACGAACTCGCGGTCGACGACCGGGGTCGCACCCCCATCCGGCCGGAATACGTTGCCGGTGTGGTGAACCGGTCGGCCGCCGACGATGCGGTGTTCACCTTCGATGTGGGGTCCCCGACGACCTGGGCGGCGCGCTACCTGACCATGAACGGGCAGCGGCGGCTGACCGGTTCGTTCACCCACGGCACGATGGCCTGCGCGCTACCGCATGCGATCGGCGCGCAGACGGCGTACCCCGGACGCCAGGTGATCGCCCTCGCTGGGGACGGCGGGTTGACGATGCTGTTCGGTGAGTTGCTCACGCTGGTGCAGAACGACCTACCGGTCAAGGTGATCGTGTTCAACAACTCGTCACTGAACTTCGTGGAGCTGGAGATGAAGGCCGCCGGGGTGGTGAACTTCGGTACCGGCCTGGACAATCCCGACTTCGGTGCCGTCGCCCGCGCGATGGGAATATGGGGTCGCCGGGTCGAGCAGCCGGGCGACCTGGAGCCGGCGATCGCGGAGGCGTTGGCCCACGACGGTCCCGCGCTCGTCGATATCGTCGTCGCACGGCAGGAATTGACGATCCCGCCGGCCGTGTCGGCGGAGCAGGCCAAGGGTTTCACCCTCTACGCCATCCGCACCATCCTCGCCGGCCGCGGCGACGAACTGCTCGATCTGGTCACCACCAACGTCGCCCGGCGCATCCTCGACTAGGCGGCGCGGGAACACACCGGCAACCGGTGAGCCGGCGGTAACCGCGCCGTCGATCGAACCGATCCGCAGCTGCCGGGCCGGCCCGGAAGGCGCTCGGTCCGACGGTGGACGCCTGGGCGATCCGCGGGTCAGACCGCGCGGACCAGTGCCTGGCGGCCCCGCAGGTCCGCCAGTAGAACCTCGCCGCTGTGGAAGATCTCGAGGTCTTCGTCCGCGCGCTCGGCGATCCCCGCCGCGCCGAGCGCGCAGCGCTTGAACGCCCGGGCGGCGGTGCTCAACCGGTGGTGCGCCGAGGACACCCGGCAGGCGAGTTCGTCGGGTAGGTCGTCACCCCAGACCGCCAGTTCGGACAGTCCCTTGTCCAGGCAGTCGATGGCCCCTCGGCGGACCCATTCGTTGGTGACGAACACATCGGGTGCGAGCAGCACGCTCTCCGGCCAGGTGGCGTGTACCGGGGAGGCGAGGGCGGTGGTCAGGTCCAGGACGGTGGCGCCGAGGATCTCCAGGGGGCGGACGTCGTCGTGTTCGGTGAGGACGGCGACCACTTCCCAGCCGGCCATCATCCGGTCGAAGATGAAACCGCCCGCGTACTGGACCGCATCCACGGTGTTCGGGGCGACGATCGCGAGCCGGTGCCGCAAGGGATGGCGCCGGGCGTGCGCACGCACGAGGTCGACCGGATGTAGCCCCGCGCGGATTCCGCACTCGGTGTCGACGAGGCAATCGACGTGCTCATCCCGTGGACCGATCACCGGGTACTCCGTTCGATAAACCAACTGCTGAAACAGTAGGGTCGAACGGGCCTCTGTGATGTGGATCTCACCGAAATATCCAGTGTGCTATACATCACAATCCGAGGTCTTTGGCAATGATAACTTTCATGACCTCGCTGGTACCCGCGTAGATACGGGCCACCCGGGCATCGGTGTAGAGCCGGGCGATCGGATACTCCATCATGTAGCCGTAACCGCCGAACAGTTGCAGGCAGCGGTCCACGATACGGGCCTGCGTTTCGGTGGCGAACAGTTTCACGCGGGCGGCGTCCGCGCCCGAGAGTTGCCCGTCCACCAGGTCCAGCACCGCCCGGTCCGCCATGGTCTGTGCGGCCTCGACCTCCGCGGACATGGCGGCGAGCTCGAATTTGGTGTTCTGGAACGACGCCACGGGCGTCCCGAAAGCCTTGCGTTCCCGCACATATTCGATAGTCGCGGCTACCGCGGCCCGGGCCTGCGCCACCGAGCCCACGGCCACCGTCATCCGTTCCTGCGGCAGATTGTGGCCCAGATAGCCGAAGGCAACACCTTCCTCCCCCAGCCGGTTGACCACCGGCACCCGCACATCGGTGAACGACAACTCCACCGTGTCCTGCACCTTGCAGCCCATCTTGTCCAGCACCCGGCCGCGTTCGAAGCCGGGCATCCCGTCCTCGACGACGAGCAGGGTGAGCCCGGCACGCCGGTTCGCGGGGTCGGTAGCGGTCCGCGCGACCACGATCACCAGATCGGCGAGTAGTCCACCGGTGATGAAGGTTTTCGCACCGTTGAGGATGTAGTGGTCGCCGTCGCGGACCGCGGTGGTGCGGATACCGGCCAAGTCGGAGCCGGTGCCGGGTTCGGTCATGGCGACGGCGGTGAGCAGGCTGCCGTCGGCCAGGCCGGGGAACCAGCGGGCCCGCTGATCGCGGTCGGCGTATTCGAGGAAGTACGGCAGGATCACATCCAGCTGCGTGCGAACCGTGCCGAGCGTGACCAGCGCGCGCTGCGCCTCCTCCTGCAACACCACGTTGTAGCGGTAATCACGGGTGCCCATACCGCCGTATTCCTCGGGAATGGCGGTACCGAGCAATCCGAGTTCGCCGAGGCGGCGGAACACCTCACGCGGCATCTGTCCCTGTTTCTCCCATGCGGGATAGTTCGGGACGACTTCCTTTTCGATGAACTCCCGCGCGAGGTCCCGGAAGGCCTCATGGTCGGGGCTGAACAGATCGCGGCGCATAATTCTTCCTAGGTAATCAATTCCACGACGGTGGCGTTGGCCGTACCGCCGCCCTCACACATGGTTTGCAGTCCGTAGCGAATTCCGTTGTCGCGCATGTGGTGCAGCATCCGGGTCATCAGCACGGCACCGGAGGCACCGAGCGGATGGCCCAGTGCGATCGCGCCACCGAGCGGATTGACCAGGTTCGGGTCGGCCCCCGTTTCGGCGAGCCAGGCCAGTGGAACGGGCGCGAATGCCTCGTTCACTTCGAAAGTCCCGATATCGGCGAGCGATAGGCCGGCCTTGCGCAGCACCTTCTCGGTGGCCGGGATCGGGCCGGTGAGCATGAGTACCGGGTCGGCACCGGCCACCGCGCCGGCGCGATAGCGGGCCAGCGGGCGCAGGCCCAGCTGGGTTGCCAGATCGGCGGTGGTGATCAGCAGGGCGGCGGCGCCGTCGGAGATCTGGGAGGAGTTACCGGCGTGGATGACACCGTCCTCCTGGAACGCCGGTTTCAGATTCGCCAGTTTCTCCGCGCTGGTGCCGCGCCGGATCCCTTCATCGGCGGTGACCACACCGCCCTCGGTGAATTCGCCGGCCGGGGCGGTGACCTCGACGATCTGCTCGCCGAACGCCCCACGATCCTGCGCCGCGGCGGCCAGTTCATGGGACCGCGCCGAGTATTCATCGAGAACAGACCGGCCGAAACCCCATTTCGCGGAGATCAGTTCGGCCGATATGCCCTGGTTGAAGGAGAAGTCGTCGTACCGCGCCAGCACAGCCGGGCCATACGGCTGACCGGTGGCCCGCGCGGCGCCGAGCGGCACCCGGCTCATCACCTCGACTCCCCCGGCCACGACCACATCCTGTTGCCCCGACATCACGGCCTGCGCCGCGAAGTCCAGCGCCTGCTGACTCGACCCACACGCCCGGTTCACCGTCGTTCCCGGGATGGATTCCGGCCACCCCGCCGCCAGGACGGCGTAGCGGGCGATATTGCTCGACTGATCACCGACCTGGGACACACAACCCCATACGACATCGTCGATGAGCTGCGTGCTCACCCCGGTCCGCTCGACCAGCTCCCGCAGCACCACCGCGGACAGGTCCGCGGCGTGCATCGCGGACAGCCCACCCTTCCGTTTGCCGACCGGTGTCCGCACCGCACCGGCGATCACTACTTCGCGCATCTACCCACTCCGTTCCGAGACGTCCCTGCCGTCGCTGTCGTACCCGGCGCGCCGGCGACACGCCCCTTTCGACCGGCTTGTTCGCCGCTGCCCCATCATCGCGAACCGGCGAGCCCGGCCCGCGCCGAGACTCGGTCCCGCTCCGATTGCCCCACAACCCACCGGCCGCCTCCGAACCTGCGCGCCGCACGCTCCTACACCGGCCCAGCCGACCGGACGGCGTGCCACCTGCTGTGCGCGGGCCTTTTTCCTGGTCACCCGCGGCCCGGCCCGTCGAGTACCGCTGTAACAACCCGGTTCGCGTTGTGTCCGGCCGGTGCACGCCGGGTTCACCCGGACGGTCGGTGGCGGGAGGAGCCTGCGGAATCCAGGTGTCTCCCGCAGGTAATACCGCACCTCGGCAACTACTCATTCTCTCGGCCCCTGACAGCCTTCGATCCCTCCGCGTGACCGCCGTTTCCTGCGGGTGGCAGGGACCACGCGCCGGTGAACCCGGGTGCGCGTTTCTCGGCAAAGGCCGCATACGCCTCGGGGGCGTCGGCGGTGGCGAAGTTGACGCCTTGGGCACGGGATTCACCGGCGAGCGCCTCCCGGAGCGTCACGTCGGCGCCTTCGTTGAGCAGTGCTTTGGTCTGCGCGAGCGCGACCGGTGGTCCGGCGGCCAGCCGGGCGGCGAGATCATCGGTGAACGCGTCGATCTCGTCGGCGGCGACGATCCAGGTGACCAGTCCGAGTGCCTCGGCGCGGGCGGCGTCGATGGTTTCGGCCAGCAGCGCGAGTCGTTTCGCCTGCTGCAATCCGACCAGTTTCGGCAGCAGCCACGAGCCGCCCAGGTCGAGTGAGAGGCCGCGCCGGGCGAAGATCTGCGCGAAGGTCGCGTCCGGGGTGGCCACCACGAGATCGCAGCCCAACGCCAGGTTCCAACCGGCGCCGACCGCCACTCCGGTCACCTTGGCGACGGTGGGTGTCGGCAGTTCGTGCAGTTGCAGCGCCAGATCGCTGAAGATCCGCATCTTGTCCATCGGATGCCGGGCATCCGGCACCGAGATATCGGCACCCGAGCAGAAGGCACCGCCGGCGCCGGTGAGCACGAGCGCACGTACCGACCGGTCCATGCCGGTATCGCGCAGGACGTCCGCGAGCTCGCGCCACATGGCCCAGGTCATCGCGTTCTTGCGGTGTGGCCGGTTGAGCGTGACGGTACGGATGCCGTCGTGATCGGCGACGAGCAGTTCACCGGCACCGTTGCCCACGGCGTTCACGACTGATCCCGTTCGGCCGCCACCGCGGCGTATTCGGGGCCGATCACCTGCGCCTTGCGCAGTTCGGCGATTTCCGCCGTTGCCCGGCCCAGTTCGCGCAGTACCGCGTCGGTGTGTTCGCCGAGACCCGGTACCGCACCCATCGGGGGTTCGAAGCCGTCGACGACCGCCGGGGGCAGCAGCGCCGGGATCGGTCCGCCCGGACTGTCGATATCGCGCCAGCGATCACGGGCGGAGAGTTGCTGGTGCTCGAGGACGTCGGTGGTGGTGTTGTAGCGGGAGTTGCCGATTCCGGCGTCGTCGGCGGCCTTCTGCACCTCGGCGAGGGTGTGCTCGGCGCACCAGGCGCCGATTGCTTCGTCGAGATCCCCGCGATGCCTTACCCGGTCGGAATTCGTGCCGAACCGAGGGTCCTCGGCCAGATCGGCCCGTCCGAGGATATCGCGTGCCAGCCGTTGCCATTCCCGGTCGTTGGTGGTGCCGAGGACGACCGTCTGCCCGTCGCCGGTGGCGTAGGCGCCGTAGGGGGCGACCGCGGGTGAGCTCATTCCGAGCGGCTGCTGTTCCACACCGGAATGCCGGGTGTAGTTCAGGTGGTAGCCCATCATCTCGGCCATGGTGTCGAACAGGCTGAGGCTGATGGTGCCACCGGGCGGGCCGGTGTCCCGGTAGCGCCCGCACAAGGTCGCCAGGATCGACAGCGCCGCATACAGTCCCGTGGTCACATCCGCCACGGGCGGCCCCGGTTTCGCGGGTTCACCGGGCCGGCCGGTCACCGCGCACACCCCGGACTCGGCTTGGACGAGCAGATCGTAGGCGCGTTTGTGCGAGAGCGGTCCCCCGGCGCCGAACCCGTCGATCTCCAGGGCGATCAGCCGGGGATACCGTTCGGCGAGGGTGGCGGGGGCCAACCCGAGGCGCGCGGTGGCGCCGGGCGCGAGGTTCGATACCAGGACATCGGCGCGGGCGAGCAGCTCGCGCAAGACCTGCAGGCCGCGTTCGGATTTCAGGTTCAGGGTCACCGATTCCTTGCCGCGGTTCACCCAGACGAAATGCGCGGCCTGCCCGGCTACCACATCGTCGTAGTGCCGGGCGAAGTCCCCGCCCACCGGGTTCTCCACCTTGATCACCCGGGCCCCGAAGTCGGCGAGAGTACGGGTGCACATGGGCGCCGAAACTGCCTGTTCCAGCGCCACCACCAGAACTCCGGCCAGCGGACCGGCGGCCGGCATCACATCACCATGCCGCCGTCGACCGGCAGCACCTGGCCGGTGACGAAGGACGCTGCATCGGAGGCCAGGAAGACGAATGCCCCGGCCACTTCCTCGGGTTCGGCCCAGCGGCGCAGCGGGATCCGGTTGATCATCTGCTCCGCGAACTTCTCGTCGGTGCGGATGGTCTCGGTCATCGGCGTGGCGGCCAGCGGCGCCAGCGCGTTCACCAGGATGTTCTTGCGGGCGAGTTCGCGGGCCAGCGATTTGGTGACCCCGATGATCCCGGCCTTGGCGGCGGAATAGTTCACCTGCCCCAATGTCCCGGTGAGTCCCGCGGAGGAGGTGACGTTGATGATGCGGCCGGTGCCGTCCGTGGCGAGGTACGGCAGTGCGGCCTGACTGCAGTTGAAGGTGCCCAGCACGTGCACATCGAAGATCTTGCGCATCGATTCCGGGGTCGTTTTCGGGAACATGGCCGGCGCGGTGATCCCGGCATTGTTCACCACGATATGTATTTTCCCGTCGCCCAGTTCGGCCGCCTGCTCGGCGGCCGCGACCGCGGATTCCGGGTCCGCGACATTCAGCGCGCAGGCCCGCGCGGTACCGCCGTCGGCGGTGATCTTCTCCGCGACCGTCCCCGCCGCGGCACCGTCGAGATCGGTGACCAGCACCGCCGCACCGTGGGCGGCCAGTGCCCGCGCCACCGCCGAACCGATACCGCCGGCGGCACCGGTGACCAGGGCTGCGCGGCCGGTCAGATCGAATAGTCCGTTTTTCGCTGCCATCAGTAACTCCTCGGCATTCCCAACACGTGCGACCCCAGATAGTTGAGGATCATTTCCTGACTGATCGGCGCGATCCGCATCACGCGTGACTCCCGGAAGTACCGGGAGATGTGATACTCCTCCGAATACCCCATCCCGCCGTGCGTCTGCATCGCCCGGTCGGCGGCTTCGAATCCGGCTTCCGCGCACAGATATTTGGCGGTGTTGGCCTCCCGGCCACAGGGTTTGCCCTGGTCGTACAACCAGGTCGCTTTCCGCAGCACCAGTTCGGCCGCGTCCAGCCGGGCCAGCGAATCGGCCAGCGGGAACTGGATTCCCTGATTCTTGCCGATGGGCCGCCCGAAAACTTCGCGTTCGTTGGCGTAGCGCACCGCACGATCCAGTGCGACCCGCCCGATCCCGAGCGCTTCCGCCGCGATCAGCATGCGCTCCGGATTGAGGCCGTCGAGCAGATATTCGAACCCGCGACCTTCCTCTCCGACCCGGTCTTCCACCGGGATCCGCAGATCGTCGATGAACAGTTCGTTCGACGAGACCGCATTGCGGCCCATCTTCGGAATGGGCCGGATATCGACGTGGTCGCGGTCGAGATCGGTGAGGAACAGCGTCATCCCGCTGGTCTTCTTCTCGACATCGTCGTATTTCTGGGTGCGGGTGAGCAGCAGGATCTTCTCGGATTCCAGCGCTTTGGAGATCCAGACCTTGCGGCCGTTGACCACGTAGTGGTCGCCGTCGCGGCGGGCGAAGGTGGTGATCCGGCTGGTGTCCAGGCCGGCGCCCGGTTCGGTGACGCCGAAACACACATGCAGGTCACCGCGTGCGACCCGAGGCAGGGTGCGCTGTTTCAGTTCTTCCGAGCCGTGCACGATCACCGGCTGCATACCGAACAGGGACAGGTGGATCGCGGTGGCGGCGTTCATCCCGCCACCGGATCGGGAGACCTGTTCGGCCAGGATCGAGGCCTCGGTGATCCCGAGGCCGTGCCCGCCGTACTCCTCGGGAATGCAGATACCCAGCCAGCCGCCGTCGGCGATGGCGCGATAGAACTCGGTGGGGAATTGGTGATCCCGGTCCTTCTCCATCCAGTACTGATCGTCGAATTTCCGGGCCAGTTCGGCCACCGAATCCCGGATCAGCCGCTGATCCTCGGACAGCTCGAAACTCATACCCTCGGACACATCAACTCCTCTCGTCATCGCCGCCGCGCCCCCGCGCGGCCGCAGGTCACCGCCGTCACTCAGATCAACTCACCGGGCCGAGAATTCTCGCCCTCGTGCCCGCAGGACCCGCTGTCGAATCGAGCAACTCACCGTTGTGGCATACCGACCTCCCCGAGTTCCCGGCCCGACTCGCCGGGCAGGCGCCCGGCGAGCTGAGCCAGGTCGTAGGACTGTCGCGCCATCCAGTACCGCAGCACCCCGGTCAGCGAGTACCGCAGGAACAGCGCCGCCCCCACGATGTTCAGTGCGATACCGCCCAGGGCGATGATGATCGCGTCGCGCTGCACCAGTGCGTCGGACGTGTTGTTGGACATCAGATAGCCCAGCACGATCACCACCGGGCCGAGGATCAGCAACGCGACACCGACCCGCAGCCACAGACCACCGCGGCCGGCAGCGGGGTCGGGGATCTTCAGCTCCGCGAGTTCCTGGACGAAACGGTCCGCGCGTGTGGATTCGGTCATGAGGGACTTCCTAGATAGAGAGTGGCCAATTGGTTGCGGAGCCCGAGATCGGGTGGGCCCTGATGTTCGATGCGGCCGCGGACGAGTACCGCGGCGGTATCGGCGATATCGAGTACCGCGGCAGCGAACTGTTCGACGATCAGCACCGCCACACCCTGGCGGGCGATTTCGGCGACCTGTTCGTACAGCCGTTCCACCACCAGTGGCGCGAGCCCCATGGACAGTTCGTCGAGCAGCAGTACGGCCGGGTCGGTGGCCAGGCCGCGGGCCAGGGCCAGCATCTGCTGTTCGCCGCCGGAGAGCGTGCCCGCGGTCTGCCCGGCCCGCTGCGCCAGGATCGGGAACCGCGCGAACGCGATATCCTCGATCTCGGCGACCGGGCGGCCGGTGAACGACATCATCAGCAGGTTGTCGCGGACGGTGAGGTTGGGGAAGATACCCCGGCCCTCGGGGATCAGGCAGACACCGGCGCGGGCGAGGTCGCGGGGATCGACTCCGTTGACCGTGCGCCCGCCGAGCCGGAGTTCGCCGTCGGCGATCGGATGTACTCCGGCCGCCACTTTCAGCGTGGTGGTCTTACCGGCGCCGTTGGGCCCCAGCAGCGCGACCACTTCGCCGGCCCGCACAGTCAGGTCGACACCGTGCAGGACGGTGATCGCGTCGTAGGCGGCGCGAATTCCGGTCAATTCCAGTAGTGCGGTCACGAGTCCCCCAGATAGGCCGCCAGGACCTGTTCGTCGCGGCGGATCACCTCGGGCGATCCACTGGCGATCACACTGCCGAGATCGAGGACGTAGACCTGGTCACAGACGCTCATCACCAGCCCCATATCGTGCTCGACCAGCACCACCGCGGTGCCGTCCGCGGCCACCGAACGCAACAGTTCGGCGAAACGATCCGTTTCCGCGCTGTCCTGCCCGGCGGCGGGCTCGTCGAGCAGCAGCAGTGTGGGCCGCACCGCGAGTGCGCGACCGACCTCGACCAGCCGGGCCAGCCCGGTGGGCAGTGAATCGGCCAGATCACCGGCACGTTCGCCCAGACCCAGCCGGTCGATGATCTCGTCGACGACCTTGTCCGCGTGGCGCCGCCGCGGGCCGAGTTCCGCGGCGACCAGCAGGTTGTCCCGGACCGAGAGCCGGCCGAAGAGTTCGAGCCGCTGGAAGGTCCGCGCCATTCCGCGCCGGGCCCGCCGTGCCGGGTCGAGCCGGGTGATATCGCGGCCCGCCAACCGGACCCGTCCGCCCGCGGGCCGCCGCAATCCGCAGATCACGTCGAACAGCGTGCTCTTCCCGGCCCCGTTCGGCCCGATCAATCCGGTGACCTCGCCCGCTTCGGCCTGTAATCCGGCGCCGTCGAGGGCACGCCGGCCACCGAAGGTGACGGTGATATCGCTAACGTCCAGCAGTGATGGCATGATCGAGCACCTCCTTGTCCTCCGGCCGCCACGGCCGTTTCACGCCCCACCATTCGACGGGCACATCCGGTTCCCCGGCGTCGGCGCGCTGTTCACGGTTGTTCGCCCAGATGCGGATGGCGAAGACCGCGAGGAACGAGCCCCAGAAGAACATCCAGCCGTCGATCACACCGGCCAGCCGCACCAGCCACAGCGCCACCGGTACGGCGACCATCAGCACCAGCGTCACCCGGTTGCGGATCGCCGCCTCGAAGCCCTCCCGGATACGGGCGACCGCACCGTGGCTCACCACACCGCCACCGAAGGCGATACCGGCCAGCGCCGGAAGCACGTGGATGAGGTTTTCGGTCGACGGGAACAGCACCGGGATCGCGAGCATCGGCCCGTAGAGCGCGACACCCACGAACAGGCCGTTGCCCAGTGCCCCGAGCCCGGCGAACACCGCCACCAGGAAGATCGGCAGACCGGCCACGAAATTGAACTGTTCGGGGGTCACCGAACCCATCTGCATCCCGAACAGTGCACCGCCGAGCCCGGCCAGCCCGGCGCTCAGCGCGAAAACCGCCACCTTGGCGCGCAGCAGGTTACCGCCGAGGGTGGCGTAGGCGGCTTCACTGTCGCGCAATGCGATGAGCCTTCGGCCGAACCGGCCGCGTCGCAGGGCGGCTACACCGAGTGTGGCCACCGCCAGGCAGACCGCCGCGAAAACGGTGATGCTCGCGGCGGTATCGAGCCGCAGCCCGAACAGGTTCGGCCCGAACACCTCCACCGACCCCTGGTCGAAGAACGAGATCTCCACACCCGCGATCTCGAAGGACGGGAGGGTGAAGATCCACCGATCGAGCACCACCGCGAAGGCCGCGGTTCCCAGCGCCAGATAGACGCCCGAAAGGCGTAGTGCCGGAATCGCGATCAACGTACCGGCCAGCGCCGCGATCGCCACGGCCGCGAACAGGCCCCACAGTTCACCGTCCGGGGCGAGTTGCCCGTAGGCGATCGCCCCGATACCCGCCATACTCAGCTGGCACAACGAGATCTGCCCGGCGTACCCGGACAGCGGTACGAACGACAAGGCGATGACACCGAAGGCGAACATCGGCCCGTAAGCGATCAGATCGCTTTCCCCGAGCGTGGTGGCGACGATCAAACCGATGATCACGATCACCGCCGCGAAGAACAGCGCACCGCTGCGCGACGGTGTGGGCACCGGGCTGAGTTTGCGGTCGCGGCCGCGCAACCGCCCGTGCGGGAACAGCAGCAGCGCCGCGAACAACAGCAGTGCCGGCGCCGCTAGCCGCAGGCCGGGCAGGTATTCGTTCTGCGGCAGATACCCGGTCAGATAGCTCTCCATCAGACCGACCACGATCGCGCCGAGGAAGGTCATGGGCAGGCTGCGCAACCGCCCGAAGATCGCCGCGGTGTAGGCGCTGACGATCAGCAGCGACAGCGTGGATGCGTCCAGCGAGACCGTGGGCGCGATGAGAATGCCGCCCACCGCGGCCAATTCGATACCGAGGATCCAGGCGACCCGGTTGGCGCGGACCGGGTCGGCACCGGTGAGCCCGGCGAGAGCCCGGTCGTCGACGGTGGCCCGCATCTCCGCACCCGTCCGGGTGTTGAACAGCAGTACGCGCAATGCCACCGCGACCGCGATCGCCACCAGCATGGTCAATGCCTGATGCCAGGTGACGGTGGCGGCGCCGAGCCGGATCGGTTCGGCGTCGGCGAAGAAGGTGGGTAGCGTGCGCGCTTGCATCGGATCCCAGATCCAGCGCGCGGTGGCGATGAGGCCGCTGAGCAGCGCGACCGTCATCACCAGTTTTTCCGCGTCACCCAATCCCTGCACGGCCCGCAGCGCCCGTTCGACGAGCAGGCCCGACAGCGGCGCCAGCACCAGCAGCACGATCGCCAGGGCGACCGGTACGGGTACCCCCCAGCCGGCGGTGAGCTGCCAGTAGGAGAAGGCCGCCATCATCCCGGCCGCGCCGTGCGCGAAATTGAAGATTCCGGTGGTCGTATGGGTGAGCACCAGACCGCTGCCGATCACGGCGTAGACGGCCGCGGTGCTCAGCCCGACGATCCCGAAGGCGAGGAATTGATCCATGGTCGGTTACTTGACGTCCGCCATGGTCTTGCCCACATCGGCGAGCGTCATCGGCTCGCCGTAGTCACCGGTGTACCGGTAGGGCGGGGTACCGCAGCGGAACAGGCCCTCGTTTGCACCGAATTCGGGCGCCTTCCAGCCTTCCGGTGTGGCCTGCATGACGTTGAAACAGTTCGGTGCCGGATCCTTCGCGGACAGATCGTTCGGGCTGTGCAGCCCGCCGCCGGTCCACTCGGTCTCCTTCTTCGCCGTCTCCACCACGCAGGTGCGGGTGAGTTCGGACCCGCAGGCGCTCGCGGCTTTCGCGAACAGCAGCCAGGCCGAGAACGCGCGGATGGCGGGCAGGCTGATCACCGCGTCCGGTGCGTACTGCTCGTACAGCTTCTGCAGTTGCTGCATGGCCGGCGATTCGTCGGCCAGCTGCGGCGGGACCACGCCGCCGAGATCCACGATATTGTTCTGGAAGCTCGCCGAGCGGCCGAGCAGTTCGATGTAATCGGGCCGGAAAGCATTGTTGGTGGGGTCGATCCAGTCCAGCTTGTAATCCATCGAGGTCAGTTTCTCCTCGAGTTTGGCCAGCGGGCCGTCCTCGCCGATGAAGATGAGGCCGCGCACGCCGCTGTTCTTGATGGCCTGTGCGTAGGGCGTCCAGTCGGTCACGCCGCCCACCGGATACAGCTGGTTGTAGACCACCTTCGCGCCCATCGCGTTCAGCGATTCGACGGCCTTGTCGCCGAGCACCTTGGTCACCGGCGAATCGCCGTTGATGATCCCGATCGCACCGGCCGATTCCGGATAGGCCTCTTTGGTCAGCCACTGGCGAGAGGCGTTGTAGGGGTCGTAGTGGGCGTAGGTGCTCTGCGAGGCGATGACCTGCAGGTCCGTGCCGAGGTTGGGCTGCTGGGAGATCTGCGCGGGGAAGTCCGGGAGGGTGCATTCCAGCCGTTCCTTCACCCCGAGCCCGTCCAGTCCGGCGCCACCGCCGACGAGCGCGAAATCGGTACGACAGGCTTCCACCATCTTCTGGCGGACCGCCATCACTTTCGAGTCGTGGATTTCGGTGGTGATGGTGCGGCCGTTGATACCGCCGGCCGCGTTGCACCAGGAGGTGAACACTGTCGCGGCGTCGACGAATTCGGGGTTCTTGGAGTAACCGACATCGGTGAAGACACCTGCGGTGATCTCACTGCCGGTGACTCCCTGGGTGGGCGACCCCAAGGCGTCACCGTCGCCGCAGACACCGGTCAGGTCGCCGAAGTCGGCCACGACCTTGTCTCCGGACGAGGAGTTCTCGGTTTCGCTACCACTACGTCCTGAGCAGCCGGCGGTGGCGAGTAACGCCACCGCTATCAGGACGGCGGCTGTTCTCTTCGGTCTCACGATGGTCCTTTCTGAGCTGACCCCCATCGGCCAGCCGATCGTGATCGGGCGAGCGGCCCGCCCGTACACCGATTTCGAGTCGGACACCCTGGCCGATTGACCGCCGTACCCAGCTCTCGGTGAATGAAAACTAGCTTCTCACTTATCGAGAATCAATATCCTCTTTTTCGGGTACACATCGGCATGGGCGACCACACCGGCCGCAGCCCGACCGAGCAGGGAGGTCACAACCGCAGGCTCACCACCTGTCGATACGCCTTCACATTGACTATCCGCGCAGCACATGGAAATCTGTTATCCGAAAGCGAGAATACCATTCTCATCGAGAGGAGTCGCGATGCGAGTACCGCCGCTACCCGCGGACCGGTGGGACGAGGACGTCGACGATGCGCTGCGCGTCATGCTGCCGCGCAGGTTGCGGAACCCGGAGTCGGCGAGCAACGCCCTGTCGACACTCGCCCGGCATCCCGCGCTGACCAAGGCGTTCCTCACCCTGAATGTCCACCTGCTTTTCCGGTCCCCGCTACCGGCCCGGCTGCGCGAAATCGCCATCCTGCGCGTCGCGCACCTGCGGGACTGTGTCTACGAGTGGAACCACCATCGCGAAGCCGCGCTCGCGGAGGGAATCACCGCCGACGAGATCGCCGGAGTCGCCCGGGGCGAGGCCGCCGACGCCGTCGACCGGCTGATCCTGCGCACCGTCGACGAACTCGATGAGAAATCGAACCTGTCCGACGCCACCTGGGACGGACTGTGTGCGCATCTCGACGAACACCAGCGGATGGATCTGATCTTCACCATCGGCACCTACAACACGCTTGCCGCGGCCTTCAACACCTTCGGCATACGATCCGAGTACGAGAGGTAATCCCTTGGCACACTTCAACAAACCGGCGGCGGGTAGCTGGACCGAACACTACCCGGATCTGGGCACCGAACCGGTCGACTACTCCGATTCCATCGATCCGCAGTTCTACGAAGACGAGCGCGAGGCGATCTTCAAGAAGACCTGGCTGAATGTAGGCCGGGTGGAGCGGCTCCCGCGCAAGGGCAGCTATTTCACCAAGGAACTCTCGGCCGCCGGCACCTCGCTGATCATCGTGCGCGGTAACGACAACGAGATCCACGCCTACCACAACGTCTGCCGCCACCGCGGTAACAAACTCGTCTGGGACGATTACCCCAACGAGGAGACCTCGGGCTTCTGCAAACAGTTCACCTGCAAATACCACGCCTGGCGCTACAGCCTCGAGGGCGAACTCACCTTCGTCCAGCAGGAGAAGGAATTCTTCGGCCTGGACCGCGCCGACTACGGGCTCAAGGATGTGCGGTGCGAGGTGTGGGAGGGGTTCATCTTCGTCAACCTCGACCACGACGCCGAACCGCTGACCACCTTCCTCGGCCCGATGATCAAGGGGCTGGAGGGTTATCCGTTCCACGAGATGACCGAGGTGTTCAGTTACAAGGCCGAGGTCGGCAGCAACTGGAAACTGTTCATCGACGCGTTCGCCGAGTTCTATCACGCGCCGATCCTGCATATGAAGCAGGCGGTGAAGGACGAGGCCGACAAACTGGCCGGTTACGGCTACGAGGCCCTGCACTACGAACTGCAGCCGCCGCATTCGATGATCTCGTCGTGGGGTGGGATGGCACCGCCCAAGGACCTGAACATGGTCAAACCGATCGAGCGCATCCTGCGCAGCGGACTGTTCGGCCCCTGGGACCGCCCCGATATCGAGGGCTTGGACCCGCTGCCCGTGGGGATCAATCCCGCCGGCCACCGGGCCTGGGGTGTGGACGAGTTCGAGATCTGGCCGAACTTCTCGCTGCTGTTCTGGGCGCCGGGCTGGTACCTCACCTACCACTACTGGCCGACCGCCGTGGACAAGCACATCTTCGAGGCCAACCTGTACTTCGTACCCGCCAAGAACGCGCGGGAGCGGCTGGCTCAGGAGCTGGCCGGCGTGACCTTCAAGGAATACGCGCTGCAGGACGCGAACACCCTCGAGGCGACCCAGACGATGATCGCGACCCGCACCGTCACCGATTTCCCGCTCAACGATCAGGAAATCCTGCTCCGCCACCTGCACAAGACCGCGCAGAAGAAAGTCGAGGATTACCGCAATGGCAACTGAGGACACACAAGCGCTGCCCGCCGAATTCGCCGATCTGGCGCGCTTCGCGGACTGGATCCTGCCCACCGAACCCGAGCGGTACGCCAAACGGCTGGCCTCCACGATGCCGGAGATGCAGGACTTCTACGACGCCGGGATGGCGCGGCTCGAGGATGCCATCGCCTACTGCGACCGGTTCGACCTCGACGATCTGCCCGATGAGGCCCGTAACCTGTTCCATCTGATGCAGTCGCTGGTGATGGCGTCGTTCCCGGTGGAGGTCTGGAAGCAGCCGCGGGTGCCCGACAGCGGCGCGGCCTACCTGGACATCGTGCGCGAACCGGTGGTGTAGCGATGCTGACACTGCGGGCCGCCGGTCTGCTCGATGTGGACTCCGGCGAAATCGTCCGGCCCGGCATCCTGCGCATCGACGGGGACCGGATCGTCGGCGTCGGTGGAGAACCGGAGGGTGAGATCATCGAGCTCGGTGATCTCGTCCTGCTGCCGGGATTGATGGATATGGAGGTCAACCTCCTGATGGGCGGCCGGGGCGAAACCGGGCTGAGCTCCTCGGTCCAGGACGACCCGCCGCTGCGGATGCTGCGCGCCGTCGGCAATGCGCGCCGCACCCTGCGCGCCGGGTTCACCACGGTGCGCAACCTCGGCCTGTTCGTCAAAACCGGCGGCTACCTGCTGGATGTCGCGCTCGGTAAGGCCATCGACGCGGGCTGGATCGATGGCCCGCGGATCGTGCCGGCCGGCCACGCCATCACCCCCACCGGCGGGCATCTCGACCCCACCATGTTCTCGGCCTTCGCCCCCGATGTGCTGAAGCTGACCCTCGAAGAAGGCATCGCCAACGGTGTCGACGAGGTACGTAAAGCGGTGCGGTACCAGATCAAACACGGCGCCCAGCTGATCAAGGTCTGCGTATCCGGTGGGGTCATGTCGCTGACCGGAGCGCCCGGCGCGCAGCATTATTCGACCGAGGAACTGCGGGCGATCGTCGACGAGGCGCACCGGCGGGGCCTTCGGGTGGCCGCGCACACCCACGGGGCCGAAGCCGTGAAAGAGGCCGTCGGGGCCGGAATCGACTGTATCGAGCACGGTTTCCTGATCGACGACGAAGCCATCGATCTCATGGTCCGGGAGGGCACCTATATGGTGCCGACCACGCGCCTGGCCGATGCCATGGATGTCTCCAAGGCGGCACCGGAACTGCAGGCCAAGGCGGCCGAAATGTTCCCGCGCGCCCGGACCTCGGTGAAGGCCGCCTTCGACGCCGGCGTGAAGATCGCGGTCGGCACCGACGCACCGGCGATCCCGCACGGCCGCAACGCCGACGAGCTGGTGGCCCTGGTCGAGCGGGGACTCGATCCCCTGTCGGTACTGCGGGCGGCGACGGTCGTGGCGGCCGAGCTCATCCAGGTCACCGACCGCGGCCGGCTCGCCGAGGGACTGCTCGCCGATGTGATCGGGGTACCCGGTGATCCGCTGGCCGATATCACCGTCACCCAGCAGGTGCGGTTCGTGATGAAAGGCGGAAAGGTCTATGGCAGCAAACGATGACCTGATCGAAATCCAGCAGCTGCTCGCCCGCTACGCGGTGACCATCACCAAGGGCGATATCGACGGACTGATCGGCGTATTCACCCCCGACGGCAGCTACAGCGCGTTCGGCGACACCTACACCCTCGACGTGTTCCCCGAACTCGTCGACGCCGCACCGAAGGGCCTGTTCCTCACCGGGACCCCGCTGATCGAACTCGACGGCGATACCGGCACCGGTACACAGCCGCTGTGCTTCGTGGAGCAGTCGACCCACGATATGCGGATCGGGTACTACACCGACACCTACCGGCGCACCGACAAAGGCTGGCGGCTGGCCACCCGCGCGATGACCTTCATCCGGCGCAGCGGTATCCACGATTCCGGTATCCCGCACGCCTTCGAGCGGCCGTCGGCATGAGTGAGTCAGGCTCGGAGGCGGTAGCGAAGCGTCACCACGCAGAGCCCGCACTCATGCCCGATGGACACAGCATGAGTGAGTCAGGCTCGGAGGCGGTGCCAGAGGTCGGGGAGTTCCGGTCGCGGGTGCGGGACTGGCTCGATACCAACGACCTCTCCCCCGGGCCCGAACCCGGTTTCGACGCGCAGGTCACGCAGCTGGGCCGGGTCCGACGGGCGCTGTTCGAGGCCGGTTGGATGCGCTACGGCTGGCCCGAGTCCGTCGGCGGTTTCGGCGGTCCGGCGCTGCTGCGGGCGGTGCTCGGCGAAGAAGTCGCGAGCCGTGACCTGGCCGAACCGGGCATCTATTCCATGGTGGAGGTGCTGGCCCCCACCATGATTTCCTATGCCCGTCCGGAGCTGGCCGCCGAGATGGTGCCCCGGCTGCTGGACGGTAGTGAACAGTGGTGCCAGGGTTTTTCCGAGCCGGGTTCCGGTTCGGACCTGGCCTCGTTGCGGACCCGCGCCGAACAACGCGGCGACCGCTGGGTGATCAACGGGCAGAAGGTGTGGACCAGCCTCGCGCAGTTCGCGTCGCGCTGTGTACTGCTGACCCGCACCGGTCCGGGCCACGACGGGATCACCGCGTTCTTCGTCGATATGGATACCCCGGGGATCACCGTCCGGCCGCTGCGCACCATGCACGGGGTCGACGAATTCGCCGAGGTCTACTTCGACGATGTGCTGGTCGACGAGGCCCGGATGCTGGGCCGGCCCGGTGACGGCTGGCGGGTCGCGATGGATCTGCTGCCCTACGAGCGGTCCACCTGTTTCTGGCATCGGATCGCGCATCTGTTCACCCGGCTCGACCGCCTCCTCGACCAGACCGCGCACGCCGACGACGCGGATCTCGGCGCCGCCTATCTGGCGTTGCACACCGTGCGGTGCCGCTCCCGCGCCACCCAGCAGCGCCTGGCCGGCGGCGCTGCGCTGGGGCCGGACACCTCGATCGACAAAGTACTGCTGGCCACCGCCGAACAGCAGCTCTTCGATACCGCCCGCGATCTGCTGCCGGGTGAGATCGAGTTCGCCGATTCCGAATGGCGCCCGGAGTTCCTGTATTCCCGCGCGGCGACGATCTACGGCGGCACCGCCGAGATCCAGCGCAATATCATTGCCCGCCGCCTGCTCGACCTGGGAAAGGAGTGAGCGGTGGACGCTGCCGAACAGACTCTGCTCACCGATACGCTGCGTAGGTCGATGGGCGCGGCCACCGGCGCCGAACTCTATCCCGCGCTCCGTGCTCTCGGCTGGTACGAGTTGCTCACCGACAGCGCGGATATCGCAGTGCCGCTCGCCTTCCGGCTACTCGGCGAGACCGGCGCCCACGCACCGTTGATCAACGATGTGCTGGCGTATGCGGCAGGCCGCCCGTTCGGCGAACCGATACCGCTACCGTTCACCGGCGGCCGGTGGGTGCTCTGGCAGGAAAATGCGGGCCCTGCGGAACGTGGGCAGCACGCCGAGCCGGTCGTTCTCCTCGATCCCGAACTGCCGCTGTCCACTGTCGCCGAGCCCACCGAATCCCTTGCCTCCGACGCTGTCCCACTCGCCCAGGCGCGCCGGGCACTGGGCTGGTGGCTGACCGGCTCCGCGCGCGCCATGCTCACGCTGGCCCGCCGCCACGCGCTCGAGCGGGTGCAGTTCGGCAAACCGGTCGCGGGTTTCCAGGCCATCCGGCACCGGCTGGCCGAAACCCTGGTCGCCATCGAGGGAGCCGAGGCCACACTCGCGGTAGGACCGTCCGATGCGCACCATCCGGCCCACTCCGAGACTGCGGCACCGCAACACTACGATTCCCTTGCCGCCGCGCTCGCCAAGGCCGCCGCCGGTCGCGCGGCGCTGGTGACCGCTCGCCACTGCCAGCAGGTGCTCGGCGGGATAGGTTTCACCGCCGAGCACGAATTCCACCGCCACTACCGGCGGGCCCTGGTGCTGGACGGATTACTCGGCAGCTCCCGCGAGCTCACCCGCGAGGCCGGTGCGACGTTGCGCGAGTTGGGCTACGCCCCCCGACTGGCGCAGCTCTAGACCCCGCCGCGGCCTACGCGCAGGCCTGGGACATGCCGCCGGAAATCGCGACCAGGCCGCACATGGTGGTTGCGGAGATCTTCCAGCCGTTCGTCTCCCGTACCGCATGACCGATCTGGTTGCTCACCACCGGATTACCGGAAATATTCAAGGTGAATCGCAATTCGGCGTGCGCCGGGTCGAGTACCACCACATCGGCGATCTCGACCGTGGTGAGCGCGGTGCGGATATGGTTCGCCATACCAGCGATCTCGGTTTCGAAATCCGGTCCGCGTTCCACCAGCGCCAGCCGATCCTCGGTGGACGTCGCGGGCGCGAAAAAGGCTTGGTAGACGCCGCTTATCGCTGCGGCAGCGGCGGCCGGCGAATCCGAGGTGGCCACGCCGGCCCCCGGATTCGCCGCCCCCGGGTTCGCGGCGGCGACTTCGGTGGCGGGCGCCTCCGTTGTCGGTAGGACATAGCAGTTGTCGGGCCCGAAGAAGTTGCCGCAACCCGTGATCGCGCCCAGTGCGAGCGCGATTCCACAGGCAGCGGCAGTTCGCGCTACCCGGTGTCTTCGTGACATCGGTTCGTCTTTCTGAAGAGTGATGATCGGCGTCCGCGGAAACCATGTTCTACGGACGCCGCGGGGAGCTTAGCCCGACACCACCTCGGGTACGGCCGGTTTCGCCTATTTTGCCGGATATTCATCCGGTTAAATAACCCGGCCGGCGGCGAGTGTGTTCTGTCCACCGAAACCCGGCCCGTGCCAGGCCATTCCGGAAGCCGGAGAAGACGCCGTATCGATACTGCGCAACCGATACGACGTCCACCTCTCCCGGCTACCGTGAGAGTGCGACCGTGCGAGAAGATCAGCCGCAGGCGGGGACCACTTCGCCCGTACCCTGGACCGCGAGCAGCGCACAGAAGGTCATCGCGGCCACCTTCCAGGTGTCACCCTCCTTGATCGCCTGCCCGGACTGATCCGGCAGCACCGGATTTCCGCCCAGCAGCAGGGTATAGGTGACGTCGGCGGTCTTATCGTCCACAACCTCCACGGCCGATACGGTCACGCTCGTCCCCTGGGCGCGCGGGTCGGCGGCCATTCCCTCGAGGAAGGGTGTGAATTCTTCCCCCTTCTCGACCAGGCCCGCCCGGGTCGCCGGTGCGGCTTTCCCGTCGAAGAAGGTGACGAAAGCGTCGGTGACCGCTTTCTCGGTCTCCGGCGCGGCCGCGGCAGGGGCGGCGGAGCTGGTGGCGGCCGGAGTGGAGGTGGACGCGGCCGCGTCTTCTCCGGAATCACCACAGCCGATCACGGCCGTGGCGGTCAGCGCCACCAGGCCGAAAAAAGTGGTGGCATGCCGGATTCTGCTGGAACGCATAGCGGAAACCTTTCCGATGGACATTCGGTAATTCTTGTCCATCCGGGGAAATTCGAAAACGGGGTTCCGGGCGGTCGTCATTCGGTTACGCTGCCCGTGTCGAAAGAATCCCTGACCGCCGGTTCCAGCTCGGCGTCATATCTTCGATACGGGGGCCGGCACCGCAGCGAACGGCGCAGGCCCCCGTTTCGCTATTTCATATTCGTCTTCATCTGATCCAGATCCACCAGAATCGGGTAGCCGCTCACACTGAGCGCATTTCCGTGCCCGGTGGAATGGATATCGAATACCGATTGGATCGCGGCGTAGAAGCCCTGCACATCCATGGTCTGGTTCACCGCGCGTTTGGCCTGGCGCAACCCGAACGGCGGCATCTGCGCGATCTGCCCCGCCAGTTCTGTCGTCTTGGCCGGCAACTCCTCCAGCGGTACCACCATATTGACCATCCCGGCCTGCTCGGCCTCCTGCGCTGTCACCGGACGGCCGGTGAACAGGATCTCCTTGGCCTTGCGGTGACCGAGTTCCCAGGTATGGCCGTGATATTCGACGCCACCGATCCCCATCATCGCCACCGGATCGGAGAACAACGCATTGTCCGCGGCGACGATCAGATCACACGGCCAGCACAGCATGAGCCCGCCGGCGATACAGCGGCCCTGGACGGCCGCGATCGAGGGTTTGGGCACATTACGCCACCGCAGCGTGTATTCCAGATACCGGCGGCTCTCGGTCTGGTAGATCCAGTCGAGGGTGATCTTCTCCGGTTTGGGCCAGCTGTCGTCCTTGAGGTCGTGCCCCGCCGAGAAATGTTTTCCGGCCGCATTCAAGACGATCACCACGGCATCGTCGTCGTTGGCGGCACGAGTCCACGCGGCATCCAATTCGTCCAGCAGCGCGGAATTCTGGGCATTCGCCGCTTCGGGCCGGTTCAGCGTGATCGTCGCGACCTTATCGGCGACGGAATAGTCGATATAAGACATAACATTGCTCCTCGGTTCCGGGGTGCACCGGGCGCACACCCGGTACTCGTATTCCGTTTGCTGCACCACGCGGCTGCCGGCCGGTGTGCCACTCGGCCGCGCCGATGACCGGAGTCCTGGTGCGCGCACCCATGATGCGTCCGATCAGCGATGGGCGGCGAGATACTCGTGCGCTACCACCGCCCGGTGCGTGGCCGCGCCACCGAACAGAAGTTCGCCGGCCTTGGCCCGTTTGATCGCGAACTGCAGATCGTTCTCCCAGGTGAATCCCATGGCACCGAACAGCTGCACACCGTGCCGGAACACCACCGACTGACATTCCCCCGCCGACGCCTTGGCCATCGCCGCCGCCAGGGTGCGGCGCGGATCGTTCTCCGCCAGGCACAGGGCCGCGAAGTATCCGAGGGCTCGCGCCCGCTCGATGGCCAGGTGCATATCGGCGGCCTTGTGCTGGACGGCCTGGAACGCCCCGATAGCGGTATCGAACTGCCGGCGGGTACGCACATGGTCGAGGGCCAGGTCGAGAATGCGCTGGCAGGCACCCACTGTCGTCAGTGCGAGACCGGTCAGCGCCAGCTGCCGGGCGCGTTCGGGGTCGGCGCCGGTGCGGTCGGCATCGGTGACCCGCACCCCGTCGAAGGTGACCTCCGCGATATGCAGCACCGGATCGAAGACCTCGACCCGCCGGGCGGTGACGGTATGTGCGGGGACGACGAACACCCCGGCCGTGGTGACCACCGCGAGCCGGTCGCAGCGGTCGCCGTCGAGAACCTGGGCGGCGGTCCCGTGCAGCAGCCAGCCTGCACCGTCGCGGACCGCGGTGACCCCGTCGAAAATTGCGGCACCCGTTCCTTCCGATGTGCCGAAAGCACCTGCCAGCGGCGCGAACTGGGTCATCGTGGCGAGGTAGGGTGTGGGATCGGTGGCCCGCCCCAGACCTTCGAGCACGATCCCGAGCTCCACGGTCGCCTCCGGCTCCACGAGTTCGGTCCAGCCGAGTTCGGCATAGGTTTTCCACAACCGGCCGGGATCAGCGCCCGCGTCCACGATATCCCTGATCACCGAGGCGGGGCATTCCTTGGCGGTGACCTCGCGGACCGTATCGCGCAGCAGCCGTTGGTCGGCATCGAACTCGAAGAGCATCCGGGCTGCCTCCTGTTGGGCGGGGTTGCGTTACGTTCAGGAGAATAGCATTCTCTTGAGATGAAATTAATAGTCTCCTCAAGGGTGCGAACACCGGACGTGCCCGCCCGGACATGGGACGTTCTCCGGTACAGTGCACCCATGTTCTCCTCATATGGGATCGATGGGATCGGACGGGCCGGCCGGTGACCGCCCCGAGCGAAGAGCCCGCTTGGAAGCAGCGTGCGGTCGAGCGTTCGATCCGTACCGCGAAGTTGCGGGCCGAGCAGCGCGTGCAGCGGTTCCTCGATGCGGCCCAGGCGATCATCACCGAAAAGGGCACCACCGATTTCACGGTCCAGGAGGTCGTGGATCGGTCGAAACAGTCGCTGCGCAGCTTCTACCTGCAGTTCGACGGGAAGCATGAACTGCTGCTGGCACTGTTCGAGGACGCCCTGAGCCGCACCGCGGACCAGATTCGCGCCGCCGCCGCGGGCAAGGACAATGCCCTGGACCGGTTGCAGCTCGCCGTGGAACTCCTCTACGAACTGTGCCGCCCGGACCCCACCGCACAGCGTCCGCTGTTCACCGATTTCGCCCCGCAGCTGCTGGTCAGCCATCCGGCCCAGGTGAAGGTCGCGCATACGCCGCTACTGGCACTGTTCACCGAGCTCATGGTCGACGCCGACAAGGACGGCCTGCTGCGTGAGGAGCTCAATCCGCGCCGGATGGCCGCCATGGTGATGCAGACGGTGATGTTCACCGCCCAGTCCAACGGCGAAATCGACGACGAGACGACCCATCCGATCTCGGCCGAGGAGATCTGGGAGTTCTGCGCCAAGGGGTTCGCCCGCGGAATCTAGACGAGAATAGCGTTCTCCAAATCAGAGATACGGGTTTACACTCGGTGTATGCCCGATCTCTGGACCGACCTACTCGCGTGTATGGATCTGCGCCTGCGTCCCACCACACCGCAGACCGACGACACCGAGGCACCCGCCCCCGACCCGCAGGCCACCCTCTCGGTATTCGAGGGCCCCAATCAGCAGCTGGAGTACCACCGGCTCTTCGGTGGTCAGCTGCTGGCCCAGTTCCTGCGCGCCGCGGTGTTCGCCTGCCCGGACAAAACGGTGAAATCCGTCCATGTCATCTTCGCCCGCGAGGGTAAGAGCGATGCCCCGGTCTACTACGTGGTACAGCCACAGCATCGCGGGCGCTCCTTCGCCACGCTCACCGTCGTCGCCCGGCAGAAGGGTGATGTGATCGCCACCGCGCTGCTGTCGATGACCGCGCTCGAGGACGGCCGGGAGAACCAGGAAATCGGCACGGTACCACCGGTTCCGGGTCCCGAGCACACCGTCGGCATAGGCCTGATCCCCTGGGAAACCCGTTCCCTCACCGACCTCGGCGACAAGGCCGCCGGGCCGGCCGAATACGACCTGTGGATGCGCACGCCCGAGGTCGGTGCCGAACTCGCGCCCGGCCTGGTGTCCTATGCCACCGATCTCAATGTCATCGGCACCGTCCTGCGCCCGATCGAAGGTTTCGACCACAGCGGCAACGGCACCGAATTCACCTCCGCCACCACCTCGCACACACTGTGGTTCCACCGCCCGTTCCGTAGCGACGACTGGTTGCTGCTGCGGCACGAGGGCCTGGTCATGGCACACGGCCGCGCCTACGGTCGCGGTGACGTCCTCACCGCGGACGGCACCCTGGTGGCCTCGTTCGCACAGGAAGCCCTGCTGCGTTTCCGGCCCTGAACCATCCGGCCCGTACGACCGATAGGCATTCGATGCACCCCTCTCCCCCGACCGCCGCCGCCGAACCGTTGCGGGTCGCCCAATGGTCCACCGGCACCATCGGCGCCCGGGCCCTGCGCGCGATCATCAACCACCCGGAACTCGTTCTGACGGGCGTGTATTCGCACGACGCCGCAAAACGGGGTCGCGATGCGGCCGAATTGTGCGGATCACCGGCCCCCACCGGGGTCTGTGCGACCGGCGATATCGGCGAAATCCTGCGCGACACGCCGGACTGCGTGCTCTATATGCCCCAGTCCTGCGATATCGACGAGGTCTGCCGGATACTCGCCGCCGGCGTGAATATCGTGACGACCGCCGGCGTCTTCCACCATCCCGGCAGTATGGACCCCGCTGTCCGTGCGCGAGTGGAGGCAGCGTGCACAACCGGCGGTACCTCGATCCACAGTACGGGCAGCAGTCCGGGGTTCATCACCGAAGCCGTTCCACTGGTGCTGGCGTCGATCCAACGGCGCCTCGATGTACTCACCATCCAGGAATACGCCGATCTGTCCCAGCGGAACTCACCGGCGATCCTCTTCGATGTCATGGGATTCGGCGGACCGCCCGGCGAATTCGCCCAAGTGCGGCTGGATCATCTGCGCAACAGTTTCGGTCCGTCACTGCGGTTGCTGGCCGATGGTATCGGGCTTCCGCTCGACGAGGTGACTGCCACGGGCGAGGTCGCCACCGCGGCACGCACGTTCGATATCGCCGCCGGCACGATCCCGCAGGGAACCGTTGCCGCCCAGCGCATCACGATTTCCGGCATTCACCAGGGCCGGACCGTCCTGCGGTTCCAGGCCGTCTGGCATTGCGGTGCACAGGCCGAAACCGACTGGGCGATCCGCCCCACCGGCTGGCATATCGGCGTGGAAGGCGACGCGCCCCTCGAAATAGATATGGTTTTCCCGTTCCCGCTCGATCAGATGGCCCGGCACTCCCCCGCCTACACCGCGAACCGGGCCGTCAACGCCGTCCGCTACGTCTGCGCGGCCGCCCCCGGTATCCGCACCGTCCTCGACCTGCCCCCGATCACCGCAACCCTGGGATGACCCGTGAACGACTACGAAGCGATCCGCGCACTCGAGGCCCGCTATTTCCGGCTCATGGACACCAAGGACTGGACCGGTTTCCGGGAACTGTTCTGTGACGATGTCGTCATCGACGTCTCCGGGTCGGGTGGCGAGGTCATCACCGGCGCCGACGAATTCCTGGCCTTTCTCACTCCCCGGATCGGTGACGCCGTGACGATCCACCACGGCCACACTCCCGAGATCGAACTGCTCTCCGATACCGAGGCCACCGGTATCTGGGCCATGGAAGACCGGCTCACCTTCCCCGACGGCACCCGGCTCCACGGCTTCGGCCACTACCACGAGACCTACGCCAAAACCGGCGGCCGGTGGCGTATCCGCTCCCAGCGCCTGACCCGCTTGCACATGGATTTCACACCAGCGCAGAGTGATCCACCGGGCCGAACCGCCGGGTGAACAGGCGGCGCATAGGCGCGACGGCTCTTCACACCCCTGCGGAACCGCCTCTTTCGAGGTGCCCGGCGGCCACCGCCGGTATTTCCGCGTCCCGCGGCGCCAGAAGTTCTGCGGCAGTGTAGGGATCACACCGCCCGGCAGCCACTGCGGCGGACAGCGCATCGAGGCCGGGATGGGTGCGCAGCCGGCTGTGCGCAAGTGACAGGATCTGTGATCGGGCCCGGGCGGACCGTCGATCGGGGGTATCGGCGCGGTGGTGCGCGTCGACGGCCGCGACCAATTCCGGTATCCCGGTGCCGTCGGCGGCGACCGCGGTGAGGATGGGCGCGGCGGATTCGGCGCGCAGTTCGCGGACCGTCTGATCGGCGCCGGGCCGATCGGCCTTGTTCACCACCAGCAGATCGGCGACCTCGAGCAGTCCGGCCTTGGCCGCCTGCACCGCATCGCCGGCGCCGGGAGTGAGGACCACGACGGTCGGGTCGGCCACGGCGGCGATTTCGATCTCCGATTGGCCGACCCCGACCGATTCGATGACCACGAGGTCGTAGGCCAGCGCGGCCAGTAATCGAACGGCGGCCGGTACTGCCATCGACAGTCCGCCCAGGTGTCCGCGCGTGGCCATCGAGCGGATGAGCACCTGCGGGTCGTCGATATGGGCGGCCATCCGGATCCGGTCGCCGAGCAGAGCGCCGCCGCTGTACGGGGAGGACGGGTCCACGGCCAGCACGGCCACCCGCAACCCTTGCGATCGGTAGGCCGTGACCACAGCGGCGATGGTCGTGGATTTACCGGCGCCGGGCGGACCGGTGAATCCCACCACCCGGATCGTCGCCGGTTCCAGTAGTCCGAGGACCTCGTCGCGACGGTCGCCTTCGATCAGGGTGAGCAGCCGGCCCGCCGCGCGCACCGACCCGTCCCGCGCGGCGGCGACCAACGCCGCCGGCTCCATGGCGCCGACTCCGGCGCTATGCGGCCCGGGATTCTCTCGGCTTGGGTTCTGCACCCCTTCACTCCTCTACGTCGCTCCGCGCTGTGTTACGGCGCCGCCCCACGCGGCGCGGCTCGGAACCACACGGGTCCCGGTTGTTCGGTCATCCGGTTCGCTCCATACGCCCGCTGTTCCGAAACCGGGACAGGGCCCCGAACCACGAAGGACGACCGCTTCGAGGACGGAACGCAGCGGACCGCGGCGGGCAGCCCACCTTGCGCCGCGGCGGCAGAATCGCGACCGGACCGGCAGCCATCGGAGCCGGCCGTTCGGCGCGGCATCCGATCCGCATCCGGTCGCAATTGCCCGCTTGCGTTGTCGTGCAGCCCGGGGTCGGGCCGCCGGTCCCCGGAACGGCGGCCGTTCCGGGGACCGCCTTGTCTGTGCCCGGCGACCGCATCGTCTCGGCCCGGCACCGCAACCGTCCTGTCCCGGCCCGGCACCGCAACCGCCTGGACCCGGCACCGCATCGTTCGGTCCAGGGCTGTGGCGTCGAGGACCACGAACCGCGGTGCCGGGGCCGAAACGTCACGGAGCGGCGACCTCGAGGACTGTCGCCGAACCCATACCACCACCGGCGCACATCGCCACAATGGCGAGTCCGCCACCGCGGCGCCGCAATTCGTGAATTGTTGTGACGATCATCCGGGCTCCCGTAGCGGCCACCGGATGGCCCAGGGAGCAGCCGCTGCCGTTCACGTTCACCAGGTCCGGGTTCAGGTCCAGGGCGCGGACGGCCGCGATGGGCACCGAGGCGAAGGCTTCGTTGATCTCGAAGAGTTTCACATCGCTCAGCGAGATCCCGGCCTTCTGCGCGGCTTTGGTGATCGCTTCGATCGGGGCGAGGCCGGTATCGGCGGGGTCGACGCCCACCGAGGCCCAGGAGCGGATGGTGGCCAGGGCCGGCAGGCCCAGTTCGTCGCTGGCGACGGTGAGCAGTGCGGCGCCGTCGTTGGCGCCGGCCGCATTGCCGGCGGTGATCGAGAACCCCTCGATTTCGGGGTGCAGGACCTTCAGCGAAGCGAGCTTCTCCATGGTGGTGGAGCGGCGGGGATGCTCGTCCACGGCGAATTGGCCGAACGGGGTATCGATCGGCACGACTTCGTCGTCGAATCGGCCCTCGTCTATCGCCGCGACCGCGTTGCGGTGCGAACGCAGCGCCCAGGCGTCCAGCTCCTCACGGGTGATCCCGGATTTCACCGCGGCGTTCCAGCCCACGGTGATCGACATATCGAGGTTCGGGGCGTCGGGGCGGTCCGGATGTGAGGGCGAGGTCCACGGATCGACCCATTCGTCCGGTCCCACCCGGAATCGTGCCCTGGGCCCGGTGGAATCGGCGTTGACTCCACCCGCCAGCACCAACCGGTCCATTCCGGCCCGGATACCTGCCGCCGCGGTCTGCACGGCCGCCATCCCGGCCGCGCAGTGCCGGTTGTGCGCCAGGCCTGGTACACCGGTGAGCCCGGCGGTGATCGCGGCGTGCCGGGCGATCACACCGCCGCCGTAGCGGCCCTCCCCGAGGATCAGGTCATCGACGGACGCATCGGTGTCCAGCTGTTTTGTCGTCGCTTCGACCACGTGATGGGCGAGGTCGAAAGCGGTGGTTTCGCGCAGAGTTCCCTTCACGGCGGTACCGATCGGGGTGCGCAGCGCGGATACGATCACGGCTTCGGGCATCAGTTCTCTCCAGTTTCCGCCACGTCGACGATCTTGCCGATATACATGAGAATAGTATTCTCTCAATTTGAGAGCGATAATCGCAAGAGAGGGTAGCGCTATGCAGATCCAGGGAAGTTCGGCGATTGTCGTCGGCGGTACGGGCGGGCTCGGCGAGGCGACCGTCCGGCGACTGCACGCCGCCGGAGCAAAAGTCGTGGTGGCCGATGTCGCCGACGACAAGGGCAAAGAACTGGCCGGCGAACTCGGCATCCGGTACGTGCACACCGATGCGACCAGCGAAGAGTCGGTGCAGGCGGCCATCGAGGAGGCGAAATCCCTCGGCCCGCTGCGCATCTCCGTCGACACCCACGGCGGCCCCGCCAGCGGCGGGCGACTGGTGGGCAAGGACGGCTCACCGCTGGCGCTCGACGGATTCCGCACCACCATCGAGTTCTATCTGACCGCGGTCTTCAACGTCATGCGACTGTCCGCTGCGGCGATCGCCGAATCCGACCCCACCGAGGAAGGCTCGCGCGGTGTCATCGTGAACACCGCGTCCGTCGCCGGCTACGAAGGCCAGATCGGGCAGCTCCCCTACTCGGCCGCCAAAGGTGGCGTTATCGGGATGACGCTGGTCGCAGCCCGCGACCTGTCCCCGCTGGGCATCCGGGTGGTCACCATCGCCCCCGGCACCTTCAACACGCCCGCCTACGGCAAGGCCGCCGACCAGCTGGAACAGTACTGGTCGCCGCAGATCCCGTTCCCGAAGCGTATGGGCCGCTCGCCGGAATACGGGCAGCTGGTGCAGTCGATCGTGGAGAACGACTATCTCAACGGCGAGGTCATCCGCCTCGACGGCGCCCTGCGGTTTCCACCGAAGTGAGTACCACGTCACCAAGCCATGGCGAGGTCGGTGCGGGGCCGGAGGCACCGTCGAAGGCCGCCCGCACGACGAACAGCGGTCCGCTCGCGGGCAAGGTCGCGTTCGTCGCCGGCGCCAGCCGCGGGATCGGCGCCGCCATCGCCGAGACGCTGGCGCAGCAGGGCGCGGCCGTCGCCGTGGCCGCCCGGTCGGAGGCGACCGGGCGGGTCGCGGGAACGATCCATGAGGTGGCCGCGCGGATCGAAGCCGCGGGCGGGCGGGCATTCGCGGTGCCCTGCGATGTGACCCGCGAGGAGTCGGTACGCGCGGCGGTATCCGCGACCGTTGCCGAATTCGGCGGGATCGATATCCTCGTCGCGAACGCCGGCGTGCTGTGGCTGGGTCCGGTGGAGAGCACACCGCTCAAACGCTGGCAGTTGTGCCTGGACGTCAATCTCACCGGAGTTTTCCTGGTGACCCGCGAGGTGATCCCACATATCCGTGCCCGCGGCGGCGGCGCACTCATCGCTGTCACCACCACCGGGGTCGGTATGGCCGATCGTGGCGCCAACGCCTACTGGGTGTCCAAGGCCGCGGTGGAACGTCTGTACCTGGGGCTGGCCGCGGATCTACGGCCGGACAATATCGCGGTGAACTGCCTCAGCCCGTCGCGCGTCGTGCTGACCGAAGGCTGGCGTGCCTCGGGCGGCGGCGATATCCCGGCCGAGATGGTGGAACCGCCCGAGACGATGGGGCGGGCCGCGGCCCTGCTCGCCACACAGGACGCCACCGGGATCACCGGCACGATCCAACGCTCGGAGTCGCTACTGGCCACCCGCTGAGGACGCGGACGAATCGACCGGCCGGCCTTTCACCGCACGGTTCAACGCGCCGGTCGGCCACGCAACACCATTGCCGCAAGGCTCCGCATCCCGGGCGCCGGATTCGGTGGCGGCAAGATCCGCCGATGAGAATCCGGCCCCGGATCGGTCTGTAGATGTACCCGACCGTGTGGAGGTACATCATGCCGATCGACACCATCAATCTGGACGGCTACGGGAACGCCCCGCTGCCGTGGTCGCGGGCCGCCGATGCGCTGGCGAACTATGTGGCCGACCCCGGATCCACCGCATTCCTCAGCACCTGCTGCCCGAACGGCCGACCGCACACGAACGGTATCGGCGCCGTCTGGATGGACAGCGGGTTCTATTTCGTGAGCGGACCGTCCACCCGTAAGTCCCGGAATCTCGCCGCGCAACCGTACTGCACCGTCACGGCCCAGCTCGAAGGTATCGATGTGGTCGCCGAGGGGACGGCCGTGATCGTCACCGACCCCGCCACCCTGGAGCGTGTCGCCGCCTACTATCGCGAGCACGGGTGGCCGGTCGAGGTCCAGGGCGAGGCCTTCACCGCACCGTTCAACGCACCGAGCGCGGGCCCGCCGCCCTGGCACCTCTACTACCTGGCCCCACGCTCGGTGGTGGGGGTCGCGACCGCGGAACCGCACGGGGCCACCCGCTGGAACCTGCTCTGATTCCGGAGTCCGGCACGATCCCCTGGTGTTCCACGGGCCACGAGCAGCGCCCATATCCGGGAGCAGACCGATCACGATGCCGGTTCGGTGAGATCGAAGCGCCGCAGCCGGCCCGGCGGCCGACCTCTGGCCGATCGCGTGGGTGCGGCGCCGGACCTACTTCTTCCCCGAGGTGAGCCGGGTGATCGTGGTGTGGAAATCGTCGGTCTGGAAGGACTGGTATTCCGCGGTGAGCGCATAGTCCAGGGACGTGAGTACGGCCTTCTCCAGCTGCATGTTCAAGACCCGCTTGGTGGCCTCGACAGCCTGGCGGGGCATTTCCGCGATCCGTGTCGCGCAGGCCAGCGCCTCGGCCATCGGATCGGCGACCACATGATTGGCCAGACCCATCTCCCGCGCGTGTTCGGCGGGGATCCGGGCACCGGTGAGCGCGTATTCCTTCGCCAGCAACAGGCTGGTGTGCAGCGGCCAGGTCAAGGGACCGCCGTCGGCGGCGACCAACCCCACTTGAACGTGCGGATCGGCAAGATAGGCGTTTTCGGCCATGTAGACGATATCGCTGAGCGAGACCAGGCTGCAGCCGAGACCGACGGCGGGGCCGTTGACCGCGGTCACCACCGGGACCCGGCAGCGCGCCATCCCGAGGACGATATCGCGGCCGTGCGCAATGGTTTTCTCGCGCAGTACCGTATCCCGGCCGAGTTCTTCGAGATAGGTGAAATCTCCACCCGCCGAGAACGCCTTTCCGGCGCCGGTGAGCACCACGGCCCGCACCTCGGGATCCTCGGACAGCCGCGGCCACAATCGTGCCAGCCCGGTGTGCAGGGCGTCGTTCACGGCGTTGAGCGCGTCCGGCCGGTTCAGGGTGACGATACGCAGCGCGCCGTCGGCCCGGACGTCGATTTCCGATGGCATATCGTACATTTCAGACTCCCAATCCGAGGATGCGTGCGGCGATGATGTTCTTCTGGATCTGCGAGGTTCCGCCCATCACGCTCTGTGCGCGGCTGTACAGGTAGGAACCGAACATCTCCTGGTCACCGGTTCCGGCGACGGTGAGGGCGGCATGCCCGACCGCTTGGTCGACCCAGGTCATGAGCAGTTTGTCCAGGGAGCCTTGCGGTCCGTGCGTGACACCGTCCAGCTGTTCGGACAAGCGCCGGCGTACGTGCAGCCGCAGCATCTCCGATTGCACCGCTGCCCACGCGAGTTCGTCCGGCGCCGGACCGTCCACTCGGGATGCCAGCTGTCGCACCAGTTTTCCGTACCGCGCGGCGTAGCCCAGGGTGGCGGGTTCGCGTTCGTGCCCGACCACGGTCATCGCGAGCTTCCAGCCTTCGCCGGGCGCACCCACCATCTGAGCGGCCGGGACGCGTGCGCCGTCGAACAGCACCTGACCGAATTCGGTCGTCACACCGCTCATCATTTCCAGCGGCCGCTGCTCCACTCCGGGCTGTTTCATGGCGATGATGAACGCCGAGATACCTTTGTGCCGGGGCGCTTCCGGGTCGGTGCGGGCGAGCAGCAGACACCAATCCGCAACATCCGAATAGCTGGTCCAGATCTTGTGCCCGTGGATCACGTACTCGTCACCCGTACGGGTGGCGGTGGTGGTGAGCGAGGCCAGATCCGATCCGGCACCCGGCTCACTGAATCCCTGGCACCAGCGCTGACTGCCGTCGATCATGCCGGGCAGGAACCTGCGGCACAGTTCGGGGCTCGCGTGCCGGCCCAGCCCCTGGATCAGGTAGCCCAGGCTCGGCCGTGGTGGCGCGCCCGCGATGGCCAGTTCCTCGTCCAGGATCACGTCGTACACCGGTGGCAGTTCCTGTCCGCCGTACTCGCGTGGCCAGGACAATCCGAAGAAACCGGCCCGGTACAGCTCGGCATGCCATTCGCCCTGCCGGGCCCAGTACTCGTCACCGGAGGTGGGGTATGTACCCGCCACACCGGCAAGCCAGTCGCGCAGCCGCTGCCGGAATGCTGCTTCTTCCGGGGAATCACGATAGTCCAAGACCGGCCTCCTCCAGGCGTACGGGAAACAGTTCGGTGGACACCAGGGCCCGCCGTAGATACACGTGGGCCAGGCATTCCCAGGTGTTGCCGATTCCGCCGTGCACCTGGATGGCGGTTTCGCAGACGGTGCGGGTGGCGCGGGCGGCGTAGATCTTGGCGATCCGGGCCGCGCGCAGCGCCTCGGCCGGCTCGAGTTCGTCGACGGCCCAGGCGGCATGCCACAGCACGCTGATCGACCCTTCAATCAGCGCCTCGCTTTCGGCCAGCAGATGCGCCACCGCTTGATAGGAGCCGATCGAATTGCCGTATTGCTCGCGCATTTTCGCGTACTCCACCGCGAGCCGCTGTGCACCGCGTGCCGTACCGACCAGATCGGCGCAGGTGGTGGTGAGCGCCAGCGCCTGCCAGCGGTCGCGATGGGCGTCGGAGATATCCCCGCGCGGCTCCCACGGTCCGACGGCGGCCGCGGTACCGCGGGTGAGGTCGGCGCCGGGGAGAGCGTCGCCGACCGGCCCGGCCAGCAGCCGGCCACCCTCCAGCTTCAGCACCCGATCGCTGCCGCGGGCGTCGATCGCGTTCCCCTCCACCGCGATCGTCCACCGCGAGGTATCGCCGTCGGACCGGCCGTGCAGATCATCGGCGAGTACCGGCCCGAGCAATGCGACATCCACCAGCCCGCGCCCGAATTCCTCGGCGACCAGCGCGACCTCTACCCCGGATGCGCCGTCGGACCGCAGATCCCGGAACCCGGTCGCCGCCACCGCGTCCTCGAGCCGGGCCCGGCGTTTCTCGTCGGCCAGGTCCAGAACCGATCCGGGCCCCAGCTCGTCGGCCAGTTTCGCGGCCGCGTCCCGGAGTTGCCGCTGTTCACTCGTCAGCCGGACGTCCATAACGCTCCTTCAGCACTCGCCGCAGCACCTTGCCGGATGGCAGGCGCGGGATTTCGTCCACGAACAGCACCTGCCGCAACCGCTTGTAGCCGGCCAGCCGCTGTTCGACCGTGGCCATCAGCTCGTCGGCCGTTACGGGCGCGGCGATCGCGACCGCGGCCACGATCGCCTCCCCGTTCGCGCCGTCCGGGATCCCGAACACCGCGCAGTCCGACACCGCGTCGTGGCCGTGCAGGACGGTTTCGATCTCCGCGGGCGCCACCTGGAAACCACGGACCTTGATCATTTCCTTGGACCGGTCGGTGAGCCGCAGCCAGCCGCCGGTGTCCAGGTTTCCGACATCACCGGTGCGGTACCAGCCGTCGTCGAATGCGGCCGCGGTCGCGGATTCGGGGAGATACCCGGCCATCACCGACGCCGCGCGCAGCTGGATCTCGCCGTCTTCCCCCGGGGATACGGGTTTCCCGTCGTCCAGCGACACCACCCGCACCTCGACCCCGGGCACGGCCTTGCCGACACTGTCCAGCCGTGGCCCGTCGAGCGGACTGCACGCGATCACCGGCAGTTCACTCGCCCCGTACGCGGGGAGCCAGGTGACGCCGGTCCGGCGGGTCACGGTTTCGGCGACGCTGGCCGTCACCGGCGTCGCACCCCACATGATGTAACGCAGCGAGGACAGATCGTAGGACTCCAGATCCGGATACTGCGCCATGGCCAGGGCGATCGGCGCGACCGCCATCTCGATGGTGATCCGGTCGGATTGGATGTGCGCAAGCACCCTCTGCAGGTCGAACCGGCGATGCAACCGCACCCAGCAGCCGGTTTCGAGGGCGGTGACGATATTGAGGATGCCGAGGATATGCGAGGGCGGCGTAGCAACCTGGATCCGATCGGCGGGACTCAGCCCGAGCGCGTCCTGCCAGTGCCGCACGGCCGCCGCGAAGGATCCGTGCGTATGGCGCACCGCTTTCGGCAAGCCGGTGGTGCCGGAACTGAACACGAGGACGGCGTCGGCGGCCGGATCCGGGGTCACGAATGTCCGCGTGACGGCGGGCAGCGGGTCGTCCAGCGACACCATCTCGGTGAGACCGGCGAGCACCGGATGATCACCGACGGCGTGCCGGGCGCCGGTGATCTCCAGCGCGTGCGCGACCTCGGTGTCCTTCCACGCCGGGCTCAGCAGCACCACGGCAGCTCCCAGCCGCCAGATCGCCAGCACCGCGGTCACGAATT
Source organism: Nocardia carnea NBRC 14403 (assembly GCF_000308515.1). GTDB lineage: Bacteria > Actinomycetota > Actinomycetes > Mycobacteriales > Mycobacteriaceae > Nocardia > Nocardia carnea. The sequence continues at coordinate 13,998 of NZ_BAFV01000122.1, read as the reverse complement.
CGGGCCGATTGGACGACATCAACGCCACCCGCGTACCGGACCGGACCCCGCGTGTGGCCAGCGCCTCGGCCAGGCCGTCGGCCATGGCGTCCAGATCGGAGCGGGTGTACTCATTTTCCTCGAATGCGAGGACGGCGGGCTCCGTCCGCCTTGCCGACACTGCCGTCTCCGGCACACCCGCAGGCACCGCAGATTCCGATGCACCCGCGGGCGCAGCAGACTCCGGTGCGCCCGCCGGCGCTGTGGGCTCGGGAACCCCCGCGGGCACTGTGGCCTCACTCATCTGCCGCCCCCGATCCGATAGCACTTCATCGCTGTTCCTATCCGAATTTGAGAATACTATTCTCGCCTGGATAGAATCTTACTACCAGAAGGAGGCGACCATGGCGAGACCACCGTTGTTCCGGCGCGCGAAAGTGATCCGGATCGTCAAGGAAACACCCGATACCCGCACCTTCGTGCTGGAACCGGACGACGGGCCGTTCTCCTATCAGGCCGGGCAGTTCTGCACCTTCAAGGTCACCGTCGACGGCAAACCGCTGTTCCGGTCGTATTCGATGTCCAGCGCCCCCGAAACCGATACCGAGTTCATGACCACGGTGAAACGGGTCCCCGGCGGGACGGTGTCGAACTGGATGCACGACAACATCAGCGAGGGCGACGAGGTCGAACTGACCGTGCCCACCGGCCGGTTCTGCCTGCGCGACGGCGAAGTCCCGGTGCTCGGCTTCTCCGGCGGCAGCGGTATCACCCCGATCATCTCGCTGGCCAAGAGCACCCTGGCGAGCACCGACCGCACGGTCCGGCTGCTGTGCGCCGACCGCGACCGGCCGTCGGCGATTTTCGAAGCCGCACTGAACGAACTGGTGGCGAAGTATCCGGACCGGTTGACCGTCGTCCGGCACCGCGACGACGAACACGGGTACGTGGACGCGGCGAAGGTTCTGGAATTCGTCGGCGAGAACACCGCGGGCGATGCCTATATCTGCGGCCCCGAACCGTTCATGGAACTGGTGGAGAACGCACTCCCCGGCCCGGGCCGGATCTTCTCGGAACGCTTCGGTGGCGCCGCCCCCGCGAAACCCGCACCACCCACCTCGGCTCCGGCTGCCGAATCTTCCGGCGCACAGGCAGTGCCGGCCCCCGCAGCCCAGTCGCCCGATCCCGCGGCCACCGAAGAGGGCACAGTCACCATATTCATCAACCGGAAGAAGAAATCCGTCCCCCGCCGCGACGGCGAAACACTCCTCGAAAGCGCCCGCCGAGCCGGCCTGACTCCCCCGTTCTCCTGCGAATCCGGCAACTGTGCCACCTGCATGGCCAAACTTACCGAAGGCAAGGCCACCATGCGCGTCAACGACGCTCTCACCGACGACGATCTCGACGAGGGCTACATCCTCACCTGCCAGGCCGTTCCGGACACCCCATCGGTGACCGTACGCTACGAATAGCGCCCACCGGAGCCAGAGGAACCACCGCCGGACCGCCGCGGACAGTCGTCACGGACCGCACGAATCGGGCACCCGGGAAGCCCGGACGGCAGGTGATCCTGCGTCCGCGCCGGCATAGGATGCGCGGCCCCGCTGTGCGTGACGCCGAGACGAACCGGGTCGGCGGCCGAGCGGACCGACCACCGCGATACGCGTGGACCGTCGTCCGCCGGCCACCGAACCAACGGAATACGCCGCAACGCGCGCCGATCCGCCGCGGACCGGTATGTGGTCAACCGGCCGCCTGCACCCGCCCCCACTGCACCAGCGCCCACGCCAGGCACCCGAACGCCACCCCGCTCGTCACCACGCGGACGTAATTCCACGTCACCCACCGCGCCTCGTCGAACGCCGCCCGCACCCCCGCCGGGTCCGTCATCTCCGCCGGCGCGCCGGCAGCTTTCAGCGCGTCGTTGAGCGGCAGATGAACCGCCACGGTGACCACGACCGCCACCAGGTAGAGCACCGCCGCGGCCGCCGTCCACACGAGTACGGACGAACGACCCTCGCCGAGTTGCAGCAGCGCCGCCGCCACCGACAGGATGAGCGCCCCCATGAAGGTCGCCAGGAACAGGGGGTTCACGATCGCCCGGTCCATGGCCTGAAACGAGCCGATGAACGTCCGGTCGTCCGTCGACCGCAGCCCGGGCATGACCGCCAGCGCGTAGGTGCCGAACACACCCGCCATGAAACCGGTGGCCACGGTCGCCGCTACCAGCACCGTCGCACGTATCCCGTCCAGCATTCCCACACCTCGTCCGAGTAGCCCGATGCCTCGCCCGGAGACAGACCCCTACGGGATCCGCAGGTGGACAAGGGCTACCGTACCGGGGTTAGGCCCGGCAGGCCTCCTGCGCTCGGGCCCGGCAACCCCACCGGGCCCGAGGACAAGAGCACCGGCCGGATCAACGTGTGACTATCCCGAATTCCGGGTCGGCACTGTCCAGGAGTTCTTTGACCTGCTGGAGCGCCGCAGGGTTACCGGTGACGCGGATATCCCCTGCCTGCACGACGGCAGCGAAATCCCCGCCGCCGGGCAGCACGCTCAACAGTGTCGCCTTGGTGAGGTCGAACGCGGCCACGGGTGCCGGACCGGAGTGGTCGCGCGGTAGGTCGTAGTGGACGAGTACACCGTTGCGCAGTTCGGTCCGGTGGGTGCGCCGCTCATCGCGGATACGCCAGTCCATGACGATCCGCCGGTCCCAGGCTTTTCGGTCCGTCGAGCTGCACCGCCATGGCGTCGAAGACCATCTCGACCGTCAGCGCCGCCGCCAACCCGGCACTGTCGGTGGTGACCGGAGTGCCGAACGACCCGCTGCGCAATTCGGTCGCGCCGGAGAGATAGAAGTTGCGCCAGGTGGCGTTCTCCGACCCGTACCCGAGCTGTTCGAAGGCGCCGGCCTGCAGTTTTTTCGCCGCGGTGTTGGCCGGGTCGGCAAAGATCACGTAGTTCACCAGCTACGCGACCCAGCGGAAATCGCCGTCACGATAGGCGCCGTATGCCTTGTCGAGGACCGCGTCCGCACCGCCCATAGCCTCCACATGCCGCGGGCCGATTCGGCGGGGAGGATGCTCCCACAGATGCGCGGGATTACCGTCGAACCAACCCATATAGCGCTGGTAGATACCTTTGACGTTATGGCTCAGCGAGCCGTAATAGCCGCGACTGTGCCACGCCCTGCGCAGCGCGGGCGGCGGCTCCAGCATCTCCGCGATCTCACTGCCGACGAACCCCTGATTGATGAGCCGCAGTGTCTGATCGTGCAGATAGCCGTACAGGTCGCGTTGCAGCTCGAGGTATTCGACGATCCGGTCCGAACCCCAGGTCGGCCAATGATGCAGGGGCGCTCGGCTATTTCGTCAAACCCTTCCCGCCTGCCGCCCTGAGCTCCCGGGGTCAGTGGCCGATTCCCACGCGCAGTATGCGGTCGTCGCCGGGGGCGGGTTCGCCGCGACCGTCGGTGTTGTTGGTCAGCACCCACAGTGCACCGTCGGGCGCGACGGTGACATCGCGCAGACGCCCGTACTCGCCGACGAGATGTTCGGTCGAGGTGGCGAGGTCGTCGAGCGGGATCTGCCGCAGCCGCTCGCCGCGCAGGTTCGCGAGGTAGAGGGTCCCGCCGCTGATCGCCATACCGCTCGGGCTCGCTTCATCCGGCCGCCACTGCTGAACCGGATCGATGAAACCGGCACGGCCGGCGATACCTTCGACCTCGGGCCAGCCATAGTTGCCGCCCGGTTCGATCACATTGAGCTCATCCCACGTGTCCTGCCCGAACTCGCTCGAATACAGGGTGCCGTCCGCGGACCACGCGAGACCCTGAGGGTTGCGGTGGCCGTAGCTGTAGACCCGCGACCCGGGTAAGGGGTTGTCCTCGGGCGCCCGCCCGTCCGTAGTCATCCGCAGAATCTTGCCGGTGGGTGCGTTACGGTCCTGCGCGCTGCCACGATCTCCGGCATCACCGACGGTGGCATACAGCATCCCGTCGGGTCCGAAAGCGATCCGGCCACCGTTGTGGAACCGGGCGGCCGGGATACCGTCCAGCAGCATTTCCCCGGCACCGAGACCGAGACTGCCGGGCTCTCCGGTGAGCTCGAATCGTTCGATCCGGTTCTCGCTACCGGCCGTGTAATAGGCGTAGAGGCTGCCCTCGCGCACGGCGATCCCCAGCAAGCCACCCTCACCGGCCGGCGCGACCCCCGCGATCACACCGACCTCGCGCGGGTTGCCCTCGGCATCGAGTTCGAGAATGCGCGCGGAATCCCGTTCGCTCACGAGCGCCGTATCGCCGTGGAATGCGACTGCCCAGGGCGCGGCGAGGTCTGTCGTGATGGTCGTAACCATCGCGTCCGGCGAGGAAGAAGATGAAGCGGCCTGGGGTTCGGTCGAAGCGGGACCCGTCGGATCCGTGCTCGGACCGGGGGTGCACGCGACCAGCACGCCGGCGACCAGAATCGGGCCGAAGAACCCGGTGAAACGTCCCCGCCCCGTCAACCGTCCTTGCCCAGTCAATCGTCGCCACCCGGTCGTCGACGCCCGCACGCCCCCGCCTCCTGGCCCCGCCCCGGTGTCCCCACGGTGCACTCCAGCGACCTGAGCGGAGCCGATCCTGCTGCAACCGCCGCGGTTGCCGCGCTGGTGTTCCCGGCGCATGTCGTGTTGCTGCTCCCGGGAACACCGGCCGCCGCAGACTTCATCGGCCCGATCGCTCGAGGTCATGGTTTCGAGGCTACGACCTGGGCACCGGAACCGACCAGGATCCCGGGGGACGTTCACTGCTCGTACCTGGCACGGCGGGCACGCACAGTTCCTCGACGGCAGGTCGGGCCCGGCCCAGCGATGGGACGATCGGGTTCGCCAGGCATTCGGCCGGGGCAACGGTTGCCCCGGCCCTGCCACCGGAATTTTGACCTATCGAGTCGGCACCGGCGTCCACTGTTCGGCCGGCGACCGGCCGGGCAGTGGTTTGCCGATGAGAGCCAGCGGAACGAAGAAGTTCACCTGTCCGATGGCCATCGCGAGGGTCGCCAGCGCCGCGTCGTCGTAATGTTCGGCGACGCGTGTGTACAGTTCGTCGGGTACGCGTTCACCGTGCGGTGCCGGTTGCAGTACCGCTTCCACCAGGGCAAGCGCTGCCCGTTCGGCCTCGGTGAAATAGGGCGCGTCGCGCCAGGTGGCGACCGCGGCGATACGTTCCTCGGATCCCCCGGCCCCGCGCAGGTTCCCGGCGTGCAGGATGGCCAGATAGGCGCTACCGACGAGCTGTCCGGCACGCAGCTGGACCAGGCCGATCGTGGCGCGTGGGATCGCACCGTTGCCGGTGGCCTTGAACAGTGCGGCGCCGACCTCGCCCAATGCCGGAACCAGTTGCTGCGGATTCGGCAGGCGGGAGGTACCGGTGTGCTCGGTGGTGTTCGTATTCATGACTCTTCGTTTCCTTATCTGTTGTGGTGAATCCGTGGTGGTGGACCGGTCAGGCGGGTTGGCGGCGGCTCCCGCCGAGTGCTTGCAGCGCGGCCGTCGTCGACGTGCCCTGCGGCAGCCAGGCGCGCGCGGCGAAGGTACAGGCGGCGAAGGCCAGCGGCATGGCCCATTTGTCCGGGCCGTCGCCGGCGGCGAGATGGGACGTGGCGGCGCCGCCGTAGACGAAGACCAGTCCGGCGTAGGCCCATTCCTTGGTGCGGGGGTGTCCCGGGGTGAGGATTGCGGCGAGCGCGGCGGTTTTGGCTACGCCGAGCATCGTGGCGAAGTACATCGGGTAGCCGAGATGGTCGAACGAGTCGCGGACGTAGGAGATCCGGGCGAGGTCCCAGTAGGCGCCGACCGCGGTCTCGGACAGAACGGCCGCTACGGGAACCCACCGCGCGAATTTCAGGCCTCGGGCTCGGATCTGTGAGGTGGTGCGAGTGGACATGGTTGTACTCCTCTGAGTCGGGGAAGGGGGGGGGAGGTGTCAGGCGGCCGCTGGGCGACCGGTTTCGATCGCCGCGCGGTGGATGACTGCTGCCAGCCGGGCGTTTTCAGGTGCGTTGAAAGCGAACGCGGCACGGCGGCGGGTGTAGCCGTAGGTGAGCCCGCTGTGCGGGTCGGCGAATCCGTCCGACCCCGCGGATCCGGTGTGCCCGAAAGCATGCGCACCGAGGAACGGATACAGCAGACTCTTGGCTTCGAAACCGAGTGCGTACGGTGCACGGTCACCCCGGACCAGATCGGTCCCGCTGGAATGGATCGCCGAGACGGTGGCGATGGTTTCCAGGGTCAGCAGCGGTTCCCGGTCGTCGATACCGGTGACGGCCGCCGCATACATTGCGGCGAGCCCGTTCGCACTTCCGACGCCGCCGGCCGACGCTTGCCCGAGCCGGCGTAGGGCCGGGTCGTTGGGCAATGCCATGACGTCGGCCGCGGTGAAGCCGCGGGCGTTGAGGTTGTAGGAGATCCCGGCCATACCGTGCGGATTCGGTGAGTTCGCGGCGAACGCGGCGGCCATCTCCGGGGTCGCCCGCCAGGGCCGGATCGGGAGGTAGCGGTGATCCAGTTCCGCGGGCAGGCCCAGGTACACATCCAACTCGTACGGGGCGCGGATACGCTGCTCGAACAGCTCCTGGACGGTACTGCCGGTCACCGCGCGCACCACCTGACCGACGATGGCGTAGGTGACGAATCCGCCGTAACCGTGCACTGTGCCCGCTTCGAAGTATGGCCGCTGCCCCACCAGCCGTTCGGCGATGAGCTGTTCGTCGGCCAGCTCGGCGACAGTGAAACCGCCGTCGGCGCCGACGATGCCGGAGCGGTGTACGAGGACATCGCGCACCGTGATCCGCTGTTTACCCGCAGCGGCGAACCGCGGCCAATAGTGGGCGACCGGGCGGTCGATATCGAGCACACCGTCCTGGATCAGCAAGGCGATCACCAGGCCGGCGGCCCCCTTGGACGTCGAGTGCAGACCGGTCAGGGTCGAGGCGGTGACCTCCGGGCCCGCCCACAGATCCACGACCCGCCGGCCACGGACACAGGCGGCGAGCTGGGCCCCGGATTCGCCGTTCTCCTCGGCGACGACTGCGGTGAATTCACGGCGCACATCTTCGTATCCGTCGGTGACGGTTCCGTGCACTTGGATCGGCTCCATGGTTTTCGTTCCCTTCGGTGGCCGTAGTGGCAACCGCGACGCCGAGTGTTCGGCTGCCACGGTTCGTGGTCTGCCGCATTGACGGACGGCGGAACGACAACGTGACCGTCATAACTGAAACCGCTGGTAAGAGCCTGTTGTGGAGTCGCGCCACGGTCGGGAGGGCAGCCGCGCCGCGACCCGGTACGTGCTCGGCGACCCGGCCGCGAAATGATGCGGTCACGTTTGCAGCCGCCGATCCGTCATCGATACAGGACGAGAATCGAGGAGGATCCCGTGCACGACGACCAGTTCCTGGCCGACCGTTTCGAGGAACACCGCACCCATCTGCGGGCGGTCGCCTACCGCATGCTCGGCTCGCTCACCGAAGCCGACGACGCGGTGCAGGAGACCTGGCTGCGCCTGGCCCGCACCGACACCTCCGATGTCGGCAATCTGGGCGGCTGGCTGACCACCGTCGCCGGACGGGTCTGCCTGGATTTGCTCCGCAGCCGCAAAACCCGCCACGAAGAACCCTTCGAGGCCGAGCACCTACCCGACCCGGTAATCGTCAGCGAGACCACGCCCGACCCGGAAAGCGAAGCAGTGCTGGCAGATTCGGTCGGGCCGGCACTATTGGTCGTGCTGGAATCGCTGAGCCCCGCTGAACGGCTCGCCTTCGTCCTGCACGATATGTTCGCCATGCCCTACGAACAGATAGCGCCCATCGTCGACCGCACCCCGCAAACCGCGAAGAAACTCGCCAGCCAGGCGCGCCGCCGCGTGCAGGGTGCCACCCCGAACCCGGACCTACCCCGGCAACGCCGCGTCGTCGGCGCTTTCCTCACCGCCGCCCGCGGCGGCGACTTCGGCGAACTACTCCGCCTGCTCGACCCCGATGTCGTGCTGCGGGCCGACGCGGGCGCAACGATGCGCGTGATCCGTGGCGCCACCGCCGTCGCCGGCCAGGCCGAAACCTTCCGGCGTATGGCCACCACCTGCACCATCCACCCCGCCGTCGTCAACGGCGGCGCGGGCCTGGTCAATACCCTCGACGGCAACCCGTTCTCGGTGCTGGGCTTCACCGTCACCGGCGACCGCATCACCGCCATCGATATCCTCGCCGACCCCGCCCGCCTCACCCACCTCGACCTGACCGCAATCCTCGGCTGACCCGGGACCCCGAGCCCGGTAGGTGGCGCTCGGTGGCCTGTCTCCCCGACTACCGCCCGTGTGTCCGAAACGGCGGGCACTATGTGCGGCATCGACGCCGTCGTCGACAAGGCCGCGGCAAAAAGGCGCGGGTGAGTATCGGCGCCCGGCGTAGCCCTGGGTCACGATGCGCCAACGACACGAACCCGCAGCGGCGCAGCGCGGGCTGTGAACTGTCGCTGTGTCCTACTGTCCAGCAGATGGGCACTGTGATCGGTGATCTGCTCCCGCTGGCGGTCGGGGTGGCGCTCTCCCCCATCCCGATCATCGCCGCGAGCCTGATGATCCTGTCGGCCGACGCAGGCAGAGCCGGGCGCGGGTTCGCGCTCGGCTGGGTCGCCGGTATCGCGGCCGCCACCGTGATCGTGGTGTTGCTGGCCGGTCCGCTGGGCGGCGGAGGTGACCGGGAACCGTCGGCCGCGGGCGCGTGGGTGAAGATCGTGCTCGGCATACTGCTGCTGGGGTTGGCCGCGGCGCAGTGGCGGTCTCGCGCCGATACCGCGATACCCGGCTGGATGCGCGCCATCGACACACTGACCATGCGGCGGGCGGCCGAATTGGGTGCGCTGCTTTCCGCGGTGAACCCGAAGAACCTGCTGCTGTGCCTGTCGGCCGGCGTGGTGATCGGGTCCAGCGGCACCAGTGTCGGCGGACAGGTGGTCGCTGTCATCGTGTTCACGGTGCTGGCCGCGTCCAGCGTGCTGTTCGTGATCCTCGGCTACACCCTGGCCGCCGACCGGCTGCGCGCCCCACTGGATCGGGTTCGGGCATGGTTGCAGGACAACAACCACGTGATGATGGCGATCGTTCTGGTCGTCATGGGCGCAGTCGTTGTCGGGAAAGGAATCGGCGGCCTGTGAACACGAGGCTCCCGGTGTTTCGAATCGCTACACAGCTGCTCGGCGGCCTGTTGTCCGCATACGATTGACCCATGTCCTCGCCTCGGATCGAGAAGCCCGACCTCCCCGAATACATGACTTGGGAGGAACTGGAGCGGCTACCCGACGAGATCGCCGATCAGATCGAACTCTGGGAGGGCCGCGTGGTGTGGTTGCGGCGCGGCCCACGAGAGCATCAGCGGTTCACTCGCCGCGCAGTCCACGAGATCGAACGTTGCGCGCGGGATAGCGCCTCGGTGCGGACCGACACTTGTTGGGAGGTCGATCTCGAAACCAACGTGTTTCTCGGGACCAGCGGCAAGTCCGACTTTCTCACGCCCGACTTCATTGTTTTCCGTTGTCTTCCCCCCTACCAGGATGTGCGGGCACACGATACGGTCCTGGTCGGTGAAGTGCTGTCGCCGTCCAATACCCAATCCGATATAGAGGCGAAGAAGAGCCGGTACGCCGCGGCGGGAATCCCTTGGTATTGGGAAGTCACCCTGCAACCGGACGTCAGCGCCATCGCCAAGATCCGGGCGTACGGGCTGGAAACCGGCGTCGCCACGCTGCCCGAAGGCGTCCGCCCGCTGCACCGATCCGACTACCGGCTGGTCGGCGAATGGACACCCGCGGACGAGGCAGGAGTGCAGTTCGGATACCCCTTCCCGATCGACATTCCCTGGGCCTCCCTCGCGTTCTGAGCCGCCGTTGCCGTCCAGAGCGCCGGCGGTCGCTCGCTTCCGCCCGTGCTCTGGCCGAAGCGAGCGACCGCGCAGTTCAGCGGACGATATGCCAGCCCCGGCGGAACACCGGCACCTCGCCTGCTATCGCCGCACGACACCATTCGACAAGCGCTCGCCCGACATCGTGGGCGTCCAGCGCCGATGTGTCGATCACGCGCATAGCCCATATTCCGGTGAGATCTTCACGACCGACCCACCGCTCCCAGCACATTTCCGCCCAGCCGTCGTTGGTAACGGCTTCGGGGACATAGGTGGGATCGGTGGCATGCCGTCGCATCCACTCGGCGAATTTCAGATGCAAGGGCAGCAGTTCCGACGGCTCCTGCCTGGCCCTCAGGCGCGCGGTCTGCGTGGGTTCGTCCGCGTCGAGCAGGCAGACCGCGATATCGATCCGGTCGGCCGACGGCGCCGCGAGCATTTCACCCGCGGGGACGGGGTCACCGGCGAACAGCAGGTGCCGGCCTTCCTTCTCCAGTTCGATCGCCTTCTGCACGGCGACCTCGGCCAACTGATGGCGCCCGGCGATCGTCGGAACAGTGGGAAGCGGACCGAGCGTGAACAGTTCGGCCGTTTCGACGGTCTCCCCCAGCAGGGGTGCGGCGACGAGTCGGGCGGTGGTTTTACCGACGCCCGAGGCGCCGGAGACGAGCAACAGCATAAGGTTCCTTCGCGTTTCGAGTACGACGAATCACTTCGGCCGAGTACGGGCCGAAGTCGTTCGGAGCCGCGGAGGCGGCTGCGGTCGTCAGACGAGACGGAAGAAGAACTGCTGCATCACGCCGGGGACGATAGCCGCCGCTCTGTCCCGGCGTCCACCGATTACGTGCTCACCTCCCCGCCGCGCCGTGCCCGACGGGGCCCCTCATGTCGCGGTGCGAGCCATCGCATGGCGTTTGTTCCAGCCGACCACGCCGAACGCGAGAGGCAGGAGCAGGCTGAGGAAACCGGAAACGGGCATGTAGACCAGCCCGAAAGCGGCCAGTGCCGCGATGGCGGCGAGGATCGGCGCGGTCACGAATCCGCGCGCTCGCTCGACCTCGAGGACCGCGATCCCCAAACCGACGGCGAGGACACCGAATGCGGTGAACCAGAAGGACAGTTCGGGGTCCTGATCCTGCGTCGCCCAGACGACGATTCCCATGGCGGTATGAACCGACCCGATGAACACGAGCAGGCCGCCGACCACCGGAACTCTAGTTTTTTAATCCATATTCTAAAACTATGTCCTAAACTGACGCGGTGGCAAGACCCCGGCGTTTCACCGATGATCAGGTCCTCGACGCGGCCCGAGACCTGCTCGCCGACCCCGCGATCACCCGGCCGCGAATCGCCGCGATCAGCGCCGCCTCCGGCGTGCACACCGGATCGATCTACGTACGTTTCGCCTCCCGCGACGAACTGCTCGCCCGCCTGTGGCTCCGCTCGATCCGCCGCTTCCAGGCCGGCCTCATCGACGCCCTGTCCGGCCCGGACCCGCTACTCGCCGCCGCGGCATACCTACCCCGCTATTGCCGCGAACATCCCACCGAGGCACGGGCGATGAAGATGTTCCACCGCGACGAACTGCTCGAGACCGGACCGGACGATCTGAGGGACGCGATCGGCACCGTCAACGACGAGATGAATACCGCCGTAGGCGACGCTGTCACCAAGGAGTTCGGCATCGCCGACGAATTCGGTATGGCGATAGCTACCGCCGCCATCAAAGCCATCCCCTACGGCCTGGTCCGCGACTACATAGCGCGCGCCGCCCCGATCCCGGTCTGGGTCGACGATATCGCCGCTACCGCATCGACCTCCGTCGTACGCGAGTTCGGAGGCCGAACCGCACAAACCGGGGTAACAGCTCCGGCGGAACCTGCCTAGAACCGAGGAGCGGTAAGTCACGTGACGCGCAACCATATCGAGCCGACAGCCGCAGGTTTTCGTCTCATCGATGCCGCAGACCGTTCCATCGACCTCCGCTGGTCCGACATCGAGACGGTATCTGCCTACGCCGTCGACGCCATCACCTCCGTCCTGAAATACCTCGACTTCACACTGATGAACGGCTCCGTCATCACCGTCGACGACCGCACCGGCGGGTGGAGGAGTGTGCTGGAGGCCGTCTCGAAGCACCTGGACCTCCGCGTCACCGATTTGGCCGCAGCGATCGACTCCTTGACTCCCGACGGCGATATCCAGACCCTCGCCACCGCTCGCCGATAGCCCCGAGGAAGCCGCGTGGACCTTATACCCGGTGCGGACGGCCGGTCAGAGGAAGGGCGGTGCGGCACCGGCCACCGTGCGGCGTTTGCTCCGGAGTCGGCGTTCCAGGTTGCGTCGATCACCTGACTTGTTCGATCGCTGTAGGTAGGGTTGCCGGAAACTGCTGTGCTGCAAATCAATCGGCTGGTGCGCAACAAACGCTGGGGGTTCGAATGTTCATTACCGCGGAAGAGGCCGAAGAACTGCGCGACTTGGGCGATTATCTCTCCGATACCGAAGAACTGCACGGATGTGTGCGTTCGCGCTCGCGACCGCCGGGACAGGAGGAGATGGGCCCGGTGCTGGACGCACTGGAGATCGTCGTGGGTCCCGCCGGTGTGACGGCGGCGACCGCGACGGCGATCGTCGCTTGGCTGCGGAGTCGCCGTACGAACGTGCGGATTACGGTGAAGGGTGCGGATGAGCGCAGCGTGGACCTGAATGCGCACGGTGTGACTGCGCTGGACGCCACCGGCTTACAAGAACTGACCACCACACTGCTGGACACCCTCGATCCGGAGCAACGCCCCCGGCTCGGCGAATGACCGGCCTGTCCGGCGACGGTGTCCGCATCCTGGTGCTGGCCATCGCCACCCATAGCGATACCGTGCTGCCGCCGCTACCTACGGTGGCGCAGACATTTGCCGATCTGCGGCAGGCGTTCATCGAACGATGCGGCGCCTCGGCGGAGAACGTGGTCGGCGTGCTGGATCCGCCGGATGCGCGGACGATGGCGGCGGTGATCGCCGAGGAGGCCGCCCGTGCCCGGTCGGTCCTACTGATCTATTTCATCGGTCACGGTTTGCGCGGGCCCGGCGGACAGCTATACCTGGCTGCAGCCGAAACCGGCGATCTGGTACCAGGTTTGGCTGCGCATCAAGCGCTGTCGTTCGCCGCGCTGACGCAGGCGGTGCAGGAGTGCCGGGCGCCGGCCGTGGTGGTGGTCCTGGACTGCTGTTTCTCCGGAACCGCCAACATGGATGCCGATACCGCCTCGATCCGAGAGTTCGCCACCGGTGCGCACGGCCGCTACCTGATCGGCTCCGCCGAACACCTCGCCTCGGCCCCCGCTGGGCAACGGCACACCGCTTTCACCGGCGCCCTGCTGCGATTGCTGGAACAGGGTGATCCCCGGGAACCATCCTGGCTGACTCTGGACGCGGTGTATTCCGGGGTCTACCGCGTGCTGCGCGAGACACAGCACGGCCCGCTACCGCGCCGCCAAGCGGGCGACCGCGCGGGCGACCTGATCATCGCCGCCAATCCCGCCGCCGGACCGCCGGACGACGACACCACCCGAGAACCGGCGCCGGGCCGGAGCCCATATCCCGGGCTCGCGCCGTTCGGCCCGGAGGACGCGGAAATGTACTACGGTCGCGACACGATGCTCGAGCTACTGCTCGACGAACTGTCGGCCGCGGCCCGCGCGGGCGGACTGCGGATACTGGTTGGCGCGTCGGGGTCGGGAAAGACATCCCTGCTCAACGCCGGAGTCGTTGCAGCTGTGCGGGCCGGCGGAATCCCCGGGACAGACGGTTCGTCCGGATGGCCGGTCCGGCGGTTCACTCCCGGCTCCGATCCATTGCAACGTCTGGTCGACGCACTGGACAGCCCCCGTGCCCGCGACTCGATCCAACGCAACCCCGGACGAATCAGTGAACCCGCCGACCTACTTCTGCAGGGGCGGCCCGGCGACACACTGGTGGTGATCGTGGACCAGTTGGAAGAGCTGTTCACCCTCTGCACCGATCCCGCCACCCGCACGACGTTCCTGGCCGCACTCACCGCCCTCGCCGCATCCCAGGCGGAGACCCGGCCT
>NZ_BAFV01000123.1 GCF_000308515.1 Nocardia carnea NBRC 14403 | reverse complement strand
AATGAACTTGTTGCCGAACAGGGTGCCGATGGTCTTCTCCAGCGTGGCGGCGGTGGCCTCGCTGTAGGGGTACCAGATGTTTTCCTTCTTCAGGCCCCACCGGTCCAGCAGCACGGGCTGCGGGTGGACGAAGCTGCGCAGCGCGTCACGCCCGTTCACCTGCCCCATCCCGCTGTCCTTGCGGCCACCGAAGGGCGCTTCGGCGACGCCGTAGATCACCGAGGCGTCGTTCTGCACCACCGACCCGGTCTTGAGCTGTTTGGCCAGCCGTATGACCTTGTCCTTGTCCTTGGTGAACACACTGCCGCTGAGCCCGTACTGGCAGTCGTTGGCCATCCGCACGGCTTCTTCTTCGTCCCGGACGCGCATGATGGCGACGATCGGGCCGAAGGTTTCCTGCTGCATGATGTCCATATCGTGGGTGACGTCCACGACCACGGTGGGCTTGAAGAACACGCCCTCGGCGGTATCGGATTCGCCGCCGAGCAGGACGGTGGCGCCCTTGGACTTGGCGTCCTCGACGTGCTTCTCGACGATCTCGAGCTGGCGGTCCCAGAACAGCGGTCCGACATCCTTACCGGAGGGTCCGTAGGTGACCTCGGCGGCGCGTTTGCGGACCTGTTCGATGAACTCGTCGGCGATGCTGTCCACCACGTAGATGCGTTCGACACCGACGCATACCTGTCCGGTGTTGAACATCGACAGGTATACCGCGCCCAGTGACGCGCGATCGAGGTCGGCGTCGGCGCAGACGATCATCGCGTCCTTACCGCCCAGTTCGAGGGTGCACGGGATGAGCCGGGTCGCGCAGGCGGCGGCGATCTTCTTACCGGTGCCGACGCTGCCGGTGAACGAGATCTTGTCGATATCGCCGTTGACCAGGGCGGCACCGGTTTCGCCGTCGCCGTGCACGACCTGCAGGACGTCCTTGGGCACACCCGCTTCGTGCAGGACCTTGACCGCCCATTCCCCGGAGTGCGGGGTGACCTCGGACGGTTTCAGGACCACCGAGTTCCCGGCGAGCAGCGCCTGCGCGATCGGGTTCAGCGACAGGATGAAGGGGCCGTTCCACGGGGTGATCACGCCGACGACGCCGAGCGGCTGGTAATTGATGACCAGCTTCTTCAGTGGCAGCATGTAGCCGTGCAGGCGGCGGTTCTCGTCCGCCAGGTCTTTGGTCGCGCGGCCGCTCCAGTAGTTCAGGAAGTCGCAGGCCGGCACCATTTCCACGGCCAGCGCCTCGACCCGCGGTTTACCGGTTTCCTGCATGACCGTCTCGACGATTTCGTCGCGGCGTTTCAGCAGTACCGAGACCGCGTTGCGGATGATCGCCGCGCGCTCCTTGACCGGCCGGGCGGCCCAGCCTGGTTGGGCGGCGCGGGCCGTAGCCAGCGCCGCGGCGACATCGTCGGCCGTGCTCACCTCGATTTCGCCGACGCGTTCGCGGGTAGCGGGGCTGCGCAGCTCGAGCCGGCGGCGTCCGTCGGCGGTCGGCTCCAGCTGTTCAACGATGGCCATGGTGGTCTCTCCTCACCGGAGGAATTGGAACAGGTTCTACTTTAGCTGGGAGCTTACGTCATGGCCGCAAGCCGTGCAGCAAGGTTCATCCACACATTCGGACCACGAAGGCAGCTCGATCTATCACTCGATTCAATCAAGTGATTGACATCGGCCGTCGAGCGGGTCACGATCGAGACGCGGTCGCAGTGTCCCGGCCGCGCACCCGAGCGGCAGGAGAACGATGACAGCCGAACCCGCGGGCGCGAGTCTCACCGCGCCCTACACGATCGAATTCCCGTACAACCGCACGGTCGGCGAGAAGATCGGCACGTTCCTGGGCGGTCTACGCGACGGTGAGCTGTACGGGGTACGCACCGAATCCGGGGCGGTCCTCTGCCCGGCCCTCGAATTCGACCCGGCCACCTCCGCGCCCACCGGTGAACTGGTGCGGCTCGAACCCGCCGGCACCGTCCGGCACTGGACCTGGGTGCCCGCCCGGCCCGGTGACGAGATCGCGGCCGACCATTACGCCTGGGCCCTGATCGCCATCGACGGCACCGAGGGCGCCCTGTTCCATGCCGTGGACACCGGCGGCGACCCCGCCCGCCTCGCCGCCGGCCTGCGGGTGAAACCCCGCTGGCGCGCGGAACGGGTGGGCAGTATCCGCGATATCGTCTGCTTCGAACCGGTGGAGTCGTGATGAGTACTTTGCCCACCCCGGTGGAATCGTTCACCAGCCCGCACAAGGTGGATTACACCTTCGTCGCCGGTACCGGCCGGTCGACCTTCCTGCGCGGGCTGAAGCACCGCACGCTGCTGGCCCGGCGTTGCGGCACCTGCGAGCGGGTGTACCTGCCCGCACCGGAGTTCTGTTCCCGCTGCCTCGTCGAACTGTCCGAACCGTTCGAGCTGGGCGGCAACGGTGTGGTGAAAACCTTCTGCGTGGTGAACTTCCCGTTCCCCGGCCAGAAGATCGACCCGCCGTACCTGGTCGCCTACATCCAGGTCGACGGCGCGGACACCACCCTCATGCACTTGATCCGTGATGTCGAACTGGGCGAGGTCCATATCGGTATGCGGGTGGAACCGGTGTGGTGCGCCGACGAAGACCTGGACACATCCATGAACAGCATTCGCTACTACCGGCCGATCGCGGGAGGTTCCGATGCGTGATGTCGCGGTGGTGGCATTCGCCCAGTCACCGGGTATGGCAGCCGATCGCCAGGACGATATGGCCGAGATCCTGCTGCCGGTGATGCGGGAGGCGCTCGCTTCGGCGGGGATCGACCGCACCGAAGTCGATTTCTGGGCCTCGGGTAGCCACGATTTCCACGAAGGCCGGACCTTCGCCTATATCGAATCCCTCGACGCGGTGGGCGCCTGGCCGCCGATCTCGGAATCGCATGTCGAGATGGACGCGGCCTGGGCCGCCTACGAGGCATGGTCGTGGCTGCAGCTCGGCGAGGGCGAGATCGCCGTGGTCTACGGGGTGGGTCGCGGATCGCTCGCGAACGACCTGGACCAGGTCACCAGCACTCAGCTCGACCCCTACTTCCTGGCCCCGCTGCGGCCGCATCAGGACGCGCTCGCCGCGATCCAGGCGCAGGCGCTGATCGCGGCCGGTGCGCTGGACGAGAAACAGATGGCCGAGGTGGTCGCCCGGGCCCGGGCAGGCGCGGTGGGTAATTCGGCGGCGCAGGTGTCGGGCGAGGTCACGGTGGACGAGCTGCTGGCCGCCCCGTATCTGGCGTCACCGCTGCGGGAACACGATCGCGGCCCCGTCGGGGATGCCGCGGCCGTCCTGGTGCTGGCCGCCGGTGATACCGCACGCCGGTTGGCGCAGCGCCCGGCCTGGGTGCGCGGCGCCGACCACCGGATGGATTCGCACTATCCGGGCACCCGCGACCTCACTCGCACCGACACCGTCGGTATCGCCGCGGCCAAGGCGGCGCAGCAGGCCGGATTCGCCGCCCGCGACGTCGATATCGCCGAACTGCATACCGAATACAGCTATCAGGAACCGCTGCTCGCCGGAGCTCTCGAACTGTCCGGCACCATCAACCCCGGCGGTGGACCGCTGGTGGCCCGCCCCACCACGGCCACCGGTTTGATCCGGATCGGCGACGCCGCCCGCCACATCCTGACCGGCGGCGCGGACCGCACGCTGGCGCATGCCACCAACGGGCCCGCGCTCCAGCAGAACATGATCTGCCTTTTGGAGGGAGACCGATGAAACTCGCGGTCGTCGGAATCGGACAGAGCAAACAGGCCAAGAAACGCAAGGTCACCATCGGCGCGATGGTGCGCGAGGCCGTCGACGAGGCAATGGCCGATGCCGAACTGCAATTCGGTGATATCGACGCCGTCGTGCTGTCGAAAACACCCGACCTGTTCGACGGGGTGATGAACCCGGAACTGTATCTGGCCGATGCCATGGGTGCCCGCGGTCTGCCCGTGACGCGGGTGTTCACCGGCGGCAGCGTCGGCGGGCATGCCGCCATCTACGGGGCACATCTGGTGCAGGCGGGACTGGCGCGGCGGGTGCTGGTGGTCGCGTATTCCAAAGAGTCCGAAGGCGATTTCACCTGGGCGCTCTCGCGCGGGTTGCCATTCAGCGCGCAGCTGGGCGCCGGCGCGGGCGCGCATTTCGCCCCGGTGATCCGGGAGTACATCCGCCGTTCCGAGGCGCCCGAGCACATCGGGTGGCAGATCGCGGTGAACCACCGGTTGAACGCGACCCGCAATCCCTACGCCCACATCCAGTTACCGGATATCACCGTCGACCAGGTGCGGGAATCACGGATGCTGTGGGATCCGATCCGGTTCCTGGAATCGTGCCCGTCCTCCGACGGTTCGTGTGCGGTGGTGATCACCGGCGAGGACGACGCCCACCACACGGGCCGTCCACCGGCCTGGATCCACGGCATGTCGTGGCGGACCGAGACCGGGCATTTCGCCGGCCGCGACGAAGTGAACCCCGAGGCCGGGCGGCTGTGCGCCGCCGACGCCTACCGGCAGGCCGGCATCACCGACCCGGCACACGATATCGATACCGCCGAGCTCTACATCCCCTACAGCTGGTTCGAACCGATCTGGCTGGAGAACGTGGGCCTGGCCGAGGTCGGTGCGGGCTGGAAAATGGTCGATGCCGGGCACACGGCGTTCGACGGATCGCTACCGATCAACCCGTCCGGTGGCGTGCTCTCCGGAAACCCCACCGGCGCAACAGGTCTGCTGCGGTTTGCGGAGGCGGCCATGCAGGTGCGCGGGACCGCGGGTGAGCACCAGGTGCCGGATGCGCGCCTGGCCGTCGGACATGCGATGGGCGGTGCGGCCCAGTTCCATGCACTGTGGGTGGTGGGTTCGGAACCGCCGCAATCCTGACCGGCGCGCCCCCCGCTCCGTGCAGTCGGCAGTGGGGCGGTCCACCGGAGAACACGAACCGGCTGCCGCTCCGGTCCATGAGGAAGGACGGAGCGGCCGGCCGGACCGCCCCGCCAGCGGGGCAACAACTGCTTCCGCGGTATGCGAAACCGCACGAAACTAGGAGAGATCATGGCCGAGCGGGTTTACGTCGCCGGTGTCGGGATGACCAAATTCGAGAAGATCCAGTCCCGCGACTGGACCTACCCGGAGATGGTCGCCGAAGCGGTGGGCCACGCGCTCACCGACGCCGGAGTGAACTACGACCAGGTGCAGCGCGCCGCCGTCGGCTACGTGTTCCAGCCGTCCACGGCCGGTCAGCGGGCGCTCTACGATATCGGGCTCACCGGTATCCCCATGGTGAACGTCAACAACAACTGCGCCACCGGGTCGACCGCGCTGGTCCTCGCCCGGGAATGGGTGCAGGCCGGGCTGGCCGATATCGTCCTCGCGGTCGGGTTCGAGCAGATGACCAAACAGGCGATGGCCGGTGACGGTTCGATGCCGAAGGTCACCACCGTCGACCGGCATATGGGCGCCCTGAAAGCCGCCGCCGGATTCAGCGCCGCCCCGATGACCGCGCAATTCTTCAGTGCCGCCGCCAACGAGCATATGAAGCGGTACGGCACGACCCGCGAACAGCTCGCCCAGGTCGCGGTGAAGAACCACGAACACTCCACCCGCAATCCGAAAGCCCAGTTCCAGGACGCCTACACCCTCGACCAGGTACTGAACGACAAACTGGTCTCCGATCCGCTCACCCGTTCGCAATGCTCCCCCATGTCCGACGGCGCGGGTGCCGCGGTGCTGGTGAGCGAACGTTACGTCCGCGAACACGGCCTCGACCGGGCGGTGCCGATCCTCGCCCAGGAGCTGGTCACCGATACCGGCGCCTCCTTCGAATCGGATTCGATGATCGACGTGGTAGGTGCGCCGATGGCCCGGATCGCCGGGCAGCGGGTGCTCGAGACCGCCGGGGTCGGGATCGACGATATCGACGTCCTGGAACTGCACGATTGCTTCTCGATCAACGAACTGCTCACCTACGAGGCGCTCGGCATGTGCGGTGAAGGTGAATCGGGCGAGCTGGTCGCCTCGGGCGCCACCACCTACGGCGGGCGCTGGGTGGTGAACCCGTCGGGCGGGCTCATCTCCAAGGGGCATCCGCTCGGCGCGACCGGGCTGGCCCAGTGCACCGAACTGGTCACCCAGGTGCGGGGCGGCGCGGGCGACCGGCAGGTGGACGGCGCACGGCTCGGGTTGGCGCACAACCTCGGGCTCGGCGGCGCCTGTGTGGTGACCCTCTACGGCGCGCCCGGCGCGGTCTCCTAGAGTTTCGACCATGACGCGAAGCCGGGTGCGGACCGGCCGGGAGGCACGCCCGGCCGCCGCACCCTCGCGCGCGCACCGGGAAACCACAGCGCAGCCGGATCCGGCCGGGGATTACACAGGCCCGGATCCGGACCTGCCGACAGATCAACGCCTCGTCCTCGCCGCGGAACGGCTGTTCGCCGAACGCGGTATCGACGCAGTGTCACTACGCTCGGTGATGGCAGAGGCCGGCGCGAATGTCGCCTCGGTCCACTACCATTTCGGCTCCAAGGACGCCCTGGTCGAAGCGCTGATCAGCCGCCGCAGCGAACAATTGCACGCCCGCCGCGCCGAATTGCTCGACGCGGTCGAGAAATCCGGGACACCCGACGCCCGCGCCCTCGCCGACGCCTTCGTCCGCCCGGTCGGCGAACTGGCGGCCGCCGGCGGCACACCGTGGATCCGCCTGGTCGCGGGCATCATGAGCGGTAACCACCCCGCCCTGACCAGGCTGACCGAAGGTTTCGCCCCGCAGGCCCGCCGCTTCAACGCCCTGCTCCAGCAGATCGATCCGGACACCTCCCCGCGCACCCTCCGCTTCCGCCTCACCCAGGCCATGAACCTGACCTTCCAAACCCTCGGCGACCCGGAAGGTCTACAGGGCATGCTCGCACTCAGCGGCACCCGCCTCTCCCCCGGCGAACTCCTCGCCGAACTCATCGACACGGTCACCGCGATCCTCACCGGCCCACCCGACCGCTGAACTACGGCTCTCTGCGCCGATCGCCGAGCTCGACCACATCAGCGGCACACCGGCACTGTGAACGATCAGCTGAGCCTCCGCGAGGCTCACTCACAACTTGCCTCCGTCGGAACGCAGCGAGCAACGACGGGCACGTCACCGTGACCACGCGCAGCGGCGAGGACGGGGCTGTTCGCCACGTCCTCGCCGCCTGGAAGCCGCTGAGTTCCGGAAGTTTCTCGCGGGTCGGCTCGGTCAGGGCACTGCGCAGCCCGTGCCCGCGTTGATTCCGGAGCGGACCTCTATGGGTGCGCTGGTTACCGTGACGCCGCCTTGTTCGGCGCGGATGAAATGCGTTCCCGGGTTGGGAGGGGTCCACGTCGTCGAGGCGACGATGCCGTTCGGCGTCACAACCGCCGGGTTGAAGCCGACCATGACGTTGTTGTCGAAGAAGGTCACCGGCTGTGTGGTGTTGTCGACCGCGGCCCGCACCTGATAGGTGCAGGTGGTGCCGAAGGGCGTGCTGATGCCCATGCTCCGGCCCGGGTCGGCGCCGACGTTCTGCGGGACCGCACCGGCGCCGGGGGCCGCCAGGACGAGCGCGGTGACGACGGCGCCGAGGCCGGTGACGGCGGCCGCGGACCGGCCGGTTCGGTGGCTGATGCGGGAGCTGCTGTCGGAGTGGGTCGTAGTCATCGTTGATCACATCCCAACTGGTTCCATCGTGCGGACCCGGACGGCCCGCTCGCGAGCTGTTTTCGTGGAACTTGTCCAGCGTTTCAGTGCTGCGATGGTCGTTGTCGACGGCGCTCAACGGCGGTACCCAGTTTATCCCCCGATACACCGGCCGGGTCCAAGGGATGGACGGCATCGGTGTGATAACGACTCGAACCTGTGGCCCCGGGCGCATCCCTCAGTGGCCGGCCCGGTATCAACTGCCTCGAATTCGGACGCACCCCCACCGAGATCCGGTGGGGGTGCGTTCCGCTGGGTTGTCAGGGGAGTTCGTCACTCCCCTCGGTCCGGTCCTACAGGCCGGGGAATTTCTCGGAGGTGCCGAGGTCCACGGGCAGGGCGGCGCCGGTGATGCCCCGGCCGGTATCACCGACCAGGTACAGGACGGCGTCGGCGATCGCCTCGGCTTCGAGCCAGGGCTGCGGCAGCAGGTTGAGCTTCTGCATGATGTCCGCGGTGTCCTCGAGTACCGGGTTCTCGAGGTCCGGGCGGAAACCACGCACCATCGGCTCGTTATCGATCATGCTCGTGCGAATGTTCCCGGGATGCACCGAGTTCACGCGGATATTCGCCCACGCCAACTCGTTGGCCAGCGATTTGGCCAGACCGCGCACAGCGTGCTTGGCAGCGACGTAGTGCGCGATACCCGGGACCCCACGCAGGCCCGCCATCGAACTGATCAATACGATCGATCCGCCGCGGTCGCCGGAGATGATATGCGGCACAGCGACTTTTGTCGTCTGCCAGACGCCGGTGGCATTGATGTCCATCATCTCGCGGAACTCGTCCGGGGTGAGTTCCCAGGATGCCTTCGGCGAGGCGGCTATACCCGCGTTGGCGACGACGATATCCAGCCGGCCGAAACGTTCGACACCGGCGTCCACGGCGTGCTGCAACGGCTCCAGGTCGCGAGTGTCGGCGACCGCCGTGACGATGCTGCGGCCCTCGGCTTCGACCAGTTTCGCGGTCTCGGCGAGATCGGCCTCCGTCGCCATCTCGTATCCCGCGGTCGCGATCGGGGCGCAGCGGTCGACGGCGATGATATCGGCGCCTTCCGCCGCCATCTTCACAGCATGCGCGCGGCCCTGCCCGCGCGCCGCGCCGGTGATGAACGCAACCTGGCCGGTGAGCTTGCCCATGGCACTCCTCTTCATGTCGAAACTGCTGGTCGCCCGGATCCTGCTGGGCGGTAACCGGGACGGCGCTACCCCGGCCGGTCACGGGTGGCAACTACCGCTCGTCCACGCCGGACAGCTCGTGGCCCGCCGTACGCACGAGTCCGCAGTCGCCACCGGGTATCAGTTCACTTGCCGGCCGTCGCCCCAGTACTGAGCGCGCAGCGCTTTCTTGTCCGGTTTGCCGAGCGGACTGAGCGGGATACTGTCGGCGAAATCGACCGTCTTGGGCGTGTAGACCGCACCCTTACGGTCCTTCACCAGGGCCTGCAGCTCCTCGACCTCCACCGACTGCCCGTCGCGGAGCACCACGACCGCCTTGACGGCTTCGCCCCATTTCTCGTCGGGCACACCGATCACCGCGGCCGCGCTCACCGCGGGATGAGCGGACAGGACGTCCTCGACCTCACGCGGATAGACATTGAACCCGCCGGACACGATCATGTCCTTCTTGCGGTCGACGATGTAGAGGAAACCCTCCTCGTCCTGGCGGGCGATATCGCCGGTGTGCAGCCAGCCGAATTCCGTTGCCTCGGCGGTCTGTTCGGGTTTGTTGAGGTAGCCGTTCATCACCAGCGGGCCGCGGACACACACCTCGCCCGGTTCGCCCTGGGGAACCTCGTTGCCCTTCTCGTCGAGCAGCGCGACATTGAGCCACGGGACCGGCCGGCCGCAGCTGGCGAGGCGTTCCGGTTTGGTCAGGTCGTGGTCGGCGCGGCGCAGCACCGAGATGGTCATCGGGCTCTCGGCCTGGCCGTAGAACTGGAAGAAGATCGGGCCGAATTTCTCGACGGCCTCGGCCAGCCGGGTCGGCGAGATCGCGGAGGCGCCGTAGAACACGGTCTTCAGGCTGGACAGATCGTATTTGTCCAGGTCGGGGCTGTCGAGCAGCGCGTACAGCATGGTCGGCACCAACATGGTCGCGGTGATCTTGTACTTCTCGATCGCCTCGAGGACCTTGGTGGGATGGAAGTAGGGCAGCACCACAATGGAGCCACCCTGCTGCGCTGTGGGGTTCCAGAACGCGGCACCGGCATGGCTCAGCGGGGTGCATACCAGGAAGCGGACCTCGTCCGGCCATTCCCATTCGGTCATCTGGATGCGCAGCATGGTGGCGCTGCCGCGGAAACTCATCTCGACACCCTTGGGTTTCCCCGTGGTGCCACCGGTGTAGGCCAGGCTCATGGTCGCATTGGGATCGACCTTGGGCGAGTTCAGCCGGTCGGGAGTGAATCCGGCGGCCAGCTCGATGAGGTCGGTGCCGGATTCGGAAGGGCCGAACGAGAACAAGTTCTGCAGGCCGGGCACCTTCTCGCGCAATTGCGCGGCGCGCTCATCGAAACCGGCGGGGTCGAAGATGAGGGTTTCCACGCCCGCGTCCTCGAGGACGTAGGCGTGGTCATCGAGCGAACCCATCGGATGCAGCGCCATCGCCCGCGACCCGTTCACGTTGTTCGCGCCCTGGGCGAAGATGACCTCGGGCCGGTTGGCCGACAGCACCGCCACCGGTGAGCCCACGCCGAGCCCGGCCGAGGCCAGCGCCTGCGCGAACCGGCTGATCTGATCCCGCACGTCGCGGTAGGTGAGCGTGGCGTCGTCGATATGGACCGCGGTGCGGTCGGCATAGCGTTCGAGGGCCTTGCCCAGCAGGTCCACCGCGAGGGGCTCGCGGTGCAGCAGGTCGGTGTCGTCGACGTGCGGTTCAGTGTTCATTCGTCTGCCTTTCGGGCCTGCTCGCACGAGCGGCCCCGCGAAGTTGACCGGCGCTCCGGGGCGGCCCCGAGCCGTGGGCGCCCCACAGGGTGCCGCGACCCGGAGCCGTCCACCGAGGCTCGCAAACCGAGGAAAACTATAACACGTTCTACTTTGCCCTATCGGGGAATCTTCGACTTCTCCAGGCCCGCCTCTCACACTTGCCACGGGGCAAAGGGGACATTTACTATCCCCATTGTGAAGATGGGCGAGGGCGTCGAATGGAGCCTGCACTGCTGCGTGACCCTGACCTGGGCCGAGGAGCACTGGCCGGTGCCGATCGCGCGCCTGGCCGCCTGGTTCGACCTACCTGTGGAGTACCTGAAAAAACGCCTGCAGGCCCTGGTCCGCGCCGGCATCCTCACCTCGACACCAGGCGTCCGGGGCGGATTCGGCCTGGCCCGGCCGCCGGAACAGATCACACTGCTCGACGTGGTGACCGCCATCGAGGGCGGTACGGACCCGTTCCGCTGCACCGAAATCCGGCAGCGTGGACACAGCGGGCGCACCGCTACGACCGATTTCGCCCACCAGTGCGGTATCGCTGCGGCCATGCGCCGCGCGGAACTGGCCTGGCGGCGCGAACTGGCGGCGCAGACCATTGCCGATCTCGCCGCCGCGGCACCGGCGGGTTCCGCGGAACGCACCCGTCGCGAGATCGCCACCGCAGGTACCTGACCGCTCCGGGCCCGCGACCGGCCCGGACAATTTTCGATCCCTTCAACCGAACAGGAAACGAACGTGCCCGGAATTGTCGTAGTGGGTGGCGGTTTCGCCGGTGTGTGGAGCGCAGCGGGCGCGGTGCGCGTGGCACGGGAAACGGGCCGCGAGCTACCGGTCACCCTGATCTCCCCCGGTGATGATCTGGTGATCCGACCCCGCCTGTACCAGTCCGAACCCGAACGGATGCGGGTCTCACTGGACCGGATCCTCGGGCCTGCCGGAGTGCGCCGGATCTCGGCGACGGTGACCGGAATCGATACCACCGGACAGACAGTGACCACGACCGACAAGGACGGACGCCGGGCCGAAATCGGCTACGACCGTCTGATACTCGCCACGGGAAGTGAACTCGTCCGCCCGGAACTACCCGGCGCCGGCCTACTGTTCGACGTGGACACGCTGCCCACGGCAGCAGAGCTGGATACGCATCTGAACCGGTTGGCCGATCTGCCACCCGGCGCGGGCCGGTTCACCGCCGTCGTGGTCGGTGCGGGATTCACCGGCCTGGAGATCGCCACCGAACTGATGGACCGGCTCGGCACGGTTGCCGCGGCCTCCACGCCCGGCGAGCAGGTGCGGGTGGTGCTGGTGGAGCGGGCAGACACCCTCGGACCGGAACTCGGCCCCGGCCCGCGCCAGGAGATCGCCGACGCCCTCGATGCCCTCGGTGTGGAACACCGGCTCGGTGTGAGCGTGGCAGCGGTGGAGCCGGATCGGGTCACGTTGTCCGACGGCACCCACCTCGCCACCCACACCGTGATCTGGACCGCGGGGATGCGTGCCAGTGGGCTCACCGCCGGAATCCCGGGGGTCCGCGATCGGCTCGGCCGTCTGGAAGTGGACGCGAACCTGGCGGTTACCGGTGTACCGGCGGTGTACGCGGCCGGTGATACCGCCGCCGCGGCGGCCGAACCGGGGCAACAGGTCATGCAGTGCTGTCAGCACGCCCTGCAACTGGGTAAGTTCGCGGGCCACAACGCTGCTGCCGATCTACTCGGACTCCCCGCGGCGCCGTTCACCGCGACCCCGTACGTCACCTGCCTCGACCTGGGCTCGTACGGGGCGGTCTTCACCAACGGGTGGGACCGCCGCGTCGTGGCGACCGGGGCGGTCGCCAAGGAACGTAAGCGCAAGGTGAACGAACTGTGGATCTACCCGCCCACCGACGACCCGGACGAGCTCCTGCGGCAGGCCGACTACCGGTTCTCGGTCCGGCAGATCACCGAGCACCCGACGGTTTGAGCAACCGTGCCTGTCATCGGGGACCCGACCAGGTCTCGCGCTCTATCCGATACGCGCGCAGCTGCCGGTGCTGCGAGTCCTCGCCGATCCGCAGATACCTGGAGTTCACTCCGGCGCCCGAAATTCCGCACCGCAGCCTCCTGCGCAGGGATGGTGGCGCCGATCATCCAGCCGGAGCCAGTTCTTTCTCATGTGCATCGGCCCTCGCACGCGCAGGCAGATGTGCCCGGGAATGGCGCAGGATCATCGCGGTGCCCGATAACGCCACCAGCACCAGGCCACCGAGCAGAACCGGGTACCCGGTGGCCGAGTTCAGCAGGCTCAGCAGCGACGGCAGCAGGAAGCCGAGATAGGCAAGCGCATAGTAGGCGCCGGTGAGGGCCGCGAGTTCGTGCGGCGCCGCGAGCCGCTGCACTTCCAGCAGACCGGAGACCAGCGCGATTCCGTACGCACAACCCAGTGCGATCGCGGCAACGAGCGCCAGCACCGGTGAGCGGACGATGGCAGCGAACATGCTGACCAGCAGGCCCAGCGGCATCAGCATCATCGAAGCGATCACCGCGCGGGCGCTGGTGGCGCGGTCGAGCCGTTTCGCCAGCGGTTGCACAAGGGTGCCCGCAACCAGCGTGCCGACGGTCAGGGTCGTCGAATACAGCAGGCTCCACCGGCCCACCCGGTCGCCGACGAGCTGCGGCATGATCGCGTACGCCACTGCCGCCGCCCCGAAGATCCACGGTGCCATCGGCATGATCACCCGGCGGAAACGCGGATGACGTAAACCGCCGAACTGACCACGGGCAGGCCCCCCGGCCGTCCCGGTCTCCGGCACTCGGAACACGAACGGCAGGACCGCGAGTGTGAGCAGCGCATGCACGAGATAGGGGGCGACCATCGGCGCCGGACCCCATTGCGCGAGCCCGCCGGCGACGGCCGCACCCAGCGCGAAACCCGCGGTGAGGCAGAGGGCGGCCCGGCGGGCGCCGGTGCCCGGGGCAGCGCCGGCACGGTCGCTCAGTTCGGTGACCCAGGTGGTCCCGACCGCCATCGCCACCGCGACCCCGAATCCGGTGACCAGGCGTCCGGCAGCGATCCAGCCGATGCCGAATGACCCGGCCGCGAGCAGCAGACTCGCGATGAGAGAGGCCGATACTCCGGCGAGTGCGACAGGGCGGCGGCCGAAACGTTCCGACAGCGTGCCCGTCAGCAGCAGACCGGGGACGAGGCCGAGAACGTAGGCGCCGAGCAGCGCGTTCACGGTGAACGCCGAATAGCCGGCGTCCCGGTACATCACGAGTAACGGCGTGAACTGGTTACCGCCCCACGCGCAAGCGAAGATCATGGCCAGAACCACCGATATGGAACGGTCCCTCATCGCCGGTGCGTCCCGTCCAAATGGGCCCGTAGGGCGGTGGTGAATGCGGCGGTATCCCCGGATTCGATGATCTCGATCAGTTCACCGTGCTCACGCAGGACGACCTGGATATGGTCGGGCATCGGCCCCAGCGCGGCCACGTTCATCCGCCGCTGCCGGTCGGCCAGCCCGGTGTAGAAGCGGATCAGCAGGGCGTTCCCACCGGCTTCGACCAGGGTGCGGTGAAACCGTTCGTCGGCCTCCGCGAAGGCATGCAGGTCCGCGTTCGCCGCCCGTTCGCGTTGCACCTCGAGCGCGGCCCGTAGTTGTTCCACGGCCGCCGGTATCCGCTCCGGGCTGCGCAGCAGCCGGCGCACCGCGGCGCTCTCCACCGCTTCCCGGGCGTCCAGCACATCCTCGGCCTCACCCGGCGGGACGGGCGCCACGATGGCGCCGCGCTTCGGGACCAGGGTCAGCAACTCTTCGGCCTGTAACCGGACGAAGGCCTCCCGTACCGGGGTCCGGCTCAAGCCGAGCCGGCCGGCGATCTCGGTTTCGCTGAACAGATGGCCGCCCGGGAGTTCGCCGGAGAGCACCAGTTCTTTGGTGAGCCGGTAGGCGCGATCGGCGGCGCTCGTCGCGGACTGGGCTGGGTCGGAATCGGTCGGCACCCTGCGACTCTATCTGATAGATACAAGCTTGTATGCAAGCATGTACCCCATCTCACTACCGCGATCCGGTGCCATGAGCCGGCATCACCCCGCTGATCCGGGTTCGCGTGCGATCCGGGGGCCCGGACTGTGCACCCAGCGCCGGGACCGGCACCACCATCGCCCCACCGCAGTGCGGATGAGCGCTGGGTACCTGCCCGGCGGACTCTCCTCCTCGAAGAGCGCCGATTCGGCCAGGCCGATCCGTGCGGCTGCGGGCCGGTGACCACGTCCAGCAGACCCACTCGTCGCCGGCGGACGTCGGCCGACGCCGCGGCCGCCGATCACCCGGCCTCTGTGACCGTGCCCGCTGCTGCGACGGCGCGGTCCGCGACGACGTGCGAGGAGGCCGCAACGACCCGGCAACCACGGATCGGCCGGCTCGTTCCCCGCATACCGCACCGCGGGAGCGGTCGGAGCGCTGGTACAGGCGCTCGGTAACGTCAGACCGGTACGACCCAGCGGCGAGAACGGACAACCACGTGAACGAGGCCTTCTACCTGCCCGACCCGGCAGACCCGCGGCGGTTCGTCTCCACCGAGCTCACCCGCGGCCCGTGGTCACCCGACGCCCAGCACGCCGGCCCGCCGTCCGCCCTGCTCGGGCATGTGATCGAACGATGCGAACCCCGGCCCGGCTTCCAGGTGGGGCGGGTCGCGGTGGAAATCCTCGGCCCGGTCCCGCTGGCCCCGCTCACCGCGGAGGCCCGGGTGGTGCGGCCCGGTCGCAGTGTCGAACTGATCGAGGCCACCCTGTCCACCGAACGCGGGCCGGTGATGCGGGCCAACGCCTGGCGGTTCAAACTCGCGGATCCGGATCTGGATCTCCCCACCCAGTTCCTGCCCAGCGGCTCGCGACCCGGCCCCGAGCAGGCCCCCGAACCGGAGCGGTTCCCCTCCACCCAGCCGGTGGGTTTCCACACCGGTATCGAATACCGTTTCGCCGCCGGCTCGTTCTCCGAACCAGGACCGGCCGTGTGCTGGATCCGGTTGAAGTATCCGATCGTCGCGGGCACCACGCCGAGCCCGCTGGAACGCACCCTCGCCGCCGCCGACTCCGGTAACGGGGTCAGTTCAGTCCTGGATTGGAACAGCTACCTGTTCATCAACACCGATCTGACGGTCACCCTGCACCGGCAGCCGGCCGGCGAGTGGGTATGCCTGGATGCGGTCACCCACCCGCAGCCGCACGGGATCGGCCTGGCCGAATCGGCGCTCTTCGACGAGAAGGGCCCGCTGGGCCGCAGCACTCAGACACTGTTCCTCGGCCCCCGCTGACACGCACAGCCCGCCCGGCGGGACAACCGGCTGCCACCGAACCGTGCGCCCAGACCCACAGGACATCGATGCTTCCGGTTCCTGACACAACCTTGGCGGCCATCCCGGGCATCCTTGACGAGGCGTTTCCGGATCCGGATGTGCCACGACGGTCAGGCGCCGCCGGGAGCACCCGGCGGCACGGCATTCACCGGCTCACGGCCGGCACAGGGTGCGGCCTGCCCAGCATTCGATTCTATCGGAACGCGCCGCGCATACCGTGGAACACGGTCATCATCAGACCACCTGCACAGCACGCCGCGAACCCGGGCCACCAGTGCGCCGCAAGGTCGGCCCCGTAGCCGAGGAGTACGGCGATGATCAGCCCGAACGCCCCGGCGAGCGCATTGCGGATCGGGGCGTTCCCGAGCACGTTCGGAAACTCCTCCCCCATCATCCCTTTGGCGAAATGCGGGAAGGCGTTCACACCGAGCACACCCGCGAGAAAAGCCAGAACAACCGTTTGCCACATCAGAGCACCTCATTCGGTCAACGCTTGTAGGCTGAAATTAGCACGGCCGCCCGGTTTCGGTCAACACTTGTTGCCCGAAACGATGTGGTGTCCACCGCGTCACCGCGGGCCCGGAACTGCCGACGGCGCCGCGGGACACCGTCATCCCGGCACGAAGGCCGGCCACACAAGAGGCGGCCCTAGGCTGGTCATGTGTCCGAACCAGCGCCGACCCGAGCCGAACAACGCCGCCGCACCCACGAGCGGATTCTGCGCGCGGCCACCCGCCTGTTCGCCGAATCCGGCTACGAACGCACCACCATCCGCGCCGTGGCCGCCGCGGCGGAAACCGACCCGAGCCTGGTCATGCGGCACTTCGGCTCCAAGGAAGAGTTGTTCGCGCGAGTCTCGGTTCCCGAACCCGACGAACCTGTCAGCGGCACCCCACAGCAAGCCGCCGAACAACTTCTCGACGGATTGGCCGGCAAACTCCGCACCCCCGATACCGCGACCCTGGCCGCCCTCCGCACAATGCTCACGCATACCGAAACCGCCGATACGGTGCGCACCGCGATGACCGAACGGCAACGGCAGGCGGCCCGGCATCTGGACCCCGATGACGCGGACCTGCGTGCGGGCCTGATCGGCGCCCTCACGATCGGGGTCGTGATCAGCCGCCACCTCCTCGGCCTGGACGCCGTCCGCGACGCGACCCCCGCACGCATCATCGAACTCCTCCGCCCGGCCGTCCACGACATCGCCCACGGAGCCGCCGACGACGAACTGCCGGCATGAAGCCCCCGCCATTGCCCGCCGGCCCCGAAGTCCGCGCGGCACCGGAAGATCCCGACCGGACAGGTACTCGTCCCGAATCCGGATCGCCCGGTCCCCGGGGATGCGGTCCATCACTGCGCGCGCATCGGCCGGTAGCCCGGTCCAGGTAAGAGTCAGCGTTTCGGAATGGGCAACATGTCCTGCTGTCGCCGGATCGGCAGGATCGCCTCGGTGTCGAAAAGATCCGGATCATCCGGGTCGAGGAGCAGTAGTCGCCAAGGCGACGGTTCGCTGGCGAGATCACGCGCCAGCCAGACACCGCCGGCCTCAGGACCGAACACTTCCGACAACGGCACAACCCACCGGCCGCCGAACAGTTTTCGTGCCGCCTCGTCGGCGCGGTCGTCGGTTTCGAGGCGACCCAGCCAGTTTCGCGCCGCGGCGTAGATACGCTGCGCTTCCGGCGCGGGCAGCGCGTGGT
This sequence comes from Nocardia carnea NBRC 14403, assembly GCF_000308515.1. Taxonomy (GTDB): domain Bacteria; phylum Actinomycetota; class Actinomycetes; order Mycobacteriales; family Mycobacteriaceae; genus Nocardia; species Nocardia carnea. The sequence continues at coordinate 100,594 of NZ_BAFV01000123.1, read as the reverse complement.
CGACGAGCAGCACGGTTTTGCCGTAGCCGTCGCCCGCGGTGACCTTGAACCGTGTCGAGAACGCATGGACCTCGACGGCTCGGGCCAGTGCCCGGGCATGGATTTCGCGCAGCCTGGCTTCTCGTTTGCGGCGGCCTCGCGCGTAGACGAAGGCCGCTCCGCACACCAACGCGGCGATCACCACCGCGGTGGCCCCTTTGTCGATACCGCTGTCGGCGGACCAACCGGTCACGAGGCTGTTGCCGATCAGTACCGCGAGCAGTCCCAGTCCGGCCGCGAACAGGACATATCCCCGAGGAACGTCGACGTGCCGGCAGAAATCCTCGTAGCGTTTCCACGGCGGCAGGGCAGAGCGCCGCCGCATCTTCCCGTCCTCGGGACGCGTCTGCGCCCAGATCGTTTCCGGCTCGGCCGGCCAGCCACCTACCTGCATCGTTCCATTGAAACCCGAGATCGTTGCCCGGGTGAACGGATCGGCATCGATGGCCGGGGGAATACTCGCAGGCGCTCGCCGGGACCCGTTACAGTCCGGGAACGCAAAAGGTCGCCGGGGGAACGCGTTACGATGCGCACCCTCCGGCGACCTAGCCGAATCAGACGGCCTGCTTCTCGCCTTCCCGTTCGGCCACCATCGTCAACGCGATATCGACGATCATGTCCTCCTGGCCACCCACGAGCCTGCGCCGCCCGGCTTCCATGAGCAGGGTGCGCACATCGATCCCGTACCGCTCACTCGCCGCTTCCGCATGCCGCAGGAAGCTGGAGTAGACACCGGCGTAACCGAGGGTGAGGGTTTCGCGGTCCACCCGCACCGGCCGGTCCTGCAGCGGCCGGACCAGATCGTCGGCAGCGTCCTGGAGGGAGAAGACATCGCAGCCGTGCTTCCAGCCGAGGACATCGGCGACCGCCACGAACGCCTCGATCGGGGTGTTTCCGGCGCCCGCACCGTGGCCGGCCAGCGAGGCATCGACCCGGGTGACGCCGTTCTCGACCGCCACCACCGAATTCGCCACCGACAGCGACAGATTCTCGTGCGCGTGGATACCGAGTTCGGTATTCGGATCGAGCACATCGCGGTAGGCGTGGATCCGGTCGCGCACGCCGTTCATGGTGAGACGGCCACCGGAATCGGTGACGTAGACGCAGTGCGCGCCGTAGCTCTCCATGAGTTTCGCCTGCTCGGCGAGCTGGGCGGGTTCGGCCATATGGCTCATCATCAGGAAGCCCGAGACGTCCATGCCGATCTCGCGGGCGGTCGCGATGTGCTGGGCGGCGACATCGGCCTCGGTGCAATGGGTCGCGACCCGCACCGACCGCACACCCAGACCCCAGGCGCGCCGCAGATCCTCGGCGGTGCCGACACCGGGCAGCAGCAGGCTGGTCAACCGGGCGTTCTTGATATTCGCCGCGGCGGCCTCGAGCCAGGTCCAGTCACTGTGCGAACCCGGCCCGTAGTTCACCGAACCGCCGGCCAGCCCGTCACCGTGCGCGACCTCGATCGCGTCGACACCTGCGGCGTCGAGCGCGGCCACGATCTTGCCTACGTTCTCCGGGGTGATGCGGTGACGGATGGCGTGCATCCCGTCGCGCAGGGTCACATCCTGAACGAAAACCGAGGTCATCGAGCATTCTCCTTTTCCTGGCTGTTCTGCGCGATCCGCTCCGCGACCTGCAGACCGGCCGAGGTCATGATGTCGAGGTTGCCGGCATAGGCGGGCAGGTAATGGGCCGCGCCCTCGACCTCGAGGAACACCGACACGCGGTGGGTCGGGAACAGGGCGTTGTCCTTGGCGAGCAGGGTGTGCACCGGCTGATCCTGCGGGATCGGGTCGATCTGCACTTCCTGCTTGAGCCGGTAGCCCGGCACATAGGCCGCGACATCGTCGACCATCTTCACCACCGACGCCTTGATCTGCGCGTGGGAATCCTCATCGGGCGCGTTGACCAGGCAGAACACCGTATCGCGCATGATCAGCGGCGGTTCGGCCGGATTCAGGATGATCACCGCTTTACCGCGTTCCGCACCGCCCACGGTTTCGATGGCGTGCGCGGTGGTTTCGGTGAACTCGTCGATATTGGCGCGGGTACCCGGACCGGCGGATTTCGAGGCGATGGACGCCACGATCTCGGCATAGGGCACCGGCACGACCCGCGAAACCGCGGCCACGATCGGGATCGTCGCCTGGCCACCGCAGGTCACCATGTTCACGTTCTGCGCGCCGAGATGCTCCTCGAGGTTCACCGGCGGCACCACGAACGGGCCGATCGCGGCGGGTGTGAGGTCGATCAGGCGTTTGCCGAGCGGCGCGAGGCGGGCGTGGTTCTGCTCGTGCGCCTTCGCCGAGGTGGCGTCGAAAACGATCTCGATCTCGTCGAAATTCGGCAGTGCGATCAAGCCTTCGACACCCTCGTGGGTGGTCGGGACCTTCATGCGGGCGGCGCGGGCCAGACCGTCGGACTCGGGGTCGATACCGACCATCGCGCCCATTTCCAGGAACCGGGAATGCCGCATGACCTTGATCATCAGATCGGTGCCGATATTGCCCGACCCGATGATCGCGACCTTGGTGCGTTTGTTGTTGTCACTCACTGGGAGACCTCCGAAGCGGTGGTGAAGGAAGCCGAAACCGTCCCGAGGCCGGAGATGGCGGCGGTGACGGTGGCGCCGGGGTGCAGCGGCCGCATCGGGCCGAGCGCGCCGGAGAGAATCACCTGGCCGGCGCGCAGCGGTTCACCGAAGGTGCGGGCCTGTTGCGCGAGCCAGGACAGGGCGTTGAGCGGATCGCCGAGGCAGGCGGCACCGTTGCCGGTGGAGACTTCTTCCCCGTCGATGCTCATGCTCATGGTGACGTCGATGGGATCGAAGTCGTCGAGGGTGCGACGCTCGGTGCCGAGCACATAGAGCCCGCTCGAGGCGTTGTCGGCGACGGTATCGGCGAAGGAGATGTTCCAGTCGGTGATCCGGCTGTCCACGATCTCCAGCGCGGCCATCGCCTCGGCGACCGCGGCGCGGCACTGGGCGATATCGAGCGGCCCCTCGGCGAGGTCCGCACCCAGGAGGAAGGCGACCTCGGCCTCGGCCTTGGGTTGCAGCAGCCGGTCGATCGGGATCACGTCGCCGTCGGTGTAGGCCATATCGGAGAAAAGCACCCCGAAATCGGGCTGATCCACACCCAGCTGCTGCTGCACGGCCTGCGAGGTGGCACCGATCTTGCGCCCGACCACCGTGACGCCCGCGGTGACCCGGGCGGCATTGAACCGCTCCTGGATCCGGTAGGCCGTGGCGACATCGTCGGGACTGATCAAACCCTCGCGCAGCGGCGCACAGGTCTTACGTGTCTCGGCTGCGGTGATCAGACGTTGCGCGGCGCGGGCGACGATGGACTCGTCGACACCCGATGCGCTGGTGTCCTCGACAGTGGTTGCCACCACTACCTCCGTTCTCCTCATCGTTGGGTGGTACCAGTGCACACCTCTGCGCCCCAGCTGAACAGCGAAATGGTCCACTGACTGGACCATTTTGCCGAGGATTCGCCGCGATTCCGTCTCGACCTGCCGATCAGTACTTCGGGAACGGCTGTCCGGTACCGGTGGTGATCAGTTGCCGCAGGCTTGTCTCGATATAGAACTTCCAGCCGCGCGAGCATTCCTCGAAGCATTCGGACTCGGCGGAGTTCAGGCCCTTGTGGATGAAGTGCAGGGTGGCGCCTTCCGGGGTGCCGGTGATGTCGAAGACGACCTCGGTACCGGTCCACTCGTGCCGGTCATCAATGAAGGTGAGGTCGGAATCCACGACGTGCCAGACGACCCGCTCGCCCGGTACGACCTCGGTGATGCGGAATCGGCTGAACCGGATGCCCTCCTTCTTCTCCCGGGCCGTCTCGCCCGCGTACTTGCTGTCGTCGGTGAAGACGAATTCGTCGTACCGGGCGGCGGTGTCGCCGATGATGTTCTCGCTCCACCATTTGCGCACGTCGGTGACGGCGGCGAACACCTCGTCGGGCGTGTGGTCGATGTTGATGGTGGCGGTCAGATGATGGGTGTCCGACATTTTCTTGCCTTTCTTTCCGGTGGTGTTGCCCCATGCTGCTCCCCGTGACACACCAGACCGCCGCGTCGCAGCTCAGCGATAGAATGGTCCACTGAACGGACCGACTGAGAGGAAGAGTGTCATGCCCCGACATCAGCTCGACGACCGGTCCGTCCTGGGCCGCGCACTGCTGATCCTGGAGGCATTCGGTGTCGAGGATCAGGCCGTCGGACTGTCCGAACTCACCCGGCGCACCGGCCTGCCCAAAGCGACCGTGCACCGGATGAGCCGCGATCTGGTCGCGGCCCGTCTGCTCAGCGCCTCCCCCGACGGCTACCGCCTCGGCCGCGGCCTGTTCGAACTCGGGATGCGCGCGGCCACCGAACGTACCCTGCTCGAGGTCGCGATTCCCTTCCTCCAGGACCTGTTCACCCGGACCAGCGAGACCGTGCACCTCGGCGTCCGCGACGGCGACGAAGTCGTCTACATCAGCAAGATCGGCGGCCACCGTCAGGCCCGCTCCCCCTCCCGGATCGGCGGCCGGATGCCGCTGTACTGCACCGCAATCGGCAAATCACTGCTCGCCCATTCCGGCCCCGAAACGATCGACCGCATTCTCACCGGTCCACTGGTCCGCCGCACCCCGCGCACCGTGGTGGCCCCGGGCCTGCTGCGCGCCCAGCTGGCGCAGGCCGTGGAATCCGGGGTCACCTTCGAACACGAGGAATCGACCATCGGCATCGCCTGCGTCGCCGCGCCCATCCTCGACGGCAGCGAACAGCCACCCGCGGCGATCTCGGTCACCGGCCCCGTTACCCGGTTCCGCCCCGAAGCTCACGCATCGTCCGTCCAGGCAGCCGCCGCAGGTATCGCCTCCATCCTGGCCCGGCGCGCCCAAACCAACCCTTGACGAACGGAACGCCAGACCATGTCCGCTGAACTACGGTGCTTCACCGTCCACGTCGATACGGGTCGATGGAGCGATACCGTACTCACCACAGTGGACCTGCTCGTGCCACCCGGCCTCATCACCGCGCTGCTCGGCGGTCCCGGCGCCGGCAAGACGATGGTTGCGTACGCACTCACCGGCCATTTGCCCGGCACGGCACACAGCCGAGGAGAGGTGCTGATCGACGGCGAGGTCGTACCGGGTGACAGCTGGCCGGAATTGCGCGGGGGAACCGTCGGCTACATCCCGCAGGAGGGTGTTACTGCGTTCGACCCGGGCAAGACCGTGGGCGCACAGCTGCGGGAACTGGAACAGCGCCACCGTGCATGGAGTGTGCACCAAGCATGCGCCGCGGCCCACTACCCGGAATACGCTGCAGACCTGCTTCCGCACGAGAATTCGGGCGGGCAGATCCAGCGAGCCGCGCTCGCCGCCGCGCTGATCCCCGCACCGGCCGTTCTCATCGCGGACAGCCCCGCCGCCTCCCTCGACCGGGAAACCGCCTATCACGTGTGGAAATCGCTACGCGACTACGCCGACTCCGGCGCCGCTGTCCTCGCCATCAGCAACGATGTACCGATGCTGATCGCCGGCGGATTCGCCGACCGGATGGTGATCATGCACGACGGCCGCATCCTGGCCGCCGGATCACCGGCACAACTGGCCGAATCGGACGACCCACACGTTCGGGCCCTCATCCGATCCGGTCTCTGAAACCTCCGCGGCCACCAACGCCTCGGTCGACGCAGGCACGCTGCGGTTTGCCGTGTGGCTATCCGGGCACAACCTTGTCGCGCCGCCGCAGCCGGGCGACGACGGCGGCCCCCGCCACTACCAGTGCGGCAACCCCGGCGGTAGCCGCTGAGGGACTGTTCGATTTTCTTCTCTCGTGCTGATCGTGCGTCGGAGCACGGCCGCTGGGTAGTCGATTGCGTAATGTCCCTACCAGCACATACCTCTCCAGCTCAGACAATGCCTTCCCCAGAAGAAGGGTGATCGGATATGCGGTGTGTGGTTTTCGGGGCGACCGGCTATATCGGCGGGCGATTGGTGCCCGAACTCGTGCAGGCCGGGCATGAGGTCCGGGTCATGGCGCGTACCCCGGGGAAGCTGGCGGAGGTCCCGTGGCGGGACCGGGTCGAAGTGGTGCGCGGTGATGTCACCGCCGCCGGCGATGTGCGGTCAGCGGTCGCCGACCAGCAGGTCGTCTACTACCTGGTGCACTCGCTGACGCAACGCGATTTCACCGGTATCGATCAGCGCGCCGCACGGACTGTCGCGGCCGCGGCGGGATCGGCCGGGGTCCGGCGCATCGTGTATCTCGGCGGTATCGTCCCGGAGCACGTCCCGCTGTCGCGCCATCTCGCGTCCCGCGCCGAGGTAGGGGCCATTTTCCGGGAGTCGGGAGTACCCACGGTCGAACTACGTGCCGCGGTGATCATCGGTTCCGGTTCGGCCAGCTTCGAGATGCTGCGCTACCTCTCCGAACGCCTACCCGCGATGGTCACCCCGCGCTGGGTGCACAACAGGATCCAGCCCATCGCCGTCCGCGATGTTCTCTACTATCTCGTGCGATCCGCCGAACTACCCACCGACGTCAACCGCGCCTTCGATATCGGCGGACCGGATGTGCTGACCTATCTGACGATGATGCGGAAATACGCGATAGTGGCCGGGCTGCCACGGCGGCTGGTGCTACCGGTCCCGGCACTCACCCCGTGGCTTTCGGCCCAGTGGGTCAACGTAGTAACGCCCGTACCGCGTGCCCTCGCGATCCCGCTGATCGAATCCCTCGTGCACGAAATGGTGTGTCACGAAAACGATATTGCCGATCGCATTCCCGACCCCGAAGGCGGGACGACGCGATATGAGCGCGCGGTCGAACTGGCGCTGGCGCGGATCCGCAATGCACAGGTGCCGACACGGTGGTCGGATGCCGACATCGCGGGCGCCCCGTCGGACCCACTGCCCAGCGATCCGGACTGGTCCGGTGGCTCGCTCTACCAGGACATCCGTGAAAAGCCCACCGACGCCGACCCGGACACACTGTGGGCGGTCATCGAATCGATCGGCGGGGAAAACGGCTGGTATTCGTTCCCGCTGGCGTGGTCGCTGCGTGGCTGGATCGATCGGCTCAGTGGTGGTGTCGGCCTGCGTCGCGGCCGGAAGAATCCGCAGCGGCTGCACACCGGCGAAGCCCTCGACTGGTGGCGCGTCGAGCTGATCGACCGTCCACGCCTACTGCGGCTGCGTGCCGAAATGCAGGTCCCGGGACTGGCGTGGCTGGAACTCGCCGTCGAACCGGAACCCGGCGGCGGCGCCCGCTATCACCAGCGTGCGATCTTCCAGCCGCGTGGGCTGGCCGGGCATCTCTACTGGAAGGCGATCACGCCGTTCCATGACATCGTCTTCGGTGGGATGGTCCGCAATATCATCGGCACGGCCGAACATCGGGCACCGGACGCAACGACCGGGGATTCTCGCTGAAGCCGAGACCGGCCGCGTACCTGCGCATCATCCGGAGGTCGCACATCGATCGACTTCGCGCGCATCGAAACGGCAGACCAGAACAGGATGGTGGCTCATGGCAGTGGCGATGGCGTTGTTCACACGGGACCTGCGCGTCCACGACAACCCGGTCCTGGCCGCAGCCGCGCAGGCAGCAGAGATGCTCCCGTTGTTTGTACTTGATGAAACGATATGTGCCACAGACTATCTCAGTCCGAACAAGGCCGGGTTCCTGGTGACCGCACTGGCCGATCTGAACGAAGGCCTGCGCCGATCAGGCGGGCATCTGATGGTGCGTCACGGCGATACAGTGCGCGAAGTCTGCCGATTGGTCCGGCAGTACGCAGTCGACGAAGTACATATCGCCGAGGACGTCAGCGCCTACAGCCGCCGTCGCGAAGATCAGCTGCGTACGCAGTTGGCCGCGGCGAATTGCGGGTTACGCGTACATACCGGCAGCATCACTGTGGCCGCACCCGGCCGGCTCGCCCCCAGCAGCGGCAGAGACCATTTCGCGGTTTTCACTCCCTATCACCGTCGCTGGGCCCAGCTCCCGGTGCGCACTCCGCTTCCGGTACCGCAACACATCCGGTTGCCGCACGGCGCCGGAAGCGAGCCGGTACCCGCCGCGACGGACCTCACGACCGGCGCCACTTCGCCGGAGTTGCCCCTAGGAGGCGAAACGGCGGGCCGGCGCCTGGCGCGGGACTGGTTCCGCGAGGACATCAGCACCTACGCAGATCGCCACGACGATCTCGCCGGCGACGCGACCTCACGACTTTCGCCCTATCTGCACTTCGGTTGCCTGTCGGCAACCGAACTGGTGCATCGCAGCGACTTGTCGGCACCTGGCGCCGCCGCGTTCGTGCGACAGCTGTGCTGGCGCGATTTCCACCATCAAATGCTCGCCGCCCGCCCGGAAACCGCCCACAGCGACTACCGCACGCGCAACGACCACTGGCACGTCGACACGGCGTCACTGGCTGCATGGCAGACCGGCCGGACCGGCTATCCGATTGTGGATGCCGGAATGCGCCAGCTCGCCGCACAGGGCTGGATGCACAACCGGTCCCGGATGATCACTGCGAGCTTCCTGACCAAAACGCTGTATCTGGATTGGCGTCGCGGCGCGAGGCATTTCATGGGACTCCTGGCCGACGGCGATTTGGCCAACAACCAGCTCAACTGGCAGTGGGTGGCCGGTACCGGCGCCGATACCAGGCCGAATCGAGTGCTCAACCCGATTCGGCAGGCCGACCGCTACGACCCCGACGGGACCTACGTACGCCGCTGGATACCGGAACTCGCCCACCTGCGCGGCCGCGATATCCATCGCCCATGGCGATGGCACGCGGACGGGGTCGGCGGATATCCGGCCCGGATTGTCGATCACGAGCAGGCGGCACGCGACTTCGCGGGAATACGGCAGCACGAATAGGGAAAGTGATGCAGTCCGGCCGCCGCCAGTACCTTGCTGTCCGAGGTGAAATGTCGCGCTCAGTCATGTCGCTGATCCACGTCCCGAGTGGCGAATCCGTTCGCCCACTGGGTAAAACAGTCGTGAGCTTCGGCCGCTGGAGTCAGGACCCGTACCTCGCCACCGCGGCGGGTCAGCTCCGCGGCGAGAAGCCGGACCAAGGGTGCGGTCGGCACGGCGCCCGCGTTCCGGCTGGGTGGCATCGCGGTCAACAGGATCATCGATAACCTCTCGGAACAACTGAGTAAGCCGAGCCCGAAGCTACTGACCTCGCCGGACGATTCTCTAGTAGAAGTTCGTCGCGAACTATTCGAGGAGATGCCCTTCCCACCACCGTCGAAGCGGCCGGATCGGCCAGGGAACAATGCGGCACTGTTGCGTGTTGTAGGGAGTGCCCGCTACTGTGGGTGCAGTCTTCAGCTTGTGGATGTAGGTGGACGAGTTCCCTCCCACAAGACTCCGCATTCCTCACTTCGGTGTTCGATGCCGTCGAATCGGCACAGCGTCCGGGCCGGACGGATTCCGCCCACGACGACACCGCACTCGGCCTCCGCTGTAGGCGGCGAGCGCCGGCTACAGCGTGCAGCTTTCGCGGAACCCCGATCCCTTTCAGAAACCTCACCTCAGGAGAACTTCCATGCAGCACAATACTATTCGCACACAGGCTCCCACCACCGAGGACGGTGGCATATCGGTCGCCGGCATCCTCGACATCACCGACAATCACGGTTCGCTGCGCGTCGACGGCTACCTGCCGGGACCTCGTGATGCACATGTCCCACCCCGGCTGATCCGCGAGTACGGACTCCGCCGCGGCGACACCCTCACCGGCACGGTCGCGACGGAAGGCAATAGCGCCAAGCTGCCGCCGCTGGTCCGTGTCGATAGCATCAACGGGTTGCCGCCCGGCAGCACGAAATCGCGGCCGCACTTCGCCGATCTGGTCCCCATCTACCCGGAGGACCGTTTACGTCTCGAAACCGAACCCCATGAATTGACTACGCGCGTAACCGATTTGGTCATGCCGATCGGCAAGGGGCAGCGCGCCTTGGTGGTCGCACCACCCAAAGCGGGTAAGACCACCGTCCTGCAATCCATGGCGCATGGTATCGCCAAGAACCATCCCGAATGCCAGCTGCTACTGGTTCTGGTCGGGGAACGCCCCGAAGAGGTGACCGATCTGTCCCGCGCGGTCCCGGCCGAGGTTGCCGCCGCGACCTTCGATCAGCCGGCCCGCGACCATATCGCGCTCGCCGAACTCGCCATAGAGCACGCGAAACGCCTCGTCGAAATGGGTCGCGATGTGGTGGTGCTCCTCGATTCGCTGACCCGGCTGGCCCGCGCATACAACCTGGCCGCCGCCGGGTCCGGGCGTATTCTCTCCGGCGGCGTCGACGCCGCGGCCCTGGCGCCACCGAAGAAGTTCCTCGGTGCCGCCCGCAATATCGAGAACGGCGGCTCGCTCACCATCATCGCCAGCGCCCTGGTCGAGACCGGTTCGCTCGCCGATACGGTGATCTTCGAGGAATACAAGGGCACCGGGAACGCCGAACTCAAGCTGGATCGCCACGCCGCCGACCGGCGCCTGTTCCCCGCGATCGATATCGACCGGTCGAGTACGCGCAAAGAGGAACTACTGCTGTCCCCCGAGGAGCGCACCGCCACCGGATCACTGCGTAAGACGCTCGCGGGCCGTGATCCCGGACAGGCACTGGAACTGCTGCTGACGGGTCTGCGGCAAACCGAAACCAATACCGAATTCCTCACCCAGATCCGAACCGCGGACCGATCTCACTGACAATCGTCATTGACATCTTTTATTGATATCTTTCAGTGACCGCGGTCTCATGGAGGCTGTGAACGCGCCGACGCAGCGGCCCCGGGGCCGGGAAGCTCAACGACTGGAAACCCGTAAACGGGTGTTCGAAGCTGCTGTCACGGAGTTCAAGCGCACCGGTACCGCCGGAGCCGATGTCGGCGCCATCATCGACACCGCCGGCGTCGCACGCGGCACCTTCTACTTCCATTTCCCCAGCAAAGAGCATGTACTGCTGGAGCTGGAGCGCCGCGAAGAAACCCGGATCGCGAAGGAATTCGCCCGTTTCGTCGCCCGCCCGCACGATCTCCCGGGTGCCCTCCGGAAGGCAGTCCAGCTGGTTCTGTCGGTCGAACGCCGGGTCGGTGCGATCCTGTTCAAAGATGTGCTCGGGCTGCATTTCGCCCCGACTCGTCCGCCGGACGACGAATGGACCGACCATCCACTGATCGTGCTGGTGGTCGAGGAGATCGGCCGGGCGCGCGACAACAGCGAGGCCGCGCAGGAAGTCGATCCGTTCCACAGCGCGGTGTTCTTCCTGCTCGGGCTGTATGCGCTGCTCACCACCACCAGCGATTCGAAAACCGTACGCGCCGCGATGCTCGACAACTATGTCACCGTCGCATTGCGCGGGATGGAGCCGAGATGAGCATCCGCCATCCGGCTATCGGGAACAGAACACCTCGGAGGTCCCCATGTGGCAAGACATCGTGCGCCTGATCGTCGCCTGGGGCTCCATGGGCGCCGTGATCGGGTTCTGGTACTGGGTCATGCGCAATATCGGGACATTCTGAGCCACCGGGTCAGTGAGCGACCGAGGCACGGGTGCCGGCCATGGATGTCCGCGAAACCACGAATGCCGCAGCGCTGGAACGTAGTTGCGCTGTCACCGCCGTCGCGTTCTCCGCGCGGCGCCGCAGCGGCGCCCGGCTGATCACCGGTGAACGCCGGTCGTTCGGACTGAATTCGGCGCAGAGCGTCGTGCACGTGCCCTACCCGCCGCTGCCGGAGTGGACCCGGCGCACGGTGACCTGCGGGGTCGCGCTGCAATGCGCGCCGTCGAAGGAACGTATCGCCCGGTATGCGCTGCACGAACTCTCACCCCGCGAACTCGCGAGTCTGGCAGTGGTCGAAGGGACGGTCGCGCTGGGTTGGATCGCCGCGAGGTTTCCCGGCCTGATCCCGGAATTGCGCCGGGTACTGCCGGACCTGGAAATCGGTGACCCCGAGCTGGACGGGATGGCGATACTGGACCAGGCCGTCGCGGCGGCCCGCTCCGCGCGCTCCCCGGTTCCGGACCCGATTCTCGGCACGCCCCCGCTGACCTTCCCGGCACGCAGCCGGATATCGGTCGCGGCGCGGCGCATGTACGGGCGGATGCCGTGGACCACGCCGCGTACCGACTCCTACCGCGCCATGTCGGTACCTGTGGGCGGCGAGGGCGGTGTCCGCAACCCCAACCTCCCGCCGCCGAGCCGGCCGGAGAACGACGATCTCGAGATCGCACCCGTCCGTCGCGCGGGCATCCCGTACCCGGAATGGAATATGTGGTCCGGCAGTTTCCTGCCCGGCCATGTCGCCGTCCTGGAACGCCGGCAGCCGAAACCGGCGCACCACCCCGCTCCCGCAGCAGTGGACGTGCGGCGCTGGTTCCGCGAACGCACCCACCGCGCCATGACCGGCGGACTCGAGGACGGGTCGGATCTCGATACCGACCGCTATATCGGCTACTACGTCGACCTGGCGGCGGGTGCCGCACCGCAACCGCGGGTATTCCGGGAACTACTCCCCGACACCCGCGATGTGGCGACCGCCGTTCTGCTGGACGGTAGTTCGTCACTCGGGCTGCACCAGGGCCGCGCCTTCCGGCTCGAACTGGCCTGCGCGGATGCGCTGTCGCATGCCATGGCCGTCACCCGCGAACGGCACGGGATCTTCGTTTTCACCGGCAACACCCGGCATCGGGTGGAGGTCCGCTGCCTGAAGGATTTCGACGAGCCGAGTTTCGTCGACCCGGGTGGCCTCGGCCTGCAGACCGGCGGCTACACGCGCCTCGGCGCGCCGATACGGCATCTGACCAGCCGTTTACTCACCCAGCCTGCGCAGCGGCGACTGCTGCTGATCATCGGTGACGGCCTGATCTCCGACGAAGGTTACGAGGGCCGCTACGCCTGGGCGGATGTCGCGCATTCCGTCGTGGAGGCGGAAGAGGCGGGCGTCGCCGTGTACTACCTGGGCATCGGGCCCGTGCGGGTCGATCCCCTGCCCACCGTATTCGGCGACCGGCGTTCCCAGCGGATTCGCCGCGTGGAGGAACTACCGCGCGTACTCGCCCACGTCCATCGCGAACTGGTCGCCGTGTGATGGGCCCGGGCAGCAGCAAGCAAGCCCCCGGCGTGGAAGACCACAGCCGGAACGAATACGGAGGTACTGCGAGGTTCACACCGCTCGGCGTCGTGAGCGGTGGTGGGCGTGCCGAAATGCACGCCGGCGGACGGACAAGGGGTGAGGATGAGCGCCGAATACTACTCGACCGGAACCGATATCGAATTGTTCCACAAAGCATTTCAACGGCGGATACCGGTGATGCTCACCGGGCCCACGGGCTGCGGTAAGACCCGGTTCGTCGAACATATGGGACAGCGGCTGGACCGGCCGGTGGTCACCATCAGTTGTCACGACGATCTCACCAGCGCCGATCTGGTGGGCCGATTCCTGGTAACCGGCGGTGATGTGGTGTGGCGCGACGGTCCGCTCACCACGGCCGTGAAGAACGGAGCGATCTGCTATCTGGACGAAGTGGTCGAGGCCCGGCACGATTCGCTGGCGGTCCTGCATTCGCTCACCGATCATCGCCGGACGCTGTACCTGGACCGCGCAGGCGAGGTGGTGTCCGCGCCGGAAACCTTCATGCTGGTGTGCTCCTACAATCCGGCCTACCGCAGTTCCCTCAAGGAACTGAAACCGTCGTTCCGGCAGCGGTTCATGACACTGACCATGGACTACCTGGATCCGGACCCGGAAGCGGCGGTGGTCGTCGCCGAGACCGGTGTCGCGCCGGAGACCGCCCGGCGTCTGGTGGCCTGTGCCCGCACGATCCGGGAGGCCGACGAGGTCTTCCATTTCGAGCCGCCCTCCACCCGGGTGCTGGTCACCACGGCACATCTCATCGCGGCCGGCGCCGACGAGTGGGAGGCCACCCTTGCCTGCATTCTCGCGCCACTGAGCAGTAACGGCGCGATCAGCGAAGGTCTGCGCGAGATCGCGGCGGCCGCCTCGGCCGGCGCGCAAACCCCCGCCGCGCAGTCGTTCTAGAAGGAGAAACAGTATGAACGAACAGGATCGCCGGCGGCGGCGCGCGCTGATCGCCGTCCAGATCTTCGCCTACGGATTCCTGCTGGCGATGTTTCTCATCCAGCTGCACATGTATTCCGTCCGGGATTGGTAGGAGGCCTCGTGAAACTCTCGGCATTCTCCCTGCCCTGGCGTGGCTCCCCGGCGGTGGCCGGGCCCAAGGACGCCTACGACGAACACCACGACGGATCCCGGCGCGCCCAGCGCGAAGCCGACTGGTGGCTCACCGGTGGAACACTGCTGATGGGCACGCTTGTTCTCGGTATCGTCGGCCTGCCGATCTTCCTGCGCGGAGTATGGCTACAGCGGCGGGCGCAGCAGTCCGGGTTGTCGGTCCGGCCGATCATCGTCACGCTGATCGGTTATCTGGTGATTCTCGATGCCGCACTCAACAGCCTCGGCTGGGCGCTGGACCTCATCGCCAACCACACGCTGATCAACCGCGTCATCCTCACCGCATGGGGCAATTTCTTCGACGCAGGCTATTTCTGGCACTACAACGAACTGTGGATCGGCGGAGCCGGGGCGCCGGGCGAGAAGGGCTGGGAGGTGGCCCTGATGCTGACCGTCTTCCCGATGCGTATCGCCGCCGCCATCGCCTTCCTGCAGATGAAACGCTGGGGACACCAGTGGATGATCGTCACCTGCTGGTTCGGCCTGGTGATCTGGATCGGCTACACGTTCAACATGACCATGTACGCCGATGTGCGCTACGACGGGGTCGTGCTGCCGGTGATCGGCTGGTGGCTCTACGACATCTTCTACATCACGCCGTTCCTGGCGATCCCCTACCTGCACACCGTCAACCGCGAAATCTTCTCCGACTGACCGACCGGTAGCCGAATCCTTTCCGCTCGAAGGACTTCCCATGAGCACACCCACCCCTGCCACCGACGATCCCGGAAAATCCGAGCTGCCGCCGGGCACCACCGCGCCGTTCGCACGGATGCACAAATGGTTACGCCGCGCCATTTTCGTCTGCTTGTTCGCGCTCGTCATCGAGGGCGCATTCACGGTGCCGGCGCTCGCCCTCTGGTACGGCTGGCCGACGCTGTCGTTCACCGAGATCTGCAGTGAACTGATGAAGGTCAGATATTCCGACGACACCCTCGAATGCCGGCATCCGTACCCGCTGTCCGGCCCGCCGTTCGGCGGACCTCCGGAAGCCGCGGGTCAGCGAACCGCGCAGGACGAATGGGGTATCCAGCCGAAACCCGGCTGGGACCGGATCGGGTTCCGCGAACTGGTGCAGATCCACGAGGACCGCCTGGCCCGGGAAGCCGCGCAGGAGAAAGCACCCCCACCGCGGTGAACGGGCGGCGGCGGGTTCAGGAGTATTTGTAGAACCCCTCGCCGGTCGCGACCCCGAGCTTGCCCTTATCGATGTAGTTGTCCTTCAGCCATGCGGCGAGCTCGCGGGTGTCCTCGCCGGCGACGAGGATGTTGTACGGCGTGTTCAGCCCGACCACGTCGAGGATCTGGAACGGACCCATCGGCGCGCCGGTGGCGATCCGCCAGGTCTTGTCGACGGCTTCCGGTTCGGCGTAGTCGCCGGCGGCGAGTTCGATCGCGGAGTTGAGGAACGGCACCAGCAGCGAGTTCAGGACGTAACCGGCCTTCTCCTTGTGCACCTCGATGGGAACCATGCCGATCGAGGAGGCGAAATCGACCACTGCCCGGAAGACCTGTTTTTCGGTCCGGTCGGTGCCCATGACCTCGGCGGTGTTGAATTTCCAGACGTGGTTGGCGAAATGCAGGGCCAGGAACCGGTCCGGCCGGCCGGTGAACCCGCGCATATCGCTGGGCAGCAGGGTGGAGGAGTTCGTGGCGAAGATCGTGTGGTCGGGGGCCACGGCGGCGAGCTTCTCATAGGTCTGTCTCTTGATCTCGAGTACTTCCGGAACGGCCTCGATCACCAGGTCGGCATCCGCAACCGCAGCTGTGAGATCGCTGGTGAGGGCGATACGCGCGCGGGCCTGCTCGGTCTGCTCGGCGGTCGCGCCCATCACCTCGTCGCGGTAAGTGGCGGCGAGACCGGCAAGCCGGTCGGACGCCGCGTCCAGAGCGGCCTCGCTGATGTCGTAGGCCTGGACCGGGTATCCGTGGTAGGCGGTCTGGAAGGCGATCTGGGAGCCGAGCACCCCGGTGCCCAGGACTGTGACCGCGCGGATCTCGTTGGCCATCGTGTTCTCCTTACCGGTCGATCGACGGGCTTTCGGGACAATCACGGGGCATACGTACACCAGTAGACCAGGATCGGCGGAGGCGGCGCCGGGTCCTGAAGACCCGAGCGATTGCGATCGCGTAACGACTGTCGCGGTATGCGACAGCCAGGGGTTTCAATCAGTATTTCAATCACTGATTGAAATTTGCCCGGCGCGGTGGTTCACTACGCGTATGCCCCAGAACGTCTCGGCCGCCACCCGGGAACGCTTGCTCACGGCCGCCGAAAAGCTCCTGCTGGCCGAGCGCTACGACGAGGTCTCGGTGCGCCGCATCTGCGCCGAGGCGGGCGCCAACGCCGCGGCCGTCCACTACCACTTCGGCTCCAAAGAGGCCCTGCTCGCGGCACTGCTGGAAGATCGGCTCGGCGCGCTGTGGGCAGACCGGCTGGCCCAGGCCACCGCCGCACCGCGCGCGGTCGCCGAGATCGTGGACGCGGTCCTCGCGCCCTTCACCGATCTGGCGGCCGACCCGCTGGGCCGGCTGCATCTGCGGCTGCTCGCACAATGCGTTATCGGCCGGCAGGTCCTGCACTGGCAGCAGCAGTGGTTCCGCATCGATTCCTGGTCCGGACTACTTCCACAGGTGGACGAACGCGAGAGCCGGTACCGCTGGATGCTCGCCTTCGACCTGATCATCATGCGTTTCGGCGCCGCGGCCGCCGAAGACCGGCCGCTCTCCCCGCACACCGCGGCAACCCTGCGCGATTTCGTCGTCGCCGGGCTCACCGCACCGACCGGAGACAACCGATGAGGCGAAATCTCCACCCTCGCCACGGCCTCCGCGAACCGCACATACCAGCCACCAAGGAGTCACGGTGACCGACGTATTCGCCCCCACCACCCTGGGCCCACTCACCCTGCGCAACCGGGTGATCAAGGCCGCGACCTTCGAGGGACGCACCCCCGACGCACTGGTCACCGACGATCTCATCGAATTCCACCGCGAGGTGGCCGCCGGCGGGGTCGCGATGACGACGGTGGCCTACTGCGCGGTCGCTCCCGGCGGCCGCACCGACCGGCACCAGATCTATATGCGCCCCGAAGCCGTCCCCGGCCTGCGCCGGCTCACCGATGCGGTCCATGCCGAGGGCGCGGCGGCCAGTGCGCAGATCGGGCACGCCGGCCCGGTCGCCAATGCCGCCTCCAACCGCGTCCCGGCGGTGGCACCGAGCCGGTTCTTCAGCCCGCTCGGTATGGCCCCGATGAAGGTGCCGACCATCGGCGAGATCGGTGAACTCGTCGCCGCCCACGCCGATGCGGCGAAACTCGCGGTCGAATCCGGATTCGACGCGGTGGAAATCCATTTCGGGCACAACTATCTGGCGAGTTCGTTCCTGAGCCCGATATTGAACCGGCGCAAGGATGTCTACGGCGGCTCGCTCGAGAACCGGGCCCGGTTCGCCCGCGAAATCGCCCGCGCGGTACGCGAAGCGGTCGGCGATCGGGTCGCGGTGACCGCGAAACTGAATATGGAGGACGGGATCCGGGGCGGTTTCTCGCTCCCGGAATCGCTGCAGGTGGCTTCCTGGCTGGAGGCCGACGACGCCCTCGACGCACTGGAGCTCACCGCGGGCAGTTCGCTGCTGAATCCGATGCTGCTGTTCCACGGCGCGGCCCCGCGCCGGGAGTTCGCGAAAACACTGCCGGCGCCGACGCGGTGGGGTTTCCGGATGGTCGGCAAGGCCTTCCTGCGCGAATATCCGTATGAGAAGGCGTACCTGCTCGAGCGGGCCCGGCAGTTCCGTCGTGAATTGTCCATGCCGCTGGTACTGCTGGGCGGGATCACCGATCTGGAGTCGATGCAGCTGGCGATGGCGGAGGGGTTCGAGTTCGTCGCCATGGGCCGGGCACTGCTGCGCGAGCCGGACCTGTTGCGGCGTATCCAGTCCGATGCCGCCACCGAATCGGCCTGTGTGCATTGCAACGAATGTATGCCGACGATCTACAGTCGCACCCGGTGCGTGCTACGGCTCGATCCGCCGAAGCCTCTGACCGCCGACAAGACGGGTTAACAGACACCTGTTGAATGTGCCGTTGTTCAACGGTATGGTTCCGGTTATCGAAATCGCGCGTCCCACAGTGCGATTGCCCGTACAGCACCCGCCGCGGCGGGGCAAACGATAGAGGACCGAACCATGCGCCGTAGTTCACGCACCCACCGCTTCGTCACCCGTATCGCCGCCACCGCCGTGATCGCGGTGGCACCGCTGGCCGTCACCGCCGCCCCGGCCCTGGCGGATCCGGTGGCGGTCACGGCGAGCAGCGAGGCCGAAGACGTCAGTCGTCCCGGCCGTCACGGTCACGGTTACGGCCGTGATCACGGCCGGCACGATCACAGCTGGAACGGGCGGCACGGCCACGGCGCGGGGTGGGACCGCGGCCATCGCAACCGCCACCGTCACGGCCATCCCGGCTGGAATCGCGGTTGGAACCACGGCCACGGCCTCGGCCACGGGCTGCCGCTGCACTGGCTCCTCCCGCGTACCGGCAGCGCCTTCTGACCCGGCCGGCGGTTCACCATTCAACGGACACCTGAGTGGTGGGGCGGAGCAGCCGGCGATCGGCTCCGCTCCACCACACCGGCCGAGCTCAGCGGCCGCCACCCACCGGCGGGTCCACGCCCTGAACACCGATATCGGCACCGTGCGAGAACGATGCGGATTCCGCACCCCGCTGCGGTGCCTGCTGAGCGCGCAGCCGCGGTAACGCCCGTTCGAATGCGCCGACGAGCAGATCCGCCAGGTCATGACTGAAACCGTTGCGCACCACGATGCGTAACACCGCCAGATCCTGCCGGTCGGCCGGGAAGGTGTAGGCGGGCACCAGCCAGCCTTGTTCACGTAGCGCCGCGGAGACATCGAACACCGAATACCCGGTCTCCTCCGGCGCCAGTGTGAAGGCGAAAACCGGGAGCTGGCGGCCGTCGGTGATCAGCCGGAACGGGCCGAGCTGCGCGATCCGGTCGGCGAGCGCCGCGGCAACTTCCCGGGAGTAACCCTGCACACGTTCGTAACCACGACGGCCGAGCCGCAGGAACGTGTAGTACTGCGCCACCACCTGCGCGCCGGGCCGGGAGAAATTCAGCGCGAATGTCGGCATCTGACCACCCAGGTAGTTGACCCGGAACACCAGTTCGTCCGGCAGCGCCGCAGCATCCCGCCACAGCACCCAGCCCACGCCCGGATAGACCAGCCCGTACTTGTGCCCCGAGGTATTGATAGAGGCCACCCGCGCCAGCCGGAAATCCCATTCCAGATCCGGATCGCAGAACGGGGCGAACATCGCGCCCGACGCGCCGTCCACATGTACCGGAACATCCCAGCCGTGTTCGTCGCGCAGCCGGTCCAGTGCCGCGCAGATCTCGGCGACCGGTTCGTAACTACCGTCGAACGTGGAACCGAGCACTGCGACCACCCCGATGGTGTTCTCGTCGCAGTGTGCCGCCGCCTCGTCGGCCGTCAGATGAAACCGCTCCCCCGACATCGGCACGAGGCGCGCTTCCACATCCCAGTACTCGGCGAACTTCTCCCAGCACACCTGGACATTGCTGCCCATCACCAGATTGGGCCGGTCCGCCGGCTGCCCGGCCGCGCGCCGCCGCCGCTGCCACCGTCGTTTCAACGCCAGCCCGGCGAGCATGCACGCCTCACTCGACCCGGTGGTCGAACAACCGACGGCGTTTTGCGGGTCCTCGGCATGCCAGAGATCGGCGAGCACCCGCACACACCGCTGTTCGAGTTCCGCGGTGCGCGGATACTCGTCCTTGTCGATCATGTTCTTGTCGAAGCATTCACTCATCAGTGTCTGCGCCGCCGGTTCCATCCACGTGGTCACGAAGGTCGCCAGATTGAGCCGGGCGTTACCGTCGAGCAAGAGTTCGTCGTGCACGATCTGGTAGGCGGTATCACTGTCGATTTCGTCGGCGGGTAGCCGGTTACGCGGTACCTCGAGCGGTTCGCGCGTGAAGACCGGGTTCACCGCGACCCGGTCACGATCGTTGTCCGGCGAATGGGCCGGATGCGTCAGCGCCATGGAAACCTCTGGGTTGTCGGCGCGCCGCCGGCGCGCTCGGTCCGGCCCCTCCCCTTGGTGACTTCGGCGTACGCCTGGAGTATGCCCTGGTCACGGGTGTTGCGGGCGGAGCACCGCTGGGCTCGGCGAGCCCGCGGCGCAGCGCTTGTACCGAACCGGAATACATGGGTGCGTTCTGCTGCGGAATCGGCGAGGGGGAGTTAGGTTCGGCAGTGGACCGGACCCCCGGTACATCATCCGGACTCGGCAGTACGGTTCGACGGCCCAGATCGTCCCCGGCGCCCGGTCCCGGCGTTCCTCCGAAATCCGCATTCAGCCGAGAAGGAGATCCGCATGAAATCCGTCAACCCGTACCTCATGTTCAACGGTAACGCCGAGGAGGCGTTCACCTTCTATCAGTCCGTATTCGGCGGCGACCTCCAGCTGATCCGCTTCGGTGATATGGGCGAGGCCGAAAACCTGCCCGCCGAGGCCAAGAACCTGGTGGCGCATGTGGCGCTTCCGCTCAACGGTGTCGAACAGATACTGATGGGCTCGGACTGCCCGCCCGGGCAGACCGTCGATATCTCCACGCGCCCGAACTTCACGGTATGTCTCGAACTCAGCGATCAGGACGAGGCGCGTCGGCTGTTCGACGCCCTCGCCGTCGGCGGCACCATCGATATGCAGCTCGCCAAGACGGAATGGACCGAACTGTTCGGCATGATGACCGACCGGTTCGCCATCCCGTGGATGTTCGATTTCGGCGACCAGTAGGCCGCCCGGAGCCGGGCCGATACGATGAGTCCGCCGACAAGTGACCAGCCCGGAGCCGGGCCGGCGACCCGGTCCGGCTCCGGGCTGGTACTCGCGGTGCTGTGCGCCGGGCAGTTCCTTATGACGCTCGACAGTTCGGTGATGAACGTGTCGATGGCGACGGTGGCACAGGACCTGGGCACAACCATCACCGGTATCCAAACCGCCATCACGCTCTATACCCTGGTGATGGCATCGCTGATGATCACCGGCGGCAAGATCGGCGCAATAGTCGGCCGACGGCGGGTGTTCGGTATCGGCCTGATCGTCTACGGCGTCGGATCCTTCGTCACCGGACTGGCGCCGAATCTGGGCGTTCTCCTGCTGGGCTGGTCGCTACTGGAAGGAATCGGCGCCGCACTGATCATGCCGGCGATCGTGTCCCTGGTCGCCGCGAATATCGCGGCCGAACGCCGTAATGCCGCCTACGGAATGGTCGCCGCCGCGGGAGCCGCGGCGGTGGCGGTGGGGCCGCTGCTGGGTGGAGCCGTGACCACCTACGCCTCCTGGCGGCTCGTGTTCTTCGGCGAGGTGCTCGTCGTCGTGGTGATCATGCTGTTCCTCCGCCGGATGACCGACAGCCCTGCCGAGCGAGCCCGGCTCGATATCGTGGGTTCGCTCCTGTCGGTGGGCGGACTCGGCATGATCGTGTACGGCGTGCTCCGCTCCAGCAATTGGGGTTGGATCCAGGAAAAGCCCGGCGCCCCAGCGATATTCGGCCTCTCTCCGGTGATCTGGCTACTGCTCGGCGGCCTGGTCCTGCTGTATCTCCTACGGGAATGGCTCGCGCTACGGATCCGGGCCGGACACGAACCGCTGTTCGACCCTGCGCTGCTGCGCAACCGGCAGCTCACCGGCGGACTCGGAATGTTCTTCGCCCAGTTCTGTGTGCAGGCCGGTGTCTTCTTCGCCATTCCACTGTTCCTCTCCGTCGTCCTCCAACTCAGCGCACTCGGCACCGGGGCGCGCCTGCTCCCGCTATCGGTGGCATTGATCGTCACCGCGGTGGGTATTCCGAAATTCGCTGCCCGGGCGAGCCCCCGCCGAGTGGTCCGGCTGGGACTCGTTTCGATGATCACCGGCATTCTGCTGCTCGCGGCCGGTATGGACCCCGGGGCAGACGCGCAGGTCGTCGCCGTCCCGATGTTGCTGATGGGGGCAGGTTTGGGTGCGCTGGCCGCACAGCTCGGCGCGATCACGGTTTCGGCGGTCCCCGAATCACGCAGCGCCGAAGTGGGCGGGTTGCAGAACACCGCGAGCTATCTCGGCGCCTCGCTGGGCACCGCGCTGATCGGCTCCGTGCTGATCGCGACTCTGACGACATCGGTAACCGACGGCATCGAGAACAACCCGCAGATTCCTGCCACAGTGCAGCAGCAGGCAGCCACCGAGCTGGCCGACGGGGTGCCGTTCCTCTCCGATACCGAGTTGCGCGACGCGCTCGGCGCCGCCGGTGTGGAAGGGGCCACCGCGGACGCCGTGGTCACAATCAACTCCGATGCGCGCCTGAACGCCCTGCACACCACATTCGCTGTCACTGCCCTGCTCGCGGTGGCCGCGCTACTGATAACCCGGCTACTTCCGGTGCGTTCGCCGACGGCCCCCGCCCGGCCATCTCGGGCAAGCTGACCGGCGCCGGCGGTATCGACCACCCGAGGGAAGACGGAATCCGGCTGAGGCGCGGTGCCTACACCCGGCCGAAACCGCGCATCGCCAAGGCGATCCGGCCGCTCACCGGGACCCGGAATACCTCCGGCAGCCACGGGGCCCGGCGGTGGTGCGGGCGGCTGCGGTTGGCCCAGAGCGGATTGGATTCGTCCCGGCGGTAGACCGCGAGCTGCCCGGCCACGGTGAAGCGCAGATGGGTCGCGCTGCCGATCACCTCACCGTCGGCGGCGAGCGCCTCCGGCTCGGGTAGATGCACATGCAACTCGGGCAGCTGGCGTTCGCCGTATACCCGGCTGTGCCCGATCGCGGCCGATACGAGCGCGACCACCGCGCGCGTCCGCGACCACCGCAGATCGGCGCGCAGCCACCGCACATCCAGCAGTCCGGAATCGAGCCGGTCCCGGAACGCGGGCACGGCGCCGTGCGGGTGGTAGGGGCCGTTGCCGACGAACAGGAACCACACCCGCTGCCAGCGACCGTCCAGGAAGATTTCGATGGGTTCGGCGCGGCGCAGGGTGACCACGAGTGCCGCGGCGAAGGCCGGCCATTTACCCCACCGTTTCTGCCATTTCTCCCGCAAACGGACCAGGTCGGGGTAGGACCCGAGGCTGAACGTGTTGATCAGATGCCGTGTGCGGGTATCGTTTTCGTCCCCGTACTCGACGGAGGCGATATCGACCGCCACAGCCTCGCCGACACCGGTCGCGTCGATCACTTCGCGCAGATCGTAGACACCCAGATCGCGGGCGAAATGGTTGAGCGTTCCGGTCGGGATCACGACCAGCGGCAGGTCCTTGCGCAGCGCGTAGGCGGCCACTGCCGCCACGGTGCCGTCACCGCCGGCCACGCCGACGGCCTGCACCGGCTCCTGCCGCGCGTCCACGGCCTGTTCCAACTGCACGGCGCAATCCACGTCCGGGCGGGTCCGCAGTACCGTCGCCGCAGGCAGGGCGGCGGCGATATCGTCGGTGGGGTCGTAGTTCGCGTCCCCGGAGACCGGGTTGACCATCACGATCAGCCCCTTGCCGTCCGCGAGAACGGGTACCTCGGGGACGATGCCCGCCTCCGCCTCGTCGGATTCGCGCACCGGCCACCAGCGCCGGGTGGCCAGGGCGATCCCGGAGCCGACGGCCGCGCCGACCAGCACATCCGAACCCCAGTGCACACCGGTGTGTACCCGCGAGTAGGCGACGGCCGCCGCCACCGGCGCCACGAACAGCGCGGTACGCGGGCTCTCCATCGCCACCGCCGTGGCGAATGCGGCGGCGCTGGCACTGTGCCCGGAAGGGAAGGACGAGGAGGCAGGCGCAGGTACCAGCCGCCGATGCGCGGGCATCAGTTCTGCGGCCGGCCGGCGGCGCGCGAAAACGGATTTGAGCACCACGTTCGTCACGAAACTGGCACCGGCCACCGAGGCGACCCCACGCGCCGCGGCCCGCCGCGGCGATCCGCCACGCGAAGCCAGCAGCGCCGCGCAGGCCATCCACAGCACACCGTGATCGGCCCCCGAGGTGAGGCGCAGCAAACCCATATCGGCCTTCGAGGCCGGCAGCGCCGCCACCGTATCGCCCACCGCGCGATCGATCCGGCCGATCCTGCGGAACTTACGGCGCGTCCACCTACTCACCCGACCGACACTACCCAGCGCACGCCCACCACCGCGACTCCACGGGTTACCGTCGGATTCACCGGTCGGACAGCGGAACTCGGACCCCACCTATGCCGAGGTCCGCCGCGGCAGCTTCCAGCCGGGTCGCGGGAAATGACAGGTGTAGCCGTTGGGGAAAGTCTGCAGGTAGTCCTGGTGCTCGGGTTCGGCTTCCCAGAACTCGGGCGCCGGCGATACCTCGGTGACGACCTTACCCGGCCACAGCCCGGAATCCTCGACATCGACGATCGTTTCGAGCGCGACCCGCTTCTGCTCGTCGTCGAGATAGAAGATCTCGGAGCGGTAGCTGGTGCCGATATCGTTGCCCTGGCGATCCTTCGTGGTCGGATCGTGGATCTGGAAGAAGAATTCCAGCAGCGCCCGGTAGTCGGTCTGCGCCGGGTCGTAGACGATCTCCACCGCCTCGGCATGGCCGGGATGGTTGCGGTAGGTCGGGTGATCGTTCTGTCCGCCGGTGTACCCGACCCTGGTGCCGAGGACCCCCGGCTGCTTACGGATCAGCTCCTGCATACCCCAGAAGCACCCACCGGCCAGGATCGCCTTACGCGTTTCGGTCACGCTTCCTCCTTCGTCCCCCACATTATGCGTCCCCGGTACAACGCCGACGGCACCCGGGAAAGTCCCCGAACCGCTCGGCGCACGTCGCCGCACCGTGCCCACCGGATCAACTGCGCCGTCTACGTCGGCCTCGCCGCACCGTGTCCATCAGGTCCGCTGTGCTGGGTAGGTCGACTGTGCTGCACTGTGACCGGCAGGTGCCGCCAGGTCAGGTCCGCTGCGCTGTGACCAGCAGATACTCCCATTCCATCCGTCCACCGCCGAGGTCGTGCGCGGCCGCGAGGTCGGTGAGTTCACGGTCCAGCTGCCCGGCGCGTTCCGGATCACCGGCCAAGGATTTGTAGACAGCAATGGTGGGTCCGTAGTTGGTTTTGAAGAAGGTGCGGAAAGCGTCGGCGTCGGCGAAGCAGTCGACGACGGCGTGCTCGCGGCGCATTTCCAGCCCGCCGACCCGGTCACCGAGCAGTGCGGTGACGTGCGCCTCCGACCCCCACAGCGGCGGCGGTTGCGCACCGGCGGGTGGCGGTGGGGCGAACGGTTTCATGGTGGCGAACATCTGCCCGATGAACCCGGTCGGCGTCCAGTTCACCAACCCGATCGAACCACCGCTTCTGGTGACTCTGACCAGTTCGTCGGCGGCGGCCCGGTGGAACGGTGCGAACATGATCCCCACACACGAGATCACCACATCGAATTCGCCGGCGGCGTAGGGCAGCGCTTCCGCGTCCGCCTGCTCCCAGCGCAGCTGCACCCCGGCCGCCGCGGCCTTGCGGCGGCCGGCCTCGAACAACTCGGGGGTCAGGTCACCGGCCACCACCTCGGCGCCGGTGGCGGCGGCCGGTACAGCGGCATTCCCCGTTCCGGCCGCGATATCCAGCACCTTGGTGCCCGGCCCGATCGGCGTGGCCCGAACAAGACGTTCTCCCAGCCCGGGTATGACGTCATCGGCGACCCGGGAGTAATCGCCGGACGCCCAGATTGCTCTGTGCTTGGTTTTCAGGTCCCCGGTTGCGGACTGTGTCATCGCCTGCTCCTCACATCGGAACTGCTGATTTCACGGCATGTCGCGCCCTCCGGAGAACACCTCTCGCGGCCGTCCGTGCGGTTGTCGAAACACCCGGTCGGATCGCTACCGGACCGTCCCATTGTCGGACTCGATACGGCAGATCACAACGCTCGACACCGAGCGGATCACAATGGCGACGATCGCTGCCCCGGCGCAGCTGTCCGCCGCCCGCACGCGGGGCCCATGAACCTCAGCAATTCGATCGCTCGCCGGCCTCGAGGCGTCTGCCCACCGGCGCCACCGAACGATGGTGACGTGGATGCGACAATTTCGGTAAAACCACTGAGGCGCAACACAATATGTGCATCGTTCGCGTAGTGTTTCATCTCGGCGCCGGGACACGGGAATCCTCGGCCCACAGTGCGAAAAAGTATGGAGCCTCGTTGACAACCCGACAGTTCGACACCCCTGCCGCCCGACCGGTGCACGGTTCCCCGGTTGCCGACGGTGGCCCCCGGTTCCCGCTGTACGCGCCCGAGTTCGCCGAAAACCCGCACCGGATATACGGGCAGATGCGCCGCGCGCATCGGTCGATGGTGCCGGTCGATCTGGCTCCCGGTGTGCCCGCGACGCTGGTGATCGAGCATGCGGTGGCGGTGCGCATCCTCAACGATCACGAACATTTTCCGGCCGATCCGCGCACCTGGCAGAAGGATATGCCCGCCGACTGCCCCGTCCTGCCGATCATGCAGTGGCGGCCCGTCCCCGCCCGCAGCACCGGCGAGGCGTTCCGGCGCTACCGGTCGGCCAATCTCACGGCTCTCACCGATGTGGATCTGCACGGGCTGCGCGCGGCGGTATCCGGCCTCGCGACCCCGCTGATCAACACCTTCTGCGAAACGGGTAGCGCCGATCTCCTTCGCCAGTACGCGTTCCCGTTGACCTTCGGGGTCTGCAATACGCTGCTCGGCTGCCCGCCGGAGATCGGGCAGCGGGTATCCGCCGGGATGGCCGCCATGTTCGAAGGCGCCGATGCCGGTGAGGCGAACCAGCTGATCAATGCCGCCCTGGCCGAACTGGTCGCCTACAAGCGCTCGAACCCCGGCAGCGATGTGACCACGCGACTACTGCAGCACGAGGCCAAGCTCGACGAAGAAGAGATGGTGCACCAGCTGGCCGGCCTGTACGGCGCGGTGATCGAACTCCAGCAGAACCTGATCGCCAATACCCTGCTGCTGATCCTCACCGAGGACCGGCTCGGCGGCAGCGTACTGGGCGGCAGCCTGTCCACCCGCGACGCCCTCGACGAAGTACTGTTCGACAATCCGCCGATGGCGAACTTCCTCATCACCTATCCGCGGCAGCCGATCCTGATCGAGGATGTCTGGCTACCCGCCCACCAGCCGGTGGTCATCAGTATCGCCGCCTGCAACCACGACCCGGCGATCCGGTCCGACGATCACCGCGGTAACCGCTCCCATCTGTCCTGGGGTCTGGGCCAGCGCAGTTGCCCCGCACAGACCCCGGCGTATCTGGTGGCCCAGGAGGCGATCGATCAGCTGCTCGACGCCCTCCCGGAGATGGAAGTGGATATGCCCGGCGGACCGGACTGGCGCCCCGGCCCCTTCCACCGATCGCTCATCACCCTGCCGGTGAAGTTCCCGCCGTCGCCGCCCTTCCCCGTCTGACACCGGGCCCACCGCAGCCGGCTACCGGATCAGTCGCTGCCGGGCGGTACCGCGGGCGCGAATACGCAGTACATCCGCAGCTGGGTGTCGGCGATGATGGTGTGGCGTTCGTGCCCGTCGAGCAGATACATGGTGCCGGGGGCGAGCGTATGGGTCGTTCCGTTGTCCCGGTCGATCAGGTGGCCGTGACCGTCGATGAGCCAGACGGCTTCGACGTAGTCGGGATAGTGCAGCGGGGTCTCGGTACCGGCGGCGACGGTGGTCTCGTGATACGAGAAACCGACCTCGTCGTCGGACAGGACGATCCGCTTCGAGGTCCAGTGATCGGTATCGACCTGCCGATCGGTTCCGGTGATGTCACGGGTTGTCCGCACGATCATTGCCGGTTCCTCCTTCGCTGTTCGCAGGGAGTGCGGTGGGCACTGTTCGCAGGAAGTGCAGTAGTTCGCCGGTCGCCTGCCGGGCCTCGGGAATCTTCTTCATCAACCAGTTGTGGAACATCCCGGGATATTCGTGCAGCTCGACCGGCACACCGGCTGCATCGCCGAGTTCGGCCACCCTCCGGGCATCGGGCAGCAGGATGTCGCGGTGACCGATGAAGACGACGGTCGGCGCGAGACCGGTGAGATCGGCGAACGCCGGACTGATGTGCGGGTCGTCCAGGGCCCTGTCGGCCGCATACCATCGACCGGCCTGTTTCAAACCGGAGACGCCGAGCTCCGGATCGCGGTCGTCGATGGTCAGCGACAGCGGATCGTCGGTGGCCAGATCGATCCACGGGGAGAACAACGCCAGGGCCGCGGTTGCGGTTGTCCGCGTTCGTGCAGGTGGCGGGCCAGGGTGAGAGCGAGCGTGCCGCCGGCCGAATCGCCGAAAACGATGCGGTTGCCGGGTGCGGTCTCGCGGGTCACCCGGTCGTAGGCCCGCTCCACCATCGGAATGATCGCCCGGTGGTCGTTCTCGGGCGCCAGCGGATACATCGGCAGGGTGTAGGTGCAGCCGGTCTGCGCGACGATCCGGCCCGCGAACCGCCAATGGTGCGGTTCGGGCGATTCCACGAAACCACCGCCGTGCATATGGAAGATATGCCAGGGCGAACTCGGCCCGCCGGGTGGTGTGAGGGTGTAGACGGGGCGGCCGTCGACTTCCTGGCAGGTCACCTGGTATTTCGCCGTGATACGCCGCGGGGGCCGGGCACGCTTCGGCTCCTGATGCCACGGTAATCCGTCGCGCATGGCCGCAGGATCGGCGTAGAACCGCTTGTTCTGCCGCAACCACATCCGGGCGAACAGCGCCCGCGCACGCCACGAGGTCATGGGCTGCCTGCCCATATGCGAGCCCGGAGGGGGCGCGGGGCATCGTGGTGAGCGCCCGGTTCAGGCATAGGCGTCCTCCGTCCCATCGCGTTCGACGACCGGCGGGTACTCGCCCGCCCCCAGGCGAGCAGCCACCGGCCCCGTGCCGTCGGCATTACCGCTGAGCCGACAACTAAACAGCGGGTGTGCGCGGACGAGGTCTGCTCGACCCGCCGGCGCCCACGCCCGAGGAGCGGACCGGCCGTCCGGACCGACTCACCGTCACCACGATGGGTGGTCAGCGCCGGATACTTGCGCCGGTCGTGGACGGTAGGTCGCCCGGGCCGGCGCAGCCGGACGGCAACAGGTTCGGCCGCTGCCCTGAACTAGCATCGGTCGGAGCCGATCCGAAGGAGCATTGTGCGCCGACAGATTCTCAACCTGCCCGAGAACGCTCCCGAGGAGGCGTTGGAAGGGCTCGCCCTCACCAATCCCACGCTCATCGCCTACGACCGCGAACGCGGCCTCGTCACCAGGGCCACGCCGGCGCGCGACAAGGTCGGACTCGTATCCGGCGGTGGGTCCGGGCACGAACCGCTACACGCCGGTTTCGTCGGCAGCGGCATGCTCGACGTGGCCGTACCGGGTGCGGTTTTCGCCAGCCCGACGGCACTGCAGGTGCACGAGGGCACGGTCGCGGCCGATTCCGGGCGGGGTGTCGTACAGATCGTGAAGAACTACACCGGCGATGTGCTCAACTTCCGGATCGCCGGCGAACTCGCCGGCGACGATAACGCGGTCGCGACCGAAACCGTGCTGGTGGACGACGATCTGGCCACCCAGAGCGAGGACGGGCCGGGCCGCCGCGGCACCGCGGCCGTTCTCGCGGTCGAGAAGATCTGCGGGGCGAGCGCGGAAGCAGGCGCGGATCTGCGCGCTGTCGCCGAATTCGGCCGCCGCGTCGCACGTAACGCGCGCACCCTGAGTTTCGCGCTCAGCGCGGGCACCCACCCCGGCGAGACGAGTCCCGCGTTCACGCTCGATAACGCCGAAGTCGAACTGGGCGTGGGAATCCACGGCGAACGCGGTACCGGGCGCATCCCGTTCGCCGACGCGGATGCGTTGATCGCACGGCTGGTCGACCCGCTGGTCACCGAACTCGGCTGCACGCGCGGGTCCGCGGTGATCGCGATCGTGAACGGTCTCGGCGGCGCCTACCCGATCGAACTGTCGATCGCGGCCCGTGCCGTGCACCACCGGCTCTCCGGGCAGGGCATCACCGTCGCCCGTTCGCTCGCCGGCAGCTACGTGACCTCGCTCGATATGGTCGGCGTCTCGGTCACCCTGCTGCCCGCCGATGCCGATCTGCTTCCGCTGTGGGACGCGCCCGTGCGCACCCCCGCCCTGACCTGGTGAAGGAGCCCGCCCATGAACGACACCACATTGCCCGCCGGATTCGGCGAACGCTGGGTGAACACGATGTTCGCGGCCTTCCTCGACCGCACCGAAGCCCTCGCGGATCTGGATCGCCGCGCCGGTGACGGCGATTTCGGCGCCAATATCGCCGCTGCCCTGCGCCGGGCGCGCACGAATATCGATACCGAACCACCCGTCTCCTACGGGGCGTGGCTCACCGCGGTGTCCCGGGGCTTCCTCGGCACCGGCGGGACGAGCGGACCACTGTTCGGAATGTTCTTCCGCGAACTCGCCCGGTGCACAAGCGATTCGGAGCCCAGCCTGGCGGACTTCTCCGGCGGCTTGAGCGCCGGGCTCGCCACGGTGCAGCGGTACGGGAATGCCGAGGTCGGACACAAGACGATGGTCGACGCCTTGGCCCCGGCGGCCGAAACCCTCGCCGCCCGCGTCGCGGCGGGCAGCGATCCCGGTGAAGCGCTCGACGCCACCGCAGACGCCGCGGTGCAGGGCGCGGCCGGTACCGCATCCCTGGTCGCCAAGCGCGGCCGCGCCAGCTATGTGGGCGAGGTGGCGCGGGGCGTACTGGACCCGGGCGCGGCCGCCGCGGCGCTGATCCTGCAAACCGCCGCCGCGGCCTGTGCCGACCGATCGGGTGATATCGACACCGGATGGCTCGACACCGCCTGACCGGGGGGATCAGGGCTGTGCGATGAAACGTTTCGTGGTGCGCCGGAACGCCCAGACGACGACGAGCGCGGCCAGGACGGTCAACGGCGTGCCCATGGCGACCTTCGCGACGGCGAGCCAGGTCGTGGAATCGGTGAGATACAGCCATTCCTTCACCACGAACCGGGCGCCGAAGACCAGTGCCGCGGCCGCGGTGGCGATATCGTGCGTCCGCAGCGCGACCTTGTCGTCGCGCCAGGCGTGCTTACCGCCGTGGACGGCATTCCAGATGACACCGGTCAGCGGACGGCGGACCAGCAATGAGGCGAACGCGACGACGAAACCGGCCAGCGCGGCCCAGATCCCGATAACGAAGAAATCCTTCGCCGACCCGGTCCACAGCACGATCCCCACGGCGGCCGCGAGGCCGAGCAGCCCGCCGAGCGCCGAGGAGAACCGCTCTCCGCGCCACAGCCGGAACCCGGTCAGCGCGATCGCGACCGCGACCGAAACACCGACCGTCGCCGCCAGTGGCAGGACCGCGTTCGCTGCGACGAAGACGACTACCGGGACGGTCGAGTAGACGAACCCCATGGGCCCGCCCATCTGGTCGAGCAATGTCGGCGGCACGGCAGGCCCGTCGGCGTCGGCCGCGGGGTCCGTGGGCTCGGCTGCCGCGCGAAGGTCTTTGTGGTCGATCATTGTTGCGTCCTCCCGACTGTGCGGACTGTGCGATGCCTCCAGTGGAACCTGTGCCGTAAGGGCATACTCAAGCCGCAACCGGAAGTATCCGGCCCCGAGTCGAGGGATCGGGTATTGCAAAATTCCATCGTGCGCTTCAGAATCGTAATGAACGACGATGTGCTCGTATCCGCACCGCCCTGGTTCGTCGTACGCGAAGGAGAAGTCGTGCCCACCCACACCGTGACCAACCAGGTCCCCCCGCTGGTCGATTACGACGCCGCCGAGGTGCCCGTCATTCTCGAGGCCCTCGAACGCGGCGGCGCCGGCCACGCCCTCGACGAACTGCACGAGATAGGCCGGCTGGCCGGTAGCGCCCACGCCCAGGAACTCGGCGATCTCGCCGAGGAACATCAGCCGCTCCTGCAAACGCACGATCGCTACGGCCACCGCATCGACGAGGTTCGCTACGACCCCAGCTATCACGAACTGATGCGGCACGCGGTCCGCTTCGGCCTGCACGGCGCACCCTGGGCCGATACCCGGCCTGTACCGCATCTGGTGCGGGCGGCGAAGACGAGCGTGTGGTCGCAGGTCGACGCGGGGCACGGCTGCCCGATCTCGATGACCTACGCCGTCGTCCCCGCCCTGCGCGCGAACACCGAACTATCGGCCCGGTACGAGCCGCTGCTGACCAGCCGGGACTACGACCCCGTTCTGCGCCCGCTCGCCGACAAACCCGGTCTCATCGCGGGGATGTCTATGACCGAAAAACAGGGCGGTTCCGATGTCCGGGCCAACACCTCCACCGCGGTCCCGCAGCCGGACGGCACCTACCGGATCACCGGGCACAAATGGTTCACCTCCGCGCCGATGTCGGATTTCTTCCTCGCACTGGCTCAGGCACCCGGCGGGTTGTCCTGTTTCTTCGTGCCCCGCGTACTGCCCGACGGCACCCGCAACCCCTTCCACCTGCAGCGCCTGAAGGACAAGCTGGGCAATCACTCCAATGCCAGCAGTGAGGTCGAATACGACGACACCATCGGCTGGCTGGTCGGTGACGAGGGCCGCGGCGTGCCCACGATCATCGAGATGGTCAACCTGACCCGCCTCGACTGCACCCTCGCCTCGGCCACCGGCATGCGTACCGGAACCATCACAGCGATCCACCACGCCCAGCATCGCCGCGCGTTCGGCGCGAACCTGGTGGACCAGCCACTCATGCGCAATGTCCTGGCCGACCTGGCGATCGAAGCCGAGGGCGCGACCACGGCCGCCCTGTGGCTGGCCGAACTCACCGACCGCGCCACCACCGGCGACGAGGCTGCTGACCTGCTGCGCCGTATCAGTCTCGCGGTGAGCAAGTACTACGTCTGCAAACGCGGGCCCATCCACGCCGCCGAAGCCCTGGAATGCCTGGGCGGCAACGGTTATGTCGAGGAGTCACGGATGCCGCGCCTGTACCGGGAGGCACCGCTGATGTCGGTATGGGAGGGTTCGGGCAATGTCGCCGCGCTGGACGTCCTGCGCGCGCTCGCCAAACAGCCGGCGACCCTCACCGCGTTCCTCGACGAGGTCAAACTGGCCACCGGCGCCGATTCCGCGCTCGATAGCGCCATCGGCCGGCTGGAAGCCGAGTTCACCGACCTCGAGACCCTGCCGCACCGCGCCCGCCGGATCGTCGGCGATATGGCGCTGGTCCTGCAGGGTTCCCTGCTGGTCCGCTACGGGCATCCCGCTGTCGCCGAAGGCTTCACCCGGTCCCGCCTCGGGCGCGACCGCGGCGACGTCTTCGGCACCCTGCCGGTCGGCCTGGACACCGGCGCGATCATCGAACGGCTGACACCGAAGGTCGGCTGAGCCTCGGCGCGAGCCATTTTCGGGCTGCGGTGGGCCCACGGCCCGGAGTCCGTCGTGCCCGGCCCAACCCGTCGTACCCCGTTTCGCATGCCGGCGGACGGGCCTCCGGCTGGTACCACCATCCGCTGTTTTGCGGCGACACACCGCGGCCGCATGACCTCGGATTCGAAACGCACCGCCGTATCGCGTTTTCGCTGCCGCGACCCTTGCTGACCTGCCGCGGCGGCCCGAGGGCGCCGTCGGCTGATCCGAATCAGCCGACCTGATCAGGTAGCACGCCCGCCACAACGGAGGAACCCCGCCGACAGCAGAACTACCGGCGATAACGATCCACCGCAGACCTATCTCATTGCGGCCTGACCGGGTTCTCTTCCATGAGCCCATCGGCGAAGGCCTGGAACTCGGTGCGGAACACTTCGTAGCGCGCACGGATCACCGCGCCGGGCCAATCCTCCGGCAGCAGTTCCGGCGGTAACACCGGATCGTCCAGGAGATGACGTACGACCGCTGCCGCGACTTCGAAACGGTCCCCGATGGTCTCGGCGTCGTCGAGAGCCGCGAGTAGTTCGCGGGCGCGATGGGCCCACAGCTCCGGTGCGAACAGGCGGCCGGCCAGTGCGACGGCCGGTTCCTCCGGCCGCCCGGTGAACAGGTCCACCCGCTGCCGTGCTACTTCCGGAAGGTCGGCGGCGATATTGTCCGGGCGGCACCAGACGCCTTCGCGGAGTTCCCCGAACCGGGCCAGCCGCAAGGTTTCCCGGAACGCGGCGCGGTCGGTGGAATCGGTGGCGCCGACGGTCACGACCGCGAGGATCCAGCCACCCTGCCATGCGCGGAGGTCCGGGGAGATCGCCCGGTCCTGCCGCCGCTGACGCTCGGCCAGCCGTTCGGAAAGCCGGTAGGTCGCGTCGGCCTCGCGTTCGAGATCACCGGCGGCGACCATCCGGGTCAGCGCGGCCCGTACCGCGGATTCCTGCAACCCCAGCCCCGCACCGACGCGGACGATCCAGCCGGCCGGTGCCTGCGCCGGATGCGATCCGAGCAGAACACTCAGGATCGCCGAACGCGCAGTGAGCGCCCGGACCCGGGCAGGAGACGCAGACATGGGCCGATCGTATCGACCTGCACCGATAACCCAGTACCGGTCGGCCGCGACGCCGGACGTTCACCGGCCGCGCCAGAGCCGCAGCTCACCACTTCCCCGGCCACACACCGCATCACCTCCAGCTCACGGCGCCAGTGCGCGTGCTCGGCCCGGCCGATTCGGCGCGGCGGCAGGGTCGGGTCGATATCGGCATGTCAGCGTGAAGGTCAGTGAGCCCAGTTCGAAGGCCGGAGCTGGGTGAGCACCGGCCAGGGACCGGACGTCGCAGCCAGGGAGCGAACAGCGCGGCTCGGGACCCGGGATTTCGCGCCGTCGTCCCCAAGTCGACCGAGCTATCGGCGGTGGGACGTGGAAAGCAGCCGCGGCCGTTGAATCACCCCCCACAGCTATGAGAGAATTCAATAGCAATTCTCTCACTCATTCAGGGGGTCGAGATGCCGCGCCCAGCGTCGACGGAGTCGCACACACCGCAACCCGATGCGGAATCACGCCGCAGAAACATGGCCGGCCCGGGCGCACTGCTCGGCGGTCCGGCGAATGTCATCATGCAGCTGAGCCTGGCCCCGGTCGGCCGCGGAGTGGTCGAGAGCACGGTCGACAGCGGCCGTTTCGATCTCCACCCGCGCAAACGCGGGCGCACCACGCTGACCTACCTCGCCGTCGCCATGCTCGGCACCGACGAGGAACGCGAGGCCTATCGCGCCGCAACCAATACGTCCCACCGCCAGGTGCGCTCACAACCCGGCAGTCCGGTGAAGTACAACGCGTTCGACCCAGAACTCCAATTATGGGTCGCGGCCTGCATCTACAAGGGCGTCGTCGATTCGGTGACCTACCTCTTCGGCCCGCCGGACGACGAGGACGCCGACGAGCTCTACCGTGAATCGGCCCGCTTCGGCACCACTCTGCAGATGCGCCCGGAGATGTGGCCCGCCGACCGCGCCGCGTTCGCCGAATACTGGGACCGCAAAAGCGCGGAGATCTCCCTCGACGACGAGGTCAAGAACTACCTGCTCGGCCAAGTCGTCGATCTGGGACCCTACGGCCGGTTCGAACGGCTGGCCTTCCGCCGCGTCAACAGGTTCTTCACCACCGGATTCCTCCCGCAACGTTTCCGCGACGAACTGGGCCTGGACTGGGGCCCGCGGCGGCAGCGAGCCTTCGAACTGGTCTTGCGCGCCATCGGGTTGGTCACGGCGGCCGGCCCCGAACAGTGGCGGCTGTACCCCCTGAACCGGCATCTCGCGGATATGAGAAGGCGCCGCGAGCTGGGCAAACCCCTTGTCTGACCTCGGCTGCACCGTGGTGGGTCGTGTCCGGCCGGTCGGACCACGACCGGCCGGTGACAGGCGCAAACACTCAGCGCCTGTCACCGTGAGCCGGTAATCCACGTCGACAGCAGCCGGCCGCTCGAGTGAATCGAGGGGGCGGGCAGGAGTCGCCGCGGCAGCGTGCCCTGGCCTCCCAGAACTCCCGCTACAGCACAACCCATCTCGATGTGGCCACCGATCCGGTGCCCGGTATCAATTCCCGAGCGCGTCGGCAGGTCCGAGATCGAGGAACACGGTTTCTCCGTTGGCGTCGTCGAGCCCGTCGTTATCGGTGACCACGTACAGATTCCCGTTACCGCCGACAGTGAGACCCTCGACCTTTTCCTGGACGAACCCGTTGGTGGCCTGCAGATCCGGCAGCAAATCACGCACCAGCGTCTTCGGCAGCACCTCCGGGACTTCGCCGGCCGCTGCCACACCGCCGCCGGCCGGGATATCGACGCGGTAGATCGCTTTCAGAGCCGCGTCGCGGCCGTTCAACTTATCGCGTTCGAGCACCAACAATCCGCCGTCGTGCACAGCGATTTCGGAGAGCCCGAGCCAATCACCGTCGACGTCGGTCTTCTCCAGCCGGTAGCCGAACCATTCCCACTCACCGCTCGCCGGTGTGTACCGACCGATCCGGGCGACCCCCTCCGGATCACCCTCGAGTTCGCGCTGCAACACCATCCAGATCGCGTCACCGTCGACCGCGACACCTTCGAGTCCCTGACCGCCCAGCCCGGCCGCGATATCGGCAGGTAACGCGACCCGTTGCTCGATACCGCCGTCCGCGGCAACGGTGACCAGCTCGTTTCCGGAGCCCTCTTCCCCCTCGACAGCCAATACGAACCCGCCGTCGGGCCGAGCCGACAACCCTTCGATATCGAGTGCGACCGGCGCTCCGTTCTCGGTGATCGCCAGCTCACGGTCGATAACCGCGGGCGAATCCGTGATATCCACACCGAGTATCCGCGCCGGACCGTAGGCGATATCGGTTGCGGTGAACAGCCGGTGCGCATCGGCGGGGTCGGCGGACAACGCGCTCAGCGCACCCCATCCGATCGGGGTGCCGTCGGCCTCGGCGGCGACGATCGACGGGAACGCCGGTGTTCCCGCACCTTCCGCGAAGGCGTCGCCGAATCCGTAGATGTTCACGGCGGCACGAACCCGGGCCTCGGCGTCATCGTTCTCCGAGGCGATTACCAGCAGATCTCGCTGCGGGACGGGCACGATTCCTTCCGGGCCCGGGGTGGTCGGCAGGATCTGGAGAAACTCCGGGGCGGTGACATCGCCGATGTCGTACACAGCGACGAAATTGCTGCGTTCCGTGGCGACCAAGGCGACCGGCCGCCCGCCGACCTCGGTGATCGCGAGTCCCTCCGGCTCCGGGCCCTTGGCTTCGGCACGCCCTTCGGTATGCAGGCCGGTCTGCACGGCGAGCTGTTCGAACGAATTACCGGCGTCCCACACCACCGCACCGGTCGCGGCGTCGAAGATCGACCAGCCGCGGGTGCCGCCCTTCCAGTCCCCCTCGTTGGCGGTGGCCAGATGGTCGTCACCGATCCAGCCGATCGCGTCGGGTTCGCGGGGACCCTCGGGAACCGATCCGGTCTGGTCCAGCACACCGTCTTCCGCGGTATCGACACCGTCCACGGCCACCGATCCGGCATCGAAGATCGCGGTCACCTCGCCCGTGGTTCCGTCGATCACGGCGATACCGTTGTTCTCCTGCAGGGTCACCGCGACCTGGCCGCGGGAGTTGATGCTCACGTATTCGGGTTCGAGATCTTCGGGGGTATCCAGGCCCGCGGCCCGCGCCGCCGCCGTGTCGAAATCGACCTTCCGCGCTGTCCACGCGTCCGGCGCACCGGTGAGATCGATCAGTTGCACGAACCCGGTCGGCGGCTGCGGCAGATCACCTTCCTCGCCACCGGCCGGGGTGAATTCCTCGTCGCGCTGATTCTCCATCGCGATCGCGGCGAACGCGCCGTCCGGGCCGATGGCGATCGAATCCGGTTGCCCACCGAGATCGATACTGTGCACGCGAGTACGGTCGGCGACCCGCACGATATCGACGCGGCCCGAGGGTTTCGCGTGATCACCACCGGTGGTGTCGACCACCACCAGCACGAACTCGCCGTGCGCGACCACCGACGTGGGCTGATCGTCCGCATGTCCCAGCTCGGACAGGGAGAGTGTGCCCAGGCCGGCGGGCCGGGCCGGATTGCGGATATCCAGGAATCCGATGCGTTTGGCGGTGGCATCGGTGTAGATGACGGTATTGCCGTCCGGTGTGACCGTCGAGATCTCCGCGACCGTCTCGGTATCGGCAGCTTCCCCGTCCGGGCGGTTCAGGTACACGGGATACGTGGCCGCCCGGTGGTAACGCTCGGCATCCGGCAGTCGCCACGCGGTGGACGAACCGGCTCCGTCGTGCTCGTCGCTCGCGCAGGCGGCGGCCAACAGTGCGACGGCGGCGGCCACTGCCACCACTCGGCTCGTCTTCGACGTCGTCATAGGTCCTCATTCAGCTCTGCCAGGTAGTCGCGTGAGCTTGCCGCGACCAGATGAGCCGCTGGGGGCCCGTCGGTGAAGGCGCGGAGACGGACACGCGTCCAATAAATGGCGAACTGTGACACGTGCTTGACTGGGCAGGTGCGGAAAAGGACTCGGGTCGCCATCGCCGCCGCGCTGCTGTTCCTGCTCTGGGGCGAGTGGACGAACTGGCGCGCCTCCCGCAGGTGCACCGGAACCACCGCCACCGGTGGCTCCGAAACCGTCCTCGGTCAGAGGCCGCGCTCATGGCCGATTACGCAATCGATGTCCGGGGGTACCGCGGCGAGCCGGTACTCGAAGAGAAGAGCCGCAGCACCTGGCAGAACGTCGCGTTCGCGATTCCGTACCTGGAGGACGCGGACCGGATCAAAATCGTGTCGCTGCCCGTCCATGCCGAGAAAGCCCGCCGATATCTGGCGCAGCAGCGCCCGGATCTGGCGCACCGCCTGACCCGGGGTGCGGAGTATCGGTTCGGGGAGTGGATGCCGTTGAAGCCGCTGGTGACCCTCTATGCGCTCACGAAGCACCGCTTCGTCACAACTCGAATGTAAGTTGCTGGACCCCAAGCATTTACGTCATTCAATCGATCATCTCGCGGTAACGCCGCGGTGAGATCACCTCCGGCCGCGTGACACACTCGAAGGATCCGACCGTATGACGAGAAAGGTCAATGTATGCGTAAATCCATCCGGCTGTTCAACTCCACCGCGGTTCTCGGTATCGCCGGTCTGGCGACGGTACTGGCTGCGCCGGGAGCCGGCGCGGAGGTCACCGACGTGAAAGTTGCGGCCGGACCGGAAGGGCTGCGGGTGGGTTGCAGTTATACGGTGACGGCCGCGGTCGATGCGCCACCATCCGAGGCGGGCGAGGTCACGATCATCAACAGTGGGGGCGGAGTACCGGGCGGTGGCGTGCGTCTCGGCCAGGCCACCTACCACCCCGAGAACGGGACGGCGACGTTCGCGTGGACGCCCGAGCATACGGGCCGCCAGAACATCACCGCACAGCAGTTCACGCCGGGGCAGTACACCTCCGCGAAATACATCGAGGTCGATGTGACCGGATACGGCGTCGGCGCCGGAAGTACCTGCCTGCCGCTCCCCTGACCCCGAGCGGACCGGCCGCACGCAGCGAGGCCGGTCCGCGCCGGGCCGGCGAACCGATCGATCCGATCAAAACTCGAAAGCGGTTCCGTAGCCGGTGGTTTGGGCGGCGCCACCAGGAGTGCGGGCGTCGACGGTGACGAAGGGTATGGCAGAGGCCGGGGAGAGACATCCGTCGATATTCAACGGGGTGTCGGCGTGGGCGAAGGTGAACGGGAAGGTCGTCTCCGGAGTCAGCTCGGTTTCGCCGACGACGACCGGCGCCACCGTACCCGGCGCCAGATTGACCCCTACCTCACCCGCGAGCGCCGATTCGACTCCGACACTGGGCTCCACGCCGACGAGCGGCGCGACCGTGACGACAGGTGCGGCGCCCTCCTCGAAGGTGGTGGCGACCTCGAGTTCGGTATAGGGCGCGATCGATGCGCCGCCACCGATTTCCGGGACTATCGCAATCGACATGCCCTCGGAGACATCCACCGCGCAACCCACCAGATATCCCACCACGATCCGGCCGCCCTGCAGCGCCGGTGTCCCGTCCAGGGCGACCGAGAAGTTCCCGGACACCTTGGTCGCGTGGCTGAACGGGACACCCGCCGCGATATCGCCGGCGGGCACCGAATTCGTCGAATCCACCGACGCGACCAGGTGCATCCCACCGACGCCGACCTGGCCGGGGGCGGCCCGAGCCGGGGTGGCGAGCACGGCAGCGGCCGCAGCCACCGACGCCAAGGTGATCGCTGCAGCGGTACGGGAATGCTTGCGGTTCATCGCGCTCCAGTCGAGTGGGCACAGCAACGGAACTCGGCAACGGACCGGCATCAGCGAGTCGAGCCCGGAAACAGGGACGCGGTGCCTGTACTCCGGCTTCCGCGCCGGTCTCCGGCTCACTCATGCCCGATGAGCAGCGCACACGGGCAACATGGCGTGTGCAGACCGGAAGGATACCGGCTGCGCAGCTCAGCGGGTCGGGTCGCTGCGGCGAGTCGCCGACAAATCCTGAACTGCGGCCCTTCGTCAGTGGGCGCCGAGTGCGTCCAGGATCATCGGGCGGGCGGTGGCGATCGCCCGCTCCCAGTAGGGCCAGGTATGGGTGCCGTTGCCGATATCGACCCGCGCGGGGATCCCCAGCGACGCGACCCGGTCGGCGAAGATCCGGGCGGCGGTCATGGCCATCGCCTCCAGTCCCATCGCGTTCACGGTGTTCCCCGCGCCGTACGGCACATCGGGAAGCCCGGGGACGCCGTTGCCGGCCGAAACGTACATCGGTAGGCCGCGCAACAATTCGGCCTGCACCGTCGGATCGTGCCGACGCCACGCGGGATCATCCGGTGGCCCCCACATATCGTCCACATCGAAGCGGCCCTCGTCCCACATCGCGGCGCGTACCGCCTCGTTCCACATCGGGAAGGTCGGATTCACGAAACCGGAGAAGGAGCCCGCGAACCGGAACTGGTCGCGATGGTGCGCGGCCAGCGTCAGCGCTGCCCCACCACCCATGGAGGCACCGACGACGGCGTTGTTCGTCCGCGAAACCCCGTACCGCGCCAGGAATGCGGGGAGCTCCTCGCTGAGGAAGGTTTCCCATTTGTACGTGACGGCCTGACCGTTGGTGCTGCTCGGCCGATACCAGTCGGCGTAGAAACTGGAATGCCCGCCGACCGGGAACACCAGCGTCACATCGTCGCCGGCGAACCGTTTCAGTACATCGGTATCGCTGACCCACTGACTGTGATCCTGCGGCGCCCGCAAGCCGTCGAGCACATAGAGCGCCGAACTTCCGCCCCGGGCCGCCCATTGCACCTGCACCTCGATCGGCCCCATACCGGACGGCACCATGAGCTCCTGGTATCCACCGGCCGGGGCCCGCAGCACCGGAGCGCGGACCGGCGCAGCGGCGACCACTGCCCCACCGAACCAGGTCATCAGCAGTACCGCCGCGACCACCGCACCGAACTTTCGCCACCGCCCCCGCGCAGCCGGATTCCCTGCTCGCACTCCGTACCCCGTATTCAGTCTCGTCTCCTGCTCGACGAGAACGCTACCGAACCGGCCGCGATTGCGCCCGTGGGATCCGGGCAGCCGACGCGATTGCGTCAAAGCCCGGGACCCGCCGTCCGGTAGCACGAGGTCGGCGGGGCGCCGCTTCCGCTACTTCAGGAGACTTCCGGCATCGACGGGCAGCGGCAACCCGGTGAGGTAGCGAGCTTCATCGGAGGCCAGGAACAGCACCGCGTTACTGATATCTACGGGTTCGACCCAGCCCACCGGAAGGACGTGCATGAACTGCGCGACCGGTTCGAAATCCGCGGGGCCCGGATTCTCCAGATCCGGGCGGAACAGTTTCATCGTTCCTTCGTTCATGAACATCGGGGTGTTGACGTTGGTGGGCAGCACCGAGTCGACCCGAATGAAATGCTGACCCGGCATACTCGCCGAGGGCGTCGATCGACATGGGCCGCTGCCCGAGCGCGAGACGGGCGGTGAAGCCGGTGCCGAAGCACGGGCGGAACCGGTTTCCGGAGAGCCGGGCCACGGTGGCGATCGCCGACGCCGTCGCCATGACGGACCGCTGCTGGGGAATGAGCACTGCCGCGCCGAGCCCGATCCGATCGGTCCGCTGCGCGGCGAGTGCCAGGTGCACGAACGGGTCCGCCCACAGCGGCGCCGAATCGAACACCCACGCCCGCGAATATCCCAGCGATTCGGCCAGCACCACCAGGTCGGCGAAATCGGGCCCCGGCGGCAGGCCACACGACAGTTCGAACTCGGCCATGCTGTACCGATCTCTCTGCGCCTCCACGACCCGCGTGAAGCTGTGCTCTGCGTACCTCCAGGAACGTAACAGCGCGGACCCCTGTCCGGTTCAGTATTGCAATTATTACAAGGTTGGAACCGGCTCCAGGGCCGCCCTGACGCGGCCGCTGAACCGTGTCCGGCGAGCGCGACCGGACCGGCTCCGCAAAAATACGTGCGAGTAGCTCCCACACGCTGTGCATTTTCGCGTCGTGACGAGGCACACTGACCCAAACGGAACCCGCAACCCCGCCCGACCGGGCTCGTGCTTGCGCAGGAAGGAGTCGGCGAGTGTTCAACCGCATCGCCATCGTTAACCGTGGAGAGTCCGCCATGCGGCTCATCCACGCCGCCCGGGATCTGTCCGCGGAAACCGGGCAACCCATCGAAACGATCGCCCTGTACACCGACGTCGACCGGAACGCGACGTTCGTACGGGAAGCCGATGTGACCTACGACCTCGGCCCGGCGTCTGCACGCCCGTACCTGGACCTGAAGGTCCTGCGCAACGCACTGCTGGCAACGAAGGCGGAGGCCGCCTGGGTCGGCTGGGGCTTCGTCGCCGAGGATCCGGCGTTCGCGGAGCTGTGCGAAGAGATCGGCGTGACCTTCGTCGGCCCCAGCCCGGACGCCATGCGCAAACTCGGCGACAAGATCGGCGCGAAGCTGATCGCCGAGGAGGTCGGCGTGCCGGTGGCGCCGTGGAGCCGCGGCGCGGTCGAATCGCTCGACGATGCGCTCGCCGCGGCGAGCACTATCGGTTACCCGCTGATGCTGAAGGCGACCGCCGGTGGCGGCGGCCGCGGTATCCGCGTCATCACGAACGAGTCGGAACTCGCCGACGCCTACGAACGCACCCGGCAGGAAGCCGTGCGCGCCTTCGGCAGCGGCGTGGTGTTCCTGGAACGGCTGGTCACCGGGGCCCGGCACGTCGAGGTCCAGGTGATCGCGGACGGCCAGGGCACCGCGTGGGCGCTCGGTGTGCGCGACTGCTCGGTACAGCGGCGCAATCAGAAGATCATCGAGGAATCGGCCTCACCGGTGCTGAGCCCGGAGCAGACGGCCGAACTGAAGGCCTCCGCCGAACGGCTCGCGATCGCGGTCGATTACCGCGGCGCGGCGACCGTCGAATTCCTCTACCACCCCGGTGAGCAGCTGTTCGCGTTCCTGGAGGTCAACACCCGGCTGCAGGTCGAGCACCCGATCACCGAATACACCACCGGTTTCGATCTGGTCCGGGCACAGTTGCATGTCGCTTCCGGTGGCAAGCTCGAGGGTGAACCGCCGGCCGAACGCGGTCACGCCATCGAGGCCCGGCTCAATGCCGAGGATCCCGACCGCGATTTCGCGCCCGCTCCCGGCCGCATCGCGCATCTCGACCTGCCGGCCGGTCCGGGTATCCGCGTCGATACCGGCGTCAGTGAGGGCGACACCATCCCGGCCGATTTCGATTCCATGATCGCCAAGATCATCGCCTACGGCAGCAACCGTGACCAGGCGCTGGGCCGGTTGCGTCGCGCCGTCGCGCAGACCCGG
This sequence comes from Nocardia carnea NBRC 14403, assembly GCF_000308515.1. Taxonomy (GTDB): domain Bacteria; phylum Actinomycetota; class Actinomycetes; order Mycobacteriales; family Mycobacteriaceae; genus Nocardia; species Nocardia carnea. The sequence goes on along the minus strand of NZ_BAFV01000123.1, from coordinate 56,492 downwards.
GTGATCATCGAGGGCGGCGCCACCAACAAGAGCTTCGTCCTCGACCTGCTGGATCAGCCCGAGGTGATCGACGCCAGCGCCGATACCGGGTGGATCGACCGGGTGCGCGTCGAAGGCCGACTGGTCTCGCACCGCCACTCCAGTGTCGCCCTGGCCGCCGCCGCCATCGATGCCTACGAAGAAGAAGAGCGGGTCGAACAGCATCGGCTGCTGTCCACCGCCGCCGGCGGCCGCCCCCAGGTTCAGCACGACAGCGGCCGGCCCCTCGACCTGAAGTTGCGCGGTGCGAGCTACCGGGTGCGGGTCGCGCGGATCGGTGCGCACCGGTTCCGGGTCGGGCTCGAGGGAGGCGCCGATACCCGCACCGCCGATGTCGACCTCGAACGTTTCGACCGGCACACCGGGCAGGTCGTGGTCAACGGTGTGCGGTATCGCCTGATCACCGGCACGCACGGGCCGGTGCACCTGGTCGATATCGACGGCGTCACCCACCGCATCAGCCGTGACGAAGGCGGCGTCGTCCGTTCACCCGCCCCGGCGCTGGTGGTGGCGACCCCGCTGGAGGCCGGTGCCGAGGTCGAGGCAGGTGCCCCGGTTCTGGTGCTGGAGAGCATGAAGATGGAAACGGTGCTGCGTGCGCCGTTCCGCGGCCGGGTGAAGGAAATCGGTGTCTCCGTCGGCACCCAGGTGGAGACGGGTGCCCCCTTGCTGCGCCTGGAACCGCTCGCCGAGGACGATGCCGCCGCGGATACCGCCGCCACCGTATCGGTCGAGCTGGATCTGCCCGCCGAATCCGCCCAGGTCCTGCCGCACGAGCGGATGACCCGCGGCCTGCAGGATCTGCGCAGCCTGCTGCTGGGATTCGATGTCGACCCGCACGACGATCGCCGCGTCCTCGACGATTACCTCACCGCACGCCGCGCGGCCGTCGCCGATAATCACCGGCCGCTCGCCGAGGAACTCGAGCTGATGCAGGTGTTCGCCGACCTGGCCGAACTCAGCCACAACCGGTCGTTCGACGACGACGGCGGCGGCCGCAGCCATGTCCACAGCGCCCGCGAATACTTCCACACCTATCTGCAGAGCCTCGATGTCGAGCGCGCCGGGCTGCCGGATTCGTATCGGGCGAAGCTCGCCGCGGCCCTCGGTCATTACGGCGTCACCGAGCTCGACCGCACCCCGGACCTCGAGGCCGCGGTCTTCCGGATTTTCCTCGCTCAGCAGCGCCCCGCCGATACCGTCGAGGTCGTCTCGACCCTGCTGCGCGAATGGCTGCGCGAACCGATGCCCGACGGGGTGCTGCGCGAACCGGTCGGTCTCGCCCTGGAACGGCTGGTCGCCGCGACCCAGGTGCGGTTCCCGGTGATCGCCGACCTCACCCGCGGCCTGGTCTTCGCCTGGTACGGCCAGCCGGTGCTGCGCCGCAACCGGGCCCGCGTCTACACCGACGCCCGCAAGAACCTCAGCTACCTCGACGCCAACCCGGACGCGGCCGACCGCGGCGAACGGATCGCGCAGATGGTGAGCGCCACCGAACCGCTGGTGCGGTTGCTGGGGCAGCGGCTGTCGCGCGGTTCCGCGGACAATACGGCGATGCTGGAGGTGCTGACCCGCCGCTACTACGGCAACAAGGACCTCACCGATGTCCGCACCCGGCAGGCCGGCGACTGCACCTTCGTCGTCGCCGAACGTAAGGGCGTGAACCTGGTCTCGGCCGCGGTGAGCTTCGATTCCCTCGCCGACACCGTCCGCGGGCTGGCCGAGCTGGCCACCGGTACCGCCTCCATCGAAGCCGATATCTACCTGTCCTGGGAGAACCAGCCCGAGGACTTCGAGAGTATGGCGGCGGCGCTGCACGAGGTGCTGAACGCTGCGCCGCTGCCGAATCTGGTGCATCGGATCACCGCCACCGTCGCCGGCAGCGATAACGCGGTCATGCACCACCACTTCACCTTCCGCCCGTCGGCCACCGGCCTGGACGAGGAACACCTCATCCGCGGACTGCACCCGTATATCGCGCAGCGGATGCAGATGAAGCGGCTGCACAAGTTCGATCTCACCCAGTTGCCGTCCTCGGACAACGAGGAGGTGTACCTGTTCCGGTGTGTGGCCAAGGAGAACCCCGCCGACGAACGTCTCGTCGCGTTCGCCCAGGTGCGCGACCTCACCGCGCTGCGTGACCACGACGGCCGGCTGGTCACCCTGCCGACTGCCGAAAGCACCATCGCCACCTGCCTCGATTCGATCCGGCGGGCGCAGGCCGGGCGGCCGGCGGCCAAACGGCTGCAGACCAACCGCATCGTCATGTACATCTGGCCCACCATCGATATCACCCGCGGCGAGCTGGAGAAGATCGTCGAGCGGGTGCGCCCGACCACGGTCGGCGCCGGGTTGGAGGAAATCCTGCTCATCGCCCGCCAGCCCGACCCGAAAACCGGTGAACTGGTCAAACTCGCGTTGCGGATCACCTTCGACGCGATCGGCGGCACCCAGGTCGTCGTCGGTGAGCGTTCGGACGAACCGGTGGAGCCGCTGGACGAGTACCGCCAGAAGGTGCTGCGCGCCGCCGGCCGCAATGCGGTGTACCCGTACGAATTGACCGATCAGCTCGGCGATTTCACCGAATACGATCTCGACGCCGACCACACGCTGGTCCCGGTCGACCGGCCGAAGGGCCGCAACACCGCCGCGATCGTCGCCGGTGTGGTGACCACCCCGACCGACCGGTACCCCGAGGGCATCACCCGCGTGGTGCTGCTCGGCGATCCCACGAAATCGCTGGGCGCGCTGTCGGAACCCGAATGCCGCCGGATCATCGGCGCGCTCGATCTGGCCGACCGGATGCAGGTTCCGCTCGAGTGGTACGCGCTGTCCTCCGGCGCCCGGATCTCGATGAGCTCCGGCACCGAGAACATGGACTGGGTGGCGGCGGCGCTCAAGCGCATCGTCGAATTCACCCAGGACGGCCGCGAAATCAACATCGTGGTCGCCGGTATCAATGTCGGCGCCCAGCCGTACTGGAACGCCGAAGCCACCATGCTCATGCACACCAAGGGCATCCTGGTGATGACCCCGGATTCGGCCATGGTGCTCACCGGTAAACAGTCGCTGGACTTCTCCGGCGGCGTCTCCGCCGAGGACAACTTCGGTATCGGCGGCTACGACCGGGTGATGGGCCCCAACGGCCAGGCGCAGTACTGGGCGCCGAACCTCACCGCCGCCCGCGGCGTCCTGATGTCGCATTACGATCACACCTACGTCGCTCCCGGTGAGCAGGCTCCGCGCCGGGCCACCACCACCGACCCGGCGGATCGCGATATCTCCGACTTCCCGCATGTGCTGGCGGACAGCGGTTTCACCACCGTCGGCGAGATCTTCTCGACCACTGCCAACCCCGACCGCAAGAAGCCGTTCGATATCCGGACCGTCATGCGCGCACTGTCCGACCAGGACCACGATGTGCTCGAACGCTGGGCCGGTATGGCCGACGCCGAAACCGCCGTCGTCCAGGACGTCCATCTGGGCGGTATCCCGGTATGCCTGCTGGGTATCGAATCCCAGAACATTCCGCGGCGTGGCTTCCCGGCGACCGACGGCCCCGACACCTACACCGCGGGCACCCTGTTCCCGCAGTCGTCGAAGAAGGCCGCACGGGCGATCAACGCGGCCAGCGGTAACCGCCCGCTGGTCGTCCTCGCGAACCTGTCCGGCTTCGACGGTTCACCGGAATCGATGCGCAAACTGCAACTCGAATACGGTGCCGAAATCGGCCGCGCCATCGTCAATTTCGACGGCCCGATCGTGTTCTGCGTGATCTCCCGCTACCACGGCGGCGCGTTCGTGGTGTTCTCGAAGGCCCTGAACCCGAATATGACGGTCCTGGCCATCGAAGGCTCCTTCGCCTCGGTCCTCGGCGGCGCCCCCGCCGCGGCCGTCGTGTTCGCGGGCGAGGTGGGCAAACGCACCGCCACCGACGCCCGGGTCCGCGACCTGGAGCAGCGCGCGGCGAACGCAGGCGGCACCGAACGCGCCGCCCTCACCGCGGAACTCGACGAACTCCGCTCCTCGGTCCGCGCCGAGAAACTCGGTGAAGTCGCCGCGGAATTCGACGGGGTGCACAGCATCCAGCGCGCCGTCGAGGTCGGGTCGGTGGACGCCATCATCCGCGCCGCCGAACTCCGCCCCCGCATCATCGAAGCCATCGAGGCGCGGCTCCGGTGATCTGATCTAGCGGTGTACCCGGTAGGCCGGGTACACCGCCGAAGTCCCGCTGATGCCCTCGCCGGCCCTTGGTCGGCGAGGGCATCAGTCGTTACGCGATGTACGTGACGGTCGTGGCGCTCTCCGCGTATGTCTCTGCGTCGGGCTTCAACGGTCGTCGGGAAGTAACCGGAACGCTTCTGCGGCCACGAGCGGCCGGATAGCACGGAAGTCACGCCGGTCGAGTGTGAGAATGTCCGTGGTGCGGAACTCGGCCGCGAGGGCCACGTTGACCGCATCCGCCAGGTCGAGATCGAGGCCGGCGTAGCGTTGCTGTACTTCTCTGGCTACGCCGAGGACATCACGACCGGTGTCGGGGACAAGAAAGCGCATGCGGTCGACTTGGGAGAACACGAAGTTCATCACCACGACACGTTGAGGCCCCCCGAATCTGCGACGAGTCAAATGATCGAGTTCGGTCAGAACCATGGGCGACACTACAACCGTTCCGGCCTCACGCAGCACCTCTTCACAAGCGCTGGAATCCGGAGAGTCCCGGTCGAACGCCGCCAGCAAACCGGAGGTGTCGGCGACGACTAGCACTGACCGTCTGCCACTGCCCGCCGAATCTCCTCTTTGGTCGCCGGCTCGCCGCCACCGGAGACCTTCGGCCATTCGTCCGGATCATCCCAGACCCGATACGACAATGCCGCCAGGTGTATGCCCTCGCGGATGATCTCGGCCTCGGAACGGCCACGCCGCCTGGCTGCCTCTTTGATCAGGGCAAGGTCGTCGGCATCGGCATAGACATTCGTCCGTTTCATCGACATGTACCATGTTTAGCACATGTACTATCTCGTGCATACCTGCTGGCGGGTTATTTACTGGGCGTGGGCGGCGAGGCCGGCTCGGTGGACGCCGTCATGTGCGCCCGCATCATCGAAGCCGTCGAGGCCGGCTCCGGTGATCTGACAGCCCGAGTCCTGGTGATGCCCTCGCCGACTCGGGTCGACGAGGGCATCTCTCTCATCGAGGTGCCGATGCCACACGCCTGCGCTCAGCAGCACCGGATGCCGGGGCTAGGTTCAGACGAACCGCCAGGCAGGCTCGATTACCGAGGCGGCAGAATCCCCTGGCCGTTCATCACCAGGCCGCCGTTGACGATGGCACCGACGAGGCAACCGGGCAGGGCACCCACGATCAGAAGGACGAGCCCGATCAGGGCACCGATCCCACACCCGATGGCCGCGCCCAGGATGAGCGTCTCGTTACTGGCGATATCCTTCAGCGGCGCAGCCGGCACCGGCGCACCGCTCGCGGCGGATGCGGGACGGTCGATGGTCAGGGAGGTTCCGGCCGCATCCAACTGCGCATCGAGACGGACCTCCTGACCCGCGACCTGATACACCAGGGGTACCTGTTCCAGCACTTCACCGTCGGCCGCGACAACCTCGACCGAATCCGGAGTGACTTCGAAATTCCCCGATGCCAGAGTGGTGGTCGCGCTGGAGCGGTCCGGCGACCACGCCATCGAGTACCCCACATTTCCGTCCACTTTCCCGGCTACCGGATGCACCATATTCGCCTCACCGTGTGCCGTACCGGCCATCACGCCGACGGCCGCAGTGGAAAGCAACGCCGTTGCGGCGATTTTGGCGAATTTCATTGTTTTCCCTATCTGTGTTCGAAGTGCAGATCGATCGTGTGGATGATCGCATATCCGGAGCGTTTCATTACCGAAATCTCCTTCACTGCTTCATGATTTGCGTACAAGAGACAGGCAACACGTACCGGGACACACCTGTAGTCCATGTCTTTCTCGAACTCCCGCCGGACAACGCTGCCGTTCGAATTTGTCAGCTCTGGGGATACAGTCCCGCTATCGCCGCACCGATGGTCTTCCGGGGCCGCAACCTCGACGGTCGCGCCCATCGCGGCGATTTGATGAAACCGCGCCGCCACGGCACCTGGCATTCCGGCGGGTGCCCAGCAGGCCATGGTCGCAGCCAGTACACCGAGACAAGCTGATATCCAGGTCCGCTGGTAGTCTTCCATCAGCATTTCCGCAGGTCGATCCCTGCGGACAGCCGCTGAATCCACGAGGAGCTGACTGTGACAGCATCACAGCCTCGGATCACTCCTGAAGAGTTCCTGGATGCCGAGCCGGATGACCTCAGCGGCACATTCGGCGATGTCGAGATCGTGGACGGCCTCGCCGTGCGCTTGATGGCACAGAGCGATGCGCACAGTCGAGTAGTGCGCCGCCTTGCCGCCGCGCTGGAGGACGCTCGCGACCCCACCGGCCCGTGTCTGCGGATAGGTTCTGATACCGCTGTCCGTTTCGCCGACGCGGACGATCACCGGGCCGATCACCGGCTCAATGTCCGCTACCCGGATATCTTCGTCCGGGACTGCGAACCCTACGACGTGAACACCGTCCGCGCCATATCGCCCTGGTTGTCGAAGTCGCTTCGAAAAGCACGGTCGATTCCGATACCACCGAGCAACACAGACTGTATGGGCGCACCGGTATTCCCGGTTATTTAGTCGTCCACTTCGACAAGACCTGGGAAACCATCGACCGTATCGAGGAATACCGCCTCGACTGGTCCGGATTACGGTACATGCCCCACAAAGTCCACCGCACCGCCTTGGTCCTGGATACGCCGGTCACCCTCGCCATTACTTTCGACGCCCTCCATCGCCCCTGATCAGCAACCCCCGCCACTGCCGACAGAAGCGTAGGCCGTCACCGCATATCACCGGCACCCCATGGCCTCACGGCCCGGCTGTACCGCGTTGCCGTCGAACTCCCTCGCGCGAGGCTTGCCCGCGGCGGCGAAAAGCGTTGCGGGCGTTATTGCCAAGGGTCGATTGTGGGCACTCCGGCGGCCTCGAACGGCGAGGTGTCGCGGGTGGCGACGGTGAAGCCCGCGGCGGCCGCCGTGGCGGCGATCATGCCGTCGGCGGTGGCGATAGCCGACCCGGTGGCACGGGCTCGCGACATGAGGCGAGCGTATTCCGCGGTGGCGTCCAGGTCGTAGGCCAGGATGCGCCCGGCGAACGCAGGCAGGGTGTAGGTCTCCAGCCAATCGGCGAACTCGTCGCGACGGCGGCCTTCGGGCATCGCCGCGATGCCGTATCGGAGTTCGCCGACGGTGACCGCCGACAGGTACAAGGTCTCGATTGCCTGAGCATCCAGCCACCCCGTGACCCGTTCGTTCGGGGCCTTGGTGGTGGGTTCGCTGATGACGTTGGTGTCCAGGATGATCACTGGCCGAACACCGTTGGTTCGGCCGGCGTCTTGTCGCGGCCGAAATACGCGGCCTGTTCGTCTTCGGTGATCCGGTTCTCTTCGCTGATAACACTCGCGAGCAGCGTGCCGAGCTTGATCCGCTCGGGCGGCTGTACCGCCTCGGTCAGGATCGCGCGCATTTCGGCTTCGATGCTGCGACCGTGCATGGCCGCGCGTTGGTGGATAGCGCGGTGTACCTCGTCACTCAATTTCCGGATCGTCACATTCTTCATCCGCTATCATCCCCTCTCAAACGCCATCACTGGTACAGATTGACTTTAGATGCTATCAACGATAGCAATTCGTTCTAACTGATATCAACCACCCATGTCCACCCCGAACAAGGACGCTTATAGGAGGCCGGCCAGATGGGCACTATCGGCCATACCGGCGCTATACCTCACCTGCGCGGATCTCGTCCGGGCCCGGCTTGTCGGTAAGTTGCGTTCGGCGACGAGCTCGGGCTCGGTGCCCGACAGGCTCTATTACCGAGGCGACAGAATCCCCTGGCCGTTCATCACCAGGCCGCCGTTGACTGGCACCGATGAGGCAGCCCGGCAGAGCACCCACGACCAGGAAGATGAGCCCGATCAGGGCACCATCCCACATCGGATGGCCGCGCCCAGGATGAGCGTCTCGCTGGGGGCAATATCGTCAGATGCCGTGACCTGCACTCACTGATCATCAGCACAGGCACAGCGCGATCGTGAGACCGATCAGCGAGAGCACCAGTAACAGAAGTGCGGTGTCGGCCGTCATCAACTTTGTCCTCGCTCGAAACTCATACCGGGCCAGCGATAGCCGCGCGGATAGAGCTGCATCGGCGTGATCAAGGCAGCGTTCTCGGTGATGAGGTGACGTAGGTCGTCGGCATGTTCGAAGCTCGGCACCACCACCGCTTCCGCTCCGGTCTCGGCCGCATGTCTGGCCAGCGCATAGATGGCGAGCAGGGGGCTGGTATCGGTCTTAACCGCGTACACCAGCCGGTATCCGTGCCTTGCGGCGAGTTCCCCCAGGTCGATACCGCGTGCCGGGATGTCCAGACGGATCAGCGCGACCGCCGCAGCCCGGAGTTTTCCGTCAGACATGGCGCTTCTCGGCGGCTTCGGCCCACCGGCACATTACCTTCAGGAGGTTCTCCAGCTGCCCGATGGTGGTCGGGGATATCCAGGGTTCCCCGCTGGGGATGTCGGTCGCGCCTCGGTCTCTGGTCGGCAGTTCGCTGTTCATGACGCTCCCCTATCCCCGGTCTTCGATGTATGGATGGCACCCGGAGCGGGCCTCTGATCCAGCCCCGCCCCGAGGCTGGTTTCAGGTTCGATCAAGCGAGCTCTGTGAACTGCCAAGCCTTTTTGTCATGCTGTTGGCACGAGACGACACAGGATGGGAAGCCATGAGCACACAGATCGGCGTCGGCCAGCGCGTCGCGGAGATGCGGAAGATCCTCGGCTGGTCACAACCGCGGCTTGCCACCGAAGCGCATGTCTCGGTGTCCTTGGTGCGCGCGGTCGAACAGGGTCGGGCGCCCGCGAGCGCGGCGTTCGTATCGTCGTGTGCGCGAGCCCTGAAGGTGGCGCCTGCCGAGTTGCTGGGACAGCCGTATCCCCGAACCAATACCGAGCAGAGCGACGTCGCCGCAGGTATCGCTGTGATCCGTGTCGAGCTCGCGGCCCACGATCTACCGGCGCCCGAAATCGTGGTCCGACCGTTCGCAGCCATCGCAGCGCAGGTCGAACAGATTCGGAAACATCGGCGGGAAACGAACTTCTACCGGCTGTCCAGCGATCTGCCCGCACTGCTGACCGAGGTCCGCGCCCTGGTCCACGGCACGCAGGGACGGGAGCGGGAACGAGGTTTCCTGTTGCTGTGCGAGCTGTACACCTCGTCACGGAGCCTGGCGCACAAACTCGGGTACACCGATCTGGCCACGCTGGCAGTCGAGCGTATGGCGTGGGCGGCCTCGATGGCGGGGTCGCGTCTGTGGACAGCCTGTGCGCAGTTCCATCGGGCTTCGGTGCTGACCTCGGCGGGTGATTGGAATACGGCCACGGCCTACCTCGACCAGTGCCGGGGTGATCTCGAGTCGGACATCGACGCAACCGACCTCGAAAGCCAGATCTCCTGGGGAACCCTGCATCTACAGTCCGGTCTTGCTGCGGCCCGCTCGCGGAATCGTGATGCCGCGGATGCCCACCTGACAGAGGCGCAGTCGACGGCCACGCGAGTCGGGACCGCGGATTTTCATGATCCCGTGATGAACTTCGGCCGGACGAATACGGCCATCTGGTCGGTCGGCTTGGCCGTGGAAATGCTCGACGGAACCAAAGCGATCAAACGCGCCGAAAACCTGATACTCCCGCCGAACACCCCGAAGTCCCGCGCCGGCCACTTGTATATCGACCTTGCCCGTGCGTTCCTACTACACGGTGACCGGGCCAAGACCTTGGACGCGTTGAACACCGCACGGAAGATCGCGCCGATCCAAACCAGATACCACCCGATGGTGCACGAAACCGTCCGGGTGCTGGCTCGGCAAGAAGCACGGAGTACAGAGAGTCTGCGCGGGTTCGCCGCGTGGTGCGGTGTGGGCCAGTAGGAGGCAAGCGGGTTCTGAGTGGGGCGATGACGGCTCCCGCAGCGTAATGCCGGACTTGAACAGGTTGCGCGGACCAAGTGCCCCTCGTAGCCTTGAGTTCATGGTTGATTCAGGGGGAGAACCGCAATATTCCAGCATTACTGTTGTGCCAGAAGAGGTTCGAACGGTCGGGCAGTTCGTCGCCGATATAGCTCAGAATCTCCGCTCCGGACTGGAAACAGCCAGCATCGAGGTAGATGCTCTGCTCGATGACGGCTGGAACGGCGATCGTTCGGATGAATTCTTCGGCGGCTGGGCCGAACTCCGTGACGGCGGATTGAAGATCCTGCAAGCGTTGGATGGCATGGCCGAGAAACTCGGTGTTCAGTCGGACACTTACGAGGCCACCGACTCCGCAACATCACAGCATATCTCGAGCCTGAATCTATGAAATCAGCTTTCAAAGTCGACCTCGCGCGCCTTGATCAACTCGCAATCCACCTGGCCGACCTTGCGTCCCACCTCACCGAGCAACTCGATTTGATCGACGACAAGGTCGCGAATATCGACGGCGTATGGGAAGCGGTCGCCGCAGCCGCGTATCGGGACGCTCACGCACTGTGGTCGGTAGGAGCGCGCGAATTCGTGACCGGGGTGACCGATATGAGCACCGCCGCTCGCGAAGCATATGACGAATACACCAGTGCCATCGAGTTCAACCGGAAGTTGCTGGAGTAGTGGGCGATCCAAAGTACGAGGTCGACTGGCATACCTACTACGACGCAGCGCAGAAATGCCTCGATCTCGCTGCTGAACTTCGCATCGCGGACAAGCCCCTTCACGATGATGTCAAGGGGCAATGCGCGGGTATGGCGGGCGACGCCCCCGGATGCAAGCAGTGGGGCGAAGCGTACGACAAACACGCAGAAGCAATCATGCAGTTGTGCACCAACCTCGCCGATGCACTCACCAACTTCGGATACCTGCTACGCGCCCTCGGATACATACATGGAAAAGCGAACAACGGCCAACCTGATCGGCCTTACATCGTTGAGATGTCGGTCCACGACGTTCAGATCCCGACCTCGGTCGCCGACAACGGCAACGGCCTGCGCCATGACGGAGGCGGAGTAGGCGCGTTCTTCGACGAACTCGTCTGGAAGGTAACCGCTAAATTCGGCAAACTGCCCAACGGAGACATCGACAAACTCGCCACCGCTGGCACGACGTGGGACACCTTCGGCAAGCATCAGGCCGTCCTCAACGCCGCCTCCCGAATTGCAGCGATCGCCGACTTACTGGCCGGCCTGGATGAGCCTGTCACCGCACAGCGGATCGCGGACCATTTCGGAACCTTGAAGGCGGGGGCCCAAAGGCTGGTCGAATCGGCTCCCTACATGGGTGGACTGGTGACCAACTATCGCACTGCCACCATAGATGTCAGCGAACTCGTTGTAACCGAAGTCGAAGGTCTCCTCTACGAAATCGGTATCACGATCGGCATCTCAGTTGCCGTGTCATGGCTCAGTTTCGGCGGCAGTCTCGCTGCCGGTACGACCGCCGTCGGTAACCTTGTGCTGCGGACCCTCAAGGCGATCGAGGATGCCTACGCCATCAGTGAACTCGCCGAAGTCCTGGGTCTTGTCATGCTCGCCGATGGAGCTGCCGGGGATACCAAAGAATTCAATATGCTGCCCGACGTCGGACCCATCACTGCCGAACTTGCCGCAATCATTTCTAAGCCGGCGCTGATATTCGAGCCATCCTCGAAACACGGACCGAAACAGAGAGGCAAGGCTGCACCCGAACCGACGAACCCCCAGCATACCCTGGATAATTCTGTGCGGTTCAGCGATGAAACCACGCGACGGGTAGGATACGATCCAACTACTGGTGAATTTGCTATATTTGATATGACTTTCGACCAAACCGGAATATATCATGGGCATAAACGCACATGGGAGCAGCTGAGCGAGGAACAGCAAAACGGTTTGGTGAATGCAGGCATTGTAGACAAGAAAGGAAAGCCTCGGTGAAATACCAGGCATTGGATCCGATCGACCGTAATGATGCGCTCGAGAAACTCGAAACAGGAGATGAGCAGAGTGTCGTAGAGACGATCCTACGCCTTGCTCTGCACGATCCGGGTGGGCCATGGGTCACCGAGATCGCCCTGAACCTGCTGGGAGACAACAGCTTGGCAATCCGGCGAGCAGCCGTGTTGGCACTGGGGCACATCGCTCGCCTTCACGGCGAGATCGATGAGCGGGCCGTTCCGGCGCTGCAGAAGATGTTGTCGAATCCCGATATGCGAGGCCGCGCGAAAGATGCGTTGAGTGATATCGACATTTTCACCACATCAGCGGGAGAATGATCTACTGGCAACAGCGTGGACCATCACCGCATGTAACCGGGTGACCCATGAGCCTCACTACTCCCGGAGGTACCGGCATTGCCGGTCGAGTTTCCGCGCTCGAGCCACCACTGCGCGATCAGCAGCGGCACTGTCCAGCCCAGCCACGCCACGGTCCCGCCGACGGCTTGACCGAACAGTTCCTCGCTGCCACGGAAGGTGGTGTCGAGCTGCGGCTGCAGCGCGATACCGACCAGCACACCCCACACCCGGTTGGTGATGATCGAGACGGTGAGCGCGAAGCTGCGGATCATCCACCGGCGGTGGTCGGCGTAACGGCGCTGCCGGGCTGCGCGGAAGCCCTGCAGCGTGCAGCCGAGCCAGATGACGGCGAGCAGCAGATTGCTCGCCATGGCGACCGGCCCGAAGGGAGTCGTGGCACCGAGGACGAGCGCCGCTGCACCGGCGGGCAGCACACCCGCCAGGACGTATATGCGCCCGGCGTACCGGTGTACGGACGGATACTTCCGGCGAAACCGTGGCCATACCTGGATACAGCAGGTCAGCATGGCGATGGACCCGAAGATCACGTGCGCCACCAGGAACGGATAGTGCACAGCTACGCCCGGTTGCTGAACTCTGGACAGAGCGGGGTCGAAGGTCAGATAGCGGGGTAACGAGATCGCGACGAACAACACCGCTACGGCCGTCAACGGGAGAATCCAGGGACGGCGCCACCAGCGCGGACGGGTTCCCGGTTCCGAATGATGGCGGCGCACTTGGCTTATCGTTTCGTCGGTGGTCACGAAACGACGGTAGGAATCCCGGCCACCGGCACACATCACTCTTCGGAGCGGTACGTGGCGCGGCAATGCGATACCCCAGTCCTACCCAGGACTACGGCTTTTCTCCTGCTGAGCAGACGAAACCTGCACCCGGTCGCGGCCTCGGCCAACGATCGGTTCTCCGCGCTGTGCCGGCGAGCAGCAAACTCGCCGGCACAGGTGCCGATCAGTTCTCGCGCGGCAGCAGCTCGGCAGCGAAACGATCCAGGAAACCGTTCGACGTCGCACCACCCGCGGGTACCACCACGAACTTGCTGAGTCCGGCCGCGACGTAGTCGTCGATCAATCGGTGCAGCTCCGGCCAGCTGCCCGCCACCAGGTCCGCCGGGTCGGTTTCCGGCCGCTGCTGCCGGAGCTGCGCCGCCAACTGGTCCGGGAGGCCGTCTTCCGCGATCAGCAGCGTGATGCCGAAATGGTCTGCCTCGATCTCACGGCCGGCCGCGGCCGCTGCCGTATTGATCGCGGACACTCCGGCAGCGGCTTCGGCCGGGGTCAGGAAGCTGCCCAGCCAGCCATCGCCGTAGCGGCCGATACGGCGGAACGCGGCAGGTGCGCGCCCACCGAGCCAGATATCGGGTGGGCGGGCGGGGCGTTTCCCGATCCCGGCGCCGCGCACCGAGAAGTGTGCACCGTCGAAGTCCACTTCGTCGGTACGGAGCACCGCACGCAGCAGCTCCAGTGATTCGTCGAAAACGCTGCCGCGCCGGCCGGTGACCGGGAACAGATCGAGCTCGTTCGGCCGTGCCGGCTTCAACCCGAACACCGGCAGCACCCGTTTCGGCGCGAGCAACGCCAGCGACGCCAGCTGCTTGGCGACGAGCACCGGATGGCGGCCGGGCAGAATCGCCACCGACGTGCCGACCTTCAGACGTTCGGTCCGTGCGAGCGCGACTGCCATACCCACGAAAGGGTCGACGGCCGAGGAATGGACGAGTTCGGAGAACCACAGCGAATCGACGCCCGCGGCTTCCAGCCGATCCACCAGGGCCGGTAGTTCCTCGGGTTCGGTATCCGAGCCGGTCCCGATACCGAAGCGGATCTTCACCTGACTCTCCTTCGTCACCGGATACGTTCCTCGCACAACACACACTCCGCGGTAGGCATTCCGGACCGGGGTTCCGGCGCGGCAGCAGACCACGCGAGCCGCCCGCCGACACCGGCCGGACCCGCGCTCGCGGAGCAGTTCAGCCGGCGAGCGTCTGGCCCGGTTGCAGCGTCGGTCCGCAGCCCACCGTCTGCTGCTTCTCGACCAGCGGTGGGATAGCTGTAGCCGCATACTCGCGCAGCTGCCCGAGTTGGTGCTGATCGTGCACAACGTCTTTACGGACCCAGTCCTCGTCCGGCACGGTGGGGTCCTCGGAGCGTTGTAATACGTAGTAGTCGCGCAGGACGCGGGCGTCGCTGGTGATGTTGTTCTCCAGCCACGGTCCGTGCGTATGGATGAAGGTGGGCCGCAGTTCCTCGAATACATAGTCGCCGAAGGTGGTGCGGTCGTTGCCGGCGATGATGTCTGCCATTCGAGTATGGGTGAGACCTGCCATATCGATCAGCTGCAACCGCGAAGTCAGCGCACTTCCGCCCATATCGGGAGTGAGCAGGGTGCCGTGCTGCAGACGGAGGATATCCGCGTACCCGTTGAACAGGCGGCCGAATCGCAGGGCGATCCAGCACACGGGCACATCCTCGTCGGCACTGTATGCCGCGGATTGTTCGGCGAACGCACAGCCGGAGGGGATCGCGGCACCGATCAGGCCCAGCGCGACCAGAGCCCGTCCGTGTTTACGTAGCCGCGCCGCCAGCTGACCGACGGACAGCACGAGAACGACCGCACCGAGTGCCCACGCCGGGGTGGCGAACCGGAATTGCGCCATCCAGTCCGGTTCCAGTACGCAGTAGGCGACCACCGCCAGAACCAGCGGCACCAGCAGCGCGACAGCGCCGTCACGCCACCTGCTCGGCGGCCACAACGCGAGCCCACCCACCACCACGGCCGCCAGCACCGCGGGAACACCCGCATACTGCACCAGCTCCCCTGCTCGGGCCAGGTCGAACAAGGAGGGCAGCGACTGATGTTTGGCGACAGCGGTATTCGGAACGAACCGGCCGAACTCGGTGATCCGCCACAGCAGATAGGCCCCGTAGGGAATCGCGAACGCAAGTCCGGAATACAGTCCGCACCGGAGCGCGGTGGGCCAGGTCGCGCGCCGCACCAGGATCACCGAGATCAGCGGGTATGCGGCCAGATAGATCAGGCCGTCCGGACGGGTCAACGCGGCGAACGCGGCCAGCGCACCGGCCGTCACCGCGACCGCCGGTGTCCACAATCGGTCGTCGAGCACCGCCAGAAGCAGATGCACACCCAGAACACAGACCGTCAGTGCGAACAAGGCGTTCTCCAGACCGGAAAAGCACCAGATCACGAAGGACGGGATCAATGCCAGGACAGCGCCTGCCGCAAAGGTGACCAGGGCGGGCCACCGTGATACCCGGCGGGCGGCGGCATAGCATGCGGCGAGGATCCCCATACAGCAGATCAGCGCGACCGCCTTCGGGTAGAGGGCGTAATCGGGGATGCCGAACAAGGCACCGCGGTCGAAAAGACCGCACCATTTACCCACCATCAACACGAAAAGCCAGGTCGGGTTGGAGAACCCTTCCACCGGCTCGGCGCCGGGCTGTAACACCGGCCCGAATCCCTCGGCGGCACTGCGCGCATACGCGAAGGTGATGCCCGCAT
The DNA here is from genome assembly GCF_000308515.1 of Nocardia carnea NBRC 14403. Taxonomy (GTDB): domain Bacteria; phylum Actinomycetota; class Actinomycetes; order Mycobacteriales; family Mycobacteriaceae; genus Nocardia; species Nocardia carnea. The sequence continues at coordinate 40,487 of NZ_BAFV01000123.1, read as the reverse complement.
CGTCGACGATCCAGCTGCCGTATTCGGCCGCACGCCATCCCAGCAGCACAGCACCACCCAGCACGGCCGCCACCGGAGCCGGCCATGACCTGACGCGGCGCTCCGGCTCTTTCTCCGAGACCTCGACCGCACCGGGTAACTCCGCCGTCAGCACTACTAACCCCTCCGCTTGACCGTGCTCGCCCGCCATGACGAAGCCGGCGCCGCACGATGGGCCACCTTGCCGACTCCGGGCGCCGATGGCAAGCGGGGCGGTGAATTCCCTTGTGCTCTTGTACTCGATGGGACGGCCCCGTGGCCGGTCAGCGCGGACGGTTGTGACTACCGCGGGCGCTCAGCGCACGGATCGGCCCGATCAGCGCACGGTAGACAGGACGCACGAGACGGCCGGGGAGGTAGCGGTGCCGTTCTTCATGCCATACCCGCGCTCGCGGATGCGACGCAAGCGGTGACCAGCGGTCGGTAACAGGTGGCTCGGCAGTGTGGAATTCGATGCGGCAGAGGTGTTTTGTATTGATGAAGCCATACTGGCCAGGGCTGACGAGCCGTGCAGGAGTGCCGTGATCGCTGTCGAGCGGCCGCCCGGCGAGGAGGTCCGCGATGAGCACGTCTTCGGCCACGGCGTCGTCGAACGATACGACGGACCGGAAGCCGTCGAGACCTTCGAAGGCGATATGACTGATCTGCGCGCCGGGCTCGAGCAGCGGCTCGACCTGTGTTCGGTAGAGCGTCTCGAACGGAACCCCTTCCCATCGCAACCCCGTTGCCGACCACCCCGCGACGCAGTGGAAATCGGCTTCGATCTCCCGCCTCGGCAGAGTGGCGAGATCGGCCACCGGCAGGGTGCGCGACTCGGTGAGGGCGCCGACGAGTTCGATCACCGGGTTCTCGGGTACCGGCGGCGGCGGATGATGCAGGTGTGTGCCGAAGCGTGGGAATCCATCGACGGCGCGTTGCCCCGGTGGAAGTGCCATGGCGACCTCCTCGTGTTATACGGCTCCGTATAACTCGTTCAGCGTACTGCCGGATCGAGAGCTTGCACAGTGCGCAGACCCACACCGTGCCCCAGCGCACACGACCGGATTCCGCGCCCCGAGATATGACCTCCTCCTCGCCGAAACGGACGACGTGCAGTGTTCGCGGCGCATCGACGGGAGGATTCCGGCGGGAGTCAGGCTCCCGGCGGCACCGCCCCCAGGGGAATGACGTGCGGGCGGCCGTGGATGGGTTCGGTGATCACTTGGGCGGTGAGCCCGAATACGTCGTGCAGGATCTCCGGGCGCACGACTTCTGCGGGCGGGCCCTGGGTCACGATGGCACCGGATTTCATCGCCACGAGGTGATCGCTGTAGCGGGCGGCGAGGGAGATGTCGTGGAGCACCATGACGACGGTGCGGTGGTGTTCGCGGTTCATGCGCACGATCAGTTCCAGCAGTTCCACCTGATGTGCGAGGTCCAGGTAGGTTGTCGGCTCGTCCAGCAACATGATGCCGGTTTCCTGGGCGAGGGTCATGGATATCCAGGCGCGCTGACGTTGCCCGCCGGAGAGTTCTTCGAGCCGGGTGCCGGCCAGGTCGAGGATGCCGGTGCTGTTCAGGGCGTGCCGGAGTGTCTTCTCGTCGAGGACGGAGAACTGCTCGTACCACCGCTGCCGGGGATGGCGGCCGCGGGAGACGAGATCGGCGACGGTGAGACCAGGTGGGGCGGCGGGCGATTGGGGCAGGATGCTGATGCGGCGGGCGACCTGCCGGGTGGGTTGGCTGCCGATGGGCACGCCGTCGAGCAGCACTCGGCCGGAGCGGGGGGCGATGAGGCGGCCGAGGCCGCGCAGCAAGGTCGATTTGCCGCAGCCGTTGGGGCCGATGATCGAGGTCACCGACCCGGCCGGGACGTCGAAGGTCATATCGGTGACGACGTCGGCGCCGCCGTAGCCAAGGGTGAGGTTCTCCGTGCGCAGTACGGATTCCGTGGCCGGACGACTCACGTAAGCCTCCTCTGGTTCCGCAGGACGAGATAGATCAGATAGGGCCCGCCCAGTACCGCGGTGACCACCCCCACCGGCAGCGATACCGCCAGCGCGTTCGCGGCGACGGTATCGGCGACCAGGACGAACACCATGCCCACCAGGCCGGACAAGAACAGCGGCGGGACGGCCGCCCCGGTGAGCAGGCGCGCGATCTGCGGGCTCGCCAGGGCGACGAATACGAGCGGCCCGGCGACGACGACACCGGTGGAGGCCAGGAGTGTCGCGAGCATCAACGCCGACAGCCGGAGGCCGCCGATCCGTACGCCGAGTCCGATCGCGATATCGTCGTCCATGGTGAGCAGCACCAGTCGCTGCGCCAGCAGCAGCGCACCGGCCAGCAGTGCGAGTGCCAGCAGGGCCATCGGCTGCACCAGTAGCCAGTCCGTACCGTTGAGCGAACCGGACATCCAGGTCAGCGCCTGGGCCGCGTTGGTGACATCGCCGAGCGTCAGCAGCCATGTCGTCAGGCTCACGGCCAGTCCGTTGATACCGAGGCCGACGAGTACGAGGCGGTAGCTGTCGAGAGTCCCGGACCGGGCGAGCAGGTACACCACCACCCCGGTCAGCACGCCGCCGGTGAACGCGGCAACCGGTAATCCGATCTCCGCGGCGATACCGCTCAATCCCGCTGCCCCGCCACCGGCCAGCACCAGCACCGAGACGGCGCCGAGCGATGCACCGGCGGTGACGCCGAGGATATCGGGGCTGGCGAGGGGATTGCGGGCGACGGTCTGGGTGATTGCTCCCGCCATGGCCAGGCAGCCGCCCGCGATGATCGCCCCGACGGTGCGGGGCGCCCGGAATTCCGTCACGGCGAGATGGACCCGCGTATTCGAATCGTCGCCGAGCAACGCCCGGACGACCTCGTCGAAGGGTAACGCGGAACCACCGTTGGCCACATGGATCGCAGCGGCGGCCAGAACGAGCAGGAACAGCGAGACACCCACTGTCAGCGCGCGCGGTGCGATACGCACGGAGACCGGCCCCCACCGGGCAACACGTGTGGGGGCGAGGAGGTTCGGGGCCGCGCCGCTCATACGGTCACCAGCCGCCGGCGGCGGGCGAGAAGTACGAAGAACGGCGCCCCGATCACCGCGAGCACCACCCCCACCGACAGCTCACCCGGCCGCGCGATGACCCGGCCGACGGTATCGGCCAACAGGACCAGCACGATCCCGAACGCGGCCGCCGCGGGTACCGAACGCCGGTAGTCGGCGCCGACGAGAGCCCTGGCGATATGTGGCACCAGCAGTCCAGCGAAGGCGATCGGGCCCGCCATGGTGACGGCGGATCCGGCGAGCAGGGTGATCGCGGCGATACCGGCACACCGGGCGAGCGGTATCGAGGTGCCCAGTGACCGCGCCGTATCCTCGCCGAGCGCCAGCGTATTGAGCGCACCGATGTTCAGCACGGCGAGCAGCAACCCGGCAGCCACGAACGGCCACATCGCTTCGATCGTGTGCGGGCGCGCCGCCAATGAGCCGACCTGCCAGAAACGCAGGGTGTCCAGGGATGCGCTGTCCAGCAGCGCCAGTCCGGTGACCAGGCCACCGCAGAGGGCGGCGACGGCCGCACCGGCCAGCACCAGGGTGACCGGCGTCGCCCCGTGCCGGGCGGCGGTGCCGACCGCGAATACCACCACGCTGGCCGCCAGGGCACCGGCGAAGGCCAGGCCGGCTTCGGCGTGGACGGGGAGGCCACCGAGCAGGAAGGTCGCGGCGACTATCGCGAGTGCCGCACCCTGATTGATACCGAGCAGACCCGGTTCGGCGACAGCGTTGCGCGTATGCCCCTGGGTCAGGATTCCGGCGACTCCCAGGCAGGCTCCGGCAGCGATTCCGATGAGAGTGCGGGGCCAGCGGAGTTCGCGGATCGTCACGTCCATATCGGTTCCGGTGGGGGTGAAGATCGCATGCCACGCCTCGGCCGGATTCGAGGGACTGCTGCCGACGCAGACGCTCAGCAGAATCGCCGCCAGCACGGCGGCGATCGGTACAGCGATCATGACCAGCGGTGAACTTGTGGATCGGAGCCTGTTTCCCGGCGCAGGCGCGGTGGTCTCCGGGGAGTCGGGCGGACCCGCGGTGGTGTCCTTCAGCACCGGTGCGCTCGCGCATGCGGTATCGGCATCTCGGTACTCCTTGCTAAGGTCATCCTACGTTGGGCAGCCTATCCTTATTCGGCTACTTCCTACAGCCCGGCCCGGATGAAAGGTCACCTCATGAGAGGAACGTCCACTCGATCGATCGCGCGGCGATCACTGATTTCTCTCATGGCATGCGGCCTGGTGTTCGCGGGCGGTTGCAGTGGTTCCGGCGAGACGGACCCGGGGCCGGCCGCCGGGAGCGGCGCCGCGATTTCGGTCGAGCACGCCATGGGCGTCACGACCATCGACAGCCCGCCGGAAAGGGTTGTCGCACTGGACCCCAGCTACGCCGATGCGGCGCTGCTGCTCGGCGTTCCCCTCGTCGGCTACGTCCAGTACCGCGCGGACCCGGGCAATCCGTTCCCGGAGTACCTGGGCGATATCGACGACAAGGTTGCCGATTCCGTCAATGTCGGTACGACGGCCGAGCCGAACCTGGAACAGATCCTGGAGCTCGAACCCGACCTCATCGTTTCGGCGAAGGTGCGGCACGAATCGCTCTACGATCAGCTGACCAAAATTGCGCCCACCGTGTTCTCCGAGTCCACCGGACCGACCTGGAAGCAGAACATCGTTCTGCTCGGCGAGGCGCTGGGCCGTAAGGACCGGGCCGAAGAGCTGATCACCTCCTACGAGGAGCGCGCGGCCGCGGTCGGCGACCAGATCCGGGCCCGGAAACCCGATGTCACGTACTCACTGGTTCGCTTCGCCGGTGAGGACACTGCGCGACTGTATTCGAGCAACTCGTTCATCGGCGAGATCATGACCGATATGGGTATTCCGCGCCCGGCCGGCGCTCCCGACACCACCGACAGCATTTTCACACCACTGTCGATGGAACAGATCTTGAAGGCAGACGCGGGCATCGTCATGGTCTCCGCCTACACCCCACCGGGCGACGAAGGCGATTCCAGCCGCGATCAGCAGGCCTCCTACGAAGCCAACCCGCTGTGGCAGCGACTGTCGGGAGACGTTCTGCAGGTCGACGACGAGCCGTTCGTCCTCTCGGTGAGCATCCAGGGCGCACACGCCTCGATCACCGAGCTCGCCGAGCACTTCGGAGTCGACCCGCGTAAGGACCTGATCCCGGAATAGTCGACAGCTTCCGGCCTTCGTGGTCACCGACGCGACCAGCTATACCCCGAGCCGAGCGAAACACCCTTTTCCGTGCGGTAAGGCATCCGCAGTGCATCCATGACCCAGTTACAGAGCAGGTGCTCTGTTATGCTGCGATCGTGCCCCGCCCCCGAACACACGACCTCGAGCAGTTACTGGATGCCGCCGAGCGGATGGCCGTGGATTCCGGTCCTGCCGCGGTCACCGTCCGGGCACTGTCCGAGGCCACCTCGGTATCCAATGGGGCGATCTATCACGCGTTCGGCTCGCGCCCCGGCCTGATGGGCCGGGTCTGGTTGCGTGCTGCACAGCGATTCCTCGATGTGCAGCGGGTGGCGGTCGACCGCGCACTGGCTGCGGGGGCGTCCTCCGAGAATGTCGTCGACGCGGTCGTCGCGGCAGCTGACGCCCCGGCCGAATTCTTGTTGCGGCAACCGGTTTCGGGACATTTCCTGCTGATCGTGCCCCGGCAGGAATTGCTCGGTTCCGGCGAGATCCCCGACGATATCGCCGGGGAGATGCGCCGGCTCGATCTATCCCTGAGCGAACTGTTCACCGCATTGGCACGCGGCGTATTCGACCGAGCCGACCGCGAAGCCGTCACCGTCATCCGCGACTGCGTGGTGGAGCTTCCCACCGCACTATTGCTACGCGGTCGACGAAAACCCGATCCCGCAGTACGCCGCCGCCTGGCAGCCGCAGTCCGCGCGATTCTTGCGGAACCCCTGCTGCCCCGCCGCGACACCACCCCGACCACGACGAAGTGAAAGGCAACCCCATGGCCACGACCCTGCACTACCAGGACAAAATCGCCGTACTGACCCTCGGCGACGACGAGAACCGCTTTGCACCGGACTGGCTCGACGCGGTCAACGCTCACCTCGACACCGTCGAAAGTGATGCCCAGGGCCTGATCACCACCGGGAGCGGGAAGTTCTACTCCAACGGCCTGGACCTGGACTGGCTGATGGCCAACGGCGACCGCACCGAATGGTATGTCGCCCGCGTCCAGGAACTGTTCGCCCGAATTCTCACTTTCCCCCTGCCCACCGTCACCGCCGTCAACGGCCACGCGTTCGGCGCCGGCGCCATGCTGGCCATCGCCCACGATTACCGCGTCATGCGCGACGACCGCGGCTACTACTGTTTCCCCGAAGTCGATATCAATATCCCCTTCACCCCCGGTATGGCCGCGCTCATCCAGGCCAAACTCAGCCCCCAGACCGCGGTGACCGCCATGACCACCGGCCACCGCTTCGGCGGCCAGGAGGCCCTGGCCGCCGGACTCGTCGACGCCACCGCCGCCGAAGCCGATGTCCTCACCAGCGCCGTGGACCGGCTCACTCCCCTGCTCGGCAAGAACCCCGGAACACTGGCCGCCATCAAGACAACCATGTACAGCGCTGCCACCGCGGCACTGCGCTGACATATCGCGTATCCACCCCCGGCCGGGGCAGAACAGTGCCACTACCTGCGGTGCAGGTCTTGACTGGCGGCCGATACGGAGGAGACTGGAGATACACCGGAACAACGAAGAATGTGACGGGTTCGACGAAGACGTTCGGAGAATCGCGGTGACATCCCTCGAAGGTCCGGCCAGGCCCCCGGCAAGCCAATCGGAATCCGGAACAGTCAGCGACGACTGAGGTTCGGGAATCCGATGGAGACTACCGGGGACTGCTCTGTGTGGGGGTTTCCGTTACCGGCGCGGCAGTCCGGCTGCGTACCAGCATGATTGCGGGTACGGCAGCCAGGACGAAGAGCACGCCCGCCATCGCGACGTAGAGGTGCACGCCGGTTGCCGTGCTCACCGGGGCACCGTCCGCCGTGATCCCGGGAACCCGGGTCGCCTCGAGCACTGCGTTGCCGGCGAAGCTGAAGACGACCGAGCCGAGCGCCATCATCACCGATACCAGTCCGGCAAACGTGCCGTGCCGCTCGGGCGCGGCGATCCCGGTCGCCAGGTTGTATCCGGAGGCGCCGATCGCGCCGGCGGCGATGCCGACCATGGCACCGCAGGCGATTGCCAGTGGAAGCACCGATACGCCTGCCAGCATCGCGAAGGTCGCCAGTGCTCCGACAGCGATACCGCCGGCCAGGGGCAGCGCGGGACCGAACCGGCCCGCCAGCCATCCAGCGCCTATACCGCCGATCACGATGCCGAGGTTGGGGGTGGCGAGCAGCACTGCGACCGTCTCGCCGTCACCCAGCCCGTAACCGAGCCCGAGACCGGGCGGCACCTGGGCGATGAGGCTGGTCAGTTGCAGCATGCTCCGGAAAGACCCCGCTGCCAGCACCACGGCCAGCAATGTCAGCAGGATCGGGCGGCTGAGCGCCCGGATATCGATGAGCGGATCGTCGGCCCGCAGCGCGAGATGCGCCCAGCCCGCCAGTGCGGCGGCACCGGCGGCGAGCAGCGCGATCATGCCTGCGGACAGCCAGCCGAGGTCTCGCCCGAGGCTGATGTAGGCGAGCACCGCGCCGAGGCCGCCACCGAGCAGGAGCGCGCCGACCAGGTCGATCCGTCCGGTGCCCCGGATCGGCGATTCCGGGATGACGGTTCGCACGCTGAGCGCCGCGGCGGCGGCGAGCAGCGCCGCGGTGACGAATACGCTCCGGTAGCCGAACGCATCGATGACCGGCTGCATCAGGAACGGTTCGAGGATCCCGACGACCGACGAACCGGAGGTCACGAGCCCGACCACGGCCATCGCCACTCGTGGGGTGCAGATCTCGCGGGTGAGTGCCACGGTCAAGAACACCGCGGCGAATGCGGCACCTTGCAGGAAGCGCCCGATGAGAAATATCCAGATATTCGGGGCGACAAGGCAGATCAGCGCCCCGGCGCAGGCCAGGAGCAGCGTGCCGATGAGTACCCGGCGCTTTCCGAAGATATCGGAACTCTTCGCGAGCAGCGGCGACCAGATCGCCCCGGCGAGCATCGCACTCGCGTTCAGCCACGCGGCCTGACCGGTGTCGAAATGCTCCAGCAACTGGGGCAGGACCATCATCGGCGAGCCCACGGCCACATCGGCCAGGACGTTGGCGAGAGTGAGCACGGCCGCCCAGAGGACGAGCCGCGTACTCCAGCGGTGCTCTCGCCCGCCGCGGACGGCGTTATCCAAAGTGTCTGTCACTGTGCATCTCTCAGCGCGTTGGGGTGCAGTCGGGGCGAGCAGTGCCACTGCGGGTCATGGGACAGGATGTTTTCCGGGAGCCGGCACATTGCGGGGTTCAGTACGCGCCGGCGCCGGGCGTTTGCAGCGCCTTGTTCCGGGCGGCGATGGCCGCCCAGGTGGGCGGCACTATTCGGTCGCGACCACTGCCGACACGGTCCTGCGCGAAGGTGACATAGGGACGCTGCCGGGCTTCGTACCGCGCGAACGCGGTGGTGTGCTCACCACCCCGTTCGAGTTCTTCGGCGAGGAAGCGGGCGCCGGTGAGCGCGAGTGAGGTGCCGCGGCCGGACAGATAGGCCGGGCTGTACCCCGCATCGCCGACGAGGACGACACGGCCGCGATGCCAGGACGGCAGGTGGATCTGGCTCGCGGCGGTGAAATAGAAAGCGGGGTCGGCGCAGGCCGCATCGAGCAGCTCCGGGATCCGCCACGACCGGTGGCCCGCGAAGGCATCGAGCAGGATCTTCTTCTGGGCGGCCGGGTCGTGGTGGTCGTAGTCGATCGGTTCCGAGCGGAATTGGAAGTTCGCCACGGCCTTGCCCTGATACCGGAATACTCCCGCCATGCGGCCCGGGACGTTGTAGATCGAGTTGGTGTTTTCGCTGTGCGCCTCGCCGGGAAGATCGGCGAGGGCGAAGTAGACGCCGAGATGCCGGAGGTAGTCGTCCTCGGGACCGAACACCAGCCTGCGTACCGCGGAATACTGGCCGTCGGCGCCGATCACCAGGTCGTATCGTCCAGTGCGGCCCGATGCGAAACCCACCGCGACACCCTCGTCCCCGGGGGTGAGCGTTTCGATCGATTCGCCGAACCGGATCACCGCAGTATCGGGCAGCGCATCGGCGAGAATTCGGACCAGGTCCGCACGGAGAAGCTCGATATCGTCGTCGGAGTCGTTGATCTCCGCCAGCGGGATCCGCGCGATCGGTTCGCCCCGGCTGTCGACGAACCGGGTGAGTTCCGACATCCGGACCCGCCGCTCGCGAATCTGTGCGAGCAGTCCCATCGTGTCCGCGACCTCGATCGCATCGCCGCGGATATCGATGGGCGTACCGGTGAGCCGGAGCTCGCGGGCATATTCGACGACGGTGATGTCGTGGCCGCGGACGCCGAGCTCGAGTGCGCAGGCGAGCCCGGCGATACCGGCTCCGGAGACGAGGATGTTCACGTGTGCGCTCCAGGTTTGCTGAGGTGGGTGGCGAATCGACGGCAGTTCGCGCGGCGAGCCCACAGGGCAGTTCGGCGGGGCGTTTCGCAACGACCCCACTAAAAGAAACAATCTGTTGCTTTTAGAGTAGCTACGATCGGCTTGCACCGCAACGCCGCACCTGGCGACAATCGGCACCCGAGCAGAGAACATGAGGTGAGCGATGGCCGAACCGACCGCCGACCGGCCGCCCACACGGCGCCCCGGCGGCCGCAACGCCCGGGTGCGCGCGCAGATCCTCGCCGCGACCGCCGAACTCGTCGCGCGCGACGGTATCGCCGGCTTCCGGTACGAAGAGGTCGCCGAACTCGCCGGTGTGAACAAGACCAGCGTCTACCGCAACTGGCCCGATCGCGAAGAGCTGGTCGTCGAAGCCCTGCTGCGCTACGCCGAAAATCTCGCCTCGGTCGCCGATACCGGCGATATCGATCGCGATCTGGTGGACTTCGCGCTGGCACTCGCCGGCGGCCTCGAGACGCCGTTCGGCCGGACCCTCGCACAGGCCGTCCAGCCCGCCCGCCAGAACTCGACCGTCGAAGCACTCACCAAAGTCCTCGATCAGCGGGTGGCCGCATTGCGGCGACGTATCGACACCGCCGTCGACCGCGGCGAACTCCCACCGGTGGACAGTTCCTTCCTGGGCGAGATGATCTCCGGCCCGGTGCACCTCATCGTCGACCGCGGTATGCGCCCGTTCACTCGCGCGGATGCGGAGCGCATCGTCGCCGTGGTGCTCGCCGGTATCCGGGCGACGGCACCGCGCCCCTGAACCCCCGCCGAACGCCGGACCGGCATCCGGCACTGCAGCGCTACGTGTGATACCCCCACTCGGCCGCAGTTCTCATCCGAAACGTGTGAAGACCCACCGCGACCCCGGACCGTAGCGTTCCGTGCGCCCGTCGACACCGGGCCGTGCCGATTTCACCGACGCGAGGAGTGACGATGGCTGCGACCTTGTCAGTTCACAGCGGCCGGACCGTTATCGCCCCGCCCGCAGGATCCTCGACACTGCCACCAGCCCCACGCCGATACCGGCCGTGGCGGCGGCCGTGGTCACCAGTGAATGCGTCAGCATGGCGATTCCCGTGGCGAACAGCAGGCACATGGCCAGGGCCAGCAGTGCGGTCACCCATTCCATCCCGGCGATCCGGACGGTCCGGTGATACCGGGGCGCCGGATGTCGGGCACTCGGGACATTTCGGTGATCCATGGGCAAAGCCTTCCGTGTCGTTCCGTTATCCGAGAGCGCTCGGTCATAACGACCCGGTCGACCGGTGAACCGCACGGGGCAGGCCGGGTGACAACGGTCACACGGCGCATCCGTCCTGCTCTCGGCCACACCACGAAAATTCTTCGGCAATCGGCGTGACGATCTCCCGCCCGCGGTGTCCTACCCATGAGCGGTGGAGGAGGTGAGATGACCACGATCGAATCGGCACCGGAGGCAGGTCCCGACGACGCCACCCTGGTGAGCCGGGCCCGCGACGGCGACGTCCGCGCCTACGAGGTCTTGGTGGTGCGCTATCAGGCCCGGATGTTCCGGCTGGCTTCGAAGATGCTGGCCGATCGTGGTGAGGCCGAAGACGTGGTCCAGGAGGTTTTCCTGAAGGCATGGCGGCATTTGAATCAGCTCGCCGACGACGCCGCATTCGTCGGCTGGATGTACCGGATGACGACCAACCGCTGCCTGAACGTGATCCGCACCCGGCGGCCCCACGCCGAACTCGACCCCGAAGCCACCGAATCGGCGCGCACGGATACCCAGCCCGAGCACGCGGTACAGGTGAGCACGCAACTCGCCGCCCTGAACGCGGCGCTACAGGAGCTGACCCCCGAACAACGCGCGTGCTGGCTGCTGCGGGAAGTGGACGGACTCGCCTACGACGAGATCGCGTCGATCATCGGAGTGAGCAGCACGGCAGTCCGCGGACGTATCGCGCGGGCGCGCGCCCAATTGTCCGAGGTGATGACGCCATGGCGGTGAACGAAACAACCGAACGCAACCATCTCCTGCCGTGCGGGCGGGACCTGGAGCAGGTGTGGCAGCACCTCGACGAAGGGGACTCCGACGCGCACGAAGCGGCCTGCCCGCACTGCCGGGCCGCCCGGGAAAGCCTGCTGGCACTGCGGGCGGCGACCCGGGAGCTGATCGACGAACCCGAAGAACCCCCACCGGACCTGCTCGGACGCATCATGTCGGCCGTACGCGCCGACGCGCGGCGGGGGCGGATGCTGGAGCTACCGACCCCACATACCGGCGAGATCGAGGTGAGCGAGCAGGCGATAGCGGTGATCGTGCGGTATGCGGCCGATTCCGTGCCCGGTATCCGGGCACGGAATTGCCGGGTACGGCAGGCCCCGGCCGAATCCGGTGGCCCGGGGCCGGTGGATGTGGAGCTGACGATCGCCGTGCCGTTCGGTCCGGTCACGCTGGACGAGGTGCTGCCGGACGTACGCGCCCGGGTCGCCGCGGCGCTACCCGACCGCATCGGAACGACGTTGCGCAGACTCGATATCCACGTGGGTGATCTCTACGAGCTGCCCGCCGAGGCCGGACCGGACGGATCGGAGGGGCCGAAATGACCGGCGGCAAGCTCTCGATGGTCGTGGCACCTCCGGTGATCGCCGCGGTCGCCGCCCGTGCCGCCGCCGGCACGCCGGGTGTCGCGCGGCTGGAACCGGGTGTGCGCGGCCTGCTGGCCGTACTCACTCGTGCGGGCAGGCAGCGCTGGACCGATGCCGATCCCGCCCCCACCGAAGGTGTGCGCGTGCGGGTTACCGGCGCGGGCCTCATCGTGCACGTCGATATCGCCGTCCGGTCGAACGGGCCGGCCGCCGAGGTCGGCCGCGCGGTACAGGAACACGTGGCCCGGGAAGTGGACGAGCACACCGGACAACCGGTGGACGCGGTCTGCGTGCACATCCTCGATATCGAACCGGAGCTGTGATGGCCGACGAGCAGATCATCGACCGCATCCTCGGCGCGCTGGAGAGTGTGCCCGGCCTCCGGCCGGCCGCGCCCCTCATCGGCGATAAGGAGTCCTGGCCTTGGGACACCCGGAAATACGCCGTCGATCTCGGCGCGGAGGTGGTCGAGATACGCCTCGTATCCGCAGCACTGCCACTGCCGCCGCTGCTGAAACGGGCCGGGGAAGCCGTCCGCGCGGTGCTGACCGGCACCCGATGGGAGCCGGCCGAGCTACGGCTCGTGGTCACCGAACTCGATACGGCAGCGGTCGCCGGGGAAGGAGCCGATCAACTCGGCGCCGGAGCGTGACATTCGCCCGGTTCCGGTGTCGAACAAACGAAGACTGTGAATTCCGAGGAGATCAGGAGGCAGAAGATGACCGCTCCGACCGATGAGAAGACCGGCAACGATACGGGTGCCCGCGGCGCCGACAAGGCGACCGGAACAACGGCACGTAAACCCAACCCGCTGGTGACCGACCAGGGCACCACCACCATCGCCGATATCGTCGTGGAGAAGGTGGCCGGGCTGGCGGCGCGTGAGGTCCGCGGTGTGCACGATCTCGGCGGCGGCACCGCCCGGGCGCTCGGCGCATTGCGGGAACGGATCCCCGGCGCCTCGGCCAGTAGCGGTCAAGGTGTCTCGGTGGAAGTGGGCGAAACCCAGGCAGCAGTCGATCTGCAGATCGTCGTCGAGTACGGGGTCGCGATCGCCGAGGTCGCCCGGCTGGTGCGGCGCAATGTGATCACCGCGATCGAGCAGATGACCGGACTCGAGGTCGTCGAGGTGAATATCAACGTCAACGACGTCTTCATCCCCGGTGACGACGACGAACCCGAAACCGAGACCGGCCGGGTGCAATGAGCCGGGCCGCCGCAGCGGAGAGGAGCACACGGTGAATGCCACATCGATAGGTCTGGCGGTCGGTCTCGCGCTCGGTTTCGCCGCCGCCTTCGGCGGTTTCGGCGCATTCCTGATCGTGCTGGTATTCGCGGCCGTCGGGCTGCTGGCCGGCCGGTGGCTCGACGGTGAACTCGACCTGGGCGCGGTGCTGCGATCGACGCAGCAGAACAGGAGCCGGCGGTGACCGCGGTGCGCACCGACCTCCCGGGTGTGACGACGGTCAGCAGCCGGGCCGTCCGCCGGATCGCCGCACAGGCCGCCCGCGAGGTCCCCGGAGTCGCCGAGCCGGTCCAGGCCGACGCCGATATCTCCGGGGACCGGGCCGCCCTCGACATCCGGCTCCCCGTGCGCTATCCGGAGCCGGTGGGCCGGGTCACCGATATCTGCCGTGATCATCTGCTGCGGCGCACCCGGGAATTGACCGGGCTCGATATCTCCCGGGTCGATATCGTGGTGACCGAACTGACCGCCGGCGCGGCACCGGCCGGGAGAGTGCGGTGATCCGCAGATCCCGGCGCACGCTACCCGCCGTCCTGGTCGCGCTGGTACTGATCGCCGTATGCGTCGCGGTCATCGTCTCGCTGGCGCAACGCTGGGCGGGTGCGCCCGAATATCTCTCCTACGACACTGTCGCGCGCGAACTGCACGCGACCACCTGGGGCGAATGGCCGGTTCTGGTGGCCGCTGCGTTACTGCTCGTCGCGGGCGCGCTGCTGCTGCTGACGGCGATACTGCCCGGCCGGCCCAGGGTGCTGCCGTTGCGCACCGACGACGATATGGACGCCGGGGTGCCCACCGGTGAGCTGCGGGCACTGCTGCGCGGTGACGCGAAAACAGTGGACGGAGTGAACTCGGCGCGGATCACCCTCCGGCGTGGTGCGGTCCGGGCCGTCGTCGATACCGATCGCCATCGCGGGCATACGGAGATCGCGGACGAAGTCTGTGCGGTCCTGAGCAACCGGGTCCAGGAACTCGGCCGGCCGGTAGGGCGCGTGCAGGTGCGAGTGAAGGGCCCCGGGAAGGTATCCGGCGGCCGGCGTGCCACTGTGCTCGCCACGCCGGCCCCGTGAACCAGTCGGCACCATGAGCGACCGAGACGAGCAGGTGACGCCGGAGCCGCAGGGGCCGAGAGTCTTCGACAACAGATCCTGAATGGGAGAGCCCGGATGACATATGCGAACCGCCCGGCCCGACTGAATCGCCTACTGCTCGCATTACTCGGGATCGCACTACTGGCCGCCGGCGCGTACGCCCTCGCCGCCTACTCGGGATGGCCGGGCTGGGTGGACACGGACACACCCCTGGTTCCGGGGACCGCGGCCCCAGCGGACTGGGTGTTCTGGCTCGTGATCACGGGCGCCACGGTGCTGGGCCTGCTCTGCCTACGCTGGCTGATGGCACAGCTGTTCCGGATGCCGAGACCGGTGTCGTGGCGGATGGAGGCCGACGGGTCCGCCGGGCGGACGGTGTTGTCGTCGCGCACCGCGGCAACCGCGGTGGCCGCCGATATCGAGTCCTACGGTGAGGTTCGCACAGCGGACGCCTGGCTGGCGGGCCCCCGCGCGACCCCCGAACTCCATCTGGTGGTCACCGCCGAGCCCGGCGCCGATATCCCTCGGCTGCGCGACCGGATCCACGAGGAAGCGGTACCACGTCTGCGCCGGGCTCTCGACGTCGGCGAACTGCCGATACGGCTGGAACTGGGTTTCGCCGATGCCGGGCAGCGCGCCCGGTTGCGGTGAACCGTCGCGGTGAACACGTCGGCCGCGCAAGGCAATACCGGTGTCGTCCTTGCTAGTTTGTCTGTGCAATGAAACCGGCCCGCCGCGGCGGGCCGATTCCCCACAGGGCAGAAGTTGAGGTCGATGCCGGAAACGAAATATTCGACCGACCGCCATCTGGTCGGACGTGCCATTGCCGACATCACCGGTGAACCGGCCGAAGCCGGCATGCTCGGCTACGGCAAGGCAGATCAGAAAACCACCGGGATACACCTGCGGCTCCGCGCCCGCGCTTTCGTCTTCGTGGACCCGATCGTCGAGCAGCGGGTGCTGCTGGTCGTGGCCGAGCTGCCGCTGATCTTCTCCAGTATCACCCAGGAGGTGCTGCGCCGCCTGGCACAGCGATTCGGCGACACCTACACCGAGTCCAACGTGATGATCACCGCGACCCACACCCACTGCGGCCCAGGTGGCTATTCGCATCACCGGCTGTACAACCGCCCGGACGGATTCCGTCCCCGGACCTTCGCGGCGATCGTCGACGGTATCGTCCAAGCGGTCGAGCGGGCGCACGACGATATCGCACCGGCCACCCTGCGCCTGATCCACGGTGAGCTGCACGAGGCCAGCGTCAATCGCTCACGGGCGGCATTCGACCTGAACCCGGACGAGGACAAGGATTTCTTCCCGGAAGCCATCGACCCGCAGACGACTCTGCTGCGCGTAGACCGCGACGGTGAACCGGTGGGCGCGGTCAACTGGTTCGCTACCCACGGCACGTCGATGACCAACCGGAACACGTTGATCAGCGGCGACAACAAGGGATACGCGGCGTATCACTGGGAGCGCGTGGTCGAGGGCGTGAACTATCTGGTGGATCCGGATCCCGATTTCGTCGCCGCCTTCGCGCAGACCAACAGCGGCGATATGTCACCCAATCTGGACGGCAAACCCGGGCACGGGCCCACCGGCGACGAACGCGAGAACACCCGGCTCCTCGGCCTGCGCCAATACGAGGCCGCGGCGAAACTCGCCGCGGGCTATATGCCGCGGATGGCCGGCGGTATCGATTACCGCTTCCTGCATGTCGATCTGTCCGCGGTGACGGTGTCCGAGGAGTTCACCGGCGACGGTTGCGCACACCGCACCGGCCGGGCGGCCGGGGGCGCAGCCGCCTTCGCCGGTGCGGAATACGACGGGCCGACACAGTGGAAGACATTCCACGAAGGCCGTAATCCGGGCTGGGATTCCCTGTCGCGGATGACGTACCTGTTCGCCCCCGGCCTGCGGGACGCGCAGGCCCCCAAATCGATCGTCGCTCCGGGCGGACTGCTCAACCGGTCCAAACCGTACGTGCAGGAAATCGTCCCGGTCCAGTTGTTCCGGATCGCCGAACTCTATCTGCTCGGCATCCCGGGTGAAGTGACGATCGCCGCTGGACTGCGGTTGCGGCGCACGGTAGCGGCCGCCCTCGGCGTCGAACTGGCCAATGTCCTGATCGCCGGATACAGCAACGCCTATTTCCACTACGTCACAACACCCGAGGAGTACACCGCGCAGCGTTACGAGGGTGCGAGCACCCTGTTCGGCCGGTGGCAGTTGCCGGCCCTGCAGCAGATCGCGGCGCAGCTCGCGACCGCGCTGCACGACGAGAGCACCGTACCCGCCGCACCCGCGGCCCCCGACCTGTCGGAGCTGTGGCAATCCGCGAAAACCGATCCGCCACCGGACTTCCCGCCGGTAGGACAGAACTTCGGCGACGTACTCACGGAGCCGGAGCCGCAGTATCGTGCCGGGGACCGGGTGAGCGTCGAATTCGCCGGCGCACACCCCAACCACGACCTGCACCGCGGCAGCACCTATCTCATGGTGCAACGATTCGACGGCACGCGCTGGCGCACGATCGCCGACGACGGGGACTGGGAAACCACCTTCGAATGGACCGCCGGCCCCGCCCAGAGTTCGCGCATCACCATCGGCTGGGACAGCCCCGCCGACGCGGCACCCGGCAGCTACCGGATCCGGTACTTCGGTGACGCCGTGAAACCCGGCAGCGACCCGACCCCCATCAGCGGAACCTCACCCGAGTTCGAGATCCACGACGAGGATCACGGCGCCTGACGATCCCGCCACGGCGTGAGTACGAGCTTTCCGCGAACTCGCCCGGATTCGCTCAGCCGATGACTGTCCTGTACCTCGTCCAGCGTCAGGGCACGGTCGACGTGGACACCCACCCGTCCCGCGGCGACCGCTGCCCCGATCTCGGTCAGCAGGGCCGGTGACGGTCTGCCGGTGACCCTCCGGAAACGGGCATCGCCCTCCGCGTCGGATCCCTGCACAGTGATGTAGCGGCCGTTGTCCCGTAGTACCCGCAACGATCGTTGGCCATAGGCACCGCCGACCAGGTCCAGCACCACATCGACCCCGTCCAGGGCCGCCGTGAAATCGGTGGTCGTGTAATCGATCACCTCGGTCGCGCCGAGTTCGCGCACGAACCGATGATTGCTCAGGCGCGCGGTACCGACGACATGCGCACCGCGGTGTTCGGCGAACTGCACGGCGAAATGCCCGACCCCACCGGCGGCGGCGTGCACCAGGACGGTCTCCCCCGGTTTCGGGTCCGCCGCGTCCACTGCCTGCCGGGCGGTGAGGGCGGCGGTGGGCAGGGCGGCGGCCATCACGTGGTCCACACCGGGTGGGCAGGGTGCCAGTGCGTCCGCTCGCGCGATAACGAACTCGCTGTAGGTCCCGGTGCGGCTGTGGATCATTCCGAAAACGTCGACCCCCGGGTTCATTCCGGTGACTCCGGCGCCGGCTTCGACGATCGTGCCGGAGATATCGAACCCCAGCGTGAAGGGCGGATCACCGAGAAACCGCACCCGGCCCGCCCGGAGTTTGCAGTCGACCGGATTCACCGCGGTGGCCCCCAGCCGCAGGAGAACTTCCCCCTGTCCGGGGACCGGTACGGGAGCCCGCCCGGCTTCCAGCACTTCCGGGCCACCGAACCGCTGCTGGCTGACGATCCTCGTGGCTTCGCGCGCCGGCTGTTCCGGTCCACGAGTGGGCGGGCCGGCACTGGGCCCTGTATGCCGGGTCACCAGCGTGCCGGAGCCGGGTCGTCCATGGACAACGGGCGCCGGTAGGAGAGGTCGGACTCGTCACGGGTGCCGACGAGATAGCCGGCCTTCTTGAAGAAGCCCGATTGCAGCACCGAAGCGTCCGCGGCGAACATCGTCTCGACGGTCGAGCGCCGTAAGGCGATGCGCCACTGCTCCTCGCGCCGTTCGAGCCGGTCGAGGTAGCGGCCGGTGATCACCTGGGCGCTGCGGCCGTCGAGTCCGAGCAGTACGACCAGGACATAGCTCTCCGCATGCGCGGTATCGCCGTCGATCTCGCAAGTGTGGGTGGTGATGTGATGGGTGTGGACACGGGAGGTCGCCGCGTGGGTCCGGTTGGCCCACTCGGCGTAGCCGGGCCCCGCATTCACCGCAGCGCCGTGTTCGTCGATCCCGTCGTGGTGGTAGGCGGCGGTGACGAGATCGGGGTCGTGGCGATCACAGCCGCGCGCATGGCCCGCGACGCAATCGAGGATCGCGGTCCGGTCCATCAGGTATCGGACGTCTCGCCGTAGCGTGTCCGAGTCGTTGCCGTCGGTCATATTTCTCCTCGGTGACACGTGCCGCGCGGTGCCGGCGATACGTCCGGTGTACCGGAACTCCTCGCCTCGGAGGAGGGCATCGGCGTCCGCGCCGCCCGCCGGCAACGGATCGGCACCTTCGAGCAGTATCTGGGCTCGCCCCACCCGGCCGGATGGAAACCGCGAAATCCCGCCGACGCCGCAAGCCATCGGGCCGAGCCACCACTCGGGTGGGATCCGACCCGCCCATCCGGGCGATATCTGTTCGAATGGACCGGTGATGTTTCGTGAACCGAAAGGAACTATGACTTCGACGAAATGGCGGGTCGCCGGATCGGCCGGCGCCGCGACGGCAGCCCTGGCGGCGATGATCATCCCGACGGCGACCGCTACGGCCGCACCGGTGCTGTGCACCGCGGAAACACTGGACCTGAGCACCCGCGAGCGACCGTCCGACTCCCCCGGCCAGGCCCGGATGGAGGTCGTGCTGACCAATACCTCCGCGCAGGCCTGCGCGGTACAGGGGTTCCCGGGTGCCGACCTGGTGGGCCCGGAGGATCCCACCTTCGGCCCGGTATACGAATTGCCCCGCCAGGACGTGGATTTCGCACCGGTGGTCGTGGAGCCGGGTTCCGCAGTGAGTAGCGTGCTCACCTACTTGCCGGACGGCCCGGACGGCTGGGTCCCGGCGACGCTCGTCGTCACCCCGCCGGACACCACCACCCCGATCGAAACACCGTGGCCGGCGGGTGTGAGCGTGCAACGTCAGGACGGCGCCACCCACCCGGGCACCTACATCGGCCCGCTACAACCCGCATCCTGAACCCCGCTGGGGACCGCCACGGCGACACGATCGTCGCGGCGGTTCCTTGCGGCGGGCGCAGGCAGCCGACGACGGGTGTAGATCTGACATCCACCGTGTCGGGGACCAGCGCGGCCGGCCGGTCTCCCGGGTGAACTACGCTGCGAATGCCCTGCCGAACCCGGCCGGGTACCGCGGCGTCACGGTGAAGCCGGTGTGAATCCGGCACTGTCCCGCAACTGTGAGCTCGGCGTTGCGCCGGGTAAGTCAGGTCGGCCGGCGTCGCGGGTGGCGTACTTGTCCTCGGACGAAGGACGGGACGGAGGACGGTCGTGCCACTCACAACCCACCGGCAGCTCAGCGGTCGCCGGCGCGGCACCTGCCGCCGGTTGATCGCCGCCGGGTTCGGTGCACTGATGCTGCTGACCGCGGCCTGCGGCAGCCCCGACCCGGCATCCTCGACCGGCGGGACCGGCCCGGACGGGCCCCCTCGGGCGATCGTGTCACTGAGCCCCACCGCCACCGAAATGCTGTACGCGATCGGCGCGGGAGAGCAGGTGGTCGCCGTCGACGATCGTTCCGATCACCCGGCCGAAGCTCCCCGCACCGACCTGTCCGGATACACCCCGAATGTCGAGGCAGTCCTCGGTTACGACCCCGAGCTCGTAATCGCCAACGCCGACACCGGAGACCTGGCCGCCGGACTCCGGCGCGCGGGTGTCGAAACGCTGATCCTGCCCGCCGCGCGCACCCTGGACGACACCTACACCCAGATCGAACAGCTCGGCGCCGCCACCGGGCATATCGGCGACGCGGCCGAACTCGTCGCCGATATGCGCACCGATATCGACGAGATCGTCGCCACGGTACCGGCTCGCGACACTCCGCTGCGCTACTACCACGAGCTGGACGACACCTACTACACCGTCACCGACGACACCTACCTCGGCGAGATCTACGCCATGCTCGGCCTACGCTCCGTCGCCACCGGCGGGGGCGGCTATCCGCAGCTGTCGCCGGAGTACATCCTCGAACAGAACCCGGACGTCATCTTCCTGGCCGATGGACAATGCTGCGGCGTCACCGCAGAGACCGTCGCGCAGCGCGCGGGCTGGGGCGAACTGGCCGCCGTCCGCGACGGTCACGTGCACGTCCTGGACGAGGACATCGCGAGCCGGTGGGGGCCGCGCGTGGTGGATCTGGTGCGCGAGATCGCCACGATCGCGGCGGCCGACGCTCCGGCCGGACGTCCGACCTCTTGATCGCGATCTCACGGCGGCACGCGCTGGTGACAGCCGGCGCGCTGCTCGCGCTGCTGGTCGCAGTGTCGGTGAGCATTCTCGTCGGCCCGTCGGGACTCACCCCGCACGGCGTGCTGCTCGATACGGCCGATCGGCTGCCGTTCGTGGACGTCGAATCCGGTCTGTCGCGGCGGCAGCAGGCGATCCTGTGGGACATCCGGATGCCGCGTACCGTCCTCGGCATCCTCGTCGGCGCGATGCTCGCCATCGCCGGAGCTGCCTACCAGGGCGTTTTCCGCAATCCGCTGGCCGACCCCTACCTGCTCGGCGTGTCCAGCGGCGCCGGGCTCGGGACCACGCTGGCCATCGTCGTCGGCGGCGCGGCCGGTTTCGCCGGCGTCCCCGTTGCCGCCTTCGCCGGCGGCCTGCTCGCCGTCGCCGCGACCTACACCCTGGGGCGGACGATCGGGGGTGTCCGGTCGGAAGTGGTGGTCATTCTGGCCGGGGTCGCGGTAGCGGCCTTCGCCAATGCCGTGCAGACCTTTTTCATGCAGCTCGACGACGACACTCTGCGCCAGGTCTATTCCTGGATGCTCGGACGGCTGACCACCGACGGCTGGTCCGAAGTGCTCGTCGTGCTGCCCTATGTGCTCGTGAGCGTGGTGGTTATCGCACTGCACCGGCGCACCCTCGATGTGATGGCGGTCGGCGATATCGAGGCGGCGAGCCTGGGCATCACTCCGGCGCGGGCGCGCTTGGTGCTGGTCTGCGTCGCCACGCTCGGCACCGCCGCCGTCGTCTCGGCGGCCGGGTTGATCGGCTTCGTCGGCATCGTGGTGCCTCATGCCGTGCGGCTGCTCGCCGGGCCCGGGCACCGCCTGCTGCTGCCGCTGTCGTTGGTCACCGGTGCGGCGTTCCTGGTGTTCGCCGATGTGATCGCGCGGACCGTCATGTCCCCCGCCGAACTGCCGATCGGTGTGGTGACGGCCGCTGTCGGCGCGCCGTTCTTCCTGTTCGTGCTGCGCCGGAGCCGGGGGGCGTCGTGACCGGGGATCGTCTGCCCGCGGTGGCTTGCGTAGGCGTCGGCGCCGAACGTGGCGGTATCGAGGTGCTGCACGAGGTGGACCTGTCGATCGCCGCGGGCGCGTGGGTGTCGCTGGTCGGCCCCAACGGCTCCGGCAAGACCACACTGCTGCACGCCCTCGCCGGACTGGTGCCCGCCACCGGCGAAATCCGGGTGGCGGAGGCGATCCCGGGCCGGTCGTCGCGCCGCGCGACGGCCCGCGCGGTCGCGTTGATGCCGCAACGCCCGGTGATCCCCGAAGGCGTCACCGTGCGCGAGCTCATCCACCTCGGCCGCACACCGCATATCCCCCGGTTCGGCAGCGAGACCCGGCACGACCGGGAGATCGTGGACCGGGTCGTGGCACGCCTCGAACTCGAGGAGTTCACGGCACGGCCGGCCACCCAACTGTCCGGCGGCGAATTGCAGCGCGTCGTCCTTGCCCGCGCGCTCGCCCAGCAGCCCCGGGTCCTGCTGCTCGACGAACCCACCAGTGCGCTCGATATCGGGCACCAGCAGCAGGTGCTCGACCTCGTCGACTCGCTGCGCCGGGAGGAAGGACTGACCGTCGTCGCCGCGATGCACGACCTCACGTCGGCCGCCCACTACGGCGAACGCCTGATCCTGCTCGACCGCGGTCGAATCGTCGCCGACGGCCCGCCCGCCGAGGTGCTGACCGTCCAACGCATCGCCGAGGTCTACGGAGCGCGCGTCGAAGTGCTCGACCGCCGCGACGGCCGCGCGGTCCTGCCTCTGCGCAGCGCCGAGGGAACGGAGTCACCCTGATGGAGATCGTCCTGCTCGGCACCGGCGCGGCCGACGGCTGGCCCTCCCCCTTCTGCCGCTGCGAATCCTGCCGTGACGCCGCCGCGCGCGGGCAGATCCGCGGCCAGACCTCCGCTCTCGTCGACGACGTCCTGCTGCTCGACTGCGGTCCCGAAGCCCCGCGGGCCGCCGTGCGCCTCGGCCGCACCCTCGCCGGAGTGCGTCATATCCTGCTCACCCACGCCCACCCCGACCATCTCGGACCGCAAGCCCTGCTGTTCCGGTCCTGGATCGACACCGGCCTCGAACTCGAGGTGATCGGCCCCGCCGCCGCACTCGACGCCTGCCGCCCATGGGTCGGGCCGGACGACCCGGTGCGATTCCGCCCGGTGCAAGCCGGGGACCGCCTGTCCGCCGGCGCCTACGAGATCACCGTCCTGCCCGCCCGGCACCGGGTCTTCCACGACGGCGACACCGTCCTCTACGACCTCACCGCCCCCGGCGGTGCACGCCTGCTGTGGGCGTGCGATACCGGGCCTTGGCCGGCATCGTGGTTCGACGCGGTCCGCGACGCCGCCTACGACGCAGTGTTCCTGGAGGAGACTTTCGGCGACCGGTCCGAACTTTCCGACCAGCACCTCGGCCTCCCCGAATTCGCCGAACTGCTCACCGGATTGCGCGACGCCGCGGCCGTCACCGCCGCGACCGATGTGGTCGCCGTCCACCTGGGCCACCACAATCCACCGATCGACGAACTGGAGCGACGATTGCGAACCCACGGCGCCCGGCCGGGCCGCGACGGCGAAGTGCTGTACGCGGGCGAACCGCCCCGCCCGGCTCCTCACCGCACCCTTGTCCTCGGCGGCGTGCGCTCCGGCAAATCCCGGCATGCCGAAGACCTGCTCGCCGCGCACCCGGCCGTCACCTACGTCGCCACCGGCGGCACCCGCGACGGCGACGCCGAATGGGACCGGCGCGTCACCCTGCACCGCGAACGCCGCCCCGCCTCTTGGACCACCCTCGAAACCGACGATGTCGCCACAGCACTCACCACCGCAACCCAGCCCCTGCTCGTCGACTGCCTCGGCACCTGGCTGACCGCCCGCCTCGACGCCCACAACATCTGGGAGGGAGCCGATCTCGCACCCGTCCACGCCGATATCGAAGACCTCGTCACCGCCTGGCAGGCCTGCGAGGTTCCGGTGATCGCGGTGAGCAACGAAGTCGGCAGCGGCGTGGTCCCGGCCTCGGCCTCGGGACGATTGTTCCGAGACCTCCTGGGAACGGTCAACTCTCGCATAGCCGCCGCGTCGGAGTCGGTCGTTTTGGCCGTCGCGGGAATACCGATGCGGTTACGCTGACACTTCCCAGAACCTTGCGGAGCCGGTGCAGTGGTGTGGCTGTCCGAGCCCGGAGTTATTCCGGTGAATCGATACGCAATCGGCCCAGGTGGGCATCGGCGGTGTAGCAAACAATTTTGCCCTTGTGATTTTTCGAGCGACCGAGCACTCCAGCGTCGAAGAGCCCAGTGAGGGCACGGTGGGCGGCGACGGCCGAGACGCCATACCGGGCGGCGGCAGATTCCGTGGTGATTACGGGGTGAATGGACAGGTCCGCGAGGATCTTCAGGGCGACCGCGCCTCGCCGGGGTAGATCAGGGCTGGTGCCCTGCCTGCGACGGTGCTCGACGAGGCGTTGCAGCAGTTGCTCGTCGAGTGCGGAAGCGTCCCGGGCCAGCTTCACTCCGGTTTGCGCTGCTTGCTCGGCGGCCTGAGCGAACCCGATGATCCACTCGTCGATGTGCGGTTTCGGTTCACGGTAGGAGGTCAGGCCTGCCAGGTAGATGTCGGTCCGCGCTTCCGCAGCCTGTTGAGCGCCCGGGCCGATCTGCGGTAGGTCCACTCCGAGCGGGTCCGGAACATAGGCCCTGTAAGCCCCGGCCTGCCGGTCACGTCGGGTTCAACAAAACTCAACGCTCAGCGGGCGGACACGACACATTCCGCTCAGCGCAACCAACACACGCGGTGCAAATCTACAGCGATCCATCTACGGTTCCGGCGACTGCGGCACGAATTGCTCTCGACCTTTCGGATGTAACCGCTGGTCGGGATACTGATATTGCTCCCCCAACTGGACTCGAACCAGTAACCTGCCGTTGCAGTTCCAGATGTCTACATGGTCACCGGGTCCGGCCTACAGTTGGTAGTCGGCTTCGATCACCAGTCGGCCACCCGAAAACCGCAGGTCGTCCCCGTTCCCATGTTCGACGTGCCCCGCCGAGGAGACGAATCCGCTACGAACGCCGCGCCGATATCCACCAAACACTACTGAACCTGGCCTGCTCGGTCATATGCCTCCGCAAACACATTCTGAACTGATCTCTTTACAGCGAGACGGCTACCGCTGGGCAATAATGCGGCGAAGGCGGTCCGCGGATCGGACCGCACCGGCCCGAGGACCTCTGTGCTGTCTCGCTCGTTGATCGACGTAATGCAGTCGATCGGAAACCGGCTCGCATGCGTGCTGCGAGCGGGCACGCGTGCTTCGGCCGGCAGAACCCGCCTGATCAGCGAAGCGGCCATGAACGCCGCACGGGAACTGGATGCCGCGGACAACCCCCACGGTATGCGCGGCGCCTTTTCGAATTTGTTCGCCCGGCGTGAGCGCAGCGGCCTGCCGCAGCTGTCCCGATCGAACTACTCGCGCGGGAGGAATCTGCTGGACAGGTTGGACTGCGCGGTCGTTCGTACCAAACTGGACCAGTGGTTCGAGGGTCGGAGCGACCCCGGCCTCGCCGAGATCTACCGGGTACAGGGTTTCGACGGCCCACCGACGCTGACCGACGCACACGGTGTGGACGAGGTTGTCGCCGCCGGTGGCCAGCAACTGTTCCGCGGTGTCACCGACCTGAGGTACGCCCACGATTTCAAGTACGGGCCGCATACCTCGAGCTCACCCGAGGCATTTCTCGCGACCGGGAACGGCACCTACGCCACGAACCTGTACAGGTCCGCGCTCGACTATGCCGACAACAACCCTGACGGTGTGATCAGAATGGCGTTGCGTCCTGATAGCAAAACCGCACATATAACCCAGTTGAGTCGCGAACAGGAGGCAGCGCGCCACGCGATCTTCACCGAGAGGATGCGGCTCAAAAAATTGGATCCGACACCGGAAACAGCGGCACAGATCCAGAAGCTGGGGAATGCGTATTCTGTCTACGAGGACCTGGGCCGCTTCGCCGCCGCGCAGGGCTACGACGCGTACTCCACCAACGGCTCGAATTGGCGGATGGGCGACCAGTACTGGGTGGTGTTGAACCGGACCGCGGTGGTGACCGAACGGTGATCGCCGCTGTCCGCCACTCCGACGACCCCGCCGAAGCTGTCCGGATCGTTCCGAGGTGTTCGGGCCACTCGATGTACGTGGTCCGATCGGCGATCACGCACCACAACCGGACATGCCCGGGGCCACTGGGGACGGGCGGCGCGTCGCGGTGACGGGTTCTCCCTGGGCGAGCTTGCCCGGCTCGACACCATGGTCGGCGCGGTGGAGGCGACGCTACGGCGGATGAACCCGCGCGCCGAACTGATCCGCACCAGAAGGGGATCGTGGAATCGACCGATGTGCTCGAAACCGGAGGCTACGACCCGGCCGTCGCCGCCACCGCCGATGGCTGGGATGCGGAACTGGCGGGCGGGTACATTCCCGAAACCGAGGAATACGGCATCAGCAGTCTCACCTACACCGCACACGGCCGACCACCGTTCCACCCGCTACACCTCGCCGATGCCCTCGCCGGGCTACGTAGGCTGTTGCGCAGCAAGGGTTTCTGCTCGATCCCGAGATCGCCGCGGTCTGGTCGCAGGCCGGGCCGAACCTCACCTTCGAACCCGCGGCCTGGTGGTCGGCGGCACCGCGTGAGCCGCCGATGCGCAATCGACCAGATCGGCTCCCCGGCAAAGCTGTCGACACGGGCGCTCGCCCGCGCACTCTCGGACTATGACTGCCCGAGCTTGGTTGCAGTGAGCGCCATCGCGCTCCGCGAGTGCGGGCCCGGCCATCGGCCTCTCGAACCTTCGTGGCGCGAACACCGGCACCTGGTGGCGAGGCCGATCGCGAGGACCAGCATGAGAACGATATTCTCCCCACCGCGAGGATGCGGCGGCCGATGGGAGCCCGTCGTACTCAAGGCTCGAAATTATGTTCTGGTGTTCCGAAGTATCGGTGCGGGGCAGGGACCGGTGCCTCGATTGCGTATTCGACTGTGGCAGCCGAAACTCGATCGCTGATCGCCTTGCGCCCTATGGGCAGTGAGGTGCAAGGCAACGATGCGGCGGATATCGAGGTGCCCACATCGGCGCACCGGCGACGGGAGGCCGCTGAGGCGAGGAAGGCGCTCGAGACACTTCATGCAATCCCCCAGCACTGGAATGATTTTCGCTGTCCAACGACTGGACTGCGCTTTTCGGAATCTATGCAGCAAACTCGCGGCACACACCACAGGTTCAGCGCGTGGGTTGAAGACCGTCGGAGAGGTGTTCGGTGAACTCGAACACCGAATCGGGTCTTCATTCGATCACGCAAGCGAGAGCCGGTCTCATGTCCCCCCCGCTGTTCCTGAGCCGGATCGCAATGGACCGATCATGTTGCGAGGCCGTCGAGCCCTCGAAGATCTGTCGTCGATCTATGGCGACCGGATCGTCTTCCACGGCAGCGCTGATGCCATCTTCAAACTCGAACCACGCCAGATGAACTGGATCGACAGTGGCGGTCGCCGATATCCCGATGGTGAACCTGCCATATGCGCCGACACCAGATTCGATGTTCCGATTTTCCTGGCGCTTTTCAAGGGCCGCGCGCGATGTGGTTACCAAATCAACGACGACGGCACTATAACCTATCGCGCAGCGATTGCCGACGAACCCGAATCGCAGATGAGATACTCTGGCCACGTCCATGTACTGGACCGAAAGCACTTCGAGTCGGGTGAGCTCCCGACTCCTACCGGCTGGCCAGAACCACAGACAGGCCCCCGAACCCCCGAACTGCGCGCTACCGGCGAGGTGGAGCCGTTTGCCATCGTCGAGGTCAGCATGGCTGACTTCGAGCACCCGATCGAGTCACTGGGGACCTGACCGAGCTCGGTGAGCGGGTTCATCGCGCTGGCCTCTTCCTGATCCCTGCCAGCGATCGACCTGTAGATCTGCAGGTGGGAAGACCTGGCCGCGCACGCTCGGGAAGGACCAGCACGGTCGGTCGCGGTGCGCAACGATCTACGAGCCCGCTGTTTCCAGCCTCCGTGTCATCGACAGCACACTTCTCGGCCGCCGTGTAAGAGGTTCGGTAATCATGTATCCGAAATCCGAAATTTTGTTCCGGAACTCCCGAATATTGGAGTGGGGCAGGATCCGGCCTCCTCTTTGCGTGGTGACCCACAGCAGTCGACACTCGATCTCTGATCCACCGATTACGGGAAGAGAGTACGTCCAAGAACGACATTCACGCCGATGCCGTGTTGCGGGCGACCGGCAACCGGCTGCGCCGACCTCCAGGGCAGCGGCTCATGCGGCGGCACGACATCATTTCCTGGGCGCGGCGGCTCGAGAGCACACCCAGTCCGGCCCGCCGTCGCATGATCGGCCTCGCTCTCACGACGATGAGCGAGGCCGCCGAAGTGCTGTATCGGAATATACTGCAGCTCGGCAAGTGTGAATGCTTCTCGGAGTCTTGCTGCGGTGTGATCGCGCGGTGATCGGGCGAGATCTCGCTGGTTGGTTCCGCAAGCGTGTTGCCGCGAAGCTCTCTAAAAAGATCATCCCCGACGCGGCCGGCGCGGTGAATGATCCGATTCGGGAGGCCGGGGGAATCGCGAAGAGAGCCACGGAGGCGATACCCGATCAGGATCTGATGGGCCGGCGTCAGATCGACGTGTCCGGTCTCGAGCCGGGGAAACGGCCGGGGCCTGAGGTGCTTGCCGATCGAACCTCCACCGGAGGTGACCTCTCTCATGCCGGCACCCCGAATTCCAAGGGGGCGCCCGCGGCACCCACATCGTCCGCGGCTGCCGGTAAATACACAGCCGACAGCCGCAGGGCATGGTTCCGGCGACAGTTCGACGAAGGGAACCTCGACCCCGAGAACTTGGCGGCAGCCAAGGTTGTCATCATGGATGAGCATGGTCGAGTTCTGATGCTGCAGTCTCCATACGAACGCAAGCGGACCATGCCCGGAGACTTCGTCGACAACGGCCCACGAAAAAGGGAACAGCCAGAGGACGCAGCGCGACGAGAAGTTCGAGAAGAGCTCGGAGAAGAGATCGGGAAAACCGTCAGGATCGAACGCCTGCTCGCTACCAACAGGAAATCCGCAGATCCCGGACATGGACGCGATCATCCGTTGACGGACTACATCTACCTGGCGACCTTCGATGCGTCGGCCGGCACTGGAGTGTCGGGGATGAAATTCGATGTCGACGAGAAAGAAGTCACAGGGTTCGACTTCCTCGCTCCGGAAGAAGCGATCGAAAGTGCTGGACGGAAGGGGATCGATGTTTCCGCGGCTCTCGAAGCGCACTCCGCCGGCGCAACAATCCACCTCGTAGACGGCGAGCCCCCTTCACTCGGGAAGCCGGATGACCGAGCCGACCCGGGGTAACGGCCGACACCGGCATGCTGCGGCATCGCCCTATTGCCTGGGCGTCGGCCCCTCGCGATGCATACCGACGCCCGGCGCAGCACCGGCCACGGCTCCCGATTGAGGAAGCTCCGGTGGCCGGTCGAGCGGGGCGTCGCATGGCTGCACGCCCTCAAACGTTTTGCGGACCCGCTACTAACGGCGCGCCGATATCCACCAAGCACCACTGACCCTGGCTTGCCCGGTCCGCTGCCTCCGGAAACTCACTCTGGACCGATCTCTTGGCCTCGATCCACCGATCGGTTACTGCCGAGTTGGGGTGGCGTGGATGGAGAAATGCCCTTTGAGCTGGGAAGATCACTGTTGTCGGGGCAGTGATCGGTCCGGCTCGGAAAGGCACTTCGGGTGCAAGTTTGCATAGGCTCGCCGCGGAGTCAGCGGTGTTCGATGATCAGAGTCTCGTGTCACTGGCCGGACTGGTGCCGGTGATGCGGCTGGGCGAGCAGACCGGGCTGGGTGAACTGCGGGCGCAGGAGGTAGCGATCACCGAGCCGCGGATCCGCTCCGCAGCGGCGAACCCGGGTCCGAAGTTGACGACGCTGATCGCGGGGATGTGCGCTGGTGAGGACAGCATCGATGATGTCGATGTGCTGCGCAGCGGTGGAATGTCGCGAGTGTTCCATCGGGTGTATGCGCCGTCGGCGGTCGGCACTTTGTTGCGTGAGTTCACTTTCGGTCACGGACGACAGTTGGCGTCGGTGCTGGGTGCGCACTTGTCCCGGCTGTGTCAGCGGGTCGATCTGCGGCCAAAGGCGCCGCCCGGATGGTCGCCCAAGCCATCGCCTGCGCCCGCGGGGCATGGGGGAGCGGGGAGATCCTGGTTCGGGTTGATTCCGCTTTCGGTGGCCGCGCGGTCATCGCGGCCTGTCGGCGCGCAGGTGCCCGGCTCTCGGTGGTGTTGACGAAGAACCGGGCCCTGCGGCGCGCGATCGACGCAATCGGTGATCGGGCGTGGACGCCGGTGGAGTATCCAGGTGCGGTGCAGGATCCGGATACCGGGGAATGGATTTCCGATGCTGAGGTCGCCGAAATCTCGTATACCGGGTTCGCTTCCGTGCCCGAAGCGGTGACCGCCCGGCTGATTGTACGCCGCGTCAAAGACGCCGCGCGCCAAGACAAATTGTTCCCGGTCTGGCGGTATCACCCGTTCTTCACCGACTCGACCGAACCGGTCGTCGACGCCGATCTCATTCACCGCCGCCATGCCGTCATCGAAACCGTGTTCGGCGATTTGATCGACGGCCTTCTGGTGCAAAGCGTTTCGGCTCGAGTTCGGCCTGGGCGCTGTGCGCGGCGATCGCCCACAACCTGCTTCGGGCCGCCGGTCGGCTCGCTGATCCGCAACTGGGTCGCGCTCGAGGGGTGACCCTTCGCCGAAAGATCATCAACGTTCCCGCTCGTTTCACCCGCCCGCAACGCCGACCTGTCCTACACCTGCCCGCGCACTGGCCCTGGGCCTACCCCTGGCGGCAGTCTGTGGCACGCCGCCATCACCGGACCTCGACCGCCTGAACACCGCGAAAACCCCTACGCCCAGGAGCAACAGTGGAAAGGTCTGGGCAGACCAGCAGCTACCCCTACCCAAAAACCAAATCTTTCGGTGGATCGAGGCTGAACCGGAGCCGACAGTCCGCCGACGGGTCGCAATACTGCCCACCGATCTGCGATCACGAAGTCTACCGGCTTCCGCGCCATCGACACCACCGGCATCGCCAACCATGCGGGAGTCGGATGGCTACGATCCCGAGCACCGGAATTACGTTCTCATACTGCAAAGTATGGGCAATGGGCAGGATCGGCCTCTCCCCTTGCGTGGTTTACCCACCGCGATCGACACTCGAGCCTTGATGGCATCGACCCCGAGGAAGGTATGCGCATGCTCTTGTCGAACACCTCGACCACGTTCGAATACATGAATCCGATGAGCAGCCGGCCGAGGTCGGATTGCGGAGAACGCCGCGTGTCCAGCCGCGAAGGATTCGAAGGCGGAGACGGATAGTGGAGGTTCCCTGATGGCGGGCTTGAAGTGACCGTGACTGGGTGATCCGCCGGTCTCCCTGCGATTCGCCGCGGTAGGCATCCTCGCCAGGAATTAGCTCCCCTCTGTAAATCCGATACCGATTCCTCTGATGCGCTCGAGCGTGTACACGGGCCAGCCGGATGAGACAAGCCGGAGGCTCGACGGTGCGATAGAGATGAAATGTCAAAGCTGACCGGCTTGTTCACTAGTATGACGCACGAGCTGACCTATAGCTCCAAACAAGGTTCCGAGGCTATCTACGCCGATACCATCCCCTGCTCCACTGTCGCACAAAAATCCGCGACCCATTCCGGTCACGTCGATTCAGAGCTGAGCTCCACACTGATATGGCCCGAAAAACCGCCGGACTGGAACGACCCGGATTCACGGCCATTTCGACTCGAATGGGAAGAACTCTGCGCTCAAGTTTCGCCTGAATCAGATGACTACCTGGAACTCGACCTGCACTTGCGCTGGACTGTATACCGGGATATCCAAGCGACTCCTCGGAACAAACACAATATTCCGCCCACACCCGCCATTCAGCAGAAGATCGACGGTGCTACCAGGGCGCTCCGGAGGGTTCCGAAGTTCCAGGGCTCCGTTGTTCGGCACGTCAACAACCTTCTACCGGAGGTACTCGATCGATACCAGAAAGGGGAAACTATTACCGAAGTAGCCTTTACCTCAACCGCACGCAATCTCGACGGTGTGCCCAAACACAGGGAGCGAGCAGATTTCGAGATGCGCATCCAGAGTAAAACCGGCAGTGATCTGACATACGTCCCGTTGGTAAAAAGGAAGACGATGAGGTCCTCTTTCCGCCTGGCACGCGATTTCAGGTCACCAACCGATACCTCGACCAGCAGAGCGGACTCACCGTTATCGAAATGATCGAAGCAGTATAGAGATCCGACAGTTAGCGGTCGGCACAATCGCGGCGGCCTTCGCAGCGGGCTCGTCCGGAGCGGGATGTCCGCCACACACCGGCGTGGACCTTACTGAGCCTGGCCCGCGGAAGGCATGGACACGCAGCCCAGCTCGCAGACGCTGCTGGCTGGTAGATGCGGCTACCGACAATGGTGTGACCGCTGCTGACCGGAAGCCGGCGAGACGGGTCGGGCCAGGTCGAGAACGATAAACTGCAGGGTGATCGAGTGGCACGAAACGCGACGTAAGCACGGCGGGACCCCTGGATTTGATGGTTCGGTAGCCGTGCCAGCGGTCGCGGTCGTCACGGGAGCCGCTCGGTGACCGAGCTGCGGCGTTAGATGTGATCGTCGTCAGAGTAGCGTTCACGGTCGATTTCGTCGTCGCGTTCACGGTCGCGCTGATGGTCGGTTTTGGCGTTCACGTTCCACGAGATCGGGTGTGCCCCGGGGCCGCAGTCCTGGCTGAACCGGATTGTCGATTCGGGGCGAATCCGTACCTCCTGCACCAGCGGGCGAAGGTCACTGCACATGACAAATGTTCCGGCGGTTGCCGGGCCGAAATCGGTATTCGTGCATTCGATATCGAGACGGCTGTCGACCGGAATCTCTGAGCAGAATGCGTCTCCGGGTGGCAGGGCTCGAGCAGGCCCCGCGCCGACGGTCGTCGATACCGCCACGGCCGCGAGACCGGATATCACCGCGCCCGCGATCGACAGGTGGCGAGGGCTACTCTGAGGGATGAACAACGTGTTTCTCGCTTTCATTGAACTGTAATACGATTCCCAAGATCATATGCATCGGAGTGCGGGAATTCCAAAGGAGGGATCTCCCGGCGGCAGTCATTGCAGGGTCCCAGGGCGCTCTAGCCCGCGCTGGCATCCGAGCGAGGATTTGACGCCGGAATTTTTGAGGCACTACCCGGACGGATGGTGGATGAACCGCGAAGCTGCTGCAGCGCTCCGCGATCTTACAAATCGCTTGGCCCGCGACATGACAGCATTGGCAGAATGCTACAGGAAACGTGTCGGGGACGACGTCGCCGGCGTACCGCGGAGAGCAGCGCATCTACTGCCCGAGGCCGATCACGCAGGCGGGGACCGAATCCGCGCAAACGGAGACTCTCGGCTCGTCTTCCGGCAACCCGACCGGCCGATGATCGACGAATACAATCGGCTATACGATTTCGGCGCCGCATCATACGGTAACCCTGCACGTCAAGCCGAAGTCGCGCGGCGCAACGAAGACTTTTGGGAGCGGTATCCCGAATCCAGGACGCCAGCCGTCGCCCGTCACCTCGGGCTGTACAACGGCATCCACAGGAAAATGGTCGATCTCGCCAATGAACTCCGCATCAGTCTTCCAGAACTTCGCGGGCACATGAAGTCCGAGCTGAACAGCCTATTCGCTGGGAAATCAGTTGCCATCCGGATGACTCCGGAATCGCTCACGGCCTTTGTCGACAAAGGCCGCTATCAACCGGAGCCCACTGCAAGGCGGCTCCGCAACGAGGCGAACTGGTTCGGTCATCCGGAGGACCTTCCCGCGGACCAACGCCCGGTCTATGGATACGTGATGATAGATGGTGAGCGACCTGCCGGTTTACCGGAAACGGACATGCTCTCGAACTACGGACGAGTCGAAGTGGTGCTCAAGTCCGACGTTCGCGAGCGTGTCACGGCCTGCATCGGCGATTCCGACTATTATTCGGGCCAATCGTTCGGTGGCCAGATGAGAACTGCTCCGTCGCCCCTCACGGATCCAGAACCCGAGTCGTTCGGTGTGACGTCACTGTCCGCCCCGGACAAGCAGGATGAGCCGCTGCGTGGAATCAACCGAGACTACAGCGGGGAGTCGTTTCGACAGAAACAGTTCGCCGAAGCCCAAGTTCACGGTGGTGTGACACTAGCCGATGTCGACCACATCAACCTCCCCGAGCAACCGAACCCCGAGTTGCGGGCAACGCTCGATGGAGCGGGTATCGCATGGAACGTTCCGGCGCCCGGTGCTGGCGGACTCGCGCAATAGGCCTGACCCATTGCATGCCTGCTCACTCATGCAGCGAGGTCGAGGGTGGTGAAGTCGACTTCCGCGAGGGACAGGTTGAACGGCTCGCGTGGGCGGGTCGGTTCGCTGGTGGTGACCCGTCCCCCATTGGATGCGACCAGCCGGAATTAGAGTCTCGTTGGCCCTGATCAGCGCCAGAAGGGACTATGGGAACCATGGCTGGACGGAAACGGCATTCCGCGGAGGACATCGTGCGCAAGCTGCGGCGCGCCGATGAACTGGCCGCGGAAGGCTTGACCAGCGAGCAAATCGCCGCTGACCTGGGAGTCTCGGCGGCGACACTCTATAACTGGCGTCGCCAATATGGAGGCATGGACACCGGCGCCGCCAAAGAACTCAAGGAGCTGCGGGAACAGAACGCCCGATTGAAGCGGCTGCTGGCCGATGCGGAGCTGGAGAAAGACGCCCTGCGCGAGATTTCGAAGGGAAAATTCTAGGCCCAGCGGCCAAGCGACGGGCCGTGGACATGCTCAGCGAGGTCATGGGCATGTCGGAACGGTTCGCGTGCAAGGTCATTGGGCTCGCTCGCTCGACTTACCGCCGGTGCCCGGCCACGCAAACACCGGCAGACGCCGACGCCGACGCGGGCCTGGCTGCGGAATTATGCGGCCAAGAACCCGTGTCACGGGTTCCGCCGGGCCTGGGCAGTGCTGCGGTTCGACGAAGGCCACCGGATGAACATCAAGAAAGTCCACCGGCTCTGGCGGGAAGAAGGCCTGCAGGTGCGGGCGCATCACCCGCGTAAACGAGCCGGCGCCTCGTCGGTGCCGGCGGCGGATGCGGATGCGCCGAAGGTGGTGTGGCGCTGGATTTCCAGTTCGACTCCACCGTCGACGGCAGGGGGGTGAAGATCGCGTCGATGATCGACGAGCACACCCGCGAATCCCTACTGCACTTGATCGAGCGGTCGATCACCGGCGAGCGTCTGGTCGCCGAACTCGAGCGGGTCTTCGCCGTCCACGGGGCGCCGAAGGTGCTACGCCTGGACAACGGGCCGGAAATGATTTCGGCAGCGCTGCAAACATTTTGCCGAGACCGGGTCGGGATCTCGTATATTCCGCCGGGTGCCCCTGGAACAACGGGTACGTGGAATCGTTCAACCGGCGCCTGCCCATGGAATACCTCAACCGCAACCACTGGACCAGCCTGCTCGAAGCGAGGGTGGTGATCCCGGATTTCAAGCACGAGCACAACCACAGGCACCGGCATTCGGCGCTGGGCCAGCGCACCCCGGCCGAGTACGCTGCGGCCTGCACCCACACCCTCCATCCCGTGGGCTGCGACATCAACTGAACACCAACCAACAAAACGACACCGACTCTGAAACCGGGTGGTCGCGTTATCGGGGACTGGCCAGCTCGAGGCCTACGATCAGAAACAATCCGACCGGTTGTTCGTAGACCCGGATCGGGCACTGCCCGGGAATTACGATGAGAGATACTTCGACGAAGATGATGGCGATGATGAACGAGCGGCTCTGTGCATCGAATACATCAAAGCCCGCGGCCTCGGTCAGTACGCAAGACCTGAAGAACTGAGACCGTTACTCAACCACCTCCCGATACCCGTGTTGCGGGATATCCTTGCCGCCCACACGAACTGGATATCCTCCAGTTCAGGAACCCGGGCCACGGGAACCGTTGCCGAAACCTTCATCCGATCCGCGGATCTACTCGATCTCGCTCGTATCGCGGCCATGGACCGAGAGGGGCGTAACGGCAGCGATATTCCACAGCCCCCTGCAACTACTCAGAGAGCACGACCGGGCATTCCTCGAAGCAATTCTCGATGAGGTCACGTCAACCGGCGGCGAACTCGTACTGCCACCTGTACCTATCCTTCCGGATCGGATCGGATCGGATCGGATCGGGTCGGCGAGGCCGAACGTGAACTCGCACCCTGGTTCGGTTGGATACGGTTGTCGGTCGGCGACACCAACCAGACCATACCCTCGCCTCGCGAATAGTCGCTGGGCTCTCCAAGAACCCTCCCGGACGAGAGGGATGGGCCGCCTACGCGATCGTCGCGGAGACCCGGTGGAACGGCCTCGGCGAACTCCTCGATTCCATGAGTCCTGATCAACTCGCGTCGGCGCGCGCTCTCGCCCGCAATCGTCTCACCGAGTTGGCATCACTGCTTCCGGGCTCTCGCCGCCCCCTGCCGCTTCCTCTGGACACAGCCCGCCGGTACTACGCGATCGGTACTCCCAGATCACGAAAATTCTCGATGACACCGTGCCGCAACTCGATCGTCTCCTGTTCACCCTGCCGGATACGTAGACACCCGGCCAACCGGAGCAACGTGTTGGGTGAGGGCTGTCACCAGACGACGCCGATCTGTCGGCCGCTCGGCAGCGGCACCGTAAATACCGGCCCGTCCTCGGCGTCGGGACGAGGCTGGATCACAATCCGAAGCTTACGCCGTCGAGCACACCACCCGTGTGCCATACTTAAAGTATGGCAACCCGGAAGATCACCGTCACCGTGCCGGAAGAACTCGTCGAATCGATCAAGGGCCGGGTCGACTCGCGGGGAGTGTCCGGCTACATCGCTGCCGCTGCCGCACATCGCGATGCCATGGACCGGCTGCGGGAGCTGGCCGAACAGATCGAGGAAGAATACGGTCCACTGTCGGAGGAAGAGCAGCAGGCCGCGCTCGATCGGATCGCCGCCCTCGACGAATGGCATGACGAACACGGCGCACGTCCCGGCAGTGCCGCGTGAACCGGACACGACGAGCGGCAGCGCATCAGCCACGGCAACGTGTCTTCGTGTTCGACTCCGAGGCATTGGCCAAGGCAGTCCAAGGTGACCGGGAGATCGCCGCGCTGATCAAAACCGCACCGCAACTCGATATCCCGATCGTCACGTCAGCCCTGACCACGCTGGAAGCGTGGAACCCGCGAGACGGATCCAAGCAGGCCCTGTGGAGTTGGACGTTGTCACGAATCCGCGTGGTACACACCGATGACCACGTAATCGCATCTGCGCGGGACATGTTGCGGAACGCCGGACTACACGGGCACAAATACGCCATCGACGCCGTCCTCGCGGCTGTCGCCGAGCGAGAGTCCGCCAGAGGGTCCGAAACCACCGTATTCACCTCCGACACCGACGACCTGAACCAACTTCTGGCGGGTCGGCCTGTGCGGGTGGAGAAGGTCTGAGAGGGCATTCCGGCAACTTGGACGCGCCTCGATCTGAGCAGAACCCGTCCCCCGCTGAGCACCCCCACCGCGTGAGAGAAACCGATCGAACCGCGCCTGCCGAATCTGGGCATCGGTGGTCGCGACGCCGACGCCAGGACCGGCGTTACTGAGCGGACCCGGGTTGCGGAGTTTTCAGTCCGCCCCGGACCTGTCCAAACCGAATACCGCATAGCGTTTTCGAGTTCGGCGATCCGTTCTGGGCCCGGGTCCTCGACCGAGCCCGTCTCCATGAGTTTGCACAGGCTGTCGAGACAGACGTGGAGCCGGACGCGTTGCCGGTGATGCAACGGACGTAACGCCCCGCCCTGAACGCGACGGAGGCACCACAGAACAGATCCATGCGGACACACCACGAACAGTCAAGCTGGATACGAACCCGCGATCACCAGCCGTTTCCCTGCTGCGCATACTTTGCGCGTCCTGCCGAGGAACTGAATTTGCGACGAACGACCCCCAAGGCGGTCAGCTGATTGGAAGTTCGGCCGGAAATTTTGGCATATTCTTGGGGTTGTACGCCGGAAAAAGAAGCAGGTCAGGCCGACTAAATCGGCCTGACCTTTGGTTTCTGCTCCCCCAACTGGACTCGAACCAGTAACCTGCCGATTAACAGTCGGCTGCTCTGCCAATTGAGCTATAGGGGATTGCTCGGCGGTCTCGCCCGTACCGGGCTGACCGAGGTGAAACTCTAGCGTATGGGTGGGCGCGGGCCCAAATCGCGGGGTCGAGCTCGGTGGGCGGGGCAAAAAGTGGGTGCGAGCGGCGTGGCTGTGGTGGAGTCGGATCGACAGGTGTCGGTGCGGTCGGGCAGGATGGGGCGGCACGGACTACTGGGAGGAGCTCGAACCGAGATGCTGCGGTTGATCATCGGTATCGCTGCCGGTTATGTAATGGGCAGTAAGGCCGGGCGAGCGCGCTATGAGCAGATCAGTGCCAGTGCGCGAGCCGTCGCAGGAAGCCCGGTGACCCGCAAGCTGGTGAACGTGAGCCGGCAGAAGCTATCGGAGAAGTTGAGCACCCAGCCGAAGCTGGAGCCGATGGAACCGCTGGACGAGCGCACCACCGTCATGGTGCCGCACGATCAGCTGCGCCGGCGGTAGAGCCGGTCCGGTAGGCGGCAAATATCAGGTGGCGGCGAATTCGCCGCTGCCCATGGCTTGGTCGAGCAGGCTCTTGCGGTACTGCTCGAGTGCCACCAGATCACCGAACAGCGCCATATAGGTGTCCTGGTCGTCGGTGGAGGAAACACGGTGCAGGCGGGATTTCAGTTCCGCGATCTGCCGGCCCACCAGTGCGGCCTGGGTGCTGGCGAGGACGCCGGTGATGAAGCGCGGGATATCGTTGCTCGTTTTCACCGGCAGCGGTTCGCTCGCCAGTTCCGAGACCAGTGCGCGCAGGGTGAGGTCGTCGGTGTGGTCGGTGATCGCGGCGATCCAGTCGGCGCCGGAGAGTCCGCAGCAGACACCGCCCGCTTCGGCCATCAGAGTGCGGACCGCGATATAGGCGGGGTGGGTGAAGGCGTCGGTTTCCAGGGCGTCGAACGCCGGGCCCGCGATTTCCGGGTACTGGAGTCCGGCGGCGAGGGCTTGGCGCTGGGAACGCAGCACCGGGTCGCGCGGATCGGGGCGGGCGGCCGGCGGCGTGGGGCCGGTGTGCTCCACCCGGGGCGCCCGGGCGGGTGCGGCCGCGGCGCCGCGTTGTTTGCGGGCCTCCTCGTCGACCCGGCGGTAGACGAGCTGCGGGTCCTGCCAGCCGGTCCATTCGGCGAGCTGGGTGGCATAGCGTTTACGCAGGCCGTGGTCCTTGATCTGGGCGACGATCGGTACGGCCCAGCGCATCACCTCGACCTGGCTGTCGTAGGTCAGGGCGCGGGTGCGGCTGTCCTCGCGTTTGGCGATCTCCTGGCGCAGCGCAAAATCGAACAGCGGTTCGCGGCGGGCGACCAGATCGCGCAGGGCGGCGTCACCGGAATGCTGCCGCATCTCGCACGGATCCTGGCCGTCCGGGGACACCACCACATAGGTCTGCCCGGCCACTTTCTGATCACCGAGGAAGGCCTTCAGGGCGGCGGCCTGACCGGCGGCGTCACCGTCGAAGGTGAAGATGATCTCACCGCGCCAGAAATTATCGTCCATGAGCAGGCGGCGCAGGATCCCCAGGTGGTCGTCACCGAAGGCGGTCCCGCAGGCGGCAACGGCGGTTTTCACACCGGCCAGGTGCATGGCCATCACATCGGTGTAGCCCTCGACAACCACGGCCTGATGACTCTTGGCGATATCCCGTTTGGCGTGATCGAGACCGAACAGCACCTGGGACTTCTTGTACAGCAACGTTTCCGGGGTGTTGACGTATTTGCCCGGCATGGTGTCGTCGTCGAAGAGTTTGCGCGCTCCGAAACCGATCACATCGCCGCCGAGGTTGCGGATGGGCCACAGCAGCCGCCGGTGGAATCGGTCGATCGGGCCGCGGCGGCCCTGCCGGGAGAGGCCCGCCGCCTCCAGCTCCTTGAATTCGAAACCCTTGTTCAGCAGGTGCTTGGTGAGGGTGTCCCAGCCGTCGGGGGCGTAACCGCAGCCGAACTGGGTCCAGGCGGCCTCGTCGAAATTGCGGTCGGTGAGATATTTGCGGGCCATCGTGGCGTCGGGGCCGCGCAGCCGGGACATATAGAACTCGTGCGCGGCGGCATTGGCGGCGACCAGCCGGGAGCGGGTACCACGGTCGCGCTGCACCGAGGGGCCGCCGCCCTCGTAGTCGATCCGGTAGCCGATCTTGTCGGCGAGCTGTTCGACGGCCTCC
>NZ_BAFV01000124.1 GCF_000308515.1 Nocardia carnea NBRC 14403 | reverse complement strand
CATCCAGGCCGATTCCTCCGGTGGCAGCAATCTCGACCTCGGTGCCCTGCCGGCGCCGATCGCCGAGATCGTGCGTTTCGCCTACGGCGACGCCACCGGCCGGATCTTCCTGATCGCGGCCTTCGCGACCGCCGTGGCGTTGCTGGCGGCGATCCTGCTGCCGAACCGCCCACTGCGCCGCACGATCGATATCCAGCCGGCCACAGACCCCGCAGCCGCCACCGATATGGAGGCGAAGCCGGAGATCCCGGACGATATCGCCGAGCTCGATACCGCGGCGTACGCCGTAGCCGAGCCCGCGGCCCGCGATACCGGCTACGAGGCGCCGCGGACCGATCGCGTACCGGTCGCTGTCGGCGCACCCGCCGGGCCGGCCCCGGCCGACCGGAACGGACACGGCGGCTACTCGGCCGCCGGTATGGCGAAAACACTGCCCGCCGCCGGCTTCTCCGAAGGCGGATCCGGCCGGCCCGCGGTCGAAGGGCGGATCCGCCGCGAGGACGGCCGGCCGGTACCGGGCGTCGCCCTCACCCTGATCGACCAGCGCGGCCAGCAGGTCGCCCGGGCGATCGGGACATCCGACGGCGGCTATTCGATCGACGCACCCGGCCCCGGGAACTATGTGCTGATCGCCTCCGCCGCCGGGCACGGGCCTGCCGCGGTCAATGTGGCCGTCGCCGACCGCCCGGTCCGCACCGATCTCACGCTCACCGGGCTCGGCGAACTGTCGGGTATCGTCCGGCGCGCGCCCGCCGGGGAACCGCTGGCCGGTGCGACCGTGACGGTGACCGATCAACGCGGTGAGGTCGTGGCCTCGGCCGCCTCCGACGGCACCGGTTCCTACCTCTGCCACGGTGTGGTCCCGGGGACCTATACCCTGGTCGCCGTCGCCGAACATATGCGACCCAGCGCCACCGCCCTGACCGTGCCGGACAGCGGCCTGCTGCGCCACGATATCGAGCTCTCGCCGATGGCCGTGCTCACCGGATCGGCGCGGTCGGCGAGCGGACGGTCGCTGGAAGATATCCAGATCACCGTGCTCGACGCCGCGGGCGAGGTGAACGCCACCGTGCGGACCGACGAAAACGGCCGCTACGTCGTGACCGATCTACCCGAAGGGCAGTACACGGTCGTTGCCCGCGGTTACCCGCCGATCACCGGCCAGGTCGCGGTGACCGGCGCGCAAGCGGACTTCGACGTGCGGCTCGGCTACGACACCGAGGAGCACTCATGACCGGACTCACCGCTCGAATTCGCAATGCCGAGAACTGGCCGGTACCGGAGGCAGTACTGACCGTCACCGACAGCACCGGCCGCCAGATCGGCCGGGCGGTCGCCGACGACACCGGTGCCGTCACCACCGCTACGCTGCCGCCGGGCCTGCACACCGCCGTGCTCACCGCGCCCGGCTACCAGCCGGTGGCCCGGACCGCCCAGATCTCGTCCACCGGCACCGGCACGCTCGGCGATATCACGCTGGTGGCCGTGGCGGAAACGGTGGCGCTGCCGCTGTCGGGTCCGTGGACGATCGACCCGGTGCATTCGACCGTGATCGCGACCGCCCGCCATCTCGGTATCTCGAGTATCAAGGCGCGGTTCGCCGAGGTCAGCGGACGCCTCGATATCGGTGAGCCGTTCGAGCGGTCCACCGGCTACGCCGAGATCAAGGCGTCGTGTATCGACACCGGTATCGCCATGCGCGACGACCACCTGCGGTCGGCCGATTTCCTCGACGTCGAACGGTTCCCGCTGATCTCGTTCACCGGTAACGGCCTGCGGCGCACGGGTAGCGATACCTGGACCATGCCGGGGGAACTGACCCTGCACGGCCAGCGCCGGACCGTCGATCTCGATATCAC
The DNA here is from genome assembly GCF_000308515.1 of Nocardia carnea NBRC 14403. Classification (GTDB taxonomy): domain Bacteria; phylum Actinomycetota; class Actinomycetes; order Mycobacteriales; family Mycobacteriaceae; genus Nocardia; species Nocardia carnea. The sequence goes on along the minus strand of NZ_BAFV01000124.1, from coordinate 149,488 downwards.
CTACGGCGGCTTCGGCCCCGATCCCTGGGGTGGCGTCCGCGCCGCGTTCCACGCCGAAACGATATTGCGCCGCGACGATTTCGCGATCGATTACAACGCGATGGTGCGGGCCGGCGTGGCAGCCGTGGGTACGACCGTCAAGCTCGACCTGGATATCCAGGTGGTCCAGGGCGACCGGTTGCCGCAGATGTAGTGCCGGGCGGGTGCCGGCTCGGTCGGCACCCGCTCAGTCGAGGTTGCGGATCACCCGCGCCGGGTTACCCACCGCGACCACGTTCGCGGGCAGGTCGCGAGTGACCACCGCACCGGCGCCGACCACGGTGTTCGCTCCGATGGAAACCCCGCCCAGCACGATGACACCGCCGCCGAGCCAGACATTGTCGCCGATCGTGATCGGTTCGGCCGCTTCCCATTTCGCGCGACGCAGCTCCGGATCCAAGGGATGGGTCGGCGTCAGCAGCTGGACGTTGGGCCCGATCTGCACATCGTCGCCGAGGGTGATGGCCGCGACGTCGAGGGCGACGAGCCCGAAATTGGCGAAACAACCCGTTCCGATGGTGATGTTGCTGCCGTAATCCACCCGCAGTGGCGGCCGGATCTCGGTGTCCTCCCCCACCGCCCCGAGCAGTTCGGTGAGTATCTTGCGCTGCCGCGCGGGATCCCGGGCCGGGGTGCTGTTGTAGGACTCCGTCAATTCCATCGCGCGCAGGCTCTGTTCCCTGATCTCGGGATCGTCGGCCAGGTACAGCTCACCGGCGAGCATGCGCTCGCGCATCGATTTCTCGTCACCCATCTGTCGAGGGTATCCGGGTGCGAATACCGCACCTGGCCTCGGCGGGCGGACCGGTGCCGGCCACCGGGAAGCGGTGCCCACCGCTGCGGGTGTCTCCGGAACCTATCCGGCGACCGACCGGATCGACAACCGTTGTTCGGACCCACCGCCGAGATCACGATGCCGAGCGCGCACGGCCGCAACACGCGGGAGACCTACTGCACCGAGGTCTTGCGCACGGGCGCGAGGAGCGACGGTATGTGGGAGCATCGGATATCTCGACGCCACCGTCCGCGAGGAGCAGATCCGTGCCGATGATCGAATTTCCCGCACCACGCGGTCCGCTGCCCGGATACCTTTCCGTGCCGGAGTCCGGTGGACCGTGGCCGGCGGTGGTGGTCGTGCACGATGCGTTCGGGCTCAGCGACGATATCCGGCGTATCACCGACCGTTTCGCGGCCCACGGCTATCTTGCGCTCGCCCCCGCACTGTTCCGGCGCGGTAGCCGGGTCGGCTGTGTGGTGCGCACCTTCCGGGCTCTGGCCGCGGGGGACGGTGACGCCGTCGACGATATCGTCGCCGCCCGCGATCATCTGGCCGCCGACCGGCGGAGCACCGGCCGGGTGGCCTCGGCCGGGTTCTGCATGGGCGGTGGATTCTGCCTGCTGCTGGCGCCTCGCGGCGTATTCGACGCGACCGCACCCAATTACGGTGTCGTGCCGCAGGGCGTGGACGCATTACGCGACGCCTGCCCGACCGTGGCCAGCTACGGGGCGCGCGACCGCATGCTGCCCGGCGCCGCGGCGAAGCTCGAGAAGGTACTCACCGCCGGTGGCGTACCGCACGATGTGCACGAATACCCGGGTGTGGGCCATTCGTTCATGAACAATTGGCCCACACCCGCGCCGTTACGTGTGGTGGAACGTACCGCGGGACTGGCCTACTCCGAACCGGAATCCGAACACGCCTGGCACCGCATCACCGCTTTTTTCGACGCCCATCTACGCGACCCCGAGACCGACGACTGAACCCTGCCCCGAACCGCGGCCGCACTATCCCGCGATGCGGACTACATCAGCATCATCGCGCCGAACATCAACATCATAAAACCCAGGAATCGGGATCCCATCGCGCTCTCCTATCGTTTTCCACGGAGCGCCGCATCCTGCGGGCTTTCATACCGTCATCTAACGGTACGTTGTTCACCGATATGGATTTGCGATTGTCTTCCCTGTCACGGTAAGTATCGACACTGCCGGCACCGCATGCCGCGTATCCGAACCCGCCGTGCGAGTGACCGCAGTCGACTCCCGTACCTCCCGAACCCACGAGCACGGACCCGGTATCCGAACTTCCGGATACCAGGCCCGTGGTTCACCTCGGGCTCCACCGTTCCGCCGCAGCAGCCGGGAACCGGGCCGGCGGGGTCGCCTGTTCGAGGGCTACTGCGGCGCGAGCACAGTAATCAGTCGCGTTCGGCGGTTCCGCGAACGACACCGGTGTTCGCGTCGACCGATACCTCGTACTCCACCCCGTCCGGCGTCACGACCTCCACCTCCCACACCGTGGTGTGGTGCTCGGAATCGAGTTCTGCCGACACCGCCGCGCTGCCGGGGACCGCGGAAACCGCGGTGTCCATGGCCGTCTGCCGATCGATACCCGGATCGGCCACCAGCGCCCACGGCGCGCCGTCGTCGCCGGCACCGGGGCCGGTGGCGACCGCGGCGACACCGAGGCAGGCGCCGGCTGCCACCGCCGCCACTACCGCGCCGACCAGTAACCAGCGCATGGCCGAAGCCGCGTGGCGGAAATATGTTCCCATGGTGCAAACCTCCTGTATGAGCGAATGTTTCACCACTGTGGCAAATGGATCCTGAAACCCGCCTGAAGCCACCTGAAGATCGTTTCAGCAAAGATCTGCCACTCTTGACGCATGCGTCTGCTGATCGTGGAGGACGAGAAGCGTCTGGCCCACACACTGGCAAAAGGCCTGTGCGCCGAGGGATTCGCCGTGGACGTGGTCCACGACGGTGTCTCCGGTCTGCACCAGGCCACCAGTACTGATTACGACCTGATCGTCCTCGACATCATGCTGCCGGGGATGAACGGCTACCGGGTCTGCGAAACATTGCGTGCCGCGGGGCACGAGACGCCTGTGCTGATGCTCACCGCCAAGGACGGCGAATACGACGAGGCCGAGGGCCTCGATACCGGCGCGGACGACTACCTGCGCAAACCGTTCTCGTATGTGGTGCTGGTGGCCCGGATCAGGGCGTTGCTGCGCCGCCGGACCCGCGGCGGCGCCCGGGTGTTGCGCGTGGGTGATCTGCTGGTGGATCCGAGCAGTCATACCTGCCGCCGCGGTGACCGGGATGTCACGCTCACCGCCAAAGAGTTCGCGGTACTGGAACATCTCGCGGTGCGGGCCGGGGAAGTGGTTTCCAAGGCCGATATCCTCTGCCATGTCTGGGATTTCGCCTACGACGGCGACCCGAACATCGTGGAGGTCTATATCAGCGCCCTGCGCCGCAAGATCGACGCACCCTTCGGCTGCCGCACAATCCATACGGTGCGTGGCGCGGGATACCGGTTGGCGGGCGACCGTGGCTGAGCGCACCCCGCGCCGCCGGTGGTGGAGTTCGGTGCGGGCCCGCACCACCACCGCCGCCACGGCTGTCGTGGCCGTGGCATTGGTGGCGGCGGGCCTGATCGTGCTCGTTGTACTGCGGGACAACCTCGTCGAGAGTGCGAGCACGCAGGCCGAGCACACGGCGCGCGATATTGCCGACCGGATCGGCCGCGGCACCGATCTCGCGGCAGTGCGGTTCCCCGATCCGGACGACGAACCGGTGCAGATCGTCGCACCGGACGGCCGGGTACTCGCCGCCGACGAGGAACTGCGCGGCAGGCGGCCGATGGCCGATTTCGGTCCGTACGAAGCGGACGAATCCGGCCCGGACGACGACGAGCCCGAGGACGACGAGGAAGAGAACGAGAACGACGAGGAAGAGGATGTAGACGAAGCGGACGACGATTCGGACGAGGAATCCGACAGCGACACCCCGGACGCCGCCACCGCCGCGGGTATCGCCGCATCACCGGGAAGCAGTGTCGCGGCGGCGCCGTCGACCACCGACGCCGTCGTGGGCGAGGCATATCTGCGGGTCGGCGATGCTTCGGCTCCCGACCATTTCCGGGTCGCCGCACTTGCCGCGACCACCGCCGACGGGCAACCGGTCACCGTCTATGCCGGTGCCGCACTCGATACCGCCGACAGCGCGGTCGCCGATGCCCGGCGCGCCATGCTGATCGGGCTGCTCCCGGTGCTGGCGGTGGTGTCGGTGGTGACCTGGTTCGTCACCCGGCGCGCGTTACGCCCGGTGGAAGCCATTCGCCGCGAACTCGCCGAGATCATGCACGGTGATCTGTCCCGGCGCGTCCCCGAACCACCGGCGCGCGACGAGATCGCCCTCCTCGCGGCGACCACCAACGACACCCTGGCGGCGCTGGAGCAGTCCGCCGACCGGCAGCGCCGGTTCATCGCCGATGCGGCGCACGAGTTGCGCACCCCGATCGCCAGTCTGCGGGCCCAGCTCGAGGTCGCGCAGGCGCATCCGGATCTGCTCGAACTCGAGGGCCTGCTCGGCGATACCGTGCGGCTGGAACATCTGGCGACGGATCTCTTGCTGCTGGCCCGCCTGGATGCCGGGGAACGGCCGCGGCCCGGCCGGGTGGATATCGCGGCACTCGTGGCCGGCGAACTGTCGCGGCGGACCGGCGACCGTGTCCCGGTCGAGACCGAGCTGCCGGACGAGCCCGTCGAGCTCACCGGTAGCGGCACCCAGCTGGCCCGTGTACTGGGCAATCTGGTCGACAACGCGCAGCGGCACACTGCGACCCTGGTTCAGGTCTCGCTGGAATGTGTGGACGGGGCCGCGGTGCTCGTGGTCGCCGACGACGGGGCCGGAGTACCCGAGGCGGATCGGGAACGGATATTCCAGCGTTTCGTCCGGCTCGACGAGGCCCGCAGCCGCGACGAGGGCGGAGCCGGGCTGGGGTTGGCCATCGTCCGTGATGTGGTCGAACGACACGGCGGGTCCATCCGGGTCGAGAACGGTGTACCGGGCGGGGCTCGTTTCGTGGTCTCGATCCCGCTGGCCCGATAACCGCCGGTCGCGTTCGCTCAGGCCGCCATCGGGGCAGCGGTGTCCGGTTCGGCGAGGGCCTGTTCGCGCAGAGTTTCGAGGGTTTTGCCGAGGATCCGGGAGACCTGCATCTGCGAAATACCCAGCCGCTGCGCGATCTGGTTCTGGGTCATATTGCCGAAGTAGCGCCAGACGAGGATCTGGCGTTCGCGCCGCGGCAACTGTTCGATGAGCGGGCGTACCGCCATGGCATCCTCGAGCAGCCCGAAGCAGGGTTCTTCGGTGCCCAGCTTGGTGAGCACCGCCGGGGGCGGGGTCTCGTCGTCGTGTTCGCGGACCGCGGCGTCCAGGGAGTTGCTGGTATGCCCGTTACCGGCAATCAGCGCCTGGGTGACCTCGGTCAGCTCGGCCCCGACTTCCGCGGCGATCTCGCGGGCGGTCGGTGTCCGGCCGAGCCGCTGGAACAGTACTTCGGAGGCCGGGCCGATGCGCAGATGCAGTTCCTTGGTACCGCGCGGCACCCGCACGGCCCAGGTGTGGTCGCGGAAATGCCGGCGCACCTCGCCCATGATGGTGGGCACGGCAAACGACAGGAACGAACTCCCCCGGCTCACATCGAAGCGGTCCACGGCCTGCACCAGACCCATCCGGGCGATTTGGAGCAGATCGTCGAATGCCTCGCCGCGACCGCTGAACCGCCGGGCGATATGGTCGGCGAGCGGTAGGCCCAGATGCACGATTTCGGTGCGGATTTCCTGGCAGCGTGGATCGTCGGCTTCCAGGCCCGCCAGCTTGTCGAACCAGGGTTCGAGATTGTCGTAGCTGTCCCCGCCGCGCGGCCGTCCGGGGCGGGCATTGCGGCTCGCGGGTGTGTCGATGGTGACTGCGGTCGTTTCCTTCATCGGTGGCTCCTCGGGTCTTCCCAATCGGCTCGCTGATCGGCTCGACTTCCTTCAGAACTACCCGATTCGACGTGATCGAAACGTGACCTACCGGCCGGTACCCGCTACCGGTGGCCCGCACGCCGGCCGAGAAAGTCGCGAAAAACGCTGTACCCAGCGGTGGTTCACGTTCGACCGCAGACGCGCCGAGACAGTGGGCGACAGGACCGCAACGAGGCCCGCTCGGGGTGTCTACCAGCCCCCGATGTGCACGATCCGATCGAGATCGGCCCGCGCAGCGGGTTTGAAATCTGTGCCCACTGTATAGGCCACCGGGAGCAGCGCCCCCTGCGAGACCTTGTCGTAGGGAATACCGAGAATTTCCGCCGCTTCCCGCTCGTACCGCAAATGCAGTGTCGTCCACGATGTTCCGAGTCCGCGCGAACGCGCCGCCAGGCAGAAGCTCCACGCCGCGGGAAACAGCGACCCCCAATACGACGCGCTCTCCGCGCTCGACGCGTTGTCCAGGCGGCCCGACTGGCAGGGGATCACCAGAGTCGGCACCTCGCCCATCTTCTCGGCCAGATATCGCGCGGAGTCCGCGACTCGCTGCCGGGCCGCATCCGCTTCGGAATCACCGCTGAGCTGGTTACCGGGAAAATACCGGGACGACGCATATTCCTCGAATGCCTTGCGGTAGAGCTCGCCGAGGGACCGGCGCTGCCCGGGATCGGTGACGACGACCCAGTGCCAGCCCTGCCGGTTCGACCCACTCGGCGCCTGCACCGCCAGTTCGATACATTCCCGCACCACCTCTAGCGGGACCTCACGCTCGAGATCGAGCCGTTTACGTACCGCTCGCGTGGTCGACAGTAGTTCGTCCGTGGTCAGGTCCAGTTCCCTCGGCACAGCAGACTCCTTCGTTGCGATACGGCACGGTCGGGGTTGGGCCGGAACACCCGGCGTGGGTCACGGCCGCCTTCCGGCGAAGATACTCCGGGCACGCTCCGCCGGTACAGCCGTCGCCGGGCATCGCGAACTCCGGCCGAACAGGAGCCGGCGCCGGCCCGGCGACGATTCCCCGGCCGGGGCGCCGCTACGAATGATGCTCACCGTGCCGGATTTCGTCGCGCGGTGCGGCGTAGCGAACGGTCTCCCAGACGATCAGCAGGACGAGGACCGCGCACAGGATCGCCAGGGCGGCGAGCGCGGGCAGTACCGCCGCCAACGGGATCAGTGCGAGCAGGACCACGATCGCGACAACGCGGGATACGGTGACCTCCCCGGTGGCGTAGGCCTTGCCACCGACGAGCCCGATGAGGAACAGCGCGACACCGCCGTAGAGGGCGAACAACGGTATCCCGTACAGCGCGTCGGTGAGCCGGTGATGCGAACTGTCCCCGACGTAGTACAGCACTTTCTTCAGGCCCAGAGACAGTGCGATCACGCCGGCGATCATCGGGAAGTGCCAGTACGTATAGCAGTTCCGGGCGATCTTGATCTGCCGTTCCCCGTCGGCCGCGGCCAGCGCGTGCTCCACCGACAGCGCCGCGACGTCGAAGTACGCCCACCACAGCAGCCCGGAGATGGCCAGGCCCAGCAGCGAGCCCACGGTGATCGGCCACGAGATGGGCAGCGCGGCGACCCCGATTCCGATCGAAACGATGGATTCCCCCAGCGCCACGATGACGATCAACCCGTAGCGCTCGGAGAAATGCTTGGCCGAGTTGACCCGCCAGCCGTTCCCGGAGAGCAGGGTCCAGGCCATATCGCCCACCACCGCGGCGATCCACAACCAGATCTGCGCGGCTCCCGAGGTGGTCGCCGCGACCACCAGCAGTGCGGTGCCGATGGTGATCGACCCCAGCCCCCAGCGGATCACCTGCCCACGCAACTGTGGGTCGTGTGCGCTGACCAGCCAGAACATACCCAGGTGGACGAGCCGGGCCACCAGATAGGCCAGCGCGAACACCAGCGGTCCCGACCAGCCGCCGGGCAGGTCGTGGAAGGCCTCGGGAATGGTCAGCGCGGCGATGAAGGCGGCGCCCATGGCCGTGAACACGGCCACCCGGGCCAGGCCTTCGTCGGCCCGCACCACATTGCCCAGCCAGCTGTAGGCGATCCACACCCACCACATCACCGCCAGGACCAGCAGCGCCCGCAGCATGTTCACGGCCGAGGTCTCCTCGGCGGCCAGATCGGTGACCTTGGTGAGGGCGAAGACCACCACCAGATCGAAGAACAGTTCCAGCTGGGTGACCGCGGCTCCCTGGGCGACCGGCTGCAGGCGCATCCGCTTGGCTCCACTCATACGGCAAATACTTGCACCCGGCGCCGCCGGTCGCAGCTCTGCCGGGCCCCGCACGCATGTTTCGACCGCCGGAAATCGGACACGCGGTCGGTGGAGGATGCCGGCGCGGATCCCACGGCCCGGCACCCCGACGAGAAGGGAGGTTCGATGAGCACCCGCGATACGATCGCCCAGCTGAATCAGGACATCACCACCGCCGAGGACGCAGGTGACGAGGCCACCGCGGCCCGGCTCCGGCGGGAACTCGAAACCGCTCTGCGGGACGCCAAGGATCCGAAGGGATCCGCCGATGCCGAATAGTTCCCCCACGAGAACCACTCGGTGATCGACCGGGTGACCTGCCTACACGGGCGGGCCACTCGGCGGATTCCACCGATTCCGGAACCGGGGCGCACCCTCGTGCAATACCCGCGTCACGTCGGGTCGACCGGTCGATGACCATACTGTGCACCCACCGGATATGATCTTGATCGGGTCGGGGGCGGCGAGTAGTGCGTACATCATGGTGCCTCGTCGAACGATTCACGAGTTCTCCCCCCATCCACTCATGCGATCGATATCGATGGAGGAATTGTCATGTCCAGACGCACGCCCGGATCCCGGGTCCGGAACCTGCTCACCGGGTTCGTCGTGGCCGGATGCGCCGTACTCGCACTGTCGGGGTGTTCCGGCACGGATTCGTCGGGTTCCGCGAGCCCGGCCCCGGAGACCACCGTTCCGGGCCAGAACGGAGCCGACGCGGGCGGCGACGTATCCTTCGACGCCGAGATCGGCCAGTGTGTGACCCTGTCGGGAACCATGATGGACGCCGAAATCGATCACGCCGAATGCGGTAGCGAAAAGTCGAACTACAAGGTCGTCGCCAAGGCGCCGACCCAGGACGAGTGCGCCGGCGACGTCGACCAGACCTACTACGTCACCCTCGGTGGCGAGGAACAGGGCGCCCTGTGCCTCGATATCGACTGGGTCGTCGGCCAGTGCATGACCATTCCGGCCGGGATGGACAGCCCTTCGCACAGCCCGTGCACCGCGGGTAAGCCCGAAACGGTCCGGGTGCTCGCGATCCTGCCGGGCACCACCGATGAGTCCGGTTGCCCTGCGGAGGCCACCGGTTACTTCACCTACGACGAACGCAAACTCGTCACCTGCGTCGCCGAGGTCTAGCGACCCGGGCAGCGATATGTGGCCTCGGCCCACGGTCGAGGCCACCTGGCTCCCGACGGTACGGCTGCGGCGAACGCCAGGCCTGGAACACCGCAGGACGCAATCGATTCCGTCATCTCGATCGGTTCGGTACAACCCGCCCATTTCGATGCCGTACTCGGCGCCGGTTGCCTACGCTTTGTACGGGAAGCAGCCTCGCCGGTGGGCACGGAATCACCCCGACGGCGGCCCGACCGGTATCGAAACACCCCGACACCGGACCTGCGTCCGCACTACCGTCTGGAGTCCGCATGAGTTCATCCACCGTCGCCGTTGCGGTGCTGGGCGCCGGCCTGCTCGCCGAACCGATCGCGGACCGGATCGGCGCCCGGCCCGATCTGGAGCTCACCGCGCTGATCACGGGCACGCAGGTACCACCCGCCGGCACCGGATGCCTCGTCTACGTACCGTCTTTCGCCGAGATCGCCGCGGATTCACCGGCCGCGATACTGCCGCGCCTGCTACGCGAAGGGTACGACGTGATCTCCACGGCGCCGCAGAACAGCCACGGCCCCGAAGCCGCCCTCGCCGATGCCTGCCACGGCGGGAATTCGGTTTTCCATGCGACAGGCGCATTCCAGAGCACCGTTCCGGCCCGCCTCATTCGGGCGGTCACCGAGGTCACCCGCGATATTCGCCGGGTGGAGCTGGTGGAGGAACTGGATTTCACCGGGGCCGGTGTCTACCCGTGGGGTCCACCGGATGAGGTCGGGATCGGCGCCGTCGACACCGCCGTTGCCACGCGGGCCGCGGCCCTGGTGGACGGTTATTACTCGGCCGGGCTCCATGTTCTGGACGAGGCGGTTTTCGGCAGCACGACCGGCAGCACCGAAACACCGGCCGGCACGGTGGATATCGTCACCGACGAAACGGGCACGGTCGAAAAGGTGATCGTGAACCGTGATCTCGGCCCCGCGCTGAGCTACCGGTCCATCTGGTCGGCGGCCACCGCGGACCGGGCACCGCTGCGCTACCGGCTCACCACCACCACCGATACCGCGAAGGGAACGGCGAACGTCCGCTTCAAATGTATGGCGGGCGTCCATCCTGCCGACCATCTGACCTGCGTCAATGCCGTGGAAGCGATCCGGCCGGTGCATGAGCTGGCCCCCGGCGCGGTCCTGCGGGACGTATCCACCGCCCATCCCGAGCCCGAGCGGCGATTGATCGGCTGAGATCGGGTGCCGGTCCCGCCGGCCACGGCCGGTACCGTCCGCGAATTCAGGCGTCGAAGAGCAGATAGAGCCCGGTGAACGTGTAGCCGACCATGAGCAGCATGAGCGCGAGCTGGCCGGTGAGCCGATGCGCCGGCGGCAGCAGCCGCAGACAGCGATCGTGGGCGGCGGCGACACCCAGCACATGCCCCGTCACCACGGCCACGACCTTGAGGGTGCCCAGCACTGCCGGATGTGCCGACAGGAGATAGGCGACCTCCCGGTCGGCCAGGCCGAACAGGTTCCACCCGGCGCCGAACGGATCCGCGAACAGGATCACGGTGGCCTGGCTCTTCTCGACCAGGAAGCTCAGGTAGTGCGCGACCACATAGCCCGCGATGATCGGTGTCAGGGTGTACGCGAGCCGGGTCGGGAGCAGGCGGCGTTCGGCGCGGGCGAGTCCACCGGTGGCCGCGGCGGCGAACCGGAAACTCACCCCGACAGCGGCAATGAACACCAGCAGCCCGGCGGTGCCCACCATGGTGCGTCCCGAAGAACTGCCCGCATCGGCGAGCAGACTCCGCCACCATTCGAACATCGAGAAGCTGTCGAATGCGGTGGAACCCAACAGTGTCGCCGCGACCGCCACCGACCCCGGACCCACCGGGCTGCCGGCCAGATTCGCCAGCGGCGAGCGCAGGACGAACGCACCGCCGGGGCCCCGGGCCAGCGGGCTCAACCGGCCGAGGAGGCTGCTGTACACCTCCAGCGGGTCGCCGTACTCGGCCCATTCGGTGCCGAAAACGAATAAACCCACCACAGTGACGACCAGGTATCCGGCCACCCATACGGTCACGGCGGTCACCGAACCGGGATCGGGGGAGGCCAGTTCCAGCCAGACGAAGGTGAACAGCCCGAACGCCGCCGGCCATCGGCCCCACGCCCGCGGATACCGCAGCCATCCGGATTCGGGTGCGCGACCGGTGAGCGCGCACACGGCACGGTGCACGGCCCGCGCCGGGGACAGCAGCTTCCACACCGGTCCGGCGACCAGCGAGGCCACCATCACCCCGACCCAGACGAGCACGTAGACGACACCGGGCACCGGATTCGCAGCCGGATCGGCGGAACCGAATACCCCGACCGCCAGGACCAGCGCGGTCGCGGCGACGCTTCCCACGGCGACGACTGCCCGGAGAACCGGCGAATCCACAACCGCACGCACCGTCGCCGGTACCGGTTTCCCGCGCGCGGCCGGGTCCAGTCGGGGTTCGCGCCAGGCGAAGGCGAGCACCGCGAACGAAAAGGCCAGCGCCCATGCCGCGCCGATCAATGCGTAGGTCAGCGGGATCGGCAGATCCGACGCCCCGCCGATCCCGTGGGCCAGCGTTGTCACGGGCGGACGAACAGGGTCGCCACCGTGACCCCCGCATGATGCAGTTCGATCTCCACTCGCCCCGGCACCTCGACGGCGAATCGGAAACGCTGTCCTGCGCCCGGGGTGACGGCGAACGTGTGGTCGGGGTTCGCGTGCACATGCAGTTCGTCGGAGATATCGCTGTCCACGATCACTTCGACCGGCTCACCGGCCCGCGCGTCGAGCCTGCTGTCCACGGGCGACACCACCCCGTCCGCGATCCGCACGGTCAGGCGGACGCTCGCCGCCGACTCGGTCACGCCGGGGGGCTTCTCCCCACCTGGGCCCTGCGGTTCGGAGGCCGCGCAACCGGCTGTGAGCAGCCCGGCCACGAGCAGTGGCACGCATAGCCGCGATAGGGACATCAGTTCTCCTCGTCGATATCGGGCGCGGTATCCGCCTGGTGCGGCGGGGCCGGTTCGTCCTCGCCGTTCCTGCGGTCGCGCACCGCGATGAAGAGGACGACTCCGGCGATGAGAAAGGCGGGGAGGAAGGCGGGGATCGCCAACAAGATCGAGTGGTCCGCCAGGACCACCACATCGTCGTACCGGTCGTTCACGAAACCGGTGCCTGCTCCGGCGCGCGCACCCCGGACGACCGCGGGTAACGGTCGTTGATCCGGGCAGCGCCCCAGGACAACGCGGCGATCAGCGCCAGGCTGCACAGCAGCACGATCAGCGAGGCCGCGGTGAAGAGCCAGGCGGGATGATCGAACGAACGCTCCCGCTGCAATACCGTGATCTCGGCGACGAACGGGCGGGTGAACTCGTCCAGCGCCGGCACCTCCTCGGCACCGATACCGGGGTCGGCGGCCATGAAGATCGGCAGCGCGGTCTGTGTGCGCCCGTCCTGGACGCGCAGGATCGTCTTCCAGGTGCCGTGGACCGGAACCGCCTCCGTGGTCACGTAATGTCCTTCGCCCACCCGGCGCAGCTGATCCACCACGAGCCCGCGTCCCGGACTGTCACTGCCCACACCGCCCTGCCAGGCGAGGATCTGGACCCATTCGGGGTCGGCGCCGGCCAGATCGTCCGGTGTGATCCGGATATCGGCGTGGACCATGCGGCCGCCGTCCGCCGGGGCTTCCCGCAGTTGCACCGTTGCCCGGGCGTCCTGCGGGATATCGATCATCAGACCGTTGGCGGTGACCGCGGCGACCACGGCCACGGCGGCGGTGACCAGTGTGCGCCGCACAGCCGGGCGCGGTAACGGTTCCCCCAGCAGCACGGTGGCGAGCATCGCGCCGACCACGCCACCCGCGATCCCGGTGGGGATCGTCATCAGCAGTAGTTCCGGCCACATCGCCGTGGGCCATGGATCGACGAATACCGCAGCGACCCACAGGGATTCCAGCCAGATCCCGAGCGTCGCCGCCACCAGACCAGTCAGCGCGCCCCACAGGATCCGGCGCCGGGCCGCCGGTAGCAGGCAGAGAATCTCCACCACCACGGCGATCCCGAGATAGAGCGGGAAGACGTTACGCGGCGCGTCGATGATCGGCCCGCCGACCAGCCAGGCCACCACGAGCCGGACCACGGCGGCAAAACATGCCACCACCAGGGCGGCACCCGTTCCGAGGGTCATCCGGGCCGCGATCAGCGCAACGGTCGCCGCCGCCACCATCAGCATGGGCTGCAGTACGAGCCGGAACTGTTCGACGCCGAAGTCGTACTCCACCTGGAATACCGACAGCCCGATGAGCAGGCCCCCGAAGGCGAATGCCCGCATCCACCACATCCGGCGCGGCCGCGGCTCCTGCGGACTCGGACGGCTGCGCCGGCCCTCGAATTCGAGCAGCAGCACACCCATCAGGGAGAGCCCCGCACCGCCGATGAGCATCAGATGCGTCGGACCCCACAGCGTGACGTCCTGGCCGAATATGCGGTGCCACAGATCGTCGAGCGGAAACCCGATCAGGGCATACAGCCCGGCACCGGCCAGCAGGATTCCGCCGACGGGCGCGTACCAGGTGCGGGTGATCCGCACCGCCGCGGGACCGGGTTTCTCGTCGAGTGGCAGCACGATCGCCGCCATTCCCGCGGTGAACAGGAAGAACAGGCCCGCGAGGATGAAATAGTGCGCCGGATTGGCCAGCGGGCCCTCGTCGCGGCCGTTCCCGATGTGCAGGCTCACATCCCAGATGAAGCCGAGCAGCGCGGTGAGGATGGTGGCCAGGAACATCGCCAGCGGCAGTGCCACCCAGCCCGGCTGATCGAACCAGCTGCCGAGCCGGTCCGCTACCCGCTGTAACCAGGTGATGCGGCGGGTGCGGTGGAGGTAGCCCACCCACATCAATCCGAGGGCGATCACCCCGGCCGAACCGGTCATGATGGCGACCTGATCCAGGGCGGCGCCACCACCTGCACTCCCCTGGGCAAGCGACCGCCCGATCATTTCGTGCGCACCGTTCGGCACTGGACCTCCACACCAGCCGGGATATATGTGACGAAAAGTAGCATGAAATACGGCTGGGGGCGCGATGTTCACACAAGACGGCAAAGACAGTTCGCCGCAATGCTATTCGCCGCGGACTCGCCACCTCCATCGAAGCCACACCCGCACCCCATCCGACCGATTACGATCACGGCCGGCCACGGCACCCGGCACGGGCGATATCCGCGACGGCACCGGGATCGAACGATCTCCACCGACCCCGGCCACCGCAATCGACCGATCAGTCGCGGAAGGCGTCCTTCACCTTCTCACCGGCGTCCTTCAGATTCGATTTGACCTGATCGGCCTTACCTTCGTTCTTCTTGTCCTCGTCACCGGTGGCCTCGCCGAACTTCTCCTTGGCCTGACCGGCGAGCTCCTCGGCCTTGTTGCTGGCCTTGTCGGTTCCGCTCACAGCCGGACTCCTCTCGTCGGGGCGACCGGCCTGCCCGATCCGGCCGGTCTACGGCGCGGGTAACCCATCGACCGGCCCGTAAACAGCAGGGAGACGATGGGGTCAGACCGGGTGGCCCGGTTCCAGATCCGCGACGTGGTGATAGCGCAGTGCGCCCGGCTCCGACTGCCGGACCTTCCCCGTCTCCGGCGCAAGCACCAAACCCATATGGTCGCCGAAATCGTGCCGGGCGAGAACACGACCGCAGAACCAGGCCGCGGCATCGTCCAACACCGGCACATCATGCGGACCGGCCCGCCACGAGCAGTGCGCGAACTTATCGATCTCGTCGCCCGTCTCCCCGCCGAAGAGCATCGCCAGCGAGGCATGGTCGCTGCCGATCAGATGCACACCCACGAACTCCGTGCGCTGCGCGAGACGGTAGGTGTGGTTGACCTCGGACAAGCACACCAGGAACCGCCGCGGTTCGATCGCCACCTGCCCGGCGAACCCCACCAGACACCCGGCCCGCTGCCCATCGGCGGTGAGGGTCACCACGAACACCGGCGGATCGGCCGCGGCGATCAGAGCGTCGAAGAAATTCTCCGGCATGTGCTGTGTATAGCAGGCAGCCGGGCTCGAGGCCCCACGGCTCGCGCCGGTGACGGCGCATCTCCCGCACTCGACCGCAGGACGCCATCTGAAAGTTCGGTCGACGAGTCATCTGCGAGTTCCCGATGCCGGCCCCCTTCCAACGAACCGCACCATCGGGTGACAGATCGAGAGTTGTACCGATCCCGAATGTCGATGATCCGTGCCTGCGGCGGGGGTGATCTCGATCGCTCGTCGGATGTGGGCGGGCAGGTGGGATAAAGATACGTCCTGTGCGGAGTCGTTCGACCCAGTCGTGTCCGGAGTGCTCATGCGGGCTCGGCCTGAAGGGCGGGGCCGAGGAGGAGTCCACCGTCGATGACGTACTCCGACCCCGTGATGAACGACGCGTCCGCCGACGTGAGGAACAGGAGAAGACGGGTGACGTCGGCCGGCTCCCCGAGCCGGGGTATGGCGAACGGCTCGGGTGAATAGAAGTCGGCGATCGCCGCGGTGGCGCCGGCTGCTGGCTCGTGGATGAAAGGGGTCGAGATCACGCCGGGGTGGATGGTGTTCACGCGAATGTTGTCGCGGCCGAGCTCGAGTGCTGCCGTCCGGGTGAGTCCACGCACGGCCCACTTACCGGCGACGTACGGCGCGTAGTGAGCCGTGCCGCCCATGGCCATGGTCGAAGCGACGTTGACGATCGCTCCCCCCGCCGCGCGGCGCAGAGCAGGGACTGCGACCTTGATGCCGAGGAAGGTCCCCGTGAGGTTGACGTCGAGTATGCGCGACCACGTGGCCCGGTCGGTGTTTTCGATTGTGGCAGGCGGGTTTTGCACGCCCGCGTTGTTGACGAGCACGTTCAGGGCACCGAAGGCGCTTTCGGCGGCTTGCACAGCGGCGGACCACGAGCTTTCGTCCCTGACGTCGAGGTGGGCGAAGCGAGCGCGGGTCCCGAGCTCGTCGGCGAGAGCGGTACCGCGTTCGGCGTCGGTGCCGCCGAACACCACGTTCGCCCCCTCCGCGTGAAATGCGCGTACGTGACTCGAGCCCTGGCCGCCGGTTCCACCGGTCACGAGCACGGTCTTGTTGTCGAAGCGGGGCATCAAATGTTCCTTCGGTACGGGGGTGAATGACCGGGATCACCAGTGATGAGCAGCGCGGCCAATGGTGAGCCGAGCGACTCACCATTGGCTCGACACTAGGTCGCCGGCAATGGCGAGTCAAGCCACTCACCTCGTATGCTTGGCCCATGAGCACGGTCGTGACGACGTATCACCAGCGCGTCGCCCAGGAGAAGCGCACCCAGATCGTGACAGCCGCGACCGCACTGTTTCTCGAGTTGGGCTACGACCGGACATCGCTGGCGCGGATCGCGGAGCGCTCGGGCGTTTCGCGAGCCACCCTGTTCAAACAGTTTCCGAGCAAAGCTGCCCTGTTCGACGCCATCGTGACCGAGTCCTGGTCCACCGCCGAGGAGGAGGATCCTCCGCCGGCCGGCAATATCGTCGACGGGCTCGGCATCATCGGTCACCGTTACGCCGAGCTGCTGGGCCGTCCCCAGATGACCGACCTGTTCAGGATCGTCATCGCCGAGCTTCCGCGGTTCCCCGAGCTGGCCGATGCGCAGTTCTCGCAGGGGAAGATGCCCTACTTCGAGTCCGTACGCAGCTACCTCCTGGCCGAACACGAGGCGGGAACGGTGCGGATCGAGGACGTGGACCTCGCCGCCACCCAGTTCCTGGGCATGATCTCCAACTACATCTTCTGGCCGACACTCCTGGTACCGGGCTGGGAGGTGAGCACCGAACGCGTCACTCAGGTAGTCGACGAGGCCGTCCGCACCATCGCCGCCCGGTACGCCGCAACTGGACCCGGGGCGTCCACCAACGACTGAATCCCGGCTGCCCCCGCTTCCCTTCCCTGCCCTGAGCGCCGCAGCGATGCGGTTCTTCGGGCCGGTGGTGGCCAAGGCCTGCGACACAATCCTCGATGCCGCCGAAGCCGCCCTCGCCGATCCGCTCGGCACCCGGGAATAGCGGGACGCCCGGAGAGGGCGACGTGGTTACGATGGCGTTCATGTTCTGCGACCGAACGCTGCAGGCTACCGGCGCGGTGATGGTGCGCCGAGCTTGCTCAGGGGGTGTCGATGTCGTCCGAATCTGATTCCGAGGAGCTGCTGGTGCCGGCTGTTCTGGGACGAGCGCATGACCGAGCCGAAGAGCTGGCGGAGATCGCCGGCCGGGCCGGGTTGCAGGTCGCGGTCGCGGAATCGCTGACCTCCGGGCAGTTGGCGGCGGCGCTCGGCGCGGCGAGCAACTCCGGTGAGTGGTTCCGGGGAGCCGTGGTCGCTTACAGCAGGGCGGTCAAACATCACGTGCTGGGTGTGCCGGACGGGCCGGTGGTGTGTGCGCCGGCGGCAGCTGCGATGGCCGAGGGGGTGCGGACACTGTTCGAAGCGTCCTTGGCGGTGGGTGTCACGGGCGCCGGGGGTCCCGATCCGCAGGACGGGCACGAGCCGGGGTCGGTGTGGTTCGCCGTGTCCGCGGACGGCTCGGTGCGGACGCACCATCGGCTTTTCGCCGGTGAACCCGCCGAGATCCTCGATCAGGTCGTGGTTTACGCAGTGGAACTGCTGCTCGACGCCGCACGGGAACAGGCGGCCTGAACCGATCGGACGCGGGTTCAGGAATTCCGCAGCATGCGGCCCGCGGCCTCGACTGCCGGACCCGAACTGCCCGCATCGGCGACGAAGACAGCGAACGCCAGGTCGCCGCGGATACCCACGAACCAGCCGTGCGCATTCGTGTTGTCACCGTATTCGGCGGTACCGGTCTTACCGAGCAGGCCGGGGATATCGGCCAGCTGGGTGGCGGTACCGGCGGTGACGGTTTCGCGCATCATGGTTTTCAGCTGGTCGGTCACGGTGGCGGGCAACGGTGGCGGGGTGCGGTCCGGGGTGCCCGGTTGCCCCGCCACCATGACCGGTGCCGGAGTCGCGCCGTCGGCGATCGAGGCGGCGACCAGCGCCATCCCGAACGGGGATGCCGTGACCGCGCCCTGGCCGATACTGGCCTCCACCCGTTCCGCCGAATTCGCCGGGATCGGCACGCTACCGGTCACCGTGGTCACGCCGGGGGTCACATAGTCGACGCCGAGGCCGAGGCGTTCGGCGGTGGTGGTGAGTGCCTCCGGCGGTAACTGGACAGCCAGCCCGGCCATGGTCGTGTTGCAGGACCGCGCGAAGGCGGTGTGCAGTGGTACCTCGCCCAGGTCGAAACTGTCGTCGTTCGGGATCCGGCGGCCCTCGATATCGGCGACGCCCGGGCAGGGCAGCACGGTATCCGGGGTCGCGGTTCCGGCGTCCAGGACGGCGGCGGTGGTCACGGTTTTGAAGGTCGAACCCGGCGGGTACAGACCGGTGAACGCGATAGGTCCTTCGGCGTCGGCGGCGGCGTTCTGGCCGCCTGCCACGATCTCGCCGGTGGACGGCCGGACCGCCACGATGGCCGCGGCCTGGTCGATCGGGTCGAGGGCGGTTTCCGCGGCACGCTGCAGGCCCGCGTCGATGGTGGTGTGGATATCGGTGGTCTGCCCGGGATCCCGGCCGGCGATCCGGACCGCGCCTTCCGGGGTCGCGGCCTGCACAACCCAGCCGGCCGCCGCGTCGGCCTGTTCCTGCCACAGCTCGGCCGGACCGGACAGGGTCTGCGCGGACAGAGCGCGGTCGGTGGTGAGCAGCCGGGTCTGCGGGGCCAGGGTGACCCCCGGCGTGGCGGTCAGCGCCTCGCGGATCGGCGCGATATCCGATTCGCGCAGGCTGATCGCCGTCACAGGGGCACCGGCAGATTCGGCCAGATCGGCGTCCAGCGAGGCCGCGGTGATGCCCGGCGCGAACGGGGAGACCAGATTCGCCACGGCCGCGGTATCGGCACCGGGCGCGAGCTGGACCAGGGTCACCACCTGTTCGGTCAGCAATTCCCCGCCCGACGCGTCGAGGACGCGGGCCGGTTCCGGATACACCGGCGCATAGGTCAGTTCACCCCGGTCGAGACCGGGTGCGAGCACGGCCGGATTCCAGCGGATGCGGTGGCCGGCATCGGTCTCCACGGCGGTGCCGGTGGTGGTGTACTTCCACTCGGCGCCCTGCTTGCCCAGCTTCCAGGTCGCCTCGAGGGTGAACGTATCGTCTTCGGCCCCGGCGACCGTGTAGATCACCTCCTTGCCCAGACCCTCGTATAGCGCGCCGACGGTCTGTTCCGCACGGGCGGGGTCGTCGGTGAGCTGCGCAGCCGCGGCGATATCGTCGCGGTTGAGCGCGTCGGCGAAACTGCCGGCCGTGGTTTCGGGCTCGGGCGGCCCGGAAGAACAACCGGCCAGGGCCAGACCGAGGATCGTCAGCAGTACGAGGACTTTCCGATCGATGCGCATCACCTGCGACTGTATCGACCGCGGCCCGGCGGCACGTCGCATCCCTGCCGAACGGCGCGTACCCAGGTCCGGCGCCGGACCGCACAGCGCTACGCTGCCGGGCCGCAACCGCGCTCCCCCGGCCCGAGCCGGCCGCGACACCCGAACCGGCGTCTACCCTCGTCTCATGCCCGACCCGTCTCCCACCGTCACCAGGTTGCGGCCGTTCGCGGCCACCATCTTCGCCGAGATGACCGAACTCGCCGTCCGGCACGAGGCCGTCAATCTCGGGCAGGGGTTCCCGGACAGCGACGGCCCCGCAGCGATGCTGGAGGTCGCCCGCGAGGCCATCGCTGCCGGCGGTAACCAGTACCCGCCGGGCCGGGGTGTGCCGGCATTGCGCGGTGCGATCGCCGCGGACCGGTCCCGGCGCTACGGCACCCGGTACGACCCCGATACCGAAGTGCTCGTGACCGTCGGTGCGACCGAAGCGGTGACCGCGGCGGTGCTCGGGCTGGTCGAGCCGGGTGCCGAAGTCGTGCTGATCGAGCCGTACTACGACTCCTATCCCGCGGCAATAGCCCTGGCCGGTGCCCGCCGGCGTACTGCCCGGCTCACCGCCGACGGCGACCGGTTCGTCCTCGACCACGACAGTCTGCGCGCGGCGATCACCCCGGCCACGCGCATGCTGATCCTGAACTCACCGCACAATCCCACCGGTACCGTCCTGGATCGCGCGGACCTGACCGCGATAGCCGAGATCGCCTGCGAACACGATCTGCTGGTGCTGGCCGACGAGGTGTACGAGCATCTGGTGTACGACGGCGCCGAACACATCAGTATCGCCACTCTGCCGGGTATGGCGGAGCGGACACTGGTCGTCTCCAGCGCGGCGAAAACGTTCAGCGTCACCGGCTGGAAGATCGGCTGGATCTGCGGACCGGCGGCGTTGATCGACGGCGTCCTGGCCGCCAAACAGTTCCTCACCTTCGTCGGTGGTGGCCCGTTCCAGCCGGCGGTCGCCCATGCGCTCACCCACGAACTCGAGTGGGTGGTCGAGCTCCGGGATTCGCTGGCCGAACGCCGGTTGCGGTTGTCCGCGGCGCTGGCCGATACCGGGTTCCGTGTGCATCCCAGTGCCGGTAGCTATTTCGTCTGCGCCGATATCCGCCCGCTCGGCGCGGACGACGATATCCGGTTCTGCCGCGAACTACCCGAACGGCTCGGGGTGGCCGCGGTGCCGGTCAGTGTTTTCACCGATGATCCCGCGTCGTGGCGCCACCTCGTCCGGTTCACTTTCTGTAAGCGCCCGGAAACCTTGGACGAGGCGGTGCGCCGGCTCCGGCTCGCTCCCGCCCGCTGAGCCGGACTGTCAGCTTCCGTCCTCGGGATACACGGGTACATCGTCGTCCCACGGCTGGCGGACGACCATATCGGCGACCCGCACGTATCCGCGTTCGAATTCACCGGTCGCGGCGTCGACGAGGCGGTAGTTCTGCTGCTGCCGCTGGATGGGCTGGGCATCGAGCAACACGATTCGTACCTCACCGGGTTCGAAACCGCAGCGTTGCTGCAGGGCAGCGATCAGTTGCTCGTTGTGCAGATGCCCGTCACCGAAGTTCCAGCCCAGGGCGGTTGAACAGATACGTTCACCGTCGGTGAGGACGTAGTCCTTCTCGTCGTACTCGGCCATTGCCCGATGCGCGAGCGTGAACAGCGCCTTGCCGTGAGTGTTGAACGCGCGGAACGCGTATCCCAGATACAGCGGGATCTGCGCCGCCTCGCGGCTGCCGTAGTACCGCTCGAGCTGCGCGGCGGGCATGGCGGCCACGGCGGTGATTCCGGCGCGGATCTTGGCATCGGCCGACGGTTCGATGCACCACAGGGTGGTGTCCCAGTTACCGGCGTAGTACCGCATCCCGGGCAGGAAGGAGACCTTGCGCGGGAATACGTTCCCGATCGCGACCGTCCCCGCGAGAACCACGAACAGGAGCACCACCGGCACAGGATTGCCCAGATCGGCCGGCCCCACATCCGCGTGCGCGACGAACAGCGTCAGCACCCCGAAGATCATGAAAACGTTCCACTCGAGCGGCACCCCCATCGGGATCGCTGTGAGGATCACCAGGTGGAAGCAGATGAGTGCGATCGCGGCCACCGTGGTCGGCAGGCCCCCGTCGCTGAAGAACAACACCAGCGGGGCCAGCATCTCGACCGCCGTACCACCGTGGGCGAACAGCCGCGACAGCCTTCCCGGCCGCAGATCGTCCGGGAACCGTTCGAAGAACAGCCGTTTGAGTGCCCTCGGCCGCACCACCGGGCTGTTGGACATCATCGTCGACACCACGAACGGGAAATGCTTGTTCAGCTTCGATACCGCCGCGCCGACCCAGATGACGACGAACACCACCTTGGCGGCGACGATCGTATCGGCACCACCGAACAGGAAGGTGACCGCGAGCGCCCCGTACACCTCACCGCGCGCCGCCAGGAAGATCACCTTGTCACGCAACCCGAGAACCCCCAGCAGGACCAGGATCGCCGCGATCTCCCAGACCGGCAACAGCCCCACCGTCGAACCGATCTCGGGTATCGGCCCGGTACCGTCGGACAACAACGCGACCAGCAGCATGACCAGTAGTGCCGCATACAGCACCGCGTCGAACGGGGTCCGGGTCGTCCCCCGGGTCAGCGGCACCCGGCCCGGCCACGGTGGCAGCCGGATCGTGCCGGGCCGCAACCAGTACAGGATCGACCCCATCGGCGGGAAGAAACGGTTGTTCAACGGCCCGAAACCGCAACCCAGGCCGACGACTTCGAACAGCATCGTGAACAGCACGACCTTCTGGAACACGATCGGTTCCGACCACCACGATCCGACCGCGCTGAACCCGTCGATGCCGGTGGTGGCCAGCGCGAACAGCATTCCGCCCAGGATGTAGAGGGCGATCTTGACCACGTAGAACAGATGCAGCGGTGGGGGTGTCCCGAAACCGACCTCGGCCCAGTGCCGCGCCATCGGCCGGATCTTCTCCGCCCTGGTCCCGCGGCTCCATTCGGCCAAATCCACCACGGGAAGTTCTGGCCGGAGCATGCCGAACAACCGATCCGTTGTACCCACTGGCACCCGATCCTTCTTCGTTCAATCAGTTGATTGAAAAGTACTACGGACGGGCCCGCGGCGACCGGCATTTGCCCGAACGAATCCGACCGGGCGGCCCCGCGGTTCCCCGGCGCTCCGGAGGTAGACGGCTGGTGCGCCGGGACCGGACGCGGTACCCGGTCACCGCTGGACTACTCGACCAGCCCCTCGCTCTTCAGCCAGTCGTAGGCGACATCGGCCGGGTCCTCGCCGTCGATATCGACGCGGGCATTCAGGTCCTGCATCAGGTCGTCGGTGAGGCGTTCGGAGATCGTGCCGAGCAGTTCGCGCACCGGTGGATATCGTTCGAGTATCTCGCTACGCACCACCGCGGTGCCGCTGTAGGGCAGGAAGAATTTCCGGTCGTCCTCGAGGACCACCAGGTTCAGGTTCTTCACGCGGCCGTCGGTGGTGTAGACCATGCCGAAATTGCAGGGGGCACTCTGGGCTGTTGCCGTGTACACGACGCCGGCGTCCATCCGGGTGACGTTCGCGGCGGGCACACCGTTCGGATCGTTGTACGGGATCCCGTATTTCTCCAGCATCGGCAGGAAACCGTCGGAGCGGCTGAAGAATTCGTCGTCGACACAGAAGGTGCGGTCGGCGACCGGAAGCGCCGCCACATCCGACAGGGAGCGCACACCGAGCCGTTCGGCGGTAAGCGCCGACGCGGCGAAGGCATAAGTGTTGTTGAAGTTGGCGGGCGGCAACCATTCCAGGCCGTACTCGCTCTTCTCGATATCGTGGACGGCCTGCCACAGTTCCTGGGGATCGGCGATGATCTCGGTTTGGTTGTGGTAGTTCACCCAGCCGGTGCCGGTGTATTCCCAGAGCACGTCGGCGTCACCGCTCAGCTGGGCCTGCCGCGACGACGCGGATCCCGGCGCACCGGTGAGATCGGTGACCTCGGCACCTGCCGCGGCCAGATAGGTGGCGGTGATCTTGCCCAGCAGCACCCCTTCGGTGAAGCTCTTGGAGGTGACGGTGAGCCGTGCACCGTCCAGCGGGCGGGCACCGCCGGGCAGGGTCGCATCGTGGAAGGTTCCCGACGAGCTCACCAGACCGCACCCGGTGACCAGCAGCGCCAGCGCGGCGACCAGGGCGAGCAGCCGGGTGCGGGGCGCGGTCATGAGATACCTCGCGGAGTCGCGGCCAGTTCGACGAGCCGGCCCAGCCAATCGATGATCAAGGCCAGCAACGCCACCAGGATCGCGCCGGAGACGAGCAGTTTCGGCAGGAACAGGGTGACGCCGGTGGTGATCAGCGTGCCGAGGCTGGTGGCGCCGATGAAGGTACTCAGCGTCGCGGTGCCCACCAGGATCACCAAAGCGGTGCGCACACCGTTGAGGATCACCGGCACCGCCAGCGGTAGTTCCACCTGCAACAGGGTGCGGGCGCCCGAGAAGCCGATCCCGCGCGAGGCCTCGATCGTGCGCTGATCCACCTGCCGCAGGCCCACGATCGTGTTCTGCAGAATCGGCAGCACCGCGTATACGACCAGGCCCACGATCGCTGTCCGGAATCCGGTGCCCAGCCAGAAGGTGAACAGCACCAGCAGGCCGACCGCGGGCGCGGCCTGGCCGATATTGGCGATATTGACCGCGAGGGGTTCGAATCGTTTCAGTGCGGGCCGGGTGAGCGCGATACCCAGCGGTATCGCCACCACGACGACGATCACCGTGGCCACCACGGTCAGTTTGATGTGCTCGAGGATGGTGGTCTGCAGGTTCGCCCAGCTCAGCGACGCCTGCTCGGTCGGGGTGAAGGTTGTCGACCGATACCACAGGAAATAGCCGGCGCCGATCACCACGATGATGAGCGGCTCGAACCAGACGTCGAGGGGTAGGCGGCGCAGCCGGTTCATGACGGGCCGCCCGAATCGCTGTCGTCGCCACCGGGTTCCCCGTTGACGTCACGGCCGCGGGCCGCGGGCCGCGTAGAGCCGGCCGTCTCGGGCGGTACAGTGCCGGGCGCCAAGGGCCGCGCAGAGCCGGCCGTCGCACTATCGGTCGCCGGATGTTGCGCTACGGGGCCGGAGCCGGAGGGTTCGCTATCGGCCGCGGCGGGTTCGTCGTCGGCCGCGACCACGGGTGTCGGCGCCGGATCCGTTCCGTCCACGTAGGTGGTGTAGGAGACCTCGGTGTCCTCCTCGCGCACTTCGGCGAGTTTGTCCCGGATCAGCTCGGTCACCGAACCGATACTCAGCGATCCGACCACCGCGCCGCGGCCGTCGGTGACCAGCGCGGCGCCCTGACTGGTCGCGAGCATGGCGTCCAGCGCATCGTTGAGGGTCGAGGACCGGGCGACCACCGGTAGCCGCCGGTCCAGGAAATCGGAGACTTCCGGTTTGGTCGCCATTTCCGTGAGCGTCGGCCAGGAGCGCGGCCGGCCGGCATCGTCTACCACCACAACCCAGGTGTGCCCGGCGGCTTTCGCGCGTTCGATCACCGCGGGCGCCGGTTCACCTACGCGGGCGGTGATGACGTCGTGGGTTTCGACGTCGCGGACCCGGGATACGGTCAGATATGCGAGTTTCGCGCCGGAGCCGACGAATTCCTCGACGAACGGGGTCGCGGGGTCGGTGAGGATCTCCTCCGGGGTCGCGTACTGCTCGATATGACCGCCTTCGGAGAGGATGAGCACCCGGTCGCCGAGTTTGGTCGCCTCCTCGAAATCGTGGGTGACGACCACGATCGTTTTTCCGAGTTCGTGCTGGATGGCCAGCAGACTGTCCTGCAGGCGGGCCCGGGTGATCGGATCGACCGCGCCGAACGGTTCGTCCATCAGCAGCACCGGCGGATCGGCCGCCAGTGCGCGCGCGACTCCGACGCGCTGCTGCTGCCCGCCGGACATATCCTTGGGCAGGCGGCCGGCGAATTCCGCCGGGTCGAGACCGACGAGGTCGAGCAGGTATTCGGTGCGTTCGGCGATCCGCTGTTTGTCCCAGCCCAGAACCCGCGGAATCGCGCCGATGTTCTTGGCGACCGTCCAGTGCGGGAAGAGGCCACCGGACTGGATGACATAGCCGATGGACTGCCGTAGTTTGTCCGGGTCCTCCCGGGTCACATCACGATCGCCGATGAGGATCCGGCCTTCGGTCGGTTCGATCAAGCGGTTGATCATCTTCAGCGTGGTCGTCTTACCGCAGCCCGACGGCCCGACGAATGCGACGATCTCTCCCGCCGCGATCTCCAGGTCCAGGCAGGCCACCGCGGGAGTCTCCTGACCCCGGTAGCGTTTGACGACCGAGTCCAGGGTGATGGACGCGCCGGTCACCGCCCGTTCCGGTGTCGCCGGCGCGGGCCGGCCGGTCACAGCCTCGCTCATGACAATCCCTTTGCGATAGTGAAACGCCCGAGCACGACGAGCAGCGCGTCGAAAACCAGCGCGATGGCGACGATGAGAATGGTGCCGGTCAACGCCATTTCCAGTGCGTTCGCACCGCCGAGCCGCGACAGGCCGTTGAAGATCAGCGAGCCGAGGCCCGGTCCGAGCACGTACGCGACGATGGCGGCGACGCCGACGATCATCTGGGTGGACACCCGGATACCGGTGAGGATCACCGGCCAGGCAATGGGTAGTTCGACGGTGAGCAGGATCCGCCACCGGGAGAAGCCGATACCCCGGGCCGATTCGACGACCGAGGGCGGTACCGAACGCAATCCCACGATCGCATTGCCGATCACCGGTAGCGCCGCGAAGAACGCCAGCATCAGGAAAGAAGGAACCACACCGAGCCCGAACGGCACCAGCAGCAGCGCCAGCAGAGCCAGTGAGGGAATGGTCAGCGCGACCCGGCTCGAGGTCAACGACAGCGACGACAGCAGCGGCAGCCGGTAGACCGCGACAGCGATGAGGACCGCGACGATACTGCCGGCCAGCACGGTCTGGAATGCCAGTGAGGCATGCTGATAGGTGAGGAACGCCAGTGTCTCACCTCGCCCCTGGACATAACTCCACAGATTCACGGGGGTTCCCCTCGTCGACGGCGGATCGGCCCGGCACCGGCCCGCGCGAACTCACAGACGCGTGAATCGCCACACTAACCGAAATCCGGACACCTGACCGGGTACGGCGCGCACAACCGGACGATCGCCTCCGGGTCCCGTGCTCCCGACCTTACGGAGCATCCTGTGCATACGTCTCGCGGAGGACGGTTTTCAGTACCTTGCCGCTGGGGTTGCGTGGAAGCTCGGTGACCAGCGCGATTTCCTTCGGGCATTTGTATCCGGCCAGCTGGATGCGGGCGAATTCCTCGACTCCCGCGGCGGTCGGCGGTGCGGAAGGGTCCGCCGCGACGATCACCGCGAGCGGTGCCTCGCCCCAGGTGGGATGCGGGACACCGATTACAGCGACATCGGCGATCCCGGGGTGCGCGGCGAGGATGTTCTCCACTTCGGCGCAGTAGATGTTCTCCCCACCCGAGATGATCATGTCCTTCTTCCGGTCGACGACAAACAGATAACCGTCTTCGTCCTGGCGCACCAGATCCCCGGAGTGGAACCAGCCGCCGGCGAAGGCCCGTTCGGTCTCTTCGGGTTTGTTCCAGTACTCCTTCATCACCGTCGGGCCCCGGTAGACGATTTCGCCGACCTCTCCGGCCGGCACATCGTTCATCTCGTCGTCGACGATGCGGATTTCGACATTCAGGATCGGCATCCCCACCGAGCCGATCTTGCGGATGGCGTCTTCACCGCGCAGGGTGCAGGTCACCGGGCTGCATTCGGTCTGCCCGAACGCCGTCGATACCGACGCCTGCGGGAACGTCTCGATCATCGTGCGCAACAGCGTGGTCGAGGCGGGCGCCGCACCCCAGGAGATCTGCCGCAGCGCGGACAGATCGTATTTCGCGATATCCGGCAGCGCGCAGATCGCCTGCCATTGCGCCGGAACGAAGAAACAGCTGGAAACACGTTCCCGCGCCAGGAGTTCCACCGAGGCGGCGGGATCGAATCCACCCGACGCCGTGATCACGAAGGTGCCGCCGGGCAGCAGGCACATCAGATAGCTGGACAACCCGGCGATATGGAACAGTGGTGCGCCGTTGAGCGCCACCGGGTCGACATCTCCGGAGCTGCCCTGGTGCAGGCTGACGCTGAAGGCGTGCAGCAGCAGGTTGGTATGGGTCAGCACCGCACCCTTCGGGCGGCCGGTGGTGCCCGAGGTGTACATGATGTAGGCCGCCGAATTCTCGTCGACGGGATTCGCCCGGCACTCGGGATCGGCTGCGGCGAGCGCGGTTTCGTAATCGTCGCCGTGCTCCCCCGCGGTGCCGGGTTCACCGTCGATCACCAGACAGGTCCGCAATCCGGGTGCCTTCCGCCGCGCATCGGCCAGAACACTCGCGAACCGGGCATCCACCACGGCCGCGACTGCGCCGGAATCCTCCAGCAGATAGGCGATTTCGGCGGCGGTCAACCGGAAGTTGATCGGGACGCAGATCGCACCGGCCCGCATCGGCGCGAGGAACGCCTCGACGACCTCCATCGAGTTCAGGCCCAGTACGGCCACCCGGTCCCCCGCGCCGACGCCACGGTCCCGTAAGGCGTTCGCCAACCGGGAAACCCGCTCGTTCAAGAGGCGGTAGTTACGCGATATTCCACCGAATCGCAAGGCCGGAGTGTCCGGTATCCTGCGTGCGTGGCGGGCGAGCTGATCGCCTGCGCTCATTCCTCGGGACATCATTTCCGCAGCACCGGCCATGTTGCACTCCAGATTCGGGTCGATCGAATCCGAAGCCTACGCCCGACCCCTATGGCTTCGTAGCGTATTCGGCATTCTCCGGCGGCACCGATTGCTTACCGATATCTCGCCGGATTCAGGCATGCACAGCGGGCAGATCGACGGTGATCGGCACGGTTTCCCAGCCGCGCATGGTCGAGGTGGACGAGAGTTCCACTGCGTCCCAATCGACCTCCCAGGCCGGGAAGCGTTTCAGGAATTCCTCCAGCGCGACCCGGGCTTCGAGTCGCGCCAGTGAGGCGCCCAGGCAGTAGTGGGTGCCGAAGCCGAAGGTCCGCAGATTGCTGATCCGGCGGTGGATATCGAAGGTGTCGGGATCGTCCCAGCGGCCGGGGTCGCGATTGGCGGAGGCGACCAGCAGCATCATGGCACTGCCGGCCGGCACAGTGGTGCCGTGCAGTTCGACATCGGTGGTGACGTAGCGGGCGATGGCGTGGCCGGTGGGTTCGAAACGCAGGGTTTCCTCGATCGCCTTCGGGATCAGCCGCGGATCCTCGACCAGCTCGGCACGCTGCTCCGGGTGGCGGGCCAGCAGTGTTCCCAGCCAGCCGAGCAACCGGGCGGTGGTTTCGTTACCGGCGCCCGCGACCACCGTGATGTAGGTCAGGATCTCCTGCCGGGTCAGGGTGCGTGTCACGCCTTCGGTGTCTTCGAATTGCGCGTTCAGCAGTTCCGTCATCAGATCGTCGGACGGATGTTCGGCGCGCCAATCGATGTATTCGGCGAAGGTATCGGTATGCGGGATCGCCTGATCCGATACCTGCATCTGCTGTCCGGGTTCGGTACGTAGGTTCGCGTCGGCTCGATCGCGGACACCCTGCTGGTCGGACTCGGGGATACCGAGCAGCATCCCGATCACCCGCATCGGCACCTCGTTGGCGAACGAGGTCATGAGATCGAACCGTCCCGTGCCGGCGAGGCGGTCCAGCGACCGGGTGCACATATCGCGGATCTGTGGTTCCAGTGAGAGCACCCGCCGCGGCGTGAACACCCGTGCGAGCAAGGCGCGGTGGATATCGTGCGCCGGTGGGTCCTCCATCAGCAGGGTGCCCGGCGGGATCTCGACTCCGGCCTTGATGATCTCCAGGATCGGGCCGCGCGACGACGAGAAGGTCTGCCAGTCCAGCAGGGCGCGGTCGACATCGTCGTAGCGGCTCAGCACGTAGAAATCGTGCTCGTCGTTGTAGTAGAGCGGCGCTTCGTCGCGTAACCGGCGGTAGATCGGATACGGGTCGCGGGCGATATCACGGTCGAAGGGGTCCCAATAGATCCGGTCTGCACGGGCCACGGCGAACTCCTTCGATCGCTGCGGGGCCTTCGGGTGCCAGGCCTCCGCGATCGGATGGGTCACCGGCGACAAGAACCCCATTTTCACCATTCGGTAATGACGTTACCCATTATCGCGACTCCATGCCGCCGGATTGCGATAGTTGCCTCGATCCACCTCGGCCCACCCCCGGCCGACGGCCACGGCCGCGTGCTCCGCCGAGCTCCGCAACAGCCGGCGGGGCCCGGACCACAGCGGGGCCGTTCCGGAAGAAACAGGGCCGAACAGAAATAGTTTCGTTTCAAGCCCGTGTTTCCGGGGAGCATTCCGATCGCAATACCGTCGATCCGGAATCGTCCCTGCTCACACGGCCGGGAGTGAACTGGACCACCGTGGATGTTTTGCCCGACTTCGCCGGTAACGAATGCGTCACGTTACCATCGCCCCCCGTGACCGACACCATGGTGAGGGCGGACCTGACGCCCCCGGAGCAATCTCGGGCCACCCGGTCCGCACGCGGACAATGGGCGAGGCCGGTGGCGTTGCTCGCCGGCCTCCTCGCCACCCTGTTCGCCCTCGCTGTCCCGTTCCTCCCGGTCCATGTGGACAAGACGACGCTGAGCTGGCCACAGCAAGGCTCCACGGACAGCGTCGCGGCCCCGCTGATCTCCTACGCACCGGTCTCCTTCGACGCCGATATCCCCGGCTCGGCATTACAGCAGCTGACCGAAGACGGAGGCCTGGCGGCGGCGACCATGCCCGCCGAGGCACCTGATCTGGAGAAGTACGGATTCGTTGCGCGGGTCCAGCCCGCGGCGGACGGCTCGCCCGCCCGCCTCGAGGTGGTGCTGCGCAGCCAGTCGATGTTCAGTGTCCCGGTCGCCGAACTCGGCGACGCGACCCTCACCGTGCACTCCGATAATTCCGGGACCACCGCCGAACTCACCGGAACCGATACCGAGCCGGTGTTCCTCGCGGGTGATTTCCGGCCACAGCTGGTCGGTGTCTTCAGCGATCTGACCGATTCGGCCGGGACGACGGTGACCGCAGAGGTGGACAGTCGCTTCTCGGTCGTCCCGACTTTCGCCAAACGAGCCGCCGGAGTGCTGGCGGTGCTGTGTGCACTGGCCTCCCTGGTGGCACTGTTCAAACTCGACCATTCGGCAGGACGCCGGATACGCCGCCTGCTACCGCAGCGCTGGCTGACCTTCACCGCTGTCGACGCCACGGTGCTCACGACACTCGTGGTCTGGCATTTCATCGGATCCACGACCTCCGACGACGGCTACCAGTTCGGGATGGCCCGCACCTCGCTGGCATCCGGTTATATGGCCAACTATTTCCGGTTCTTCGGTGTACCGGAGAACCCGGTCGGCACCCCGCCCTACGACGTGATCGCCCATATGACCGAGCTGAGCATCGCCAGCCCCTGGGTGCGGTTACCGACATTGTTCGCCGGGTTCCTCGCCTGGCTGGCCCTGAGCCGGGAGGTGATCCCCCGGCTCGGGGTCGTCCTACGGCACGACAAGGTCGTCGTATGGACCGGTGCGCTGGGATTCCTGGCGGTGTGGCTGCCGTACAACAACGGGTTGCGCCCGGAACCGGTGATCGCGGTCGCGGTCTTGCTCACCTGGTGCTTCGTCGAACGTGCCATCGCGACCAGGCAGCTGCTGCCGTATGCGATGGCCATTCTGGTCGCCGCGTTCAGCCTGACCGCGGCGCCGTCGGGCGTGATCTGTTTCGCGCCGCTGGCGGCCGGGGCGCGGTCGGTCGTCCGCTTCGGTATCGCCCGGGCCCGAAAAATGTCGGATCCCGGCACGTCCGGGCCATCCTGGTCCGCGCGGATCATGGCCTACGGCGCACTGCTGGCACCGTTGGCGGCCGCCGGAACCCTCGTCCTGGTGTTCGCCTTCGCCGTCCAGCCCCTGTCGGCGATGGTCGAGATGACCCGCGTACACAACGAGGTGGGTCCCTCCATTCCCTGGTACGACGACTATGTCGCCTATCAGCGACTGTTCACCCCCACGGCCGACGGTTCGATCGGGCGCCGGTTCGGGATGGTCGCGATGTGGCTCGGGCTGCTGGTGTGCGCATTCGTAATACTGCGTAAGGGCGGCCGGATCCCGTTCGTCGCGCCCGGCCCGGCGAAACGGCTGCTCGGGATCACCTTCGGCGCGATGCTGCTGATGGCGATCGTCCCGACGAAGTTCACCCACCACAACGGTGTTTTCGCGGGGCTCGCCGGGGCCGTCGCCGTCGTCACCGCGGTCGCGGTGGGTCCGAAGGTGATGCGGGCCCCGCGCTACCGGGCCCTGTTCGCGGCCGTTGTCGCCATAGCGATGGCGCAGATCTTCACCGGCGTGAACAAATGGTTCTACGCCTCCGATCACGGGATCCCGTGGTGGAACGAGCCGCCCTCGATCGCCGGTCTCGGGATGAGCGAGATCTTCCTGACCGTGGCCGTAGTGTGCTTGATACTGGCCGGCTGGTGGCATCTGCGGGCCCCGGAACCGGGAACACCGCATCGGGTATCGCGCCGCGCCTGGCGCATGACGAAGGTCCCGCCGCTGACAGTGGCGGCAGCGGTGATCGTCGTGTTCCAGGTGGGCTCGTTCGCGACCGCTGCCGCCACGCAATACCCGGCGTTCTCGCTGGCCCGGTCCAATATCGATGCGGTCCGTGGCGAACCGTGCGGCATGGCCAACGATGTGCTGGTCGAAACCGATCCGAATGCCGCCATGCTCACCCCGCTGTCCGGCGACGCCGAGAGCACCTTCGCCGGTGACAGCGCCGGTTTCGTACCGAACGGCGTCGCCAACGTGACCTCCGACGACGATCAGTCCAAGGACGAGGAGAGCAGTATCGCCGACGCCCTGGAAGACGAGGGCTCCGACGGTAGTTCCCGGACGCAGACCGGCGGCGCTTCCCTGCCCTTCGGCTTGTCCGACACCACCCCCGTCCTCGGGACCGCCGGGCAGCAGGAAGCGGCCGAACTGACCACCGGCTGGTACCGGCTGCCGGCTCCACAGGACCGCGACGGAATCATGGCGATCACCGCCGCGGGCCGCTTCCGGGCGACCACCCAGGACGGTTCGGTGATGCCCGGCCAGCCGATCGATATCGAATACGGCACCGCGGAATCGGCGACCAGCGCCCGGCCCCTCGGCCAGGTGATGCCCATCGATATCGGCCCGACCCCGTCCTGGCGGAATATGCGGGTGCCGCTGGACCAGATCCCGGAGCAGGCCGATGTGGTCCGCATCAAGGCCAAGGATCTGTCCGTCGACGCCCAGGAGTGGATGGCGCTCACCCCACCGCGTATTCCGCGGACGCAAACCCTGAACGAACTGATCGGGTCGGAACAGCCGGTCCTGCTGGACTGGGCCGTGGGCCTGCAGTTCCCGTGCCAGCGGCCCTACGACCACAAGGACGGGATCGCGCAACCGCCCGGCTGGCGCATCCTGCCCAACCGCCCGGCCTCGCACACTACCTCGCTGTGGCAGAGCCACGACGGCGGTGGCCCGCTGGGCTGGACCCGCCAGCTGCTGCGCTCACAAACCCTGGCCACCTACCTGAAGGACGACTGGAGCCACGATTGGGGCCAGCTGCAGCGGTTCACGCCGATCGACCGCGCGGCACGTCCGGCGCAACCGTCGGTCGACCAGGAGACGCACGGTGGTCTGTGGTCACCCGGGCCGATCAACGTCAAATGGTAGTACCGAGTGGCACTGTGGCCGTTCCCGGCCCCGGCCGGAGCGCAGCTAGGATTCACGGATGAAAATCGAAAGATACTCCATTGCAGGTGTTCTCGCAGTTGCCGCGGTAACCGCGTTTGCGCCTGCCGCAGCCGCGTTCCCCACCGGATCGGCCGGTTCGGGCGACGGCCGGGACGTGGTGATCGTCGACAACACACTCGAACTGAGCGATCTCGATGCGTGCTGGGCGAGCGGGTTCCAGCGCGATATCCGGTTCGAGAACCGAAGCAGTCGCGATTTCCGCGTGTACAACACCCCGGATTGCACCGGGGTGCCCGTGGCAACGGTCCCCGCGGGCCACACTGCGACCCACTACGGCTGGTCGGCTTCGGCCCGGTAATCGTTCGAGGGTCCGGCAGCGAGTACCACTGCCGGACCCTCCCCGTTCGGGCAGTTGCACGGATGGGCGTCATCGTGACGCGGATTGTGCATCAGCTCTCGACCAGTGGCCGGAGATGCCGGAGTCAGTCGCAGACTGCACCGTTCGACGCCGAACCGACCAGGCGTACATACTTCGCCAGCACTCCGCGGGTGTACCGGGACGGTAGCGGCGCCCAGCCGTCGCGGCGCCGGGTGAGTTCGACGGGTGCGACCAACAGGTCGAGGGTTCCGGCCGCGACGTCGAGGCGGATACGGTCACCGTCGCGGACGAAGGCGATGGGTCCCGCGTCCACCGCTTCCGGCGCCACATGGCCCACACAGAGGCCGGTGGTGCCGCCGGAGAATCGACCGTCGGTCAGCAACAGCACATCCTTGCCGAGCCCGGCGCCCTTGATGGCACCGGTGATCGCGAGCATCTCCCGCATACCCGGACCGCCCTTCGGGCCCTCGTACCGGATGACCACCACATCACCCGCCGTGATCGTCCCGTCGGCGAGGGCGTCCATGGCGGCTCGTTCCCGGTCGAAAACCCGGGCGGTGCCTTCGAAGACATCGGAATCGAAGCCCGCCGATTTCACCACGGCGCCGCCGGGTGCCAGTGAACCGTGCAGGATGGTGATTCCGCCGGTGGGGTGGATCGGGGACGACAGCGCGCGCACGACCTTCCCGTCCGGGTCCGGTGGCGCGATCTCGGCGAGGTTCTCCGCGACCGTACGGCCTGTCACGGTCAGGCAGTCGCCGTGCAGCAGGCCGGCATCCAGCAGGCTCTTCATCAGAACCGGAACACCGCCCACGCGATCGATATCGGTCATCACGTGCCGGCCGAACGGTTTGACATCGGCCAGATGCGGGACCTGCCGGCCGACCCGGGCGAAATCGTCCAGGCTCAACGCGACCCCCGCCTCGTGCGCGATCGCCAGGAGATGCAGCACCGCGTTCGTGGAGCCACCGAACGCCATCACCACTGCAATAGCGTTCTCGAACGCCTCTTTCGTGAGGATATCGGCGGTGGTGATCCCGCGGCGGATCAGTTCGATCACCGCCGCCCCGCTGCGCCGGGCATAACCGTCGCGGCGGCGGTCGGTCGCCGGCGGTGCCGCGCTCCCCGGCAGCGACATCCCGAGCGCCTCGGCCGCGCTGGCCATCGTGTTCGCCGTGTACATACCGCCGCAGGCACCTTCCCCGGGGCAGATGGCGCGTTCGATGGCATCCACATCCGCCCGGCTCATCAACCCACGAGCGCACGCGCCCACGGCCTCGAACGCGTCGATGATGGTCACCTCGCGTTCGCTGCCGTCGGAGAGTTTCGCGATACCCGGCAGGATGGATCCGGCGTAGAGGAACACACTGGCCAGGTTCAGCCGGGCCGCCGCCATCAACATGCCGGGCAGCGATTTATCGCAACCGGCCAGCAGTACCGAACCGTCGAGCCGTTCGGCCTGCATCACCGTCTCCACGCTGTCGGCGATGACTTCACGGGAGACCAGCGAGAAATGCATCCCCTCGTGCCCCATCGAAATACCGTCGGACACCGAAATGGTGCCGAACTGCATCGGAAACCCGCCGGCTTCGAATACACCGTCCTTACACCCGCCGGCCAGCCGGTCCAGCGACAGGTTGCAGGGGGTGATCTCGTTCCATGAGGAGGCGACCCCGATCTGCGGTTTCACCCAGTCGTCGTCGCCCATACCGACCGCGCGCAGCATTCCGCGCGCAGCGGTTTTCTCCAGGCCGTCGGTCACATCGCGGCTGCGGGGTTTCATATCGGGGGTAGCGGACGTAGCGGGGGTAGCTGAATCATCGGACACAAGGCCATCGTCCTCTCCCCGTGGCCGGATCTCCGAGTCCCACGCCGGTCGGGTGGCTCCGAGCGCCCGGAGCCGGATCGCGAGGTCGTGACGCGGGCAACGCACCGGCGTCACGACCTCGCCCCTCATCAGCCCGCCTGTGTGGCGGGCAGGATCCGGGCCCGGACCTCCCCGAATCCGATCCGTGAGCCCTCGGGTCCGGGTGCGGTGGCGGCAATGGCGACCTCGTCGCCGTCCTGGAGGAAGGTCCGGGTCTCGCCGGCCACCTCGACGGGTTCCGCACCGCCCCAGGTGAGCTCGATGAATGCACCGCGCTGGTCCGGCTCGGGGCCGGAGATCGTCCCGGACGCGAAGAGATCACCGGTACGCGCTGTCGCACCGTTGACGGTGGTGTGGGCCAGCATCTGCGCGGGCGACCAGTACATCTCGGCGTACGGCGGGCGGGAGACGATCTGCCCGTTCCATTCGACGCTGAGATCGATATCGAGGCCCCATTTCTCGGTGCCGCGCAGGTAGGGCAGCGGCTCCGGGTCCTGTACCGGGGTGTCGACCCGGGCCGCCCCGAGCGCGGCCAGTGGCACCACCCACGGTGAGATCGAGGTCGCGAAGCTCTTGCCGAGGAACGGGCCCAGCGGGACGTACTCCCACGCTTGGATATCACGCGCCGACCAGTCGTTCACCACCACGGCACCGAAGACGTGATCGGCGAAATCGTCCGGTGTGATCACCGTGCCGGGTGCGGACGGTACTCCGACGACGAAGCCCAGTTCGGCCTCGATATCGAGTCGTCGCGACGGACCGAAGGAAGGCGCCTGTTCGGTGGGGGCTTTGCGCTGCCCGCACGGGCGGACGATATCGGTGCCGGACGGGATCACGGTGCCGGCGCGGCCGTGGTAGCCGACCGGAAGATGTTTCCAGTTCGGCATGAGCGGCGCCGAATCCGGGCGGAACAGCCGGCCAAGATTGGTCGCGTGGTATTCGGAGGCGTAGAAGTCGACATAGTCGGCGACGGCGATGGGCAGGTGCATCGTCACGTCCGCGATATCGTGCACGGCGTCCGTGTCGATCTCGCCGCGGACGAGGTCGGTGATCCGTGCCCGGACCCGCGACCATTCCCGCGGGCCGCGGGCCATGAAATCGTTGAGGACCGGCCGGGCGAACACGTCGTCACCCAGCGCAAGCGCGAGGTCGACGACCTTGTCCGCCACCCGGACACCGATCCGGGGCGCGGTGCCCGGGGTAGAGAAGGAACCGTAGGGCAGATTGCCGATCCCGAACAGGGAATCGGCGGGTATGTCGATGACGGTCATGGTGCTGAACTTTCGGGGACGGGCCGCAGGGCGGCGGGAAGCAGATGCAGATCCACCAGCTCGGTCAACGGGTCGCCGATACTGCAGGTGCCGAAGGAGCGGAACGCCGCTCGCACGGCCGCGGTCTCCTCGTCGGTGAGCGCGGCCAGCTGCTGGGCGATCGCACGGCCGTCACGGTCGGCCAGTATGTCGGCGAGTTCGGCGGTATCGGCGCCGGCCAGCGCCAGGTGCGTCGCGAGCAGCAGGTTGAGGAACCCGTGCTGATCGAATCCGGTGGCGGGATCGGTATTGCGGACCGCGTGGTGCAGGCCCGCGGTCGCTTTGAACGGAGTGCCGGCGGTGACGGCCGACCGGATCGCGGCGGCGAGTTCCGGTGTGTCCGGGTAGGCCTCGGCGACCACCCCTCCGGTGCGGAATTTCGCCACATACGGCGAGTCCGCGAGCCGGTCGAAGAATTGCGCCCGGCGGCTGTCCCGGGGAACCTCGACCGAGACGGCGAGTTCCGGCCATCCCGGTCTTGCCGCCGGTAGCTCCGCGAAGAACTCTTCCGCGGATTGTCCTGGCCGGGCGGCGATTTCGACGCCCACGACGGTGACCCCGGCGATCTCGGCGGTCCGGTCCAGAGCGATGGCCACCGCCCCGGGGCCCTCGGGCGCGGTGAGGACCACCTCGATCGGCGCGGGTTGCGACGCGGCGAGTTCGGCGAGGCGGGGAATCGGGAAAATGAACGGACCGACCAATGCCGCGAAGGCACTGTCGCGGTAGCGGGCGTGCGCGGTGAGCGCGGCGGGCAGTGGTGCGTTACCGGGTGGGAACAGCGCCGCGTCGTCGCACAGGCCGCGCAGCAGGGCGGGGATCATTCGCCCGCCTCCCCCAGCCACGACCAGGCATAGTCCGGATCCTCACAGGCCAGCGCGCCTTCTCCCAGTTCGAGCGGCGCGAAGGTGTCGACCATGACCGCGGTCTCCTCGACCGACTCGACCCCCAGGGAGCGTTCCATAGCGCCCGGTTGCGGACCGTGGGCGTGGCCGCCGGGATGGACCGACACCGACCCGAGGCCGATCCCGGATCCCTTGCGCGCCTCGTAGTTCCCGCCGCAATAGAACATCACCTCGTCGGAGTCGACATTCGAGTGGTAGTAGGGCACCGGAACGGCCAGCGGATGGTAATCGACCTTCCGGGGAACGAAATTGCACACCACGAACCCGTTGCCTTCGAAGGTTTGGTGCACCGGCGGAGGCTGGTGCACGCGACCCGTGATGGGTTCGAAATCCTCGATATCGAACGTGTACGGGTACAGGCAACCGTCCCAGCCGACCACATCGAACGGGTGCCGCGGGTACACCATGCGGGTGCCGACGATCCCGCGGGAGGTGCGGTGTTTGACCAGCACCTCGATATCCGTGCCGTCGGCGAGCAGGACCTCCGACGGCCCGTGCAGATCGCGTTCGCAGTACGGCGCGTTCTCCAGGAGCTGCCCGTACCGCGAGAGATAGCGTTTGGGCGGCGCGATATGGCTGCTCGATTCGATCGCGTACGCACGCACCGGTTCGTCGCCGTGGGGAATCCAGCGATGGGTCGTGGACGTCGGGATCACCACGTAGTCGCCGGGCCGGGCCTCCAGCGCTCCGAAGACCGTTTCGACCCGCGCCGCACCGGATTCCACGTAGACGACCTCGTCGCCGAGAGCGTTGCGGTACAGCGGCGAGGTCTGCTGCGCGACCACATAGGAGATCCGCACATCGGCATTGCCCAGCAGCAGCCGGCGTCCGGTCACGATATCGGTCTGCGACCAGCTCTCCTGCGGGAACAGCTCGTGCAGTTTCAGATGCCGCGGCCGCAGCGGATGATTCGGTTCCGTGGCCTGGTCCGGGAGCTCCCAGACGGTCGATCCGGAGATCGCGGACGGTATACCGCGGTGATAGAGCAGCGACGAATCCGAGGAAAAGCCCTCCTCGCCCATCAGCTCTTCGTAGTACAGCCGGCCGCTGTCGTCGCGGTGCTGGGTGTGACGTTTCGGCGGAACATCGCCGAGCCGGCGGTAATACGCCATGCCTGCCTCCTCGGGAAGACGAGTATGTGTCGATGACGGCGCGGGGTCAGTCCACCCGCAGGGCGATGCCCTTGGTTTCCTTGATGAAGAAGACCGTCACCAGCGTGAGGAGCGCGCAGAACACGAAGTATGCGGCGGGCGCCAGCGAATTGCCGGTGAGGTCGATGAGGTAGGTCGC
Source organism: Nocardia carnea NBRC 14403 (assembly GCF_000308515.1). Classification (GTDB taxonomy): domain Bacteria; phylum Actinomycetota; class Actinomycetes; order Mycobacteriales; family Mycobacteriaceae; genus Nocardia; species Nocardia carnea. The sequence goes on along the minus strand of NZ_BAFV01000124.1, from coordinate 110,138 downwards.
GATGAACGGCGCCGTGCCGCCGAGCAGCATATTGGTGGTGTTGTTGCCCAGGGCCAGACCGCTGTAGCGCACCGAGGCCTTGAGCATCTCCACGTAGGTCACATACGAGGCGCCGTTGACGACCGAGACGCAGATGAACAGCACCGACTGCCCGACCACTGCCTGCCATGCCCCGGACCCGGACATCAGCATGAACATGGGGACGCCGAGGATCGCGGCGGCGGCGCTACCGCCGAACAACACCGGTTTGCGGCCGTAGCGGTCGGCGAGATAGCCGGCGATCGGCAAGGTGATGACACCGAGTACCAGTGCGAGCGAGGTCGACAGGAACGCCATCGTCGAGGAATGCCCGCCGGAGGTCTGCAGATAGGTGGCGGCGTACACCGAGGCGATGTAGTAGCCACCGGTGATCAGGGCACCGAGAAAGATGATTTTCACGACCGCGCCGCCGGAGGTGCTCAGCAACTCCATGATCGGCAGCTTCTTCGTCTCGCCCTTCTCGGAGAGCTTCTCGAACTGCGGGGTGTCCTCCATATGATTGCGGATCCAGATGCCGACGACACCGATCACCACACTGAGCAGGAACGGGATACGCCAGGCCCAGGACAGGATGGTTTCTTCGTCGAAGAACGAGGTCAGGCCCAGCGCCACCAGCGAGGCCACGAGCGAGCCGAGGTAGGTGCCCGAGTTCACCATCGAGGTCTGCGTCGCCCGCCAGCGCGCCGGCGCCGATTCGGAGACGAAGGCGTTGGCGCCACCGAGTTCTCCGCCCGCGGCGAAACCCTGCACACACCGGGCCAGCACAAGGATGGCCGTGGCCCAGACGCCGAGCGTGACATAGGTGGGTAGCAGGCCCATGACCACGGTGGCGATCACCATCAGCAGGATGGTCCACGAGAGCGCGCTCTTGCGGCCGTAGCGATCACCGATATGGCCGAAGAAGATACCGCCGGGGATCCGCAGGAAGAACGCGACCGCAAAGGCGGCGAAGGTTCCCAGCATCGCGGCCGTATCGTTCTCCGAGACGAAGAACAGCGAGGCGATCACCGTCGCCATATAGCCGTAGATGCCGAAGTCGTAGTATTCGACGACGGTGCCGACGACCGCCGCGCGGACCACCTTCACCGGCGACTGCGCCTTGGCCGGGCCGGTGCCGGCGGCCGATTCGGAGCGGTGCGCTGCTTCGGGCATCAGCTCGTTTCCCAACATGTCATCGTCCTTGTGCGTTCGAAAGGGGGCGCGACGCGAGCGCCGCGCTGCGGCCGGCGATCCGGCCCATGGTGAGCGCGTTGGCGACAGCGTTGCCGCCGCCGACGTAGCGCTGTCCGAGGACCCCGCCGCCCGCCTCACCGGCGGCGAACAGTCCTGCCACCGGCGCTCCGGTGGTATCGAGTACGGCGGCACGTGCGTCGATCTCGAGGCCGGTGTGGGTGCAGACCAGCTCCGCGGGCAGGATCCTGGCCGCGTAGAAGGGGCCGGTTTCGATCGGGTCCAGCGGCTCGGTCACACCTTTCGCGGCCAGAGAAACGTGCCGGCGGAATTCGGTGTCCTGGCCCGCGGGCACCTCGGCGTTCCACCGATCGATACTCGTGCGCAGGGCAGCGGCCGGGACTCCGATGGCTGCCGCGAGCTCGTCCCAGCTGCCGGCCCGCACCGTACGTCCGGCCGCGACCTCCTCGGCCACCCGTTCGGCAGTCCAGTCGGTGTATCCGGGGGCAAGTCCGGTCCGGGCCTTCTCGTCGAAGATCATCCAGCCGTAGCCGCCGTGCTGGTCCAGGATTCCGGTCGACACGGCATAAGACGCGTCCTCGTCCATGAAACGCCGGCCCTGCGGGTTCACATGGATTCGCGAGGCGGGTGGGAACCCGGACTGCCAGTGGTGCTGCCGCTGGAAGTACACGGTGGGCATGAGCAGCCCCCAGCCGTGGCCGGTCAGTGCCGCACCGATGTTCTCCCCGAAGCGCAGGTGGTCGCCCCGGCTGCCCGGTGCGGCCACCACGAACAAGGATTCGCCCGCCTCGCGCACGTCCGGGAAATAGCGGTCGAGGAACTCGGGATCCCGGGCGAAACCACCGGAGGCGACGACGACAGCTTTCGCCTGCATGTCGATCCCGTCGGCGACGACTCCCGCCACACGCCCTTGCTGGACCAGCAGTTTCTCCACCCGGGTACCCAGCACGACCTCGACACTGTGCGCACGGGCGGCCCCGGCCAGGACCTGGACGAGGCCGTAGCCCTGGTCCTTCGGTACGTGCCCGCGCCACACGTCCTCCACTCCCGCGCGGGTCAGGCCCGGCTGGTGTGCATTACCGGAAACGGCCGCCGGAACCTCGAGTCCGAGGCCGATGAGCCATTCGAGTGTCGGTCCGGCATTCTCGCAGAAGGCGTGGATCAGCCCCGGGCGCAACACCCACTGGTTGAGGTCCATGTAGTGCTGGAAGAACTTGTCCGGCGAATCCTCGATCCCGAGGGCCCGCTGCACACTGGTTCCCGCCGCGGTGAACAGGCCCGCGGACAGCTGGGTGGAGCCGCCGAGTTCCCGTTCGGATTCGAACAGCAGCACCGAGGCACCGTCTTCGGCCGCGGAGACCGCGGCCGCCAGGCCGGCCCCACCGCCGCCGATGACGATGACATCGAATTCGTCATCCATTACAGGCTCCCCTCGGTATCGGCGACGATGCGGTGGTACAGGCCGTTGGACACCAGTCCGCCGTCGACGGTGACCTCGCTGCCGGTCATATAGCTCGACCGGTTCGACAGCAGATGCAGTACGGCGTCGGTGATCTCCTCGGGCGCGCCCATCCGCCCCATCGGAATGGACCGCAGCGACGATTCCACGAACCCGCCCGAACCGGTGACCAGGGCGGTCCCGACCAGACCCGGATGGACCGAGTTGACCCGGATACCCCATTTCGCCAGGCCGCCCGCCGCCGATTTCGACAGCCCGGTCAGCCCCCATTTGCTGGCCGAGTACGCCGGGGAGAAGTAGCCGATCTGCCCGGTGATCGAGGAGATGTTCACGATGGATCCGCCGCCGGAATCACGCATGAGCGGCGCCACGGCCTGCATCCCGTAGAAGGGGCCGGACAGGTTGATCCGCAGCGTTTTCTCCCAGATCTCGTCCGGGGTGTCGGTGAATTCCAGCCGCCGCGAGATACCGGCATTGTTGACCAGGCCGCCGAGTTCCCCACGTTGCGTACGAATCTCGTCGACGACCCGGTCCCAGGCCGATCGGTCGGCGACATCGAGCAGATGCGCGCTGGCCGAACCACCGGCCGCGGTGATCTCCGCGACCAGTTCGGTGGTGTCGGTGATATCCGCGGCACAGACATGGGTGCCGAGTGCGCCGAGCGCCCGCGCATGGGCCGCGCCCATACCGGCCGCGGCACCGGTCACCAGGACGACTCCGGGATAGTCCGGGCGGTCAGACATGGCGCGACCCGCCGTCGACGGCGATGCTGTGGCCGGTGATGTAGCGGGCGCTGTCGGACAGCAGGAACAGCAGCGGCCCGAACACCTCCTCCGGCGAACCGAGCCGGTGTAGCGGGACCACCTCGAGGGCGTGCGCGAGCGCGGCGGGATCGTCCTGGACCCAGCGGGTCATGGCGGTATCGATGTAGCCGGGGGCGATGGAATTCACCCGGATCCCTTTGTCACCGAATTCGACTGCCAGTGATTCGGTCATATGCGCGACTGCGGCCTTGGAGGTGCAGTAGGCGCCCCGGCCCTTCCGCACCCGCAGCGCGGACACCGACGACATGTTCACGATCGCGCCGCCGGGTCGCATATGCCGCGCCGCGGCCTGCGCGCCGTACAGCACGCCCTCGACGTTCACCCGCAGGGTCGCGCCGATCTGCTCGGGCGAGATATCCTCGGCCGGCGCGAACGGGAAGATACCGGCGTTGTTGATCCAGAAGTCGATCCGCTCGAATTCGGCGATTGCCCGCCGGGCGAGTTCTTCGTGGTCGGCGGGCGCGGTGACATCGGCCCGCATACCGACGATCCGGCCCGCCGGTACGTCCGCCCCGTTCCCGGCGAGTTCGGCGTTGATCCGGTCCGCGGTGGTGACAACCTGGTCCTCGTTGATATCCGCGGCCACCACCGATACTCCGCGCGCGGCCAGCCCCGCCGCGAAGACCGCACCCATCCCCTGGGCCGCACCGGTGACAACAGCGACCTTGCCCGCCATTTCCGGGTATTGCGCGGTCATCGGGGTCGCATCGGTGCGGCCCGGATTGTCCCGGTCCGTGGTGGTGCTCATTTCCTGGTCCTTCCTGAGATGAAAATGGGAGAAAGTCGAGGTGGCCGGCGTTATGCCGGAGGTGTGTCGTCGCGCGAAACGCGGCGACGGGCGATCGCCCAGCCGCCGTCGGTGCGCTGGAGGCGGTCCTCGAAGGTGGTCATCCGCACCAGCCGCGAGCGGCCGCCGCGAGGGGTCGCGACTATCTGCAGATAGGCACCGGCCTCGAGCGTCGCGTCGTCGAGCTGCCGGATCGCGATATTCGTGACCACGTGCCGCTGGATCTCGTCCGCCGCCTGCGCCGCCTCGTAGAAGCCGCGGGCGAAGTCGGTGAGCGCAGCCCGGCCCACCACCGGTTCGGGATAGCTCGGCGAATGGAATTCCCCGGCCATGGTGAACGTGGCCGCCCAGTCGGCGGCGCGGCCGTTGTCTATGGAGTGGCTCTGGAACCCGTACAACTGGTGGACCGCGGCCACCGTGGCCGGATCGGGCAGACCTCCGGGCGACACCGTGTTCATCGACATTCTCCTCGGGTGATCGCTGATCGGCCGGCTTGCCCCCACCCTGCGACCGTGCGATAATCGCACACACTGTGCGATATGCATGAAGGCTAAGTGTCCGCCCTCACAGAAGTCAAGAAGGACGAGATGAACCACAGCACGGCACCGGACGGCGAACACACGCCCGCGGTCGAGCTCGACTCCGGGATGTCGAAAACGCTGCACCACGGATTGGCGATCCTCGAGGTGCTCTCCCGTCACCCGCACGGGCTGTCGACCAGCGATCTAGCCGACGCGGTCGGCGTGCACCGGACTGTCGCGCATCGGCTGGTCCGCACCCTCGAGGCCCACCGCCTGTGCCGCCGCGACGACACCAAACGGGTCACGCTCGGCACGGGCCTGGTCACGCTGGCCGAGCCGGTGGAACAGGATCTACGGACCGTGGCCCGGCCGGTGATGGAGGACCTCGCCGAACGTACGCGCGCCACCGTCCACCTCGTACTCCGCGAGAGCGCGTCCGAGGTGCGCGCGCTGGTAGTCGTGGAACCACGCAATGCCGAGGTCCATGTGGCGTTCCGGCCGGGCCAGGTACACGCCATCGACCGGGGATCGGCCGGATTGGCCATGCTGGCCGCCCTGCCACCGGCCCCCGGCGAACGCCCGGAGGTGGAGGCGGCCCGCCACCGGGGCTACGCGGTCACGCGCGGCGAGGTCGTCTCCACGGTGTACGGCCTCTCGGCCCTGATCCCCCGCCGCCGCGGCGCACCGCTGTCCTCGATCGGAATCTCGGTATTCGAGATCGACGACGAGCGCGCGCTCGCCACCGCCGTCACCGAAGCCGCCCGGCAGCTGGGCACACTCCTGCACTGACCCGGACAGCAGGCAACGCAGCGAAAACCGGTTGGGCCGGCCATACCGTTCGGCGACGATATCGGCCATGATCCTGCTCGTACCCGCCGATCCACTCCGTCCCCGCCGCGCCGACGACCATTTCGCTGCCGAGGCCGCGGCCGCGCGCACCCTCGGGATCGATGTGGCGCTGGTCGATCACGACCACCTCACCCGGCCCGGCGGTGCGGAGGAAGCGGTACGGCGAGTCCAGGCCGAGGGGGTTGCCGTATACCGCGGCTGGATGGTGCGTAGCGAGCGGTACGCCGAACTCACCGAGGCCCTGCTCAGCCGGAATATCGTCCTGCGCACCACACCCCCGCACTACCGGCGCGCACACGAAATGCCCGGCTGGTACGCCGAACTCACCACACTGACGCCCCGGTCGGTATGGACAACGGGCACCGCGCGGGTGGAATTCGACCGGGCACGGCAACGGCTCGGCGCGGGCCCCGCCGTGCTGCGCGACTACACGAAATCGATGAAGCACTACTGGAACGACGCCGCCTTCATACCCGAGACCGGTGACGGCACGGCGGCCTGGCGGGTGGCGAGCCGGTTCCGGGAATTGCGCGGTGCGGACCTGACCGGCGGTTTCGTACTGCGCGCTTATGAGCCGTTCGTATCCGCCGAGATTCGGACCTGGTGGATCGGCGGTAACTGTCACATCGTCGGCCCCCACCCCGACAGTCCACAGGACACCCCCTCCCCGGACTTCGATACCGCCATCGCGCAACAGCCGATCCGCGATCTCGGGCTGCCCTTCGTCACGGCAGATTTCGCGCTGCGCGCCGATGGCGCCTGGCGCCTGATCGAGCTCGGCGACGGTCAGGTGAGCGACCGGCCGCGCACGATCCCGCCGGAAACACTCGTCGCGGCCCTGCGCGACGAGTTCGCCGAAGAGTCCCCGGGGAGCGTCGCGCCGGGCAACCGGTGACCGGACAGAATGGCAGGTCGTAGTCGATCGCCCGGAGTTCGGGCCCGTCGCCGGCCCGCACAGGGGACGGTTTCGCGATATCCAGAACCCCGGGGCGACGCGACGGCCCCCGGGCCGGCTGGACTCGGCCTGCGCGGATGGTCGACGATGGAGCAATGGTGCTCAGTTCGCAAGAGGCCGACCTGTTCGAAGGGGCGCGGGGCCGTTTGGCGGCGATCGCCTACCGGCTGCTCGGCTCGGCCGGGGATGCCGAGGACGCCGTGCAGGAGACCTTTCTGCGCTGGCACGCGGCAGACCGCGAACAGATCGAAACCCCCGAGGCGTGGCTGACGAAGGTGCTGACCAACCTTTGCCTCAATCAATTGACCTCGGCCCGAGCGAGACGCGAAACCTATGTGGGGCAATGGCTTCCGGAACCGGTCCTGGCCGGTGATCCGATGCTCGGCCCCGCCGATACCGTCGAGCAACGCGAATCGGTGTCCCTCGCGATGCTCACCCTGCTGGAACGGCTGTCGCCGAAGGAACGCGCAGTATATGTGCTGCGGGAGGCATTCGAGTATCAGCATCGAGAGATCGCGGACATGCTCGACCTCAGCGAGGCGAACTGCCAGCAGATCTACCGGCGCGCGAAACAGCATGTGACCACCGAGCGGTCCCGCACTCCGGTCGACTCGGCGACCGCGCGGGGAATCGTCCGGGAATTCCTGACCGCGGCTCTCAGCGGCGATACCGAACCGCTGATCCGGTTGCTCACCGGCGACGCAGTCAGCATCGCCGATGGTGGTGGACGAGTTCCGGCGCGTCGAGGCCCGGTCCTCGGCGGCTTCGCCATCGCCCGCTACCTGAGCGGTTTGTTCCGGCCGACCGCCGCCAAGCGGGCCTTCATCGGCAGTAAGCCATCCTTCTACAGCGTCACTGTCAACGATGGGCCGGCCCTGCTGGTCGAGGTGAACGGGCAGGTACTCGGTGTTTTCTGCTTCGAGTCGGCCCCGGGCGGCATCCAGACGATCCGTATCCAGGTCAACCCGGACAAACTGGGTCGTGTGCGACGCCGGTGGGCGGCATCGGCACCACATCACCCCCTCCCCGTGGAGTGGTGACTCCGACCCGGCCGAGCGCGAAGCCGCCGCGGTCAGCTCATGAGCGGGTCGCGGAACCGGACCGCACCGACCCAGCTTCTCAGCTTCCGGTGATCCGGCCGCAGCGGTATAGACGACAACTCTCAGATCGATGCCCGGGACATCCAGTACGTACAGTGTCGGCCAGATCAACTCACCGAGGAGCATCATGCCGTTCCGGACAGCAACCGCGTCCGCCGTCGTGTTCGCCGCGATACTGTGTGCCGCTCCCGCCGGGCACGCCGAACCGGGGGCCGCCGGGCGATACGTCGCGCTGGGGAGCTCCTACGCCGCCGGTCCGGGTATCGAACCCTTGCACGGCGCCGGATGCGCTCGCTCCGGCCGCAACTATCCGCACCAGGTCGCCGAGGCAACGGGCCTCGCGCTCACCGATGTCACCTGTTCGGGGGCGACCACCTCGAATCTGCTGTCCGAACCTCAGCAGATCCCCGGCGGCGGAACCGCTGCACCGCAACTCGACGCCGTCACCGGCGACACCCGGCTGGTCACCATCACCATCGGCGGTAACGACCTCGGCCTCATCGGCGGGATGCAGGCGAGCAGCTGCGGGAGCATCGTCGGCGGTGCACTGCCCACGGCACCGCCGGATACGATCACCGGCGCATTGAACGCCTTGTGCGGAGGCACCGCCACCGAGCCCACCGCCGCCGATATCGAGCGACTCACCGGGGCGTTGACCGATATCGTCCGTGCGGTGCAGGACAAAGCGCCCGGGGCGACAGTGCTGCTGGTCGAATACCTACCGGTCCTGGGCGCGGACGCGACCACCTGCCCGATGGTTCCCCTGGCGCCGGAGTACGCGGCTGTCGCCCGCCGGACGTTCGACGGGCTCATCACCGCAACACGCCGCGCCGCGGACGATACGGGGGTACGTTCGATCCAGGTCCCCGGTGCCGACAGTCATACCGCCTGTTCCCCGGATCCCTGGGTCAACGGGATCCTCGCCCCGGTGGCACCCGATCCGATAGCGTCCATGGCCGCCTCCTACCATCCCAACCTCGACGGCATGACTGTTGTCGCCGAACGGGTCTCCGCGGAAATCGCCTGATCCGTCGTGTGATCGGCCGGTCGAGCTGCGCGTGTGGGAGTTTCCCGGCCACTCACCATGATTCGATGAGCGGTTCCGGGTGCTCGGTTTGCTGCCATTGCCCGGTGAGGCGGTCGAGCCTTCGCGCGCCCATACCGAAGACTGTGGCGATCTTGCCGTCGCGGACCTCCAGGACCACCACGCCCACCACCCGGTCCGCGGTCACGGCGATCATCGCCGGTGCACCGTTGACCACACCGGCGTGGATGGACAGCGGGCCACCGACCAGCCTGCGCTTGGCCGGGGTCGGTTTGAAGCCTGCGCGCAAGGTGGTCGCGATCCGGCGGGGCGTCTTCAAGACCTGGAGTTTCGCGGCGAGCCCGGCGCCGTCGGAGATCGCGGTCGCATCATCGGTCAGCAGGGCGACCAGGTGCTCGGTGCGTCCCGAGGAGGCGGCGGCGACGAAGGCCTCCACGATCCGGCGGGCGGACGCGCGGTCGGCCGCACCGGCGTTGCGCCCGGCGGCGATCCGCTGCCGCGCCCGATGTGTGTGCTGCTGGCTGGCCGATTCGGAGATGTCGAGGATCTCGCCGATCTCGGCGTGACTGTAGGAAAATGCTTCGCGCAGAACGTAGACGGCGCGTTCGACCGGGGACAGCTGCTCCATCAGCCGCAGCACCGCCAGCGTTACCGATTCGCGCTGTTCGACGGTATCGGCCGGCCCCAGCATGGGGTCGCCGTCCAGCAGCGGTTCGGGTAGCCAGGTGCCGGCCGCACGTTCGTGCCGGGCGCGCGCCGAGCGCAGCCGGTCCAGCGACAGGTTGGTCACCACCTTGGTGAGCCAGGCCTCGGGGATCTCGATGCGGTCGCGATCGGCGGCCTGCCAGCGCAGGAACGCGTCCTGGACGACATCCTCGGCGTCGGCGGCCGAACCGAGCAGCCGGTACGCCAGCGAGGCCAGCCGGGACCGGCCGGCCTCGAAGCGTGCCACGGTGGCAGTGTCCACGATCGCCACTTTAGGCCGCGACCTCCTCGTTGCGCCGCCGCGGCACGTCCGCGAGATGATGCCTGCGGATGGGCCGGCCGTAGGTCGGATGGCGCAAACTCCACGGACCCGCGTTCAGAATGGCGGCCTTGACCCGCGCGGCGGGACGGCCCCGCAAGGCCCACGACTTCGACCGCTCGGCAGCATCGACGAGCTGGAAGATCCCGTCTTTGCGGCCGAGACTGATGTGGTTGCCCACGTAGGACAGCGAGGTCTCGGGTGCCTCGCGGCCGGTGAGGTCGCCGACGATCGCGGCCACGGCCTGCATGGCGGTGAAACCCGCCGACGCGCAGGACATCGGCAGCGGCCGGCCGTTGTCGCGGATGGCGAAAGCGCTGTCGCCCGCGGCGTAGACATCGGGGTGCGAGACCGATCGCATCATCCGGTCCACCCGGATCCGCCCGTTCTCCTCGACCGCGAGCCCGCTCGCGGCGGCCACCGGATGCACAGCGAACCCGGCCGCCCAGACGGTAGCGTCGGCGGGCAGAACAGTGCCGTCGGCGGCGACCGCATGGGACGCCTCCACCCGTTCGACAGTGGTGTGCTCGTGGACGGTGATCCCGAACCGGTCGAAGACCCGGAACAGATGACGCCGGGCCGCGGGCCCGAGCCAGCCGCCCAGTTCACCTGTGGTCGCAAGCGTGACCCGCAGGCCAGGCCGGGATTCGGCGAGTTCGGGCGCGGCCTCGATCGCGGTGAGATTGCCGCCGACGACGAGCACCGCCCCGTCACCACCGAGGTCGTCCAGACGCTGCCGCAGCCGCAGCGCCGACGGCCGCCCGGCCACATGGAAGGCGTGCTCGGCGACACCCGGCACACCGTGGTGGGCGGCGGTGCTGCCGAGTGTGTAGAGAAGGGTGTCGTATCCGAGCCGGTCGGTTCCGTCGGCGCCGGTCACAGTGACGGTCCGCTGTTCGGCATCGACCGCTTCCACCCTCGCCACCAGCAGCCTGATGCCGGTACCCGAGAATACTTCCGCCAGATCGTGCCGGCGCAGTTCCTGGCCCGCGGCGAGCTGATGCATGCGCATCCGTTCGACGAAATCCGGTTCGGCATTGACGACGGTGATCTCGACCTCGTCGCGATGCAGCCGCCGCGCGAGCAGTCCGGCGGCGTAGGCGCCGGCGTATCCGGCCCCCAGGACCATGATGCGGTGCTTCATAACGGTGCTCCTGTCCGGTTCGCGTGAACCTCTTTCGTTCGCGTGTCCTCTGAACGGGGCAGCGACCGGATTCCTGACAGGCAGCGAATGTGATCTGAATCACCGAATGGTTGTCAGCGCCGCAGCACCCTCCGCACCCAGGCTCGCAGCCGGGCGCGCCGCGACTCCGGTTCGGCCGCCTCGACCGTTTCCGCGGCCACCGCCTGCGCGAACCGCGCATGCAACTGCTCGCGAACCTCATCCGGTGTATACGCCCGGCGGCGCCGCTCCGCGCGCACCACCACCACACCGGTGGCCACCACACCGGCCGCACCCGCCAAACCCAGCAGCTTCCACCACCTCATAGGAATAGGCTACGTGTATGGCGGGTGCGGATATCGATCTCGACCGGGCTGTAGAGATCACCAGAACGGGCGATATCTGGTTGTTCCGTGGACATTCCACGGCCGACCGAATGATCAGGATGACCACCAACAGCCCGGTCAACCATGTCGGGATGGCCGTGGTGATCGACGATCTACCGGCCCTGATCTGGCATGCCGAACTCGGCCGCTCACTCACCGATATGTGGTCGGGCACCACTCATCGGGGCGCCCAATTGCACAATCTGCGCGACGCAGTGATGGTGTGGGCCAACAAGTACGGGCAGCAGGCCTGGCTGCGCCAGCTCGATCCCCCGGCCACCCGCGCAATGGAAGACGGTGTCCTGCGCACCGTCGCCCGGCTCGATGGAACCCCCTTCCCCTCGACCGCCGCCCTCGCCGGCCGCTGGTTCCGGGGCCGAATCCAGCTGCCCCGCCGACTATCCCGCCGCCCCCGCCGCCCCGATGCGCGCGAAGTCGAGAACGCCTACTGCGCGGAAATCGTGGCCGCCACTTATCAGGCGATGGGTCTACTACCCGAGGACCGCAGTCCCGACTGGTACGACCCGGGCCGCTTCTGGAGCGGCGACCACCTGCGCCTCACCGGCGGCCATACGCTCGGCGGCGAGGTCGCGGTCGACGTACCGGCCGAAAAGACGAGCTGACCTACCCGGGCAGTAACGCTGCGGCCAGCACACCGCCCACAACAGGACTCCCAACGGCAACCCGAAGGCCACCACCAAGCCCAGCACGCTCACCGCCGGTCCAGATCCACTACGGGCCAGCGATATCCGAGCGGATAGACGCGCATCGGCGTGACGAGAGCGGCAATATCGGTAATCGCATGGCGTACCGCGTCGGCATGCTCGAACGAAGGCACCGCGACCGCCGCCGCGTTGTGTTCCATGACGGCCCCGCACAAGATGAGCGCGGTAGCCAGCGGGCCGGTATCGAGTCGGACAGTCCATACGATCCGGTAGCCGTGCTGCTGCGCCACCCGATGAATATCCACACCGTCGCCGTGCAATTCACGTCGGATCAATCCGAGCGCCTTCTGCACCTTTCTGTCCATCGGTTCCCCTATCGTTTCAAGATGTTGGCAACACCCGGAACCGAGGCCGGACCGCACCACCCAGCGACGATGCTCCTCGACCGTACTGCGTGTCCCATGGCAGAGCGCAGATGCCACGGGCTTTCCCGGTTCCGGGTGCTGCGCAAGTAGACACCCGGAACACACAGTGGGCCAGTCCGTTTGGATCATCCAATCAACTTCACCCGTTTCCCCAGCAAACCATCCGCGACGGGTGCACAATGCATCCAACTCAACCGACCAGGGCACCCGACCCCGCCGACCAGATCACCCACGAAAACGGCCAGGTGCCACCCAACAACACGGGGGAACGACCAGATGGGGAAGATTCCCAGCACCATCCCACGCCGCCAGCTAGGCAGGCGTCTCCGCGATATGCGCCAGGAAGCGGGCATGTCGATCCAGGACGCCGCCCGGCTGATCGAACGGGGAGCAGGCACCCTGCAGCGCTTGGAAAAAGGTGAGGCGAACCGCATTCGGCTACTCGACATCCAAGCGCTCTGCCAGGTCTACGACACTATGGACCAGCTGCCCGGGCTACTCGAACTGGCGAAGGTGGCCGCGAACGGTGATGGCGAGGACGGCTTGTGGTGGAACGAGTACGGCCACGCCATCAGAGCCGACTTCGAGCTGTACGTAAGTTTGGAAGCGTCGGCATCGAAATTGACCGTCTATCGCCCGGACATTATCTCCGGACTTTTCCAAACACCCGCCTACGCGAGGGCATTGGACACGCTGTACTTTCCCGACGCTACGCCCGAAGACCTCGAACAGCGGGTGGATGTGCGACTGAGAAGGCAGCGGATCATCAACCGGCGGCGCAACCCGGTCGAAGTCGACCTGCTACTCGACGAGAGCGTGCTACGCCGCGTTGTCGGCAGCCGGGATGTCATGCGACGGTCCTTACGCCATCTCGCGGACCTGCCCGAGAACGTCACCGTTGGCGTGCTGCCCTTCTCGGCCGGGTTCCCGTTGGGAGTTGCGTGCGGACCGTTCACGGTACTCGACTTCGACCGCGCGACCGGTGAGCCACCAACGGTGTACGTAGAGGGATACCGAGGCAACCTGTACTACGACATGGCCGAGGCGGTGGCCCAGTACAGAGACACGTTTCGCGCACTGCAACAGGTAGCGTTGTCCGCGGTAGACAGCAAACAGACGCTTCGGCGGCTAGCTAGGGAGTACGAGCAGTGAGTATCGACCTGTCCGGGGCCCGGTGGTTCAAGAGCACCCACAGCGGCGGGGGCAACGATTGCGTCGAGGTCGCACACCTCGACGAAGGCATGGTCGGCGTCCGCGACTCCAAAAATTCGAGCGGTCCGGCGTTGGTCCTCACCCCCGCCCAGTGGGACGCATTCCTGGCCGACGCCGCCAACAGCGAACTCGATCGACCGTAGTAGCGCAGGCGCGACGGGGCCCCGGCCTGCAGGGTCCCAGAACTTGTGCCGGATCTCGGACCGGATGATGCCGCCGGGCCTACTCCCTTGGTGGACATGAGTCCCGACGGACGGGTGTGCGGTACCGCCTTCAATCCGGCTGCGGCGCGAGGGAATCCCGACACTGGTTCAGCATGTGGAGCAGCTCCTGATGTGTTTCCTGGGCGATCGCCCGCTCCACGGCGAGTCGCGCCTCGCCACCGTCGAGCCACTGGACGACCTCGCGGTGTGCGGCAGTGTCGGTATGCCACAGACCGTTCGGCACCCGCCTACCGTCCTGCGAAACTACGTCGTCGACCACGAAATCCCGGAGGCTGTGCACTGCTGCCGGAGTCCGCAACCGTGACCAGCTCTGCAAGTTCGCGGCGACACTCTCGCCGGCATTGCCGAACGTCCACAGCAACTCGTTCGGATCGTATGAATCCGGGTAGTCGCTGAGGACTTCGGCCCACAGCGCACCCATCAACTCGGCTATCGCACCGGCCTCCGGCCATGCTCTCCAGCCAGCATCGCGTAGCCGCTGGTAAACCCACTCGATATCGGGCCAATCCATTTCGCCGGTGAGGCACAGCTCGAGGATCCGGGGCGTGAAGTACCGCAGGTCCTCGGCCGAGCCCGCCCCCATCATTGCGACCGTCACGTACTGCCGGAGGTCGTCGGCACTCAGGTCTGTTCGCGGTTTGTTCAGCAGGACCTCGATCTTGTCGGGCCTGAGGCAGCAGGGACACGCATCGATCCGCTCCGGCCGCTCGACCTGTGCGAACACCGCATCCAACGCCGCGAGGACCTCGCCGACGGGACGGAAATCCTCGCTACCCGACATGGACGGAACGGTAGCAGGGACAACAGCGACCCGGTCCACGTGAGATCGGGACGACGGAAGTCGCTCGGAGTCACGGGGCGTGATCGACGGCGGCGGTCGCGGGCCTGTTGTGCTGAATGCGGCTCACTCGAAAGATGTTCGAAGCGGTGCTCGCGCAGGGATCTGTGCCCCGCCTCGACGGCGGACCGCCACGACGCAACACACATCGCGGAGATGATCATCATCGGCGCCGCCCGCACCACATCGCCGTCGAACCTTGAAGGTTCATTATTTTCTGAATACAGAAACCGGTGTACTATTTGCGGCGTGGAGCCCGCTGTACACACCGACGCCCTGGCGCGGTTCGGGCACGCCCTGTCCGACCCGACCCGTACCCGGATCCTGCTGAACCTGCGCCGAGCCCCCGGTTACCCGTCGGAGCTGGCGGAGCAGATCGGAGTGACCCGCCAGATCCTGTCCAACCACCTCGCGTGCCTACGTGGCTGCGGGCTGGTGGTCGCGGTGCCCGAAGGGCGGCGCTCCCGCTACGAACTCGCCGATCCCCGGATCGGCGCAGCACTGGAGGATCTACTCGGCCTGGTGCTGGCGGTGGACCCTGCATGCTGCCCGGATGCCGTGACCGAAGGCTGCTGCTGATGGGTCTGCGGGAAACAGCGGTCCCGCCTCCGGGCGGGGACACCGACCGTCGTGCGGTTCTGACGCGGCGGATCCGCTGGTTCGTCGCGGCGACCATCACCTACAACGTCATCGAGGCGGCTATCGCGCTCACCGAGGGCACCCGGGTGTCCTCCACCGCATTGATCGGTTTCGGGTTGGATTCGGTGATCGAGGTGTCCTCGGCGGCCGCGGTGGCGTGGCAGTTCGCCGGCCGCGATCCCGAGAAGCGGGAGAAGGTCGCGCTGCGGATCATCGCGTTCTCCTTCTTCGCTCTGGCCCTCTACGTCACCGTCGACTCCGTCCGCGCCCTGTTCGGCGTCGGCGAAGCCCGGCATTCGACGATCGGTATCGTCCTGGCCGCGGTGAGCCTGGTGATCATGCCGGTGCTGTCGGCCGCACAGCGCCGCGCCGGGCGCGAACTCGGCTCCGCCTCCGCAGTATCGGATTCGAAACAGACCCTGCTGTGCACCTACCTCTCGGCGGTGCTGCTGGCCGGACTGCTGCTCAACAGCCTGTTCGGGTGGTCATGGGCCGATCCGCTCGCCGCCCTGATCATCGCCGCCATCGCGGTCCGCGAAGGTATCGAGGCCTGGCGCGGCAACGCCTGCTGCCCCACCCCGGCCGAACTCACCGAAAACACCACCGGCACCGGCCACGACTGCGCCTGCTGCGATTGAACCGCACCGGCAACTGCCGATCCATCATCGCGACCTGGTTGCCGAGGCCGACGGTCGCACCGATGCCGGACCCGACTGTGCGCTGCGCAGAAGGAGAGCCACTCGCCATCGGCGGGGTGTGCACCTTGTGACCGATCCCGTTCTCGTCGGCCGGCGCTCGGCGCGGGTGACTGCGCAGCGGCTGGAAGACCTGCCGCCCGGTGCGCTGACACTTCCTGCACAGGGCCGGCCGGACCATCACGGCTGTGCGACGAGAGTATTCAAACGCTCCGCTCTCCGGGTTTCGTGTGGACTCGCGAGCGTGATGTAGACCAGTGGCAGCCCTCGTAGTTCAGGCCGCTTGCGTGCATCGAGATCCAGCAGCAAGTCCACAGCAGGTCGTCCCATCAGCTTCGTGAGCTCGCGGTCGTGCTGATAAACGATCCGCCGTAACCAGATGGCCGAGATCGCAACAACATCGATCACATAGATTGCCAAGGCGCCGAGAATCAGCAGCCAAGCCGGGAAGCCCAGTAACCCTGATACGTAGCCGTAGAGCATGCCGAACACGAGGGCAGTCGAGATGATGCCGACCCAAAGCCGAAATCGACCACGACGGCCAAGATCCCATGACACCAGGATGCTTGCCAGCGCTGCTTCCTGCTCGGCCGGCGAGAGCTCATCGAAGGCGGGGCCAACACTGAGCACGAGCCGGCCCCGCTTGCGTCTCGGTCGTATACCCTCCGCAATCCAATCCGGCGCCGGGCCCGATTGGATATCCGGCGGTTGCACGCCCACCCTGGCCGCCAATTCCTGCGTGCGGGCGCTGATTCGATCTAGATCCACCGGCACATCATTCACTATCAGACCGAACGGTCGCTATAGGTAATTTTCGAACTTCCCGATCGATGGTTCTCGACCCGCCCCGCCGACAGGGATCACCGCCACTCCAGACAGGCCTGTACAGCGTTTGTGAGACGGCGCCGCCTCAGGCTCAGGGGAGTTCTGCGATGCCACGGACTCGAGCGCTCCGACTGTAGGCACTGCTACTGCAGCAGGCCGATGGTGAACGACATCCCCAGAAACAGCACGAGCTGATATGCGCTGTTGATCACCGTGAGCCGGACAGGTTTCTGCTCGAAACCGTTGTGCTGCGCGAGCGTAGAGAGCGAGAAGCCCAACCACGCAACTAGCCCGACGGCAAAAGCCAACCCGACCGAATCGTTGCCGAAGAAGCCGGCGGCGATCGAGCAGGCTGCGGCGAGTGCCAGCGCGGTGACGATGATCGATGCCACCAGCACCACGAACGGACTCTTGCCGCCCCGCGCCGAATCCTCCTTGGTCACGTGAGTCAGCTTCCGCCAAGTGCCGCCGACGAGGCCCCAGTCGCTGTACCAGATCCAGGCGATCGCCATGCCGACCACGATCGCGACCACGACCGCCGGCCAGCTGATGCTCAGCTCCACGGGAGTCACCTCTCCTCGACGTCCAAGTATCACTTGATAGAATCAATCATGATGGATAAAGTCCACCAAGAAGCGAAGAGTCCGCGCTCTTACAGGCAGTTCTGTGCCCTCGCGCGCTCCCTGGACGTCATCGGCGACCGGTGGACGCTGCTCATCGTGCGCGAACTCCTTCCCGGTCCGATGCGCTACACCGAGCTGAAGACCTCGCTCGAGGGAATCGCGACGAACCTGCTGTCCGAGCGGCTGAAAACCATGGAGGCGAACGGGATCGTCGAGCGTCGCCTCGACCGCACGAGTGTCGTGTACACCCTCACACCGTGGGGGGCCGAGCTGCGGGATCCCATGGAGGCCCTCGGCCGGTGGGGCGCGCCGCTGCTGACTACCGGCCAGGGCGACGACAGTTTCCGGCCGCGTTGGCTGACTCTGGCGTTGCCGGCCCTCCTCCGGGGTGTGACTGCCTCAGTCCCCGTCGAACTCGGCATCGAGACGGACGGCTTCCTCATGGTCCTGAGGATCGACGAAGACGGTCCGCGCGCATTCGTGCCCGATCGAGATCCGGCCACAGTATTCACTGCCGCTCCCGATGTGGTCGTCGCTCTCGCCGCCGGAACAATAGGCATCGAGCAAGCCCTCGCTGCCGGCGAGTTCCGGGGCGACTCGAACATCCTTCGCACCGTATTCGTCCATGTTCGTGTGCAAACATGACTCCGCCGGCCGACAGCGACTGATGGCGACAGGATGTACCTGGCGGCTCGACATCCCCTCTGACCCGACTGCCCTGAAGCTCCGATGCGCGGATGTCAACCGGCGAATTTTGCCACCGCCTGCTCAGTGACGGGGGTGAAGAGGTTGATCAGGTTGCCGTCGGGATCGCGGAACAGCAAGGACCGGTTTCCCCACGGCATCGTGGTGGGCTCGTTGACGAAACCCTCGACCGTCTCCCGCAACCGCCGATAGTCGGCGTCGACGTCGGGGACGAGGAATTCGATGATCGCGGTGTGGTTGTCGGCCGGGCGCGCGCTACCTTCCGCGAACAGCGCCACGGTGCGGGTGCTGCCGAGGGCGAGAGTGCCGGCCGGGGTGACTATTTCGGCGAAATCCGGTGTTGCCCAGGTGGCGTCGACACCGGTCACGTGCTGGTAGAACTCGACCATCCGCTGGATGTCATCGGTGATCAGGCGGGTCGAGACGAGTTTCATATATGCTCCTGGTTCTGTCGATGCGGCGGTGGTTATGCCGCCGGACGCGACCATAGATCCGATACCGGACAGCCCCGGTCCGCTATCCACGCGAGAACCTCGAAGATGGCGCCGATATGTCTCGGCCGAACGGCCCACACACCACTCGAGCCCGAGCAGACTCGACCAAGTGACACAACGTATCGGCGCTGCGACGGCAGGCGGCAAGGCGCGAGGAGTGGAACGTGACAATGAAAGACCGCCGATCAGGCACTTCGTCCCGGATCGGCACTACCGCGGTGGTCACCGGTGGCGCCCGGGGTTTCGGGAAGGCTTTCGGTGCCGCGCTCGCCGCCGAGGGCGCCGCTGTCGTCCTCGTAGATCTCGATACGGCCGCCGCCGAAGCAGCAGCGGCGGAGATCCGGGACAACGGCGGATCCGCGACCGGCCGCACCGGGGACGTCACCGACGAAACCGTAATGGCGGAGATCATGGCCGAGGCGGCCGCGATCCACGGCGGTATCGATGTACTGATCAACAACGCCGGTCTGCACAGCGACGAATACAGCAAGCCCATCGGCGAAATGGGGCTGGCGAAAACTCGCCGGCTCTTCGAAGTCAATGTCATCGGAGTGATCGCCTGCACCCTCGGGGCGCAACCGCATATGACACATCGGGCGGGCGCCAATATCGTCAATATCGCCTCGGCGGCAGCACATCTCGGCGGCACCGCGTACGGTACGTCGAAACTCGCGGTGGCCGGCCTCACGGTCACCTTCGCGCGGGAGCTCGGCCCCGCCGGTATCCGCGTCAACGCGATCTCTCCCGGCATGATCTTCACCGACACGATCCGCGCCGAGCTACCGGATGCGGTGAAGGACCGTGTCAAGGCAATGCAATTCATCGATACCGACGGCGCCGAAACCGACGTGGTCGAGGCGATGCTGTACCTGACCTCCCCCAGCGCCCGGTTCATCACCGGCGAGACGCTGCGCGTGACCGGAGGCATGGCCGCCGGTACCTGAATCACAGCCCGGTCCCTTCCGGTGGTGAACGCGCCGGACCCTCCAGCAAGAGGCCAGTACTACAGAGGTGGACCTGTACGAGCAGTCCGGTTGCCCGGCATGCTCGTCACATGATCCGACGTCTTGTGGCGCTGTTCGCCGGTCTCTGGTTGTACGGGTTCTCGATGGCCGTGATGATCCGCGCCGCAGTGGGTTTGGACCCTTGGGATGTATTCCATCAGGGCGTGACACAGCATGTTCCGATGAGCTTCGGGACGGTCACCATCCTGACCGGTGCCGTCGTACTACTGGCCTGGATACCGCTGCGGCAGCGGCCCGGGTTCGGCACGCTGAGCAATGTCGTACTGGTCGGGGTGTCGGTCGATGTGGGGCTGTGGTTGCTGCCGGAGTGGGAGTCGCTTCCGGTGCGGTTGGGCGCGATGGTGCTCGCGGTGGTTCTCAATGCGCTGGCCAGTGTGTTGTATATCGGCGCAGGGCTGGGGCCCGGACCTCGTGACGGGCTGATGACCGGTTTGGTGCGCCGGACCGGTTTGTCGGTGCGCCTGGTCCGGACGACGATCGAGGTCTCGGTGCTGGCCACCGGCTGGCTGCTCGGGGGCGGGGTCGGCCTCGGGACCGTGGTGTACGCGGTCGCGATCGGGCCGCTGATCCAGGCGATGATACCGCTGGTGAACGGATGGCTGCCGGGTTTCGCTACCGCCGGCCGGGAGCCGGTCAGACCTTCTGCCGAAGCGGCACCGGGAGTAAACTGACCATTCGCTGTTCGACTGCTCAGGGTGCTGCATCCGGGGGTTCGAAAACTACCAGGACGTCTCCTATGGAAACCCGAACCGACGAAATCGCCGACGGTATCTACCGGTTCTCCACCTACGTTCCCGATGTGGGGCCCACCGGATTCACCTTCAATCAGTTCTTCGTCGACGCCGACGAACCGTTGCTTTTCCACACCGGTATGCGGGCCTTGTTTCCTGCGGTCTCCGCCGCTGTCGGGCGGATCAGGCCGGTCGAGCAGTTGCGCTGGATCACCTTCGGTCATGTGGAGGCCGACGAATGCGGGGCCATGAACCTTTTCCTCGAGGCCGCCCCGAACGCCGAGGTGGCGCACGGCGAGGTGGGCTGCCTGGTATCGATCGACGATCTGGCCGACCGGCCACCACGGCGGCTGGCCGATGGAGAGGTGATCGATCTGGGCGGGCGCCGGATCCGGCATCTGGACACCCCGCACGCACCGCACAACTGGGAGGCGCGCGTCCTGTACGAGGAGACCACCGGGGTGCTGTTCTGTGGCGACCTGATGACCCAACTCGGTGACGGACCGGCACTCACCGATACCGACCTCGTCGAGCCGGCGACCGTCGCCGAAGACGTCTTCCATGCGACGTCGATCGGCCCCGCCGTCCCCGCGGCACTGAATCGGCTCGCGGAGCTACAGCCCACCACCCTGGCCGTGATGCACGGGTCCGGTTACACCGGCGACTGCGAGCAGGCGTTGCGCGATCTCGCGACGGTCTACCAGGAGCGGATACCGCACTGAGACGGCGCCGGCCCGCACCGACACGCGCCACCGCGACCTCCACGCCCGGATCCGCCGGGCCTGGGCTCTTGCCCGACCATGCACCGGGCCGAGCCCTGTTGCCCGAGATCCTGAAAGGCGACCCGGTCGATCCGGTCCGGATCACATGCCGGCCGGTCGGGTCGGTCAGTGGGCCGCCGACCGCACCTCCGCGGCGAGATCGTCGTCGACGGCGACCCGGACCAGCGCGGCGGCGAACTCGGCGGCCTCGTGGTCCGGGGTGAGGCGGGCCAGTTTGCCGGGGTCGGCGGGCAGGTCGATCCGCTGCGCACCGTGTACCGCGCGGCGGTCGAAATGCGGGCGAACCCACGGCCATACGTCCTGTACCTCGCGCAGGAAGATATCGCCACCGGTCGGGCCGATTCCCTTGAACTGCTGGATGAGTTCGGCGGCGCGGTCCGGGTCGTGATCGGCTTCTTCGGCGAGTTTGCGCAGGTCGCCGTCGTATTTCTCGAGGACGGTCGCGGCGATTTCGCCGAGCTGGGAGGCGGTGCGTTCGTCGTAGCGGCGATAGTGCCCGCGCCCCAGTGCGTCGACCAGTTCCTGCCACTGCGCGTCCGCGACTTCGCGGGCGGTCCGGTAGCCGCTGTGGACGAGTTCGGCCGTCGCGGCGGTCGCGATATCGGCGGAGATCCGGGCGCTGAGCAGCTCGGACATCATCAACAGCTGGAACAGTGGCGCCGGTTTGTCGTCGAGCTTGATTCCCGCTTCGGCGGCGTAGGTGCTACCGGCTCGGTCGAGTAGTGCATGCACAACATCTCGCTGGCTCATCGGGCCTCCTTTTCCCGTCGCGTATACCCGCAACCCACCGGCCCACACCGTGTAACCGGCGCCCGCACCAGCCTCGCACACCGTTCCCGCGTACCGGGGGAACGGCGCGGTCCGGCTCAGCTCACCGTGGCCGCGGCCTTCTCCGCCTTGGCGGCTTCCCGGGCGAGCATCCGCGCCCGCTGCTCCTCGAACCGCTGCACATCCTTGCCCAGCTTCTCGAGGTATTCGCACAGCTCCTCACGGCTGCGTTCACCGCGCGCGGTGAAATCGGTACGGTCGAAAACGTTCCAGATCCGCAGCACCGGCAGCAGGACCTCGTCGAGATGCTGGCGCAGATCGTAGATGCCGTGTTTGACCATCAGGACACCGTTACGCCGCCAGTTCGGCATACCGCGGCCGGGCATGGCGAAATCCTTGATGATCTTGGTGACCGATTCCATCGCCTGGTCGGGCGCGAGATCGAACGCCGCCCCGGCCAAATTGCGGTAGAAGATCATATGCAGGTTCTCGTCGGTGGCGATCCGCTTGAGCATGCGGTCGGCGATGGGGTCCTCGCATACTTTGCCGGTGCAACGGTGGCTGATGCGGGTCGCCAGTTCTTGGAAGGTCACATAGGCGACCTGATCGAGCATGCCCATGAAGTACTCCGGCGCATGCACACCGCGCGTCATATGCACCATACGGTCGTTCTCCAGCGCGACCGGATCCACGCCGCGGGTGACGACCAGATAGTCGCGCATGGCGATACCGTGCCGGTTCTCCTCGGCGGTCCACCGGCCCACCCAGGTGCCCCAGGCGCCGTCACTGGAGAAATGCTCACTGATCGTGCGGTGATACGAGGGCAGATTGTCCTCGGTGAGCAGATTGGTGATCATCGCGACCTTGGCGACCTCCGACAGCCGTGACTGTTCCGGATCCCAGTCCACACCGCCCATCGCGGCGAAATTGCGGCCCTCGTCCCACGGCACGTAGTCGTGCGGGTTCCAGTCCTTGGCCGTGGCCAGGTGCCGATCCAGATTCTCGGCCACTACCGGTTCCAGCTCGACCAGCAATTCGTGCTGCGTCATATCGCGTCCCATGCAGATCCTCTCGGCTCGTCCTCGGAAACGATCCGAGAGCGGCGCCGGCGGCCGGGTTCATGACCGGAAACGGCACTCGACGATCTCGGATCGGGTCGAACACACTCTCCCGCCCGGAGATATCTCTCCACACTCCGCGCAGGCCCTGCTCACAGCTACCCAGCGGTGCAGACGATACCCGCTGCCGGGCAGATCGATCACGCGGTCGAGGCCGGGCCCGGACAACATTGTCCGGATCTACGGCAGCGCCGGTGACCGATCCCCGACAGGGTAGCAATGCCGGCACAAGCTGCCACGGCGGCCGAAAACCTCACGCTGATCAGGCAATTCACCGAAGGACGGGCCCAGCCGGTGGTCACGCACCCGGACCTGGGGACAACTGGTCCGGCGAATTCACAAATCCAGCGGGCCCCGCGATTTCCCAGAGGTGGGTCGGCGGGCCGCTCAGGGCCTATCGCGGCCGCCCACCGGCGATCCCGCGCCCGCGGGCGCAGCCGAGTACGCAATCACTGCGACCGCTTCGGCCCGAGCGCCGACGGGCGGATCGCTGCCGAGTACCCCGGCACGTCAGCCGGCACGGGCGGATACCAGTGGGGCGGTGGTATCCGGCGTCGTCGCCGGAATCCGGGCGTTACCCCGGGTACGGCGCCGATCCGAGTGTTCCGGGTACAGCGAGCGCGATATCGTGCGGGCAGCGTCGGCGACGAGGGGCGCCACACGGTCGAGCCGGGCCGAGCGGGTGTCCCCGCACAGCGAGATTCCGGCGACCGGGCCGTCGTAACCGCGGATCGCCGTACCGACACAGGAGACGCCGGGCGCGGATTCACCGTGTTCGAGAGCGAGGCCGTTGCGCCGCCGTATCCGGTTGAGCTCCTGATGGAGTGCGGGGAGATCGGAAACCGTGCGATCGGTACAGCCGCGCAGGCGCGGGCCGTACAGGGCATCGACGGTTTCCGGGGGCAGCCCGGCCAGAATGGCTTTCCCACCGGCGGTCGCGTAGGCCGGTGCCCGGCCGCCCACCCGTGAGGGGACGCAGGTGGCGAATCGGCCACCGACCTTGTCCAGATACACACTGTCCCCGCCCTCGAGCACTGTCAGGTGCACGACCAGACCGGTCTGCAGGTGCAACTGGTGCAGTAGCGGCGCCGCCGCCGCGCGGATCTCACTGCGGCCGCCGTCGCCACCGGCCAGCCCCAGGGCACGGCGGCCCAGGCGGTAGCCGGACGCGGTGTGCTCGATCCAGTCCAGGCCCACCAACTGGTGCAGGATGCGGTGCACGGTGGAGCGGGGCAGCCCCGCGTAATCGGCAACGTCCTCGAGGGACAGGCGCGCGGCGCGGCCTTCGAACGCATCGAGTATCGCGGTCATTCGCTCGACCATCGATTGCGGCAGCTCCCGCACCTCGGCCCGGGGGGCGGATACCAAGTCCGTGACGGTCATCACTTCCTCCAACAGCACTGTTCAGAGGCCTTTCACAGGCAAAAACTGAAATTCATTCTTGTTTCAGAGTAGCACCTGCAAGCCGTCTGCCCGGCAGAACGAGCGAGTCGCCGGGATACCACCCACCGAGACGGCCGGTACGCCACTCCTGGCGGGCACGGTAGAACGGACGCCGAACCCACCGAGCCGGCACACCAGTAGCGGAGAATTCGCCAGGATGCATATCGGAATCTCGTCGCCCATCGTCATCGCCCATCCGTCGATGTGCGCGGACTGGGAACGAGACGCCGGAATCGCCGAACTCGCCCGGATCGCCGGAACTGCGGACCGGCTGGGCTTCCACCACCTGACCTGTAGCGAACACGTCGCCGTCCCGGTCGATATCGCGGCCGAACGAGGCGGCACCTACTGGGATCCGCTGGCCACCTTCGGCTTCCTCGCGGCCCGCACCAGCGGTATCCGGCTGACCACCCAGGTACTGGTGCTCGGCTATCACCATCCACTCGAAATCGCCAAGCGATACGGCACGCTCGACCTGGTCAGCGGCGGGCGGCTGATCCTGGGGCTCGGCGTCGGCAGCCTCCGCGAGGAGTTCGAACTGCTCGGCGCCGAATTCGCAGAACGCGGAGCCCGCGCCGACGATGCACTCGCCGCGCTGCGCGCCGCCCTGTCCACAGATCGGCCCGAATACCACGGCCGGTACTACGACTTCGACGATATGGTCGTCCGGCCGAACGCGGTGCAGCCGCGGGTCCCGCTGTGGATCGGTGGCCGGACCCGCCGCTCGCTGCGGCGCGCGATCGAATTCGGCGACGGCTGGGTCCCGTTCGGACTCCCCCTCACCGAGCTGCAGTCCATGCTGAAAACTGTCGAACTCCCCGCCGGATTCGACCTGGTACTCAGCGCCGGCGAACGACTGGACCCGATCGGCGCCCCGGACCGTACCGCGCACGCCCTGGACCGGCTCCGGACCGCCGGCACCACCATCGCGAGCGTCGGACTCACAGCCACCGGCGCCGCCGACTACTGCGACCAGCTGACGGCCCTGCGCACCCTCGCCGCCGGGCTCGGCTGCATATTCGACGACCGGCCCGGACCACCGCCACCGGACACACCTGCGTAGTCTCGCTGAGTGGTACAGGTCACCGACCGCCCGGTCGGGCCGTGGCATGTTGCTGTCCGACAGGCACCGTGGAGAGAAGGGCGGCCACTATGGCGACACCGGCAACCGATATGCAATCCCGGATCGAAGGCATCATCCGGCGGTTGACCGGCCCCGGTGGCCGGTTCGAAATCGTGGCCGAGGACGTGCTCGGTGCCGAGATCCCGGTGATTCGCCATCGCGGCCGGAGGGTGGCCGATCTGCTGGCCGGATCGCGGGTATGGGGCGATCGCGACTATCTGGTCACCACGGACCGCCGGATCTCGTTCACCGAGCACCTCGACGCGGTCGCGGCGCTGGCGGTCGCACTGCGCGACCGGTACGGGGTGCGCAAGGGTGACCGGGTGGCGATCCTGGCCGCCAACAGCCCCGAATGGGTGATGGCGTTCTGGGCCACCCAGAGTCTGGGCGCCGTCACCGTCGGCATGAACAGCTGGTGGGTGGCGCGCGAGATCGACTACGGGTTACAGCACTCCCGCCCCGCGGTGCTGATCGTGGACGAGAAACGCGCCCGGCTGCTGGACGGACTCGACACCTCCGGAATCACCGTGCTCACCACGGAAACCGATCTACCACGCCTGGTCACCGAACATTCCGGTGCCGAACTCCCCCAGCCGGAGGTCGACGAGGACGACCCCTCGGTCATTCTCTACACCAGCGGCACCAGCGGGCGCCCCAAGGGCGCCCTGCATTCGCAGCGCAATCTGCTGGCCGTCGTCGACTACTTCCGCTTCGGCGATGCGTTCGCCGCCGAAATGTCGGGCCACGACTACGACGACTCGCAACCGGTGCCACTCCGATGCCTGCTGACCTCGCCCCTTTTCCATATCGCGAGCTTGCACAATCTGGTCGTACCCCGGCTGGCCACGGGCAGCGCGGTGATCTTGAATCAGGGCGGTTTCGATGTCGAGACCGTGCTCCGCCTGATCGAACGGGAACGGATCACCAACTGGGGAGCCGTGCCCACCATGGCCGCGCGACTGCTCGAATACGACGGCGCCGAGAACTTCGACCTGTCCTCCCTCACCTCGTTCGCCTTGGCCTCGGCCCCGTCGTCGATCGCGTTCAAGGACCGGCTCCGGGAACGATTCCCGTTCGCCCGCGACGCACTCGTCGACAGCTACGGGCTGACCGAATGCAGTACTGCGATCGCGGTCGCCACCCCCGCCGATCTGAACCGCTCCCCCGGCACGCTCGGCCGGCCGATCCTCACCGTGAACCTCGAGATCCGCGATCCCGACGGCGTGCAGGTCGCGGACGGCACCGAAGGCGAGGTATGTGTCCGCAGCCCCTTTGTGATGCTCGGATATTGGGACGACGAGGCCGCGACTGCCGCCGCCATCACCCCGGACCGCTGGCTGCGCACCGGCGACTACGGCATCGTCGAGGGGGGCGAGCTCCGATTGACCGGCCGTCGCTCCGACCTCATCCTCCGCGGCGGGGAGAACGTCTACCCCACCGAGATCGAACAATGCCTCGACGAGCACCCCGATATCGCCGAATGCGCTGTCGTGGGCGTACCTCATTCCGACCTCGGGCAGGAGGTGGCAGCGGTGGTGGTGGTCGCGCCGGACGTCACGGTCACCGAGGAGCAGCTCACCGAATTCGCCCGTGAGCGGCTGTCGTATTTCAAGGTGCCGACCCGCTGGCGGATCACGACGGAATCGTTGCCGCGCAACGCCACCGGCAAACTCGCCCGCCGCGCAATCACGCTCTGATTTCTCCGCGAGGCCGTAATACGGCACGAATGGATACACGGAACCATCGTGTATCGCCACCAATTCCAGCGATGGACAAATAACCCGGGATAGCCTGGCGGCGCAAGAAGTTTCCGACCAGAAAGAAATCACATGCGCGCATTTTCCGGAATTCTCGCTTCCGTCGCGATCGCCGGCGCGGTAGCGCTCGCCGCAGCGCCCGCACAGGCCGCGCCGGCCCTGACCCCCGCCGGCCCCGTCGCCGAATCCGGCATGCTCCCGAGCACCGGATCGGGCGTTATCGACGCCGGATCGGACCTGATCGAAACCGGCCTCGATATCGTCCTCGACCTCGTCTCGAGCCTTTCCGGCAGTATGGGGTCCTGACCTCGTCCCCGTTGCGGGACAGCGAGATCCGGCCCCGCCGGTCCGGGCCGTGCCGACTTCGTGGGCACGGCCCCGGCAGGGCCCGGCACCTCCGGGATCGGTGGCGTGCCCCCGCCGCCGATCCCGGAGCAACCGCGGAATCCCTCCGCCGTCAACAATTCCCGGCGCCGGTGCGAACAATTCTTATAAGCATATTCTCGGCGCATACTTCGAATTGATATCGATACACAAACCGGACGTGTCCATTGTTGTGCAATCACACCGCGGCCGGAGATTCGAGGAAGGCTCGGATAATGTCGAAACTCGGTCGCCTTGCCGCCGCCGCGGTGCTCGTATGCGGGACATGGTTCGCCCTCGCCCCCGCGCAGGCGCAGGAATCCAGCACGACCGAGCCGCCGCCGAGCTCGCGAACTCCGGAAAGCGCCACTCCCGAATCATCGCCGCCGGCCGGCCCCACCCCGGAAGCCGGGGATTCCCGGATCTCGGTGCTGACGCTGTCCGCGGTCGCCCGCTCGGGCGAACCCGAATTTCGCACCACAACCCTGCTGTGCGCCCCCAAACACGGTGGCGCCCATCCGGAACCGGTGGACGCGTGCGCCGAACTCGAGGAGGCGGGCGGTGATTTCGCCGCCCTCACCGCCGAGCCGGCCGCCTGCCCGATGATCTACGAACCGGTCTCGCTTCTGGTGATCGGACTCTGGGACAGCCGGCCGGTGACCTATCAGCACGATTTCGCCAACTGGTGCGTGCTGGCCGGATCCGCCGAACACGTCTACAAATTCTGACCGGCCGCAACACCGGACCCGACCAGCACGAATACTATTCGGATGGAGGCGTTTTCGGCCGCGTACGGCGCCGGGTTCCGGATGGTGGGGCGGACGGCCCCAGGCCGTGTTTCATCAGGGGCAGGATCGCCGCGCGGACGAAGGCGCGCGCGGCATCCGGATCGTCGAAATCCGCACCGGCCGTGGGCGTGAGCATCAGCGAATGTGCGAACCGGGCGACGAGTTCGGCCACCGGCCCGGTGTCGTACCGGTCGATCCCCCCACGCTCCTGCGCGGCGTCCAGAATACTGTCGATGAACTTGATGCCCTGCGATACCAACTCTTCGCCGCGGACGGTGTAGAAACTCAGCGCCTCCTCCGGCGCCACCTCGAGCAACTGCGTGATCAGTGGATGGGTTCTGGTGAGCCGCAGGATATAGAGGACCGTTTCCTCGATCTGCGCGTCGACACCGGCCGTGGTGGTGGCGATGGCCGTGGCCTCGGCCAGAACTCGCTGGATCTCGCGCGCCAGGACCGCGTCGACGAGGTTGTCCTTCCCGGCGAAACGCCGGTAGATGGTGACCCGGTTGAGCCCGGAGCGGCGCGCAATATCGTCGAGGCTGCTCCGCCGGATGCCCACTTGCAGGATCCGCTGCAGTGCCGCGTCCAGGATCGTCTCCTCGACCTCGTCATACGCACGCAACATGCATCGAAACTACATCCCTTGTTTCTTTGGGTCAAAGGTTTCTGTTGCCTTGGCCGACGGCCCACGGCGGTCGTCAATCACCACTCGGCGCCCCGATACACGGTGAACCCGATATTGATGCCTTGTTACATTCGCGCTATCGTATTGCTCGATCCATGACCCGGGCCGGCCAGCCGAATGGAGCCGATATGACCGTCAGCGCCGACCTTCACCCCACCGGCGATACCCGGCCCCGGCCGGGCAGTTCCGTCCGCGGCGACAGCACCGCCGGACCCGACGCCCGGCCCGGCACCGCGGAGCTCGCCGACTGCCGGACCTCGGTGGTCCGGGCATACCACCGGGTACTCACCGACGAGGCCGCGAGCCTGCCACATTCGCAGCCGGCACCCGAGCTGGCCCGGCTCCACGATTCGGCCGCCGACTGGATCCGCCGCGGCGGCACCGCCGAAGCGTTCCACCGCGTCGTCCGAGGAGCGGTCGACGACTGTTTCGCCGATCTCCTCGCCGACGCGCAATCCGGTCCGGCGATAGAGCTGCTGCCCGCAATCCGCCGATTCGTCCACGCCCACGAGGCCGTGGCACAGGCGGTGTCCACCGGCCTCACCGGACCCCTGCCGAACGGCACGGACGGCCCCGCGCCGGCACTGCGCTCGCTGGCCACTGCCGTGGCACAGGGCCGCACCGAGGCGCTCCCACCCGGCGCCCGGATCAGCGAAACGTATACGGTGCTCGCGCTCACCCTCCACACCACCTGTTGCGCCGACTGCCGCGCCGGCGCAGGCGATACGGCATTCCAGGGTTCCGCCGCATACGGTGCCGTGCACCGTATGCGGCCGGTTCTCGCCCGCGATCCGTCGATCCTGGCCGCCCTCGGCGTGCACGGCGGTACGCTGCTGGTTCCCGCCGATTCCGCGGACGTCACCGAAGTGGTGGCAGATCTGGCCGCGGCGGCCCAGGTGCCGCTCCTGGCGACCACCGCCCCGGCACCGCGCACGGCAACAGCGGCCGTGGCCGATACCGCGCACGAACTGCTCGATCTCGCTCAGCGGCTGCGGTACGGTCCGGGTCTCTACCGGTTCGGTGATCTCGCCCTCGAATACCAGCTCACCCGGCCGGGACCTGCCCGCACCCGGTTGGCGGCCCGGGTCGCTCGCCTCTACGACCATCCGGAGCTACTCGATACGCTGCTGCTGTACATCCGCAACCGCCTGCGCCGGCAGGCGACCGCGCAGATGCTCCAATTGCATCGCAACACTGTCGATTACCGGCTTCGGCGCATTCAGGAACTCACCGGCTGCGATCCGGTGCAGCAGACCGGACTGTGGTATCTGCAGTCCGCCCTCATCGCGCACAGTTACGAACACGGCAGCGCCGTACCCGCCGCCGAGCCCCCGGCGGCCCGTATCTGCGCCGCGTCGACGACTGCGGCGGGCGGCTGCCCCGGTGCGGATTCGCCGCGGGAAGACAGTCCTACAGCGAGGTGATGCCGGATGCCGGTCGACGACAACGCGTGCACGCGGGCAGCCCCCGGCGCCCATCGCCGCGGCACGGCCGCCTGGTACGCGTCCTCCGGCTCCGGAACAGAGAAGCGCACACTGGCCGCCACTCTGCTCACGGGGTCCAGCCCGGCGAGGGCGGCGCGGGCGGCCGGGGTCGTTGTTGCCGGCTCCTACCATGTTCTGGCGGTCGATATACCGCCCCCCGCGCCGGCGCTCGGTCGCGAGCCCGCGGCCGCGCACAGCGAAGGATGCCGGATCACGCCCGGAGAGCTCGCCGAATTCTTCTCCCCGGAGGCACTGGCGCACTGGACCACCGACGGCACCACGGTTCTGATTCCCGCCCACGCCGGCACCGGCAGCGATCTCGATGCCTCCGTCGACCGCGTGGTGCAGGCGGTGGGTGCGCCGGTGGTCACCGCAATCGCGGAAGCGTCACCGGCCGGTATTCCGACAGCCGCCGAACAGGTCTGGGCGATCGTCGATGTGGTCCGCCGCCTGCGGCTGACGGCCGGGCTCTACCGCTTCGACGATCTCGCACTCGAATACCAGCTCACCCGGCCGGGGCCGGGGCGGGATCAGCTCGCGTCCTTACTGGATCCGCTCGACGTGCACCCGGAGCTGACCCGCACGCTGCACACCCATATCGCCAACAATCTCAATCGGCAGCGGACCGCCCGCGCATTACATATCCACCCCAATACGGTGGATTACCGTCTCAAGCGGATCGGTGAGCTGACCGGCCTGGACGCCAATGAGGCACCGGGACTGTGGTATCTGCGGTCGGCCCTGGTGGTCCGGGGATACACAACCGGAACCGAATAGGCCCGGGCCGCGCCGGTGACATTCGCGGTGCGACGCCCGCTCACACCGGTTCCGGGTCGGGAACAGGTGCGGCCGTATCGTCGGGCAGCGCGGAGTCCGCCCGCCGGGCCCGGCGTTTATCGTTGAATCGGGTGAACTGGACGGCGAGCTCGAACAGTATCGTGAGTGCTCCCGCGAGCGCGAGCATGGACAGCGGGTCCTGCGGAGTTACTACCGCCGCGAAGACAAAGAGCCCGAAGATGATTCCGCGACGCCAGGCCGCCAAACGCCGGTATTCCAGCACGCCGATCAGGTTGAGTCCGACGATGAGCAGCGGGGTCTCGAAACTGACGCCGAAGATCACCAGGAGCTGAATCATGAAGCCGAAGTATTCGGCGCCGCTCAGCGCCGTGATCTGTGCATTGTCGCCGATGGCGAGCAGAAAGCCCAGGGCGTGCGCCACCACCAGATATGCCAGCACCGCACCGGAGGCGAACAGCGCGCTGCCGGCGGCGGTGAAACCGACCGAATATCTGCGTTCGGCGGTACGCAGGGCGGGGGTGATGAACGCCCACAGCTGGTACAGCCAGACCGGCGCGGCCAGTACGACCCCCGCGGTGATCGCGACCTTCAGGCGCAGGACGAACTGTTCGAACGGCCCGGTGGCCAGCAGCCGGCAGCTGCCGTCCGGTGTGATCGCCGCCCGTACCTCCGGCGGCAGCGAACAATACGGTTCGCGTAGCGTATCGCCGAGACTGGGCATACCGAATACTGTGTGGCTGTACCAGTAGAAACCCAGCAGGGTGGTCACCGCGACGACCGCGAGTGATTTCAGCAGCCGGCTGCGCAGTTCGTGCAGATGCTCGACCAGCGGCATGGTGGCGTCCGGATCCGTCCGCCGCCGGCCGCGGCGGAGCGCGTCGAAAATTCCCATTACCTCGCCTCGGATAGTGCTGTGTCACGCAGGGGCGCCCACGGCGAATCACCGGGGTGCCGCCGGAATCTCCGGCGGCACCCCGGCCCGGTATGACACCGGAACGCTCAGGCCCGCAGCGAATCCCGCAACATCGGTTTCGCCTCCGCTACCCGGTCGGCGCTATCGGCCGCGGACAGTTGCCGGACCGGCATATCGCCGGATTCGGCCGGATCCGAATCCGGTTTGTCGTGCATTTCCTGTACTTCGGTCTTGAAGATCCGCATCGAGCGTCCCAGGCTGCGGGCCGCGTCCGGTAAGCGTTTCGCGCCGAAGAAGAGGGCGAATACCAGGACAATTATCAGCCAGTGTGCAGGACTCATCGCGCCCATGGCTGCCTCCGATCATTGTGGACGGATGGTCCGGCCGGCCCGGCGAGGGGACCCGGGGCGGCCGGACCTGAACTGCGCGTATGGACTACCGCGGGAAATCCAGGATGTTGCGCTGACCGGCCGCATACCGGCGCGCATCGAGGGCACGGGCCCCCTCGAACTCCCGGAGCGTGGGGTGCTTCCACAGCTGCGCCTTCTCCGCGTCCGAGCCGGACGCGTCCAGGATGGCGTTCGCCGCGTACCGACCCCCCTCGCAGGCGCCTTCCATCGTCGCGAGGTCGACCTCGGTCTTCAGGTAGTCGCCGGCCAGGAAGAAGTTCGGGATCTTGGTCGGGCCGGTGGGACGGTTCTCCCAGGAGCTCTTCGTGTTGATCATCAGGTAGTCCTCGTTGGTTCCCTTGCCCGCGGCCGGATCCCAGCGGTACCCGGGATCGAGGAACCACGAGTGCAGATCCCGGTCCGTCAGATCGGGGACCAATGGCTCGCCCTGCTGCGAGGTCGTGATCTGATGCCAGACCTCCCTGGCGATTTCCTCCGGACTGCACTCCATGGCCGGCTTGCGCACCTTCTGCCCCGGCACCTCCCAGTCCGAGATGCACAGTGACAGGCAATCTTTGGCATTGCCATCGCCGTACGTGTCGGCAAACTTGTCGACCCAGAACTGGCCCTGCTGGATACCGGTGAGCCGCCAGGGCGAGTCGATCCAGCCGATATGGCCCGGGGCGATCGGCCGATCGGTCTTCAGATAGAACTGGATACCGTTCATCCAGTCGACCTCCAGCGATTTGATCCGCTCCAGGTCGGGATCCAGCTCCAGGATCTCCGGGCTCAGGAATTGCGGCACCTGCTCCGGAGCGAAGGCCATCACGTACCAATCGGCCTCGATATCGCTGTCGCCGGATTCGGTGGTCGCCTTCACCGACTTGATCTGCCCGTCGGCGACTTCCAGTGATTTGATATCGGTCCCCATCTGGAACTTCACTCCCTGGCCCTCCAGATAGGCCAGCCACGGGTCGAACCACCGCTCGTTGGTCGGCCCGTTCAGCACCTGGTCCGGGAAACGTCCGTCGGTGCGATGCAGGATGGCGGCCAGGAACCCTTCGGCCTGGTTGCAGATCGTCCGAGCGCTGGCCTTCTCTTCCTTGGCCGCCACCAGGGCACGGGTGACGGTGGAGATGAGCAGGCTATAGGTGGGGTTCGAGCCGTCCATCAACACGAAGTCTTTGAAGGAGGTGTGCTCCCACTGACCGAGCCGGCGCTCGTCGCTACTGGTGAAATAGACCAGCAGCGACCGCAGCAGGACGGTGAGATCGGGAATCGGCAGCTTCGGCAGCCAGATCATCCCGCCGAGCAGTGTCCGGAGGATCCGCTGCGGATTCGCCGCCAGCCCGATCGCGTTGAAGTCCAGCGCGAACGGAATGGTGATGTCGGGGGCGCCCTGCGCACCGGTCGCGGTGAGCGCCTCCGTGAGATTGTCCTGGACACCCCGCTCATTACCCTCGAAAGGGATTCGGCTCATGGTGTCGGGGATCGCGTAGTAATAGCCCGGGAAGAATCGGAAGCCGTGTTCGCCCGGCAGTGGTCTGCGGCCGCCCGCCACCGGCAACGGTGTGTCGATACTGCGCGCTTTACCACCCCAGGCACGTCGTTCGTACACGGTGACTTCGAACCCGCGCTCGACCAGTTCGTGTGCGGTGGTGAGGCCGGCGATACCGCCCCCCAGCACGGCTACTTTCTTCTTCGTGGGGGCTGCGTGGGCATTGGTGAGGCCTACCAAACCGCTGCTTGCCGCCGTCGCGGCAGCTACTGCGATCGAACCGGCCGCAGCACCTTTCACGAAACTACGGCGGGAGACTTCGGATTCGGCCATTGGATCACGTCCTTATTGGCATCAGGCTTCCGATCAGGTGGGCAACAATGTATCCAGCGTCGATACATACGGTCAACGAAAGATCAGCTCTTGATGCGATGTCACAGGTATCTGCAAATATTTTTCGCAACCGTCTGCCGAAGCATCCACCAGATCTCAACGGAGCTCAGGGAATTCATCATCAGGACCGGTTCCACAGTTGCCGGACCGGGACCGACGGGGTCGGATATGCGGCGGAGGCGACGACGCCGGCGGAAACGAATTATCCGGAGTGGCCGCGGGGTATCTCGCTCGGCGGCCCCGATCGGTGCCTGTTCCATTATTTCGAAACCGCCGAGCGAGAAAAGGCACCCGCCGCGCGTTACGGTGCCCGATCCGAACGGTACCGGCACTACCTGCGGCACACATCCTTTCGCGCACCGACCGGATAATCACCTACCGGGGGCCCGAGCCGCTACGGCAGCGTCACAATGATCGGGCGTTGCCCTACAACGGAAACCACCGGAACGACCGAGCCCTCCCCGGACGTCCGGGGGTACCGCCCACGGCGACAGGACCGAAACAAACGGAAACGGCGGCGGCCGGGGAACGAATTCCCGGACCGCCGCCGCACCGGCGAAACTGGTGTTACATCATCCCGGCAGGCACCACACACCGCCGGAAATGCTGGACAGCGCGCAGGACAGGGCCGACGACCCGGCATTGACGATGCTGGATCCGCCACCACCACCCGGCGCAGCGGCCGGCTCGGCGGCCTGGTCGACGACCGCCGCGGGCTCCAGCGCTATACCCGGAGCCGCCTGCGCCGGCACCACTCCGAATGCCAGGCCACCGAGCATCGCTCCGGCCGCACCCACTTTTGCAATAGCACGCATAAATCACTCAACCTTTCGCGCGGCTATCCGATGAAGACGTCCCGATCGTAACGCGGATATTTTCCGATCAGATATTGTTTGTGATCGTATATAACCCGATCGATCAGCTTTCTGGATATGAATTTCAACCCGCAGCGGACGGTCCCGAGCCATTTCGGTACGTTTCTTCCCAGGCCAGCACCGATACGACATAGGCCACAGAGTTGTTGTAGCGCAGAATCGCTCGCTCCCACTGCTCCCGATGGTCGAGCTCCGCGCCGCCGGCGCAGAGATATCGGCCGGCGGCCAGGGTCGCATCGAAGATATTCTGCGGATCCGTCACTCCGTCGCCGTTTCCGTCCGAGGCGTAGTAGCCCCATGTTTCCGGAATGAATTGCATCGGGCCCACGGCACGATCGTGGGTTGTGGAACCGTCCAGTAAACCGTCGTCGGTATCGGTGATTATTTCGTTTCCGTCCAGCGTCCCGTCCAGTACGGGTCCGTAAATGGGCTGAACCGGATTTCCCGCACCGTCGGCCAAGGCACCGAAAGCATGTCCCGATTCGATCCGGCCGATACCGGCGAGCAGGGTCCACGGCAGGCCACAGGCTGGGCTTTCGGCGCCGAGGACAACCGCACTGTTCCGGTATGCGGCCACCGCAACCGCCGGGATATCCCCGACCCCCGAAGCCGGGACGGAGACGACCGGCGGAGGTGGCGGCGGCGGGGCCGGTTTCGCTTCCTTCAGAGGTACGAAAACCGGTGGCGGCGGCCGGGGCACGGAGAGGCGAGGGGTAGGGCTCGGGTTCTCGGCCACCCCCTTCACGCCCCTGGCGAGATCCGACTCCGGCACGTCGGCCACCTCCTCCGGTGGGTGCGCGACAGCGAAAACGCCGGTGGGCAGCAGACCGGTCAGCGTTACCACCGAGATCCGGGGCAGCGCCCGCCGGCGCCGGCGCCGATGCCTGCCCATCAGTGCGCTCCCGCCCACCGGGAGACAGCGGCCGGGCCCGCCCTCTGATCTCGGCACAAAAATTTGTGTACCAGCATCATTCGCATCCCCATAGCGCGTGCCCTTTCATCGGAACCCCTCGACCGATTCGCCGATCACCACCGAATCCGATCCGGTGAGCGTCCGCTGGAACGCTTCCTGCGCCCGCCGGCCGTGCGCTGCCACACGTTCCGCACCGCCGGGCAGCCGGATCAGCCCCGAGCGGACCAGATTCACCGGTACCCGCAGCAGCGGATACCACGGCGGCATGTACGGCTGCAGACCGAGTCTGCGCATTGCCTTAGGGCCCAGCAGGGCGCCGGCGATCGAGAGGTGCTGAGCTCGGGCGATCCGGCGCCGCAGCTCCGGGAAGTTCCGGTAATGCCAGGTCAGCGGGTCGTCGGCCATGGGCACCGCCAGTTGCGGCGTTGTCTCGTCCGGGTCGGTGATGGCGGCGAGGGTGTGATACAGCACCCGGACCGCGTCGGTGAAGTCGACGGGAAGGAAGCTGTCCTGGACACCGATGAGCCGGCCCACATAGCGCACCAGATGCGCGGCGGCGTCCAGATCTCGCCGTGGCGCAATGATTCCCATCGGCACGGATCCGACTATCGGCGCGATCAAGGCACCGACCAGGGTCGCGGCCATATCTGTCTGATTGATGGGCAGTCCCCAGCTCTCGCCCTGCCAGTCCGGCATGGTCGCGACCCGGCGTCGTACCAGCGCGTGGATCAGGCGGACCTGAATCGTGGAACGGTAACCGAGACCGCCGGGCCGTAATCCGTTCTCGGCGGTGACGTCCAGCGCCCACTGGGCCGTTTCGGCGAACCGTTTGGCGGGGCCCTTCTCCAGCGCCCCGGTGCGGAGCAGTGTTTTGTTGAATCCGGAGGCCAGGTAGCCGCCGAGGAATGCGACATCGCGCGCGACATAGACCCCGTCGACTCCGCCCAGCCGGTAGACCCGCGCGCCCCGGCGCAACTGTTCCGGATCCAGCCAGTGCGGCGGTGATTCCACCCCGAGGAAGAAATCCCACAGCGGTGCGGGCGCATCGCGCATTTCCGTGATTCCGTGCCGGAGCGCCTGTTCGAACAGTGGCCAGGTAACGTCCAGTCCGTCGCGGTACATCCAGTCGACCACGGCGTCCATCGGCGGATCGCCGAGTGTCAGCGCCTCGCCGAGTTCCTGCCATTGCGCCGGGGTCGGGGCGGCGACGCCGAGTAGCGCGGCGAGGGCATGCAGCGCAGGTAGTTTGCGGGGTAGTTCGGGATGCCGGACGGGAATGATCACAGCCATATTCGGTCCTTGCGAATAGTCGACGGGCACAAGAGATCGTCGGCACGAATGTGCCGACGACGGCGGAATGAAAGTCGACCCCCCGAGGGTATGCACCAAGGATACCGATCCCGTTACATTGAGTCAATGTTCGAGTGTCCAGTCGGTCTACCGGCCGCGCTCTCACTGCCCGCGTGTCAAGGCATCCCGGAACAGGGGCCACGACCGGTACAGATCCTGCTCCCAATAACCCCACGAATGCGTACCGTTCGGACGCAGATCGAAAACGGCAGGAATTCCCAGTTCGTTCAACCGGTCTCGCAGCATATGAGCACAGTGGTTGGTGACCGCCTCCAGCACACCACCCACCACCGCCTGGTCCACGAGCTTGCCGACATCGCCCGCGATACCGGGACCCTGCAGGGTTTCCAGCGGCCCCGGCAGACCGGTCCCGGTCGAGACGTACACGGTGGTTCCGCGGAACTCTTCGGCGTGGAGATAGGGATCGTTGGCCGTCCACGCCGGGCTGGGCCACCTGCCCCACATATTGGACGCATCCCCGCCCCAGCGGCCGACCACCGCGCGGACCATCACCCGGCCCATGGGATCCGAGGTGCGAATACAGCCGCTGTAGGAGCCGATCGCCACATACCGGCCGGAGGCGGCCAGGGCCAGCTGGAACACCGAGGTCGCCGCCATCGATATACCGGCGGCCGCATTGACGCCGGTGCCGTTGAACTCCGCGTCGATCAGGGGCGGCAGTTCCCGGGTCAGAAAGGTCGTCCACTGCTGCCGGCCGAGCACCGGATCATCGCTCTGCCAGTCGGTGAAGTAACTGCCCGAACCGCCCAGCGGTATCACGACATTGACCTGTTCGCCGGCGAAGAACTCCCGGATATCGGTCTTCTGATGCCAGCTGCTGGCATCGTGCCCGCCGGCGGCCCCGTTCAGCAGGTACAGGGTCGGCGCCGCTTCGGCGGGATCACCGGCGCGCAGCACCTGCACCGAGAGGGTCGTGTTCATCGCCGCCGAGTACACCTGTACGTCGAGGAAACCGTCGGGTCCCGGCGCGGTATCGACGATCCGGGACTCCCCCGCGTCCGTCTCAGGAGCTGCCGAACCCGGCGCCGCGCCGGCGAACAGCACGATCAGCACACCCAGCATCGAGGCGATCCACCGAACTATCGTGCGCCCAGCGGCACCCGAGCGGTCCCGGCGCCGAGCGCGCGGTGACGAGGCGTAACCCTCGGTACGGGCACGGACCTCCTCGACTGCGCCCGTTCCGGATCTCTTCGTATTCGGCAGGTACCGGGTCATTGTCACTCCTTCGGGACGAATGCGCCGTTTCGCATGATCATGTGACGCCCATATCGAGAGTCAGAGTTGTTGTGCGCGCCCAGATTTCCGGCCACGGGCGCAGTACTCCGGTGCAGTGCGCGACGGTGACGAACCGGCTGATTCCGGGGAAGCCGAGCCGTTCATCGGCCTGCGCCACGGTGGCGGCCGTCCGGAAGTGCCCGCACAGCGTGTCCCGGCCTGCTGCCGAGCCCACGTACAGCACACTGCCGGTGCGGTCGGGTGGCCGTCCGAAGTACGCGTATCCGCGATTGGGGCTGTAGACCGGCGGCAGCTGCGCCCTCGCGAAGTATTCGAGCGCGGCGGCCTGCCAGTACGTATCGGTGATGATCACCGTGCGGTCCCGCACATCCGCCGGAAGTTCCCGGTATGCCCGCGTCACTGTCGCCGTCAGGTCCGGCAGGCCGCTGGTCCCGTGCATCCGCAAGCGCGCGTAAACCTGCGCGGCCGAATCACTGGGCCGATCCACCGCTCCCAGCGGAAGGACCACCACCACTGCCACCGCGATCGTGGTAGCCACGGCACCGCAACCGACCGCCAGACCGCGCCCCCGCCGTCCGGACCACGCCGCCAGAGCCACCGCGCCCGCCGCGAACAGTGCCGGTAGCAGCGCGGCCGTGTAATAGGGCCGGGTCGCGGTGACGACGGCGAAGCCCAGGGCCACCACCGCCGTCACCGCAACGAAGCGGTATTGCCGTAAGCCCGCATGGCGCAGGAAACCGAGGATCGCTGCCGTCAGGAGAACCGTTCCGAGAACACCCGATTGCAGCAACTGGTGCCCGAGCAGTGCTATCCGCCCTCCCGTCGCGGAATTCTGCTCGGCCCGGATCACCTCACCCATCGCCCACTGCGGCCACCCGTGCCGCGCCTGCCAGACGATCCCGGGCACTGCGCTCAGCGCGGCCACCGCACCCGCCGCCCACAACACCCGCGCGCGCCACAGGACCCGCGGCCCGGCGAGCGCGAATCCGGCGGCGAGCCCGGCCAGCACCACGAGTGCGAGCCATTTGATCTGCAGGTCCAGCGCGGCCACGGCGATTGCCCCGGCAATGAGCCGATTATCGCGGGTCCGGGTCCACCGCACTGCCAGGAATACCACCAGCGCCGAACAGGTGGCCTCGAGTGCGAACGTCGACAGGGCGGCGGCCTGGGACAGTGTGAACGGACAGGTCGCGTAGGCCAGCGCGGCCAGCACCTGCGCGTATGTGCCCCCGCCTAACTCACGGACCAGCGCGGCGGTCAGCACGACCGCGGCCACCGCCGCCAGGATCGCCGGGGTGCGCAGTACCACCGGCGATCCCGGGGCGACGAGATCGGCCGCGCGCGCCAGCACCGCGACGACCGGCCCCTGATCGGCGTAGCCGGCGGCGAGATGCCGGCCGGCTATCAGGAAATACAGTTCGTCTCCGAAATACGGGTAACGGTCCGCCCGCACCAGCCACAGCAGCCCCGCCGCGCCCGCCAGCAGGGACACCGGAATCACGGCGAACGGCGCCACATCGGTGTTCCGGCTGCTCGGCACGACCGGCACCGGGTCGACCTGCCGCACGGAACTCATCTCCGCGCCCTCGGAAGAGCGAGGATCACCATCGCCAGAGCAGCGGCCATCCCGGCAACGATCAACAAGGAGTCGACCAGTGCGGCAAGGTGATCGGAGGCCGCGGCCGATTCTTCCGGCCGGGCGAGCAGGATCACCGGTCCCAGCGCACCACCCAGTTGCTGCAGGGTGGGTACCGATCCCGACGCCGCACCGGTGTCGTCCGGATCGATCCCGGACATCAACAGGCCGGGTAACGGTGCCGCGAACCAGCCGAGGCCGATCCCCGCTACTGCCAGCGGCACGATCAGACCGGGTACGTCGATGCGTCCGGACCCCGGATCGATCAGCACGGCAACCGATACCGTGGCGAGCCCGAAGAGCACCGTGCCCGCAAGCAGGGCCACCGTGCCGATCCGGTGGATCAGCATCGGTGCAGAGAGTGCGCCGGCCACCGCACCGAGGGCACTCGGCAGCAGCAGCATTCCGGCCTGCTGTGCGCTGAAACCCACACCCAGCTGAGCGGTATTCGACACGGTCAGCGGAAGCCCGGCGAATATCGCCGAAAAACCCACCACTGCCACCGCGCCCAGCGCGAATTCCCGCCGGGCGAACAGCGCGACCGGGAACACCTGGGCGCGGCCGGTTCCGCGGCCACGGTGCACGAGCACCGGCAGCGCCACCGCCACGCATACCCCACCGAACGCCAGTTCGGGCACGGATCGCGGGCCCCCCAGCGGCAGTACGAGCGATAACAGCACCGCGACCACAGCGATCCCGAGTCCGGCCCCGACCGGATCGGACCGCCGGTCCGGCGCCGGCCGGTGCCGGGGCAGGAACCGTACGGCCACGGCGACCGCGACCAGTGCACACACCATCTCGGCCAGGAAGACCGAACGCCACCCCGTATTTCCGAGATCCGCGTCGACGAGGACCCCGCCCAGGACGGGGCCGGCGACGGCAACGGCCGCGGCGGTCGCGCTGTGGGCGGCGAACGCGGTGGTCCGGTGCCGCGGCCCGAACGAGGTCGTGATGACGGCCAGCGTCTGCGCCGCCACCAGCGCACCGCACAGTCCCTGCAGACAGCGCGCCGTCACCAGTTCCGCTCCCCCGCCGGCAGCGGCGCACCAGCCTGCACAGAGGGCATATCCCGTCATACCGGTCAGATAGATCCGTCTGCGGCCGAACCGGTCGCCGAAATGGGCCGCGGCCATGAGTGCACAGCCGAAGACCAGGCTGTATCCGGTAACCACGAGCACCTGCTGCGCCGCAGGTAAGTGCAGTGCGCGGCCGATGGCCGGTAGCGCCGCCGCCAGCATCGTCATATCCAGCACCTGCACCGCCACCGCGAACAGGCAGACGATCAACGGCCCCCGGAGTACGCGCTCGGAGCCGGTGGCAGCGCCGGATGCGGTCGGGGCGATCACGGCACCGCTTCCACGGCCAGGCCGTAATCTCCGGTGGAACAGACGGTATTCACCACCCGGCGAAGCGCCGACAGATACCGGTCGACCGATTCGCGGGCGCGGCCGTTGTCCGGGAACAGCAGGGTGATGCGGGTGGCGTCCGCGAACCGGTTCACCCAGATGTAGACCTCGCGCGGACTGATCGGGTTGGCGTAGATCCCACCGTTGACCGCGGTGAACATGGCGACGCCCGGAATCCGGCGGATATCCAGATACGACAGCATCGGCGTCGAGCAACCCGGCGCGGCACCGATATTCGGATCGTGCTCGGCGAGCTCGAGCACCCGGTGCAGCGAAATATCCGACAGCTGCCTGGCCTGGTCCATGGCCCGCTGCGCGGAACCCACCAGCGAAGCGAAGGTATCGGCCGCTCCGACCGGAAACGAGACGGGAACGAGGTTGGTGTACCAACCGACCGAAGCGGCCTCCCCCACCTCGTGCCGGGTGTTGACCGGAGTCAGTCCGAGATATCGGGGGCGGCCCACGAGTTCACGTTCCACACAGGCCGCCGCGGCGAGAATCCCGGCGAGGAAACGCCCGCCCTGATTCGCGCACAGTTCGTCGAATTCGACCGCCTGTGCTTCCGGGAGCAGGGTCACGGTCACCTGGGCGCCCCTGGTGTAGCCGCCCCGGACGACTCCG
This sequence comes from Nocardia carnea NBRC 14403, assembly GCF_000308515.1. Taxonomy (GTDB): domain Bacteria; phylum Actinomycetota; class Actinomycetes; order Mycobacteriales; family Mycobacteriaceae; genus Nocardia; species Nocardia carnea. The sequence continues at coordinate 67,335 of NZ_BAFV01000124.1, read as the reverse complement.
GTATCCAGTGGGAACGCCGGTATTTCACCGCCGTGCCGGTACAGGATGTTGCGCCATTCCCGGACGCCCGGCGAATGCGGGCCGAGTTGCCGGTTCACCCGCCGGTCGCGGTCGCAGTAGGCGATATGACCGGTGATCTCCGGTAGCGCGGCGGGACGGCCGGCGCATTCCGCGGAGTAGATCGTCAGCAGGTCGACGAAGGTGAGAGCCTGCGCGACACCGTCGGTGTGCAGATGGTCGATGGCCGCGTACACCGTGAAAGAGTCGGTGCGCTCGCTGATCCCGAAGGTGAAGCAGTCCCATTCGAGTGGGCCGGGGGTTTCGCGCTGGACATGCGACCGGATCGCGGCGCTGCCGGCAGTCGCGCCGTGCCGGACGGGCCGGAAATCGATGGTCCGCGGATCGATCCGGTGCCGCTCGAACGATCCATCCACCCGCGGAACGAAGTGGCAGGTGAACGTATCGTGGCGGCGCAAGAAAGCATTCACGGTGCGGGTCATGGCGCGATGGTCGGGTACGCCCGGCAGATCGAAGGCGATCATGCACAGCCGCGATGCGCGGAACCCCTGTCCGTCCTCACGGTATGCGGCGCGGAGGTAGACCTCCTGCTGATACGACGGCGGTGTGGGATGCGCCGGTGCCCGTCGCGCCGCTTCGCGCGAGTGCGGGGTCGCGGTCCAGGTGGTGAGCACACCGCCCGCCGGATCCCATTCTTCGAAGAAGCCGTAATTGACCACCGAATGCCTCGTTTCGTGCCGACTTGGGCCGGCCCGGCACCACGTGTCGTGCGCCGAGTCGGCCCGGGAACCGACGGCCGATCCGGCCGTCGCCGCGGCGTTCCGGACGCCGGAGCGCGCCGAAAACTCGGTGTTCCCCGGCGAACTCGCTCACGAGTTAACGGCATGGATCGGCGCGGCGGCCACCGTCGCCGGGCGATTCTGTGAGCAACTCCAGCGTTATTCGACCGTGCGACTGGACCACCATCCAATTCCTTTCGCCTGTACTGGATTTCTCGTTTCCGTACGGACAACCGCTTTCTCTGCCTTATCAACTGTGACAGTGAACAGACCTTCGTTACTTCGTATTCCACGGTCTGCGGGAGCGATACGCTCCCGGTGTGTTCAGCAGTATCGGATGGGGCGAGGTGCTGGTCCTCCTCGTCGCGGCGCTGGTAATACTCGGCCCGGAGCGGCTTCCCGAAGCCGCGCGGTGGACCGCCCGGGCGTTACGGCAAGCCCGTGACTACGCCACGGGAGCCACCGCGGAACTGAAACGGGACCTGGGACCGGAGTTCGACGAGCTCCGCGCCCCGCTGTCCGAACTCCGGCGCTTGCGCGGTATCGACCCGCAGTCACTGGTCACGCGGCATCTCCTCGGCGACGAACCGCTCATCCCCGACGATGTCCGGGCGAGCCTGACCGGCCTGAACGCCGAGAAGATCGACTCCGGGAACTTCGGCCTCATGAACCTTCCGGCCGCCGCGGCCACGGTGGATCTGACCAAGCGTCCGCCCCACAACGACCCGAATTCCGGCAGCGACGATCCGGGCGACCGCACCCGGCCCGGCGAACCGGCACACTGACCCGCCGTCGCGCGGGACCGGGTCGCCACTATCACCCGATCGGAGATCTCCGGATGAGCGAACCGACGCACCAGACCGGCCACGGGACCGACGACCGCCATCGCCGGCAGCACGACGCCAGCGAGGAACTCGCACGATCGCTGCTGTTCCCACCGCGTGCGGCGGCCGCCGCACGGATCACCGGATATGCCTATACCGACCGATACGACGTCATCGCGTTGACCCCGTGGGCGCCTCCGGTACACCGGTCACCCAGCAGTCCCACCGATGCCGAGATCATCGAGCGGATCCGCGCAGAGCTTCTACTGGACGGGCCCGATCCGCTGCCCGCCCTGCTCACCCCCGGCCGGAACACGATCCTGATTCCGGGCGCCGGGCGGCACGCGCGCTGCGCGGAGGAACTGCTGACCGAGCTCGCCGATGCCGCCGACGCCGCGCTGCTGGCGACCGTTGTGTACGCCGAATCCGAGCAGGTCCCGGCGGCGGCAGCCCTGTCCCACGAACTGCTCGAGGTCGCGGTACGCCTGGACTACCGGCCGGGTATGTACCGGTGGGCCGATCTGGCACTGCCCTATCACCTCACCCGGCCCGGCCCGGCCTTCGACCGGCTCGGCGCGCTGCTCGAACCGCTCGCACCCCATGCACACCTGCTGGACACGCTGATGCATCACCTGGATACGGGTTTCCAGCCGCGCCGTACCGCGCGGCGGCTCGGCTTGCATATCAATACCGTGCGTCATCGTCTCGAGCGCACACACCAGCTCATCGGCCTGGACCCGATGCGACCGGACGACAGCTGGCTGTTGCGCTCTGCGCTTATTGCACACAGATACCGGAACGGCGGCTGAGAACGGTAAATCAGCCGTAATTCGAATTTGCGGCAAAACGTATCTCGATGCACCGTACTCTGATACATTGTTACATCAACGGTACCGCGGAGAAAATCGCCGGCCATTCGGCCCAAGCACACCGGAGCAGATGTGATCATGAATGCCGCCGCCACGCAGTTGGTGAATACACCGTTCGCCCGATCCACGCGCACCACCCCACCGCCACGGACCGGCACCACGCCGGTCCGGAGCCCACGCCGGGCCGACCGCTACCGCGACGAGGCGGGCGCCACTCACCCACTGCCCGCAACCGTGATCGCCCTGCTACTGCATCTGCTCGAACCCGACCGAGGGGCGGGCGAGAAATCGGAGACGCTCATCGCCGACCTGCACCGTGCCGTCGAGGCAGCGGTCGCACGGCGGGAAACGGCCGCGGCGGTCACCGGCGCGGTCCGCGGCGCCCTCGAGGTGACCGTGCAGGAATTACATGCCGGCGGTCTGCCCGCCGGACAGCTCGCGGTATACAGCCGGCGCCTGGGCCGGGTGTGCGAGTTCATCCTCGGCACCGCAAGCACCGCCTATGACGGTGCCGCGCGCACCACCGGAAGAAACGTCGTACCGCTGCGCGGTGTCGGTCCCGGGCCCGGCACCGGCGAACGGGCTGCCGTCGTCGCCCTCGAATTCGAGGTCACCGAACAGGCGCCCAACCGGCGCGTACGGGCCGACCGCATCGAATCGTGCCTGACCGGCGATACCGAGATCAGCGTGCTGTCGCTGATCACCGAACACGGCGGCACCCTGTCCGTCCCCGCGGACGGCGATATCGATGGCCGGGTGGCCCGGATCGTCGCCCGGTTTCAGGGCATCCTGCGCACCCCGGTCACCGCCACCGTCCTGTTCTGCCCGCCCGACCGGGTGCCGGATTCCGTCGATACGGCGCACGAAATGCTGGACGTGGTACGACGCCTCGGATACCCCCACGGCGTGTACCGGTTCGATCGGATCGCCCTCGAATACCAGGTCACCAGGCCCGGCCCCGCCCGGGAGAGCCTCGCCCGGATCGCCTCGTCGCTGGACGGGCATCGCGACCTGGTCGAGGCGCTGCTCGTCTACATCCGCTGCGACGGCAGCCGTAAGAGCACGGCCCGGCTGCTGCATGTCCACCCGAATACGGTGGACTACCGATTCCGCCGCATCCACCAGGTCACCGGTTACGACCCGGCGACGGTATCCGGACTGTCGAAACTGCAGGCGGCTATGGTGGTCGGCGCATTCGAAGGCAAGGGATACCCGGGCCCGGCGGCACCGAAGCCGATCGCGCGAGCCGGCGTCGCGGCCGGCCCGGTACCCGTGGGGAAAGCAGTCTGAGCACGCCGCAGGCAGCCACCCACGGACGCACCGAGGAGACACGATGCAGATCGTCAACGGCGTACCGAAATCCACGCGGATCACCGCTTCCCCAGGACCGAACCGAGAATCCACGGCGGCACAGCTCAGCGGCCGATGCCCGATCCGCGGCACCGGGCCCTATACCGTGACGCCGGAACGTATTCGGCTGTTCGCCGAGCTCACCCACAACGATCACCCGATCCATCACCACGATACGGTCGCGCGCGACTACGGTTACCCGGCGCTGGTCGCACCGCCCACCTTCGCCGCACTCGTCATGGTCCGGGCACAATACGACGCCGTCTGGGTCCTCGCCCCGGGTGTCCGGCCCACCGCGCTGCTGCACACCCGGCAGACCCTGGACATCCGGCGCCTACTGGTCGCCGGGGATATCGTCACCACCGATATCCGGATCCGCGCGATCCGGACCACGGGCGAATACGCCGGCGTCGAAGCACAACTGGTGTTCACCGACCACCACGGCGAGATCGTGCAATCGAGTTCCAGCTCGCTGTACGTCTGCGCGCCCGCTGTTCCGGCGCACCCGGTGACCCGGCCGTACCCCCTCGGCGGCGTGGTCGACAGGGCCCGCGCCCGGACCGGCAACAGACGAACCCTCGGGTCCGCGGCGACTTCTCCGGGATTACCGCTACCGCGGCGCATCTTTCCGGTCGACAGCGCCGATATGGACACCTACGACGCGCTCGGCACTCCCGATCACTACCGCACGGTGGCCGGTCCGGAGGCGCACGGCAGGCCACCGTCCGGGATGATGCGTCTCGCGCTGACCGCCGGCTATCTCTCGTCCTGTCTGGGCGACCCCGCCGCGGTCGCCCGCTACGACGCCGAATTCACCCACTTCGGCGGGCAGCGCGGCCGCGCGGTCCAGCCGGTGGAGATCGCCGGCCGGATGGTCTCGGTCGACGGAACCGGCGCGGGCGTGGTCGAACTCGACGGCCGATGCCTGGACCGCAGACTTTTCATCCACGCGCACGCGGTCCTGCGCCCACCGGCACGCTGAACACCGTTGAGCCGTCCCGGACCGCGGCCCGATCAGCGGGTACGCGACCGGTCGGCCGCGGGCGATTCCCGCGCCACACCCGCCCCGACCGTCGCGCCGTGCCGGACGAGCGGTACAACCGCCATCCGGACGAAGGCCGCGGCCTGTTCCTCGTCGCGGAAATCGACACCGCCCAGCGGTGTGAGCAGCAGCGAATGTGCCAGCCGGGCCAGCAGTTCGGCCACCGGGCGCGGGTCGTAGTCGTCGATAGTGCCCGCCGCCTGCCCGTGCTCGAGCATCGTCACGATATAACCGATCGCCGAACTCACCATCTCTTCACCGCGCACCGTGTAGAACTCGATCGCTTCCTCCGGGGAGACCTCGATGAGCTGGGTCAGCAGCGGGTGCGTGCGGGCCTGCCGTAGGACGAACAACGCTGTCCGTGCGATCTGATCGTCGACATCGGTACCTTCGGCGGAGATCCGGCCCACCTCGGCGAGCATCCGCTCGATCTCACGCATGATGACCGCTTCGATGAGATTGTCCTTGCCGGCGAACCGGCGGTAGATGGTCACGCGGTTGAGGCCCGAACGGCGCGCGATATCGTCGAGGCTCGCGCGCCGGATGCCTACCTGCAGCAACCGCACCAGCGCAGCATCCATGATCTTCTCGTCGACCGCGTCGCCCTGCCTCACCATGATTTTCAATGTACCAACCGAGGCATACCAATAGTCGATACAATCCGCCGCTCCCGGGTACACCGTTGCGCAGTCGATACGAAGTGCCCGGAGAAACGCGGGACGTATCACCTCTCGGTTTGTGTTCTGCCACAAGCCGAGCGGAGTCACCATATGGATGCCGGGGAGAAAACACCGCGTGTGTCGGCACCGACGGCCGGACCGGCTACACCTACTCGCAGGCCGAGAACCGAAACGGTCCGGTGTTATATGACAAACGCATTGACACCGTGCAACGACCTTCGTATGTTCGTTTCACTTCGGTATATGGGCACCGCAGGCCGTTCGGAGGACCGTATTCATGACCCGGATCGTTCCCACCCGCCATCCCGATACACCCCGCGGGGTGCCCGGGCTCCGTCCGTTCGCACTGGCGCTCGGCATCCGCAGGTCCGATACCGCCCGGTGGCGCGACCTGGGCGAATCCCTGCTCGTCGCCGACCCCGCCATGGACGAGCTCGTCGCCTGGATGTGCGAGGCCGGCACCGCCACTACCCGTCCGCTCTTCGAACGGGCACTCACCACCGGAATCGATTCCGTTCCGGACGCACCCGAACCGCTGGTCGCCTTCTTCCGGAGTGTGGAAACACCGCCGGAATGGGTGGACCCGGAACTCCTGCGACGCGGTGCGCAGGTCTATCGCATGGGTGGCGCGGACGGCCTCTACCTCGCCCGCGATGTCTCGTTCCTCGGCGGCTATCTGGCCTCCGGCTTCAACCGGACCCTGTTGCGCACCGGAGCACTGGAGAAGGGCCCGGCCGCCCGGTTCGCCGAAACCCTGCGCTGGGCCATGGATGTATCCGGCCAGGACGCAATGGCACGTTTCGGGCCCGGGTACCGGTCGACGCTGCGTGTCCGGCTCATCCATTCCCTGGTCCGCAGACATCTGCTGGACCGGCCCGATTGGCGCACCGAGGACTGGGGCCTGCCGATCAACCAGACCGATATGGCCGCCACTCTGGTCGGCGCGCTGCTGGCCCCGTTCGTCGGCGGTATCGCCATGGGTATGCTGCCCCGCCGCGCCGACCTCGACGCCGCCGCTCACCTCACCCGTTATGTCGGATGGCTGATCGGTGTCGAAGATCGATGGCTGCCCACCGGTTTCCGCGACGGTGTCCGCATCCTGTTCCACTGCCTCACCGCGATCATGAACCCCGACGAGACCAGCCGCCGGCTCGCCATTCCCCTGGCCCGGGATCCGCTCGGCTGGTCGTATCCGAATATGGCCCGGCTGCGCGGCCAGTTCGCGCGCGCCCAGCATCTGTCCCTCGCCACCGCCTTCCTCGGCCCGCGATCGGTGCACCGCCTGGGCCTGTGGCCGTTCATGCCGCCGTGGTATCCGCTTCTGCGTTTACCGGTGAATCTGCTGCGCAGTGCCGCGGCCCGGTTCGCTCCCGGCGGGCGGGCTCGTGCCGCCACCCGGGGGCGCCGGCAGCAGCAACGATTCCTCGAACTCTTGACCGGCCCCGCCGCCACGCATCAATTGTGAATTCGCCGAAAGAACGAGCGCTAATTTCATATTTCCGTCGACACGAACACCACCACCCGAAATAGCCGGCGCAGGCCGGAGCGTGTTTCGGCGAAAACAATTGTTCCCCCTATTGTGCAGCCGCCCAGGCTGTTCGGCGAGTTGGATGTCGAAAGGCCGGGAATCGACATATCGAATAACTCCGGACATACACTGCGGAGACCGATCGGTAATCGAGCTCGAAATTCCCGTAACCCAACAGCAAGGATTTGTGATGCCGATAACCTCCCGCAGGCTCGCCACGTTCGCGGTCGCGGTGGCGGCCGCCGGCCTGGTTTCGCCCCTGGCGTCGGCGCAGCCGGGCCCGGCCACCACCCCCGCGCCCACTCCGACCACCGAGGCGCCGGCCGAACCCGCACCGAGCACCGGAAACGAGGAAACGACGGCACCGGCCGAACCCGCGCCGCCCACGGAGGAAGAGAACACGCCGAGCACCGAACCGGCGCCGCCGATCGACAGTGAGGAGACACCCCCGCCGGCGGAGGGCGAACCCGCTCCCCCCGTAGAAGAAACGCCCGCACCGCCCGCGGACGACGAGACAACACCACCCGCGAGTGAACCGAGCGCTCCGGCCCCCGAGCCCGCGCCGCCGGCCCAGGACGAGGGCACTCCGCCGGCTCTGATGCCCGAAGCTCCGCCGCTGGAGACTCTGCTGGGGCGGGTGGCCTGCATGTTCGAGGACGCTTCGGTGCAGGTGCTGCCCAGCGCGGACGAAGCCCGGACAGTCGCCCGGGACAAGGGCCAGGCGATCCTCGCCTGTGCCACCCACCCGATAGACGAGCCGCCGGCCGAACAGCCGCCCACCGAGGAAACACCCGCCCCGCAGGAACCCACCGGGGAACCGCCCGCCGCGGAGCTCCCCACGGACGAACCGCCTGCTGCGGAGCTGCCCACGGAGGAGCCGCCTGCCACGGAGCTCCCCGCGGAGGAACCGCCTGCTCCCGCGGAGCCCACCGAGGAACAGCCCCTCGGATAGATCCGACCGCGATCGGGCACCGGCACGATACCGCCGGGTGCGCTGGAACCCCGACTGCGCGCCCGGACTCGTGACCGGCCGGGACCGGTCATGGAAACCCCTACTGCCGAGCACATCAGTCGGCAGTAGGGGTTTCGCAGTCGTGCACCACCGGGTAGCCGGCATTGCACACTCGTCGCGCCCTGTGGTCCTCATGGGGTCCCGGCGAGCTCGGTACCCGAGGACAAAAATGCTCGGATGAGGAATGTGCTTGTACGAGCGACACTTCCGGCCGGGCCATACGGTCGCAGGTTCGCGTGCGAGCTGTGCCGTAAGGGAATCGAGGCACCGGCCGGGTGCACGGCCGGCACGTCGCATTGTGTTCGTCCCGTCGGCCGCGGGACACCGGACGCTGATGGGATCGGCGCGTACCGCTCGCCCCAGGCCGGAGTCCTGATGCTCACCGAGCTCGCGGCCATGGAACTCACACCCCACAGCATTCGCGTGAACGCGGCCGATCCCGGACCCGCGCGCCTGAACCGTCTATCCCGTCGCTACCGCGACTACCGCCTTGCTCAACGCGGTCGCGATACTTCGCGGGTCGACCGGCGGGTCCAGCGCCGCATAGAGCTCGGCGGTGCGCTCTATCATGGCGACGATGATCAAGGCCGAGGTCCGGTCCGCCGGCGGCGAGGACGCGACACGGACCGGCCGGGTTTCCCGCAAACTGTCGACGACCCGATCGGACAGCCGCGACGCCCGCGTGGCGTGATATCGCGCCACGCGGCGGTCGTAGGCGGCCACCTCTGCGAGCGCATCCAGGATATGTCCACGGCTGCGGCGGAATTCGAGCAGCGCTGCCAGCGCATCGGCCAGCCCGGCGAGGTCATCTGCTCGCCACTGCGCCCACCAGCGTTCCTCGGGCGCGAACCCGTCCTCGGTATCCGCGTCCACCAGCCGGATGAGGAGACAGTTCTTCTGCGGGAAGTAGCGATACACCGTCGACCGGGCGAGCCCCGCCGCTGCGGCGATACGCCGCATGGACAGCGCGGTATAGGGAACACCGGTGGCCAGCAGGCCCTCCACGGCATCCAGGATCCGCCGCGCGACCGCGCTGTCGGCGGTCTCGTACGGCACCGAATCTGCCCTCGGCCCAGGGCCGGTATCGGCCGGTGCCCGCCCCGCGTCCATGCTGTCAGGTTCGCCGGTTATGCGCGGGTTCGGCCGGCCGCGGGACCGTCCGGTAGTTGTCTGCATCGAAGCGCCGGGTCCTGCGCCGGTATCCCAGCATCGAGCCCGGCCAGTTGTTCGTATTCACCGGACCCGCCGCGGTATCGGCCACATACCAGCTGTGACAGCCACCGGTATTCCATACGGTGCCGGCCAGCCGCTGCCGGGTTTCGCTGTCGAAGCGCTCGAGCACGTCCGGCCGAACGTCCAGATACCGCACCCGGGAGATTTCCTCGACGGCTCCGACAATGTATTTCATCTGGCTCTCCAGCATATGGACGATTGACCCGGAGCCGACATTCGTATTCGGCCCGTACATGAGGAAGAAATTCGGGAACCCGGGCACGGTGAGCCCCAGATAGGCGCGCGCACCGGATTTCCACACGGTATCCAGATTCTCTCCGGCCAGCCCTGTCACCCGCATCGGCGCCACGAAATCGTGCGAACGGAAACCCGTCGCATAGACGATGGCGTCCACATCGAACTGCCGCCCGTCCTCGGTCGTTATCCCGGTCGGCCGTACCGTCGCGATCGGATCGGTCACCACTCGCGTGGTTTCCCGGTCCAGTGCCGTGTAGTAATCGTTCGAGGTGAGAATGCGGTTACAGCCCAGTTCGTATCCGGGCAGCAGGGTGCGGCGCAGCTCGGGGTCGGTGATCCGCCGTAGATTCCACCGGCACCACAGCCGGATCGGCGCGGCGAGGATGCGCCGGCCCCGCCGGGAGATCAGCATCGGATTGAGAATTCCTTCGAACCAGCAGAACACCGCCAACCGCGGAATTTTCTGCAGTAGTGGTAGCCATTTGTTCGCCCGGCGGCGCAGCGGGCCGTATTCACCGTCGGGTTTGGGGCTGATCCAATGCGGTTGCCGTTGGAAAACGGTAACACTGTGCGCTTTCTCCACCAGATGCGGAACGAACTGGATCGCGCTGGCGCCGTTGCCGATCACCGCGATATCGCGGCCCGCCGGATCGAAGTCGTGATCCCAGCAGGCGGAGTGGAATGCCGTCCCGGCGAAATCCGCCGTACCGGGTAGCCGGGGATACGATGGCCGGCTCAACTGTCCGCACGCCGAAATCAGCACATCGGCGTAGGCGATCTCCCCCGAGGACAAGGTGAGTTCCCACCGATATCGGTGTTCGTCGAATGTCGCCGCCACGATCTCGGTGCGGGTGCGTACATGTTCGGTGATTCCGTATTCGTCCGCACACCGGCGCAGATAGTCCAATATTTCCGGCTGCGGCGCGAAGCGCCGCGACCATGCGGGATTCGGCGCGAACGAATACGAGTACAGATGCGACGGTGCATCACAGGCCGCGCCAGGATACGTGTTGTCACGCCAGACTCCCCCGATATCGCCGGCCCGTTCGTACACGGTCACCGCGGTGAATCCGGCGCGTACGAGGCTTATCGCCACACCTATTCCACTGAATCCACTCCCGATGACGGCGATGGCCGGATGGTTCGGGTCTTCGATGCTCACTACCGCTCCTGTCGGCGCTGGAAACGGCTCCGCTTACTCGCCCGCGATTGCAGGGGAAAGATTTCCGGTCGCACCGGAATTCGGAAACCGAGAGGGAATACGGGCCCGCGCGCACCAACCTAACTCAGCGGTACAGCCGTCGGAAACAGACCGTCGACAGATTGGTGACTTTCTCCAACCGCACCCACCGGCCGGTTCACCGGCGGCGCGATATCGGCCCGCGGACTACTAGAGGTCGAGTACCAGCCGTGTGACGGTTCCGGCGGTCGTCACGCACAGCCGTACCGGTTCGGGTACCGGCCGGTTTTCGCGTGCCACGGACGTCGTTTCGATCTCCAGCGGCCGATGCTCGCATGCCCCGCACACTCCGGCACGGCACATCGAGGCGACGGCGAACCCGTTGCGCTCCAGCGCTTCGAGCACGGTCGACGTGGGCGGGACCACGAGTTCGACACCGGACCGGCGTAATTCGACGATCACTACCCGCGGCGGCTCGGGACGGCCGCGCCGTCGCTTCCACTTCACCGCCGGATACTGCGTAGCTGCCCGTCCGCGGATCCGTCGTGGTGATCGTAGGGCGTATCGCGGATCCCGGCCCGCACCGCGGCGGCCCGTGCGATCCGCGACTGCCACCGCCACATCGGATCGTCCCGGCGTGCTCGACGAGCGAGCCGGCGCTGCGCGCCCGGCAACGTATCGCCCAGCGCCCGCGCCCGGACCTCCACGGTCGAGACCAGACCGGTCGCCGCCTTCCACGGTTGTAACGGCACATTCCGCAGCGGGGTTTCCGCCAGCAGTTCCCGGACCAGCACGTCGCTGCTGTAGTAGGCCATCATTCCCGCAACCGGCGCGGCGGCGGATACCTTTGCCCGCGCCACGGCTCCGTCTCCGGCGAAGCCCCTGGTCGCCGCACCGGCCATCCGGGCAGTCCAGGCAGGCGCCGTTCCCGCGGTGGCGACCATATAGTCGACCAGTCGCATCCCTTCCACGGCTGTTGCCGGGATCAGTTCCGGGGCGACACCGAACACATGGGCGATACCCGCCCAGTAGTGCATGACATCGTCGAGTTGTTCCGCATCGGCGCGCCGGCCGTGCACATGGTCGAAGCACAGCGGTGTCAGCCCGAAGGTCACGGCGGCGCCCATCATCGTCGAATTGGAGATCGGGTTGCCATGCCGCGCGAAATGGTCTGGCCCCCACGCCTTCTTCAACCCCGCCCGCACCTGTGCGTGCATCAGGCGCACCCGCACCGTGTCCTGGAACGTCCGCGACCGGCGATCCAGCGCGCCGGCCACCGTCATACTGCGAAACCAGTTCGCGGTCTCCAGGTTCCGCCGGTAGGGGTCGTTGACATAACGACCTGTCGCACCGGTCGCCGACGCGACCTCGGCGCCCACGAAGGTGCCCATGAAGTCCTGGATCAGCATGGCGGTCTTCCCCGACATCGAGGCGTTGAGCCACAGCCGGCGCCCCCGTTCCCAGCGCTGCGGGTCGAACCAGCCGGGCGGATTGTCGAGGTGTTCGAACAGCGCGACGAGTTCGGCGGGTGGCTCGCCGACAGTATCGATACCGTGCGCGAGCGCCTGGTCGAGCATCCGCCGCCCCGCCGCGGTGCCCACCCGGGCGAAGGCAGCCACCACACCGTCCATCAGTTCGTCGCCCTGCCAGAGATGATCGGCCATCATCCGGGCCTGCGGCGTCTGCACCGGGACCCGCCGGATATCGATCCACGGCGAGAGCATCTGTTTCCGGGATTCGAACCACAGCCCGGACGGGGCGATCCGGGGCGGCGGCGGGCGCAACGGCATACCGGGACGGAAGTAGTAGTCGAACCGGTGTCGTTTGCCGGTGTCGACGAGATCGGATTCCCGGCCCGGAGGGCTCGTGATCGGCTCCTGTGGCAGCATGAGCGGATGCTGACACGAATAAATACTCGCGTTCAATTCGCATTCTGATATGCCGCCCGTACCCCGCGCCACCCTCCGCCGGACACCGCGGCAGCAGCGTTCACGGGAGATGGTCGAGCGCATCATCGACGCCGGCCAGGCCGTACTCATCGCGCACGGTTACGAGGGAGCATCGACGAACCGGATAGCGGCCGCCGCCCGGATCAGCCCCGGCTCGCTGTACCAGTACTTCCCGAACAAGGACGCGGTGATCGGCGCCGCGATCGACCGCTACAACAGCGAGGTCTCCGGCCGGGTCCGCGCACAGGTGCTGCAGTGCATGACCGAACCGCCCGAGATCGCGCTACGGCAGTCCGTCTCGGCCCTGCTGGATGCCCTGGGTGACAAACCGGAACTACTGCGTGCCGTGGTCGAGCAGACCCCCAGACTCAGTGTCGGGCATACCGTGGTGAACTTCGAGGACCAGATCGCCGAACTCACCCGCGCCGCGCTGACACTGCGCGGATACCGGCCGCCGCAGGATACGAACATTGCGGCCGCCGCCTGGATGCTCGTCCGCACCGTGGAGCATCTGACGGTTCGCTACATCCTCGACCGGCCCGACATCCCGCGCGACGCCTTCCTCACCAACCTCACGCGGATGGTCCTGAACTACTTCCGCGGACCGTGAATCCACGGGCGAAGCCGAGCAGTACGCGAATACCGTCGCACCCGCCCAGGCCCGCGACCGGCCGGTCCGGCCGCCGAACATGCAGTGCGAATACGCGAACCCACGCTCGCGAAATTCCTATCTCCGCCCTCTTCCCTCGCTTCCAGAATTGCATTCTTAGTTTCGGGAAGGGTATTCTCACCTGAGGAACAGGGTGTGCGCCGAGGGAGTGGCTATGGCAGAGACCGCAGTGATCACCGGGGCGGCCGGCGGAATCGGCGAGCACACCGCCCGGCGGCTGGCAGCCGACGGCGTCCGCTGTGTGCTGGTGGACCGTGACCCGCTCGTCCGGCAGATCGCCATGGAACTCGGCGGCGAGGCAATCGTCGGCGATCTCACCGATCCGGCCGTCTCCCGCGCCGCCGTGGCCGCCGCCGGCGAACGGCTCGACCTGCTCGTCCTCAACGCCGGAACGAATTCCGTGGACAAGGATCCGGCCGACCTCGATCTGGACCGATATCACGCGGTCGTGGGCGTAAACCAGCACGCCGTCGTCTGGGGTCTACGCGCAGCACTGCCGGTGATGCGCCGGCAAGGCGGCGGGTCCATCGTCGTCACCGCCTCGTACGCGGGGATCAGAGGCGTCCCCCAGGACCCGATCTACACCATGACCAAACACGCGGTCATCGGTCTTGTCCGTGCCCTGCACGGATCCCTTGCACGCGAAGGCATCCGGCTGAGCGCGGTATGCCCCGGTCTGGTGGACACTCCGCTCACCGCGGGCGGACGGGAACACTTCCGCGCGGCCGGGATCCCGATGCTGGCAGCGGACGAGGTGGCGGCCGCCGTCGAGCAGTTGCTCCGCGACGGGGAACCGGGCACCGAACTGGTCGTCGGTCCCGGTAAGCCGGCTGTCCGATATGCCGCGGCACCACTGCCCTGAGCCGCATCCGAACCAAATCGTCGGTCCGCCCAAATCGCCGGTCAGCGCGGAACAGCGGGTCAGTGCGAGCCCCCGGTCGAGACGAAACCAGCGGGCCGGCAAGAGTCGCCGGTCGGCGCGCGGAACTGCACGATATACACTGTCGCCCAAGGCCTTTCGCTTGTTCAGATCGACGCCGGACGGGACGGTATCGGCGTTCACCTGGGTTTCCGCCCCTGAATTGCGTTCTTCGAGGTGGACCCACCACACACCCCGTCGGCCCACGCTCGCCGGTGGGGCTGTGGGCCGAGAGGCGCGACCGCGCACTCTGTGTCAGAGCGCGAGGATAGAGCCGCAGCAGCGTGCAGAGGTTCCCCGGGGCCGGATAAGCGGGGCGCCCATTGCCGCCACGCAACCGGCGTGGCTACGATCGGGCCCGATGTCTGTCGACTTGATGCTCGATTCACTGGACGGCCTGTCCGTGGGTGATGCGCTGGGACAACAATTCCCGGTGATGCGCCGTTCACTATCCGATCTCCGGACCGGAAACCTCACCGCGGGGCCGTGGGGGTGGACCGACGATACCGAAATGGCCTGCAGTGTGGTCGCCGAACTGGGCACCCGCGGTGCCGTCGATCCGGATCGCCTGGCCGCCGCCTTCGCCCGGCGCTGCGATCCGGCCCGCGACTACGGTTTCTTCTCGGTGGGCATCCTGCGCCGGATCCGCGAGGGGGTGCCGTGGCAGGAGGCGGCCGGGTCTGTTTACGAGGGCCAGGGGTCATGCGGTAACGGCGCCGCCATGCGTGTGGCCCCGCTGGGCGCGTTCTACGCCGGAGATCCGGACCGGATCGTTGCCGAAGCAACCCATTCGGCACGGGTGACCCATATGCATCCGGAGGGGGTGGCCGGCGCGGTCGCAGTCGCGCTCGCCGCAGGCGAGGCCGGGCGGGCCCGGACAAGCGGGGTGCGACCCGCGCCGGGTGAGTTCCTCACCGCCGTCCTGGACCGCCTCGCCGACGGGGAAACGACCCGGGCGATCGGCCGTGCGCGCACGCTGCTCGGCGCCTCTGTCGAGCAGGCCGCGGTGGAGCTGGGCAACGGTTCCCGGGTCACCGCGCAGAACACGGTCCCGTTCACGATGTGGGCCGCGGCAACATATCTCGACAACTATCCCGCCGCGATCACGACCTGTATCGAGGCCGACGGCGATATCGACACCACGAGCGCCATCGTCGGCGGAATCGTCGCCGCCTACACCGGCAAGGACTCCCCTGCCGGCGTGCCCGCGGCCTGGCTCTCCGCACGCGAATCCCTGCCCCGGTGGCTGGACCCGGCGAGCCTCACATACGGGCGCTCGAAGTCCCGGTTCGGCCGGCTCGGCCGCTGGCTGACCGGAACCCGCTAGCGTCGACCCGAAGCTGCCTCGACCTCGCCCCCGAGGCGATCCCGGTTCGGGGGCCTACTCCCCGCGCCAGCGCGGCGGTCGCTTCTCCGCGAAGGCCCGAGCGCCTTCCTGCGCATCGGCGGAGGCGAATACCGGACCGGTGATCGCGCGTTGCCGCTCGAACATCTCCTCCTGCGACCAGTCCGCGCTCTCGCGGATGACCTTTTTGGACGCGCGCACGGCGAGCGGCCCGTTGGCGGCGATGGACCGGGCCAGATCGAGGGCCACATCCAGTGCCTGTCCTTCGTCGGCGAGACGATTCACCAGACCCAGCGCGAAGGCGCGTTCGGCGTCGAACAGATCACCGGTGAGCGCCAACTCCAGCGCAACAGCGGGCGGGATCCGGCGGGGCAGCCGCATCAGCCCGCCCGCCGCGGCCGCCAGCCCGCGTTTGACCTCGGGAATACCGAACTTCGCCGTCCGCGAGGCCACCACCAGGTCCGCGGCCAGTACGGCTTCGCAGCCGCCCGCCAGCGCGTAACCCTCGACCGCGGCGATCAGCGGTTTCTCCGGCGGCGCCTCCACCAGGCCGAGGAACCCCCGCCCCGGGATCACCGGCGATTCGCCACGCAGGAAGGCCTTCAGGTCCATCCCGGCGCAGAATGTGCCGCCGGCTCCGGTGAGCACGCCGACGGTGAGGTCCGGGCTGGTATCGAGTTCGGTCATCGCCGCGGCGACCGCCTCGGATACCGCGAGGTTCACCGCATTACGCGCCGCCGGACGGTTGAGTGTGACGACGAGAATGCCGTCCTGCGCATCGACCAGTACTTCGTCGCTCATTGCGGCTCCCTGCCGGATCGGTTCGTGGTCGCCGGGCCGCGCCCGCCGCGGACCAGCAGGCCCATATCCGTCCTTTTCGATCGAGTAGTTCCGTTCCGGGTCATCGTGCGGTGAGCCCGCCGTCGGCGGTGACGACCGAACCGGTGAGATAGGACGACTCCGCGGATAGCAGGAAGGCGATCACAGCCGCCATCTCCTCCGGTTCGGCCCGGCGGCCCAGTGGGGTGGCCGCGACCGCATTGCTCGTCACGCCCTCGACCTCACGGGCACGGCGGGCGAGCGGCGTGTCCACCACACCCGGGCACAGGCAGTTCGCCCGGATACCGCGGTCGGCGTAGCCGACGGCGAGCGACCGGGTCAGCCCGAGTACACCGCTCTTCGACGCGTCGTAGCTACAGGTGTTGGTATTCGCGGAGACCAGCGACGCCACCGAGCCGATCGTGACCACACTCGCGGCCTCCGCCTCGAGCAGATGCGGTACCGCGGCACGGATCGTGAGAAACGTGCCGGTGAGGTTGACCGCGATCACCGAATTCCAGTCCTCGAAGGACATTTCGTGCGGTAGGCCGGAGCGGGCGATACCCGCGCAGGTGAGCACGCCGTCCAGTCCGCCCAGATCCCGGGCCGCTGCGGTCACCGCGGCGCCGACCGACTCTTCCCGGGTGACATCGCATTCGACTGCCGCGGCGCTCCCCAATTCGGCGGCCAGGCGTTCGGCCGCGCCGGTGTCCAGGTCGAGGATTGCCACCGCGGCACCTTCGGCGGACAGTCGCCGCGCGGCCGCGGCACCGATACCGCCTGCTCCCCCGGTGATGAGGATCCGCCGGCCGGTCAATCGTTTTCCGTAGTCCATGGTCATCTCCGTTCAGCCGATCCGCCGGCCGGCATCGACCGGAAGGGATACGCCGGTCACGAACCGCGCTTCGTCGGATGCCAGATACAGCACGGCGTTGCTGATGTCCTCGGCTTCGACCCAGCCCTGCCCCAGCACATCCGAACCGCGGGCGCGTTCACGCAGGTCCTCGGGGGTCGGGTTCTCCAGATCCGGGCAGAACACACGCAGGGTGGACTTACTGAACAGCATGTCGGTCGCCACATTGCCCGGGTGGACCGCGTTGACCCGGATACCGTGGCGGCCCAGCTCGGCGGACAGCGTCTGCATCAGTCCGACGACACCGCTCTTGGAGGCGTTGTAGTGCGCGACGTTCGCGGCGCCGACGAGGGTGACCACCGAACTGGTCAAAATCACCGAACCACCGCGTCCGGCCGTGATCATATGCGGTACAGCGGCTTTCACGGTGCGCCAGACACCGGTCATATTGATGTCGACCATATCCTGCCACTCGGTGTCGGTGAGGTCGAAGGTCGGGCGGCAACCGACCACACCGGCATTGGCGCTCACGATATCGATAGCGCCCAGGCTCTCGACCGCCTCGCCGGCCACCTGATCGAGACCGGCCTGATCCCGCACATCGACCTGCCGGGCCAGCACCCGGCGGCCGAGATCGCGCACCAGTTTCTCGGTTTCGCGCAGATCCTCGACGGTGGCCATCGGATACTCGAGCGACGCTACGTCCGCGCACGCGTCGACCGCGACGATATCGGCGCCTTCCTGCGCGAGCCGCACCGCATGCGAACGTCCCTGTCCGCGCGCCGCGCCCGTGATGAACGCGACCTTGCCGGAAACTCGTCCCATTCCGAGAACCTCCATGGTTATCAGTCCAAACCCAGCAAACGCGCTGGGACAGCGCCGGCCATCAGCCGGAGTTCGTTTTCGGTGACGCCTTCGTCCCACAGCGCGTTGACGTATCCACGTAAGCCCGCAGCCGGATGCGGCAGGGTGTCGGTCCAGCCGTAATCGGTGGATACGATCGCGCGTTGCGGCCCGATCCGGCCGATGGCCGTGATCACCTGGTCGAACGTCGACGGTTTCCCCATACAGGTATGGGCGGCGAATTCGATTACGGCGCCGAGGCCGGCCAGTTCCACGACCTGGTCCACCGAGAGTCCGGGTCCGGCACTGGCGTGCATGGCGTGCGTGACGACCAGATTCCCGCGCCCGGCGAACGCGCGGGCCACCGCATAGTGCTCGTCGACGGTGATATGCCCGGTCGCCAGTACCGCACCGCTCGCCGCGACGAGATCCATGATCTCGCGTACCTCCGGTACCAGCTCGCCATCGGGTCCGAGGACCGGAATTCCTTCCCGTACACCGAATGCTGCTTCAATTGCCTGCGCGGTGTTCGACACCGACGACAACGTCGGCAACCACACCACCTGCGCACCGGCCCGCAGCGCGGTCTCCACGGCCTGGGGGTTGAGCCCGCCGACGGGGTGATCGCAGCACATCCCGGCGATCGACAAGACGTCCGGCACCGCCTTGTTGGCCAGATCGGCGACCGCGGTGGACGGGAACTCGTGTGCCTTCAGCACGATGGCCCGCATTCCACCGGCCGCGGCTTCCCCCGCGGCCTCGATGGGGTCGACCGCGTGCGGGTGTTTCGCGAGCTTCTCGACCAGCGGCTCCGGGCCGAAATGGCAGTGCATATCGATGGCCCCGTCGAGCAGGACGGGTGCGGTTCCGGAGTTGCGTGTCATTCGGCGGTGACACCGCCGTCGACGAGAATCGCCTGCCCGGTCACGTACGAGGCGTCCGGCGAGGCGAGGAACGCGACCACGGCGGCGATCTCGTCGGGTTCGCCGTATCGGCCGAGCGGCACGTTCAGCGGTTTCGACGGGTTGCGCACCGTGGCAGTGGTCGGCACGATCGCCGCGGTATTGGCGCCGAGGTTCGTTTTCACCGCACCCGGGCATACGCTGTTGACCCGGATACCGTGCGGCGCATACTCGATCGCGAGGGTCTGGGTGAGCATCTTGACCCCGCCCTTCGATGCGCGGTACGGCGCCAGACCGCCCTGGGTGGCGATGAACGACGAGGTCGACCCGCAGGTCACGATCGATCCCCCGCCGCGTCGCAGCATCGACGGCAGCGCCGCCTGGATCGTGAAGAATGTGCCGCCGAGGTTGATATCGAGTACTCCGCGCCAGTCCTCTTCGGAGAGTTCGTGGCTGTCGATCCGTGCGCCGGACACCCCGGCGCCGGTGAACACCACACCGATTTCACCGAGCTGCGCCACGATTTCGGCCGTCACCGAGAGCATGCGATCCCGGTCTCGCACATCGGCCCCGAACGCGGCGGCCTGCCCGCCGGCTTCCCGGATCGCCGCGGCGGTCTCCTCCGCGGCGGCCTCGTGCAGATCGACTACGGCCACTGCCGCGCCCTCGGCGGCCAGCCTCCGCGCGGAGGCCGCCCCGATCCCGGAACCTCCGCCGGTCACCACTGCCGTGTGGTCTTCGAGCCTGTGCACCTGCGGCCTCCTGCGGTCGATCACCCTTGTAATTACTCGAATCATGCATATCATTACGAGCAAATGTCAATCCGTGACGCTCGCCATAGCCGCCACACCTTCGGCATTGGTAGTTGCGCTATTCGACAGGAGATGCCGATGACCCAGGTGACAGACGATTCCGGCACGACCCGCGACCTCGGCGGCTGTCCGGTCTTCCATACCGACTACCGCGTCGAACGGCCCGCGCTGGAAACCCAGCGGCTGCTCGACGCCGACCGGGAAGCCGCCCGGTTCGCGTGGAACGACTCCACCGAGGAGGGGTTCTGGGTACTGAACCGCTTCGACGATGTGCGCGAAGCCCTCCAGCGCGATACCGACTTCACCAACGACCAGGTCAGCGCGTTCCACCGCTCCCCGCCGCGGCAGTTGCTACCGCAGAATCTCAACCAGCCCGACCATGCCGAGCTGCGGCGGATCCTTAACCCGTTCTTCGCCCCCAAGCTCGTCCGGCGCATCACCGACCAGGCACAGGAGCGTGCCGTCGCACTCGTCGACGAGATCGCGCCGCGGGGCGCCGAGGACATCGCGACCGGCTTCGGCATGATCTACCCGACCGATTTGTTCCTCACATTGCTCGGATTACCGGTCGAGGACAGCGCAAAATTGCTGCCTTGGGTGGAGGGCCAGTTCCTCGGCTTCTTCAACAGCGATCCGGAGTCCAAACGGGTCGCCGCGCAGACCCGCCGGGAACTCGACGCATACTTCGCCGTCGCGATCGCCGAACGCCGCGCGGCCCCCGGCGATCCGGCCACCGACCTCGTGACCCGGCTGGTCACCGCGGAATACCAGGGCGCACCGATCCCGGACGAAACGATCCTCGCCCTGTGCATGAGCATCATGGCGGCCGGACTCGACACCACCCGCAGCGCGCTCGGGTACACGTTCCTGCACATGGCCACCCACCCCGAGGACCGGCAGCGACTGCTCGACGAACCCGAACTGTGGCCGAAGGCGATCGAGGAAATCCTGCGGCTCTACAGCCTGATCATCCAGGACGGTCGCGAAGCAGCCCGCGACCTCGACTTCCACGGACTGCCCATCCGCAAGGGCGATCTGGTGTGGCTCGGCCTGGCCGCAGCCAACCACGACCCCCGCATCTTCGAGGACCCGGACGTCTTCGACCCGGAGCGGCCCAACCTCGCACACCATCTCGGGTTCGGCGCCGGCCACCACCGCTGTCTCGGCATGCATCTGGCACGTGCGGAACTGGTGGTCGCGCTCACCGAATGGCACCGCCGGATCCCGCACTACCGGCTCGCCGCGGGCGTGGACCTGCGCGAGCGCGGTAGCCAGCTACGGCTACAACAGGTCCCCCTGGTCTGGGACTGACCCTGGACCGGCCACAGCCCGGCGGCCCGGCATCCTTTCACTGGATGCCGGGCCGCCGTGTTCCGGAGGGTCAGGACTCGCCGACGGCGATGGCCGTCTCGGGACAGGCCTGCGCCGCGGCCGCTGCTTCTGCGGTCAAATCGCCGGGAACTTCCCAGGTTTGCCCGCGTTCCACCACGAAACCCTCGTCGTCATCGGTCAGCAGCCGCTCCGCCACCGCATAACACCGGCCGTGCCCCATGCACCGGCCCGCTTCGATCGAAATGAACATCGACTTCCTCACCTTCTTCCGGGTCTGTCCCGCGCCCGACCGGCCAGAACCGGACAGGCGCGGCTTCGAAACACCAGGCGGGCAACAACACCGGCCGCAACCGGCCCAGTTCGCCCGCAGCATGGTGGCGCCGGACTTCAGACCGCCTCTGCAGTGGCAGACTTGGGGGCCCGGATGAGCGCCACGAGCAGCAGCCCGACCACCGAGACCCCCGCGCCGATCAGCCAGCCGAGCTGGAAACTGTGCTCGGCCGGAACGTCCGCCTGGCCGATCCTGATCACCTCGGCCGTGAGCACGCCGCTGATCGCGGCACTGCCGATGGCGCCGCCGAGCGGCGCGCTGATCTGCCCGATACTCGCCGCCGTCGCGACCTCCTCGGCGCGCAGTGCCGTGATGAAGGTCAGATAGGCACTGGCCGAGGCCAGCCCGTAGGAGAGACCGATGATGACCGGCCACACCCACAGCTGCCATGCCGAATCGTGCACGAACGCCAGCAACAGCATCCCGATCGTGCACCCGGTGAACGCCAGCAGGCACATCACCCGTGCCGGAACGAACCGGCTCAGCCGCCCGGCCGACGCGCTGCCCACCACGATGCCGACGCAGAACATCAGCATCAGCAGACCGCTGGTCAGTGCGCTGTACCCGAAACCGAAGCCGGCCGATGCCGGGGTTTCGGTGAATTTCGGCAGGGTGAAGTTCATGATCCACGCGAGCATTCCGGCGAGGAAGAACACCAGCCAGCCACGCAGGAAGTTCATATTCCGCAGCGCCCGGGTGTTCACCAGCGGCGCGGGACTCCGCGATTCGACGATCCACCAGACCACCACCGCCACAACGCCGCACAGCAACGGGACGAGGACCGTTGGTGAGGTCCAACCCCAGTTCGACCCCATGCTGAGCGGTACCAGGATCAGCGCGAGGGCCGCGGTCAGCAAGATTCCGCCGAACCAGTCGACCTGCCCGCGGCCGGGCCCGTCCTGACGCGGGATGGTGGCGAGCGCGCCGGCGATCCCCAGAGCGCCGAGCGCGGCAAGTACCCAGAACACCACCCGCCAGTCGACCTGCACGGTATCGGTCAGCAGGCCGCCGACGGCGAACGAGAGCCCGGCCGCGACACCTTCCGCGGCCGCAATCCAGGACAGTACGACACTCAGTGTCCGCCCGGACAGGTTGGTGCGGGCGATGGCCAGCGCGAGTGCGATCGCACCGAGGGTGAACCCGCCGATGAACCTGCCGACCAGTAGCACCGTCATATTCGGTGCAACGGCGCCGAGAACGCTGCCGGCAGTCAGCAGGCTCATCGTCACCACGGTCGTCCGCCGCTGCCCGAACAGCGACGCGACCGGTGGGAGTAGGGCGGTGCCGATCGCCCCGCTGAGCGAACCGATGATGACGCCCCAGTTGAGCAGGCCGCCGGTTGCCCCGAATTCCGCGCCGATCGGGCTGAGCAACTTGAGCGGGATGGTCGTGACGAGGGTTGCCAGGATGACGCAGTAGCCGATCATCACGACCAGGCCGCGCGGCATCACGGCGGGTATTTCGCTGTTGTGCGAACCTTCGACGGTAGTGGTCATCACGCCGCCTCTCCGGTGCGTTCCGGGGCTGCCGGGCGATATCCCAGCGTGACGAGCCGGGGCAGCACCTCGGTTTCGAACAGGCGCAGACTGCGCCACCCCGCTTCCAGCGGGAGCCCGCCCATCAGCGGCTGGAACACCAGTTCCGCGTCCGGGCCCAGCTTCTCGCAGAGCGCTACGCATTCCTCGGGCGTGACCACGCGAATGTTCGGGTCCGCCTGCAGGTCGGCCAATCCCGCGGCGGGACGGTAGGCCGTGGTGCCCACGACGCGCTCCCGGGCCCAGGTCGCGTTGGCGTTCGTCGTGTACAGCACATGGGGTGCGACGATTTCCCAGTCGCGTGCCGGATCATCGGAGACGAACAGGAACAGCGGGCCGCTCACCGGGCCGCGCGGGGGCACCGGTTTACCGAGACGTCTGCGCTCGGTGGCATAGATTTCGTACAGCCGGTCCTTTTCGGCACCGGCCGGGCGGTACCCGTCACCGATCCGGGCCGCACGGAGCGCCGAGGCCTCGGCCGACCCGCCGATATAGAGTTCCGGGCCCGCGGGACGCGCGGGCCGGGGCCGGACCAGTACCCGTTCGCCACGGAATTCGAATTCCTCACCGGTCCAGGCCTGCCGCAGCACCTCGACGATTTCCTCGAGTCGCTGCACGCGCCGGCGGCGGTCGACACCGAACATGCGGTATTCGCCGTCGCGGTAGCCGAGACCGAGCGTGACCTCGAGCCGCCCGCCACCGACCAGGTCCAGCCCCGCGAGGTCTTCGGCCAGCCGCAGCGGGTGGTGCAGCACGGCGACGAGCGCGGACAGGTGTACCCGCAGCCGGCGGGTCCGGCCGAGTATCGCCGAGCCCAGGATCATCGGCGCCGCACAGTAGCCGTCGTCGGCGCCGTGATGTTCGGCGAGATACACCGTGTCGAATCCGAGGTCGTCCGCCCAGGCAGCGTGTTCTAGCGCCGCGGTGTACTGCTCGGGACTGCTCACTCCGATATCGGGCGCCCGCATGTCATAGCGTAGGGCCAGCTTCACGTCGCACTCCGTTCGATAGAAGGGCGGCAAAGGTTTTCGCGATCACCGCCCCGGCCGCCGGTGATGAATCCGGCCTGCTCTCTTCCTCGCCCCCTCGGGTCCGCCCAGCTCGGCAGATCTAGGATGACCATAGCAACCATGCGCATGGTTATGAAGGAAATTGGTAAATCTCGGCCGACCCACCGGACAGCGAGCGACACAGGCCTTTTCCGGGCGGCGCCATGCCGGCGACTTCGGAATGTCAGCGCCCCGGGACGCCACCCGCCCATCCGTTCGCCAGATCGGTACTCACCTCGACCGTCACACTTTTCTCTGCGAAGCACGGCCGGTCGCCGCCGACATCCACAACATCGTCGTAACCACCCCAGCCGATAATCGAACGCCCGGTCCCGCTTCCGGTGAAGAAGAACTGGGATTGCACACGCACCCGAGAATCGCCGAGCCAGGCGGTGCGCACATTGGCAACGAAATGGCGCTTCACCGACGGATCGGCAGCAAAGGCCGTTTCGAAGAAATTCCGGATCTCCGCGGCTCCCCTGACAGTCCGTGACGGAGTGGTGAGCGCGGCGTCGGGTGCGAACAGTGCCGTCACGGTCTCGGGGTCCGGTTCGTCGAGCGTTCGCGCGTAGGTATGCACGTGGTCGCGGGCAGCTTCGGCCGCCTGCAGCCTGCGCACATTTTCGCGCAGTTCGGCCAGTTCACTGCCACTCATGACCGCCTCCTCATGCTCATCCGGCCGCCATTGACGCACCACGAACCTCGAGCGCTAATCTCTGCACATGAATAGCATTGAATGTAAGGTGTGGGCACAGTAAGCACAACCGCCACGTCAGGGGAGAACAGATGACCGCTACCGAACGACCGAAGAAGACTGCGCTGCTCGTGGCACAGCGCATCGTCGACGACATCAACCGCCGGGGTAACCGGGTCGGGGATCGCCTCCCTCCGGAGAAAGCCATGCTGGAGGCCTACGATGTCGGCCGCGGGACGCTGCGCGAATCCCTGCGGTTCCTCGAACTCCAGGGCGTCATCACACTCAAGCCCGGCCCCAGCGGCGGCCCGATTCTGCAGCAGCCCGACAGCTCCGCACTGGCCACCTCGCTGAGCTTGCTCCTGCAGTTCCAGCAGGCCCCGTTCCAGACGGTGATCGAGACCCGCGCCGCGCTCGAACCCCATATGGCCCGGCTCGCCGCCGAGCGGATGGACGAGACGGATATCGCGACGCTGTCCGAGATCATCGCACTCGAACAGGACAACCTGAACGACCACACGGGATTCCTCAGCCAGACCCGGCGCTTCCACACCACCGTGGCCCAGGGTTCGGGGAACCTCGTCTTCGCTTCGCTTTTCATCGCGCTGTTCGACATTCTCGACGGCGCCGCGGTCGGCGTCGAATACCCGGCCCGGCAGCGCAAGCTGACCGTCGAGATCCATACCTCCATCGCCACTGCGATCTCCGATCGCGATCCGGGCCGCGCCGAGGAACTGATGACCACACATATGCAGGCGCTGGCCGACTACACCAAGAAGAACTACGCCGAGGCGCTGGCGGCGACCGTGACCTGGAAGATGTGAGATGACAACAGCAAGCACCCGCCCGGTGCCTTTCCCCGACGATATGACCGAGGGCTTCTGGGACAGCCTCCGCGCGCGGACACTCAGTATTCAGCGGTGTGCCCGGTGTTCCCGGTTCAACCACGCCCCGAGCCTGACGTGTCCCGGCTGCGGTAGCGAGGATCTCCGCTACGAGCCGGTCTCCGGCCGCGGAACAGTGCACAGCTACACCGTTCTGGAAGATCCCCCCGGCCCCGGTTTCGCGACGCTGGTGCCGCTCGTGGTCGTCGTCGTGGAACTGGTGGAACAGCCCAGGTTGCTGATGGTGGCCAACCTGTTCGGCATCGACCCGGCCGAGGTGCGGATCGGCGCCGAGGTCGAAGTGAGTTTCGAGAAGATCTCCGAGGTCTGCGTCCTACCGCAGTTCCGGCCGGCGGGAGCGTGAGAGATATGTGGGAACTGCGGGACAAGGTCGCCGTCGCGGGCGTCGGGTACAGCGAGCTCGGGCGGCGCCTGCCGCGCACCCTGGCGGCGCTGACGGTGGAAGCGTGTGATCGCGCGCTCGCCGATGCCGGCCTGGAACGCTCGGATGTGGACGGTGTCGCGACCTCGCCGTCCATGCCGCGCTACGGCGGAACGAAGGGTACCGGCGAGGGAATCGATGTCGTCACGCCGTATCACCTGCCGCAACTGCTGGGGATCACACCCCGGATCACCTGGACCGGGTCCACCAACGGCATGGTGACGCAGAGCGTGATGGATGCCGCGATGGCGATCCACTCCGGCGTGTGCACACATGCGCTGGTCTACCGGTCGCTGCATGTGCCCAAGGGGAAATACGTCAACTACGACAGCACGATCGCCGCCGGGCCCGATCAGTTCCAGGCGCCCTTCGGCTTCAGCAACCCACCGGCCTGGGCCGCGACCGTGCTGCGCCGCTACCTCGACCTGAACGGATTCACCCGAGCGGACCTGGCGCCGTACCTGGTCGCCAACCGCGACAACGCACAGAAGAACCCCCGTGCGTACTGGCGGGGTACCACCCTGTCGGCCGAGGATTATCTGAACGCCCGGATGATCGCCGACCCGATGTCCATCCTGGACTGCGATATTCCCGTCGACGGCGCGGTCGCGCTCCTGCTGACCTCGACAGAACGTGCGCGGGATCTGCGGCAGCCGCCGGCCCTGCTCACCGGATTCGCCGCCGGCACCCACACCGCGCCGACAGGTGCGGTGATGACCCTCGAAGATCTCGTCGAGGGCGCCGGGCAGATCGCCCGGACACTGTGGCGCACCAGCGGACTCGGGCCCTCCGATATCGACAATGCCCAGCTGTACGACGGATTCAGCGTTTTCGTCTACACCTGGCTCGAGGGGATGGGTTTCACCGGCCGCGGTGAAGCCGTACCGTTCGCGCGGGACGGGCATACGACTCTCACCGGGAAGCTGCCGGTCAACACCGGCGGCGGCGCGCTCGGCGAGGGCCGTCTGCACGGGATGACACACCTCGCCGAAGCAGTGCTGCAGGTGACCGG
Organism: Nocardia carnea NBRC 14403; assembly: GCF_000308515.1. Lineage (GTDB taxonomy): Bacteria > Actinomycetota > Actinomycetes > Mycobacteriales > Mycobacteriaceae > Nocardia > Nocardia carnea. The sequence continues at coordinate 40,192 of NZ_BAFV01000124.1, read as the reverse complement.
CCGGGGCGGGGAACGCCAAGTGCCCGAGGCATCGCGGGCGCTGGTCACCGTATCCAACGGACTGGCCAAGTCGACCGCGTTCGTTTTCAGCCGGGACAGCTGACCTCCGGGCTCAGGGCCCGGCGAACTTCCCCTTCGCGAAGCTCGCCGGGCCCGGGGCGTGGGTGTACCCGGCGTCCGCGAACAGCTCCGTACCGGTGATGAATGCGGAGTCCGCACCGGCCAGGAACGACACTGCCCCGGCCACATCCGCGGGCGCGCCCGGACGGCCGACCAGCGGACTGGGCGTCATCGCCTGCGTTGCCGCGGCGAGATCGGCCGGGTCACCGGCGAGGACGCCAGCGGTCATCGGGGAGACGATCGCGCCCGGGACCACGGAATTGACCCGGATCCCGTAGTCGCGCACCTCGGCGGCGACCGCTCGCACCAGACCGGCCACACCGGCTTTGGTCGCGCTGTAGACGTGCGGCCCCACACCGCCGACGACTCCACCCGGGCTGGCGGTGACGATGATCGAACCGCGCCGGCGTGGCCGCATCACCCGGACCGCGTGCTTGAGGCACAGCAGGGTACCGCGCAGGTTGACGGCGATCGTCCGGTCCGCCTCCGCCGTATCGGTCTGCTCGATAGGCCCGAGCGCACCGAAGATCCCGGCGTTGGCGAAGAACACATCCGGAGCCCCGGCCCGGTCCACCAGTGCCTCGATATCGGCCTCCCGGGTCACATCGGTGGGCACGAACTCACCACCCAGCCGGCGCGCGAGCGCCCGGCCCTGCCTCTCCTGCACATCGGCGATCAGGACACGGAACCCGTCGGCGGACAAACGTTCGGCGCAGGCCGCACCGATTCCGCTCGCACCGCCGGTGACGATCGCGACCGGCTCAGTCATAGACGGCCACCAGCCGGCCGTCGACCTCGCCCCGGCGCAGCCGTTCCAGGCCCGCGGGGATCTCGTCGAAGGTGATCGGCACGACCTGCGGTTTCAACTCCCCCGCGGCGACCAGGTCGTAGACGGCCGCGATATCGGCCACCGAACCACCGCGCGACCCGATGAGCGTGATCTGCTTGAAAATCAAGGTACCGGTCGATATCTCGGCGGTCAGTTCACCCATCCCGACCTGCACGACGGTGCCGAACTCGCGCACGGTCTCGATGGCGGCGGCCGTGGTGGTGCCGAACCCGGCGAAATCGACGATCAGGTCGAGGTTCTCCCCGGCGAACTCGGCGATATCGCCGGATACCGCCTGCGCACCGAGCTCTTTCGCCAGCGGCCACAGGGATTGCTTCTTCTCCGCGACGAATACGGTGGCCCCTTTCACCGCCGCGACCCGGGCCGCCACCTGGCCGAGCCCGCCGAGGCCGATGATCCCGACCTTGTCACCCGCGCGCACGCCGCCCCGGCGAACCAGGGCGTGGTAGGCCGCGCAGCCGGCGTCGGTGCCGAGTGCGGCCTGTTCGAACCCGACTCCCTCAGGTATCGGCACCAGGTCTTCGGGTAGCGCGGTGCACTGGAAGGAGTATCCGCCGTCGCGTCCCTGTCCGGGCCGGGTCCGCCCGGCGGCGAATACACCCACCCGGTCACCGGGCCCATATCCCTCGACTCCGGCACCGACCTCGGTGATCACCCCGGCTACCTCGTGCCCGAGTGTCAGCGGGAATGGTCCGATCCGCTCGGTCCACTTCGGCTCGTGCAGGATCCCGACATCGGTATGACAGAGCCCGGCCGCCTTGATCTCGATCAGCACCTCCCCTGCCGCCGGCCGCGGCGCCGGTACCTCCCGGAGCACGAGTGGAGTTCCCACACGTTCGAACTGCCATGCCCGCATACCCGTCTCCCGATTCCCCGTGGTCCGCCCCACAGCCGCATAACTATGTGCATAATTATCTTCAATATAAGGAGGGATCGACGAAGGGGCAAGAAATCGGCTCAGATCCAGCCCTTCTCACGGGCCTTCAACGCCGCTTCGTAGCGATTGGACACACCGAGTTTGGCCATCGCCGCGGACAGATAATTGCGGGTGGTCCCCGGCGACAAGTGCGCACGGCGGGCGATTTCGTCGACGGAGGCACCGTCGGCGGCATATTCGAGAACATCCGCCTCACGCGCGGTGAGGACCGTATCGCCGGCGCTGATGGCTTCCGCGGCCAATTCCGGGTCCACGTATCGGCCGCCGCCGTGGACGGTACGGATAACCTCCGCGAGGGTGCCCGCCGAAGTAGTCTTGGGCAGGAAACCACGCACGCCGCCGGCCAGTGCCCGCTTGAGATATCCGGGCCGGCCGTGGCTGGTGACGATCACCGTGCCCGCGCCCGGAGTGAGGCGCTGCAGCTCCCCGGCGGTCGCGATCCCGTCCAAACCGGGCATCTGCAGATCGATGACCGCCACCCCGACCGGATCCCCCTTCTCGGAGCGCTGCCGCCACGCAGCGATGAGTTCAGCGCCGGAGCCGACGTGCCCGACGACCTCGAGATCGGCCTCCAGGTCGAGCATCGTCGCCAGCGCCGCGCGGATCAGCGTTTCATCGTCGGCCAGGAAAACAGGGATCACTTTTTCTCCCAGTGGATTTCGAGAACGAACTCGCCGGCTATCGGACCGGCATCCAGAGTCGCACCGACCAGGTCGAGCCGTTCGGCCAGGCCACGCAACCCCGACCGTTCGCCCAGCGTGGCGTGTGGCCGGTTGTTACGCAGCGATATTCCCGCCGTACCGAGAGTCAGCGTCGCCGAGGTGGCGGCGGAATGCTCGACGATATTCGTCGTACCCTCGCGCACCACCCACGCGGCGACCTCGTGGTATCGCGCGGGAACGGCAGCGGGATCGCCTTCGACGACGAGTGCACACTCCACCGCGGACAACAGCGACCGCGCACCCGCCACCTCCTCGCGCAGGTCGATATCCCGGTAACCGCGCACCAACGCCCGCATCTGCCCCATCGATTCGACGGCCAGGGATCGCACACTGTCCATTTCGCCGGCCGCCCGGCCGGTTTCGCCGGCCTTCGACAGCGCTACCGCCAATTCGCTTTTCACGGCGATCGCGGAAAATCCGCGGCCGACGACATCGTGCAGATCACGGGCGAACCGCAAGCGCTCCTGCGCCAACTGCAGTTCGGCCTCGATATCCTTCGTCCGCTCCAGCTCGTCGACCATCCGGATCCCCCATATGCTGATCAGCATCGTGCCGAGGACGAAAGCCCCACCGAGAAAGGTCATCGCGCCGACCGAGGCAACGAAGGCGAGGTCCGGGCGCACACTCGTACCGGAACGCAACGCCGCACCGGTGGCGAAGGCCAGTGCCGCCAGGATCAACCATCGGTACCGGAAGTACGGGATCACAGCGAAGGCTGCCAGGAACACGGTGACGAGGCATACCGCCCTGGTGCCCGCCAGGGGTGCCGTCTCGGCCGCATCCGGCGCAGGCACCAGAGCATAGATCGCCCACACCGCTGCCAGCACCGCTGTCGCTGTGCGGAACATCCACTGTCGTGTGGCGGCCGTTGCCCACGTGGCGAATTCGGGGCGTGCCTCGATCGCCGCGGCCGCCGCGATACCGGCGACCGCGATACCGGCCGCCGGCAACGGTTGCGGCGCGACGACGACTATCGCCAGGACGATCCCCAGAATCGACCCTTGTAGCGACAGCCGCATGTACAGCCTGAACTTGGCCGGACCCGGCAGCGCGCGCCACCATGCGGCCACCCGGTTCACCCCCGGTCGTCCCAGCGGAAACTCCGGCGAGTCAGCACGAGCGCCAGGACCGTCCATATCGCCAGTGTCGCAAACGGCCGACCGAGTGCGGTGAAGGTACCCGCGAAGTCGAGTGCCGGATCGTCGGCGGAACCGATGGCCGTCCGGCCCGCGGCACCGAGGAACACCAGATCGGATACGGCAGCGAACGGAGTCCAATCGGCGAGGTCGGCCAGCCGGTCCGGCAGTATCCCGCGGATCGAGCCGAGACCGAGCATCGCGACCGTCATCACCGGCAGCGAGGTGATCTGGGCCGCCTCGGCGTTCTTCGTCACGGCACTGGTGGCCAGCGCGAGCAGCGTGAACAGGACGATCCCGCCCACCAGTGCGAGGACGATCGCGAACGGATTCACCGGTGCGGGTGCGCCGGTACCGTAGATCACCGCGGCGATGACGACCGTACAGAACAGTGTCACCACGGCACCGGGAACGCCCGGTGCGGTCTGGATCTGCCAGTCGGCGGCCTCACCTGTCCGTAGCCGTTTCAGGACACCCTCGCCGCGGCGGGTCGTCACCATGGACAGCACCGAGTAGTACTGCATGAACAGCAGCGCCAGCAGAGCGAACATCTCGAACGCTGTCGCCGCCATCGCTGCGGTGGGTTCCGCATCCCTGCGGGCGATGAAGTAGAGAGCCAGCGGCAGCCCGATCGGGAAGACGGTTGCCGTGTAGACCAGCGTCTTGTTCCGGCGGAACTGCAGATATTCGGCCTTCCCGAGTGCCATCAGCGGGCGGCGGCGAAAACCGGCGGGCGGAGTCGCGGTGGCGGTCATCGGGTCGCTCCGATCAGTTGCGGCTCGTCCACCGATCCGCCGGCGGATTCGGCGGCGATATCGAGGAATACCGATTCGAGTGAGGCGGCCCGGGCGTCCAGACCGGCCAGGCGGATACCGTGCGCACGTGCCCAGCCGAGAAGTTCGAGCAGATGCCCCTGGAGATCGTGGGTGCTGACGGTGACCCGTTCTCTTGCGTCGACGACGGCGGTGGGCAGTGGGGGTAGCGGTAACCCGGGGTGGTCGAAGACGATCCGGGCGGGATGGCCGTCGACGATCTCGCGCAGGGTTCCGCGGCGCGCGATCGTGCCCTTGTGCATGATCGCGATACGGTCGGCCAACGCCTCGGCCTCGTCCAGATAGTGCGTCGTGAGCACCATCGTCACGCCGGCCGCTTTCAGATCCGCGAGCAACTGCCAGGTGGCGCGGCGGCTCTCGGGGTCGAGTCCGGTGGTCGGTTCGTCGAGAAACAGCAAACGCGGCTGTCCCAGCAGGGCACAGGCCATATCGACGCGGCGGCGTTCACCGCCGGACAGCGAGCCGACCCGCACGTCGGCGTGGCCGGTGAGCCCGACCTGCGCGAGCACCACTTCGGCGGTGGTGGGGGCGGTGCATGTCCCACGCCACATCTCGAGCGTTTCGCCGACGGTCAGTTCGGCCGGTAATCCGCCGGATTGCAGCATGATCCCCACCTGCGCGCGGACCTGCGCGCGATCGCGCCGCGGATCCAGTCCGAACACCCGCACGTCCCCCGCGGACGGTGCGGTGAGTCCCTCGAGAATGTCCAGGGTCGAGGTCTTCCCGGCGCCGTTGGTACCCAGCAGCCCGAAAACCTCCCCCTCGGCGACTTCGAGGTCCACGCCGCGGACCGCTTCGAACGCGTCCTTACCCTGGCCGTAGGTCCGGCGCAGGCCACGCGCGCTGATGACATCGTGCACCGGTCCCGGTGCGGCGGGCCGGGTGGCCGCAGAGACTCCATACGACCGCTCGGCACCCGGATCCGGCGATCCGTACTCCGTTCTTTTCATACCTCCCACCCTCACGGAGACGGCCGGCCACCAGTAGTACGACCAGTCATCGATCCGCGATGAATAGTTCACGGGCAAGTACTGACAAAAGTCATGACCAGCCACCGGCCGGCACTGCGAGGGCGGCCGGGTATGCCGGCGCTCGCGATGACCACGGTCGCGAGCGCTGTCGGCGGATCGGGCGATCAGTCGCGGGAGCGGGCGATGAGGAGAGGAACCCGGGTGCTGTGCAGGACCGCTTGGCCGACCGACCCGAGTGTCATACCGGCGAAACCGCCGCGGCCGTGACTTCCGACGACGATGAGCTGCGCGTTCTCGGATTCGGCCAGGATCCGGCGGGCGGGCCGGTCCTCGGCGACGACCGAGGTGACCGCCACGTCGGGGTAACGCTCGGCGCGGCCGGCCAGGCTCTCGGCCTGTAATGCGCGGGCTTGTTCCTGCATTTCGTCGCGGGAGATGTAGCGGAACGATTCCGACCAAGTGGTCACCGCGATCACTCCGACATATCCGCGGGCGGCTTCCTCGAACGCGATATCGACGGCTTCCTGGCCGCGCGGGGAACCGTCCACGCCGACCACCACCGGGCGCTGCCCGAGATCGCGGGCCGGTTCCTCGGTATCGGGGATCACCGCCACCGGGCAGTGGGCGTGGCGGGCGAGTGAGGTGCTCACCGAGCCGAGGAGGAGCCGGCCGAGGGTGCCGAGGCCGCGGGTGCCCACGACGACCATGCGGGCGTCCGCGGAGAGGTCGATCAGGACCGTGGTGGCGCCGAGGTCGGCGACGGTGGTGGTGATCTCGAGATCGGCCGCGGTTTCGCGGGCGGTTTCCTCGGCGGCGGCGAGGATCGTCTCACCGTCGGCGCGCAGCGCCTGATTGTCCAGGCCGACGACGCTGATCTCCGGGCCGAAGGTGACCGGGGCGCCGATCGCGTGGACGAGGTGGAGTGGGCAGCGATGCAGCGCCGCGCGGCGGGCGGCCCAGCGCAGCGCGTCCAGGGATGTGGGCGAACCGTCGATACCGACGATGATCGGCGGTTCGGAATGTGTGGCCATATCGGAGTGCCTCTCGCCTCGCCCTGCTCGGTGCGGCGGAATCGCGGGGCCGCGTCGTCCTTCGTCGAGGATATGGGCGGTACCGCGACCCCGGCACGCAAGCGCCGGACCCGTGTCCGGGTTGTGGCGCAATCGCGACCGCACCGGCTGCGCGTTCTACCCGCCCGGCAAGCACAACCGGGCCGGTCCTTCACGGACCGGCCCGGTTCAGGACTGCATGATCAGCGGAGATCGAACCGATCGTTTTCGGCGACCTTGACCCACGCCGAGACGAAATCCCGGACGAAACGTGGTCCGGCATCGCGCTGGGCGTAGACCTCGGCCACCGAACGCAGCACGGAGTGGGATCCGAAGACCAGATCGTTGGCGGTGGCGGTCCACTTGCGCTCACCGGTTCGCCGGTCGAAGCCCTCGTACACGTTCTCCGCCGATTCCGAGGCCTTCCACTCGGTGCCCTGATCGAGGAGGTTGACGAAGAAATCGGTGGTCAGCACGCCGGGGCGGTCGGTGAACACACCGTGCGCGCTACCACCGTGATTGATGCCGAGCGCCCGCAGGCCACCGAGCAGGACCGTCAGTTCCGGAGCGGTCAGATCCAGCATGTAGGCGCGGTCGACGAGCAGGGTTTCCAGTGGGGCCTTCTCCCCTGCCCGCACGTAGTTGCGGAAGCCGTCGGCTCGCGGTTCGAGTACCGCGGCCGCTTCCACATCGGTGTTCTCCTGGGTGGCGTCCGTACGTCCGGGCGAGAACGGCACCGTGATGTCGTAGCCGGCGTCCTTTGCCGCCTGCTGGACGCCCGCTGCCCCGGCGAGGACGATCAGGTCGGCCAGCGAAACCCGCTTACCACCGGTGGCGGAACTGTTGAAGTCCTGCTGGATCCGCTCGAGGACGGGCAGGACCTGCGCGAGTTCGGCCGGTTCGTTGACCTCCCAGTTCTTCTGCGGTTCGAGCCGGATCCGGGCACCGTTGGCGCCGCCGCGCTTATCGGTGCTGCGGAAGCTCGCCGCCGAGGCCCAGGCGGTTTTGACGAGTTGTGCGACCGACAGGCCGGAATCGAGGATCTTGCGCTTCAGCGCGGCGATATCGGCTTCGTCGATCAGTTCGTGGTCCACCGGCGGTACCGGGTCCTGCCACAGCTGCGGTTCGGGCACCCAGGGTCCGAGATACCGGCTGATCGGGCCCATATCGCGGTGCAGCAGCTTGTACCAGGCTTTGGCGAACTGTTCGGCGAGTTCCTCGGGATGTTCCAGCCAGCGACTGGTGATCTCCCGGTAGATCGGGTCCTCGCGCAGGGCGATATCGGTGGTGAGCATGCTCGGCGCGCGGGCCGGGCCGTCGAACGGGTCCGGGATGGTGCCTTCGCCCGCCCCGTCCTTCGGTTTCCACTGCCACGCACCCGCCGGACTCTTGGTCAGTTCCCATTCGTAGCCGTACAGGTTCTTCAGGAAACCGTTGCTCCACTGGGTGGGTGTGGCGGTCCAGATGACCTCCGGGCCGCCGGTGATCGCATCGCGGCCGGTGCCGGTGCCGTGGGAGCTCTTCCAGCCCAGACCCTGCTGTTCGATCGGTGCGGCTTCGGGTTCGGGGCCGACCAGGTCCGGATCGCCGGCACCGTGGGTTTTGCCGAAACTGTGGCCGCCGACGATCAGCGCGGCGGTCTCCACATCGTTCATGGCCATCCGGCCGAAGGTTTCCCGGATATCGCGGGCGGCCGCCACCGGGTCGGGCCGGCCGTTGGGTCCCTCCGGGTTCACATAGATCAGGCCCATCTGGACGTTGGCGAGCGGGCCGGAGAGTTCGCGGTCGCCGCTGTAGCGTTCGTCGCCGAGCCAGGTGTCCTCGGGACCCCAGTAGATCTCCTCCGGTTCCCAGATATCGGGGCGGCCGAACCCGAAACCGAAGGTCTGGAATCCCATCGAATCGAGGGCGACGTTACCGGCGAACACCAGCAGGTCGGCCCAGGAGATCTGGGTGCCGTACTTCTGCTTGACCGGCCACAGCAGCCGGCGCGCCTTGTCGAGGCTGGCGTTGTCGGGCCAGCTGTTGAGTGGTGCGAACCGCTGTGCGCCCTGGCCACCGCCGCCGCGGCCGTCGGCGATCCGGTAGGTGCCCGCGGCATGCCAGCTCATCCGGATGAACAGGCCGCCGTAGTTGCCGAAGTCGGCGGGCCACCAGTCCTGCGAATCGGTCAGGATCGCCGCGACATCGGCCTTCAACGCCTCGACGTCGAGTTTCGCGAATTCTTTCGCGTAGTCGAAATCCGCGCCGAGCGGGTTGGACTTGGAGGAATGGGCGTGCAGAACGGAGACGTCGACCTGGTTCGGCCACCAGTCCTTGTTGGTGCGGGGCCGGTTGTCGGTTGCGGGGGTCGGCGACGGAATCGCCGGATTTTCGCTTTCGCTGTTACTCGAAGTCCCGGTCTCAGGAGCGGGTGGACGGCTATCGGAGGTCACGATATTCCTTCCTGACGAGTGGTGCGGGCTGCTATCGAAAACGGTTCTCTTTCGCGCATTCGGGGCACAGACCCCAATAGATGACCTCGGCCTCGTCGATTGCGAAGCCGTGATCGTCGGACGCCGTCAGGCACGGGGAGGCACCGGCCGAACAATCGACATCGGCGATCGACCCACATCCCCGGCAGACGACATGGTGGTGGTTGTCGCCGACGCGGGTCTCATACCTGGCCACCGAACCGGACGGCTGAATACAGCGGAGCAGGCCGGCCGCGGTGAGCGTACGCAACGAGTCGTACACCGCCTGGTGGGATACGGCCGACAGGCGGGATCGCACGACGCGGATGATCGAATCCGTATCGGCGTGCGGGTTGTCGTGCACAGCGTTCAGCACCGCGACCCGCGGCGCGGTGACGCGTAGCGAAACCCCCCGCAGCATCTGCTGGAAATCCTCGGCCGTTTGCACACCGGAAAGTCTCGTCCGTTTTCTGGAATCGGTCAAGGATAGACGACCTGGTGGCGTTGTGGCGTTCATCCCTGCCGGGGTCGGGTCACCCCGTGGACGCCGAACTCGTCGCCCGGTTCTCCAGCAGAGTGATCGGCAGACCGTCCTTGGGGAAGGGCAGGGAGTGGTAGTCCATCGGCGGGACATACGCCGGGTCGAGCGTCCAGTGGTAGTCGCGCAGCAGGCGATGCATGATCGCCTTCACCTCGAGGCCGCCGAAGTACAGGCCGATACATTTGTGCACACCGCCGCCGAACGGCTCCCACGCGAAGCGGTGCGTTTTGTCCTCGCGGCGTTCCGGGCCGAAACGGGCGGGGTCGAAGGCCGCCGGGTCGGTCCAGTAGTCCTCCATCATATGGGTGAACTGGACACCCACGATGACATCGGTTCCGGCCGGGATCCGGACCCCCTGGATCACGGTGTCCTTCACCGCGTATCGCACCAGGACCGGCACCGGGGCGCGCAGGCGCAGCGCCTCGCGCATCACCAGGTCGATCGAGACCAATCCCTCGAGTTCCGCCATCGACGGCTCCGGTCCGAGCGCAAGCGATTCCTCGCGGCAACGCTGCTGCCATTCCGGATGCTGGCCGAGGTACTGCAGGATCGTGGACGTGGTGATGGTGGAGGTGTCGTGGGCCGCCATCATCAGGAAGATCATATGGTTCACGACATCGTCGTCGGAGAACCGTTCGCCGTCCTCGGTTTCGACGTGGCAGAGCACCGAGAAGATATCGTCGGTCTGCTCGGCGCGTTTGGCGGGCAGGTAGTGGCGCAGGAAATCCTCGAGCACCTTGCGGCCGCGGTAGGCCCGGCCCCACCGGGTGAAGGGGATGTCGGCACGTACGATCCCGGCGGCGGCCTGGACGCAGGCGATGAACGCTTTGTTGACGCGGTCCATTTCGGCCTGGCTGGTGTCCTCGGCGCCGCCCATGAACAGATCGGCGGCGATATCGAGGGTGAGCTGCTTGAGCTTCCAGTACGACGGGAATTCCTTGCCCGGTTCCCAGCCCGCCACGCCCTGTTCGATGGCGGGGTGCAGTCGGCGGGTGTAGGCGTCGAGACGGGGCCGGGTGAATGCCTGCTGCATGATCCGCCGATGGCCGTGATGCTCTTCGAAATCGATCAGCATGAGGCCGCGATGGAAGAAGGGTCCCACCAGCTCCGACCACGCCGGCCCGTTGGCCAGCGCCTTGTCCTTGTTCTGGAAGGCTTCACCGCAGGCGTCCGCCCCGAGGAGCATGACCGCCGATTTCCCGAGGGCACGGAACGGCGCGACCGGGCCGTAGCGCTCCCAGCGGCTGCGGCACAGCGCCACCGGGTCCTTGGCGTATTCGAAAACCTGGCCGATCAGGGGCAGGCCCCGGTCGTCGCGGTGCTGGACCGGAATCGGCCGGGGTGCCGCGGCCTGCGCCGATGCCGTTTCCTCGTGTGGTCCCAGGGCCTCGGCCGTCATGGTTCACCTCGTGTCGTGTGGTCTCTGTCACGTCCAGCCTGATTCAGGAAGGACGTCCTGTCAACCTTTGATTCGGCGGGCCTGTGGCATGCTGAAAACGTGGCTGTGCAATCTGGTGTGTATCGGGGCGTCAGCGCCGCCGATCGCGCCGCCGAACGGCGCAGCCGATTGCTCGACGCCGCGCTGACCGTCTGGGCGGACCCGGAAACCCGGACCACGATGACCGCCGTATGCGCCGAAGCCGGCCTGAGCGAGCGCTATTTCTACGAGAGTTTTTCCGGCCTGGACGCGGTGCTCGAGGCGGCGCTGGACCATATCGCCGCCGAGATCGAGGACATCAGCCGCCGCGCCGCCGATAACGCCGGACCGGATCCGGAGACCCGGGTCCGCGCCTCGGTCCGCGCGTTCGTCCAGCTCCTCCAGGACGACCCCCGTAAGGGCCGGGTCGCCATCATCGAAGCCGTCGCCGTCCCGAAACTGCGGCAACGCCGCACCCAGCTGCTGCGCCATCTGGCACACGAATCGGCGCTCGAGGCGCGGGAACATTTCGGCACCTCCCACCGCGGGGAGACCACCGACGAAACCGCCGGGCTGTTCTTCATCGGCGGTATGGCCGAACTCGTAACGGCATGGCTGGACGGCACCCTGCGGGTATCCGCCGACGAGATCGTCGATGCCGCGGTCCGTGTACTGCTCGGCCTCTATCGCTGACCGGCACCTGCCCGTACCGCCCCCGTCTCCGAGATCCACTGTTGTGCCCGTTCGGACGGGCCGTGCACGTTTCGACCGCCGGGTTCCGGGAACCGCGCCGGAAACCGAACGACGAAGGAGGGCGACCGTGCCGGACCATCAGAAGAGCGCCGACAGCGGAGCCGAACCACGGCGGGTGGTCATCGTGGGCAGCGGATTCGCCGGATTCACCTGTGCCCGCAAACTCTGCCGGACACTCGCCGCGGCAGGCGACGATACCGAGGTCGTCCTCGTCTCCCCCACCGACTACATGCTGTACACGCCACTGCTACCGGATGTCGCCGGCGGGCTCATCGATCCCCGGTTCGTCGCCGTCTCGCTGACCGACGCCCTGCCACGGGTGCGGTTGATCGTCGCAACCGCGAAATCGATCGACCTGGACGACAAGACGCTCACCGTGACCAGCGATCACCACGGCACACGCGAACTGACCTGGGACCGGCTGGTGCTCACCCCGGGATCGGTCACCCGGTTGTTCGATGTCCCCGGGCTGCCCGAACACGGCCGCGGCCTGAAAACCGTCGCCGAAGCGCTGTATCTGCGTGAGCAGTTGATCCGGCAACTCGAACTCGCCGACCACGAGGACGATTCCGAAATCCGGCAGGCCCGGCGCACCGTCGTCGTGGTCGGCGCGTCCTACGCCGGGACCGAATTGGTCGCCCAGCTCCGCGCCCTCGCCGACACCTACGCCGCCCGCCGCGGTTTCGATCCGTCCGAGATCCGTTTCCTGCTGCTCGATATGGCCGACCGGGTGATGCCGGAGGTCGGCGAGAAACTGAGCGATCAGGTGCTGTCCGTGCTGCGTGGCCGCGGGATCGATATCCGCCTCGGGATGTCGCTGAAAGAGCTCACCGGCGATCGCGTGGTGCTCACCGACGGTACGACCGTGCCGACCCACACCGTCGCCTGGGTCACCGGTGTCACCGGGGCGCCGGTGCTGAGCACCCTCGATCTGCCGATGGAACGCGGCCGGTTGAGCGTGAACGACGATCTGCGGGTCCCCGGCCATCCCGACGTATTCGCCGGCGGTGACGCGGCCGCGGTCCCGGATCTGACACAGCCGGGAAAGATCACGCCACCCACCGCCCAGCATGCCACCCGTCAGGGCAAAATCCTCGCCCGCAATGTGGCCGCGAGCCTGGGAATCGGGGCACCGGTGCCGTACAAACACCGCGATATGGGGCTGGTGGTGGACCTGGGCCCGCGTTTCGCCGTCGCCAACCCGCTCGGGCTCCGCCTCTCGGGGCTGCCCGCCAAAGCGGTCACCCGGGCCTACCACACATTCGCGGTGCCGCGCGGGCTCAACCGGTGGGCGATCACCCTGACCTATCTGACCAACGCCGTCACCCCGCGCCCCCTGCCCCTGCTCGGTCTGGTCAGTCCCGAGGAAGCCAGCTTCCACGCCAGCGAAGGTATCCGGCACCAGGTATAGACCGGGTGGCCCGCTATCGGAAGCCGCCCACGTAATCGGGGCGTTCCAGCCGGTGTCGGGTTGTCGAGGGTGCCGTTCGGTAGTCGCGACGCCGATATCGGGGCGATTGTCCTACCGCACCGTAACCGGGATCGCACCACCGACGACCCGGGCGAGAACCTCGGCGAGCGCCCGTTCGACATCGGCGGTCTGGTCTTGCGCGCTGCCGCGGGTGTGGGCCGCAACGGTGAACCCCGGACCGAAGGAGGCCGAAACGACCTCCGCCGGCGGAAGGTCCGACCAGCCCCATTTACTGCCCTGGACGCCCGGCAATCGCGCGGTACCCCAGTTCTGCTGGGTGCCGTCGGCGGCGGTGGGTGGCGCACTCGCCATCCATCCGAGGATCGGCGAGGTGGGATCGGTCGCTTGTTTCGCGGCGAGGAAATCGGCGAGGTCGGCCGTACTGGTCGTGGCGGTGTTCCAGCCCGCGCCCGCACTGGTCTGCGCCAGGCCGTATTCCGCGGCGACCGCGCCGATGGCCTGCGGGTACTCGGCTGCCACGGCCTCGGCGGCGGCATCGTCGGACAGTCGGATCATGCGTTCCGCATGCATCCGGTCCGCGGGGGAACCGTCACCATGCCGCAGGGCGTAATCGGCCAGGTAGAGCTTGACCATCGATAACGCGCTTCGGGTTTCGAACTCGTTCGGCGTCCCCCAGCGAAACCCGTTCGGCCCGCGCACCGAGAGCGCGCTCCGCGCCGGCACGCTTTCGGCCGGAGCCCCCGGTGGCGGTAACGGTTGCGCGATCGCCGGCGCCGGGCCGGAACAGGCGGCGGCGATCAAGGTCGCCAGGATCAGGGTGCGATAGCTCATCACTCGCCTCGTTCCGGTGTCGGGACACTGCCGGTGGATCGCGCATACCCGCTCCACCGGGAAACGAACAGGCCTGTTTCGCACGGTGCCGCGGTCACCCGCCGATTCGGGCGACCGGGACCGGGAATGCGCAGCGGCGACGGTAGGGTGAGCGCACAGTCGACCGCGATGGTCGGCCGGCGGCGGTCACGGATGATCCACCGGCGAAACGACACCTGTGCAGAGATCGGTTACCACATGACGGCAAAAGCCGCCGACTACGCTGTTCCCGCCGACCGGGTCGACGAACCACGCCCGGCCCGCACCACCCGGAGCAGCGACTATTCCGGGTTGCTGCGGCAGGTACGCGACGCGGGGCTGCTGGACCGCCGGCCGCGGTATTACGTCTGGAAGGGCGCGGCCGTTCTGCTCGCGCTGGTCGCCGGGTGGACCGCTTTCGTCCTGATCGGCGAATCGTGGTGGCAGCTCGGTACCGCGGCGTTCCTGGCAGCGGTCTTCGCGCAACTGGCCTTCCTCGGGCACGATGCCGGGCATCGTCAGATCACCGGGCGCCGCAACCGGGACTATCTGCTCGGAATCCTTTTCGGGAACCTCGCGATCGGGGTCGGTATCGGCTGGTGGACCAGTAACCACAACCGTCACCACGCGCATCCCAACACCGAGGACGCGGACCCCGACGTCATGGGGGTACTCGCGCATTCGAGCCTGCGTGCCCGCACGGGCCGGGGTCTGCGCCGGGTGATCTTCCGGTACCAGGGCTGGTTGTTCTTCCCGATGCTGCTGCTCGAAGGCTGGAGCCTGCATTTCTCCAGTGTCCGGGCCATCGTGCGCCGCGATATCCCCCGGCGCGGGCTGGAAGCCGCGACGTTGTTCGCACACGCCGCCGGATACCTGACCGTGGTCTTCCTGGTGTTGCCGCCGCTGCAGGCCGTCGTTTTCACCCTGGTGCAGCAGGGCCTGTTCGGCCTGTACATGGGTTCCACCTTCGCGCCCAACCACAAGGGTATGGAGGTTCTCCCGGCCGGTGACAACACCGACTATCTGCGGCGCCAGGTGCTCACCGCACGCAATGTCCGCGGGGGATTCGTCGTCGATACCGCTTTCGGCGGCCTCAACTACCAGATCGAGCATCATCTGTTCCCGTCCATGCCCCGCCCCAACCTGCGCCGCGCCCAGCCGATCGTCGCCGCGTACTGCGCCGATCTCGGGGTGCCCTACTGCGAAACCGGGGTCCTCGCCTCCTACGCCCAGTCCATCGGGCATCTGAACACCGTCGGACGATCCACCCGTACGTCCGCCGTGCCCGCCTGATCAGCGGTGGGCACACCGTGCGGGGCCATTCCCGGCCGCAGCTGGTCAACAGTGACGGTGGCATGTCTCGAACCGGAGCCAGGCGAATGACGAGCTATCGCACCCTGCCCCAGACGACCCGGACCACCGCCGCTGTTCCGCTATATCCCTGGTGATCCGGTTACGGCCGCTGTCGCGGGTCCACACGACGTGGCGGATCGGACCGGTCGTCGGTCATCGGCGGCGGGGGCGGCACGTCGACACCCAGATTCAGCAGCGACGAGCGGACCACGACATCCCAGGACGTGTGCTGGGTCGCGGCGAGACGGCAGCGCTGTTCGGAATCGGCGACCACACGCCGGTGTGCCTCCAATTCGGCTGTCATGGCCGCGATCTGCCGTGACAGCGGTTCGACCATCTGCGCGGCCGCCTGAGTGAGTACCTGAACCGCATCGGCACGGCGCTTGCGCCGGCTGAGCAACCCGGCCGCGCAGACACCGCCGACGCCGGTGACCAGGCCGCCGAGGACAGAAGCCAGTTCGGTGATCACGCTGTCCTCCTCTCCGGCCGGATCGACGCACCGCCTCAGGCGCGCCGGTCGCTCGTGGGGTCGCGGAAGCCGGGGATTTTCAGGGCCGCCCCGATAACGCCGAGCGCTTCGGCGGTCGTCCGGTCCCCCAGGAACTCCCAGCCCGGGAAATCCGCGCCGCGGGCGGTGCCCGATCCGGCGAGCTGGTCCAGCGCGAGCCCGACATGTTTGTCGAGGTAATGCAGCATGGTCCGGACGGTGACCTGGTCACCGTGGTGGTTCGTGATCTTTTCGTCGAGGAAGGCCATATCTTCGCCTCTTCCGTCCAGTAGTGCCTGTACCTCCCGGCGGAAGGCGTTCATATCGATTCCCGCCGGGTCGATCTTTCCCTCGCTGGAGTACTCGTGGTGGGCCACGCAATCGCCGGAGCCGCGGCCGAGGCGGCGCAGGATCGCGGCACAGCCGCGTTTGTAGGCGTCGAGCTGGGCCGGCGTCCAATCCCAGGGTGGAGTGCCGCGCGAAACGGCTTCGATACCGATCGTGTGGTAGTTCGCATTGTCGGTGGGCCAGCCCGGCCGGCTGCCGCGGCCGGCGTGCCAGCAGACCCCGACCGCGATCACCCGGTAGCTGCCGTCCTTTTCGAGCACCAGTTGTGCGAGTGGTCCCGGTAGCCCGGGACGTCCGTCCTGCACGATGCGCCAGTCCTCCGGCCCGCCTCCGGCGGTGTGATGGCATAGGACTCCGCGGATATCGAGGAAATCGCCGTGGCCGCGTTCGCGCCAGCCGTCGTGTTCGATCACCGTCAGACCGGCGTCGCGGAGTACATCGGCCAGCCATATCGGGTCGCCGTTCCAGCTCATCGGACCTCCTTGCCCTCGTACGGGTCGAACCGCACCGCGAATCCGGTAGCGTCTTGTCATCCGGCGGCAACCGATATAGTTCAGGGCTTCTGAACTGGGGTGATAGTCAACCGCTCTACCTTCAGAGTATGCCCGGCACGGTGCTTTTTCAACCCAGAACAGTCCCTTCAGACCCCCATACGGTCCCTTTCGGCTGAGGTGCGAAGACGCCGTGCCGAAGCTATCGGGCACTTGATTAACACCCTGCCCCCTCCCAGAATGGTCGACATGAATGCGACGCCCGCCGAGTCGGAGGACGCGACCGCCGAGGAGGCGAGGCTGGACGCAGCGCTGGGCGCGGAGGTACGCGCAATGCGTGCCCGCCGCGGCTGGACCCAGGAGACCCTGGCCGAGGCCACCGGCTACAACAAGAAGACCATCGCCCGGCTCGAACACGGCGAACGGGCGATGACCGTGACGCAGCTGTACAAGATCTGCCGGGCGTTCGGGATCCGGCCCAGCGAGCTAGTCGGTGCCGCGGAGAAAGAAATCGGCATCCAGTAACTGCGACGGGTCCACACCGCGGCGGCGTGCCTCGACGACGAACGACGAAACCGTGGTCGTGGCGGGATCATCGTCCAGACGGTCCGACAGCGCCGCGGTGGGGTCCCGAGCTTCTTTGCCCATGAGCGTTTTCCAGTTCCTACCGATCCACGCTCGCGAGGTCGATCCCGCATTCCCCACCGAGCCCGACAGTTCCTACTCGACGCCCTCCATGAGGGCCCACGCATTGAGCCGGGCACAGGCTCTTCACCCGAACCCGACGCCGAGTGTAATTTCTCCCGCGCGATCCGCCCAGGCCCGGAAGGAACCTCAGAGCAACGGGTTTCGTGCAACGATGCGAACCGCCGTGCAACACGCCGTTACCCGCATAGGCACACCCGCCGGGACATCACCGAGCAAATCTCGTCAGCGGTAGGACGAGCCGGGAGGGGTGGGCGGCGTCGCGATAGATCTTGTGGGTGACCGGGCGGCCGACCGGCAGGTGGAACGCATCCGGCGGTAACAGTGCATTGTGGTCGTCGGCCAGTGGTTCGTCGCAGGACAATTCCGCCACGAGACGATGGCCGGGGAGCAGCGCGGCCGCGAACGGGTACAGGCGCAGTACGTACTCCTCGATCACGCCCGGCTCGACCGGTACCGCTCGGGTATGCGGATGGTACGGATCGCCTTCGGTGGTGCGCTCGTCGAGTTCGCGGTGTGAAGCTTTCAGGTAGCCGGTGGTGAGAAGTTGGCGTTTGCCGCCGGGGGCCTCGTCCCACAGCCGAAGGATGAAATTCGTATCATCCTGGTCTATTTCGGCGAATATATGCGCGGCACCGGTGCCGATGAACTCAGCGGCTTCGGCGAAAGGCTCAGTGTGCCAGCGCAGTATCTCCACCTTGTCGGTGACAGTGAGCGGCGCCTGATAGAAACCGTCGGGCGCCGCGTACCGCGCGCCCATCGGTTCGGGTTCGGGCGTGAGTTTGCCGCGCGGGCGCAGGTACAGCGACGTGCAATCGGCATCCTTCGGCGGCCACCGGTCGGCGTTCACGCGCTCGCATGCACCCTCCACGAAGACCGTTACGGCGGGTTCGTCCATTACGCCGTTGTCGATACCCTTGAGCCAGTAGTCGTACCAGCGGAACATCTTGTCGTGTTCCTCGACGAAGGGCCGTGACTGCATGGGCGGGTACGGGCCGATATCGAGTTTCTTCGGGCCGTTCAGCCGGTGGAACAACTCGATGGTGCCGTCCATCGTCCAGCCGCGTCCCTGATCGATCTGCAGATAGACGGGGATTTCTATATTCGCGGCCAGGTTGACCGGGTTGCGCTCCTCGTACCATTCGCCGTCCAGTTCGTTCATGACGATGTCGAACCAGGCTTCGTGGTGCTTCGGATAGTTCAGTACATGCACCAGATTCGGCCAGGCAGCCACATCCGGGTCCGCGAGACGGGCGGCGACGCGGGCGCGGATCTCCTCGGGCGAATACGTTTCCAGCATGCGCGATCCGGTCTTGTCGGTGAACGCCCAGCCCGAATCGCCACCGCGTCCCTCGCGCGCGGCGCGCGGCATGAACCACATGATGCCGCCGTGGTACGTGGTCTCGTAGAAATCGTAGTGGCCGCCGGAAACGAAGATCGCCTTCAGATGCGGTGGACGCTCGGCGGCGGCGAGGATCTGCATGGAGCCGAAGTAGGAGATGCCGATCATGCCGACATTGCCGTCACACCAGGGCTGTTCGGCGACCCATTCGATGAAATCGTAGGCATCCTGCCCGAGCGGTACCCCACCGGCGTTGTAGTTGCCGATATGTTCGCCCCCGGACCCGCCGGACCCGCGCAGATCACCGATCACGTGCACGTAGCCCGCGCCGACGACGCGGGCGATATCACCGGCCTCGATACAGCCGTCCCACATCGGGCTGGGGCGTCGCTGCGGTGGCGTGGTGAGGGCGAGCGCCTGCAACTCCTTGCCGTACGGGCTCAGCGCGACCAACGCGGGCCGCGGCGTATCGGTGACCCCCTGGTAGGTGTCGGCGACCAGCTCGACTCCGTCGCGCATCGGCACCCGCAGATCCTTCCGGATATGGATGGTCTGCCCGCCGGCGTCGAAAGTGTGGAACTCGGCCATGAGTCGGTGGCTCCTCTTCTGTTTCAGGGCTTCTGGTCGAACCGCGTGCGATAGCCGTGCATCGAGGTGAAGAACGGCGAGGGTTCGAGAGTGGGGTCGCCGTGGTATCCGAGATCTTCGGCGACCGGTGTGAACGGCGAGTACACCGAGCCGGTATCCGGCAACCCCGCACACAGGCATCGATAAGTGGATTCGTGGACGCGGCTCTCGATATCGAGACTCTGGTCGAGCGCTTCGCGCGCCTGGTCGCTGTCCAGTTCGACCCCGTAGGGTTCGCCGTTCGCGCGACGGTACGGATGCCCGAGATACAGGCGCCGCGGCCTTATCTCGTCGCGTAGGTAGCGCAGGCTCGCGCGGTACCTGTCCGGGTCCGCGTAGCCGGGGAAACCGTTGGCGGCGCCGTGGACCTGCACGGCGTCACCGGCGAATACATCGTTCTGTCCGTCGAGGACGTAGGCGACCGATCCCGGTGTATGTCCCGGAACGGAATGCACCGACACCGTGACCTCTCCGCCCAGCGACAGAATCTCACCGCCCTCGACCGGTACCGCCGGCTCCATTTCACCGGAGATGACTGCATTCGTGACCCGGATCTGTTTCGCCACACCCTCCGGATCGTTCAGATACCGCCCCCGGCCTGCCGAGTACTCGCCGATATGCGCCTCCCGCGACCGCAGCAGTGGCGCGTCGGCCGCGTGGATCACCACTCGGGCGCGGCGCCCAGTCAGTTCCCACAGGGCGTAGGCCCCGCCGATATGGTCGATATGGCCGTGGGTCAGCAGGATCCAGCGCACATCGGCGATATCGCGGCCGAGTTCGGCCAACGCCGGGGCCATGGCCTCGGCCGGTGAGGTCGCGATACCGGTGTCGACGATCGCCGGTTCGGGTGCGTCGATGAAGAAGCTGTAGAGGCCGAACCGCCCCCACGGCGAGAAGAGCGGATGGACTGCGACGTCCCGGGTCACGGGGTACTCCGGCCGGTCAGGAATGCGGCGGTCTCCTCGAAGACTCGCCGGTATTCGGGAAGCCATGAGAAGTTCTGCACGAAACCGTGGTTGGCGCCCGCGTAGCGCGTCACCTGCACCGCGACCCCGGCCTGTTCGAGCCGCTCGCCGTAGCGTTCGCCTTCGTCGCGCATCGGATCGTATTCGGCGGTGACGATCAGCGCGGGCGGGAGCCCTGAGAGGTCGGCGCGTTTGATCGGCGAGACAAGCGGGTCCGCGGGGTCGGCGCCGCTGTCGGTATAGAAGGCGTTGAAGGGTTTCAGCGCCGCGGTTTCGAGACCGTAGCCTTGCGCGTTCTCCCGGAGAGAGGGGTAGCGGCCGAGGTCGAAGTCCAGGTCGACGGAGGGATAGAACAGCACCTGATGGGTGATGCGGTCGAATCCGTCGTCGTGGGCCAGCGCGGCGACCGCGGCGGCCATCCCACCGCCCGAACTGTCGCCCGCCAGCGCGAGCGTGGCGCCGTCCCAGCCCAGGTGGTGCGCACCCGCCCCGGCGGCCCAGCGCACCACGCCGTAGCAGTCCTGAAGCCCAGCGGGATAAGGGTTTTCGGGCGCGCGCCGGTAGCCGACGGAGACGACCTTGTACCCGGTCGCCTGCGCCAGATGCCGCGCGATGTGGTCGTGGGTTTCGAGACTGCCGAGGAAGTAGGCGCCGCCGTGGAAGTACACGAGTACGCCGTAGCCCGCGGTGACTCCGGCAGATTCGACCGGCGTGTAGATCCGCACGGGCACCTCCCCCGCCGGGGTCGTCGCGGTCGCGTCGTCGACGGCCGAGATCGGGATGCGCTGCTCGAGCGGTACGACCTGGGCCTCCTCCCCCGCGCGCATGGCCGCCGGGTCCAGCGGGCCGTCCGGCGGTGCGGGCAGTTCGGCGATCACCCGGGCGATTTCGGGATGCAGTGGCATAGCTGTGTCCTCCTTATTCCGCGGCCTGCGCGGGGGTTTTCTGGCCGGGGAACACGTCGTCGACCTCGTCCTCGGTCCAGCCGCGGCGCGAAATACGCTGCAGTTCATCGGTTACCGGTTTGCGGGTCGCCTGATACGACGCCAGCGCCGCCGCGACCGAATCCGCTGTGGACAGGGCGTCGGCGAGTGCGCCGCCGTCCAGGATCGCCGAATTCGCGCCCTGTCCCTGGTGGTGCAGCATCGAATGGGCCGCATCGCCCACCAGGACGACCGACTCGGAATGCCAGGTCTCGACGGGGTCGATATCGTAGACGGCGCGCACGTTCACGGTGCCCATATCCAGTTCGCGCGCGATATTCACGATCCGCTCGTCGAATCCCTCGACGGTGGCGACGATATCGTCCCGGGTGACCCGCGGCGCCCAGGTTCCGTCGTCGCACAGCGCCGTGATGTCGAAGGACACCTGGTTGCGGTGCCGCAACGGCAGCAGATAGACCTTCGTACCCTTGCCGATGTACATCCGGAGGTTGTCGTCGACGACCATTCCGTAGGCATCGTCGATGGAGATCACCGCACGATAGGCGTGCTCCCCGGAGAACACCGGATCCTCATCGCTGAACAGCTGGTGCCGTACCACGGATTTGATGCCGTCGGCGCCGATCACCAGGTCGGCTTCGACGGTTGCACCATTGGCGAAGGT
This sequence comes from Nocardia carnea NBRC 14403, assembly GCF_000308515.1. GTDB lineage: Bacteria > Actinomycetota > Actinomycetes > Mycobacteriales > Mycobacteriaceae > Nocardia > Nocardia carnea. The sequence goes on along the minus strand of NZ_BAFV01000124.1, from coordinate 18,206 downwards.
GAGCACCGAGTGGTCACCTCGGTCCACCACGGTGTCCAGCGTATGCCCGAGGTGCACGATGCCCGGCGGCAGCGCACCGAGCAGCGCATCGATGAAATCGCCGCGGTGGATCAGATGAGTGGTGGTCTGCTCGGTACGGCCCGGCCATTCCTCCCGCATGATCTCGTCACCGGTGGCGGTGCGGATTTCGAAATAGTCGCTGCGCGAACTCACGGCGGCGATCGCGTCGAAGATCCCCCACCGCCGGAAAAGGTCCATCGTGCCGGGGCGCAAGCCGATTCCCGCGCCCACCTCCCGGATCTCGGTGGCCCGCTCGTACACATTCACCTGGGCCCCGAGCACACTCAGCGCTTTGGCCGCGGCCGCGCCACCGTATCCGGCTCCGACGACGGCAATCTTCAGTTTCTTCAGGTCGGCGGCTTGCATGGTTCTTCTCTCTGGACGGGCGCGGCGGTGCGCCGGACGGATACGTGTGCGCGACGGCGCAGTGGGCATGCGGCCGCCGCGTTCACGGTTCAGGCCTGGATGGTCAGGAACGCGGCGGGATTGTCGACGAACAACGTGGTGATGGTGGCCTCGTCGACTCCCGCGGCCCGCAGGTCGGGGATGAGGTCTTCGAAGAGGTAGTTCACGGTGTGGCCCTTCACGCCCGGCCAGCCCAGCGGGCTGCAGTTGGCATCGGCGGAGGCGAGGGCCTTGTCCAGATGGCCGTCGATGAACCGCAGGAAATGGTCCAGACGCTCCTTGCGGGGGCGGGCCCAGAACGGCGGATCCTCGAGTTCGGTTTCGTAGCCGAAGGTGTCGAAGCCGACCCGGCCGCCCTGTTCGGCGATCCAGGTATCGCGGGTCTTCTCGGCGTTCACCCCGTCGTCGGCGTGGCCGAACAGGACGCGGTCCAGCGGGAGGTTCTCCTCGTGGAAGATCGCGATCGCGTTCTCGGCGTCGATGGCGAGATGGGTCAGGATGGGCACACCGGTGCGCAGTGCGGCACGGGCGGCGGCACGGTAGATCCGTTTGTCCAGTTCGGTCATCCGGCCGCCGCGGCTCACCCCGACCTTGATGACTCCGGCGCGGCTGCCGGTATCGCCGATACCGGCGGTGATCTCGTGCACGAAATGCTCGGTCAGGTAATCCACGCTCGCCCGGGCGAAGAACGGCAGCGCGGTATCGCCCCCGACGAAACCGGTGCAGGCCACGATATGGACGCCGGTTTTCGCGGACAGCGATTTGTAGTAGTCGATATCGCGGCCGTTGCAGATACCGGTGACATCGACGAAGGTGCCGCCGCCGTACTCGTGGAACTTCCGCAGCTTCGGCACGGTTTCGGCATATCGCTGTTCGGGGGTTTTCCACCATCGCGTGTCCAGCTCGGAGCCGGGCATGCCGTATCCGATGTGCTCGTGGACGGCCACGATTCCCAGTTCTTCGGCCGGGATCGAGCCCAGCACGGTATTGACTCTCGACACAACACTCACCTTCGGAAAAGACGGATTTCGATGGCCGGCACTCAGCGCACCGACAGCAGCTCGCGTGGGTTGTCCACCAGGATCTGGCGACGATCCGCCTCGCTCAGGCCCTGCGCCGCGAGCAGTGGAACGAACGCCGAAAGGACGTAGCCGAACGGGATATCGCGCCCCGGATGCCCTTTTGCGACTCCGACCGCGTTACCCGACAGCAGGATCCGGTTCGCGTGGCCCGCGGCAACCAGATCGAGTACCAGAGCCGCCCGCTCGTCGTCGCGGAGATGGCCGTCGCCTTCGGTGCCCACGTTGTCCACGGCGATGTACGCCCCCCGGCCGACGATCTCCCGCGCGGCGTCTGCTGCCACCGCGTCCGCACGGTCCAGCCCGCCGACCACGACACGATCGGCCGGTAGGTGCTCGTCGAGGACGATTCCGAGATCGCGCACTGCGTCCGCGCCGTAGCGCAGCGAGACCGCCACGCCGGTGGCCAGAGCGGCCCTGGCCGCGCCGCGCAGCAGGCTTTCGTCGGTTGCCGTCGTTCCCGTCCGCGTCGCGGCGGTCACCACGAGACCCGCGGCGCCACGGCGTTCGATGCGAGGTACCACCATGCCCTCGGTGATCTCGCCGGTGAACAGATCGGCGAATTTCCCGGCCGGCCACGGTGTCGGCGGGTTGGTCTGCGGGGTGAGGAAGTAGCCGCCGAGCATCTCCTCCGGGCCCATCCCGGTGGAGGCGACGATATGCACACCGGTTGCCCGCGACAGCGCCTCGTACAGGCGCACATCCCGGCCGTGGAACATCCCGGTGCTGTCGACGATCGTGCCGCCGCCCCGCGCGCGGAATTCCCGCAGCTTCGCGGCCAGTGTTTCGAAGATCTCGGCGCGATCGAGGGTGATATCGAAGGCGTACTCCGCTCCCGGCAGAACCGAGAGCAGGGACTCGTGCACGGCCACAACGCCCAGCTCATGCGCGGGAACGGGGCCGAGCACGGTGGTCACGGTATTGCGCACAGCAGTCCGGTCGCCGATCACTGGCATGTCCTTTCGATGCCGACGTGGATCACGTCGATGTCTTCTCTGTCGAGCGGCTGCCTCGTGCTCCGATGGCGCCTCCGGCTCAGGGCCCTCGGTCAGGGCCGGTGACTGCGGTCACGCCGTCTCCATGAACGGTGCCACAAAACTTTACATCATGTCAATCATACAGATACCGCGTATGCTTTTCTCCGTATGCGTAAGATCCATCCGGCTTACGTGACGCAAGGACGCCTACCGGTCTGTACTCACGGCAACCGGCGGGCACGGAAGGTAGTCACCGTGCTCTACGCTGACCCGCATGGCGAGGCTTCGTGAGGCACAGAAGGAGATGACGCGAAAGCTCCTGCTCGATGCCGGTGTGGAGCTGTTCGTATCGAAGGGGTACACGGCGACCAAGGTCGACGAGATCGCCTCCGCCGCCGGGACGACGCGGGTCACCTTCTACGCGTACTTCCCCTCGAAGGTCGATCTGATGAAAGCCCTCATCGCTGAGCGGCTCAATGCGGCCCTCAACCGGATACCGTCTGCGGAACACGGAACGACCGAACGTGAACTGGTCGCCGTCGTCGAAGACGGGTCACGCGAGCGGATCCGTGCCTGGCTCGCCGCCAGCGCACAACGCTGGGAAACGATTCGCCCCTACACCACCACGGCCTTCGAGGCCGCCGCTGTCGATCCGGAGATCCGCGAACTGTTCGACGCCTGGCTGAACGAGGCGATCGGCGATATCGAGGACGGCCTGAACCGCGCGGACCGTTTCCCCGCCGGCACCCGGCGATTCCGCAGCGTCCTCGCGATCACCGAACTCGACCACGTCGCCCGGAACTGGACCTCCGGACAGTGGGGGGTCGAGTATGCGGAGATGCTGGACGTTCTCACCGAGAGCTGGTTCGGGTCGATAGGAGAGACCACCGGCACGTAACAGCGGAAGCTGGTTCGGAGAAGTGCCGTGACTACGACCGGGTCGAAATATCCGGCAGCGGCGATGAACCCGCTGCCTGCTGCTACCGCGGTGCCGCCCCGCGGCCGCGGCACAGCGGGCGTGGCAGATCCGGTTCTGGCACGATCGAAGCCGGTACCGCCCGGCCCGTGGCGGCAACGACGGCACGACGAGAGGACCGGCCCACACCGTGGCTACGCATTCCGGGACGAGCGAGCACACCACGCACGACCGTAAGGCCGAGATCGTCGAGGTCTTCACCGGCGCCTTCGGTGACATGATCGCCACCGATCCGGACGCCTTCCGCAAGAAGTTCCGCAAGATGGCCGATAATCCGTTCGCCTTCTACCGCGGTTCGGCCTGCCTCTTCTACCACGATATGGCGGCCGTCGAGGATCCGTGGGCCGACGAACGCACCGGCCGGATCTGGATCCAGGCCGATCTGCATGCGGAGAATTTCGGGACCTATATGGATTCCGCGGGTCAGTTCGTTTTCGATGTCAACGATTTCGACGAGGCCTACCTCGGTGCATTCACCTGGGATATCAAACGGTTCTGCGCCAGTGTGGCGCTGCTGGCCCGCCGGAAGGCGGTATCCGATGCCGATATCGAGGAGTTGATCGCGACCTATGCGCGGTCGTATGTGCGCATGGTGCGCGCCTTCCACGACGGCAGCCGCGACGAACAGGATTTCAAACTGCATCTGCGCAACACCACGGGCCCGGTACACGATGTGTTGCTGGATGCCCGGATGAATACGCGCACCGCACTGCTGGCCGGCACCACGGTCGTCGAGAACTACGAGCGCCGGTTCCGGCCGGGCAAAGGCGTCCGGACTCTGGGCGAGGACGAACGCGCACTGGTACTCGACGCGTTCACCCGGTACCTCGACACCATCCCGGAGCACAAACGCTTCCGCAGCATCACCTACGAAGTCAAAGATGTCGTGGGCCGCAAGGGTTTCGGGATCGGGTCGGCGGGGCTGCCCGCGTACAACATCCTCGTGGAGGGGCAGACCGAGGCCCTGGAGAACGATGTGATCCTGTCCATGAAACAGGGGAATGTGGCCGCGCCCAGCCGGATCGTGCGCGATGAGCGGATCCGGAAATACTTCCACCACCACGGGCACCGCACCGCGGTATCCCAGCGCGCGCTCCAGGCCCACGCCGATCCGTGGCTCGGCTATACCGAGATCGGCGACGAGGGCTATATCGTCTCCGAACTGTCCCCGTATGTGAGCGACCTCGACTGGTCCGACCTCACCGAACCCGCCGAGATGCGCCCGGTCATCGAGTATCTCGGCCAGGCCACCGCGGGAATGCACTGCGTCTCCGACGCCGACTCCGAGCAGACCCTGGTCGATTTCCAGAGCGAAGAAGCGATCATGGCGGCCATCGGCTCCCACGAGACGGAATTCGTCCGCGATATGGTGGATTTCGGTCAGAGCTACGCCCGCCGCACCCGCGCGGACCACGAACTCTTCATCGACGCCTTCCGCAACGGCGAGATCCCCGGCCTCGAGCGATCGACTCGCGACGCCTGACCTACCCCTCGCCGGTCGGGACATACCTGGACGGGGGGCAACAGGGTGGTGGCGCGCTCCGCTAACGGAATTCTCCGAGGTACACGGGGTCCGGGCCTCCTCCTGTTCCGCACGACAGCGCGCCGCCGCGGAGGTGATCCGCCGCCAACCGGTCGTCGGCGGCCGGGCCGGGGAGCAGCGGAATTCGCGCTACTCTCCGCTCAGAGCATCACGCGCCTGCGTGAGGAACCGCCGTTCGGCGGTGTCGTGTGACAGGTCGATCGCCTTGGTGTAGGCGGCGTACGCCTGGCCGGAGTGGCCGAGCAGACCGCACAGGTGGGCTCGGACCGCCCAGGCGGGCTGGAATCGCGGGTCGCCGATCTCGGCGTCCAGGATCGCCAGCCCAGCGGCGGGCCCGTGTACGCGGGCGGTTGCGGCGGCGAGTGAGGTCGCGCTGCCGAGCGTCGGGGCGAAACTGTGCAGCGCGCGATGGGCGTCGAGGAGAACGGCGGGATCGGCACCGGAGCCTTCGGCCGCCTGGATAGCGGCCTCGAGCTGGTACCGGCCGAGGGTGGCGAAAGAATACGCGTGGCGGAGATGGGCGTGGCCGCGCGCGACGAGTTCGGCGTCCCAGCGACCGCGGTCCTGACGCTCCAGCGGTATGTAGTTACCCAGGGCATCGGTGCGGGCGTCCGCGCGGGCCGTGCACAGGTCGATGAGGGCGGCGAGACCGTGCGCCTCGGGATCGTCGGGCAGGACCTGGGTGAGTACCTCGGCCAGGTGGAGTGCCTCCCCGGTCAGCGAATCGTTCCGTTCGCGGCCGGTGGTGTGCCAGTCGATGGCGAAGGCGCCGTAGACGGTTTCCAGCACCGCGTCCACCCGCGCCGGTAACTCCGCACGTTCGGGTATGCGGAACGGTATACGTGCCTGCCGGATTCGCTTCTTGGCGCGGGTGAGGCGTGCCGCCATCGTCGCGGTGGGCACTGTGAAGGCCCGGCCGATCTGTTCGGCGGTGCATCCCAGCAGGGTGTTGAGCATCAACGGAGTGCGGGTGGCCGGGTCGATGGCCGGATGGGCGCAGACGAACATCAGCTCGAGCCGGCGGTCCTCCAGCGCATCCGGGTCGATCCGGTCCAGCAGGCCCGGATCGTGGAGCGCCGGGTCGAGCGCGACGGTGCGGCGGGCGGGTGCCCCGGTGACCACATCGCGGATGCGGTTGCGGGCCACGGTGAGCAACCAGGCGTCGGGGTTGGCGGGAACACCCTCGACCGGCCAGTGCCGTACCGCCCGCTCGAAGGCATCGGCCAGAGCATCCTCCGCCATGGTGACATCACCGCAGCGGGCGGCGAGCAAGGCCAGCAACCGGCCGTAGGAGGTGCGGGCCGCGTCGGCGGCCCGCACCATCGCCTCCGTACGGTTCACGCCGTCCATTCTCCGGCGATACACGAGGTGGCCACGGGCCGCACCTCCAGCGTCGCGTAGGTCGTGGCCGGGCATTTCTCGGCCCAGCCGAGCGCGGCGTCCAGATCGGGGACATCGATGACGGACACCCCGGCCAGTGCTTCCTTCGTCGCGGCGAACGGGCCGTCCTGCACCTGCAATGTCCCCGTCCGCCTGGTCACGGTGGTCGTCGCCGCTTGCGGAAACAGGATATCGCCACCGACCAGGACCCCGGCCTCCTGCAAGGCCCGCCCGTAGGCGTCGAATGCCCGCTGCATTTCCTCGATCGCCGCCGCGGGGATCTCCCCTTCGCCCGGCTCCTCGTTGTGGATCAAAAACGCGTATCGCATCGGTTTGTCCTTCCTCAGGGGCCGGATCCGGTATCCGTGCATTCACCCTTGCGCAGAGATGACGATCCGGCACCGAACGAATCGACACTTCTGCGCGAAAAGTTGCGCAGACATGATCTGCACCCGCGAACCAGCTCACGCAATCAGGGCTATCGGAGCTTCCGGGGCCGCGACACCCCCGCACACCCCGTCCCGGATCTCGAGCCGGGTGCCCTCGAAGCGTTCGCGTATCCGGCGGTCGTGCGTGACCACCACCAGTGCGCCCCGATAGCCGGTGAGTGCCTCCTCCAGTTCTTCCACCAGTGCCGGGGACAGGTGGTTGGTCGGTTCGTCGAGCAGCAGCAGATCGACCGGATCGCTCACCAGACGCGCCAGCTCGATCCGCCGGCGCTGCCCAAAGGACAGGTCACCGACACGCATACCCAGGTCTTCCGGCCGGAACAGTCCCAACCGCAGCAGCTCGTCGGCATGCTCCGCCGGATGCCAGGGGCGTCCGTAGGCGAACGCCTGCAGCACGGTCATCTCCGCGGGCCACGGAACCTCCTCCTGTCGGAGAAAGCCCACACGGCCGGTCACCTGCACCGAACCGCTGTCGGGTACCAGCTCCCCGGCGAGCAACCGCAACAGTGTCGTTTTCCCGGCACCGTTGGGGCCGGTGATCAGCAGTCGCGCACCGGCGGTGAGGGACACCTCGCCGACCTCGAGCCGGCCGCGGACTCGAACATCCGTCATCTCGGCGACCGGCCCCTCCGGAACCCGCACGTGGCCGTCGAGGTCCGGCGTGAAATTCAGCGGGTCCGGTGGCGCGGCGACCGGGTTGCCGGTGAGCCGTTCGAGGCGTTCCTTGGCGTTGCGGATCCGTCCGCGGGCGCCGTGGTCGCGGCCGCGCGCCCGGAACGGTCCCGCCGCGAACACCGCCAGCGGAAGCTTGCGCGGGATGGCGTCCAGCCGCGCCACATTCGACTCCGCCAGGCGGCGATTACGAGCCAGCTCCTCCTTCCATCGCTGGTGTTCTTCCGCCATCCGCCGCCGTTGCGCCGCTTTGGCCCGCAGGTAGCCGTCGTATCCGTCGCCGAACCGGGCGACCTGCCCGTCCGCGACCTCGAGCACCACCTTTGTGATGCGTTCGAGGAACACCCGATCGTGTGTCACCGCGACGACGGTGCCGCGGTGGCCGCGCAGGTACCGTTCGAGCCAGCCCACCGCGGCGTCGTCGAGGTCGTTGGTGGGTTCGTCGAGCAGGAGCAGTTGCGGCGCGGCCGCCAGGGTGGCCGCCAGTGCGAGCCGGGACCGTTGCCCGCCGGACAGGGTGCCCAGCAGGCGGTCCCGGACCAGGCCCGGAAGTCCGAGCCCGGCGAGCGCGGTATCCACACGCTGGTCGGCCTGGTATCCGCCGCGCGCTTCGTACCGCGCCAGCAACTCCGCATAGCGACCCAGCACCGGCTCCAGCGGTCCGTTACCGGACAGTTCGGTTTCCACACTGCGCAAAAGGTTTTCGAGTTCGCGGATATCGGCCAGCGCCAGGTCGATCGCGTCGGCGACCGTTGCGGTGGCCGGCAGTGCAAGTGTTTGCGGTAGATATCCGGTCCCGCCGGGCGCCGAAACACAGACCTCGCCGTTGTCCGGCTGTTCCTGCCCGGCGAGCAGTCGCAGCAGTGTCGTTTTACCGGACCCGTTGTCGCCGACGATACCGACGGTTTCGCCGGGGCGGATCGTCAGCGAGACGCGGTCCAGAACGGTGCGGTCACCGTAGCGTTTGGTGATTTCGGAGAGGGTGAGTTGAGCAGCGGTGAGCATACGTCCTCCTGTTCTCGGCCACGCGGCCGTGATCACGGGAACCCACGCACGAGCGATGAACCGGCCGTAGCCGGAAGGTGGTGGGTGAAGAACGCGGAGGCGCACTCACCTGCGGAGTGGCGCTCGACGCGTCGGGGGCGTGATTACAGGAAGAACAACAAAGTACCCATGAGGCGATTGACATTATCGGTGAGAGACCGGGCTGTCAATCCCCTGCCCCGATGCGCCCGACCCGGAGGGCTTTCCGGCGCAGGAGCCACCGCTACCGCCGCGGACTTATGAGCTCCGCATATGCTGCTGTGCCCAGCTCGCGAATCCGGTGAGCGGAATCCCCAGAGCCCGCGCATATTCCGGCCGAGCCGGCTGGCCTTCGACGTTCATGAACGCATGGGAGGCACCCATCGGGGGCATACCGGCGGCCACTGCCTGCTCCACGGTCATATCCGGGGCGGTCAGCGGCGTACCGAGAGCGTCCGAGAGGACCTCGGCGATTTCGGACATCGACAGATAGTCGCTCGCCAGTTCCAGTTCCACCCGATCGAATCGTTCCGGGTCGGCAACGGCCGCGGCCGCCGCCCGCCCGATATCGGCCACCGCGGCCAGCGACAGCCGCGTATCCGGTTTCAGCACACTCACCAACCCACCGGAGATCCCGCGGGGGAAAAGGAACGCCATGTCGGGAAGGAAATTCTCCATGAAGAAACCCGGTTTGAGAATGGTCCACCGGGCGAAACCGGCAGCGCGAACCTGCCCTTCGATGGCGTGCTTGGTGTTCAGTGACGGCGCGACCGCCTCCCAGCGCCCCTCCGACCAGCCCGGTATTTCGGTATGCCGGCCCGCACCGGAAACCGAGGTGTGCACGAACTGCGTTACCCCGGCGGCGCGCGCACCCTCGATCAGGTTGACGGCCTGGTCGAATTCCCCGGCGAAGTCGAACCCGGCTGCCGTCGGCGGCGCCTGCTGGATCGAGAAGACCGAGCGGGCACCTTCCGCGGCCCGGGTAATCGACTCCCGGTCACCTAGATCGCCCGCGACCAGTTCGGCCCCCAGCGCGGCGACAGCACGCGCCGGTCCAGTGGCCGGATCGCGGACCAGGGCGCGAACCGGCACACCGGCCGCGAGCAGCGCGCGGGCGGTGGCGCCACCTTGTTTGCCGGTGGCGCCGGTTACCAGGACAGGCGCGGTTTCTACAGACATGAGTTCTCCTCCATCACAGCGAAACACTAAACGGCGGGGCCCGCCGTTTAGCTTCCGCTAGAATACGGCGGGCCCCGCCACTTAGCAATCCCGAGAGGAAAAGCGATGCCGGATCAGCAACGCGCCGACGCCCGGCGCAACTACGCGCGTATCCTCGCGGTCGCCGAGGCGGAGGTCGCCGCCCACGGATCCGCGGCCTCACTGGAGCAGATCGCCCGCACCGCCGGCGTCGGCTCGGCCACCGTGCGCCGCCACTTCCCCACCCGCCGCGCCCTGCTGGAAGCGGTCTCCCACGAACGCGTCGAGGTCCTGCGTGTACGCGCCGGGGAACTGGCCGGCGCCGCCGACAGCCGGGCAGCACTCCTGGAATGGCTGAGCGATGTCGTGACGTACTGCGTCGAGGCCCGGGGCCTGGCGGCCGCGCTGTCCTACGACCTCGATCCCGATTCGCTACAGGAGAATTCCTGCGCGGCAACGATCCACGAGGCCGGCGACCCGCTCCTCCATCGCGCGATCCGCGACGGGACGGTCGTCGCGGACGCCACCATCACCGAGTTGATCACACTCGTCATCGGCATCACCCTGGCTACCGAAGCCCTCCCCGACCCCGCCGGCCGCGCACACCGCCTGTTCCGCCTCGCCATCACAGGATTGAGCCCGCGGCCCTGACTCCGGCGCCGGACCCCGCCCATCCCGCACGGGGCTCAACTCGACCGGCGCCGAACCTCTCGCTCACAAGCCTGCGAGAACTCCCCCGGGTCGAACCCGAGCACCAGGGCGATCGCCTCCAGCGATCTGCGCGACAGCTTTCCGCCCCGTTCGGCATGCATGGTCGTACCCGGCAGCAGGAACGCGGCATTGTCGAGCTCCAGGCAGGTGAGACCCGCCGCCCGGCGTTCCAATGACAACTGTTCGCCGACCACCGTATCGGCGCCCGCGAACAGTCCCAGACCATCCATGTCCACGCTCCCAGTGTGAACCTGCGCACCCTCCGGCATACATGTTTTTGCCGATGCCGCCCGCAACGTCCCACGCGGCGGCGGCCGCGGCCGGTGGTCTCGCCGACCCTCATATCCGGGAACGCTACGCGGCCGTTCGCGATCTCACCGACGGTTCACCACTGCTCGACTGATGCCGCGACCGTCGCATGCGCGCCGTTCTCGTGCAGCGACCGCAATGCGGCCAGGTAGGCCGTGACGAAGGCCGGCCGGTCGACGAGATCACCGAATACGGCGCGTTCGGTGAGGAAGGCCGTGGGTTGCGCGTGCTGCTCCCGGGCCAGCGCGCCGAGACGCTCCCGCAGCGGATCGACGATATCGATCGGCTCCCCTTGTTCGTCCACGCCCTCGGCATACCGGGCCCAGCCGGCGACCACCGCCGCGGCACAGGTGATGTCACCACCGTCGCGTAACCGGCTCCGCACCACCGGCAGCAGCCATTTGGGGATGCGGTCCGACGATTCGGCGCACAGGCGGGCAATGGTATCGCCGATGGCCGGGTTGGCGAACCGTTCGATCAGGGTGCGTTTGTACACGTCCAGGTCGACGCCCGGCACCGGACGCAGGGTCGGTGTCGCCTCGGTGTCCATGTACCGCAACAGGAATCGCTCGAACACCGGATCCTGCGCGGCCTCGTGGACCAGCCGGTACCCACTGAGGTAGCCGAGATAGCCCAGCGCCTGATGGCTCGCGTTCAGCAGGCGGAGCTTCATCAGCTCGTACGGCGCGACATCGGCAACGGTCTGGACACCCACCTTTTCGTAGGCAGGCCTGCCGAGCGTGAACTCGTCCTCCAGCACCCACTGGGTGAACGGTTCGGTCACCACGGGCCAGCTGTCGTCGATCCCGTAGCGTCGCGCCACTTCCGCCGCTGTTGCGGCAGTCGAGGCCGGGGTGATCCGGTCGACCATGGAATCGGGGAACGCACCGGTCCGGTCGATCCAGTCCGCCAGGCCCGGATCGCTCAGCCGGGCGAATGCGGTGAAGACGGCGCGAGCGATCTGCCCGTTACCCTCGATATTGTCGCAGGACATGATCGTGAACGGCGCCAGTCCACGCTCCCGGCGCCGGGCCAGCGCTTCGACGACCAGCCCGAAGGTGGTCGCCGGGACGGCCCCGGGTGCGAGGTCCGCGACCACAGCCGGGTTGTGCGCATCGAATTCACCGGTCGTTGCCGAGAAGTTGTAACCGCCTTCGGTGATCGTCAGCGAGACTATGCGGGTGCGTTCGTCGGCGAGTTTCGCCAGTACGGCCTCCGGATCGTCGGGCGCGTACAGGTATTCCACGATCGACCCGACGACCCGGGTTTCCCAGGTCCCGTCGGGATGGGTGACCGACAGCGTGTACAGGCAGTCCTGCTCGTGCATGACATCGCGCATCCGCCGATCGGACGGCAGGACCCCGACCCCGCATATTCCCCAGTCGCGAGCTTCGCCGAGTTCGAGCAGGCGATCCAGATACATCGCCTGGTGGGCCCGATGGAACCCGCCGACACCGAAATGCACGATGCCGGTGTCGATACCGGATCGGTCGTAGGACGGTACGGAGACGACCTCGGCGAGTTGCTCGATCGCCGCGGCGCACAACCGCACCGGTCCGGACAGCACGGACTGTCCTTGCATCGCATTCCTTCCCGAGCTTTCGGAACCCACTCGTCAAGCCCTCCGACGGATTTCTGTTGTGTACGTCACAACCGGAATGTTACCTTGTGTGAGCACCCGTTCATGGTCTGATCATCTGCTCACGGACGTATCGGCTCACCGCGCGCCTCCGCTGGGACGCCTGCCCCGATCCGGCCTGTTCCCCGATCCGGCTGTCGACCGGCCCGCTCACCGAGGAGTGCCCGTGACCACCGAGCCGCCCCGCCCGCTCGCATCCGAAGATGTCCGGCTGGCCCTGCGCGCGGCAACCCTGTACCACCTGGAGGGCGCCACCCAGGCCGAGATCGCCGCGAAACTCGGAGTATCGCGGCCCACGGCGGGCCGGCTCATCGCCCGGGCCCGCGCGCAAGGACTGATCCGCATCGAGATCAGCGTCCCGGACGAGCTCGGCGCCACCGTGCACACCGAACTCGAACGCGAACTCGAGCAGATCTTCGGTCTCACCGAAGCCGTCGTCACCAACGCGGTACCCGATGGCTCACCGGCCGGGTACTACGCGCTGGGCCGGGCCGCGGTGAGTGTGCTCGCGCGCCGGCTACGCGAACGCGACACTCTCGGGTTCACCTGGGGGCCGGAGACCGTCGCCGTAGCGCAGGCCCTCAAACCACGGGCGGCGCGCTGCGCGACTGTGGTCCAGCTGGACGGGTCGATGACCACCACGGACTATCAAACCGGTGTCGACTTCACCCTCGGTACCTGCGCGCAGCTGTTGCAGGCCGAGCCGGTCCGGCTGCACGCGCCGCTGTACGCCGACGCGGCGACGGTCACCGCGCTGCACAACGATTCGCTGATGAGCCGCGCGCTCGAGGTCGGCCGCAACGCCGATGTGATGATCTTCGGAATCGGGCCGGTCTCCACCGCGACGACTCTGTTCGAGGGCAGCTATCTCGATACCGCACTACTGGACGAACTACGCAGACTGGGTGCCGTCGGCGAGATGGGCGGGCGGTTCTACACCCGCGAGGGCGCCGATATCGACAGTTCACTCACCGCCCGCACAGTATCGGTCCCACTCGACGCGGTACGCGCGTGCCCGGCCGCCGTGCTGGTCTCCGGCGGTGAAACCAAGCACGAGGCGATTCTCGGCGCACTCAACGCAGGCCTGGCCGACATCGTGGTCACCGATATCGATACCGCGCGGTGGCTGGTAGAACACAAGGAGGCAGCGCCCTGATGAGGATTCGTTCGAAATATCTCGCCGCCGCAATCGCGGCGACGATGACGCTGACCTTGTCCGGTTGCGCGGGCGCCGGCTCGTTCGTCGGCGGCGGCGCCGATGCGGTGACCATCGCGATCATCTCGAACTCGCAGATGCAGGACGCCATTGCCCTGTCCGACCGCTTCGAACGCGAGAACCCCGGTATCGAACTGAAATTCGTCTCGCTGTCGGAGAACGAAGCGCGCGCCAAGATCACCGCATCGGTCGCCACCGGCGGCGGCGAATTCGATGTGGTGATGATCAGCAATTACGAAACCCCGCAGTGGGCGGAAAACGGCTGGCTCACCGACCTTTCCGAATACGCCGACCGGACACCGGGCTACGACGAAGAAGATTTCATCCCTACACTGCGCCGATCGCTGTCCCACGAGGGCAGTATGTATTCGGTCCCGTTCTACGGTGAATCGTCGTTCCTCATGTACCGCAAGGACCTGTTCGAACAGGCCGGCCTGGAGATGCCGGCCGAACCCACCTGGGAGCAGGTCGCCGGATACGCCGCCGCCCTGGACGCGCCCGGCGAGACCTCCGGTATCTGCCTGCGCGGCAAACCCGGCTGGGGCGAAATACTCGCCCCGCTCAACACGGTGATCAACGCCTTCGGCGGCCGCTGGTACGACGAGAACTGGAACGCGCAGCTCACCAGCCCCGAGACCGTCCGTGCGGTGCAGTTCTACGTCGATCTGGTCCGTAGCCACGGACAATCGGGCGCGGCGACGAGCGGATTCAGCGAATGCGCAACACAGCTCGCCCAGGGCCGCACGGCCATGTGGTACGACTCGACCTCCGCGGTCTCGGTCCTCGAGGATCCCGCGGCGAGCCGGGTCGTCGGCAAAATCGGCTACGCACCCGCTCCCGCCGCGGTGAAATCCGATAACGGCTGGCTGTATTCGTGGTCGCTGGGCATTCCGACCACCAGCGATAAACCCGATGCGGCTTGGAAGTTCGTGTCCTGGATGACCGATAAGGACTATCTCGAGATGGTCGGCACCGAACTCGGCTGGGAGCGGGTGCCGCCGGGCAGCCGGCTGTCCACCTATGCGATTCCGGAGTACGAAAAGGCGGCCGCCGCCTACGGCCCGCCCACCTTGGCGGCCATGGAGAAGGCCGATCCCGAGAACCCGACTGTCGCACCCGTCCCCTATACGGGGGTGCAGTTCTTGACGATTCCCGAGTTCCAGGATCTCGGCACCCGGGTCAGTCAGCAGATCAGCGCCGCGATCGCCGGACGGATCAGCGTCGGTGACGCACTCGAACAGGCGCAGCAGTACGCCGAGGTCGTCGGCGAGACCTACCGGGAGGCGCAGTAGCCATGTCGAGCACCACCACAGCAGAGGCTCCCCCGGCCGACCCGGGCCCCGAAAAGGCGAAACCGCCGTCGGGACGCCGCGCCGTCTCCCGCGCGGAAGGCTGGCGGCGCCGCGGTCCGCTGCTGCCCGCGCTGATCTTCATGATCGTCGTCACCCAGATCCCGTTCCTGGTGACGGTCTACTACTCGACCCAATCGTGGAACCTGGTGCGCCCCGGCTCACAGGAGTTCAACGGCCTCGGCAACTACATCGATGTCTTCTCCGACAGCCAATTCCGCACCGTCGCAATGAATACGGTACTCATGATCGCCGGTACCGTCGTGATCTCGGTGATCCTCGGACTGCTGCTGGCATTGCTGCTGGACCGGAAGTTCTTCGGGCGCGGAATCGTGCGCACACTGCTGATCACCCCGTTCCTGGTCACCCCCGTCGCCGCCGCCCTGATCTGGAAGACGACAATGCTCGACCCGGTCTTCGGCCTGGTCAATTTCGCTCTGCAACCGTTCGGCGTCGGCGAGATCGATTGGATCAGCCGATTCCCGCTCCCGGCGGTGATGGCGAATCTGGTCTGGCAGTGGACACCGTTCATGATGCTGCTCATCCTCGCCGGATTGCAGTCCATGCCCCGCGATATCGTCGAGGCGGCCCGGGTCGACGGTGCCGGCGCGTTCGCGATCTTCCGCGAGCTGACCCTGCCGCATCTGCGCCGCTTCATCGAACTGGGTGCCGTCCTCGGTGCGATCTATCTGGTCAACACCTTCGATGCCGTGTACATGATGACCTCCGGCGGGCCGGGTGTGGCCAGCGCCAACCTGCCCTACTACATCTATCAGCGCGCGTTCCTCGGCTTCGATATCGGGCAGGCGGCCGCCATGGGCGTGGTCACCGTGGTCGCGACCATCATCGTCTCGACCCTGGCGCTACGCCTGATCTTCAAGAGTTTCACCGGGAACGAGGAGGCGGCCTGATGAGTACCGCGGCGACCGCACGTATCGACGACACCGCGCCGACACCTGTGCGGCCCACCCGGCGCCGGGCCCGTGACTCGGTGTGGGCGGTTCTGGCCTGGGTGATCGCGCTCGGCTTCTTCTTTCCCGTCCTATGGATGGTGCTCACGGCATTCAAGGAGGAAGGCGACGCCTATACCGATCCGCCGAAACTGTTCTTCACCCCGACACTGCAGCAGTTCCGCGATGTCCTGGACAGCGGTATCGGGACGACGCTACTGAATTCTGTTTTCGCGACCGGTATCTCGACACTTCTGGTCCTGCTGCTGGGAATCCCCGCGGCGTTCGCCCTGTCCCTGCGGCCGGTGCGTAAAACCAGGGACGCGCTGTTCTTCTTCATCAGCACCAAAATGCTGCCGGTGGTCGCGGCGATCATTCCGCTGTACGTGATCGTCGGCGATATCGGGATGCTCGACAATATCTGGACCCTGGTCATCCTCTACACGGCCATGAATCTGCCGATCGCGGTGTGGATGATGCGCTCGTTCTTCCTCGAGGTTCCCGGCGAACTACTCGAAGCCGCGAGTATGGACGGGGCCGGCCTGTGGACCTCGGTCCGGGAAGTGATCCTGCCGCTGGTGTCCCCCGGGATCGCCGCGACAGCGCTGATCTGCATCATCTTCTCCTGGAACGAATTCTTCTTCGCGGTGAACCTGACGGCCGTTCAGGCGCAGACCGTCCCGGTGTTCCTGGTCGGCTTCATCACCGGTCAGGGCCTGTACTGGGCGCAACTCTCGGCGGCGGCGGTGCTGACCGCACTACCCGTGGTACTGGCCGGGTGGATCGCGCAGAACAAACTCGTGCGCGGCCTGTCGTTCGGCGCGATCAAATAACCTCCCCGCCTTGCAGAATCAGGAGTAACCGTTATGGCCGAGATCTCGTACAAGAACGCGTCGTGCGTCTACCAGGGCGCCGACCAGCTCGCGGTCGATTCACTGAATCTCGATATCGGCGACGGTGAATTCGTCGTCCTCGTCGGCCCCTCCGGGTCCGGGAAGAGCACAGCCCTGCGTATGCTCGCCGGGCTCGAAGATATCGACGGCGGCACCATCACGATCGACAACGAAGATATGGTCGGGGTCGCCCCGAAAGACCGGGATATCGCGATGGTGTTCCAGAACTACGCGCTGTACCCGAACAAAACGGTCGGCGAGAACATGGGCTTCGCGCTCAAAATGCGCGGCATATCGCACGAAGAACGCAAACGCCGCGTCGCCGAGGCCGCGAAACTCCTCGACCTCACCGAATACCTCGACCGCAAACCGGGCAAACTCTCCGGCGGACAACGGCAACGAGTCGCCATGGGCCGCGCTATCGTCCGCGAACCGCGCGTGTTCTGCATGGACGAACCACTCAGCAACCTCGATGCGAAACTCCGGGTCCAGACCCGCACCCAGATCGCCGCACTACAACGCCGCCTCGGCACCACCACCGTCTACGTCACCCACGACCAGGTCGAGGCCATGACGATGGGCGACCGCGTGGCGGTGCTGAAATCCGGCCGGCTCCAGCAGTTCAGCACGCCGACCGAACTGTACGACCGCCCCGCGAACGCCTTCGTCGCCGGATTCATCGGCTCCCCCGCCATGAACCTGTTCACCGCCTCCCTCACCGCCGGCGGAGTCGAGGTGGGGACGACCACCCTGGAACTGCCCCGCGCCGCCATGACTGTGCTGGCCGGCGCCGGGTTGGACACGGTCACTGTAGGGATCCGCCCGGAGCAGCTCGAATTACGCCGGGACGGCACCGGCTTCGCCGTGGTCGTCGAACTGGTCGAGGAGCTGGGCAGCGAATCCTACGTCTACGCACGCGGCACCAGCGGATCCAACCCCGCACCCAACGGATTACCGATCACCTTCGTGGCCCGGTCGGCGAGCAGGTCACCGGCGAAACTCGCGGAGAACGCGACGATGGCGGTCCGCCCGGACGCCACCGTCCACCTCTTCCATCCGGTATCCGGCGAGCGAATCGGTGACTGACAGCCGGCGGGTTACCGGGCACCACCCTGATGATGGCTTGCCGCCCAGGCGGCGAGCCCCTGGGCCTGCGGTGACGCCGGCCAACAGTCAGTCCCGGTCCTGATCGCGTCCGGTCTCGAGCTCGCGGATCCGCTCGGCGGCCTTGCCCAGCCGCTTCTTGCGCGCGGCCGCATCGGATTCCTTCAACTCCTCGTAGATCTCCTCGTCGGCATCGCTGAACCGCAGGACCACCCGGGGGATACTCAGGGTGACGATCAGCGACGGCCAGACCAGCCAGGCGTGATCCCAGTCC
>NZ_BAFV01000125.1 GCF_000308515.1 Nocardia carnea NBRC 14403 | reverse complement strand
CGGCGGAACCGGGGGGAACCTCCGGCGGCGGCCCCGGCCGGGCCATCGGCGCCGGCCGGGGCGGCTCCCCGCTGTCTCCGACCGCCGCGCCCACGGGCTCCGGCGCCTGCGCCGGATGTGCGGGGGCGGCCGCCGGCTGGGGCGCGGCGGTTCCGGCGTCGCGAGTCTCCAGTCCACGCAACAGCAGCGGACGGATGATCTCTCCCGCCAGCACACCGATCAGCAGGTAGATGAACAGCGCAGCCCAGATGAAACCCGGCCACGCAGCGAGCCGCCAGAAATCCCAGGTCGCGCCCGCGAACACCGCACCGAACGCAGTACCCATCAGCACCACGCCGAGGCCGAGCACCCCGGCACCGATCGGCCGCCACATCGAACCTGCTCGCGTGGTGTCGCGGACCAGCCGTCGCCACAGGTACCAGTGCACTCCGGCGAGTACCACCACCGCGGCCAGCCCTGCGAGCACGGAAACTACTACCACGGAGGATGCCTCTCCCTGACCGATTGCCTATGCGGATGCTGAATCTACCCGTGCCCGCTCGGCGGTCCGTGGCCCCCGTTCCTCTTGCCCGCCCCCGCGGGGCCGGCGCGCACCGACCCCGCGCCGTGGCAACCATTGATTGCCCCATGTCAGCGCAAATATCTTCGGTACCGGCACCTTTTCGGCATCCGTTCGCGCCGCGGCGTGAACGTCATCGCCGCCGCCGCGGCCGGGTCACGCCGAGCCGCTGATCCCCAGCCCGCCCATTCCCGGCGGCGGAAGCTCACCGTTGTGTCCGCCCGCCAGTAGCCATTTCAAGATCTTCCCGGTTTCCCCGCGCGGCAGAGCCGGCAGGAAGGTGACGTCCCGGGGCACCGAGAACCGGCTGAGGCGATGCCGGATATAGGTGCGCACCATATCCGGATCCAGCCCGGACCCTTCGTGTTTCACCACAAAGGCAGCCAGCCGCTGACCGAATTCCGGATCCGGGACACCCACCACCGCGACCTCGCTCACCTGCGGCAGATGCGCGAGAGCCTCTTCCACCGGCCGCGGGAAAACGTTCTCGCCGCCGGAGATGATCATCTCGTCGTCGCGGCCGGCGATGAACAACCGTCCGTTGACATCGAAATATCCGATATCGCCGGTATCGAGCATGCCGTGCGCCTCGTCCGGCGGCGCGGCGTTGACATAACCGTCGAACAGCATGTGGTTACTCACGAAGATATGCCCCGTGGCGCCGATCGGCACCGGTTTGTGGTCCGGGCCCAGTACCGCGACCCGGGTACCGAGTGGCGGCCGGCCGGCGGTGGTGGGCGCGAAACGTAGATCTGCGGGGGTCGCGATGGTCGCCCAGGACACCTCGGTCGATCCATAGACGTTGTAGAGAATATCGCCGTAGGAGTCCATGAAGCGCAGGACCGTGGCTCCGGCCAGCGGTGCCCCGCAACTGATCACATGCCGCAGGCTCGAGGTGTCGTACCGGGCGCGCACCGCGGGCGGGAGGTCGAGGATGCGGTTGACCATGGTCGGCACCACGATCATGGTGGTGATGCCGTGTTCGGCGACCAGGTGCAGGCAGTCCTCGGCATCGAAACGTTCCGGCAGGATCACCGTGGATCGCAGCGCAGTACTGAGCTGCAGACCGGCGAGCCCCCAAGTGTGGAACAGCGGGGCCGGAATGAGCATTGCCGATTCCATTTCGAGCGGAATCCGGGACAGCAGCGCGGCGATGGTGCCGAACCCTTTGGGGTGGGGGCGCCGTGCCCCCTTCGGAACCCCGCTCGTTCCGGAGGTGAGGACGATCAGCCGCCCGGGATGGGCCGGTATACGAAAGTCGCGCTCGCCCAGATCGATCAGATCGTCGACGGTGTAGCGGTCCGGGAACGGTGGCAGCAGATCGGTGGTGAACCGGGGCAGGTCCTCGTGCAGATACTGCACCAGTTCCTCCAGGTCACCGTCGACGAACAAGGCCGAGAGCCGGTGCCGCTGGACGATCTGCTCGATGGTGCGCGCGGCCAGACCGGCGTTGAGCAGGGCCACGTCCACGCCGAGTTTTCCGGCCGCGACCATGGTTTCGACCATGCCGGCATGATTACGCGACAACAGGCCCACCGCATCGCCGGCACCGAGACCGGCCACCGCCATGGCCCCGGCGAGCGCGGTGGTGCGTTCGTCCATCTCGGCGAAGGTCCGCGTGCCCCGGTCATCGATCACGGCGAGCCGGTGCGGCGAGTAGGCGGCCCCGGCGGCGTAGCCACCGGCCAGGTTGAAGCCCCACTTGTTCAGTGACAGTAGTTGTTTCACCGCCACCTGCGCGTTCGTACGCACCACACCGCTGACGGTGACCTGCCGCATCACCCCGAAGCTGCGGCGTACCGGCGAGGCCTCCCCGTTGGCCACGATCGAGGTGCGGGCGCCGCGTACGATATCGGCGATCCGGCGTAATCCCTTGACCGCCCACTCCTGGACAGCGGAATTCGACAGTCCCGCCACCTGCCGGTGTACCCGGCCGGGGGTGAAGAAGGTGACCGCGATCCGGCTGCGATCCCCTTCCCCTGTCAACCGCAGAGCGGCGAAGCTGCCGATCTCCGGCGCGTGCAGTTCACAACTTTCGTACCACCGGCCGGTGACCACTCGTACCCGCAACACCCGGATACCCGCGTCGGGCGTGCCGATCCGGAATTCGAAGACCGGCTGTGCTCCCGGAAGGTCGAGCCTGGAGCAGGCGCCGATCCCGGTGAACGCGCGCGGATAGGTCTGCGGATCCAGCAGCAGATCCCACACCGCGGCGCGCGCCGCGGGCAGATCCGCGACCACATCGATGACGTCGGTAACCAACTCGTACAACTTCTCGTCGGCCCGCAACGGACAACTGGGTCGGCGGGGAAACCCATCTGTAACGTCGCTCACAATAGCCCGGCGCCACCGTTATTACCAGCGAGTAACCCCCACTCCGGGGCGGCTCTGTGACAGGTCACGAAGCGAATTGCCGGATATTCACCCCGGGGCCCGAAAGCCCGCCGACCTCGCGGTTGGAGGTTGCCCAAAGCTTTCCGCGACGACGGTGTGAGTGCTCCCAGCCCCGGCTCACTCCGGCCACACACCCGCTGTGCGCGAATTACATTCGGCGCCGTAACAGTCAATGGCGACCCCGGAGGAAACCATGCCCGAGACCCGGCGCCGGGTGGTCCGCAACCACACCGACGAGATCCTCAACTACTTCGGTAAATGCAAATCGTGCGGCTATCCGGCGCGCGCGGAGTCCTATCGCCGCATCTACGACACCGGCGAAATCGAAACCGTGGTCATCGCCAGCTGTGGTCTGCCGTGCGGCTGGTCCGGCCAGGTCCTGCCCACCACGATGACCGGCCCGGCCGCGCGCCTGGTCTGACGGCGGTGGTCACCGCCGCCGCAGGGCGGCCGGGGCCGCCACCCGGCCGTGCGGCACGATAGCCTCATGGAACTGCGTATCTTCACCGAACCGCAGCAGGGCGCGGACTACACGACACTCCTGCGGGTGGCCAAGACCGCGGAGGAACTCGGCTTCGGCGGTTTCTTCCGTTCCGATCACTATCTGCACATGGGGTCGGTGGACGGTCTGCCCGGCCCGACCGATGCGTGGATCACCCTGGCCGGCCTGGCCCGGGAGACCAGCCGGATCCGGCTCGGCACACTCGTCACCGCCGCCACCTTCCGGCTGCCCGGACCGCTGGCGATCCAGGTCGCGCAGGTGGACCAGATGTCGGGGGGTCGCGTGGAGCTGGGCCTGGGCACCGGCTGGTTCGCCGAGGAACACGCGGCCTACGGTATTCCGTTCCCGGACAACAAATTCGACCGTTTCGAAGAGCAACTGGCGGTGATCACCGGCCTCTGGGAGACCGCGCTCGGCGAAACCTTCGACTTCACCGGGAAGTACTACGAACTCCGCCGCTCACCGGCGCTGCCCAAACCGGTTCAGCAGCCCGTCCCGGTGATCGTCGGCGGCCAGGGCCCCAAACGGACACCCCGGCTGGCAGCGCAGTACGCGAGCGAGTTCAATATTCCGTTCCTTTCCGCCGACGACAGCGCCGCCCAGTTCGAGCGGGTCCGCGCGGCGGTCGCGGCGCAGGGCCGGGCCGCGGACAGCATGGTGTACTCCAACGCGCTCGTCGCCTGTGTCGGCACGAACGAGGCCGAGATCGCGCGCCGGGCCGCCGCGATCGGACGTGAGGTCGACGAATTGCGCACCAACGGGCTGACGGGGTCGCCCGCCGAGGTCGTCGACAAGATCGGCCGCTATCGCGAGATCGGCACCGAGCGGATCTATCTGCAGATCCTGGACCTCACCGATCTCGAACACCTGGCGCTCATCGCCAACGAGGTCGCCACCCAGTTGTGAGGTCGCCGGCGGGGGATCCTGCGGTCCCCCGCCGACCCTGTCAGTAGGCGCCCGCGACCCCACCGAGCAGATGTTCGAGGGTTTCATAGGCCGGAACATCGACCACATCGACGAGATCCGGGCTGACCTGCACATTGTGCTCGGTCACCACCTCGTCGAACCGGGCCGCGTCACCGGTGCGGAATCCGTGTTCGGCGGCCAGCGCCTGCAGATCGGGGTCGTTGTGCAGCAGCTCCCCGATCTCCTCCCCTTCCGGAGTAAGCGGGACCACGGTGTGCCGTGACAGCACCGTCGGCGAGGGATACAGCAGGACCATATCGTCGCGCAGGCGGCCCGCGACGGCCCCGGCGACATATTGCGCCTCGTAGATCCAGGTCATCGGGGTCGCACCCATACCCACGGTGAGGTACTCCTCGAACGGTCCCGTACTCGAGCCCTCGGTGTACCCCTGGGCCAGGAAAAGCCGCTGCAAGGTAGGCAGAACATGCTGCTCGGCGGCCGCACCGCGCACCACGGCGTGATCGTTGACCACATACCCGGCCACCGCCAGATACATCGCCGCCGAATTCGATGTCCGGATATCGGTCGTGCTGATCAGGATGTTCTTCGCCACCGGATAGGTCCGGTTCCCGGCCAGTTCGTCCCACTGCACACCGCGCTGGACCATATCGATATAGGCGGCGAAATCGAGCGCGGGGACAGGGCCGTCGTATCTCACCGCTCCGGCCGCGTCGAGTAGTTTCATGATGGGCGCGAAGGTCGCGATCGCCATCGGCGAATAGAACGGTGTGAACTGGGTCCGCACACCCACCTCACGCTTCAGCTTCTCGGCCGCGGGCAGGCTGGACGGGAAGGCGAAGGCCTGCCCCGCGAGATCGATCGAGGTGGCGATCTCCCGCGACCCGGCCGCTTTCACCCGGATCTCGAATCCGTGGGCGGCAAAGACCTCCGCGACCCGCGGATCGCCGAAGAACGCCGTCTTCTCCGATCCGACGATCCCGGTAACGGTTCTCAGCGGCGCACCCGCGACCGGCGCGGCCGCATTCGTCGCCTCGGCCCCCGGTCGCGTCACCGCCCAGGCGGCTGCGCCCGCCGCCACCACACCGGCCCCGGCCAGCACGAACAGACCGCGGCGACCGGTGGCCGGTGCGCGGCCGCGATCCGCGGAAACGGTCTCGCCGGCGCCCATCGTGAGTTTCTCGGTCGGCGCCGTGGCGGTGTCCGGTCCGGTCGCCGTGGCGCCCTCCGGTTCTTGCGCCGGTTCCAGTTCACGGCGTACCGCGCGTTCCACCAGAATGGGCACGAAATCGCGGACGGTGCTGCCGGAGAACCGGTCGTGCGTCGTCCGCACCGCGACACCCACCTCCGCCGCCGAGCGGTCGGCCGAATAGGCGGCGGCCAGCCGGTTCTCCAGCTCGCGAATCGCCTTCAGCTCGCGCGCGGCCTTGTCGTCGGGGGCCTCACCCTTGGGTGCGGTATCGAGTGCCACGTCCATCTCCTCGGCGCCGGTCAGCGAAATCGAAACGACCCGCCGGGCCGATCCACAGCCGACAACCCTACCGCCACAAAGTATTCGAACACTCCCGCAAGCGGGCACGGCAGCCGATTCTCCGACCAGAATTCACCGCGCATTTCCCGGCCGCTGGGCGGCGGTTTCCTCGAGCACCGCCATGGCGGCATTGTGCCCGCCGATACCGCTCACACCACCACCGCGAACGGTGCCGGCACCGCAGCGCAGGATATTACGATGCGCGGTATCCACACCCCAGCGCTGCGCCGGTGTCTCGGCGGGGCCGCTGCGATAGGGAAACGACAGGTCGCCGTGGAAGATATGCCCGCCGGGCAGGCGCAGGGTCCGCTGCAGGTCGACGGGTGTGGCCGCATCCAGGCACGGCGCGCCGTGGGCGTCGCGAGCCAGGCAGTCCTGCACCGGTTCGGCCAGTACCGTGTTCAGTTGGGCCAGGGTGGCGGCGACGGCGATCTCATTCTTCGCCTGTGGGTCGTCGGCGAAAAGCCTTGCGGGGGTGTGTAAACCGAACAGGGTCAGCGTATGCCGGGTATCCGGTGCATCGGGGCCGGAGATACTGGGATCGGTGAGGGTATGGCAGTAGATCTCCGACGGCGGCGCCGCGGGCAGCCGTCCCGTGGCGGCCTCACGATAGGCGCGGTCCAGTTGTTCGTAGGATTCCGCGATATGGAAGGTCCCCGCGAAAGCATCCTGTGGGTCGGTCCCGGTATCGCGCAGACGCGGCAGCCGGTCCAGCACCATATTGATCTTCAGCTGGGCGCCTTCGGGTTCCGTATCCGCCGGTTCGCCGAGTAACCGCGCCAGCTCGGCGGGCGCCGCATTCGCCAGGACATATCGAGCGTCGACGGCGGCCGATACCGCGCCATCGGTCACGAACCGCACCTGCGCGGTCGTACCGTCGGTATCCACCCCCACGACCTCGGCGCCCGTCAACACTTCCACGCCGGCCGAACGCGCACAGGCGAGGAGGGCATCGGTCAGCGCGCCCATCCCGCCCACCGGCACATCCCAGTCGCCCGTTCCGCCGCCGATCACGTGATAGAGAAAGCACCGATTCTGGGCCAGCGACGGATCATGGGCGTGGGTGAACGTACCGATCAGCGCATCGGTGAACACCACGCCGCGAACCAGATCGTCGGCGAAATACTCCTCGATCGTCTCCCCCAGGGGTCGCTCGAACAGTGCCGCCCATTGCCGCGCGCCCACCCGCTTCCGGAGCTCGTCGCGGGTGGGCAGCGGTTCGGTGAGGGTCGGGAATACGGCGCGGGCAACCTCACCGGTCATCGCCGAGAATCGCTCCCAGGCCGCGAATTCCCGGTCCGATCCGGTGATGCGGGCGAAACTTTCCCGCGTCGCCGCCCGCGAGCTGTTGTCCACCAGCAGGCCGGTATCCCCGGCCGGGGTGTAGGACGATATCCGCCGCTTCCGGGTGCGGAATCGTACACCCAGATCGTCCACGATCCGGTCCGGCAGCAGGCTGACCAGGTACGAGTAGCGCGATACCCGGATATCGATCCCTGCGAACAGCTGTGCGGAAACCGCCGCGCCTCCGGCGGTCGCCGCCTGCTCCAGAACGAGTACCGAATGCCCCGCCCGGCCCAGATAGGCGGCCGCGACGAGCCCGTTGTGCCCACCGCCCACGATCACCACGTCGTACCGAGCGCACATCACCATGTGTTGTCGATACCACACTCCCGCAGGCACCGGTGTCCATGACGATCGACCGCGTGTGCGAGGGTTCCCATACCGCGGCCGGTCGCCGGGCTTGTCCGTGGCCGAGTGTCAGCCGAGCAGACCGCCCAGCAGCCCACCGCTCTGGCCCGCCTCCTGTCCACCGCCGGTACCACCGAGGAGGCCGCCGGGTGGTAGTTCGGAGGGTTGCACGATGACGAATCCGCGGCCGGAGAACGAGAGCGTGATCCCCTCCCCGGTGCTACGGCCGATGAGCCGGCCCAGCCCGAAGGAATCGTTGCGTTTGACCCCGGTCTGCAGGCTCGACGACCACGCGATCGCCGCCTGCGGATCGGCGTAGGTCGGCTGGTCGACATTCAGCACGACAGGTGTGCCGTGGCTGGTGATGGCGATCCGGCCGCGACCGGAGAACACACAGTTGAACAAACCGGCGTTACTGGCGACACCGGCCGCGCCCTGCACCATCCGGATGTCGTAGCCCAGGGTCGGATCGAAGGCCAGCACGTTCGACCCGTTGATGGTGAGCCCGTCGGTCCCGTCCAGATCGATGATGTGCACCTCTGCGGCACCGTTGGCGACGAACAGATCACCGCGGCCGGACACCTTCATCAGCGGCACCCCTTCGCCGGTGAGCCGCTGCTGGATGGCGCGGCCGATACCGCCGGAGCCCAGCGCCTGGAAATGCAGGTCGCCCTGGTAGGCGACCATGGAGCCGGAGCGGACCAGCGTTTCGCCGTTCACCCCGACCTTGATCATCTTGCCGCCCTGTTTCTGGATACCCATACCAGAGACTTCGGCATGACGCGGGTCGAACAGCTCGCTGTGCATCGGCTGAGCTCCTTGCTGAGGAAAATGAGCTGGATTGTGCTGTGGTGCCGCGGGATAGGGGGCGGCGGGCGGATACGGCTGCTGCGGATAGGGCTGTTGGGATGGATACGGCTGTTGCGGCGGGTATCCACCCGAGGGGTAGGGCGCCGGGTTCGCCGGCGGAAAGGGAGCCGCGGGCGGGACAGGCGGATGGGGAGCGGCCGGCGGCGGATGCCCCGGTGCGGACGGCATATTCGGCGCCGATGGCGGCGAATACTGTTGCACCACTACGGGGTTGGCGACCATGGTCGGATCGGTACGGGAGGCCGGGGGCTGTTCCGGTGGGGCGGGCGAGGGCGGTACCGGATCGTCGTCCACATTGACCCCGAAATCGGTGGCGATACCGGCCAGGCCGTTATCGTAGCCCTGCCCCACCGCGCGCACCTTCCACGCACCGGACCGGCGATAGATCTCCACGCAGACCACCGCGGTTTCGGTGCTCAGCCCGGAAACCGGGAAGATGAGCGTCCCCTGCGGGCCGGTGATCGTCGCCGTCAGTGATCCCACCGCCCCGAAGGCCGGCGGTCCACTACCGTCGAGGCTCGCGGTGACCACCACTCTGTCGATATCGGCCGGTAGCATCGGCGTCTGCACATCGACCACATCCCCGGCGCCCCGGCCGTGCCGGTACGTGACGCCGGGGCCGGCGGGCTGATTGAAGAAGACGAAGTCCCCATCGGACCGGACCTTGTCGTTGGCGGCGAGCAGCAGTGCCGAGACATCGACCGTCGCCGAACATGTCACTGTGACGGTCAAACGGTCGCCCGGCGCGGGCCGGTTCTCCCCCGGAGCGAGTGCGGTCACCTCGTATCACCTCGACTCGACGCGTACCGGAACCGTCCGGTCCGCCGAGTTCCCCGGCGCGGGGCCGGGCACTCGTTCGTTTTCTGTTCCACACCGACGAGTCTGACCGATACCGCCCGCGGTGCGCCACCGCAGAACCGCGCCGCCTACCCACGGTCGTCGCTACCTGGGGTGACCCGGAAAACAGCCAACCTGAGAACATTCACAGCAGCAGCACAGCCAACCGACAGATCCCGGCGGCATTCTGGTAGGAGACGAGCGGAACTCGGCCCCGGGAGGAACCCATGGTGGATATCGAGATCACCGGCACCACCGTCACTGTCCAGGTCCGCGGCGCGCACCGGGTGCTCTCGCTGTGCGACCGGATCACCTTCGATCTGGCGAATATCGTGGCGGTCGCGCCCGCGGAAATCGATCTGCGCCCGCCCTGGGTGCGTGCGCCCGGCGCCTTCTTCCCCGGCGCGATCGCAGCCGGAACCTTCCGCGGCAAGGGCCGGAAAGAATTCTGGGATACGCTCTTCGGAGGTAAAGCGCTGCGTATCGATCTCCGCGGGACCGATTACACCCGGCTCGTCGTCGATGTCGAGGATCCGGCCACCGTGCTGCGGTCCCTGTATTCGGCCGCTGCCGCCTGACCGGCGGCCTCCGGTTCGCCGATCGGCCTCCCTCGCCGCGGAGGCCGATCGGCGGATCCCGGTGCTATTCGTCCGCGGTATCCGGCTCCGGTTTCGGCTGCCGGGTGACGAACCGCAGGACCGGTTCCACCACCCGGGCCACAATCGGTCCGACGACCGCCATCAGCAGAACATAGGTCGTCGCCAGGGCAGCGAATTCGTCGGGTACGGCGCCCGCCGCCACGGCCAGGCCTGCGATGACGATGGAGAATTCGCCGCGGGCCACCAGCGCGGCACCGGCACGCGCGCGACCCAGACGCGAGGATCCGGCATGCGCGGCGGCCCACCAGCCGGTCGCGACCTTCGTCACCGTGGTGATCACCGCCAGCAACACCGCCCACCCCAGAACCGGCGGGATACTGCGGGGGTCGGTGGTCAATCCGAACAGGACGAAGAACATCGCCGCGAACAGGTCACGCAACGGTTCGAGGACCTTCGTCGCATTGTGCGCGGTGGTATCGGAGATGGCGATACCCAGCAGGAAGGCTCCGACCGCGGCCGAGACCTGCAGCGCGGACGCCACCCCGGCCACCAGCAATGCCGAACCGAGCAGTTTCAGCAGAAATATCTCGCGGTCCTCGCTGGATACGATCGCCGAAACGTATCTGCCGTATCGCAGCGCCACCACGAGGACAACCGTGACCGCCGCCAGGGCGATGCCCAAGGATTGCAGACCCGCCACGAAACCCAGCCCGGCCAGAACGGCCGTCAGCACCGGCAGGTAGGCGGCCATCGCCAGGTCCTCGAAGACCAGGATCGACAGGATCACCGGTGTTTCCCGGTTACCGAGCCGGCCCAGATCATTGAGAACCTTCGCGATGATTCCGGACGACGAGATATAGGTGACACCGGCCATGGCCAGGGCGCCGGTGGGCCCCAGCCCCAGCAACAGCGCCACGATCACGCCGGGTGTCGCGTTCAGCACCAGATCGAGTAGACCGGCCATCCAGGACCGGCGCATACCGGTGAACAGTTCGGCCGCGCTGTATTCGAGGCCGAGCAGCAGCAACAGCAGCACCACGCCGATCTCACTGGCGAGATGGATGAACTCGCCGACTTCGTGGAGTTCGAAGAAACCTCCTTCCCCGAATACCAGTCCGCCGATCAAATACAGGGGGATCGGGGACATGCCGATCCGGGCCGCGATGCGTCCGAGCACGCCGAGCCCGAAGAACACCGCCCCCAGCTGGATCATTGCCAGCGTGGTCGCGTTCATCGCCGGAGGATCACCCGTTGTTCAGGATGTCCGCGGCGCTGTCGAGACCCTCGGAAGTCCCCACCACGATCAGCACATCGCCCCCGGTGAACACGAAATCCGGCCCCGGCGCCGGCATGGCCTGGCCCGCGCGCATCACCGCCACGATGGAGGCCTTGGTGCGGGTCCGCATCCGTGTCTCGCCCAGCGTCCGCCCGTCGTAGGGGGAGTTCTCCCCGACCGGCAACTGCCGGGTGTTCACCCCGTCCATATCGCGGTGCTCGTTACGCAGCTGGCCCACCAGCTGCGGGGCCCCCAGCAGATTGGCGAGGGTGCCGGCTTCGGCCTCGGTCATCGGAATCTGCGTGGTGGCATCGGGATCGCCGATCTTGGTGAAGATCAGGTCGATCGTGCCGTCCTTGTGGTCGACTACCCCGATCCGCCGGCGCACGGTGGTGAGTGGGAAATCCTTGCGTACGCCTATCCCAGGCAAGGGTGTCACTTCGACGTTCACGATGTCACCTTAACTCGACTGTAGGTACGGCCCGATGGACCGTACTCCCTAGCCCTACCCGAACCGAGCCGGTCGCGAAACCCGCAGGCCACAACCCCGGTGGACGGCAGTTATGCAGGCGCGGTATCGGCGGTACGCCCGGCCTGTTCGGCCGCGATCACCACATGCCGCATGAGCAGCGCGGTGGTCACCGGCCCGACTCCGCCCGGCACCGGGCTCAGCCCGGCCGCCGTGCCCCGGACCGATTCCGGGTCCACATCACCGACGATCGAGCCGTCGGCCGATTCGTTGGTCCCCACATCGATCACCACCGCGCCGGGACGCAGATTGGCGCCGGTCACCAGCCCGATCCGGCCGGCGGCGGCGACCACGATATCGGCGGCGGCGGTCACCGCGGGGAGATCGGTGGTGCGGGAATGACAGACGGTGACCGTCGCATTTTCGGCCAGCAGCAGCTGGGCCAGTGGTTTACCGACCACATTGGAGCGGCCGACGATGGCGACGTGGCGGCCTTCGAGCGCGATCCCGTGATGTTTCAGCAGTTCGACCACGGCCTCGGCGGTGGCGGGCGCGAAGCCGGCCGATCCGGCGGTGAGCAGGCCCAGCGACAGTGGGCTCACCCCGTCCACATCTTTGGTGGCGGCGATCGCCGGGGAGACGTCATCGAGGCTCACCCCGGCCGGGAGCGGGGTCTGCAGCATGATCGCATCGGTGTCCGGGTCGGCGCTGCGCACGGACAGTTCGGTCCGCAACGTATCGGCCGAGGCATCGGCACCCAGATCGACTGTGTCGCATTCGATACCACGGTTGGCGGCCGATTTCTTCAACGAGTTGACGTACCAGGCGCTGGCCGGATCGTCGTTGGCGACGATCAGCGCCAGGCGCGGTGCCCGGCCGGTCTGCTCGGTGCGGGCCTGCGCCCGCGCGGTCGTCTCCGCGTTGAGAGCGGCGGCGAGATCTTTCCCGGTCAGCGATGCGGTATCCACGAGCATCCACCCTAGCGCCGTGCCGGGACGCGGTACGCGAGGGCGTCGTGCGACACGACGTAGCGGCCGCGAGGATACCGCCGGATCAGCGGTCTGCCGGCGCTGCCGGGTTTGAGACATGTCACGAGTCGGACAGCCGCAAATCCGCGGTCGCGGCCCTGTTCGGCTCTATGGTGGGTTGCCACGTACCGCACATCCGTCAGTTCCGACCCGATCCCTACGAGAACCAACTCCCCCGTGGAAAGGTGTCGCCGTAGTGCACAATCGCAGAGGTCTGCAATATCTGGTGGCCGTCGCCGCCGCTGCAAGTATTTCTCTCGCCGGTCTTTTCGGCGCGCCCGCTCAGGCCAGCCCCGAAACGGACGCCCTCTACAACTCCGCCCAGCGTCATTTCACCGAAGGCAACTCGGACGCGGGCCGCGCTGATCTGCGCGAGCTCATCGGCCGCGACCCGGCCGATGCCGAGGCCCTGTCGCTGCAGGCGATCTGGTCCCATTACGCCGGTGATATCCCGGCCATGAACGACGCCATGGGGCGGCTGCGGGTCGTCGACCCGGAGATGGCCGCGGGCACCGACCGCGTCCTGCACGGGATCGGGGCCGGGATCGCCACCCTCCCCAATCCGCTGCCGGCCCTGGTCGGACCGCAGACCGGCATCGTGGTCTTCGGTTTCGGTCTGCTGCCCGACGGCACGCCCCGGCCCGAACTGGCCGACCGGTTGCAGGCCGCCTGGTTCCAGGCGATCGCCTCGCCGTTCTCGCCCATCGTGGTGAGCGGCTACAACCCCAGCAACGGGATCACCGAAGCCGAGGCGATGCGTAATTGGCTGGTGGGCCGCGGGATTCCGGCGAGCCGGATCCATGTGGAGGACCGGGCCGGCTCCACCGTGCAGAACGCGCTGTTCAGTGCGGAAATCCTGCACGGTCTCGGCGCCACCAGCGCGGTAGCGGTCACCTCGCCGAATCATATCCGGCGCGCGGTCGCCGATCTCTACGTCGCAGGAATCCCGGTGGTGGGCGCCACGACCTCACTGAACCAGCTGGTCTCGCAGTTGCCGCCGCCGAGCAAACAGGCGCAGTACAGCATCTACCTGGATGCGACCCGCACCTTCCAGCTCAGCACCAGTCGCTGATCATCCGGTGGTGACGGCCGCCCGGATCCGGGCGGCCGCCTCCTCCGGGACGATATCGGCGACGAAGGCCCCCATCGCCGCCTCGGACCCGGCCAGGTACTTGATCTTGTCCGCGCCGCGCCGGATCGAGGTCAGCTGCAGATGCAGCCGGACGGTATCGCGGCCGGTGTGTACCGGCGCCTGATGCCACGCCGCGATATACGGCGTCGGATCCTCGTACAGCGCATCGATCCCCCGGAGCAACCGCAGGTACAGCGTGACCAGCTCGTCCCGCTCCGCGTCGTTCGCGGCGGCGAGATCGGGAATATGCCGGTGCGGCAGCAGATGGACCTCGATCGGCCAGCGCGCCGCGAACGGGACGAACGCCGTCCACATCTCCCCCGCCAGTACCACCCGGTCGCCGGCGCGTTCGGTTTCCAGGATGCGCTGGAACAGGTCGGGCCCGAGCCGGCGCACCGATTCGAGCACCCGCAGGGTCCGCGGCGTCACATAGGGGTAGGCGTAGATCTGACCGTGCGGATGCGGCAGCGTGACACCGATCGCCTTGCCGCGATTCTCGAAGACGAAAACCTGCTCGATGCCCGGTAGTTCCGACAGCACGGCGGTGCGGTCGGCCCAGGCCTCGATCACGGTGCGCGCCCGGCTCGGGGTGAGATCGCCGAAGGACCCTTCGTGTTCGGGACTGAAACAGACCACCTCGCAGCGTCCGACCGCCACGCGTTCCCGGCCGAACCCGAGGTCGCCGATATCGGCGAGGCCACCCGGCGCCGCGACCACGCCCGTACCGTCGCCGGGTAGCGCGGGCCCGAAGGACGGCGAACGGTTCTCGAAAACGGCCACATCGTAGAGATCCGGGATCTCCGACGGGTTGTCCGGCGTCTGCGGAGCCAAGGGGTCGCGGTCGGCCGGGGGCAGTACCACGCGGCTCTGCCGAGCGGCGGCGACCGAAATCCACTCCCCGTTCAGCACATCCTGGCGCATGGTGGCGGTCGGCGGCCGGGGCTCCAGCGGCCGGGTATCGATCCGGCGTTCGGGACCGAGCCGGGTATCGGCGTCGTCGTAGTAGATGAGCTCCCGGCCGTCGGCCAGGGTCGCACTGCGCTTCACGATACGGTTCGGCACGCCTTCACGATAACCAGCCGGACAGGCCCCCGGCCCCTCTCCGCGACCGGCGGGTCCCCCGGGCAGTGGCGTAGTGACGACACCCGGCGTGCTGTCCGGCGGCGCCGGGGCCATAGGTTGCGGGGCCCGGATGCGGCAGTATGGGGCCGTGGACCAATCGGCGGTATCGGTGGATGTCGTGGCGTTGCGGTTCTGGGCCGCGGATGCCGCAGCCACGTTCGGCATCGCGGCCCGCGGCCACGAACCGTTCACGGGCCGGCTCGCGCTCCCGGGGGTGCTGCTGGGCCGGGGCGAACGCCTGGCCGATGCCGCGGCCCGTGCGGTACACGCCAAACTCGGTGTCCCGCCCGCCGCCCTCGGACCGGTCGGGCAGCTGGTGACCTTCGACGAACCGAATCGGGATCCGCGCGGGCCCACCCTGTCCATCGTCATGTGGGCGGTGACCGGACCGCACGCGGGGCCCGCACAATGGGTTTCGTTCGACGAGCCACCGGACCTGGCCTTCGACCACAACAGCATCGTGGCAGCCGCGCGCGGCCTGCTCGCGGGCTTGCTGTGGAAGGATCCCCCGCTCACCCGCGCACTGCTGGGCGCCCAGTTCCCGGCGACCCGCGCCGTCGACCTCGCCGCTTCCATGGCGGGCGCCCGGCCGGACGCGGCCAATCTCAACCGCACCCTGGCCGGGATCCCCGGGCTGGTGAAAACCGGGGAGCGGCGCCGCACCAGAGCCACCGGCCGCCCGGCCGCGGTCTGGGCGTTCCGCGACCCACCGATCAGCCCGGAGCCGAGCGACTGAGATCCTCCCACTCCTGACGCGACTTCCCCCGGTCGCGCTCCATCTCCTGGACCATGTCGTAGGACTGGCTGCCGACGATGAGCGCGCGGGGCGGCTCCGGGACGTCCACCAGACGCATGATCGTCGCCGCGGCGGTGGCCGGATCGGGTCCGGCGTCGGAACCCCACATCGCGGCCATCTCCTCCCGGAGCGCCTCGTACTCCGGGAGCGGATCGGTCGCGGTGGTGCCGGCGGTGAACAGTCCGGTGTCGTAACCACCCATCTGCAGACTGGTGACCTTGATTCCGAAGGATGCCACCTCCATCGCCAGCGCCTGGCCGAACGAGTCGAGGGCCGCTTTTCCTGCTCCGTAGAACCCGACGGATGCCATCCCTCCGCCGCTTCCCATCGAGCTCACCTGCAAAATACGGCCGCCACCCTGTGCTCGCAGCCGGGGCACCACTGCTTGCGAAACCCAGACGGCGCCGAAGAAATTCACCTCGAAATGAGCGCGGATCTGCTCTTCGGTGGCTTCTTCGACCATGCCGTACAGCATCCCGCCCGCATTGTTGACCACGATATCGATACGTCCGAACGTGGCGAAGGCCCGCTCGACCCCGGCGAATACGGCGGTGCGATCGGAGACGTCCAGCGAGAACCGGACCAGTGCGCCGGGATGGGCGGCACTCAGTTCGTCCAGCGGTTCGGTATTGCGGGCCACCGCGACAACCTGGTCGCCCGCGGCCAATGCCGCTTCCGTGAAAGCCCGGCCCAGGCCGCGCGTAGCACCGGTGATGAACCAGGTTCGTGTGGTTGTCACGATAGTCACCCTTCTTTAACGAGACGGACCGTCTCGGTTCGTGTCACCGAGTATGCAGCCAGGCGGTACGGAAGTCAAACGAACCGTTGCGTCTCGTTGGATTGCTACGCTGTCCGCATGACCACCGACCGGACTCCTGACCGCTCCCGGCGCAGCGAACGATCCCGGCAGGCCATCCTCGCCGCGACCCGGGAACTGATCGCCGAATCGGGATACGCGAAGGTATCCATCGAGGCGATCGCGGCACGGGCCGGCGTCGGGAAACAAACGATCTACCGGTGGTGGCCGTCGAAAGGAGCGGTCATCTTCGACTCCTTCCTGGCGTTGAGCGAATCCGCCGACGGCGCCGGCATCGAACTACCGGATACCGGTGATCTCGCCGCCGACCTCAAACTCGTCCTACGCGCCACCGCCGCCGAATTCGCCGACCCCGAATTCGAGCGCCCGGTCAGGGCACTCAATTCCGCGCTCATCCACGATCCGGAACTCGCGGCGCGGTACCGCGAAACGCTGGCCCACCCGGTCGACGAAGCCAAGAAGGCCCGGCTGCGCAGCGCTCAGGAATCGGGGCAGCTCGACCCGGCCGCCGATCTCGACCTCGTTCTGGAGATGCTCTACGCGCCGCTTTTCCAACGATGGCTGCTGCGCACCGGGCCGCTCACCGATGAGTACGCCGATGCTCTGGTCGAGAACACACTGCGCGCTTTCCGCCCCTGACGCAGGCGCCGTCCGCCGCGGCGCGGATCATAATCCGGTGCGCCGGACCGGTACACCCGACAGACTGTGCAAATGCCCGCTTTCGATATCGAGGCCGTCACCAGGGAGCTCCGCGCCGCGGGATGCGTTTTCGCCGAGGACGAGGCACAACTGCTCGTGCACACCGCCCGATCCACCGCCGAACTGGCCGGACTGGTGGCGCGGCGGGTCGCCGGGAACCCGCTCGAGTACGTCCTCGGCTGGGCCGAGTTCAAAGGGTTGCGGGTGGGCGTGCGGGCCGGTGTCTTCGTCCCGCGGCGGCGTTCGGCGCTACTTGTGGACGAGGCGCTCACGCTGGCCCGGGCCGACCCGCCGCGGACGGTGGTGGATCTGTGCTGCGGTTCGGGCGCCCTGGGATTGGCGCTGATCAGCGAACTCACCGGCCGCCCGGACCCACTACCGGACCTGTACGCCGCCGATATCGACCCGGTCGCGGCCGACTGCGCCCGCCGCAACCTCGCCGGTGTCGGCGGGCGGGTCTATCAGGGCGATCTGTTCGACGCGCTGCCCGAGCAGCTACGCGGGCGGATCGATATCCTCCTGGCGAACACTCCGTACGTACCGTCGGAGTCCCTCGCGCGGATGCCGCCGGAAGCCCGCGATCACGAACCGGCCACCGCACTCGACGGCGGTCCGGACGGGCTGGAGCTCGCCCGCCGCACCGCCGCGGCCGCGCCCGCCTGGCTGGCGCCCGGCGGCTGTGTGCTGATCGAGATCGGTACCGATCAGATCCCCGCCGCCACGGCACTGCTCACGGACAACGGTTTCGCGGCGCGGATCGCCCGCTCCGCCGAGCTCGGCGCAACCGTCGCGATCGGCCGGCCGGCGACCGCTATTTCCGGCCCTTGAACTTGTCCATCGAGTGATACACCCCGACGGTGTTCAGGAACAGATCCCGCAGTTTCAGCGGCAGTACACCGGAGAGGACCTTGTTGAGGCGGGAGGTCCACGGCATGATCACCACCGGGGTGCCCTTCTTCATCTCCGCCCACGCGGTCGCCACCACCTTGTGCTGGTCGAGGATCGGCGTGAACCAGAAACCTGTGGCGCCCTCGAACATTCCCGTATTGATGTAGGTCGGGCAGAAGGTGGTGACCTTGACATGGTCGTGCCCGGCCTGGCCGAGTTCGATACGCACCGAATCCGACCAGCCCAG
Source organism: Nocardia carnea NBRC 14403 (assembly GCF_000308515.1). Classification (GTDB taxonomy): domain Bacteria; phylum Actinomycetota; class Actinomycetes; order Mycobacteriales; family Mycobacteriaceae; genus Nocardia; species Nocardia carnea. The sequence continues at coordinate 145,554 of NZ_BAFV01000125.1, read as the reverse complement.
CGCGGCCCATTTCGATGCGGCGTAGACGCTCATCCGCGGGTTGTGCACCAGACCGGCCGAGGAAGCGATGGTGAGCACGCGGGCCTCGGCGGTTCCCGCGACCATGGCCGGCAGGAATTCCAGGGTCACATACATCGGTGCCAGGGCATTGATGGCCATGGTCCGATCGATATCGTCGCGGTCCTTCGTCTCCCAGAAGTACGTGTTCCCCCGCACGATTCCGGCATTGTTCACGAGGACGTCGATATCGCCCACGTCCACCCGCACCGATTCGGCGGCGGCCGCGACGGCGTTCCGATCGGAGATATCGACGGTGTAGCTGTGGATCGCGCCGGAGGCCGCGGTGAGTTCGGCCGCGGTCGCGCGCAGGGCGGTCTCGTTGACATCCCAGAGAACCACCGCGGCGGCGCCTTCGCGTACCGCCTGTTCGGCGAACAGTTTGCCCAGGCCCATGGCGGCACCGGTGATCAGCACCTTCTTACCGGCCACCGTGTCCAGTTTCATCGATTCGGATCCTTTGTCTCGCAGCGAAATCAGGGGGTAGCGGCCCGTTTCCGGCCGTGCCTATTTCTGGCGCAGAGTTTTCATGACCCGGAAGTACAGTGTCATGGTTTTCGCCCACGCGGCCTCCGACATCCCCGGCAGTGGCGCGATCGGCAATATGCGCTGGACTGCGATGGTCTGGGTGTCGACGTACTTCAGCAGGCCCTCGGGACCGTGCCGGCGGCCGGTACCGGAAATTCCCACACCGCCCGACGGTGCGTCCGCGCTACCCCAGGCCGCGATGAAGCCCTCGTTCACATTGACCGAGCCGGCGTTGATGCGGGCCGCGAACTCACGCCCCCGGGCCGCGCTGCGCGACCACACACTGGCGTTGAGACCGTACGGGGTGTCGTTGGCCTGGGTGACCGCCTCGTCGTCACTGGCGACCTTGTACACCGAGACGACGGGACCGAAGGTCTCTTCCCGGTACACCGTCATCTCGGCGGTGACATCGGTGAGCACGGTGGGTTCGTAGAAGTAGGGGCCGAGGTCGGGCCGGTGCACACCGCCGGCCAGCACGGTGGCACCCTTGGCGACCGCGTCGTCGACATGGGCGCGGACGGTGTCGAGCTGGCGCGGGAAGGTCAGCGAACCCATATCGGTGGTGTAGTCCAGCGGGGATCCCAGCTTCAATGCCTTCACCGCCGGCACGAATTCGCCGATGAACCGGTCGTAGACCGATTCGTGGACATAGATACGTTCCATCGATTCGCACAACTGCCCGGCCGAGGCGAAACTCGCCCGCACGGCGGTTTTGGCGGCGGCCACCGGATCGGCGTCGGAGAGGATGAGCAGCGGGTTCTTCCCGCCCAGTTCGAGTGAACAACCGATCAGCCGCTCCCCCGCCTGGCGGCCGATGGTCCGGCCGGTGGCGCTGGAACCGGTGTAGTCGACATAGTCGGCGCGGTCGATGACTTCGCCGCCGATCACCGAGCCGCGGCCGAGCACGATCTGCCACAGTCCCTCGGGCAGGCCGGCCCGGACGGCCGCGTCGACCGCCCACAGCGCGGTGAGCGCGGTCTGGTTGTCCGGGCGGCCCACCACCGCGTTGCCGGCGACCAGGGCCGGGAGCGCATCCGAAACCGCCAGCGCCAGCGGATAATTCCATGGTGAGATCACCGCGACCACACCCTTGGGCCGCTGCCGCACCTGCACATCGGTGAGCACCGGCAGCACTCCGCGCGGATTGCGGCGGGCCAGCAGTTTGGGTGCGGTGGCGGCGTAGTACCGGGAATTCACGGCGACATCGCCGACCTCGTCGAAGGCGTGCACCCGGGACTTACCGGTTTCGGTCTGCACGATATCGAGGACGGTGTCCTGTTCGGCCAGCACCAGATCGTGGAAGCGGCGCAGGACCGCGGCACGCTCCCGGACCGGCACCTGCGCCCACTGCCGCTGGGCCGCGCGGGCCCGCTGGAATGCGGCCTCGATATCGGCAACCGACGATTGCGGCAGTTCGGCGATCGGCTCGCCGGTGACCGGCGCGGGGACCGTGACGGCGGGCGCACCACCGGCCGCGGCCCGGGCGAGCAGCCGTTCGACCAGGTCCGGGGTGAGTGCGCCGGTGGCGGCGGGACGCTGGGCGGTCGTCATCGTCGGCATTCTCCTGGAGCGAGGGTGTGCCGCGGCGATCCGCGGCACGGCGATTAATTGAACAGTGGTGTTAATGTAATGCTCGTGCGGTGTGGAGTGTCAAGAGGCACGGTGCGGACAACAGGCCGGTACCGGTGCCGGCTGTGGGATCTCACAGCGGGCCGAGCGGGCACCGCGTGAGCACCCCGGCCCCGAGTCATGACGGCGAGGCGGGTGTCACCGAAGCGCTGCAACATCCGGACGACGACCCGCCGGCGCGGCGGGGCCGGCCGCCGCAGACCCGAGCACAGGCCGAACAAGTGCGCGCCCGGATCGTCGACGCCACCGGCGAGGTCTTCGCCCGCGCCGGCTCCCGTGGTCTCAGCGTGGCCCGGATCATCGACCAGGCCGGTCTTTCCCGGCCCACGTTCTACCGCTATTTCGCCAACGCCACCGAACCGCTGCATGTGCTGCTGGAGGTATCGAACGCGGAACTGGTCGGCGGGATCGCGGCCGCGCTCGAAGCGACCGGCGAGGGCGTGGAACTCGGAATCCGGTTGATCGACGCCTACCTGGACTGGGCCCGCGGGCACGGTGCCATGCTGCGGCCGCTGTTCGCCGAACTCCACGATCCGGCCTCACCGGTCTCGGCGTACCGCAATGCCGCGCTCGACGGAATCCGCGACAACGTGCGCGCCACGTTCACACAACTGGGCCGCACAGTGCCCGCACCGCTGGATCTCGATGCCGCCCTGCACGTCTGCGAATACGTGGTGTACCGGATCTCGGCCGCCTCCGACCCCGGCGGCGAACCCGATCCGGCCACCGTTGCCGAGGCCCGGCTCACGATGATCCGCGTGGTGCTCGCGACACTGGGCAATACCGCCGATTTCCGGTACGCCATGGGACTGCCCGGACTGTTCCCCGCCGCGCCGGAGGACGTCGGCGGAGCCGTTGCCGCCGGTCAGGAGAGTTGATCGGCCTGGGCGAGGCTGAGTCCGCTGGCGCGCAGTACATGCCGGTCGATCGCGGCGCGGATGGCGTCCTCGGTTCCCAGGATGCGCACGTGCCGACGGGCGCGAGTGATGGCGGTGTACAGGAGTTCTCGGGTCAACAGGCTCGATCCGGGCTCCGGTAGGACGATGGTCACCGCATCGTATTGACTGCCCTGACTGCGATGGATCGTCATCGCGAACACAGTGACCACCGCGGGGAATCGGGTGGGATGGATCAGCAGCGGTTCCTCGCCCCGCTGCAGCGCTACCCGCAGCGACCCGTCCGGACGGCTCACCACCACACCGGTATCGCCGTTGTAGATACGCGCCTCGTGATCATTGGCCGTCACCAGCAACGGTTGTCCCGGATACCAGGGACCGGTCCGGTGGCCCGCACCCGCGCCCGCGGCGGCAGCCCATTCGGCCGCCGTCCGGTCCCAGTGCTCCACCCCGTACGGGCCCCGGCGATGAGCACAGAGCAGTCGATGCGATTCGAAAGCGGTCAGCGCCGCCGCCGCGTCCCCGGTCTCCGCCGCGGCGGTGACCCGCTGCGCAGTGGTGACGGTATCGGCGCGGACTGCGGCAACGTCGTCGGGCCCGAGCAGTTCGAGCGTATCCCCACCGGACCGCAGCAGTTCCAGCGCAGCCTCGGTATCCCCGGCGCGGACGGCCACCGCCAGTTCGGCGATCCGGCCGCCGAACCGCCGACCCCGGGTGAGCTGTACGATCCCGCCGCGCAACCGTTTACGCTCGGATTCGGTGAGCGCCTCGGCGGCTTCCGCCGGTTCGGCCTGTGCGGACGCACCGGCGAATCCGGGGTCGGCGGCGAGAATCGTCTCGAAGGCCGGATCGGACTCGCCCGGGAACGGCGCGGCCACCAGATCCGCGAGCACCGCCCCCGCATCCACCGAGGCGAGCTGATCCGGGTCGCCGGCCAGCACGAGCCGGGTATCCGGGCGCAGCGCCGCGAGGAGCCGGCTCATCATGGTCAGCGAAACCATGGAGGTCTCGTCCACGACGACCACGTCGTAGGGCAGGCGGTTGTGTTCGTGGTAGCGGAACCGGGTACTGCGACCGCGCTGCCAGCCCAGCAAGCGGTGCAATGTGGCTGCGGAGAGCTCCGGGAGGCCGAGTGGCCCGGCCTGATCGCGGACGGCCTCCTGCAATCGGGCCGCCGCCTTACCGGTGGGCGCGGCCAGCGCGATCCGCAGCGGTGCGCCCCCCGGTTCGGCGGCGCGGTGCGCGACGAGCAGAGCGAGGATCCGGGCGATGGTATGCGTCTTCCCGGTGCCGGGTCCGCCGGCGACGACGGTGGTCCACTGGGTGGCAGCCAGGGCCGCGGCGAGACGCTGCCGGTCCGGGGTATCGCCCGCCGGGCCGAAGAGCCGATCGAGTTCGCGGCACACCACGGCCGGGTCGGCGGCCGGATGGCCGGACGCCCGCGCGGTGAGCACCCGGCGGATGGTTTGTTCCTGCCGGTAGTACCGGTCCAGGTAGAGCAGCGGGCCGACGCCCGGCCGGGCCGGTTCGGTGAGCCGCAACGGCCGCAGCGGGCCGGCCGGGCCGCCGACCACGAGCGGACTGTCACGTACCGCGTCGATCACCGATTGTTCGTCGGGCCAGGGCAATTCGGTGAGGTCGAGCTGATCGGGGTGTTCGTCGTCGGTATCCACGCCGATATCCCGCATCCTGGTCAGGTCCAGGCAGACCGACCCCGACCGCACCGCGCGTACCGCTAGCGCCGCCGCGAACAACACCGGTTCGCGGTCCTCCCCCGCGAGCCGGCCCAGGCGGGCGGCCACATGTACATCCGCGGCCGACAGCACCCCGGCCTCGTTGAATTCCCGCAGTATCCCGCGCCCGCGCTGCGCCACCCGGATGGGTATCACGACTCACCTCCGGCCAGCAGCTCGGACAACTCGATGATCAGGGCGGGCGGGGGTATCCAGTCGAACACCCCCGCACCGTCGGGGGTATCCGGTCCGATCATGCCGCGAACGAACAAGTAGCGGATACCGCCCAGATGTTCCGCAGGGTCGTAACCGGGCAGCCGCCAGCGCAGGTACCGGTGCAACGCGACCGAATACAGCAGGGCCTGCAACGGATAGTGCGAGCGGATCATCTCGGCGGCCATCCGGCCGCGGGTGTAGTGCGCGACGGTGAGATCACCGGTGCCCAGCCGGTTCGTCTTGTAGTCGATCACGACGAACCGGCCGTCGGGTGTGCGCAGCACGGCATCGATACTGCCGGTGAGGTATCCGCGCAAAGGGGTGTCGTCCAGGACGCCGAGATCGTCGGCGTAGGTGTGGAAGATATCGCCGGGGGCCAGCCGGGTTCGCACCAGCGCGGCGATCCGGTGCAGCGTGGCCGAACCGGCACCGGGTGTATCACCGCCCGCGAGGGGCAGTTCGAATTCGAGTTCGCACAACCGGTCCCGGTCCGGGATATCGGCGAGGGCACCGAAACCGATCGGGGTGCGCAGGACGGCGAGCACTGCCTCCGCCAGGAGGCCCGGGTCGGCCTCCGACAGCATTTCGCCGACCGCTTCGGCGCAGCGGGCACGCACCTCGGCGGCCGGGTCGGCGGCATCGGTGCTCACCCGCTCCAGCACCGCATGCACGAGGGTGCCGAATTCCGCACCGTAGGGCAGTGCGTTCATGAGCGAGGCGGTACCCGGCTCGGGTTCGGCCAGCGGCGCCGGAGCCTCCGGTTCGTCGTCCGGGCCCAGGGCCTCCTCCGGTTCGGCGCCGGGCACCACGCTGTGCGCGGCGGCGGTGAGCGCCGAGTAGGAGGTCCGCCGCCACTGGTCGTCCAGCTTCCGGTCGAAGCCCGCCACCGCGAGCGCGCCCTCGGCGGCGCCGGCCCGCGCAGGGAACACCGGCACCTCCGCACCCGGGTCCGCCGCCGTGACCGAGATGGTCTCCGCCGCGTCGGCGGCCCAGGCCCGGATCCGGTCCACCACCGCCGCGTCCTCGTCGACCGGGGCTCGTGACTTCGGCTGCGCCGACTCCGGTGTCCGGCCGAACAGCAACCGGTGCAGCGGGGCGACCGCGGTCCCGAACGACGGCGCCCACCAGGCGACCACCTGGCAGCACGCGCGGGTCAGCGCCACATAGCACAGCCGCAGTTCCTCACCCGCCGATTCGCTGTCCGCGCGCTCCTTACGGGCGTTGTAGCCCGGCGCGTCGGGACCACCGATATCGAGCACCCGCGCGCCGTTCTCGTGCATCAACAGGGTGGCCGGTTTCGGATCGGCCGAACTGTCCCAGGCGAACGGCAGGTACACGATCGGGAATTCGAGCCCCTTACTGGCGTGCACGGTGGCCAGTTGCACTGCGGCCAGATCACGGTCCAGCCGCCGGCTGCGTCCGGCCACCGACCCCGAACCGGGTTCCCGGATCCGGTCGGTGAGCCATCTGGTCAGCGCGGTGAGCCCGAACCCCTCGGTGGCCGAGACCTCGTCGAGCAGCTGGGCGAGCTGGCGGATATCGGTGAGCCGGCGCTCACCGTGCTCGACGGCCAGCAACCGCGGTACCAACCGGGTCGTGGCGGCGAGCTCCTCGAAAACGGCCGCGAAACCCGCACGGGCGAACAGGCGGGCCGCATCGCGTAATTCGGCGCTGACCCGCCCCACCAGATCCGCTCCGCCGGTATCCATGTCGGTGCTCGTGTACCCGAATATCGGAGTGAGTGCGGCCAGCCGCACCCGATCCGCGCGATGCGGCTGTTCGAGCGCGGACAGTACCCACAGCCAATCGGTGGCGCTCGGAGTACCGAAGACGCTGCTGCCACTGGTCAATACGACCGGCACTCCCGCACGTTCGAGCGCCTCCCGGACCACCTCCAGCTGGGTGTGGGTGCGCACGAGCACCGCGATATCGCCGGGCCCCAGTGGGCGCCCCTCCCCCGGCTCCCCGGCGGGGGCACCGCTATGCGCCGCGGGCCGCCGTCCGGTTGCCTCGGTGAGCACCGTGCCCGACTCCAGCAACGCGACGATATCGCCCGCCAGATCCGCGGCGACCCGGGCGCGCTGCCGGTGGATATTCGGAAATCCCGACATCCCTCGCGGTCCTGCCCCGGTGCGCGGCAGGCACCGCAACCTCAACGCCGTGACCAGTTCGGCGGGGCCCCGCAATCGTGTCCACGGCTGGGTCGCGGTCACGGTCGGCACCACGATCTCGTCGTGGCCGAGCGCGGCCCCGCCGAGCAGGTGTTCCAGCGCCCGCAGCAGGCCGGCGTCGCTGCGGCGGTTGGTGGTGAGTTCGCGCCGGGCGGTCGCATGGCCCACGGCGTCGAGATAGCTGAGCACTTCGGCGCCGCGGAACGCATAGATCGCCTGTTTGGGGTCGCCCACCAGCACGAGGGTGTTGTGACCGTGGAATGCGCGGTACAGGATCTCCCATTGCAGTGGGTCGGTGTCCTGGAATTCGTCCACCAGCACCACCGGATACCGGTCGCGGATGCGGCGGCACGCGCCGGGGCCGCGCACCGGGTCGGCCAGGATATCGCGTAGCAGAACCAGCAGGTCGTCGAAATCCCGGACGCTCGCAAGCCTTTTGCGTCGTTCGGTCTCCGCACGTACCGCCTCGGCGAAAGCAACCCGCTGCGCCGATACGTCATCGGTGTCCGGGGCGAGAACCGCCTGGCGGTCGCGCACCGCGGCGGACGCGAACCGGTGGGCCTGTTTGATCGTGAACGGCGCGGGCGTGCGCGCATAACGGCTCAGATACAGGTCGTCGATCACCGCGCGGGTGAGGTCGTCGGCCTCCTCCACCAGCCGCACACCGGGGTCGAGATCACCGGCGACCCCCAGTTCGGCCAGCATGCGCCGGCAGAAACTGTGCGTGGTGGCGATCACGCCGGCATCGAAATCGGAGAGCGCGGTGAGCAACCGGGTCCGGCGGGCCGCCACCTCGCCGGGTTCCGCGAAGGCCAGATGGCGCACCAATTCGTCGGTCGCAGTGCGCGCGACCACCGGATCGGCCAGCGCCGCGGCAACGGCCACGAACCGGTCGCGGGTCCGTTCGCGCAGTTCCTGGGTGGCTGCGCGGCTGAAGGTCACCAGTAGCAGCCGTGATATCGGGATGGCGGCCTCGGCGACATAGCGGACCGCCAGGCCGACGATCGCATAGGTTTTCCCGGTTCCCGCACTGGCCTCCAGTACGGTCGTACCGGCCGGCAGGGCATCGCAGAGCGCGAAGGTGTCGCCGGCCGCGGGCGGCGTGGTGGCGGTCGCTGTCACGGGAACCGCCCGACGTATCCGCTGCGCGCGGTTTTCATGGCGCCCCTTGCTGTTCGGCCCGCAACAGCGGTACCCAGAGGCGGCGCGCGATGGAGCCGAACCGCGTATTCTCCACAGGCTCACCGGCGGGCGCCGCGGCGGCGGTGAGACGGCTCAGATCCGGCGCCGGGCCCCATACGTAGCGCACGTTCCGGTCGGTGTGCTCGGCGAAATCGCGTTTCTTGTCCCCGCCGCCGAATTCGCGATCGGCCGCAACCATGGCTTCCTCCGGTGGGAGGCGCCGGAACCGCGCCTCGGCGTAGGCGGCGGTGGTGGCAGTCGGGATCGGTAAAGGTTCGGCCAGGCCCGCATCACGTAACGCGACCAAGGTCCGCAGTAGTCCGCTCGCCTCGCCCGCGGCAGGCGCGGTGAGTTCGGCACGCCAGGCGGGAGTCGGGAACCGGCCGCGACCGGTGACCGCGGCCCGCCACGACCGATCCTCGGTCGCCGCCAGGGCCAGCACCGAAACCCAGGCAGCCAGCCGGTGTTTCGGCGCGACCCGGGAATACGTGGTGCGCACCAGCAGATCACCGCGCACCTCGGCGACCGTGCCCGTCAGGCGCCGGCCGCCACCGAGATCGACGGCGATATCGATATCGCGGGGCGGATGCGCATAATCCGGTGCGGCGGCGCGGAACAGCGTATCGACCGTCCGTTCCACCTGGTCGAGCACTGCCCGGCCCAGTTCGGCCGGTGGCAAGGTGCCGCGCCGCCACTCCGCCGCCCGCAGTTCGGCGGGATCGGCTCCGGCCAGCCGTGCGGTCAGCATCCGCTCACCGAGCGACCAGGTGTCGAGGCCGCCGAATTCGATCGGCAGCCGATCCGCGATCTCCTCTTCCTGATCGGGGATCCGCAAACCCAGCCGCTGCCAGAGGAATCCGCGCACCGGATGCTCCAGGAAGGCAATCAGCTCGGCCAGGCCGATTTCGGTGGTCTCGGCCGCCGGCAGCGTCCGGGTGAAGGGGGTCGCCGCGGGGTCCGCGGGTCGCAGGGTGGCCTGCGCCCCGGCGTAGGCGGCGGTATCGAAGGAGAACGGTGCTGCGGCGGCGAAATTGCGCCGGTCGTGCGGTTGCAAGGGGTGACGGGTGAGGACCGCGGACACACCTTCCGGTCCGACATGAGCCCGCACGGTATCGAGTAGCTCCGCAACAGGTACCGCGGGCGGCCGATAGGCACCCGTCACCGGATCGGCGCCGGTATGCAACACCACCAGGGTGTCGCGGGCGGCCATGATCGCATCCAGCAGCAACTGCCGATCCTCCGACCGCGGATCACGTTCCCCCACCAGGGGATCGCGCGCGGGGATATCGTCACCGTCGAGGCCGGCACCGCGGGGAAATACCGCGTCGTCCACACCGAGCAGGACCACCACCCGGTGCGGAACCGAGCGCATCGGGGTCATGGTGCAGACCGTCAGCTCGCCCGTACGGAAATTCGCGCGGGTCGGGGCAGCGGCCAGCCGGCTCTGCAGCAGTTCGGTGATATCGGCGAGCCGCAGCACGGTTTCACCGGCGTAGGCCGTCGCGGCCGCCAGTTCCCGGCGCGCCTCGATACGGACCCACTCCTGTGACGGGGCGACATCGGTGAGCAGGTCCAGGGCGCGCCCCAGGATCGCCGACCACTCCGCGGCCGGTGCGGGCCCCTGGAGGTCACGCAGGATCGAGGCGAGACGGTCGATGTATTCGGCGAACCGGCCCGCCAGGTCGATATCGTTGCTGTCCACATCGTCGAGCGGGAGGACCCGGTCGAGCCAGTCCTGCGAACTCTCGTCGGCGGTGACGCCCAGCATGATCCGGTCCAGCGCGGCGTTGAGGGTGTTCTGTTCGAATTCCCCGAGACCGAACGCATGCCGCTGCCGGCGGCCGATCCCCCACCGGGCGCCCGCCTCGACGGCCCACTCCCGCATCCGCTCGATATCGTCGTCGTCGAAACGGCATGCCCGGCGTACGGGTTCACCGGCGGCCAGATCCAGGACCTCGGTGACGGTGACCCGCCCCCGCGCCAGCTCCAGCAGCTGCGCCACCACAGCCAGTAGCGGATTGGTCGCGCCGCGCCCACGGTCGGCGAGCCGTACCCGTAACCGGTGGCCCGGATGCGCCACGACATCCGGTGCCTCGGCACCGGCCGGTGCGGGTTGCCCGAACGACGCCCGCACCAGCGGGGCGAAGGATTCGACCTCCGGACACATGATCACGACATCGCGCGGTTCCAGAGTGGAGTCCGCGGCGAACAGCCCGAGCAGGCATTCCCGCAGGACCTCCACCTGCCGCACGGGACCGTGACAGGCATGGATCTGCACACTGCCGTCGCCGCTGCGCCGGCCCGCGACGGGCGGCCAGTCGTCGTCACGGATATGTGCCTGTAGCGCCTGCAGCAGGGTCGCCGGCGGCTTCCGGCCGTCTCGGTCGTCGACAGAACTGTCCGTGGCCATGGATTTCTCGCCGACAGGCCGATCCGGTGCACTCGCCTCGGCGGGCACGGGGCCGGACGCCGCCGGATGGCGGGTATCTGTTTCGGCAGGCGGCAACCGCAGTTGCAGCTCCCGGATATCGCGACTCAGCCCCGCCAGCAGTGGATGCCGCACCGAACCGGCCGAATCATCTTCCACCCGCGTGCTTTCCATAGAAAACAGCGGGTCGGTGCCGGATACCGATCCCGATTTCGGGCCTGAGGCCGAGGGTGCGGACCGCGCGGTGGGTAAGCGATCTCCGGGATCGCCGGCCGGTCCGCCCGGAGGCCGGCGGTGCCGGCCCAGCGAGTTCCACATCGCGGGACTCGGATGAGTCAGCCATAGATGCAGCTCGCGATGTTCGGCCAGGGCGGTGAGTACCGCCAGGTGCCCCGCGGGCAGCCTGGTCGCCCCGAAGAGCGACAGGCGATCGGGCAGGGTGACAGCACGCGGTTGCGCCCGCAGGCGTGCACACGCGGTGTGCAGCCGCTCCGCCGGGCCGGGGGCGCCGACGGCCGCGCGCAACCGGCGCCACAGGGCAGGTTGCCAGACCAGATCGCCGGGGAGCGGCCGGCCGGTGCCGTCGGTATCGGCCCCGTCCGCCCATTCGGTGATCAGGCGGGGACGCTGCACCGCATACCCGTCGAACAGCGTGGCCAAGCGTGCCGCCGTGGCGTACCGCCGCCCGAGCCGGTGCTCCGCCACGGCCGGCCCGGAAGCGGGTTCGGCTTCGACAGTACCGGCCGGATCCAGCCCGAGATGGTGCGCCAGTACCGCGCACCACGGTTCGTGCACCGCTTCGTCGATCACCCGCAACAGCGTCCAGACCACCCGGTCGTGGGACCACGGATCCGCCTGCGCGCCGACGCCGGTGGCCTGGGCCAGGACCTCCTCCACCAGCGCGGCCGGGGCCGGGAAACGAATATTGGCCGCGATCCCGTCGCCGGTACCGGGCGCCGCCCCGAGCACACCCGAGAGTTGTTGCGCCAGCCAGCGCTCCACACCTTTGGCGGGTACCGCGACCACTTCCGTGGCGAACGGATCCGGCAGCGGATCGGCGAGTACCGCCGCGAGCGCACCGGCGAGCGCGTCCGCGCGTTCGGCACGGTGGATGTGCAGCGCCATCTCCGCCCTTCCGCTCGGTCCGATCGCCGGTGTCCGCCCGCATCTGCACAGCTCGGGCAGCTCTCTCGTCCACCCGTTTATACGCCCCGCCACCGACAACGCCGGGTCACCCCCCACGACGGCAGAGGACAACCCCCGGACAGGTGGTCATCATCCGAATGTCCCTAGCGCTGAACGCTTCTACCCGATATTCAGTCGTTCCGCACAGTGATTTAGCGCACATGAGTCACCGACACGCGGCCCGATGGCCGGGATCCGGCGGACGCCCTGTGTCACAGTGCAACCCCGGGAGGAACGGGTTACCGCACGAAAGGCTGGTTCGCGTCGATGAAAGCGCTGGTTGTTCCCCTGATACCGAGAGACGGATTCACCGTCCGCCGCTCCGGGGACCGGTGGGAACTGGTCAACTCCCGGCATTACGGGCGGACCGTCGTTCTGCATTCGTGGCCCCGTGATCAGCACACCGAGGCGTTCGAGCACTGCTACCGCCTCAACGGCCGCCCGGTGGCCGATCTGAAGGCAGCGGCCCGGGTCCACTAGCGGATCACGGAAAACGTGCGCGCCGAGCGCCGATGTGACAAGGTGTTTCCTCGTGCGTTACCCCCTGCTCACCGGTGCTGCGCCCCGCATGGCCGCACCCGCCACAGTCCTGGCCGCCGCCGCGATCATGTTCGCCGGTGTGCCCGCGGGCCTGCCCGCGGCCGATGCCGTTCCACTCGCGCACACCCAGGGTTGCGCGCACGGTTTCGATTGCGATCTCGCCGACCGTATCGAAACTGTCAACTCCTATCTCGAATCGCGACCGGGCGTCACCGGTTATGTGATCCGCGATCGGAACACCGGCGCCGTCTACGCCAGCCCGCACGCCGAAGATATGGTGTGGACCGCGTCGACGATCAAACTCGCCATCGCACAGGATCTGCTCAACCGGGCCCGCGTCGGCGCCATCGCCCTGCCGCCGGAGGATCGTGGGCTCATCGAGCAGATGATGTCGACCTCCAACGACCAGGCCACCGATATCCTCTGGAACAAGTACGCGGGCCTGGACCGGATGGCGTTCAACAACGCCTTCCGCGCCAACGGGATGACCAGCCTGGCCCCGCAGCCCTCGCCCAATCCCGGTCCGCACTGGGCATTCCAGAAGACCACCGCGGCCGATCTCGACCGGCTCATGTCCAATGTGCTGGACCGGATGCATCCCGACGACCGCGCCTACCTGCTGGATCTCATGCGCCGCGTGGATTCCAATCAGCACTGGGGTGTGTGGGGTGCCGGCTCGGCAATGCGGCCCGGCCTGAAGAACGGCTGGTCCGAGGAACAGGGCGGCTGGGTGGTGAACTCGGTCGGTTTCGCCGGGCCGGGTGAGCGCTACACCCTGGCGATCATGACGGCGATGAACGGTGAAGGTGGCTACCAGGTGGGCGCCGAAACCGATACCACGGTCGCCGAATATCTGCTGTCCGGGCGCTGAATCAGCGGGCCCGAACCGTTTCCGGGAGCGCCCGGCACCGGTCCCCATCCGACGCGGGGAACCGGCGCCGGGCGCTCCCGGTGTCTCAGGTGAGACGCCGCAACCGCATCGGTGCGTCGTCGCGCGGGAACGGGATCGTGGTGAACCCCCAGGGCATGCGGTAGTTCTCCGGGAAGCTCCACGCGTAGTCGCGGACCATGGCGGAGATGATCGTCTTCACTTCGAACGTGCCGAAATGCATGCCGATGCACTTGTGCGAACCCGCACCGAACGGCATCCACGCGAGCCGATGGGATTTGTCCTCCCGGCGCTCGTCGGAGAACCGCAGCGGATCGAAAACCTCGGGATCGGTCCATAATTCGGTGAGCAGATGGTTGACCTGATAGCCGAGGTCGACCGGGGTACCGCCGGGGATGTAGTGCCCGCAGATCTCGGTATCGCGGACCGCGCGGCGGACCATACCGGGCACCGGGGGCATCAACCGCAGGCTTTCCTTCACCACCAGGTCCAGGTTGCGCAGGCTCTCCAGATCGGCGATGGCCGGCGAATCGCTCGTCAGATCCAGCGCCAGCACCTCGTCGCGCACCTTCTGCTGCCACTCCGGGTGTTTGCCCAGGTAGTAGGCAACTGCGGTGGCAGTGGTGGTCGTGGTGTCATGCGCGGCCATGATCAGGAAGATCATATGGTTCACCACGTCGTCGTCGCTGAAGACCGAACCGTCCTCGGCGCGTGCGTGGCACAGTCCGGAGAAGAAATCCGGGGCGTCGCTGCGCCGTTTCTGTGGGAGCATCCCGCGGAAGTACTCCTCGAGCACCTTGCGGCCGCGTAACCCGGCCCGCCATTTGCCGCCGGGCACATTGTGCCGGACCAGCGCGAGCCCGGCATGCGTACAGGCCACGAACGCGTCGGTCAGTTTCCTGCGCTCGTCGCCCACCTCGAGTGCCATGAATGTTTCGCCGGCGATATCCAGCGCCATTTCTTTGATGGCGGGAAACAGCTGTACGGTCCGGCTCGCTCCCGCCCCCTCGGGCACCCAGCGGCCGATGGTCGACCGGACGACCGGTGTCAGTTCGGCCAGATGCGCCTCCAGGCGCTCCCGGGTGAATGCCTGCTGCATGATGCGCCGGTGGAACATATGCTCGTCGAATTCGAGCAGCAGCAGACCGCGCCGGAAGAACGGGCCGATGAAGTAGTCCCAGCCCTGCCCGAAATCACGGCGGCGCCGGCCGACCACTTCGTCGAGCGCGTCCGGCCCCGCGGCGAACACCCGGTCCATCCCCATCGAACTGTTCAGGGTGACCGGTCCGAACCGGCGGTACCGGTCCAGCATCTCGGCCGGACCCCAGCGCATGTAGTGGAGCGTGCGCCCCAGATAGGGCAGGCCCCCGTCGCCGCGTACCGCGACGGTATGGTTCCGGTCCGGCGGGGTGGCCAGGGTTCGCGGTCGCTCGGGGACCTGTAACAGCAGCCGGTCGACTGCCTGGCGCCGTGGTATTTCGATGAGCGCCGAATTCTCGGTATCGGTGCGCGCCCGCGACGCTCGCGTGGCGGCACGGTCGACGGTGACCATGATGGAACCTCCTGAGAGATAGCACCCATCCTATTCTCTTTGTTGCAACAGGCTGGGCCATTTCGACCGAATCGGTACCTGCCCGCCTCCCCCGAGACCGCCGCGCGGTCGCTATCGTGGTGAGTTGCCACACCACCACGAGTGAACAACAGCGTCGAACTGTGTCCTCGACGGGTACTGCAACTACCGTGTGCGTTGTCGGACATGATCATCACGGGCAGCACCGGCCCACCGCTGGCG
The DNA here is from genome assembly GCF_000308515.1 of Nocardia carnea NBRC 14403. Lineage (GTDB taxonomy): Bacteria > Actinomycetota > Actinomycetes > Mycobacteriales > Mycobacteriaceae > Nocardia > Nocardia carnea. The sequence continues at coordinate 130,308 of NZ_BAFV01000125.1, read as the reverse complement.
AGGAGCGACCATGAGCACGCAACCTGTTGGGAACGGCCGGCACCGCGTCGTGGTGATCGGATCCGGGTTCGGCGGACTGTTCGGGACCAAACACCTCGCACGGGCCGACGTCGACGTCACCCTCATCTCCAAGAGCACGACCCACCTGTTCCAGCCCCTGCTCTACCAGGTGGCCACCGGAATCCTGTCGGTCGGCGAGATCGCGCCCGCGACCCGGCTGGTGCTCCGGAAACAGAAGAACGCCCAGGTGATGCTGGGCGAGGTCACCGATATCGACCTGACCGAGCGCACCGTCACCTCGGTACTGCTCGGCGAGTCCACCGTGACCTCCTACGACAGCCTGATCGTCGCGACCGGTGCACAGCAGTCCTATTTCGGCAACGACCAGTTCGCCACCTTCGCCCCCGGTATGAAAACCATCGACGATGCCCTCGAACTACGCGGCCGCATCCTCGGCTCCTTCGAACAGGCCGAGGTCGCGCGGACACAGGAGGAACGCGACCGGCTGCTCACCTTCGTGGTGGTGGGCGCCGGGCCCACCGGCGTCGAGCTGGCGGGCCAGATAGCCGAACTGTCCGATCGCACACTCGAGGGCACCTTCCACAACATCGACCCGCGTGACGCCCGGGTGATCCTGGTCGAAGGTGCAGGCGCGGTACTCGGCCCCATGGGGCCGAAACTGGGCGGCAAGGCCCAGCGCCGGCTCGAATCCATGGGTGTGGAGATCCAGTTGAACGCCCTGGTGACCGATGTCGATGCGCACGGTGTGACGGTGAAGGACAAGGACGGCACCACCCGGCGGATCGAATCCGCCTGCAAGGTGTGGTCCGCCGGGGTGCAGGCCAGTCCGCTGGGCAAAATGCTGGCCGACGGTTCGGCCGGTACCGAAGTGGACCGCGCGGGCCGGGTGGTGGTCGAACCGGACCTCACCATCAAGGGGTACCCCAACGTCTTCGTCGTCGGCGATCTGATGTCGGTGCCCGATGTCCCCGGGCAGGCCCAGGGCGCGATCCAGGGCGCCACCTACGCCGCGAAGCAGATCAAGGCCGAGGTGGCGGGTAAACAGACCCAGGCGGACCGGCGGCAGTTCAAATATTTCAACAAGGGCAGTATGGCGACCATCTCGCGGTTCAGCGCGGTCTGCCAGGTGGGGAAGCTGGAGTTCGGCGGTTTCATCGCGTGGCTGGCCTGGCTGGCGCTGCACCTGTACTACCTCGTCGGCTACCGGAGCCGGATCATCACGATCATCCAATGGTTCGTGACCTTCCTCGGCCGCGGGCGCGGCCAGATGGCGGCCACCGAACAGTGGATCTTCGCGCGTCTCGCGCTGGAGGCGGTGTACGGCGACAGCGAAGAGGGCGAGGAAATCGTGCGCGGGGCGGCGGGGCGGCGGCCCCCCGGCTCCTCGCAGGCCAATCCCACCGCCAACGGGGTCGCGGCTCCGGCCGAGAAATCCGGGGGCGATCGTAAGGTCGGCTGACCGGCCGACATCCCAGGCGCCGACGCCCCCCGGAGCTAATATCGGGCAAACCGATAATTTCCGGAGAAAGGCGACCATGGGTAAGCACAGAGCTCCCGGTGTCACCCGGCGCGCTACCGGATCGGTCGTCGCGGCGGGCGCAGTTCCGCTCATCGCGACACTGATCGGCGCCGGTACAGCAAATGCCGAAGCACTCCCCGCTCCACCCCCGCTCCCGGCACTCCCCGCCCTGCCCGCGCTCCCGGCGGGCCTGTTCCCGCCGGCTCCCGAACCGGCCGCGGACACCGCAGCAACTCCCACCGCACCCGGTCCGGCGCCGCTCGCCGCGCCGGTCACGGATCTTGCCACCACACCCGCCGGGCCGATGCCTGCCGCACCCGCCCTCCCCGCACCGATCTCGGACATGTTCAGCGCACCGGCGGCCCCGGCCCCAGTAGAAGCACCGGCCGGCGCGGGCCATTTCGGCACGCCAGCGACACAGACCCCCGGTCCGCTCGCCACGTCCGTCTCCCCGGCGCCCGGTCCACTTGCCGCACTCGGCGCCTCGGTGCCCGGCCCGCCGGCGGCACCCGTTATTCCGACACCGATCGCAGACCTGTTCACCGGACCGGCAGCCACGGACCCGATCAACGCACCGGCGACGGCCGCACAACCGCCGGTAGCACCTGCCGTCCCGGATCCGGTCGCTGCGGTCACCACCGCCGTCCACGACGCTGTCCAATCGGTGACCGATACGGTCGGCGCGGCGGCGGCACCGCTGATCCGGCCCGTTCCCGAGACCGCACCACCGGCGGCGCTCGCCGATCCGGGCGCGGCACTGCGGTCCGCACCTGCTTATCGCACACCCCGAGGTTCCCTCCCCGCAGCACAGCCGGGGATCCCCGGGGCGCCGGTCGACGCCCCACCGGGCACACTGCGGATCGGCAACTTCGTGATCGCCGTACCGTTCGATGCCGGCCCGGTCAATCAGGGCGCCGCGCAGGCCGAGGATCAGGTATCGAACCACCTCGATTCGATGGGGGTGGAGTCCACCCGGTCGGATCGGCTCGCCGCCCAGACCTTGGGTAACGCCGTCATCGGCGCGGCCATCGGCAACGCCGTCGCCGCACCGGTCGCCATTCCGTTCGGAATGCTCGGCGCCGCACTGGGTTTCGTGGCCGGGATCCCATTCCTGCCGACCGGTCTCGTCGTCGGTCCCGTTCTCGGGGCGGCGGTCGGGTACGGCGTCGTCGCGGTGCCCGCCATAATCGCCGGAGCCGCACTCGGGGCGGCGTACGGCGTCACCGATGGTTTCACCACACCGCTACTCGGCGCAGCCCAGCCGTGAGTCCCGGTGTCCGGCCCGAGCCCCGCAGCCGGACCCCGGGCAGCACGGCTACCGGTGAGCAGTCTGCCCAACCGGTCTCGGCGTCCCGGACGCCGAACCGCCACGGCCCGGCGCCGGTTCCCGGTTTTGTTCGCCGGGCACCGCGTCGAATCGAGTCTGTCCGATCGATTGCACAACCAGTGGCATGGTCACCGCCTCCCGACCGCAAACCACCCGTTATCGCCGCTCCGCCCGGTCTTCGCAACCGGTTCCGGATCGCCTTGCCCAGCGGTCTGAACAGGATGATCCCATCCGCGGGGCGCTCCGGTCCGAATGTCTGGCAAACCGACAATTTCCCGGAGAAAGGCGACCATGGGTAAGCACAGAGCTACCGGTCCGGCTCGGCGGGCAGCGGGATCGGTGGTAGCGGCGGGCGCGGTTCCGCTCATCGCGACACTGATCGGCGCCGGTACGGCCAATGCCGAAGCACTCCCCGCTCCACCCGCGTCACCCCCGATTCCCGCGCTACCGGCGAACCCGCTCCAGCCGGCCTCCGCCACACCCGACCCGGTCCGCGATCTCACCGTCGCCGTCCAGGATGCGACCCGGGTGGCCGTGCGGTCCGCTACCGATACGTTCGGGATGGCGGCGGCACCGTTGCTCCCGGCACAGCCGGCCCCCGCGGCGGTCGCCGAACCGGCCCCCACCCCGGCGACCCGGGCGCTACCCCAGCACGCCTACCTCGCTCCGCAGGGCGAATTGCACGCGCCGATGCCGGTGGCGCCGGTAGCGCCGATCGAGGCGCCGCCCGGCAAGCTCCGGATCGGCAATGTCGTCATGGACGCGCCGCCGTTCGATGTCCGGGAGATCAATACCGCCGCCGCACAGGCGGAAGCGCAGGTGGCGACCTTCTACGATTCGGTGGGCGTGGAACGCAGCCGATCGGACCGGATGGCCGCACAGACCGTGGGTTCCGCGGCCATCGGGGCATCGGTCGCCAATACGCTGGCCTCCCCGATCTCGACCACCTCCGCGATGGTCGGCGCAGTCGCCGGGCTGATCTCCGGTGTCCCATTCCTGCCGATCGGTCTCGTCGTTGGCCCGGTGCTCGGCGCGGCCATCGGCTACGCAGTGATCGCGGCACCCGCGATGGCCGTCGGCGCGGCTGTCGGCGGGGCGATCGGCGCGGCCGAGGGGTACACCGCGGCACCCTACGGCGCGACGCCCCAGTGATCACCGGGGTGTCCGGCGGGATTCGCCCGCCGGACACCCGCTTTCCCTGATCGAGAATTTCCTTCGCACAGCCCCCGCACGGACCAGGGGCACGCGGACAGGTCTTCGTACCGGACATGTGGACCGTCGTCCGTAGATTCCGCGGCCGATCCGAGCCGCACCACGATCCCCGTACCCCGCCGACACCGGATCGTCCCGGTCGTGTTTCGATCCTCCTCGTGCGCGCCGATATCGTGATCTGCGGTCTGGGCCCGGCGGGGCGAGCGCTCGCCCACCGATGCCTGGTGCGCGGTATGGCGGTTGTCGCGATCGATCCGAATCCGCAACGACGCTGGCAGGCGACCTATGCTGCCTGGACCGACGAACTCCCGTCCTGGCTGGACGATACGACCGTCGCGGCGACAGTCGTCCGGCCGCACGCCCACGGGCGGCGCGCGCATACGATCCCCCGGCCGTACTCGATACTGGATACCGGCCGCCTCCAGCACAGCCTCGATCTCACCGGGGCCACCGTGCTCACCGGCCGGGTAACGACCCTCGATCGGCATACCGTCACCCTGGATTCCGGCCGGACGGTGCGGGCCGATCGTGTCATCGACGCGCGCGGCCTGCGGCGCCGGGCCGGCCGGGCCGAACAGACGGCCTACGGACTCGTTCTCGACGATCCCGGACAAGAAGAGCCGGCCCTGTTCATGGACTGGCGCGCCGACAACGGTACCGATCCCGGCTCCCCGCGCTCGTTCCTGTACACGATCCCGCTCGGCGGCGGCCGGGTTCTGTTCGAGGAGACCTGCCTGGTGGGCGCACCGGCGATCGACCTCGGTGAACTCGCCCGGCGGTTGCGCTGCCGGTTACGGGCTCGCGGTATCCCGGTGCGCGGCGACGAACCGGTCGAGCGGGTCCGCTTCCCGGTCGTGGGCGGCGCCCCGGGGGCCGGCCGATTCGGCGCCGCCGGCGGGTACCTGCATCCGGCCACCGGATACAGCGTGGGGGCTGCTTTGGCAGCGGCCGGAGGTATCGCGGCCGGTCAGCCGGCCACATCGAATACTGCCCGGGCCGTGTATCGCCTGCGCCGCGCCGGGCTCCGGGCCTTGCTCGCACTGCCGCCGGACGAGCTTCCCGGATTCTTCGACGCGTTCTTCGAGCTCGATCTCGGTCTGCAGTGCACCTATCTGTCCGGTCACGCCGATCTCGCCGGAACCGTCACCGCGATGACCCGGCTGTTCGCGGCGGTGCCGCCCGGTACCCGCGCGCGGCTCGCCGCCGCGACACTCCATCTCCCGGCGCTCTCGCACGCCGGGTCCCGTTCGGTCATCATGGAGTGATGCGGTCAATCTGGAAAGGCTCGATCGCGTTCGGGCTGGTGAACGTCCCGGTGAAGGTCTACACCGCCACCGAGGACCACGACATCCGGTTCCACCAGGTCCACGCCAAGGACGGCGGCCGGATCAAATACGACCGCGTCTGCTCCGTCTGCGGGCAATCGGTGAAATTCGCCGATATCGATAAACAGTACGAATCGCCGGAAGGCGAGAAGGTCGTGCTCACCGACGATGATTTCGCCAAATTGCCGGTGGCCGAGAAACACGAGATCCCGGTTCTGCAATTCGTCCCGTCGGAACAGATCGATCCGATCCTCTACGACAAGACGTACTATCTGGAGCCGGATTCGACCACGCCCAAGGCCTATGTCCTGCTGGCCGCCACACTCGAACGTATCGACCGCACCGCCCTCGTCCATTTCACCCTCCGGCAGAAGACCCGGCTGGCCGCGATGCGGGTGCGGGACGGAATGCTGGTATTGCAGACGCTGCTGTGGCCGGACGAGGTGCGCTCGGTATCGTTCGAATCGCTGGAGGAGGCCAAGGCGCCCCGGCCGCAGGAAATCAAAATGGCCGAAACCCTGGTCGAATCGATGTCCGACGATTTCGACCCCGATCAATTCACCGACGAATATCAGGTCGAACTACAGCGGTTGCTGGAGGAGGCGATCGCCAGCGGCGACGGAAAGGTTGCCGAACGCGCCGCGGAACCGGCCCAGGAATCCGATGCCGAAGTGGTCGATCTGGTGGCTGCGCTGCAGCGCAGCCTGGAGGCCAGCGGCGCCCGCGGTGGCGAGAAGTCCGGTGGCCGCGGTGGTGGAAAATCCGGCGGGACGAAATCCACCGGTGAGAAGAGCTCCGGCACCGCGAAAGCTCGCAGGACAGCCCCACGCAAAACCGCTCAGAAGCGAACCCGTAAAGGCGCGTGATCCCCCGGTCACAGGGCTTGGAGGAACCAATCCAGGTATCCCTCGGAGTCGATGCTGCTGCGGTGGTAGTGGAATCCGAGCTGATGGGCCAGCGCGATCTCCGATTTGTTGTCCCTGTCGATACGCAGCATCGCTTCGTCCGCCAAATCGTTGCGGGCCAGATACCGGCACGCCAGCACGATCGTCCGGCCGGGCACTCCATTGTCGCGCCACGGCGCGTGGATTCCATAGCGGATATCGGCCTGGCGTTTCGCCAGGAAGTCCGGTTCCAGCATCACATCCAGCGTCCCCGCCAGCGCATGCGACGATACGGCCACCACGGCAAATGTTTTCCTGGGTCCGCCGGCGGCCCACTCCGCGGCGCACCGTTCGAATTCGGCCACCGTATTCGGTGTGCCCGGCCCGGCCGTCCGGCGCACCGACTCCCGATCCTGGGCAGCCAGATGCGCAGCGGCGTCGGCGACCTCGATCGGCCGTAGTCCGATCACCCCATCCGATATCAGCACGTGATCATGATCTGCATATTTCACGGCATTCGACAAGCCCCATGGACGGCGAGCCGCCGACGAGAATTCCTGGCCGCATCGGGAAGCCCGGCGAGCAACAATTCCGCGACACGCAATCGTGCAGACACGCCCGCAGTATAGGACCGGCACGGTTTGCCGGGTGGATACTCGGGAGCATGACCGATAACCCGGAGGATCCGCATCGGCTCGTATCCGCTGCCGTGGTGGTGGGCGTGGACGGTACCCCGGCCGCCCATTCGGCCATCCGCTGGGGCGCCACGGTGGCCGCCCGGCGCGGGCGGCGGCTGGTCCTGGCCTACGGGATGAATTCCACCCCGGCCAAGACCTGGCTGGTCGCCTATCAGCCGATGGTGGACGAAGCCGTGCAGACCCTGCGCACACACGGCGAGCAGGCATTGACCACCGGCGTGCAGGTCGTCCGCGAGGCCGCGCCGGACCTGGCGGCCGACACCCTGCTCTCCGAGCACAGCCCCGCCAAAATGCTGATCGAATTGTCCAAATCCGCGCATATGGTGGTGCTGGGTTCACGTCGCGGCGGCGCCATCGCGCATCTGGGATCGACCATTCTGGCGGTCGCGGCGCACGGGCAGGGCACCATCGTCGCGGTCCGCGAGGACGCCGAGGACATCACGAGCGGCCCGGTGGTGGTCGGCGTCGACGGCAGCCCGGTCAGCGATACCGCCGTCGCCGCCGCCTTCGCCGAGGCCTCCGAACGCGGAGCCGAACTGGTCGCGGTCCACACCTGGAGCGATCTCACCTTCACCGAATTCGCCAGTACCGGTTTCATCGAGATACCGGCCGAAGATCTGCAGACCGCGGAACAGGCGGTGCTCGCCGAGCGGCTGGCCGGCTGGCAGCAGCGTTACCCGGAGGTCACCGTGCGGCGCGAGGTGTATCCCTCGACCCCGGCGTTGCATCTGCGTGAATGGTCCGAGCGCGCTCAGCTGGTCGTGGTCGGCAGCCGCGGCCGGGGTGGATTCCGCGGACTGCTGCTCGGTTCGACCAGTCAGTCGCTGATCCAGCGGGCCGCCTGCCCGGTGATGATCACGCGGCCGGGCTGATCAGCCGGACCGCCCGGCCGGCCCGATCGACCGGCCGGGCACTCAGGCACTCGGTCAGCCGGTCAGCCGGGCGCCCCGTCAGCCGGTCAGCCGAGCAAACCGGACAACAGCGCCCGGGTGCGCTGTGCCTCCGCGCCACCGGCGAAGACCGAGGCGACGAATTCGGTGGCACCGGCATCGAATACCTCCCGCACCCGGGCGGCGACCTGCTCCTCGGTGCCGATGATCGCGAGATCCGCCGGGCCGGCCGCGCCCTCGCGGTCCATCATCGCCCGGTAGGACGGCAGTGTGCCGTAGGTGGCGAAGGTGCGGGCCGCCCGTTCCCGTGCGGCGTCGGCATCGTCGGTCACCAGCACCGGCAGTGCGCAGACGATACGGGCCGGGGCCCGGCCGGCGTCCGTGGCGGCCGCGGTGATGGTCGGGGCGATATGGTCCCGGATCGTGGCCGGCCCGGTCATCCACAGCACGGTGCCGTCGGCGCGACGCCCGGCCAGTTGCAACATCCGGGTGCCCATGGCGGCCAGCAGGACCGGGATCCGGCCCTCGTCCGGAATCCCGAGTTCCAGATTCCCCGTGAGGGTTTCACCGGTATAGGACACCGGCTGCCGGTCCAGCAGGGGGCCGAGAATCGACAGGTATTCGCGCATATGGCGGGCGGGCCGCTCGAATCCGTACCCGAACATGTTCTCGATGACGACGCGATGGGACAGTCCGATACCGAGGGTCAGCCGGTCCGGGCCCACCGCCAGCGCGGTCGTGCGGGCCTGCTGGGCGAGCGCGCCCGGATGCCGCGGGTAGGTCGGTACCACGGCCGTCCCGAGCTCGATCTCCGGCACCTGGCTACCGGCCACCGCCAGCGCGGTGAGCGCGTCTACGCCGAAGATATGCGACATCCACGCCGAGACGAACCCTTCCTCGGCGGTCCGGTGCAGGTCATCGGTGAGCGCGCGCAGGGCGTCGCTTCCGGATCGTTCACTGAGCAGAATGCCGATCCGCACGGCGGGCCTCCTGGACGGTTGGTCGGGTCTGGACCTCGATGGTTGCGGCACCGACCCTAACCTGTGCGGGCCGACGCGCCCGGGACCTGCTCGACCCCGGGGCCGCGGCGGGGCATGCTGTGACCATGGACGAGTTTGCGAGCTGGCGGTCGAACGGACAGCGTTTCACCCATCGCGGACACCAGATCTTCTGGCAGCCCGGCGGAACCGGTTCGGCGGGAACACTATTGTGCCTGCACGGGTTCCCCACGGCGTCCTGGGATTGGCACCGGATCTGGCCGGACCTGTGCGAACAGTTCGCCCGCGTCCTGGCCCCGGATCTGATCGGTTTCGGCTGGTCGGCCAAACCGCAGCAGTACGACTACACGATCACCGATCAGGCCGATCTGTGCGAGCAGCTGCTGCGCGAACAGGGCATCGACCGTTTCCACATCCTCGCGCACGACTACGGCGATACCGTCGCCCAGGAACTTCTGGCCCGGGATGCCGAACGCCGGGCCGTCGGTGATACCTCGCTGATCATCGAATCGGTCTGCCTGCTCAACGGAGGACTCTTCCCGGAGGCCCACCGGCCGCGGCCCATCCAGCGGCTCCTGGCCGGCCCGCTCGGGCCGCTGGTCGGCCGGTTCGGCACCGAAGGTACCTTCGCGCACAGCCTGGCCGCAGTGTTCGGGCCCGACAGCAGGCCCGATGCCGACGACATGCATCGTTTCTGGTTGCTGTGGTGCAGTAAGCACGGGAAACGCAACGGCCACAAGCTGATGGGGTATATGGCCGAACGGCGGACGCATCGGCAGCGCTGGGTGGGTGCCCTCATCCGGCCGCAGGTCCCGGTCCGGTTGGTCGACGGTCTACGCGATCCGGTGTCCGGGGAGCGGATGGTGCGCCGCTATCGCCACCTCGTCGACGAACCCGATGTGGTGGAACTGCCCGCTGTCGGCCACTATCCGCAACTGGAAGCTCCGCAGGAGACGCTGCGCGCATTTCAGGAGTTCCACACGACCCGGGTCGGATAGCCGGGCACCGGCTCGTCTTCGCCGCCCTGCCGAGCAGATCCCGCGCGCCGCCGCGGCGGAACCCCTACCATCTGTCGCGACCGCCGCCGGTTCCGGTGCGCCGTAAGGATATCGCTACGATTGTCGGGACAATATGCCCACTTTCGGAGGAATGCATGGCGCGCAAGGTCATCGTTGAGCTGGTCGACGACTACGACGGAACTTCACCGGCGGAAGAGACCGTCACCCTGGCTCTGGACGGTGTCACCTACGAGATAGATCTCTCGGCACACAACGCCGGGAAGTTGCGCGACATCGTCGGGGGGTGGGCTACGCACGCGCGCCGGGTCGGCGGCCGGGTCACGAAGAGCAAACGTCCGGCCCAGGCCGCGTCCGACCCCCGGCAGACCCAGGCCATCCGTGAATGGGCCCGCGCGAACGGTATGGAGGTCTCGAACCGTGGCCGTATCTCGGCCGAGGTGCTCGAGGCGTACAAGAAGGCCCACAAGTAACGGAGCAGGCCGTCCGGCGGCCACTGTGGCCGGCCGGAACCGGTCATAGGCGTCCCTGCCCGGGCGCGTGACACATCACAAAGAGGTAACAGAACAGTCTCCGGGAGCGACATAGAAACCGGTACGCCGATGCCGTGGCAGGGCCACGCGTTGTTCGGCACCGGTCGGGAAGCGCACGGACGGCGGCAGCCGGTCGTGCGCACGATGTGCTCACACCGGACGAAAGGCCCTGTTCCCTCATGCGATTGTCACCGGCGGTCCCCGCCTTCCGCAGCCGCCGCAGATTCTGGCTGGCCACCGCCGCCCTCGCCGTGATGATCCAGGCAGTATCACTGGTCAGCGGTGGCGCTCCCGCCGCGCGGGCCGCCTTCGACCCCACGGGTATGGATTTCTGGGTCGACTCCGCCATGGGGCCCATCAAATCCCGGGTGTTCCGCGCCGCCGACGGCAATACCTCCCGGGTGGTGTACGCGCTCGACGGTATGCGCGCCCGCGAGGACCTCAGCGGCTGGGAGATCGATACCGATATCGCCCGGAAATTCACCGAATGGAATATCAATGTGGTGATGCCGGTCGGCGGGCAGTCCAGCTTCTACACCGACTGGAACGCCCCCAGCACCTTCCTCGGCGTACCGCCGGGAACCGGCTCGGGGAACGGATCGTCGTCGGGTTCGGCGTCGGGCTCCGGCGGGCTACAGGCCCTGGCGGCCGGTCCGGGGAAGTCCTACACCTATAAGTGGGAGACCTTCCTGACCCGCGACCTGCCGGCCGCCCTGCGCGACCGGCTGGGTTTCGCAAGCCACCGCAACGGCGTCTTCGGCCTGTCGATGGGCGGCAGCGCCGCACTCACCCTCGCCGCGCACTATCCCGGTCAGTTCAGTTTCGCCGGTTCCTATTCCGGTTACCTGAACATCTCCGCGCCCGGTATGCGGGAAGCGATCCGGGTCGCGATGGTCGACGCCGGCGGGTACAACGTGGATTCGATGGCGGCCCCGTGGGATCCGAAATGGCTGCATATCGACCCGTTCGTCGCCGCGCCCCGTCTGGTGGCCAACAACACGCGACTGTGGGTTTCGGCCGCGAGCGGGCTGCCCACCGCAACCGACGGCCCCAGTATCGGCACCGTCAACGGAATGGGCCTGGAAGCACTGGCGCTGGTGAACACCCGGGCATTCCAGGTACGGATGGCGACGCTGGGTGCACAGAATGTGCACTACGACTTCCCCTCCCACGGTATCCACGCGTGGAACAACTGGGCCGATCAGGCGCTGCGGATGCTGCCGGACCTCTCGGCGAATATCGGGTGACGACCGTGGCGGCGCATCTACCTCGCGCCGGGGTGCAAGGCAGTCGCTCAGCACTATCGATATCGACTCGGTAAGGTTCGAGTTCATGGTTCATGAGGATGTAATCGATTCCACCCGCGGCGGTTTCGTCGCCGGTGAACTCCCGGTGGGATTGCGTTACCGCGCCCGCGACCACTATGTGGTCGGCCGCGAGAAGATCCGGGAGTTCGCCCGCGCCGTCCAGGATCACCATCCGGTGCACTGGTCCGAGGACGCCGGTATCGATTACGGATATGCCGGCCTGATCGCCCCGCCGACGCTGTTCTCCGTGCCCGGATTCCTGGCGCAGACGGAGATGTTCGAATCGGTGATGACCGGCTACGACCTCAGCCAGGTCATGCAGACCGATCAGGTGATCCGCTATCACCGGCCGATTCGCCCCGGCGACGCCCTGTCCTTCGAGGTCTGCCTGGAATCGGTGCGTCACGCGTTCGGCGGCGACCTCATGTCGTTCGAAACCGTGGTCACCGATCAGCACGGCGCGCTGGTCCTGGTTTCCCGGACCGATGTGGTCGGGCGCAGCGGTGCGGGACCCGACCTCGGTGAATTGGGTGCCGGTGTCCTCATGCACGGTTTCCGGCCCGGTGCCGATCGCACCACTCCTGCCCCGCATGGTGGTTCGGCCGTCCGCCCGCCGGACTCGCGACCCGCCCTGCCCGGCGCCGAACCGCCGCCCGGCCCCTGCGTCCGCGATTTCGATACCGTGCATGTCGGCGACGAGCTGCCTGCCCGGACGGTGCGGTTCACGATCGGGGATCTGGTGAACTACGCCGGAGTTTCCGGAGACCCCAACCCGATCCATTGGAGTGCGGCGGTCGCCGATCGCGTCGATCTCGAGGCCCCGGTCGCCCACGGCATGTTGACGATCGGTACGGCCGCGGGCTTCGTCACCTCCTGGCTCGGCGACCCGGGCGCTCTCCGGGAGTATGCGGTCCGGCTGACCAGTCCGGTCTTCGTCACGCGGGAGGGCGCCGAGATCGAGTTCGGTGGCCGGGTGAAAGCGACCGATCCGGCCGCGCGGACCGCGACGATCGCGCTCACCGCCCGGCACCAGGGCCGCCGGGTGTTCGGCCGTGCGACGGCTGTGGTTCAGTTGCGCTGACCGGTCCATGACGGTCGCCACAATTCGCCCGCTCGGCCCAACTCGTCTTGACCGCAACTTATGTTGAGGTTGCAGGCTGTTCTCATGAGCACACCAGCATACGAACGCCCTTCGGTCGAGGACAGCACGGTCGACCACACCGCCGATATCGCCGCGATCCGGCAGTTGGTCGCCGACGTCGAAACGGGCTACAACACCAACGATGCAGAGTTGATGGTCAGCGGATTCACCGCCGACGCCGCTGCAGGCAACGCGGTGGGCATGATCATCGCCGGTTACGACGCCCTCCTGGATGCCGCTCGGCGCGGCCTGTCCGGTTTCCTGGCCGACGAATACGTGCGTTATGCGGTGACCGATATCGTTTTCTTACGCCCGGATATCGCGATCGCGCACAAGACGGCCCGCGCGGTCACCGCGCACGGCGAACTCATCGACCACGATCCCGCAATGGTCGCATTGTACGTCCTGGTCCGGGAGGGCGGGCGCTGGTGGGTCGCGGCGCGGCAGAACACCCCGGTGCCCGCGCCCGCCTGACCGTGCTCCCCGGGACGGGCTCTGGGCCACGGAGGTAATACCAGGGTATTATCGTGATTGTCCGTGGATCACGGGCAATACGAATGGTGGGCCGGAGCGTACGACCTGCTCCACCGCAGCGGAATCGAGCCCTGGGAAGTATTGGAGGTGCTGTATTCGCCGCGGCGGTGGCCCCGGGCGGCGACGAGCCGCGAGGGACTACCCACCGCGACCGTCTGGGGTCGTACCGACGACGGCCGCACCCTGATCGTGCTGCTGCGGTGGCTCCGCGCCGATACCCGCTGGCAGATCCTGCTGGCGAGCCCGATGCGGCCCCACCAGCTCGCCGAATACACCGCATGGGAGGCGACCCGAGATGATCGATAACGAACCCGACCCCGGCTACCCCCGGACTCCCGAGGCGGCCGAGGACTTCCTGAACACACTCACCTACGACGACACCGCTCCCCTGCCTCCGCTACCGCCGGCCGCGGACCGGATCGAACAGGGCATGGTCGCCACCTCGTTCAAATGGACACCGGAGATGCGCGACCGGGTCCGGCGTAAGGCCGCCGAACACGGGGTGACCCCGTCCATCCTGATCCGCCAGTACATCGAAATGGGTCTGCTGGCCGAACAGTCCGAACGGATGATCCCGCTGGCCGACGCGGTCCGGGCGCTCACCAGCCTGCCGCATTCGGCCTGACCCCCGGCCCGGAGTGGCCCCGGGGGGCCGGTATCAGCTCGCGAGCACTGCCCCTCGGCCGGCGCCGGACCGAGGGCCCGCGGCGGCGCACTCAGGGCATGTGCGGCACCGATACCGGCACCGGTTCCCGCCCCGACCGCCGCGAGCGGGGCGGCCATGAGCGCCGCGCCGTAGGCCGCACCCAGCGGTGCCGCGCCGAGCCCGATCGGCGCGAACGGCAGCCCACAGTCAGTCCGATCACCCCGCCGACACCGGCACCGACGAGCGCGAACGGCGCGGCCACCGCCGCACCGGCCGCGGCCCCGAGCGCTGCCGCGCCGAGGGTCTGACCGGCTACCCGGTCCGACCGGGTGCGTTCCATACCGATCGAGTCCAGGAATGTGGCCAGCTGGGCTCCGGTGACCGCGGCACCGTCGTCGAGCTGGATCGCCTGTTCCCTCGGTAACCACTCCGGCACGCCCACGCGGACATCCCCGAACCGCAGCACGCCGGGCGGCGGCGCGATCGGCGGCACCGGAGATACGGGGTTGGGCCCGTGCAGGTTCTTCACCGGAGACAGATAGTCGCTGTCCGGTGCAGGTCGCGCCCACTGCAGCGAGCTCAGGGTGTCGTCCGGAATACGTACACCGTGGTAGGGACGAACATTCGGGGCTTCGGCGTTCGGCCACCGCGCCTCGCCGTCCGCCCGCCCGGCCGGAGCCGGCCCGCACCCCTCGTGGTTGAACCGGCGCCGAGCGGGTAGGCCGCCCGCGACGCCGCGCCATCCACAGAACCAGGAGGACTCATGTCGCTGCAGGTGGGCGATTACGTACTGCAACGTCTCCGCGAATGGGGTGTCGAGCAGGTCTTCGGATACCCCGGCGACGGGATCAACGGTCTCGTGGCCGCCTTCGGCCGGGCCGACAACCGGCCCCGGTTCGTGCAGGCGCGCCATGAAGAGATGTCGGCATTCCAGGCGACCGGTTTCGCCAAGTTCAGCGGGGAAGTCGGAGTATGCACCGCGACCTCGGGGCCCGGCGCCATCCACCTCCTCAACGGCCTCTACGACGCCAAACTCGATCATGTCCCGGTGGTGGCGATCGTCGGCCAGACGGCACGCAGCGCGATGGGTGGTAGCTACCAGCAGGAAGTCGATCTGCAATCTCTGTTCAAGGATGTCGCGTCGGACTATCTCGTCGAGGTCAATGTCGCGAGCCAGCTGCCGAACGCGCTGGATCGCGCCTTCCGTACTTCGATGGCGCGGCGCGCACCGACTGTGCTGATTCTGCCCGCGGACCTGCAGGAAGAGCCTTACGAGCCGCCGGAGCACGCGTTCAAGCAGGTGCCGTCGAGCCCGCCCAGCAGCCAGCACACCACCCTCACTCCGCCGGCGGCGGAGATCGAACGCGCGGCCGAAGTTCTCGCCCGGGGCTCGCGGGTCGCGATGCTCATCGGGCAGGGGGCGCGTGGCGCTGCCGCGGAGGTGCTCGAGGTCGCCGAGATCACCGGCGCGGGGATCGCCAAGGCGTTGCTGGGCAAGGATGTGCTGTCCGACGAGCTGCCGTTCGTCACCGGATCCATCGGACTGCTCGGCACCCGGCCCAGCTACGAGCTGATGCGCGATTGCGACACCCTGCTCATCGTGGGGTCCAATTTCCCCTACAGCCAGTTCCTGCCGGATTTCGATCAGGCCCGTGCGGTGCAGATCGATATCGACGGCGCGCTCATCGGGATGCGTTACCCCACCGAGGTGAATCTGGTGGGTGATGCGAAGGCCACTCTGCGGCAATTGATTCCCTTGCTCGAACGCAAGACGGACCGTTCGTGGCGGGACACCGTCGAGAAGAATGTCGCGCGCTGGTGGGAAACGATCGCCCAGCAGGCGGCGGTCGAGGCGAAACCTCTCAACCCGATGCGGGTGGTCACCGAACTGTCCGAGCGGATCCCCGAGAACGCCGTCGTCACCGCCGATTCCGGATCCTCCACCAACTGGTACGCGCGCTGTCTGCGCTTCCGCGGCGAGATGCGTGGTTCGCTGTCGGGCACGCTGGCCACCATGGGGCCCGGTGTGCCGTATGCGATCGGCGCGAAATTCGCCCATCCCGACCGGCCGGTGATCGCGCTGGTCGGCGACGGCGCCATGCAGATGAACGGGCTCGGTGAACTCATGACCATCGCGCGCTACCAGCACCTCTGGGAAGATCGCCGGCTGATCGTCTGCGTATTCCACAACAATGATCTGAACCAGGTCACCTGGGAACTGCGCGCCATGGGCGGTGCGCCGAAATTCGAGGAATCGCAGAACCTTCCCGATGTGCCCTATGCCGATCTGGCACACGAGATGGGCCTGGAGGGGATCGCCATCGACCATCCCGACGATATCGGGGATATGTGGGACCGGGCGCTGGCCACCCCCAGTCCCACAGTGCTCGATGTCCGCTGCGACCCGGATGTCCCACCGATTCCGCCGCACGCCTCCTACGAACAGATCAAGGATCTGGGCAAATCCCTACTGCGCGGCGATCCGGACGCCTTCCATCTCATGGTGCAGGGCGCCAAGACCAAAGCCCAGGAGCTCCGGATCTGAGCCGCGCGGCTGCCCCGGCCCGCGCGTACCGGCGGCGCCCAGCAGACGATGGCGCGCCGCCGGTTCACGGCTCTTCCTGATCACGCTGCCGATCGACCCAGCTGCGGCGTTCCCGGTCACGGTAGCCGTAGGTGGCCTTTCGGACGGTGAGATCGTCCTCCAATCCCGACCCGACCGCACCGGCCACGGTGCCCAGGGCGCTCGCCATCGCGGCAATGGTGAGGTAGTCGCGCAGGCCGACCGGGCCACCGAGCACGGTCTCCAGGTAGGACGGCGGGATGATGAGAGCTACTGCGGCGCAGGTGAACAGGAAGAGTACCGAGTAGAACACCACCGCGCCGAGGGCGACCGTGACCGCTGTTCCCGTATTGCGGAGCCGGATATCGCCTACCCGGATCGAGTCCCGGAAAGTCTGCCGTTCCCACAGACTGTGGCCCACCACGATCCACACCGCGAGCGCGGTGACCGCCACGAGGACCACTCCGGTGAGCCGGAACCCGCCCAGCGCGGTCGCCAACTGCCAGATACTCGAATAGAGCACGCCGAAGGCGGTACCGGCCAATGATCCGGCCAGGGCCGAGGACAGTCCGACGAACAGCCGCCAGGGCCGGTTCGCGCGCACCATACCGGCGAGCAGACCGGCGAAACGGGCCGCGCCGCCCCGCTCCACGAGGATCGCGCCGGCACCGTCGTCGACGATCCGGACGCTCCGGAAAGGTGCCCGGGTGGCGGCCTCCTGACCGGGGTGCGCGGACGTTCCGGCTCCGGCGCGTAATGCCCCGACGATTCCGGCCGCCAGTTCCCGCAGCCGGTACCGCAAGCGGAGGCCACCGAGCGCCGGTAGCGGTATGAGGGCGACCCGGTGCTGCAGGTCCAGCGACGCCAGCACGACGCGGCCGTCACTGCGCATCGGCAGATCGGTCAGGCACAGGGCGAGATCCCAGGAGGTGTTGCGGACATGGCGCGCGGCCTTGTCGATGACGTATTCGATATCCGGATACATCGCCTCGAAAGGGTCGTCGAGAACCTCCACCCGCCACTCGGTTCGGTCGTCCTCCCGGGCCAGCGCCGCGGGCAGGGAGTGCGCCAGATCGCGGGCGAGGCGCGCGGGGAGGTCCGGATCCGCGACCACGCCGATGACCACAGTGCCGGGACCCGAAGTTTCTGTCACCACATCCTCCTGCTCACGCGTGATCGACGGCCGGGTGGGCCGTTCCTCGAGTGACGCGCTTCCCGATCGGGGCGCACCCAAACACCCGGCCCGGCCGGCGACCACGCAACCGCACACCGCGTTGACTGCCGGATCACGCGGACCGGTTTCGAACGCGGCGCGGCGGCAATCCCGTGCTCGACCGGTACGGCATCGATACGGCGGTCCTCGTTCGCCACGGAAGGAGCACAGCAATGGGGTTCCAGGAACAGCAGCAAGAGGTGCCCGGTGTCCAGTCGCGGATGACACCGATCCCGGATTGCGGCGAACTGAGTTACCGGGGCAGCGGGAAGCTGACCGGTAAAACGGCCGTCATCACCGGCGGCGACAGTGGGATCGGGCGGGCCGTGGCCATAGCCTTCGCCCGCGAGGGCGCCGATGTCCTGATCTCCTACCTCGACGAGCACGACGACGCCGCCGAAGTGGGCGCGCTGATCGAAGAGGCGGGGCGCCGGGCGGTACTGGTGCCCGGCGATCTGTCCGATCCGGCGCACTGCCGGGCGGTGATGGACCGCGCGGTGGAGGCCTTCGGCCGGATCGACATCCTGGTCAGCAACGCGGCCTACCAGATGACGCACACCACCCTCGAGGAGATCAGCGACGAGGAGTTCGATTACACGTTCAAAGTGAACATCCACGCCTACTTCCACCTGGTGAAGGCCGTCCTGCCGCATATGCCCGCCGGCGGGTCGATCATCGGCAGTTCCTCGGTGAACTCCGATACCCCCTCCCCCACATTGGCGCCGTACGCCGCCACCAAGGCCGCGATCGCCAACTTCTCCGCCAGCCTGGCGCAGCTGCTCGGCGACAAGGGGATCCGGGTCAACAGTGTCGCGCCCGGGCCGATCTGGACACCGTTGATCCCGTCGACCATGCCCAACGAGAAGGTCAGCGCGTTCGGCGACGACACACCGCTCGGTCGCGCCGGCCGGCCCGCCGAACTGGCGCCCGTCTACGTGATGCTCGCCTCCGACGACGGCAGCTACGTTTCCGGCGCGCGGATTGCCGTGACCGGCGGTCGGCCGATCTTGTAGAGCGGGGGGCGATTCTGTAGAGCAGCCACGCCGGACGGCGGACCGGAACGGCGCCACTCGAAACCGTCATTGTTTCGGCGGGGGCGGTCCGGGTACGCGCCCCGGACCGGCAGGCAGGCAGGCAGGCAGGCAGGCAGGTCCGGCTGATCTGCAGGCTCGCAAGTTCGCAAGCCGACAGGTCCACAATCGGCAAGGCGGCGACGGCAACAGAAGGAGAGGGAATGGCCGATGTGCATGCGCACCGATTGACCGGGCTCCGAGCGGCAGCCACGTTGGTGGACCTCGGTTTCCCTGCAATCAGCTCCGGCGTGATCGCGCGGCGCCGGCCCGTGCTGGGAATGCTGGAACGGATCCAGGCCGACGAGCGCGCGGCGCGGCGGTGGGAGAAGTTGCGCGCGGAGTTCGGCCGGGGGCCGGTGGAACTGGTCGTGCCCGGGCGCCGGGTGATCGTGATACTCGACCCCGACGATGTCGGCCGGGTGCTGGCGGGCGCGCCCGCCCCGTTCGATCCGGCGAACCGGGAGAAACGGGCTGCGCTCGAACAGTTCCAGCCGCACGGCGTGCTGGTATCGCGGGGGCCCATCCGTGAACGGCGACGGGCCGTGAACGAGGCGGCTCTCGATACCGGCGTACCGCTGCACCAGCTGGCAGAACCGTTCGCGGCGAAGGTGGCCGACGAAGCCCATGACCTGCTCGGACAGGCCGGTCGGCGCGGCGTCATGGACGCAGCGGATTTCACGGCCGCGTGGTGGCGGCTGGTGCGCCGGGTGGTGCTGGGTGAACGGGCCCGCACCGACGATGCGATCACCGATGAGCTGTGGGGCGGCGAACTGGTCGTTCGCGGCGCCACCGTTGCGGAAACGGCGGGATCGATTCCTGGCCCGGCTGTACGACTACGCCGAGCGCCCCGAGCGCGGCAGCCTGGCCGGCGCACTGGCCGATATCCCTGCGGGCGGTGCGATCGATCCGGTGGGCCAGATGCCGCAGTGGCTGTTCGCCTTCGATGCGGCGGGAATCGCGCTGTCGCGGGCGCTGGCCTTGCTCACCGAGCATCCCGACCAGTACGCCCGGGCCCGGGCCGATGCCGAAGAGCCGGAGCATGCGCGGCTGCGGCCGTATCTGCGGGCGTGTGTCCTGGAATCGATCCGATTGTGGCCCACCACCCCGGTGATCCTGCGCGATACCACCGAGTGGACCAGGTGGCGCACGGGTTCCGAACAGTTCGCGCTCGAACCCGGCGCGGCGCTGTTGATCCTGGCCCCGGCGTTCCACCGCGACCGGCAGCTACTGCCGTTCGCCGACAGCTTCGCACCGGAGATATGGATCGACGGTCGCGCGGAACAATACCCCCAGCTGGTGCCTTTCAGTGCGGGTCCGGCCGAATGCCCCGGCCGGAACCTGGTGCTGTTCGTCACCAGCTCACTGCTCGCCCATCTGCTGTCCGGACCGGAATTGCGGTTACGCTCGCACGATCTCGCCCCGGGCACTCCCCTTCCGGCCACCCTCAACAATTTCGGGCTGGAGTTCGGGATCGAACCGGCGGGGTTACGGAGCGTCGCTCCACCGCGTTGAGGCTGTTTTCCGCGCCGCCGTATTCACCGCGGCGCGAGTTCGGGGCCGGTATTCCCGCGCCGAGTTGTACTGCGGGATATGCGCCGATCAGTCGTGGTCCGGATCGATCGGGTCCAGCGCGGTGGTGGCCGGGCCTTCCAGGACATTGCCGTCGATATCGAACCGCGACCCGTGGCACGGGCAGTCCCAGCTGGTTTCGGCATCGTTGAACGCGACCACGCAGCCGAGATGGGTGCAGACCGCCGATACGGCGTGCAACCGGCCGTCGTGGTCCCGGTAGACCGCGCTGCGCCGGCCGGAGCGGCGCATCACCGCACCGCTGCCCGGGGCGAGGTCGGCGGCGGAATCGACGAAGGTACTCGGGGCGAGACGGTCGCCGATCAGATGGCGGCCCACCTCGAGACCGGATTTCAGCAGTGTGCCGGTTTCGACGCGGGGATGCAGGCGGCGTGGATCGTAGATTGCGGCCCACGGTAGTGATTCACCGGCCAGTTCGGCCGCGAGCAGCCGGCTGCCCATGATCGCGTGTGTCATCCCCCAGCCGCCGAATCCGGTGCTCACATAGACGTGCCGGGTTCCGGGATGGAAGCGGCCGATATAGGGAAGGTCGTCAGTGGTGGTGTTGTCCTGTGCGCCCCAGTGGTAGTCCAGGGAGTCCACCGGGAAATGTGTCCGCGCCCAGCCGGCCAGCCGGTCCACGGCGGCCGCGGTCGATCCCACGCCGGGCCGCATATGTTCGCCGGTGACGATGAGCAGCCTGCGGCCGTCACCGTAGGGGGCGGTGCGGACGGAGCGGGTGTTCTCCTCGGGTGTGATGTACATACCGTTCGGGTCGGCGCCGGCGGCCAGCGGACCGGCGACCGCCAGTTCTCGCCGGGGCTGCAATCGCGTGAAAAGCAGTGCCCGGTCGAATATCGGGTAGTGCGTCGCGACCACTACGTCGCGGGCGCGCACTGTGGCACCGTGCTCGGTGGTCAGCCGGCAGGGGTCGCCCTCGTCCAACCCGACCACCCGGGTCCGTTCGTAGATCGCTCCCCCGGACCGGATCAGATGCTCGGCGAGGCCGAGCAGATATCGCCGCGGATGGAACTGGACCTGATCGTCCACCCGGATCGCGGCGGCCACCGGGAACGGTAGTCCGGTCTCGGTGACCAGCGATGCCGGCAGCCCGGCCGCTGCCGCCGCCGCGACCTCGGCCCGGATGGTCGCGACTTCGTCCACGCCGGTGGCATAGGTGTAGGACGGTGCCCGTTCGAGTTCGCAGTCGATTCCCAGATCGGCGGCCGTACGCACCAGATGTTCCACGGCGTCCTGCTGGGAGCGGGCGTACAGATGCGCGGTATCGGCGTCGAACGACGAGCGCAGCGAGTCGTACACCAGAGTGTGCTGCGCGCTGACCTTTGCGGTGGTGTAGCCGGTTGTGCCGCTGACGATACGGTCCGCCTCCAGCACGGTGACCGACCGGCCGGTGCCCGCGATCTCCCAGGCGCAACACAGTCCGGCGATACCGCCGCCGATCACGGCGACATCGGTGGCGAGGTCCTCGGTGACGCGTGGATACGCGGTCGGCCCGGTCGAATGCATCCAGTACGACTCGGCCATTCCGGTTGGTGCGTTCATGCGGCGCGGATACCCGGGACCCGGGCTTCGACACTTCGCCCGGAACAGCTCCGGCAGACCCGGTTCAGCCGACGTAACGCCGGGCCGGTGAACGCGCCTGGGATTCCTCCAGCAGTACCAGACCGGCCTCCACCTCGGCCGGCACCACCTCGCGTTCGCGCACCACCCACGGCATTCCGCGCAGTGCCGCCAGCACGGCGCGGGCCGTTGCGGCATCGGCAGGTGCGGAGCGCAGTACGGCGGCCGTCCGGCGGGCCGCGCTGCGCACCGGGCGGCGTAACCACAGCGTCCACAGGGTGTTCCGGATACCGAGACCGCGGCG
The DNA here is from genome assembly GCF_000308515.1 of Nocardia carnea NBRC 14403. Classification (GTDB taxonomy): domain Bacteria; phylum Actinomycetota; class Actinomycetes; order Mycobacteriales; family Mycobacteriaceae; genus Nocardia; species Nocardia carnea. Next base: position 107,954 of record NZ_BAFV01000125.1, on the reverse strand, counting down.
GCCGGTCGAATCCCGGAGTACCGAGGGGGCGTGGTGGATCACCATGTCCTCGATCCAGCACATCCACCAGCCGTGTGCTGCCAGGTCGAGTGCCAGCAGTTCTTCTTCGCCACCGAACCACAGCCGCCGGGAGAACCCGCCGACCTCGCGGAACGCGCTCACCCGGAACGCGGACAGGGCGGCCATCACGCCGAGCAGCGCCGGGCCCGGCAGCCACTCGGGGCCGGGCACCGGGGAGTCGCGCAACTCCGGCGTGATCGGATCCTCGTGCAGGCCGGGGGCGACCAGGCAGCGCCCGGTCACCGAACCGAGACCCGGATACCGGTCGAGCAGATCGGCGGCACGGGTGAGGGCCCCCGGCTGCCACTGGGTGTCGTCGTCGCAGAACGCGACATACGGGGTGCGCACTCGCTCCACGGCGAGATTGCGGGCGAGTGCGCCCAGGTTCTCGCATGCCCGGATCACCTCCACCGACGGGAACGCCGCGGATACCGCGTCGGCTGTTCCATCGGTGGACGCGTTGTCCACCAGAATGATCGGCGCCGCGTCGGGGAGGGTGGTCATCTCGGCGAGTGTTTCGAGCAGTTGTTCCCGGCGGTCGCGGGTCATGATCACCACGGTGATGCGGTCCGTGCCCATCCGATCACTTCCTTTCCTCGGCGAGTTCCAGCGTTGCGGCACCCCGCTCGACCTCCGGTGGCAGCCGGCGCCGCTGCGCCAGCGCCCACGGCAACCGACGCAGAACTCCGGCCACCACCGGGGCCGTCCGTGGCTCCCGGACGGCGCGTGCGAGCAGGCGGGCCGTTTCCGCCGCACACCTCCGCAGCGGGCGGCGCATCCAGGTGATCAACGCGTTGTTGCGCTGTTCGGCGCGCCGGCGCCACTGCGACGGCGGCCGCTGCGCCGAAGGGTGATGGTGGGCGCGGATATCGGCCACATAGCAGAGCTGCCAACCGGACGCGGCCAGATCGAGCGCCAGCAGTTTTTCCTCGGCGCCGAAATGCAGCAGCGGGCTGAACCCGCCGACTCCCAGGTAGGCCTCCTTGCGCACGATCGCCGCGCAGGCGAGAAACCCGAGAATCGAGGGTCCCGGCAGGTCGGCGGAAGGCCCCAGCGGGCTGTTCGCCATCAATTCGTTGACGGGATCGTCCCGGTCGGCGGCACCGACGAGGGTGCGGCCCGCGACCAGACCGAGCCTCGGGCAGGCGTCGAACAGCTTTTCCGCGCGGGTCAATGCCTCACCGGCCCACCATGAGTCATCGTCGCTGAACGCGACATACGGTGTGTGAGCTTTTTCGACGCCGAGATTGCGAGCCGCCGCACCGAGATTGCGCGGCAGGCGGATCACCGTCACGCCGGGGAATGCTGCGGCCACGGCAGCGGTGTCGTCGTCGGACGCATTGTCCAGCACCATGATCTCCGGACACGGCCGCAGCGTCCGGAGCTCGGTCAGGGTGCGCGCCAGTTCGGGGGCTCGGTTCCGGGTCGCGATCACCACCGTGGTGCGCGCTCGTCCACCGGCGACACGACCTGACTCGCCGGCCGCGGTCATCGCCCTGTCCGCCACGGTACCCATCCCCTCGGCGACAACAGGCCCGGAGGTGCCGCCGAGCCGGGGTTCTGGTTCGGAGCCGATCGCGGAACCGGATTCGTCGCTGCCTGTGTCTTCGAGGCCGACACCCACCTCCCTCGCCGCGTTTCCGCAGGCTGCTGCTTCTTGTCCCCGGCCGATAGCGGCCGCTGTTCGGTCGTCTTTCGCGGCTGTCTCGCTGTCGCGCATGGACTTCTCCGCCCAGACACCACCGGATGTCCCTGCCTCGGCGGCATGTCCACTGCCCTCGGAACCAACCGTGGTCCTGGTCGCGCGGCCGACGGCGATGTCCGGGCTTTCGGCAACGGCAGCTTGCGATCCGTCACCGGCAGGGGTCTCCGGACCGCCATCGGCCCTTACCGGCGCAGAGTCCTTTCGGCCCGCCCCTGCGCCGGTGCCGGCCACGGTTTCGGCAGCGCTGTCGGTGGTGGGCCGTGGTGGGTGGCCTTGCGTCGTGTTGCCGGGCTGGCTCATGCGGAACGTCCCGGCAGTAGTTCGTCGAGCAGAGCGGACGCCAGGGAATCGGCGGCCGGGAACTCGTTGCGGCGGGCGTGTTTGCGACCCGCGGCCGATAGGCACCATTCCCACCAGTGGTCGACCACATCGGTGTCGAGAGCTTGTTCTGCGGGAATCAGGGCGGGCCAGCCCAGGGCAGCCGCCTGCGCGGTCACCTTTCCGCCACCGGCTACCGGGTCCACTGCCAGAACGGGGACACCGGCCCGCAAGGCGAACACGAGACCGTGAAGCCGGGTGGTGACCACCGCGTCCAGACGCGCGAAAACCGAGGCGAGCTGGTCGGGGGTGCGGCAGTGGCGCCAATCGTCGCCGGCGAGCCGGGTGTCCAGCGGTAATCGGGCGCAGTCCAGACCGTTCAACCAGCGCTCCAATGCCTCGTGCACCGATCGGTGCCGACGCGCCGGCCCGTATTCCGCCTGTCCGGGGGCGAAGACCACGCCGATCACCGGAACGGTGCCGGTGCTCGCCGATACCGACATATCCGGCCGCGCAGTGCCCGGGTCGTCGCGCGGCAGCACGCGGTGGAATCCGGTGACCGTCGCATCGGCGGGGTCGACTACCGTGACACCGACGGCGATGCGGCGGCAGCTCGCATATCGTTCGTGCAGGGTACGGACCTGTTCGCCGTGCGCCGGGCCGCAGACGAATACGAGATGCGAGTAGCGGCCGGAGTCGGCATCGTCGAGGTGCAGTGCCTCGGGCCGGAACCCGGGACTCCACGCTGTCTCGTACGGAATCCCGGCCCCGGCCAAGGTCTCGCCGACGCGGCGCATGCTCAGCACATCCCCGGCCGTCGCTTCCCCGTGCACAAAGCTGGACCATCCGGTCACCAGTACGCGCATGGTGCGCACTTACCCGGTTCGCCCCGCGCCAATCCGGCCACCGGTGCAGCACAGTGATCCGGCCCCTGCCGCACGACGTCTGCCGCGAGCGGCGATCGCATCACGGTCGAGTGTTGTCGGTTTCGGGGCGCTGCCCGCCCGGCAGTGGGCCGCGGGCCGCGCATGTGTGCCCGATCGACCACCGAGTCTGCGATTTGTTCACGCCGGACGAGGCCCACGTGACCGGGCCCGGTGCAGCCCGCTGGCACCGGCGGCAGAGCGCCGCTGCAACAGTCCGGCACCGGACCGATCACCGGGGTGGCGGTTGCAGGTGGACAACCTTCGTCAGGGTCATCTCGTCGAGTAGTTCGGGGCCGTAGCCGTAGCCGCTCCCGCTGGCGCCGCGGGGGTGGGCGGCGCCGCCGGGCGCGCCACCGAACACCGCGTTGATCTTCACCGTGCCGACCGGCAGCTGCCGCCACGCGGTTTGGGCGTTGGCCATCGAGGAGGTGAGAACGGTCGCCGCGAGCCCGTAGTCGTCTCGTGCGGCTTCGGCGAGCCCCTGGTCGAATGTCGGGACGACCCGTACGGATGCGACCGGACCGAAGGTTTCCTCGCGCATGACCCGCATCGCGGGGGTGCAGCCGGTCAGAACTGTCGCCGGGTAGTGGGCACCGGGTCCGTCCGGCACGGTCCCGCCCGTCAACGCCCGGGCGCCGTCGGCCACCGCTGCACGCACCTGAGCGTGTACCTGCTCGCGATGGCGGCGATCGACCAGTGGGGCCGGGGTCCAGGAGCGGGCGGCGCCGGCCAGCGCTGCCAGGAAGGGTTCGGCGATCGCCTCGTGGACGAAAATTCGTTCCACGGCAACGCAGATCTGCCCGGAGTTGGCGAAGGCGCCGAGCGCGGCCTGTTCCGCGGCCCATTCCGGATCCACATCGGCGTCGACGACGAACGCATCGTTACCGCCGTTCTCCAGCAGCACATGCGCGCCGGTCGCGGCTGCGCTCCGGGCGATCGACCGGCCCGCAGCGGTACTGCCGACATGTGCGATGAGGTCGATATCGTGATGAGCGGCCAGGGCCGCGCCGACGGTGCCGTCGCCCTGCAATATCTGCAGTACCCCGTCCGGCAGCATGTCCGCGAGGAGTTCACCCAGCACGGCGCCGGTATGCGGGGCGCGTTCGCTCGGCTTGTACAGCACCGTGTTACCGGTGACCAGGGCGGCGCCGAGCAGACCGCAGGACACCGCGACGGGATCGTTCCACGGTGTCAGCGCCACGACCACGCCGCGCGGTTCCCACACCATCAGATCGGTGGCGTCGATATCGCCCTGCAGGCTGCGGCCCCGGTGGACCGGGCCGAGTTCGGCGTACTGTTCCAAGGTCGCCGCACCGGCGGCAATTCCCTCGGCGCCCTCGGCCCGCGGGCGACCGGTTTCGGATTCGGCGAGCGCGGCGATCTCGTCGGCGCGTGCCCGGAGCCGGCCCGCACCCGCACGTAGCGCCGCGGCACGTTCGGCCGCCGGGGTGCGCGCCCAGTGCGATTGCGCGCGGCGGGCGACGGCGACCCGCTGATCCACTTCCGCGATTCCGGTCATGGGGATCATGCCCACGGCGCCGCCCGTGGCCGGGTCGATGATCTCGATCGTGTCGGTTACCGGGTACCGGATGGGTTCTGTGACAGTGCTCGGTCCGCTCATGCCTCCCGGCTTTGCCGAGAACGGCCGGTTCAAACACCGCTGCCCGGCCGCGCGGGAAACGATCGGTATCTGCCGCTGGATAGCGGAAGGTTTGAACCGGCGAGAACCGGCAAGAGCTACCGACATGATCGAGACGAGGCAGCTCAGGGTTCTGCTCTGGCATGTCCACGGCTCGTGGACCACATCGTTCGTCCGAGGCCGGCACCGATATCTGCTGCCGGTGGTGGCGGGCGGCGGACCGTGGGGCCGGGGCCGGTGCGGCCGCGACTGGCCGGCCGCCGAAGAGGTCCCCGCGGACGCACTTCGCATGGCCGAACCCGACGTGGTCGTGCTGCAGCGGCCCGAGGAAATCGACCTCACCGAACGCTGGCTGGGCCGCCGGCCGGGTGTCGATATCCCGGCGATCTATGTCGAGCACAATGCTCCCCGCGACGGGGCGGCCACCAGTCGGCATCCGCTGGCCGACCGCACCGATATCCCGCTCGTGCACGTCACCCATTTCAACGAGCTGATGTGGGACAGCGGACGCGCGCCGACCAGCGTGGTACCGCACGGCATCGTGGACCCCGGCGCGCTCTACACCGGGGAGTTACCGCACGGGGTCGCGCTGATCAACGAGGCCCGGCGCCGCGCGCGGGTCACCGGTAGCGATCTGCTGGCCGATTTCGCCCGGGCCGGGCCGGTCGATCTGTACGGGATCGGCGCCGGCGAGTTCACCCCGGCGGCGCCCACCCTGCATCCGGTGCGCGGTATCGGCGATTTCGCCCAGACCGAACTGCATGCCGAGATGGCGCGGCGGCGGGTCTATCTGCACACCGCGCGGTGGACCTCCCTGGGCCTGTCGCTGCTCGAAGCCATGCACCTGGGTATGCCGGTGGTCGCCCTCGCCACCACCGAGGCGGTCGCCGCGGTACCGCCGGAGGCCGGTGCGACCTCCACCGATATCGCGGCCCTCACTGCGAAGTTCCACGAATTTCTGCATGAACCCGATCTGGCGGTCCTGGCGGGTAAGTCGGGCCGGCAGTTCGCTCTGGAGCACTACGGGCTCGGCGCCTTCCTGCGCCGGTGGGATGTGCTGCTCGCCGAAGTCACCTAGCCGAATACTCGAGGCCTCGAGCCGGGTCGGAAAGGGCGTACCGATGAAGATCGCGATGGTATCCGAACACGCCAGCCCCCTCGCCGCGCTGGGCGGTGTCGACGCCGGCGGGCAGAACGTCCATGTCGCCGAACTGGCCGCGGGTCTTTCCCGGCGAGGGTACGACGTCACCGTCTACACCCGTCGCGAACAGCCCGATGAGCCGCGCACCGTGACGACCGCACAGGGATACCGGGTGACCCGGGTCCCGGCGGGCCCGCCGCAGCCGCTGCCCAAGGATGAACTCCTCCCGCATATGGACGAGTTCGGTGCGTATCTGCGCGCCGAATGGCAGCACCGGCCACCCGATGTGGCGCATGCGCATTTCTGGATGTCCGGGCTTGCCACCCTCGCCGCCAGCCGGCCGCTCGGTATCCCGATGCTGCAGACATTCCACGCGCTCGGGGTGGTGAAGCGCCGCTACCAGGGCTCGAAGGACACCAGTCCGGCCGGCCGGGTCGAACTCGAACGGCGTATCGCCGAACAGGCCGACCGGGTGATCGCGACCTGCACCGACGAGGTGTTCGAACTGGCCCGTCTGGGCCTGCCGCGGACCCGGACCTCGGTGATCCCCTGCGGTGTCGACCTCGAGCGGTTCACTCCGGACGGTCCGCGCGCGCCCCGGTCGGGACGGTATCGCATGGTCAGTGTCGGGCGGCTGGTGCCGCGGAAGGGTTTCGATATCGCGATCACCGCGCTCACCGGGCTGCACGATACCGAGCTGCTGCTCGTCGGCGGACCGGACGACGGCAATCTCGCCGACGATCCGGAGGCGATCCGGCTGCTGGCCCTGGCGGACGAGCTCGGCGTCCGCGACCGGGTGCGGCTGCTCGGTCAGGTGCCGCGGGAGGATATGGCCCCGCTGCTGCGCTCGGCGGATGTGGCTGCCTGCACCCCGTGGTACGAACCGTTCGGCATCACCCCGCTCGAGGCCATGGCCTGCGGAGTCCCCGTGGTGGCGGCGGCGGTGGGCGGCCTGACCGACACGGTGGTCGACGGTGTCACCGGAACGCTGGTCACCCCGCAGGCACCCGACGAGCTGGCCGACGCGGTACGCGAACTGCTGGATTCGCCGGCGACCAGGCAGCGGTTCGGCCGTGCCGGGCGTGATCGTGTCCGGACACGCTATTCGTGGGATCGGATCACCGTGGAGACCCTCCGCGCTTACCACCGGGTGGCCGCTGCCACCGCGACTGCCGGAGCAGAGCGGGAACAGGCCCAATAACAACCGCACACCCGTGACGAGTCAGGGCAGACAACAGGATCCCGCCGACCGATCGGCGGCCCCGCTGCCCGGGTAGGAGTGGATATGGCCCGAGACCGTGAACGTGCGCTGGTGACCGGCGGTGCCGGTTTCGTCGGTTCGCATCTGTGCGCGCATCTGCTCGATACCGGTACGGCCGCCCTCGCGCTCGATAATTTCGCGACCTCGGCACCGGACAATATCGCCGCCCTGCTGGACCGGCCGGGCTTCGAATTCGTCCGCCACGATGTGACCGAGCCGTTTCCCGAGATCGGTTGCGTCGATATCGTCTTCCATCTCGCGTCCGCCGCTTCCCCGCCGGATTACCTCCGTCTGCCGCTCGAGACGCTGCGGGCGGGATCGCTGGGCACGGCCAATGCGCTCGAGCTCGCGGAACGCCACTGTGCCCGGTTCGTGCTGGCCTCCACGAGCGAGGTGTACGGCGATCCGGGTGTCCATCCGCAGCCCGAGAGCTATTGGGGTCATGTGAATCCGGTGGGCCCGCGCAGTGTCTACGACGAAGCGAAACGGTACGCCGAGGCGCTGACCATGGCCTACCGCCGCGAGCGCGGCGCGAACACGGCGATCGCCCGGATCTTCAACACCTACGGGCCCAGGATGCGGGCCGACGACGGCCGGATGGTGCCCACCTTCATCGCCCAGGCGTTGGCGGGGGCACCGCTGACCGTCGCCGGGACCGGCGAGCAGACGCGGTCGCTCTGTTATGTCGAGGACACGGTGCGCGGGCTGCACGCGCTGGCGAACTCCGGGCATCCCGGTCCGGTGAACATCGGCAACCCGCACGAACTGTCCGTGCGATCGCTGGCCGAACAGATCCGCGCGGCGCTCGGGAGCCGGTCCGCATTGGAGTACATCGACGGCGCAGTCGACGACCCGCAACGCCGGTGTCCGGATATCACCTTGGCACGACGTGAACTCGGCTGGGAGCCGCGGGTCGACCGTGCCGAGGGGCTGCGCCGCACGATCGACTGGTTCGCCGGGCGCACCCTGCCACCGACGCACGCGCTGAGCCCGGTGGCCGGCCGTTCGCCGCAGTGAACCTCCGGTGCCTGCGCGCCGCCGCAGACCGGCGTAATCGCGACGCTGAGCGATCCGCGCAGTCGCCACTGAGTAACGAGCGAGGCGTCCCGGTTTGGTGCTCACCACGCCGGGTAGCGCCTAGAACGAATCGGCGGGCCGAGCCCGCGTTCCGAGTGGAAAGGCAGCCGGTGCGCATATTAGGTGTGAACGCAGTGTTCCACGATCCCGCGGCCGCGGTGGTCGTGGACGGTGAAATCGTCGCCGCCGCCGAAGAGGAACGGTTCAGCCGTCGTAAGCACGGTAAGCGGCCCGTGCCGTTCTCGGCGTGGGAGATGCCCGAACAGGCCGCGGCCTGGTGCCTGGAGCGGGCCGGCCTGCGGCCCGAGCAGCTCGACGCGGTCGGCTACTCCTACGACCCGGGCCTGGTCGATCATTCGCTGGGTGGTCTCGATGCGTCGAGTGAGGAGACCCGCACCGATTACGCGCGCCGGGCGCCCGCTTTCCTGCGCACCGCGCTGCCCGGCCTCGACCCGGCGATCGTACGTTTCGTCCGCCACCATGTCGCGCATGCGGCCTCGGCCGCACTCGCCGCTCCGTTCGACGATTCGGCCGTACTGGTGGCCGACGGCCGAGGTGAGAGCCAGTCGTATCTGGCCGGCGAGTACCGGGACGGCAAGTTCGTCGAACTCGCCGCCCAGCGGCTGCCGCATTCGCTGGGCCTGCTGTACGAGGATCTCACCGAACATCTGGGTTTCGCCCGCTCCAGCGACGAGTACAAGGTGATGGCCTTGGCGTCCTACGGTACGCCGCGGTTCCTCGATCGCTTCCGGGAACTGATCTACACCACCGCCGACGGCGGTTTCCGCACCGAGCCGGTGCGCTGGGACGATTTCGCGCCCGCCGTCACCGGCGGAGAACTCGGCCGTGACCACGCCGATCTGACGGCGAGTGTGCAGCAACGGCTCGAGGAAGTACTGCTGGAGCTCACCTCGTGGCTGCACCGGCAGACCGGCCAGCCGAATCTGACGCTGGCCGGCGGTATCGCACTCAACTGTGTGGCGAATACCCGGCTGCACGCCGAAGGTCCCTACGACCGGATCTGGGTACAGCCCGCGGCGGGTGATGCGGGTACCGCACTCGGCGCGGCACTGCAGCTGGCCGCCGAATTCGGGGAACGCGGTGCCGCGATGCGCGGGGCCGATCTCGGGCGCGAATGGTCCGCCGCGGAGCTCGAATCCGTACTGCGCACGGCACAGGTCCGCTACACCCGGCCCGCGGATATCGCGGACGAGGTGGCGGAGGCGCTGGCGGCGGATCAGGTGGTGGCCTGGTTCCAGGGCCGGGCCGAATTCGGTCCGCGCGCGCTCGGGCACCGGTCTCTGCTGGCGCATCCCGGCCGGGCGGCCAACCTGGAACGCCTCAACGATGTGAAGGGCCGCGAGCAGTTCCGGCCCGTCGCGCCGATGGTGCTCGCCGAGCGTGCCGCCGAAATCTTCCATCGCGGCCCCCTGCCCAGCCCGTACATGTTGTTCGTCCACGATGTGGATCCGGCCTGGCGGGAACGGATCCCGGCCGTGACCCATGTGGACCACACGGCGCGAGTCCAGACCGTCGATCCCGCGGACAGCCCGCTGACGGCGCGGATGCTCACGGAATTCGAGCGCCGCACCGGACTGCCCGTCGTGGTCAACACCAGCCTCAACACCGCCGGACGGCCGATGGTCGATTCGCCGCGCGATGCCCTCGAATGTTTCGGTTCCGCGCCGATCGACCTCCTGGCTCTCGGCCCGTTCCTGGTGCGTCGCCGATGAAGGGCCCGGAGCTGGACTACAGCATCGTCATCCCGACCATGGGCCGGGACAGCCTCTGGCTGCTGCTGGAAGCGCTCGCCACCGCCACCGGCCCCGCACCGCGGGAGATCATCGTGGTGGACGACCGCCGCGAGAGTGCGGAACTCACACTGCCGCAAGACCTTCCACCCGCGCAGGTGATCCGCTCCGGTGGCCGGGGCCCGGCCGCCGCGCGCAATGCGGGATGGCGGCATGCCACGGGAACCTGGATCGCTTTCCTCGACGACGATGTACTCGTCGCCCCCGATTGGCCGGCGCGGCTGGCCGGTGATCTGCTCGGACTCGACGACACCACGGGGGCGTCCACGGCACGCATCGAGGTCCCGCTGCCGCCCGATCGCCGGCCGACCGACGACGAACGCGGTACCGCGGGCCTGGCGACCGCGCGCTGGATCACCGCGGATATGGCCTACCGCCGATCGGCCCTCGACGCGGTGGGCGGATTCGACGAACGGTTCCCCCGCGCCTACCGCGAGGACGCCGATCTCGCGCTCCGGGTCTGCCTGGCCGGTTACGCCATCGCGGAGGGCGAGCGGGTCACCGTCCACCCCGCGCGGAACTCGGGGCCGCTGGCCAGCCTCCGCGCGCAGCGCGGGAACGCCGACAATGCGCTGATGCGGCGCAAATTCGGCGCCCACTGGCGCCGGCGCATCGGCGAAGGTTCCAGCCTGCTCCCCCGGCACGCCCTCACCACCGCGCTGGGTGCGGCGGCCGTGGGTGCGGGTATGGCCGGACGGCGCCGTCCCGCACTGGGATTCGCCGCGGCCTGGGCCGCGCTCACCGCCCAGTTCGCGATACGCCGAATCCTGCCCGGACCCCGCACGCCCGGCGAGATCGCCCGGATGACCGTGACCAGTGCACTCATTCCCCCGGCCGCGTGCTGGCATCGGCTGCGCGGTGAACTGCGGCACCGCCACGCGACCCATCCCGCACCGCATGCGCTGCTGTTCGACCGCGACGACACCTTGATCGTCGATATCCCCTATCTCGCCGACCCGACCGGTGTGCAGCCGGTCCCGGGCGCCGCGGACGCACTCGGGATGTTGCGCGCGGCCGGCATCCAGCTCGGCGTCGTGAGCAACCAGTCCGGCGTCGCCAAAGGGCTGATCACCCCGGGGCAGCTGGCAGCGGTGAATCGGCGGGTCGAGGAACTACTCGGCCCGTTCGCGACCTGGCAGGTCTGTGTGCACGGCGAGCACGACGGCTGCGCCTGCCGTAAACCGGCGCCTGCCATGGTGCGCCGCGCCGCGGCCGATCTCGGTGTCGAGGTGGGCCGGTGCGTGCTCATCGGTGATACGGGGGCCGATATCGCCGCCGCGTTATCGGCCGGGGCGCGGGCCATTCTGGTGCCCACCGCGCGCACACGTCCCGAAGAGGTGCAGCGGGCGCGGGCCGAGGCGCAGGTCGCGCACGATCTCACCGAGGCGGTCCGATTGGCCTTGGCAGGTGCGTCATGACAGGCCGAGTACTGGTGGCGCGGATGGACAACGTCGGCGATGTCCTGCTGGCAGGTCCGTGTGTCCGTGCGGTCGCCGCGGGCGCCGGCCATGTCACCCTGCTCGCCGGACCCCGCGGCCGCGCCGGAGCGGAACTGCTACCCGGTGTCGACCGGATCCTCACCTGGTGCGCACCGTGGATCGACCCGGAACCGGCGCCGGTCTCACCGGCCGATACCGGTGCCTTCGTCGATCGGCTGCGTGCCCTCGAACTGGATCGCGCGCTGATCCTCACCTCGTTCCATCAGTCGCCGCTACCGCTCGCACTGCTGCTCCGAATGGCGGGGGTCCCGTGGGTCGGCGCGATCTCCGAGGACTATCCGGGTTCGCTGCTGGATCTGCGGCACCGGGTCGAGGGCGATCCCCCCGAGGCCGAGCGCGCACTGTCCCTTGCGACGGCGGCCGGGTTCCGGTTACCGCCCGGTGACGACGGGAAACTCGCCGTCCGCCAACCGCTCCCGGATACCCGCGCGCTCACCGGCAGGCCCGGTTATGTGGTGGTGCATCCCGCCGCGTCGGTACCGGCCCGGCAACCGTCGCCCTTGCGGTCGGCGGCGATGGTGACCGCGCTCATCAGGGCCGGTCACCGGGTGGTCGTGACCGGAGGTCCCGGCGACCGGGCGCTCACCGCCGCGGTCGCGGGAAACCATGCCGTCGATCTCGGCGGGCGGACCGGCCTGCCCGAACTCGCCGCCGTGCTCCGCGACGCGACCGTGGTGGTGGCACCGAATACCGGCCCCGCGCATCTCGCCGCGGCCGTCGGTACGCCGGTGGTCTCACTGTTCGCACCGGTCGTGCCCGCCGCACGGTGGGCGCCCTACGGCGTTCCGGTGATCGTCCTCGGCGACCAGGCGGCACCGTGCCGCGACAGCCGGGCCCGGGACTGCCCGACCGCGGGGCATCCGTGCCTGGAATCGATCACCCCGGATCGGGTGGTGCAGGCGGCGGAAGAACTCAGCGCGGACCGGGGTGGGGGTCTGCAGACAGGAGGTGTGTCGTGATCGAGGAACATTTCGCGGCGCTGTGCACAGCGCTGCAGCGCACCAGTTCCTTCGCTCCGAAGATCAGCGGATGGGGGCGTGAGCTGGCCGCCGTGCTCGACAACGGTGGCCGGTTGCTCGCCTGCGGTAACGGCGGCAGCGCGGCGGAAGCCCAGCACCTGACCGGCGAACTGGTCGGCCGGTTCCACCACGAACGGCAACCGCTGTCGGCGATCGCCCTGCACGCCGATACGTCGGCGGGTACCGCGATCGTGAACGACTACGGCGGGCACGAACTGTTCGCCCGTCAGGTCCGCGCGCACGGCCGGCCCGGTGACGTCCTGGTCCTGTTGTCCACCAGCGGTACCAGCCAGAATGTGGTGGCCGCCGCGAAAACCGCCCAGGAGCTCGGTGTCAGTACCTGGGCGATGACCGGGCCGATGCCGAATCCGCTGGCGGCGCTGTGCGACGACGCGATCGCGGTGGAAGCCGCAACCACCGCCACGGTGCAGGAAGTGCATCTGGCGCTGGTGCACGCCTTGTGCGCGGCGCTCGACGAGGCATTGGGGATTCCGGCATGAAACCGCTGGTCGTCCTCGGCGATACCCTGCTCGACGTCGATATCGAAGGCGCCGCCGACCGGCTCTGCCCCGAGGCGCCGGTACCCGTGGTGGATGTGGAACGCCGCTGGCTGCGCCCCGGTGGCGCCGGGCTGGCCGCCCTGCTGGCCGCCCGGTCCGTGGCCGAGGTCACGCTGATCACGGCCCTCACCGAGGACGACGGCGGGCGCAATCTCCTACGGCTGCTCGGCGAAGAGGTCGATGTCGTGCCGATGGTGTTGCGCGGGGAAACGGTGCGTAAGACGCGGGTGCGGGCGGGCGGCCAGTCGCTGGTGCGGCTGGACACCGGCGACGGTACCGCCGATGCCGGGCCGGTGAGTTCGGCAGTGGTGCGGACGCTGCGGTCGGCCGGGGCGATCCTGGTCGCTGATTACGGCCGCGGGGTGGCCGCGCATCCGCGGATCCGGCGCCTGCTCACCGAGCTCGCCCGGGCCGTGCCGGTGGTATGGGACCCGCATCCGCGCGGACCGGCGCCGACAGCGGGCGTATCGCTGGTCTCACCGAATCTGAACGAGGCCCGGCAGTTCGCGCCCGGCTACGCGGAACCCGACGAACTGGCGAAGGTCTTGCGTGACGAATGGTCCGCCGATTCGGTTGCGGTTACGCTCGGTTCGTCCGGCGCCGTCCTGGCCAACGGTAAACGGCTGGCGACGGTTCCCGTCCCCGCGTCGATCCGCAGCGCGGACCGTATCGCGCCCGATACCTGCGGTGCCGGCGACCGGTTCGCGTCCGCTGCGACGGCGGCGCTGCTGGACGGATCGACGGTGGCCGAGGCGGTGACCCATGCCGTGGCCACGGCCGCCAGGTTCGTCGCCACCGGCGCCGCCACCACCCTGTCGACCTGCGACGCCCCCGCGGCGACCGCCACTGGGGAATCCGATACCGCCGGGTCGGCATTCGAACTGGCCGCGGCGGTCCGGGGCAGGGGCGGACGGCTGGTGGCCACCGGCGGCTGTTTCGATCTGCTCCATCCCGGCCATGTGAGCCTGCTGCGCCAGGCGCGGGCCATGGGCGACGCGTTGATCGTCTGCCTGAACTCCGATGATTCGGTGCGCCGGTTGAAGGGCCCGAGCCGGCCGATCGTCGCCGACCGCGACCGCGCCCGGCTGCTGCTCGAACTGTCCTCGGTCGATGCCGTCGCGATATTCGACGAATCCGCGCCGAGCGCGCTGCTGGATCGGTTGCGGCCCGATATCTGGGTCAAGGGCGGCGACTACGCCGAGGCGGAACTGCCCGAAGCCGAGGTGGTGCGCCGGCACGGCGGCGAAATAGCGCTGATCCCCACGGTCCGCGGTTATTCGACGACTCAGCTGGTCAGCCGGTCTCGCGGCTGACCCGACCACGAAGGAGTGCGATGCGAACACTCGGCAATATCCTGATCACCGGCGGCGCTTCCGGGCTCGGCGCGGCGGTGACCGCGGCGGTCCTCGAACGCGGAGGCCGCCCCCTGGTGATCGACCGCGAACAACCCGAGACCACCGTCGATTTCGTGCGGGCCGATCTCGCCGATACCGCGGCGGCGGAGAACGCGGTACAGGAACTGTCCGACCGCGCGGACGGCCGGATCGACGGCGTGTTCACCGCCGCGGGCACCGATGCCTGCGGGCGGTTGGACGATGTGCCGGCCAAGGATTGGGAACGGGTGGTCCAGGTGAACCTGCTGGGTACGGTCGCGGTGGTGCGCGCCGCGCTGCCGGCACTGCGGGCCCACCGGGGCACCGTGGTGACCTGTGCGTCCACGCTGGGGATCAAGGCGGTCAGCGACGCGACCGCGTACTGCGCCTCGAAATTCGGGGTGGTCGGGTTCACCCGCGCGCTGGCCGCCGAAACCGCCGGTGACGTCGGCGTGACCTTGCTGATTCCCGGCGGTATGCATACGGCGTTCTTCGACGGGCGCGCCGAACAGTACAAACCCCCGCCGGACGCGAAACTCAACCAGCCCGCCGATGTCGCACAATCCGTCCTGTTCGCGCTGAACCAACCGCCGGGCTGCGAGGTCCGCGAACTCGTCGTCTGCACCTCGGAAGAGGGGTCGTGGCCCTGAGCGGATCGATACTCGTACTGCGGGCACTCGGCCTCGGCGATCTGCTGACCGCGGTGCCCGCCTTACGTGCGCTGCGCGCTGCCCACCCGGACGACCGGCTGGTACTCGCCGCGCCCGAACCGCTGCGCGGGCTGGTGGCGTCGATCGAGGCGGTCGACGAACTACTGCCGACCCCCGGGCTGGGAGCGCTGCGATGGCCGGGTGCACCGCCCCGATTGGCGGTCAACCTGCACGGCAGGGGTCCGGAGAGTATCCGCGATCTACTCGCAACCGGCCCGGAATCGCTGCTGACACACCGTCATCCGGACTACCCGGAACTGGCCGGCCCGGAGTGGCGGGCGGATCTGCACGAGGTGGATCGCTGGTGCCGACTGCTGGAGTACCGCGGGATGGCGACCGATCGTGACGCGCTGTGGTTGCCTGCCCCGCCGGTGCCGGCGCCGGTATCGCGGGCGGTCGTGATCCATCCCGGTGCCGCCTCTCCCGCACGCTGCTGGCCGCCCGAGCGATTCGCACGGGTGGCGCGGGCCTTGAGCGCCGACGGACGGCCCGTGGTGATCACCGGGTCACGCGCGGAGGTTCCGCTGGCGAATACCGTTGCCGCGCAGGCGGGGCTCCCGCGCTCGGCGGTGTATGCGGGCCGTACCGATCTGCTCGAATTGGCCGCAATGGTGGCCGAGGCGGAACTGGTGATCTGCGGCGATACCGGCGTGGGCCATCTGGCCACCGCCTACGGGACACCCTCGGTACTGTTGTTCGGCCCCACCCCACCCCATACCTGGGGCCCGCCGGTCACCGCACGGCACCATATCGCGTTGTGGGCGGGCAGAACCGGTGATCCGCACGCCGACCGCCCGGATTCCGGACTTCTCATGGTGCGGCCCGAACGGGTGCTCACCGCTGCGGCCGAAGTCCTCGGAAAGGGGGCACACCATGGGTAGTCGCGTCGGTGTCGTCGGCGCCGGATACGTAGGACTCACCAGCGCCGCATGCCTTGCCCATCTCGGGCACCACGTGATCTGTGTGGACAACGACGAAGCCAAGGTCGAACGGCTGCGGGCGGGTTCGGTATCGATTGTCGAACCGGGACTGCCCGAACTCGTCGGCGAGGGCCTGGCCGAGGAGCGGCTCGCCTTCACCACCGATCCGGGCGCACTGACCGAGGCCGAAGTGGTGCTGCTGTGTCTGCCGACGCCCATGGGAGACGGCGGGGAGGCCGACCTGGAAGTACTCGACCGTGCCCTGGACACGCTGGCCACCGTGCTGCGGCCGGATTGCACGCTGGTGACCAAATCCACTGTTCCGGTCGGGACAGCGGCCCGTCTCACCGAATCATCCGCGCTCGCCGGCCGGGCCGTGGTCAGCAATCCCGAATTCCTGCGCGAAGGCCATGCGGTGCACGATTTCCTGCATCCGGACCGCATCCTCGTCGGCGCCGGCGAGGGGGACACCGAGTCCGCCGACCGGGTCGCCGGACTGTACGCCGGCACCGGCGCCACGGTCGTCCGTTCCGATACGGCCAGCGCGGAACTCGCGAAATACGCCAGCAACGCCTTCCTCGCGGTGAAGCTGTCCTTCGTGAACACGATGGCCGACCTGTGCGAACGCGTCGGCGCCGATATCACGCGGGTCACCGACACCATGGGTATGGACGGCCGGATCGGCCCCGATTTCCTCGCCCCCGGCCCCGGCTGGGGCGGCTCCTGCCTGCCGAAGGACACCCACGCGCTCCTGCGTGCCGCCGAGGCCGAGGGCGTGGACTTCGCGCTCGTGCGCGACGCGGTTCGGGCAAACGACCGCCAGCAGGCGATGGTGATGCGCAAGATCCGCTATGCGGTCACCGGCGCGGTAGACGGGGCCCTCGCGGGCACCCGAATCGGTGTGCTGGGCCTGGCGTTCAAAGCCGGAACCGGCGATCTCCGCGACTCCCCCGCGGTGGCGGTCGCGCAGCAACTGTGCCGCCACGGGGTCACCGTCGTCGCCCACGATCCCTGCGTACCCGCCGGGACACCGGGGCTGGATCCGGTGCAAGTGGTCGACGACCCCTACCTGGTGGCGAAGGACGCCTCCGCACTCGTCGTCCTCACCGAATGGCCGGAGTTCCTGACCCTGAACTGGCAGCGGCTGGAGGCCGAGACCGCCCAGGCGATCATCGTCGACACCCGCAACCTCCTCGACGAAACCGCCCTCGGCCACACCGCTTTCCGAATAATCGGTATCGGCACCGGCGAGCCGGGAACACACGCCTGAGGCTCCGCTCTGCGGGCACGCAGGCACCCGGCGAGCACACCATACGCCGGACACCCGCGCGCCGGTCCAGAACGCTGCCCACCCGACTCGCGGACCCACACCGTGTCGTCCGGGCACGCACCGCCTACCGGCGTACGCGGACCTGATCTCTCGGCCCGCTTCCGCACCGCCGCCCCGGTTTCGCCGCCGCGGTTTCGGCGTCTGTCGAACGGCAGGCGGCCCGTCCAGGTGCCGGCCAACTGTTCACACGCGCACTCTCGGCCCGCCAGGACTCTGCCGCCCTGGGCGGCGGCTGCGTTTTCGCGCCGGCGGCCCCGGCGCCGCTCACTTCGTGGCACCAGGCCCGGCCGACGCGTTGCATCGCGTCGGCCGGGCCCTGCTCTTCGTGTGCGACGCCCCGGTTCAGGCGGGTATCGCCGTGGTGTCGCGCTCCCAGATGCGGTGGCCCGCGAGCACCGTGGCGAAGGTTTCCACGAAGCCGTCGGAGACCGCGTCGCCGGTCTGGAGTACACCGTCGACCGGAGTGTCCGATTCGGGTGGGACCGCGATACCGCCGGCCCGCAGCACCTCGGCGCCCGCGCCGAGCACTGCCACCGGTTTGAAGTGCTTGTACGCCTCGGTCACGAAGTGCACCGCGGGACCCGCGGCGGCGAGGGTGCGGGCGGAGGTATCACCGCCGGCCACGACCACCGCGTCGTAGAGCACCGACGCCATGGTCGCCAGGGTTTTGTCCACGGTCAGGGCCCCGTCGGTGGCACCGCTCAGTTGGCCGCCGTGTTCGGCCAGCACCTCGGTTTCGGCGCCGCGTTCGCGCAGTGCCGTGCGCAGCCGTTCGACGCCCGCCACATCGACCCCGTCGGCCGCCAAGACGGCGATCTTGCGGGTGGCGATGGTGGCCGGCGGATCCTTCACCTGCGACAGCGCCGGTGACAACGGCACATCCTCCACCGGGCCGGCCTCGGGGGTGGGCAGTCCGAGCTGGTCGGCGACCCGGCTCGCCAGATCCGGGTCGATCCGGACCAGCTGTTCGAGCGCATGCGAGCGGATCTCCACACGTTTGCATTTGCCGAGTTCGAACGCAAACGCGGAGACGATGTGCTCGGCCTCCGTTGCGGTCATACTGCGCCAGAACATCCGGGGCTGCCGGTAGTACTCCTTGAAGCTTTCGCTGCGGATCCGCAGCGTATCGCCTTCTTCGCGCCGGGTGTAGTGGCGGAAGACATCTTCGTCGGCGAGTGCCGGGCAGCCGCCGCCGATGGTGTTCTTGGTGTAGAACGCCTGGCCGTGCGGAATATCGTGGCGACCGAAGCCGTCCTGCTGGTGGGTGCGGACATCGGCCAGTGGCCGGTTCACCGGCAGATGCGCGAAGTTCGGCCCGCCGAGGCGGATGAGCTGGGTGTCCAGGTAGGAGAAGTTCCGTAGTTGCAGCAGCGGATCGTTCGTGAAATCGATACCGGGTACGACGTTGGCCGTGTGGAAGGCGACCTGTTCGGTTTCGGCGAAGAAATTGTCCGGGTTGCGATCGAGCACCATCTCACCGACCGGACGCACCGGAACCTGTTCCTCCGGGATTATCTTGGTGGAATCGAGGAGGTCGAAATCGAAATCGAATTCCTGCTCCTCCGGTACCAACTGCACGCCCAGTTCCCAGCGCGGGAAATCACCGGCTTCGATACTGTCCCACAGGTCGCGCCGGTTGTAGTCGGGGTCGCGCCCGGCGACCTGCTGGCATTCGTCCCATACCAGGGAGTGCACACCCAGGGCGGGTTTCCAGTGGAATTTCACGAAGGTTCCGCGGCCTTCTGCGTTCACGAATCGGAACGTATGGACGCCGAATCCCTGCATCATCCGGTAACTGCGCGGCAGGGCGCGGTCCGACATCAGCCACATGATCGCATGCAGGGTTTCGGGCTGTTCGGCCACGAAATCCCAGAGCGTATCGTGCGCCGATTGCGCCTGCGGGATCTCGTTGTGCGGTTCCGGTTTCACCGCATGCACGAAATCCGGGAATTTTATGCCGTCCTGGATGAAGAACACCGGGAAGTTGTTTCCGACCAGATCGTAATTTCCCTGTTCGGTGTAGAACTTCGTGGCGAAACCGCGAACATCGCGCACGGTATCGGCCGAGCCGCGGGATCCGGCGACAGTGGAGAAACGAACGAACACCGGGGTCCGCGTACCGGGGTCGGTCAGGAATTTCGCGGCCGTGTATTCCGCCAGCGAATCGTCGTAGGGCCGGAAATAACCGTAGGCACCGGCGCCGCGCGCGTGGACCACCCGTTCCGGAATGCGTTCGTGGTCGAAATGGGTGACCTTTTCCCGGGCATGGAAGTCTTCGAGCAGTGTGGGCCCGCGCGCGCCGACGCTCAGCGCATCGTCGGTGTGGTCCACCCGGACGCCCTGCTGTGTCGTGAGGTACCCGCTCTCCCGGTCCTGGCGCAGCGGATCGAGCTGTTGCTGTTTGGGGTCGGTATCGCCCCGGCCTTCGCCGAGCGGGCGTTGCGCCGCCTCGGACGCGGCGGGGGTCGCGGATCCCTGATCCGGTGTTCGGTCCACGAGTTGTCCTCCTCGATGGCGTGCGCGGCCGTGCCGTACCGGCCTGTGAACATGGTCGTTTCCCGGTCGGCGGCTTCCCGGATTCGCCGGCGGTAAACACGATCGGGCTGTGTTCACCGGGCGCCCGCCGGGTACCCGCCCGCCTATGACCACACCGGAACACGATCCCCGGACCACGGCCGATCGGGACGAACCCGATTTCGCCGAGGAACACGCAGAACCCACCCACGCCGACGAACACCCCACCGGCGAACAGCTCGAAACCGACGAATCCACCCCGAAGGGGCACAGCGGTATGGATTCGTAACCGTTTTCTTCCGCCGTCTACCGGATCGCCGCCGGCCGTGGCACCGGTCGGCCGCCGCCGCGTGGGCGGCGCGGGGAATAATCACAGCCATGAACGCGCGGGACGAGCTGCCGGAATCCGAAGTCGAACTCGTGGAACGGGTGGTCGGCGCCGGCGACCCCTTGCAAGTGGGACGGTTCCGGTACTACTTCGCGACCCGGACCTGGGAATGGTCTGCGGAAGCAGCCCGGATCCACGGCCACCCTCCGGAGGTCCGCCCCACCACCGAGCTGCTGCTCTCCCATAAGCACCCCGACGATCGCGACCGCCTCGAGGCCATGATCCTGTCGGTCGAGGACGGGGGCCCGTTCTCCAGCCGCCACCGCATCATCGATACGGCGGGCGATGTCAAGGAGGTGCTCGTGGTCTCCGAGCCCATGCTGGACGAGGCCGGCGCAGCGATCGGTACCGAGGGCTTCTATATCGATCTGTCCGCCGCTGCGGACGAGTTCCGCCGCGAGGCCCTCGACGACACCCTGCCGCAGGTGCTGGATGCCCGGATGGCCATCGAGCAGGCCAAGGGCGCGCTGATGCTCGCCTACGGGATCAACGCCGACCAGGCTTTCCATGTGTTGCGCTGGCGGTCGCAGGAAACGAATATCAAATTGCGCACGGTCGCCGAACGGATGGTCGCGGCACTTCCGGGTATCGCCGACGAGGAGGTCCGGCTGCGCACCCGCCTGGACCATGTGCTGCTGACGCTGCACCACGATATCGGCGCGGGAAACACCGACGGCAGTGCGGCCGCGGCGCCTACCCGGCAACGCTGACCGGCCGTCCTGCCCGGCGCGCGCAGACCTGTCCTGTTTGCCCAGGACCGCATCGGGTAGCGCGCCCTCATGGCGACAAGCGCTTACCGTGACCGCCGCGAGGCCGGCCGGACACTCGCGACGCTACTCGACCGTTTCCGAGACCCGGATACCGTCGTCCTGGGTCTGCCCCCGGGCGGAGTGCCGGTGGCCTACGAGGTGGCGCAGGCCCTGCAGGCGCCCCTCGACGTCCTGGTCGTCCGTAGGCTCGGATCCCCGGGTAACTCCGAGCTGACGCTGGGCGCGATCGCCAGCGGCGGGGTTCTTGTCACCAACGGTGACGTCCTGGCCGCGGAACGGGTCGGCCCCGATGTCCTGGAACGGATAGCCCGCGCCGAGGGCCGCGAACTGCGCCGGCGGGAACAGGTCTACCGGGGTGGGCGGCCGCTGCTCGATGTCACGGGCCGCACGGTGATCCTGGTGGACGACGGCCTGGCGACCGGCGCGACCATGGATGCGGCGGTCCGCACGGTGTACCGGATGCATCCGGCGCGTGTTGTCGTCGCGGTACCCGTCGCCCTCGAAGCCACCTGCGCCGGGTTGCGGGGACGGGTGGACGAGATGGTCTGCGCGCGCGTACCCGCCGGGTTCGCCGGGGTGAGCGCGGAGTACCAGGACTTCACCCAGAGCTCCGACGAGGAGATCCGCGATCTGCTCGACCGTGCCGCGCAGCTTCCGGCCGGCGAACAGCAGGCCGCCGCCACCGGCCCGGAGGTGGGCGTCAGGTCCGCCGCCACCCTGCTGCCCGACGGCGTCCCGTCCGACGATGTCCTGCTGGACCTGGTGGGTGATGCCCGGTACGTGCTGATCGGCGAGGCCACCCACGGCACCTCGGAGTTCTATGCCGCCCGGGCCCGGATGACGCGCACCCTCATCGAACGCGCCGGTTTCGACGCGGTTGCCGTGGAGGCCGACTGGCCCGACGCCCACCGCGCGAACCGCTATATCCGCGGCCGCGGCGACGACGGCGATGCCGAGCAGGCGCTGCGCGGTTTCCAGCGCTTCCCGATGTGGATGTGGCGTAATACCGTGGTCCGCGATTTCGTGGAATGGCTGCGCGAATACAACCGGCGCGATCCGGCGCGCACCGTCGGCTTCTACGGCCTCGACCTCTACAGCATGCGTCGCTCCGCCGCCGAGGTGATCGGCTATCTCGACCGCGTCGACCCGGCAGCCGCACGGCGCGCCCGCGACCGGTACGCCTGTTTCGACCAGCACACCGACGAACAGCACTACGGTTACGCCGCCGCGTTCGGCGCGGGCGAGGATTGTGCGGACGCGGTGGTCGCACAGCTGGCGGAATTGCAGCGGATGAGCATCCGGGAGCTGCGCACCGACGGGCAGGGCGACCCCGACGAACAGTTCTACGCCGAACAGAACGCCCGCTTGGTCGCGGCGGCCGAACAGTACTACCGGGCGATGTTCGGTTCCCGCGTATCGTCGTGGAATCTGCGCGACGAGCATATGTTCGCCACCCTCACGGCATTACGCGGACATCTGCGGCAGCGCACCGATTCCGACGCGAAAATCGTGGTGTGGGCCCATAACTCGCATCTCGGCGACGCCCGCGCCACGGAACTCGGGTCGGCCGGGGAGTTGAATCTCGGCCAACTGGTCCGGCAGAACTGTCCCGGCGAATCCCGCATCCTCGGTTTCACCACCCACACCGGCACCGTGCTGGCCGCCGACGAATGGGACGGACCGCCGCGGGTGAAGCGGGTACGGCCGTCGCTGCCAGGAAGCGTGGAGAATCTGTTGCACCGCACCGGAATCGAACGGTTCCTGTTGCGTTTCGATCGCGAACCGGTCGCGGCGCTCGACGCGCCGCAGCTCGAACGCGCCATCGGCGTGGTCTACCGTCCAGACAACGAACGGCGCAGCCACTACTTCCATGCGCGCCCCGCGGACCGGTTCGATGCCCTGCTGCATATCGACGAAACCAGCGCCCTGACACCGCTGGACCTCATCGCGCATCGCGGGCCGGACGAACCCGGGGACACCTACCCCCACGCCGTCTGACCTGCGGGCCGGCGCTACACCAGGTCGCGGGGGATCCGGCGATGCCAGTTCTGTGAGTTCACCGGCTTCTGCCATACGCGGGTCGGGGCGGGATCGTCGGGTTCGCACGTACCGAATTCGGCGCCGACGATGAACTCGCCCGAACATTGTGTGCGTGGTGACCTCGGTACGCCGGTCCGCCCCGCACGCCCCTCGGCGGGTATCGCGGACAGTGCAACGGAGGGTCGGCTCGGCCGCGCACAGCTGTCGGCGTCACCGCCCGGCGGCGAACCGGGCAAACCCGCATCGGAACGAGGGCACCGAGATCGCACCGCCCGCGCCCGTGGCCGGTCGTGTGGGCTAGGGTGGGACATAGTCACGGATTCACCTTGAGACATGCAGGGTCGGCGTGACCGCGATGCGGGAACGCATCCTGAGCCGAGTCGGGTGCAGTATGAATTCCGATATCAACTCCTCGTCCTTCGCTTCGGCCCATGCCGCGTCGTCGTATACGCGCTCGCCCGAGCAGCAACTCCTCTTCCGGGTCCGGCGCCGCGGCGAGATCGTCGTCCTGTCGGCTCGGGGTCAAGCCGACGCGTACACGCTGCCGCTGTGGCGGCAGGAGGTAGGAAAGGCCGTCGAGACAGCGGCGGCCGGGCGCGGCGCCCTGATCGTCGACACCACCAGGCTCGAGTTCCTCTCGCTGCGCACTCTCGCGGCGCTGGCCCAGGACGCGCAACGTTATCGGGGCGACGGCGTCGAGATATGCCTGGTCACCCCGAACCCCCGTATCGCCCGTCTCGCGGGCGACGATCCGCGGATCGTCCACCTACCGGTCTGCACGACGGTGGTCGGCGCATTGACCTCTCTGCAACTTCGCCGGCAGACCGATCTCCGGCCCGCCCGCCCGCGGCCGTACCGGACCCCGCAGATCACCCGCGAAGAACCGGACACCGAGCACGACCGCCTACTTCGTGAGCTCGCACGGCGGAACTGATCCATATAGCAGCTCGCACGGCGGAACTGATCCATATAGCGCGAGCCGGCGGCCGCTCCGCGCCCTGCAGGGCGGGCATGCCTGCGCGCGGCCTGGTGCCGGACGGCGGCACTGATACCCGTCTGTCGCACAGGTCGAGCGGTGGATGTGGCGACTCGGAGCCGAGGTATCACACTGTTCGGTGATGAAACTGCCCGAGCTTCCCGATCTACCGATCCGTGACGTTCTCGATCATATTGTCGAGACGCTGACCGACCACGAGACGGCCGTCCTGGTGGCGCCGCCGGGGACCGGTAAAACGACCCTCGTCCCGTTGGCGCTGGCTGCGGGAGGAACCGGCCGGGTGATCGTGGCCGAGCCACGACGGCTTGCGGCGCGGGCCGCGGCCGGTCGGATGGCCGCGCTGCTGGGCGAACAGGTGGGTGAAACCGTCGGCTACTCCGTCCGGGGAGATCGCCAGGTCGGGCGGCGGACCCGGATCGAGGTCGTGACCTCCGGCCTGCTGGTCCGGCGGTTACAGGACGACCCCGAGCTGGCGGGCGTCGATACCGTCGTTCTCGACGAATGTCATGAGCGGCATCTCGACGCGGACCTGCTGCTGGCGCTGCTCCTGGACGCCCGGGCAGGATTACGACCGGACCTGCGCGTGCTCGCCACTTCGGCGACCGTTGCCGCCGACCGTCTGGCGATGCTGCTCGGTGACGCCGGTCCGGCCCCGGTGGTGCAGGTCGAGGGCCGCGCTCACCCGGTGAGCACGACCTACCTTCCGCCGTTGCCGCGTGAGCGCAAGGAAGCACAGGTCGCCCGCGCCATCCGGGCCGCGCTCGCCGGAACCGACGGCGACATCCTGGCTTTTCTCCCCGGGGCAGCCGAGATCCGGAAGACAACAGCACTTCTCGCCGACCTCGACGACGTCGATATCGTTCCGCTGCACGGCCGGCTGTCGGCAGCCCACCAGGACACGGCGCTGCGGCCCGGCCCACGACGGCGCGTGGTGCTGTCCACGGCGGTAGCGGAGTCCAGTCTGACCGTGCCCGGTGTCCGGGCCGTCGTGGACTCGGGACTCGCCCGGGTGCCGCGGATCGATCGATCGCGGGGATTGTCCGGACTGGCGACGGTCCGGGTTTCGGCGGCGGTCGCCGGCCAGCGCGCGGGGCGGGCCGGCCGCGAGGCCCCTGGCCGGGTGTGGCGCTGCTGGCCCGAATTCGAGCATGCCACCCTGCCCGCCTATCCCGAGCCGGAGATCCGCACCGCCGACCTGACCCGGCTGGCATTGGAACTGGCGTCCTGGGGCACCGCCGACGGGTACGGCCTCACCTGGTGGGACGCCCCGCCGGCCGGCGGACTGGCGGCCGGGCACGAAGTACTGCGAGTACTCGGTGCCGTGAACGAAGACGGCGCGGTCACCGACCGCGGGCGCCGGATGGCACGTATCGGGTTGCATCCGCGGCTGGCACGCGCACTGCTCGACGGTGCGGACGTGGTGGGGGCACGCACGGCCGCGGAAGTGGTCACCGTCCTCGACGACGACACCCACACGTCCGGGGTCGATCTGGCGGCCGGTCTGCGGGCACTGCGACGCGAGCAGCCGGCGCGCTGGCGACGCGAGGTCGAGCGGCTGACCCGGACGGTCGACGGACCGGAGGGAGTCGACGATCCCGCCTACGTCGTTGCGCTGGCCCATCCCGAACGGCTGGCCCGCCGCCGCGGCCCCGGTTCCGCGAGCTACCTCATGGCCGGCGGCACCGCCGTCACACTGCCCGCCGGCGCCGGGACCGGCGACGCGGAATGGCTCGCGGTCGGTATCGCGACGCGTGACCCCGGCCGGTCCGAGGGATATATCCGGCTGGCGGCGGTCGCCGATGAACAGCTCGCGCGCCGCGCCGCGGCGAACCTGATCACCACTGCCGACGAAATCGAATGGGTCGACGGCGATGTGGTCGCGCGGCGGATCGAACGCCTGGGCGCGATCATTTTGTCCGAACGGCCGCTGCGCGACCCCGATCGCGCAATGCTCGCCGCGGCGGTGCGGCGCGGACTGACCTCGACCGGCATCGGCCTGCTGTCCTGGGACGCGGACGCCGTCGCCCTGCGGCAACGCCTCGATTTCCTGCACCGCACCCTCGGCGCCCCGTGGCCACCGGTCGACGACGAATCATTACTCGCCGCCGCCGACACCTGGCTGGGTCCCGAACTCGCCAACGCCCGCCGCCGCGCCGATCTCGAAGGTATCGACGCCGGGCAGGCGCTGCAGCGTCTCCTGCCCTGGCCGGACGCCGCCCGGATGGACGAGCTGGCACCGGACCGCCTCGAAGTCCCCTCCGGCAGCCGCCTCCGCCTCGACTACGCGGCCGACCAACCGGTGCTGGCCGTCAAAGTGCAGGAAGTTTTCGGCTGGAAAGAGACGCCGCGCCTGGCCCGGGGGCGGGTCCCGATCGTGCTGCACCTGCTCTCCCCCGCCCAGCGCCCGGTCGCGGTGACCGCGGATCTGGCGTCCTTCTGGCATACCGGCTGGCCGCAGGTCCGCGCCGATCTCCGCGGCCGCTATCCCAAGCACGCCTGGCCGGAAGACCCGACCACCGTGCCCGCCCACCGGGGCACGGCCCGCAACGCAGGTCGTAACCGGCCTGCGGCACCACGCTGAGCTTTCACTCCGGTCGACCGGGCAGGTAGGCCTCCGCCCGCACTCGGACCTGGTTCCGAGCCGAGTGCGGTGGAAGAGGTTCGCACGTAACACGCAGATGACACCGTGAAACGGCCGATATCGTCGAATATTTGCGCCGAGGTTGCCCGTGCCGCAGACTCGATGCGGGCAACGGTCCCGCTCAGCTCGCACCGGGAGGTCACGGGTGACGGTTTATCGCACGCTCACACTTGTCGCAGCCGTGTTACTCGCCGTGGCGGGTTGCGGCGACGACCCGAACACCGGAGAAGGCGCCACCCGGTCACCGGCGATCCCCGCCCCGCCGCCGCAGTTCTGGTCGGCGCCCGCCGATACCCCGCAGCAGCAGTCCGCCGTCGCCCAGGCGACCCGCCAGGTCGACGTCTGTGCCCTGCTCCCCCGCGATACCCTCGATGACCTGGACCTCGGCGAAATCCGGGACGTGACGATCGGCCTGGACTCGTGCCGCGCCGTCCTCGGCGATCCGGCCCCGGCCGAAGCCGCCACCCTCACCTGGCATTCGACCCTGCTGCCCCCGCTGGCTCCGCGGCTCGGTATCGACAAACATCTCGGCGACGTGCACGTCCTGCTGGTCCCGGACCGCGACCCCGGCGCGCGCGCCTGCGGCGCGACCGCCCGCTTCCCGTCGGGCGCCGCGTTCTACCTCGGTCTCTCCGTCCCGAACCGCGATTCATGTGCGGTCGCTGACGGTTTGCTGCCCGGTATGATCGACCGCTGGCGGCAGTCGCCGCCCCAGGGCACCTCCCCCGATACCGTCGACACCGTCCTGCTCGGCGCCGACCCGTGCGCTGTCCGCGCGAAACTCGACGGCACCGCCGATACCGACGAACGCCGGCTGACCCAATGCCTGTTCCGGTACCGCGACGAAACCGTCACCGTGGCCTACGACTACCGCGTCACCGACCAGGTGCGCGCCCGCGCCACCGAAGAGAAGATCGACAACCGCACCGTCTTCCGCACGACCTCGCTCTACGACAGCAGTATCCCGATCTACTCCGCCGTCGTCGGCCCCGAACTACCTGCCGAAAGCACAGCTTTCGTCCCCCGCGTACCGGCCGTCGAAGTCACCTCGGCCACCGACGACGTCGCCCGCCAGGTGATGTCGCAGGTTCTGACACTCTTCCCGCAGTGAAAACGCCTGAAGCGCATCACTCGGGCAGCCGTCGTTCACACTCCTCGAACGGCGTACCGGAGTTGAAGCATTCGGCCAGACCGCTCTGCACATCGCCGGATGTAGGCGGTTCACCGCACAGAATCCCGCACCGCTGATATCCCGGAACCTCAGAACCATCGGGATAGCGACAGCCGTCCTCGGCACACGTGTACTCACGAGTGTTGGGATCCCTGGGTATCGGGTCCGGCGAGTACGACCAGACGAACGCATCGGTCGCCTCCACCTGCGTGCAATAGACAGTGCGGCCGTCCTCCACATGCGCGACCGCTCCCGACTCCTCGCAGTATTCGTTCAGCACCACGAGCGGCCCGGGCGGTGCGCTGTCGGGCGCGGCCACCGCCGGTGCCCCGGCGGCCGCGAATATCGCGGCCGCGCCGAGAACCGCACCGGCGATCCGAGAAACGATAAGCGGGCTTCGAGCTGTTGATTTCATCGGAATGCCCCATTCCAGTCGAGTCCATATCCCCGCCCCGGTTCGACGCGGCCAACAGTAACCGCTCACTCATTCACGGACAACGCCCAACAGCAAAAGCCTCCGCGGACCGGCCGGTTCTCAGGCCGAACCACCGTGCAGACCCGGTGTCCCGCGGAAGCCGGGCCGGCCGATGCGGGGATCGGCGGCTGCGGCGGGCGCCGGCTCATCTGCTACCCGGCGACCCTCGACTGCATCGACCTCACGCCGGTTGAAGGCAATATCGCGGACACTGCGCACCGACAGCCGTCCGAGCGAGGTCGCGGCGAAGAACAGGATCAACGCGCCGAGCCCGTAGAAGAATGTCAGCTGCACAAAGGCCTGCTTCCAGTCGGATCCCGCAACCGGTTCACCGATATCGCCGAGACCTAACGGGCCTGCCAGCAGCGGGCCGATCACGAACCACGCACCGGCTGCGGTGGCCAGCCACGCACCCGCACTCGCCACGATCCGATTCCGGCTCATCAGCATGAGCAGCCCGCCGATTATCGCCACCACCCCCGGCAGCACCTGCAGCCAGCCGCGCGCCGCGGACCACACCCAGGGCTCGTCGGGCGTATAGGCAAAACTGAAATACGGCCCGATGAACGGGATGAGCGCACCCCAGATACCCAGCAGCAAGACGGCCAGACCGCCCAGGGCACCACGGCTACGCGGGATATGCAGACGCCCTCCGCGCCCACCGGCAACATTTTCGTCGACGTCTCTCATGACGCCTCCAATCATCGACAGTAATGCCGACCACGCAGTACCCCGACCGAACAGATCTACGCAGGTCTCGGCGCCGGAAAGCCATCGATCTCGTGCAAGCCCCCGGTGCCGCGTACCCGCTCGAGGGCGTGGCGCTTCCGACTGCACCAGGAGGGTTTCCGGGGTCGCATTCCCACCCCGTCGCAGCTGCGGACACAGCGGTATACCGCCGACGAGACCACTCCGAGCGGTTCACCGGCCGTGGTCGGCGGATGCTTCGTCGCCAGGACCGGGAAACAAGGCGTCAGCCGCGGTTGAAGCGCCTCTCGTAGCTTGCGCGTTCCTCAGCGGCACGGCGATCCCGTTCCGGGTCGGCCAATACGGGATCGAGTCCATGCTTGACCAGCACATGACGCCGATGCACATAGACCAGAGCGACCGCGAAGAAGGCGAGCGGCAGGAACACCAGCGCGGCCATCGAAACGCCCATCCACCACGGCCCCGGCACCAGTGCGAACAGGCACAACAACGGAATCGGCGGCAACAGGAAACGCTGCAGGTACCGCCGGGTGGCACCCGGGCCGGTCTGGTCCCGAACAACCCATTCCTGCATCGAGGACGGCAGGGGCCGGCCGAAAATGTAGCGGATGCGCTGGATCGGTGTGGGAGTCCGATCGGTCACAAGGTCCTCCTGCCGGCGGCCCGAAAGCGGCGCTGCACTGCGGCGACTCACGGGCGCATTCATGATTTGTTCTCCGGATACGCGAGCGCCGCCCGGCGGGCCGCCTCATTGACTCGGCCGAGCACTTCACGCAACTCCTCGAGGTCACCCAGCCCGACTCCCAGTCGTTCGACAACGGCGGGCGGTATCCGTTCGGCTTCGCGCCGAAGCGAACGCCCGGCCTCCGTGAGGTCGACCACCAGAGTTCGCTCGTCCCCGGGGTCACGCCGCCGGGTGACGAGACCGGCGCCCTCCAAACGTTTGAGCAGCGGCGACAACGTGGGCGAATCGAGTTGAATCGCCTCCGCGATCGCCTTGACCGACATCGGCGCTTCCCCCCACAGCGCCAACATGACGAGATACTGCGGATGCGTCAATCCGAGCGGCTCCAGCAGTGGGCGATACACAGCGAGCACCGAGCGGTTGGCTACGGCAAGCGCGAAACACACCTGCCGCTCCAACCGCAGCGGGTCATCGATCTCCATAGTCATCACGCCTCCATCGACCCGGTTCCCCACCATAACCCGCGAATAGTTAATACACAAACTATTAGCGCGTCATTCAATACCGGAAGCGCCGTTGCCGACGACCTGATTTCCGACGCGAAAGGTAACCGGCCAAGGATCGGCAGGATCTCCCCACACAGCTTCGAACACCCCGGCCGCGGCCCGGCTCGCCGCAAGCGAAAGTTGCACCAGTCGAAACCATGGGACCGCGACGCGGACTCGGCCACACCGGGATACGCGACCCATCGGCAGCCAATTCACCCACTATGACCTGCCGATTAGTAGTCACAAACGACTCTGAGGTAATCTCATCGAGCACCCCGACGGGGCGCGACGGGCTGTGGCGCAGTTTGGTAGCGCACTTGACTGGGGGTCAAGTGGTCGCAGGTTCAAATCCTGTCAGCCCGACACAGAAAATCCCCTCTGACGTGCGTCGGAGGGGATTTTTTCTTATTGGGCCGCTCGCAGAGTTGGGGCCGATCTGGGCCGGGCCCGCCCGTGCCGCGACAGTTGATTGCCGTCCTTCTGCCGCGATATCCGGGGGTAGATACCGCTGCGTGATCCTGGGATCGATGTGCCCGGCGATCCGCTGAAGCCGATGCCACGGAACCACAGCATCCGCAAACCATGTCAGCCCGGTATGCCGGAGATCGTGACGCCGCAGATGTTCATATCCGAGCTTCCTCACAACCCCGTCCCAATGAGTCGCATCCCGCAGCACGCCCTGGCTGAATACCACCTACCCGGCCGTGTTTCATGAGCCCGTGAGGTGGGGATCGGAACCCGTTGTCCGGGTGGAGAAGTTGTTGATGTGGCGAAGTCTGCGGTAATTGGTTGATCGACCACGATCCAACTGAACACCGGAGACCTCGTGAACAGCGTAACGGCGTCCTGCCGTGCGGATTTGACCGATGTCCAATGGGCGATGCCGAAACCACTACTACCTGCCGGCATGAAAGCCGGCCGACCGCCGCGGTAGTCGAAACGGTACTTGATCGGCGGGATCCGGTGGCGGATCCGCGCCGGCAGCCCTGGCGTGACATCCCGCCGACGTATGGGCCGTGGCAGACCGTGTACGGGTTGTTTCGCCGCTGGCAGCGCGAACAAACCACGAGACCGTCCGAGCCCGTGATCAGCGGGCTCGACGTCGAAACCACCCGCGCGGCATCCGAAGACCGGACCACTGGCGAGATCTCGGCGCATTTCGCCGAGATCTGTGTGGTCATGGGTAATCCGTGAGATGGCAGCGCCGAAATCCGGAAACCGCCGCCAACGCTGGTAGAGCCCTACGCCTTCGTACCGCAGCCGAACCTGGGCAGCCGGTCGTCGGCCTACCGCGCAGGCCGGGACAACTTGGGCTCCGCGAGGACTCGTAACTCGTCGATCTCGTGCACAAGTGGCGCCCAGCGGGCAGGGTGTTGCGCTACCTTCGCCCGCACGAGCTCACTCAATCCGGCGATCCGTTCCTCGAATGTCCAGCACTCTTCTGGTGTCCACGCCCGATCTCTTTCGGCCTCCAACGCCGCCCGAGCACGCGGCGGATCGCGCCACTGCCCATCGGAGCTCCGATGGTTCTCGTAGAGGAGGCCGGTGCGGGTGCTTATTCGCAATGTATCCACCGAGATCGGCCTTGCGGATTCGACCAGTCGGACCAACTCCGAAGAGCCGAGATACAGCCTGTTGTGAGTTCGGCGTGTGAGATAGCGGCCGAATCCCTCGGTTTCACGACCGTACACAAAACGCTCCAACCGAGCTAGGTCACTCTGCTCCCTCGGCAGAGCTATTACCTCCATAATTGCCCGGCTGCGGCTTTCCGCTATCCGCTGAATTCGAGCGAGCGTCCTCCGGGGATCTGAATTGCCACCCTCCAGAAGAACATTGTATCGCAACGGTATCAGAAATTCCTCGAACATGTTGCGTAACTTCTGCGCCGTCGGGACCAGGTAATCGTGGGCGGTGAAGTCGTTTTCCCGATAGAGGCGTGAATATGCTGGATGAAATTTTTCCAGCTCGTCGGCCTGAATCAACGCGGCACCACCCCGGTCGGCCAGGCGATCGCAAACCCTGTCCACCAGTGTCGATTTTCCGGCACCCGGCTGCCCGCCGACCACGTAGAGTACAGGTTCTTCCACCTGTTCCAGGGGGCGCCTCGGCCGGCCGATGAGGAGAGCAGGCCTTACTTCCTCGTCGAAAATCGACCGGATTCGGCGATCAGGTAGGTCGTATTCGCCGGTACGGGGCAGCAGCTCGGGCTCCGTGATCGCATAATGCGTACCGCTGTGCGAGTACGGACCTCGTCCCGGTCCGTACTCGCGACCGCTCTCTGACAACCCACGCCGCCCCGAAAGTCCGAACTGGTCGAAAACCGCCTCGTACAGATCTCCGACCGTACTGTCGGATGCTCGAAAAATCGCTGCATCCATCAATCCGACCAGCGCCAAGCCCCCGACCGTTTCGTAGAGCGAGTGATGCGCCGGCAGCAGGATGGACAGGATTGCTCCCGCGAAATCGAGCGTCGAAATATCCGGAGGCATGATCCAAATGAATTTCGATGCAATTCTCGCCGCAGTTCCAGACACCCCGGAGACAACGGGAACTCCGCGCTCGACCGCTGTCTGCCGGAACCATTCATCATCTGTTTCGAATTCGAATCGTCCCGCACCCGGCCGCCACGGCAGCGGAACAGCGAACTGGTGCGGGTCGAGCCGCAATGCAGTGGCCGCATCCACTGGCCCTTCTTCGCGGTATGCAATTACCCTGTCCACTACGGCGTGCCCTGATTCGTCTCTTATCCGGCGGCCGTGCTCGTCGTACCGGTAGAGCGGAATGATATTACGAAACGCGCCCCCTTCGGCGGCGAGCCGAGCTTCCAGCGTTTTCACATCGACGTGTCCCCGAGTGTCACGCGGTAACGGCAGCTCTGGATCGAGCCGGGTCTTCCGGTGCGCGACCAAGCCGCCGGGAATCGCTTCCAATTCCCGGATCGACAACGGCATACCGAGCAGGGCCCAGTCCTGAACGGTGAGGCTCAGACGTACTTGATCAGGTATTTCCCGCAGAGTTCTGTGCGCGCCGCTGCGGGTGATCTCCTCACGTATTGAGATGAACCCGGGGTCGCTCATAGCATTGCGCCCCTGGCGGAGTTCTGCCGCGACGATCGGCACGTCCGGGTCGCCGCCGGTAATCGTTTCGCACAGCCGGTTCAGCGCGTCGACATTCAGGCCCAGCCGGTGCGCTCGCTCGTTCCAGTCCGGTTGGTTGAGCAATCTCACCAGACCGTCGTCCAGCGTCGTGCCCGACGGGTTCGGCAGCTCCCGGCTTCGCCACATCGCATTCTGCACCGCAGCCATCAGCTCACGGACGTTGCCGTCTCGCTTCAACTCGTCCAACGGCACAGACCGTAATACCATTCCGCCCGAGATGGTCTCCTCGGGCGTGTAGAAGGCATTGTCGATCTGTTCTCGAGTCGCTTGCGGGTGCAGGGCCGACAGGACCTCACGCAGCCGGTCGATCACGGAGATGACGGATTGTCTGGTTTCCGGCCGGTGATAAAGCACCCGCGCCAGCTCGGACTCGTCCTGGGTACGCCGGTCCCGCCAGCCTCGCTCGTCGGCCGGCGGCCTTTCGCCGGGCATCGGAGGGCGCATTTCGCCCTCCCGGCGCGCGATGGGCGGCTCGTCGATATCCCTGATCCTCTGCACACGAACTGGTTCCTGCGCGAAGAGCGGGTTACCGCCATCACGTTCCCTCGCCGGGTTCGCCGGTTCGGCCGGAGCGCCACCAGATCTCCGGGGATCGGAGTCGTCGGGGACTACCATCGACTGCCCGGTCCCGGGACCGTCGTCGATGGAACTCCCTGATCCGGTGAGGACGGCCGGGGGCGGGCTCGTACCGGGCGAGTGCCAGGGACTGGCGAGGCGGGGCGGCGTGGTGATCGGGGCGCCGATGGCCTGGCGTGGGACATCGTCCGGTGTGGTGGTGACGTCGGGTGGAGCCGAGGGGCGGCCGGTATGAGCTGGAGTGGCGGCGGTGTCGACGGTTCGGAGGTGTGGCGAGGGAAGGCGGCGTCCGGACACGACGGGAATGCCGGTAGGCATGGGTGTCGCGGGTAGGGGTGGGGCGGCCGGGCGTTCGGCGGTGGGTGTCCACGGAATATCAAGTGGCGCTTCGGAAGGATTGCACAGGGAACCAGTGGAACCGGGGCGCTCGAGCGCCCACGGTGTCGGCCGCGGACCATCACCTGGCGCCGGCCCCACCGAGTGCTTGTCGGGCTCGGAGGGTCTGCTCCCGATCAATTCGGTCGACGCATCACGCCCGGCTCCCGAAGACCGGATCGTATCGCCTGTTCCGTGCGGATCAGTGTCCTCGACCAGAGGCGTGGAGGACCGGGAAGTCCGCCGGGTGATCATGCCGCCGGTTCCGCGGTGATACCGCGCGGCACCGAATCGCTGGCGGTCGAGGAATCGACGCGCCCGCCCGGCCGGTGAACTATCAGCGGCGTTGACCGTCAGGTCGTAGATGATCCGCGTCGCGTCCCCGACGTTGTCGTAGCCCCGCGACCGGACGTCGGAAAACGCTGCCGCAATCGCTTCACCCATGTTCAGCTGCCCTCCGGCGTGGAAGCTGTATCCGCAGAGCCGGCT
Source organism: Nocardia carnea NBRC 14403 (assembly GCF_000308515.1). Classification (GTDB taxonomy): domain Bacteria; phylum Actinomycetota; class Actinomycetes; order Mycobacteriales; family Mycobacteriaceae; genus Nocardia; species Nocardia carnea. Next base: position 73,070 of record NZ_BAFV01000125.1, on the reverse strand, counting down.
CTGCAGCCACTGCTGGTAGCCGGCTTCCGTGGCCGGGCCCAGGCGTTTGGCGATGTAATGGTTCAGCAGCGCATTTGCGATCAGCGTGCGAGCCACACCATGCCCTGCGTAGTCGGCTGCATGCCCCAGCTCGTGCAACACTACCGCTCGCACAGGACGATGCCGGACACTATCGGGGTGGTAGCCACTGTCCGCCGCGATAGTCATAGCACGCCAGAAATTCTCGGCATTCTCGGCATAGTTGCGATCCAGCACCAGTCGCATGGCGTGGAGCCGGACCGGGCGACCGTCGGGGTGCTCGAATTCATATCGCCGCGGAGTCGCCTTTTCGTCGTAGGCTCGTTCGGCGTACCCCAATGACCTGGTGCCGCTGACTTTCTTCGTGTCGATGACGGCAATTTCGGGGACGTTGTAGACCGCGAGATCGTCACGGAATTCGAAGGCGGTCCGCGCGTATTCCCGCAACACGTCCAAGTCCAGTTCCGAATCGAACCCGGTCACCTCGAAATGCCGCCCGGTTTCGGCATACAGCGCCTCGCGCAGATGGGTCGCGATATCGTGCCCAGTCGACAGGGCCGCCCACTCGTCATCGGTCACCATGGCGGGCATCAATGCCGCGTTTCCTGGTTCGGGCAGGGGCACGGGGTCGGTATCGGTTGCGGCCACGCTGCGCGGCGCCGACTCGTCGTCTGCATCCTGCAGTCCGGCCAACCCGGTCAGCAGTCCTTCCTCCCGTTCCGGCAACTCCGTACTCAGTAGCCCCAGCGCCAGCGCCTTCGACTTGTCCAGCACACCCGTGGACCATTCGAACGCATCCGGCAGCATCTCGAGCTGCCACCGCCGGAACTCCGGCCCGTGCTGTGGGCGACCCGTACCGGCGAATGCCTCGCGTAACAATTCGTCCACGGCCGGGTGAGCTCGCCGGTCACGCGAAATATCCAGCGCTACAGCGAATGCCAGCACGGCGACCGCATAGGCCGGCCGATCCGGCACCATCGCCGGCAGCTCACCCGCGGCCACGGCTCCGTGCACGTGCTCCAGGAAGTAATCACCGTACGGATCATCCGGTGTGCCGGTCCTCCCCGTCTCCGCTCGGAAAACGTCCGGTTTCACAAAGAATCGGCGATTCACATACAGCGCCGGCACCTTCGGCGATCCCTGCTCTGCCGGCGAACCGGCCACCCGCGTACGCCGCGGATCATCGGAGGCGAATGCCGAGACCGCCTCACCTTCCCACAGAACAGACGGCTCGATGACCGGAACATCCACGTCCGGGTATCTGGTGAACAGCGTCACCCACGCCCGCGCGAACTCCGCAAGCACCTCCGGCGTCAACCGGGAATCGTCGAATTTCACGACCACACCGTCATGACCGGGAAGGGCACGCAGAACCGACTGCAACCGGGCACCGATCGTACGGTTACGCCCCAGCCGCGAGGTCCCCGCTTCGATCAACTCCGACCATTCATCGGAGATTCCCGGCCCATACCGCTGCGCGGGGGGCACGGCCGAGGGACGACTGCCGATGAGACCGTCGCCCATGCCTCCCCGCGACTCCTCGGACCGGGAACCGTCCCCGTTACCGGCATTCGAGGACCGCGGGCTTTCGGGCCGATCAGAATACGCGTCACTACCGGAGGTATCCACCGCACCGAGAACCCGCGCCCTGGCGGCTTCGAACGCCCGACCGGCGACACCGATCCTTGTGTCGTATTGGCGGTAGCGCTGCAGGAGGGACTCATTGCGCCGGAACCTGTGTGCGTCGAGCATCGACTCCCACCGGCCGTGCTGCGCGTTGCGGGCCGCGGCCTCGACGAGGAGATCGTGCTGGACCAGGCTCGGTGCTCGGACCTCGGCGTGCGGCCCGAGCACATAGCGGCGGACGGCTACATCGGCCCCGCCGTCGGCCACCGATTCTTCGGCTATGAACCGACCGGCCTCGTCGAAGCCGTAGGCGGGGATCGCGGTGCGCAGCCAGGCCAGCCAGCCGGCCGGCGTCGGTTCGCCGCGCTCCTCTGCGAGGTACAGATCGGCCAAGGCTTCGAGGGCGGCCATTTCACCGTCGTTACTGCCCGCTACGCCGAGTGCGTGCATGTATTCGTGTGCGGTGTAGGCGATGACCGGCCGCAGCAGGAAACTCTCGGGATGCAAACCTGAGGCGACCGTGCGCCGGACCTGCTTGCGCACTTCGCCGGCGTTCTCGGCCCATATGGTGTCGAAAACGATCGATTTGGTGTAGCACCGGACGGCACCGTGCGCCGGGAGGGTCGCGGCTTTGGCTCCATCTGTATAGCTGAGATTGCCGAAACCGACCTCGCGAATATCGGTCTCCGGATACGTCTGCATCAGCCAGACCATCCCCCTGGCGACTTCTTTCACCACGTCGGTGTCGAGATGTGGCGAATCGAAACCGACAACTTTGATGTTCTCGTGTCCCGGGACACCACGCAGGAGTCCCCGTAACCTATCCCCCACTGCCTCGTTGACCCGCGCGACGGCATTCGGATCACCGAGGTCCGCATCGGCGCCGATGACGGAGAATTCATCCACCAGATCCGCCGGCACCCCGAGCTTCTCGGCATTCGTCGCCTCCCGCAGCTCACCCATCGGTGCGTGCCCGGTGATCGGACGCTTCTCGATCCCGTCCTGAGCTGCCAGTAATTCGTATAGCCGCCCGGCGGGGCTGTCCGCCATGGCACGACCCTCGGTGATTGCCGCGGCCACCCCGACGGCCACCGTGTACTCCCGGCCGAGCGCGTGCATCAAGTCGCCCCTGCCGAGACCCTGCAGGACCTGCCAATCATCGAATGCGTCCCAATGCGGACCGCGCTGCCTCTCGACCGGCCGCGCAGTCGCCGCGAAGTCCTGCTCGAAGGATTCCATCAGCGTCGGCAGCACCAACTGGCCGGCGTACTCCCAACCCGGAATACCGAGATGGGGCAACAGATCACGCACCGCCCACCGATTTCTCGCGCGGTCCGCGGAATCACCGCGGCGCTCCCCCACCGGGGAGATCTCCATGGGGAGTGGCTCGGGTTGGCCTCTCAATCGACCGGTCCGGAGATCCAGGATGATCTGCCGCTGCCGCTCTCCGGGATAAGAAGAGTCGTAGGTCCTGATGTGTCGCGGGAAATCGTGTCGACCGAGCACGATCGAGCGCTTCGTATGCGCGGGGAAGACTGTGCAGATATCCAGCACCGCCTGCGCATACACCCGCAACTCGCCGATATCCACCTCCGCATCGACCCGATCGAATCCGAGCACGCTGTGGTCCTCGCCGCCGGGCAACGCCCGCAACTCCGCCTGCAGAGCGACACCGATATCGGCAATCGTGGTATGCCCCGCGAACACATCGCGCCGCAGGCTCTCGACCGCCGCCCACCCCCGCCCGGCATCCGCTCCACCCGCGGCATCCTCGCTCGGTCTCCGGCCGATAGCGCCGCCGGGTGCAGTGGCGTCGCCGACCGGCTCGGTGTTCGGGTGGCTGCCTATTCCTCCGGTGATGTTGCCGTATTCGACGATGAGGGCGATGAACTCGTCCTGGCTCGTCACCATGGCGAGTAGATCGATATCGTGGGGGAAATCGGGGACCCGGCCGAGGCGGTGAACGCCGGCAGCAGCCATGAAGGACCGGATGACAGCGTCGGAGCCGGATTTTCGCTGTGGTGCGTGGAACAGTTTGTAGGCGATCTCGGCCCAGGTGGCAGCGGTGAATTCGCCGGGCGCGGCCAGCTGGGTGAATGCGTCGTTGAGGATTCGCGTGCGCTCTTCCTCACGGGATGTTTCGGAGAACACCTGCCCAGGGCCCAAGGCCGGTCCACCGAATGGGAGTTTCCCCGTCCGTTCGGCGCGGCGCTGCCGGATTTCTCGCGCGAGGTTTTCGGCGGTTTCGCCACGGATGAGCCTTCGCCCGAGGGCGGTCGTGCCGTCGGTGAGGCGAATGCGGATTTCGAGGATGTCTCCGGTGACGCCTTCGGCGGTGAATCGCCGCGGGGCCCGTGCACCGGCGGCGGCGAAAGTCTCCCGGGCCCAGGTCGGCAATCCCACCGGGTTTTGCCTCCCCGGAATCCAGATCGGGCCGTCACCGTAGCGGGGAATCTCTCCGAGTCTGGTACGGCGGGGTCGGTCGATCGCTTCGGACAGCGCGTCCTGCCCGGCCTCCGAGGCCGTTGTCGTGGTGCGCTGATCGGTGATCTTCCAGAACTCTTGCTCCCAATCGGCGGGGCCGGGAGGACGCTCGAGCCCACGAAGACCTGCGACCACGGTGTTGGCCCAGTCGGCCTGGTCCTGGGCGAACTCGGCGAGCCGGTCGAGTTCGGCGGCGGCCTCGGCGGTGTGCGGGCGGGTTTTCCGGTCCAATCGCCCGGGCAACGGGAAGTCTTCGGCCTTTACGCCGGCATCCGACCGTCCCGGGTCGCCGAATACTTCATGCACTCGGTCGAACCGCTCCGCCGGCGAGGTATCCGGCCGGCACGCGTCGGCGGATCGGTAGGTCGCCGGATTCACCAGAGGCGACTCAGGGTTGCGCGCCGACTCCGTCAACAGATGGTTCAGCAGCAGAACCGGTGTCGGCAGCCTCGCGATCTCATCGCGCTCCGCCGCTCGCTGATGCCGGATCCCGGCCTCGGCCAATGCCTCTCCCGGCCGCAGCGAGCCCCCCGTCGCGGCACGGCTGTACCCCGGCAACTCCGTCAACCACTGCTCATAACTGACATCCGGATGACCGGCCAGCCCCAGCTTTTCGATCACCGCTTCGAATACCCCCAGAACCTGAGGATCCGGGCTCCGCCTCCCGGACCGAACATCGGCGGCCCACCGCCCGGACAGCACATCGGCCATATTCCGGAGGAAGTCCTCCGCCACCGCCTGCGCCGGGCCCGGCTCCGAACCCGGTCGCCGGCCGATCGCGCCGGCAGGCCCACCGGTGATCTGGTCACGCACCGCCCCCAATGCCTCGGCATCGACCCCGAGCTGCGGTGCCCGAACCCTCCAGCCGGGTTGATGCAGCGGTGCGACCAGACCCTCGTCCAGCGTTGTTCCCGGGGACCGATCACCCCCGAGTCGCGGCCTGCTCCACGGCGTCAGTGTCCGCCCGGACAGTTCGCTCGCGGTGTCGGTGACCGGAGCCTGCCGGCTTCGCCGTCGGCCGATCAGCTCTGGTGGCGGATCGAGTTGCCGCGCACCGTGATCGGCCGCCGCGTCGATAAGGGAGGTATGCGGCCGGGGTGGTACAAGACCACCGGAATCGGAGGGTCTGCTCCCGATCCACCCAGATGACCCGGCATCGCCCCCACCCGGCTCGTACAGTGCACCTCCAGAGGGCCCGGCATTATCGCGTTCGGTCATCACTCGCGGTGTGTCGCCATCATCGGGCAGAGTGACCGGGGCGATGTCGGGGGCATGGTGTAGCGGGGGGCGGTCGAATTGTTCGGACAGGGCCGCGAACATCTCGTTCACGGCACCGTAGCGGGCCCGTGATACGGCTTCGTCGACCAGCGGCAGCCGCAGACCGGTCAACTGCATACCGCGGAGCTGCTCGTACATCGAATGGTGGATCGGTGACAGCTTGGCCAGAATCGCCCCGGCGAAATCCACGGGGTCGACGTCCACTGGTCTCAGCCACCGGAAGGCGGAAGCCAGCCGGGCGGCACTGCCCGAGATCCCGGCCAGCAGCGGGATGCCCTGTTCGACAGCGAGCTCACGGAACAATCGGCCTTCCTTGTCGAACGTCACCGTCGAGGAACCGGTCCCCCAGGGGAGCGGAACGGCGAACTCGCCAGGGTCGAGCGCCAGGGCGGTTTCGGCATCGACCACTCCGGCGTCGCGGTAGACGAAGACATCGGTGACCACTGCATCGCCCGATTCGTCCCGCATCCGGCGACCGTTGTCGTCATAGGCGTACGCGGCAATGACAAAGCGCACGGGCCCGACGGCATCGGTGATTCCGCTGCCACTGCGGAGCTGATCTTCGAAGCGGAGGAGGTCTTCGAGGATATCCTCGCGGACGAGTCCGTGCTCGTCGCGGCGCAGTTCCCGGCGGGGGTCGAGCCGGCTCTTGCGCAGTGCGACCAGTTCCCCGGGTATCGCCTGGATTTCCCAGCGTGACAAGGGCATTCCCAGCAGCGCCCAGTCCTGGACGGTGATTCCCCGGCGCACCTGCTGCCGCAGGCCGAACTCGCGCTCCTCCGCGCTGCTCCAAGTACGTTCGGCCACGATATCGTCGAGATCGGGGGCATCGTGAGCCTGATTCACAATGTCCTTCAGCTCCCCTTCGCCGACATCACGCTGTGGGTCGCCACCGGTGATCCGGTCTCGGACCTCCTTCAGGGCGATATCATCGAGTCCCAGATCCCGGGCTCTCCCTTCCCAGCTCTGTTGCTTACCGCGTTCATTCATCAAACGCGCGAGACCGGCATACAGCATCGGCACGGTGTACTCGGTGCCGGCGAACTCCGGCACCAGATCACCCCGGCGCACGATCGGGTTGTACAACGCCTGCATCAGTTGTCGGAGGTTTCCGTCCGCCAGCAGCTCATCCAACGACACCGAGCGCGGCACCATTCCGTCCAGGACTCGCTCTGGTGCGAGGAATGCGCGTTCGATCTGGTCCTCGGTGGCATCCGGGTGCAATACGGTGAGCACCTCACGCATGCGAACGATCATCGCCCGCGCGGCCTGCTTCGTCTCCTCCTTGTGATATAGGTACCGCGTCAGCTCGAGCTCGTCCCGCAGACGGCGCACCCGCCAGTTCGGCTCACCTGCATCGGCCCCGGCACTGATCCCGGTGTCCGCAGGCGGCGATCGCCGTGCGGTTGTCGCGGGATCGGCAGGGGCTACAACAGCGTCCTCGGATGGACGGGCACCGACATGGGCGGGCTCTGCGCCGCGGACGGAGTTCGAAGCGTCGATACGCGAACCGGGTGGCCGGGCCGGTTGCTGTGGTGTCCGTGCCTCGGTCACGGGCGCCGGCGTTTCGTCGACTGGCCGATCCTGTCCCGGACTCACATCCGGCCGTTCGGTCATGGCTGCGGTGCCGGGCAGGCTGGTGGGCACGAGTTCGCCGGCCGTGTCGAAGTTGATGGTCCAGAAGCGGCGGTCGGCCGCCGGCAGCCTGCCGAGGTAGCGCTCTTGCTCACGCTGCCAGGTGGCCAGGGGGACGGCCCGGTTGAGCAAGGCGCGGCGGTCGGCGAGGTGCTCGGGGCCGAAATCGTTGGTGTAGTCGCCGTCCGGCGATGCGGCGAGGTCGACCGCTTTCAGATTCGGCCGGGCGGGGTCGGTGCTGTCGTTGACCAGTACGACGAGATGGTTCTCGGCGTCGGTGCTGCGACCCTCGGAGTTCTTCCATCGGTAGACCAGGACTTGGGCGCCTCCCGGGCGTCGTTTCAGCGAGGCGACGGCGTCGTCGAGCGAGCGGGCCTCTTGCGGTGCCCCGTTGCGGAACGATTGTCGAGTGGTGGCCCAGTCGCGTCCCCGCAAAGCGAGTCCGCCCGGTGGCATGGTGAAGTGGTCGGCTTTGTCGGGGAAGAGCACGCGCATACCGGTGACACCGTTGTCGACGCAATTGTTGGGGCTGCGGCGGTGGATCTCGGTGACCAGGTCGAGCAGGGCGGTGGTGGCGAGATAGTGCGCGGCTCCTTCGACGACCTCCGCGCTGGGAACAGTACGGTCGGCGCGGACGATTGCCACTTCGGTTTCCTGGTCGTACTGTCGGTTCGCTGCACTGCCGGCTGCCTCACCCATGAGGGCTTCGCCGAGGATGTCGCGGGCCATGGCAGTGCTGACCTCGGCGAGTGCGGGAGACACGTCGGTGGAAGGGCCGGGGTCGCGCTCGGAGGAAGGGCCGGGATCGGCCGCCGCCGTCAGCGCCCGGGCCAGTTCGCGCTGGGCGGCGGCTGCAGCGTTGCCCACCTGGCGAAGTCCCTCGGCACCTTCGATATCCACAGCATCCCAGCCGAGGGCTGCGGCGAGCTGTGCACGGCGCACGGTGAGGTGTTCGAGGGCCTGTTCGTCGGTGAGCAGCCCGTACCGGACGGCACGGCCGGGTGCGGTGGCATCGATGTACTGGTGCAGAGCTTCGACCGCTGCGGGAGGGACGGCGGCACGGCGCAGGAGTTCGCGAAGCGGATCAGCCTCCTCGGCGGTACGAGTTTCGGCAATGCGGGTCGTTTCGTCGGTGGCAGCGCCGGTGTCCCGAGCAGTATCGGTAACAGGGGCGGAGCCACGATCTGCGCCGACGATGTCGGTGCTGCCGGCGGGCGTCCCTTCGGTGTAGGAGTCGTCCCCGGGGATCGCGCCGTTCTCGGGCGTGGACGCTGCTGCAGCGGCAAGTGCGGAAGGTGGAACACCGAGCAGGCCGGCCAGCCTGGTCGAGCGGTCGGCGAGGGTATCGGGCCCTGCGATGTCGGCGTTGTCCGGATGCCACGGTGTGACGGCCTCGAGGAGCGCCTCGGGTTCGGAGATGGGGGCGTAGCGGAGCAGAAACTGCGCGGTCTGCTGATGGTGGGCGCGTTCCTGCAGCCCGGGCACGCGCGAGGCCAGCGCGTCCGCGGACTCGACGACAGCGTGGTGTGTTTCGCGGGTCGGGTTCGCGCGATGTGCACCGACGGCCTGTTCGTAGGACACCACGGTTTCGCGGACCCCGCTCAGGTGCATAGCGTTGCGGATGATCCCGTCCTGTGGGGACATGAATGCCTGCGTGCTGCCGGGGGCACCGTTGCGTGCGGTACGGTTCTTGCCCTGCTCGTAGATGTAGGACTGTTCGGGGACCTCGGTCATCCAGACGTGCATGCCGCCCTGGGCGAGCACTTCGTCAGAGGGGGAGATATCGACGCCGCGCTGGCCCTGCCGATTGATCACCAGGATCTTGCCCTGCGCACCGGCGGCGTCGAAAACGTTCTGCAGCCGAGTTTCCCATTCCGCACCCCACTTCGCGATCCGGGTGGCGTCGACGGCTTCGATCGCCTCGCGCGGCACGCCGGCCCGCACCAGTGCGTTCACCTGCTTCTCCACCAGATCGTTACGGTGGCAGAGGATTTCCTGGAACCGGCCCTGGCCGCCGTCCCACATGGCGTGGGCGGATTCGGCGAGTCCGTGAAGTTTTGCCCGGGTGTTCTCGTGCACCTCGGGGGCACCCTCGACCAGCCGCGAGGGGGTGTAGGGGTCAACCCGGTGCGGTGGGTCGAGGTGGTAGACGGTTTTCAGGACGCCACCGAGGTCGGCTAGGGTACCCGAGGCCCCCGTGACGTGGTCGAAGAAGCGATCGGTGCCGTAGATCTCGGCGGCGGTGATACTTCTGGCGGAGTCGGTGTCGGCGCGAACCACGATCCCGTGCTGTTCGGCGCTCATCCCGATCGTCTCGGCGGCGCGGATTTCCTTGGCCTCCACGGCCTGGGCGAGACCGGCCTTGCCCTCCTCGGCGCTCCACCGGGTTTCGCTCGAGGTCTTCGGATTGCGCTGCAGACCGTGTTCGCCCTGATCGATGAGGACGATCTTGCCCTGATCCATCACGTAGTGGGTCTTGTTGCGGGTGGTGAACTCTGCGGCGGCAGCCATCTCCAGCCGCGAGCGCCCCATGTCCTGCAGCCAGCGCTGCCCGCCTGGTAGCGCCCGTACCTTCTCCACCCCAGCAGAGGTGAGACTCGCCTGCCCGTCGTACCAGTAGTCGGCCCCGATCTCGAAGCTTCCGTCGGGCAGTTCGATATCGACTTCTTCGACGAGGCGTTTCAGACCGAAATCTTCATGGGACAACTGCCCCTTCGCCAGCGCGCCGGCCAGGAAATCATGAGCGTCGAACACCTCCTGGGCAGTCGGCTGTGCCGCCGCCTCCGACTGGCTCTCCGAACGGATGAACGTCTTCTCGCCGCGGTCGACGACGGCGTCCATCTCGTCGATCACCACGCTGCGCGGCGGCGCCTGCTGACCGGAATTGCACAGATGTCCGACCGTCTCGCCAGTGGCCACCACGATCGACGGGCGACCGGGCTTGTGCCCGAACCCGGACTCCTGATCGGCACGCACCACGTCGATACCGAAGGGCTCGAGCACCCGCCGGTACGCGGTGAACTCACGATGCGCCAGCCCGTCGGCGGTCGTGACCAGCAGCACCGAGCCCTCGCTGACCGCCTGCCGCATCGAATGCAGCATGAACATCAGCGTCTTGCCCTGCCCCGGCAGCATCTCCACCGGCCGCCCCGCCGCCAGCTCGAGCGCACCCTCGAGCTGCGTATGCCGCACCACCATGCCGCCGGGAATCTGCTCGCTCACGGTCTGGCGCCGAATGATCTCCATCCCCGCGATCAGCGAATCCCGCTCATCACCGTGGAAAAGCCCCGCGGCCACCGCTTCGTCGGACAGCTTGGACAAACGCAGATTCGCCGGAAGGTGCTCGGCCGAGCGGGCATGGAAATCGGCCAGGATCTCCTCGGCGCGTTCGCGCGACGTCGGCCCTTCCGGGACTCGACCGTCCGACGCCCCCGTCGACTCGGCCTCCGCGGCGGGCGCACGGTGACCGGAAGCATCGGACTCACCCGGGACCGCGCGGTCACCGGACACACCCGGCTCACCTGTGGTTTCGACTGGAGCGGCGGCTCCACCCACACGCTCACCGGAAGTATTCTCCCCACCTGCCGTAGCACGCTTGTTTCCGCCGCCGTCGGTCTCCGCCTGTGCGCTGGTGGCGCGTCCGTCGCCGGACGAGCGAAACCCGGCAGCATCGGTACCCGTCCCGTTCCGGCCGGCCTCGGCACCGCCGGCCGCGCCCTGCGGCACCGGGCGATCGCCTGCTTCGGCCGCCGGGCCGGCCGAAGCAAGCTCGGTCGAGGTCGAGGTCGAGGCAGCAGCGGTCGAGGCGTGCGGACGGTTCGCGGCGGTGTCCGTGCCTCTCGGTGGTGGCGCCGTTTCGCCGGCCGCCGAAACCGTCCGGGTCGCTTCCCCCGGTATCCGGCCCCCCACAGGATTGCGCTGAGCACCATCGAGTGCCGGCGCGTCGATCCGGCCGGCCGGCATCGCCGTCGCGGGACGGCCCGGAGCACCAGTGGTCTCGGGACGGCCCCCGGCCCCGGCAGCATCTGCACCTACCGCGGCACCCGATGATTCGACCCGACCGGCTACGGACTCCGGACCAGCTGTCACCGCGGCTGGATTCGGTTGTTCGGCAACCGCACCCGGTTCGGTTCCCCCCACATCCGGCGACACCCACATCCGGTCGGCCACGGCCTCGGGTCCGGATGGGCCGTGGGCGGCTACCGGTTCCGCGCGCTCCGCCGCACCAGGGACCGATTCCGACGGCTGGGCTGCCGCAGACGCGAACTCGGGACGGCCCGCCGCAGGCTGATCGGAACGACCGGCCGACTCGGCCCTCTCGGCATATCCCGGCTCGCTTCCCGGAGCCGAACCCGCGGCCGCGGAGGCGGTCATGCCGGCCGAAGGCTCTGCGGGCACACCGGACCTGCCGCCTGCCGAGACCACCGAATCCGGCACCGTCGCACCGGCTCGTTCCCCGGAGCTCCACGCCGCTTCCGCACCTGCCCACTCCGCCCGGGCTTGCTGGGAAATCCCGCGTGCCACCGAGGGCCCCCCGTCCCAGGCCGTGCCGGCGTCCGGGTGAACGAAACCGCCGCTGCCGTCCACGGCCTGTGGAGTGCCCCCCGGCCCCTGCATGCCGGCGCGGGCAAACATCGACCCGGAGAATCCGCCGTTGACCAGGGCGCCCAATATCTCTGTGTAATGCTCCGGCCAGCCGGCGACGAGCGCCGTGGCACCCAGACCGGACACCGCACCCGCGGTGCCGTGCACCAGACCCGTCAGCATCGGGCTGGAGCCCACCGCCGGGAATACCGTGGGCACGTATCGGGCCGCGAGCATACCGCCCGCCGCACCGGCCACACCGGCAAAGCCGGCCAATCCGATCGACCTCAGGTCGATCCCGGTCGGGTTGGTACCGTCCGCGCCCATCAGGAGCGGATCGCGATGCCCGGCCGCCACCTGTAGCCCCTGCACACCAGCATCCACCCCGGCGGTCAACCCCGCCGCCTGGACTGCCCCCACCACCGCGAACCGCCCCGGCCCTACCTTCGGCATCCGCGCCGCGGTATCTGCCGCGATGCGCTCATACGCCTGTTTCCACGCCGCCCGCATGGCCGTGACCCGCGCCCGCCCGGCCAGCAGACTGGCCTGCGCCGCGGGCGCCGCCGCCATCGCTCCGGCCGGACCGGACGCGGACGCCGCCATCAGCATCCCGACCAGGCGCACCGCGAGATCGATTGCGAAGACGAACATCACGCACAGATGTTTCTCCGCCTCGTTGGCGGCCGCATCGGCCTGATCGGCCAACGCCGCGGCCTGCTCACGCAGCGAACCCGCACCGTCCTGCTGCTGATCCAACGCATCGCGAAACCCGTCACCGAATCTGCCGATGGAATGCTCTTGCGCGAGCATACTTTTCACGTCCTCGGCATATTCGCCGAGCGCGGCGGCATCGGTGCGCAGTTCCTCGGCCATCCACCGCATCTGCGAGATGTCCGTAGTCGGCAGCATCCCCCCGAAAACCACCATTTCGATCGGCAACCGCACGAAATCCGGTAGCCCATCGAACGCATCCCGCAGCGCGACGACGGGGTTCAGTAATGTCGAATCGAACACCCGCGCCACCTAGTCCCGCCCGTGTGCGGCGTCAACCAGCAGCGCGTGCAGTGTCCGGGCCGGCGCACTCGCCTCGCCGCCCCGCAGTACGACCTCGGCGAACCCGGCACGCATGGCCCGCTGTAAGTCGAATCGGCCCGACTCGTCTGTCGCGCAGGCCAATTCGGCACGCCACCGGCGAAATCCCTGCACCAGCTCGGCCAGCGTCGTGTAGCGGCCCGCGACTGCTTTCATGTAGTCGGCCACCAGCGCCCGCCGCGCACCGGCCCCGGCGGCGCCACCACCGGCGCTGTCCAGCGCCGGACCGAGGGCACGAACAGTTTCCGCGTAGATCCCCGCACCACCGGATCCTGCTGCCGGATCATCCATCGCGACGGGGGCCGTGCCATACGATTCCCCGGCAGCAATGCCACCTGATTGCTCCCGAGTCGGGCGCGCCGATCGCGGACGAGCAGAATCACTCGATGGCACGTCGGCTGTGTCGTCGGTGTTGTCCGGTTGCGCGGCGGCGAACTCGCTCGACACTGCGGTCTCCGGGCCGCCCGGTCTGCGCGCCGCACGGCCGTCGAGGATTATCGACCGGATCGTCGCTGATAGTCGTCGTTCCTGCCGCCACTGCACCGGCTCCGAATCGTCGCCCAGCTCGGCCACTGCGACGCGATCGACAACGATCATCGGATAGTCCGTCAGCACTCGGTCGACCGCCGCTGCGAACTCCCGCATCGGCTGCTCCGCCAGGTCCGGCAAGTCGAACCCGACGACCTCGACACCGTGCGACCGCGCGAGCATCTGCGCCAGCCAAGGCAACACGTGCGAACGACCGGGGTTCTCTGTAGGTCGCTCATGTGTGGAACGGCGGCCGTTACCGCGCGGCGGCTGGGATCCCTGTGGGGGCGAACCGCTTTGCGGATTCGCACCGACCGGCGGCTGCCGGCCCGGCGTATTCGGGAAACGTCCGTTCCAGGGGCTCCCTCCGGAACCGAGAAGAGTCGGACGGGCGGACTCCGCACGGGGTCCGGTGTCGACTCGGTTCGGCCCCGCCGGCGCGGGGTTCCGTGGCAGCGGGAGACCGGTCGCCGTGCGAACCGGCACCGAGCGGGATGGGTTGCCACGACTCGACGCCTCCACGGGGCCGGTTCCACGGGCCTGAGCCGAGGCCGAGGTAGCGGAAGCCGGGGTAACGGAAGCCGGGGTAGCGGAAGCCGACGGCCTCCCACTCTGCGGCGGCGCCTCAGCGGCGCGGGAATTCGACACCTCGGTCGGCGCTGTTCCCGGGGGCGCGCCACCGATACCGGGCTCCGTCCACGACAGGATTGGCGATTCCGCCATCGCTCGGCGGTCCGGAGCTGCCTGGGACTCGGCCACCGGCCGGGACACGAAAGGGTCGGCAGCGTCAGCCGATGCGAAACGCGTCTCGTCGCCGGGGCCGGGCGCCCGCGTCATGCGCCGACCGGCATCCCGGTCGTAGGTCGCGAATTGATCAGCGGCACTGCGGATCGCCTCGGCGGTATCGCGCAAGCCGTCCGCCATGGCCTGCTGGCCGGCCAGCAACTTATCGGCATTGGGGGTGAAGTCTTTCGCGAACGCGTCGCCCATATAGTCGTCACCCCAGCACCCGTGGGCGAGATCCAGCGAATAGCGCAGGTCGGCGCCGGCGCGGCCGACGCGCTCGCCGAGTTCCGCCAGCCGGGCAGACTGCCGCAGCAGTTCATCTGGATCCAGCTCGATTTCGCCGGTCATACCGCTACTCGCCCGAGTCCGCCAGGCCGGCCCGCCGCCGCTGACTCCTGGGTCCGGGCCGGTCCGGCGCCGCGCCGAAGGTAGGCCAACGGCCACACCGGCAGCCGCTGCCGGCGCGAGGGCCGGCAGCCTCGCGCGATCTCGTCGACCACGCCCGTAATCTCCCCGCCGTTTCGGGCCATCCCGCACCCCTTGTCGACAGGTGGGCCACCACGACACCGGTGCCCATCCAAAGTTCCACAGCACGTTCCGCATCACCGTCGGCCCACCGAACGACAGTAGGCCGATTCGGCATGACAGTATCGGTCCGCGCCAGTGCCTGCGTCGCCCCCGATATTTCCAGCGATGGGGACGCGTAGTCATCGCTGGCCAGCGCTGATTGCGCAGCGGACAGCGCACCATCCTGATCGAGTTCGACAGCTTCGAGCAGGCCGTCGCGGCGTACGAGCGACCGGCCGGCATCCACGGCGAGATCCGCTACGCCGCACCGCTGTGGGAGGCCACGACTATCACCGCGCTCGCACGCGGCCTGCAATCCGCGATCACCGCACTGTCGAACGGTTAGGCGGCCCGGCGCCATCGGCGGGCGCTCTGGCGTTCGACCGGGCCATACTTCATATTGTCCGCCCTATCCCCGCAACACCCAGCCTCGAGCCACATCTCCGAGGTTCCACCACGAAACATACTGTGAATCTTCCGATTCGATCATCCAAGCATCGGACAGCCGATCGAAGAATGCGTCATCGCCGGTCTTACCACCCTTCGGCTCCCCGACGTAGACCACGCGCCGGCCACCACGCGACTCGAACAACTTCAACGCTTCGGACGCCATCGGATCACCCCATCCAGGCGGCCAGCACAGAAACAGAACCGAGTCGCCATCCAACGCGGAATCGAACCCTTCCAAGCCCTCCACCGGGAACCAGACATCCCGTTGCCCACTGGCCCCGGGAAACGACGGGTTCGCGATCGAATCCGGCGGTTCGGAGTCGAACGCCCGGACCGTCGATCCCTGATCCGCCAACAGTCGAGCCCAGTAACCACGTCCCGCTCCGAGCTCGACAACCGTCTGCCCGCCGCTGAAGGCCGCAATCCACTCGATCGTCTCCGGCGACGGGACCGCGTAGGCATAGGCAGCCTGCAAGATCGTCTGCGCGAACCCCAGCCGAACGCTGCCGTTGGCGCTACCACCGTTCACCACCCGGCGGTCACCCTCCACCCCGGTCGAAGGCCCGACGACATCCCAGTACGGATTCCCCGACGCCGACTCACCACCGGCCAGGTAATGCACGAACCGCAGATCGAACGCCGCATCGGCCTCCGGATTCTCAGTACCCGAAAGCATCGGAGCCGTATCCAGATACTCCGCGACCTTCGGATACTCGTCCTTCAACCGCTCCCCGTCATCGAGCAACGCAGCCAGTTCGTTTCGTCGTTCGGGCGTGAGCACGAGACCAGTCATACGGTCGATTCTCCGTGCACAAACTGAACTCTGCGAGTGGTTGCCCGAATGGCTATATCGGTTCAAGGGCGCCGGCGCTGCTCGCCGCACTAGGCCACGCGCCCGGCGCCCCCTCGGGTGCTGCACTGGGTTGTTCGAGCATCTCGGTCCCTTTCGTTGTCGGCCTCAGCGAAGATGGACGCCATAGCGGTGGAAAGCTGACCCGGATTGCCGCCCGCACCTCTCGGCCGGTGGCTACGCCACTATCGCTGGTCTGCGGTTGCTGCCGTCTCCAGTGCCCGTTGTATGACGGTCGATCCCTGGTCGACGGATTCGGCGATCGGTGTGGCGAGGGCCTCGGGCAGGACATCGGTGTGCCAGACGAACAGGGTTTTGCCGTTCTCGGCGGGCAGGGCCTGCATCGAGGCATGGTGATGGGCGGGGTGAAGATGCCCGCCGACCACCGAGTAGGCGACCCGTTTGCTCACCGGGTCGAGATCGATGAGTCGTTCGGCGACGATGGTGCCGTCGGCGAAGGTGACTGTGCGGGTGTCGGCGTCTACGCGGGTATCGGTGACGAAACCCGGGGCGAGGCGCTCGTGCACCGCGCCGAAATCGGCGAGCACATCCCAGACTTGCTCAGGGGTGGCGTCGACGACGAATTCTTTGTGAATGGATGCCATGGGATCCTCCTGATCAGGCAGCGGCGAGGCAGAACAGATGGCCTTCGGGATCGGCGAGAACCGTCCACTGCCCTTGTCCCGGCTGGAACTCGGGAACGGTCGCGCCCAACGTGCGCAGCCGCTCGGTAGCGGTTTCCACATCCGCGACCGTGAAGTCGAGGTGGGCATGCTTGCCGGTATCGGGCCAGCCGGGACCCTGATATCCCTCGACTCGCTGGAACGCGAGCTGGATCGGGCCCTCACCCAAGTAGGCCGAATCGTCGTCCAGATGGGTGATCTTCCAGCCGGTGACCTCGCGGTAGAACTCCGCCATCACCTTCGGTGAGGCACAATCGAGGATGATCGCGACTGGGTTCGCGTGGACGGTCATATTTCGTTTATCTCCCTGACGTAGTCGGTGTTGCCGTCTCAGCATCCGTGCCCGACCCCGCGTAGGTCTTGAAGATTTTTGCGGGCAGTTTCTTGTCGTACCCAGGGCGTACTTTCTCGTGAGTGCTGTCCGCCACGACCCTCGCCACCCGGCCGGAGTTCACCGTCACCACCGTGAACTGCCGCTCCGACCACACCCACTTCTCGGCTCCGGAAGTCCGCGACGACCATCGGCTCGTGCTCGTGCGCCGAGGCCGGTTCCGGCGCCAGGCCGACGGTGCACTCGCCGATCTGGACCGCACTGTCGGCTACCTCGGCGCACCGAGTGAGGAGGAAGGATTCTCGCACCCCGCCGGCGGTGACGTCTGCACCGCGGTGACCATCGAGCCCAGCCTTCTAGAAGGTGAGGTCGGCCCCCGGGCTGTCTACGTCGATGCGCGGATCGAGCTCGCGCACCGCCGCATGCTCACTGCCGCCGCCGGCGGCGATATCGACTACGCGGTGACCGAGGAACTGGTCCGGCTCGTCGCACTCGCCGCCGAACAGCCGACCTCGCCGCCGCGCCCCGCCGACCGAATGCTGGTCACCGCGGCCCGCGACGCGATCATCAACGGGGCACCGGAATCGGGCGGGCTGCGGTCTCTGGCCGTATCGCTGAAGGTTTCGCCGTATCGGCTGAGCCGGGTGTTCTCCCAGCACATGGGAGTGACGCTGACCCGCTACCGCAACCGGATACGGGTCGGGCAGGCGCTCGACCGGATCACCGACGGAGAAACCGGCCTCGCCGACCTCGCCGCACACCTCGGCTTCGCCGACCAGGCACACCTGACCCGCACCGTCTGCGAACACCTGGGCCACACCCCCACTGCCCTGCACCGACTACTGACCCCCCGCCCGCCAACCGCGGCCCCACCGGAGTGACGCTGATCGGGGCGCCCGGCGGCGGGGACGCTGGGCCGCGCTCACCATGTGGTGAGTGGTTCCGCGTCGACAACCAGGAGGGGCATCGGACCGTTGTCACGAGCGCGCAGTGACGTCACTATTCACCGTCACGATCACGGCTGCACTGCCACACACGGTGTCCGATTTCGCCGATGAACGACACCGAAATTCACTGGCACAACCAGCCGGGCCGAGTCCGAGGGGAGTTCACTCGATGTGGGCTCCCCTAAGCCTCACGGACCAGTTCGCTCACGCAAAATTACTGGTTGCTGGCTTGGTGGCAGGTAACTGCGGTGGGTATTCGTGCGTGGAGCGCGGATCAGCAGGCGTTGTCGCCAGTGCCGGCCAAGCTTCGCGCATTGCCTTGGCCACGCGATGCAGGTTCTCCCGATATGCGTTCAATCTCCTTTTGCGGCAGCGGGTAGTGGTGCCGGCTCCCTTCGAGCCGGCGGGGCAGCTCTTGCACGGATTCTCCAGAACGTCGGCTGGCCCGGGGCATATGCGTCGAGCGCATATACCTGCTGTGGGTACGGATCAGGTTGTTCGACGCGGCGCTCGACTCGGGTGCGCGCACGACAGAGATCGGAGTCGAGGATGACGGTGGCGGAAATCCCGCAGGGGCCATGCGTAAAAGGGCACTCTCGAGCGGCGTCGCGAGTGCTGGATCAGAGTCCCAGGAATCTTTCCGCGTTGCGGTGGGTGATCAGGTCGCGAGTTGTGTCGCCCAGGAATTCGCTCTTGCGCACCACCTCACCGACGGGCCGCTCACCCAGTGGGTACGGGTAGTCGCTGCCGACCATGACCCGTTCGGCGCCGACGGTGTCGACCAGCACCCGCAGGGCGCGCTCGTCGAACACCACCGAGTCCACGTAGAAGCGACCGATGTAGTGAGACGGCGGAAACTCCGAGGTTCCGATGATGTCGTTGCGGCCGTGCCAGGCGTTCTCCGTGCGACCGAGCCAGAACGCGAACGAGCCGCCGCCATGGGCGAAGGCGATCTTCAGGCGTTCGTCGACGCGGTCGAACACGCCGCCGAGGATCAACGCCAGAATCGACAGGTGGGTCTCCGCCGGCATCGAGGTGAGCCAGCGCGACATCCACCGTTCCAGGCGCGGGGAGCTGGGCATGTCCCACGGGTGCACGAAGACGGGGACATCGCGGTCTGCGCAGTGCTGCAGGAACGTAACGATGCCCTCGTCGTCCAGGTCCCGGTCACCCACGTGGTTTCCGATCTCCACGCCGCGATGCCCGTTCTCCAGGCAGCGGTCGAGTTCCGCGCACGCCAGGTCGGTGTCCTGCAATGGAACCTGGCAGAACGGGATCATCCGGTCGCCCGCGGGCGCGGTGATTTCGAGGGCGAGATCGTTGAGGATGCGGGCGATCTTCGCAGCCTGTTCGCCGGTGCGCCCGTAATTGAAGAACGCCGGCGTCGGCGAGACGACCTGAGTACGCACCCCGTCCGTGTCCATATCGCGTAGGCGCACCGCCGCATCCCAGCAGTCCGACTGGATCCGCCGGAACTCCCTGGTGCCCATCATGATCATGGCGTCGTGCTCGGATTCGATCCGCAGCCACGGTGCGTCGGCGCCGGCCTCTGCACTGATATCCGGCCACCCTCGGGGGACATAGTGGGTGTGGACGTCGATGATGTTGTTCACTTCAGCCTTTCCCGGGGTGGATGGCACCGCAGCTCGGGCATTTGTGCGCCGCCTCGTCCGCGTAGAACTGCGTGAAGACGGGCGGAAGGTCGTCGACGATGCTGCGCACCTGCAGCTCGATCTCGTAGACCAGTGCGTCACACTCGGGGCAGTACCACTGGAACTTCTCGAGGGTGCCCTCCTGACGGACCCGTTCGATCACGAGGCCGATCGAATCCGGGTCGGGGCGCTGCGGCGAATGCGGCACATTGCCGGGCAACAACCAGGATTCCCCCTCGCGGATGTCGATCCTGCGCGGTCCCTCGTCCGTCATGATGTTGACGTGGATATCTCCCTTGATCTGGAAGAACCACTCCTCGTACGGTTCTCGGTGGTAGTCGGTGCGCTGGTTCGGCCCTCCGACGATCTGGACGATGAAGTCCTCGCCCAGCGCCATGGTCCTGTTGTTGACCGGTGGTTGCAGCAGGTGCTCGTGCTCGGCGATCCAACCATGGAAATTGATGACCTCCGGAATACGGGTCATGGCGTCTACTCCAAATCGCTTGTGGGGGTGGTGCGGTGAGTCCGTTCCGAAACCGGCTCAGGTGGCCGTGGGCCGATGCGCGATCGCCTGGATCTCGATCAACAGGTGCGGGTGCGGCAGCTGGTGCACGGCCACGGTTGTCCGGGTAGGCCCGGACTCGTCGAAGTACTCGCTGTACGCCTCGTTGTAACCACCGAAATCGTTCATCGATACCAGGTAGGTCGTGATCTGCGCGACGTCTTCGAGTCCTGCGCCGACCTCGCGGAGAATCCCACGGATATTCTCGATGACAGCGCGGGTCTGTGCGCGGATGTCGAGGTCGGTGGTACCCATCTCGTCGACCTCGACACCGACGAACGTGTTGTCGGGCCGGCGCGAGCTGGTTCCGGAAACGAAGATGAGATCCCCGACGACTTTGACGTGCGGGAATCGTCCGCGGGGCACGGCGTGGCCGGTGAGGACTGCGCTACCGGAATCGGCTCCCTGTCCCGGTCGACCGCCGGCGGATACATCGGCGTTGTTCGTCACGGTACGTTCTCCCTCATCGTTCTGCGTCATCGTCGAACACCGGTCAGGCTCACGGTCCCGATCCCGGCGATCGCGCACTCCGCGGTCGCTTCGGTCAGCGGCATCGCCGCGGTTGCCGCGCCGGCGAGCACCACGTATCCGGCGTGTAGCGGGATCCGCCGGCGGCGGCACATATCGAGCAGCGCGTGGAGTGCTGCTTGCGGGTCGCCGAGGATCGCCGCCGTGGTTCCGGTGGTCTGCTCGTCGCCGACACGCAGTCGCACCGCACGGTCGGCGGCCTCGCGCATCGGGCGCCACGTGCCCACGGCGAAGCCGGCGGCCGAGGTGTTGTCGGCGACGACATCGGCGTAGGTGAATCGGAAGTCGCGGTAGCGCGAGTCGATGATCTCGAGGGCGGGCGCGATCGCGTCGACACAGGCCACGATATCGGTGTCCGGGTCGTCGAGGTCGGCAAAGGTGATGTCGCGACCGATCCGGTAGGCCACCTCGGGTTCCACCTTCGGATGGATGTAGCCCCGCAGATCGGTGTCGCCGCCGTCGGACACCTGCATCGCATCGGTGATCCGCCCGACGATCACGTCGGACACTCCCATCTGCGCCATCTTCGCCTTGCTGGTGAAGCCCAGTTTCACCCCGACGACGGTCTCACCGCGCATGGTCCGCAACCCGACGAGCGCCTCCTGCACCAGGTATGCGATGTCGACATCGAGGTCGATGCCCAGCGATGCGTCTTCTTCGAGGCTGAGGGTGTCGGTCCTCGACCTCTGCGCGTTGTCGAGCCGGCGCGCCAGCGCCTCGATGTCGTCAGGGCTCGCTGTCGTGGAGTTCGTCATTTCTTGCTCCAGGTATTTTCGTGGGTGTTCCGGCGCCGTCACAGCTGTACGCACACGTTGGTCGGCTCGGTGTAGAAGTGCAGCGACGACTCGCCACCTTCGCGTCCGATGCCGGAGAGCCCGACGCCGCCGAACGGGGAGCGCAAGTCGCGGAGGAACCAGGTGTTGACCCACGACATGCCGACGTTCATGGCTTGTGCGACGCGATGCCCGCGTCGCAGGTCGTTCGTCCACACTGCTGCGGCCAGCCCATAGTCGGTGTCGTTGGCGAGCGCAATGGCCTCGGCCTCGGTATCGAACGGGATGAGCGCGGCGACGGGGCCGAAGATCTCCTCGCGCAGCACCCGGTCACGGTTGGTGAGACCCGTCCACAGCGTGGGCTCGATCCACGAGCCGCCGTCGAGATCGGCACCCATCGCCGGGATGCCGCCGCCGGTATGGACCTCGGCGCCCTCCGCCTCGGCGAGCTCCAGATAGGCCTGCACTTTCTGCCGATGCTTCTGGGAGATCAGCGGACCGGTGGTGGTTGCTGTGTCGGTGGGCCGGCCCAGGCGGAGCCGCCCGGCTCGTTCGACGAGGCCCGCCACGATATCGCCGAAGACAGCGCGCTGGACGTAGACCCGCTCGGTGCACAAGCACACCTGCCCGGTGTTGGTGAAGATGGACCGGCTCAGGCCGTCGATCGCCTCGTCCAGGCAGACATCGTCGAAAACGACGGCCGCGTTCTTTCCGCCCAGTTCGAAGGACACCGGCCGCACCCGGGGAGCCACCGTCTTCATCACGTGTGAGCCGGTCGCCGACGACCCGGTGAACGTCACGCCGTCGATGTGCGGGTCCTCGGTGAGGAACGCGCCGGCGGAGCCGGCACCGAACCCGTGTACGACGTTGTAGACGCCGCGCGGGAATCCGACCTCGGCCAGGACCTCCGCGAGCAGGGTCGCTGTGGACGGGGTGTCCTCACTGGGTTTGACGACAACCGCGTTGCCGCATGCCAGGGCCGGTGCGACCTTCCAGGTGAGCAGCAGCAGTGGGAGGTTCCACGGCACGATGACGGCGACGACTCCCAGCGGCTTGCGGACCGCGTAGTTGAGGGCCCGGCGGCCCCCGCCCATTTCGGTGAGAAACGACTCCTGCCCGGCGGCGGAGACGACATCGGCGAAGGTACGGAAATTGGCGGGCGCCCGGGCGATATCGAGTTCGCGCGCCTGGGTGATCGGTTTGCCGGTGTCGGCGATCTCGGCGGCGACGAACTCGTCGAAACGCTCCTCGATGCGGTCCGCCGCGCGCCGCAACAGGTCGGCCCGCTCGCGGACCGGCCGTTCGGCCCAGCCTGCGGCGAGGGCGGCGCGGGCCGCCGCGACAGCGCGGTCCACGAGGCCGCGGTCTGCCTCGTGGACCTGCGCGAAGGTGGCACCGGTGGCGGGATCGACAGCGGCGAACGCCCGGTTCGGATCGGGGTCGACGAACGCACCGTCGACGAAGTTCCGGATCCACTCTTGCGGCTGTGCGGTCATACCTCCACTGTGATCGAGATCGTCATGTCGGGGAAATGCAAATTCGAACGCGACCTATGCCCGAATGGTCATGACGTCGGGGGTATTTCTCGGGACAGCGGCGTGCTGTATACCCGAATACATCCCCCGCATCGTGCTGTGCGATATCCGCCGGCCTATTGCCACCGAACTCCCCGAAGGAACACCACGTGTCCGACCCACGAATCGATGCCGATTACAACGTTCGCAACACCGTCGCCCCCGAGGTCTTCGACAGGGTGATCGCCGACTACCGCGTGCGCTCGGACGAGGCCGTGCGGGGCCTGTCCGGGCACGAGGGCATCACCTACGACGAGGCCGGCGGCCAGCAGTTGGATATTTGGGGGGTAGGCACCGAGCCCCGGCCCGTTTTCCTCGCCGTTCACGGCGGCTACTGGCGGATGCTCTCTCGCCACGACACCGCATTCATGGCACGGGTGCTGGACGACGCGGGCATCGCCACTGTCACCGTCGACTACGGCCTGGCGCCCGCCACACCCCTGGAAGAGATCGTCAGGCAGGTGCGGGCGGCCGTCGCCTGGGTATTCCATCACGGCAGGGGATACGGACTGGACCCGAACCGGATCGTCGTCGGGGGCAGCTCTGCGGGCGGGCACCTGACCGGTACGACGATGATGCCCGGTTGGCAGGCAGAGTTCGGCCTACCGGCCGACGTGGTCCGCGCCGCGATGCCGATCAGCGGCCTGTTCGATCTGCGTCCGCTGGTCGATTTCACCTCCGAGTGGCTGCACCTGGATCTCGGGCGGGCCGCCGCGCTGAGCCCGGCGCTCACCCCGTTGCGTACGGAGGGCGCGGCGGACCCGGTTTCGGTGATCGCTGTCGCCGAGAACGACGGCGCCGGATTCCTCGAACAGAGCCGGCGTTTCCACGAGCTCTGGTCGGCACGGTCGTCGAGCCGACTGCTCACTGTCCCCGGTCGCAACCACTACGACGTCTTTCTCGACCTGGCGGACCCCGATTCGGAACTGACCGGCGCGCTGATCGAACTCATCGCGGCGACCGGTAGCCAGCAGAGCTCATAGGCCGTAAACACCACTGAGCCCGGCCCCCACAGCGGGGGCCGGGCTTCGTCATCGCGTCAGAGCCTCGCTGCGGCAGACGCCTCGCCGAGGGCTGCGGCCGGCTCCGCATCGCCTGGCGTCGGCGACTCGTCGTGCTGTAGTCCACGCGACGAATCGGGCACCACCCGGAACAGCGCGATGGCTCCGCACAGACTGATCGCGCACATGACGGCGAGGTACCACGTGACCCCCGCAGACGAGTCGGTGGCGTCGAGCAGCGCGGTGGCGATCATCGGCGCCAGACCGCCGCCCAGGATGGCGCCGCTCTGCAGAATCAGCGACGACCCCGAATACCGCACCCTGGCGGGGAAGGTGTCGGCGATAATGCTGCCCTGTACACAGTGGGTGATGGGAATGATCAGCCCCATGCCGACGAACGCGATCGCGGATACGGCCGTGTTCGCCGTGTCGAGCATCGGGAAGAATGCCACACACCAGATCAGGATTGCCGCCGAGCCGCCGATGAACATCGTGCGCCGCCCGTATTTGTCGGCCACCATGGTCCACACCGGAATCGACGCGAACCACAGGGCAGCAGCGGCCATCACCCCCAGGATCAGGAACTGCTTGTCGTAGCCGAGTTCTTGCGTTCCGTAGGACAGCGCGAAGACCATGAACACGTAGGCCACCGCGGAGTTGGCGACCACCGCGGCAAGCGTCAGTGCCAGGCGAACGAAACCGACGTCGAGGGCCTCGCGGATCGGCAGTTTCGCGACCGCATGGTTCTGGACGACCCCGGTGAAAGAGGGAGACTCGGTGATGCGCAGACGGATGGCCAGCCCGATGGCGACCAGAACGAAGCTGAGCAGGAACGGGATTCGCCAACCCCAGGCCTGGAACGCACTATCCGGTAGGACATTGCCGACGAGAAGGAAGATGCCGTTGGCGAGCACGAGCCCCGCGGGGGTTCCCATCTGGGGAAACCCCGCATACAGGTTCTTCTTCCCCGCAGGGGCATGCTCCATCGACATCAGCGTCGCGCCGGCTCCCTCACCGCCCAATCCGATGCCCTGGACAACACGCAGGACCACCAGGAGAACAGGCGCCCAGACGCCGATCGCGTCGTAGTTGGGGACGAGACCGATCAGCGTCGATCCGACGCCCATCATCACGAGCGAGACGACCAGCGTCGCCTTGCGCCCGATACGGTCGCCGAAGTGCCCGAATACCAGACCGCCGAGCGGGCGGGCGATGAACCCCACCGCGAACGTGCTGAACGCGGCGAGGGTGCCGGCCGTGGGACTCAGATCGGGGAAGAACTGCTTGTTGAAGATGAGTGCGGCCGCCGTGCCGTACAGGAAGAAGTCGTACCACTCGAGTGTGGTGCCGGCCAGAGTCGCTCTGGCGACGCGGCCGCGCGCAGCGGCCCCGGGGGTGGCACCCCGGTATCGGGTCGTGTGGTCGGTCATGGAAGCCGCCTATCAAGTCTCGGGTCTCCGGTCGGATTCCCGTGAACCGTTCGTCGTCGCGAGAATCCGGCGGATCAGTCGGCCGCTGACACGGCTTCCGTACCTATCGGATCGTGGGCATCGAATTCACTGCTGAACGTTTCACGTGTACGCACTGAGCGTGATCTGGCTCTCCATGCAAGGCAAATGTGAATACTCGCCGTAGCCATGCCTCGATGGCTATACCTCGACGTCGCGCTGCCGCTGCGACCGGAACGACCACTCCCGAACGCGTCGCGCGGCTATACCCTCGAGGCCCGTTCACCGTCGCCTACTATGGTTATCCGTTCATAGCCCGCTCCGCGGAATCGCCATAGGACCGCACCCCGGGAGTCCGATGTGGATCAACCACGATTACTCGATGGTCGCTTGAAGGTCCGGCATCTGGTCCTGATCGAAGCCCTCACCCGGCAAGGCAGTGTTATCGGTGCCGCCGCGGAGCTGCACATCACCCAGCCCGTCGCCACTCGCAGCCTGCGGGATATCGAGACGATTCTCGGCGTCGAGCTCTATGAACGCGGGCCGCGCGGAATCACCCCGACGATCTTCGGTACGGCGTTCACCGAACACGCCCGCGCTGTGCTCGCACAACTGAACCAGGCGAGCCGCCACGTCGTCGAACTCGCCGAGGCCGATCGGGGAACCGTCGTCGTCGGCACTCATCTCGCCGGCTCGAATGTGCTGCTCCCCCAGGCAATCGCCCGGCTGAAGCAGGCGCACCCATTGCTCACCGTCGCGGTCCGCGAGGGCTCGCCGGAATCGCTGCTGGTCGAACTCGAGGCGGGCCGCATCGATGTGATCGTGGGCCGCCTGACCTCGCCGACGACAGCGAGCACGCTCCGCACCCCGCTCTACGAGGAGCAGATCGAGGTATTCGCCGGTGCGCACCACCCGCTCACCGACCGGACCGACCTAGCGCTGCGAGATCTCGAGCAATACCCGTGGATTCTGCCCGGCACAGAGACTGCCCTACGTCGAGAACTCGAGGAAGCGTTCGCCCGCGCCGGGATGGCCTTGCCGGTCGATCGCGTAGAGGCGACCTCGTTCCTCACCGTCCGGCAGCTGCTGCTGGACACCGATATGATCGCCGTGTTGCCGGGCCTCATCGGCCGCAGCGACGCCCGGATCGCCGCACTGCCGGTCGCGCTGGGCCCCATCGGCCACAGCGTCGGGCTCACCCTGGCCGCCGGGCGAACGTTGAGCCCGTCGGCGATGGCCCTCGTGGAGAACCTGCGGTTCATCGCCGGCGAACGCCTCCGCTGATAGACCGGGCGCGTCCTCGTCGAGGCCATCCTCCTACGAACTCGGCACAAACTCCCTGGACATCACCGCTGGGCCGGCGCACGATTCAGCAGCAAATGAGGTCTGGCTGACCGAGATACGCATCGCACGAGACTGGAACGTTGCCGCATCGGGCGTCGGCTACGTGACCCGGTTCGAGATCGATGCCGCCTTCGCGGCCAGGTATCCCGTCCGCCAGGCGGGCGGGCAAACGATCCTCGAACTGTGGGTGCCCGCCGAGGAACTCGAAGAGTTCAACCGCCATATCGTGGGCCGCATCGAAGTGGTGCAGGAATTCCGGTAGATACCAGAGGCCGGGCGCGGGTCGGGTTGGAGGCATCGACGGGCGCGCGTTGGTTCGACGCCCGCCTCGCCCCCGAACCGAGGTTATCCCCCGCTGCTACCTGTCAAAGGGATGCCGGTTACTACCGTTTCCACTGTGACCACTTCGCTGGCCGAGGCCGCCGGGTCGTCTGCGGCGGGCGGCAGGTGGTCGGCGCACCGGCCGATGACGCGTACAGGCCCGCTTCTGTCGTTGTCCAGTGACCGGACTACCACTCCGCCCGGTTCGGCAACCGACTCTTCCACCGGGAAGTTGTGGAACATCGGGCCGATAGTGAAAACCGCGCCGGTGTCGGCGTTCTCCGCCCAGCACACACCGTGATCGTTGGGGTTTTCGATCATCCCGTACACGCTTCCCCCGTTTTCCGCGTGGAACTCCACGATCGGCGGCTATAGCGTGCTGGGGTCGGCACCGGCGGTCGCCGGAAAAACCATGCCGAACACGCCGATGGCAGGGACGACACGTATCAGGACTTTGCGGATGTTTTGTTGATTCACGGCGAAGATGCTAACAACAGGAATTCACGTATCTCCATTTCTGAGAACACATTTCGGACCCCAACGGAGTGGATTTCGCTTCTCACCAGCGGTGGAGGTAAAACTTTGCCGCACCCGATCAGGTCACAGAGCGAGACTGTTTCACATTCACGATATATCCACCTTTCGGAAAACCTCCGGTTCAGGAGAATTGCGGCGCCGCCAATGTTCGAAAATCCCGAAATGGGTCCTATGTCCGGTATATGCGATAATTCGGAATTCAGATGTTCGCCGGGATAAATCCGTACCCGAATACATGACTGCACCGCGCGACAGATCCGAGACCGCGGCAGCCGCGCAGGACATCGTCGGCCCGCGCCCTCCTGGATGTTCAGTCCAGGAGGGCCGGCAAGACCAAATCGCAGTAGCGCTGCTTCATCGTCTCGATCACTTCCCTACTGTCGCCGGCCCAGATATCGGCATTGAAGATTTCGACCTCGACGTCGCCTCGGTAACCGGCGGTGCGAACCCACCCGCCGATAGTCGCGAAATCGATGACGCCGTCGCCCATCATGCCGCGCGACAGCAGCGGATCGGCGGTCATCGGGTTCAGCCAGTCGCATACCTGGTACGAGCTGATCCGTCCGGCGGCGCCGGCCTGTGCGATGGCTTCTTCGAGGGCTGGATCCCACCAGATATGGTAGGTGTCGACCACGACACCTACAGTCTCCGCCGGGTGCGGCTGCGCCATTGTCAGTGCCTGGGCCAGTGTGGAGATCACTGCCCGGTCGGCGCAGAACATGGGGTGCAGCGGTTCGAGGGCGAGGCGGATGCCGCGTTCGGCCGCGTACGGGACCAGGAGTGCGAGCCGCTCGTCCACTCGTGCGCGGGCGGCGGCGAGGTCGCGGTCGGGCATACCGCCCACCACCATCACCAGTTCTCGCGTGCCCAGTGTCGCCGCGTCGTCGATGGCGCGGCGGTTGTCGTCGAGCGCTGCTTGCCCGTCGCCCGGCTCGGTCAGGAAGCCGCCGCGGCACAGGCTCGAGACACGTAACCCTGCATCGGCGACGATCTTCGCCGCGGTGGGGGCGCCGATTTCGTCGACCCGGTCACGCCACAGCCCGATCGCGCCGAGCCCGGCCCGGGCAGCACCGTCTACGGCCTCGGCCAAGGTCCACCGTTTCGTCGTCGCAGTGTTCAGCGACAGCGACCGGAACGGATCGGCCGGATCGAAAGTGTTCCGCTGTGTCGCAACAGAAGTCATGACGTCAGTCCGTTCAGTTCGAGGTAGACCCGCATGCGGTGCGCGGCCAGGTCCGGGTCCGACAAGAGGCCGGCCTTGTCCGCGAGCCGGAAGAGTTCGGCAAGATGTGTCACGGACCGCCCCGTGGACAGCCCGCCCACCATCGAGAAGCCGGGTTGCTTGCCGTTGAGCCAGGACAAGAACGCGATTCCGGTCTTGTAGTAATAGGTCGGTGCGGCGAAGATATGGCGCCCGAGCGCCTGGGTGGCGCCGAGAATATCCGACGCACGCGTCACGTTTCCGTTGTCGAGTTCCTGTAGCGCGGTGGACGCGGCCGGGTAGATCGCGGCGAAGATCCCCAGCAGCGCATCCGAATGCCCTTGCGCGTCACCGATGATCAGCTCCGGATAGTTGAAATCGTCGCCGGTGTACAACCGCACGCCCTCGGGGAGTGCTCGTCGTAGGGCGATCTCGTGTGCCGCGTCGAGCAGTGAAACCTTGACGCCGTCGATCTTCGATCGGTTGTTCTCGATCAGCGCGCGGAAGGTCTCGGTGGCGGTGTCGATATCGGCGCTACCCCAGTATCCGTGCAGCGCGGGATCGAACATGGTGCCGAGCCAGTGCAGGATCACCGGCCGATCCACGCCGGCCAGCAATTTCTCGTAGACGGATACGTAGTCGGCGGCCGACTGGGCAACCTGGACCAGTGCCCGCGATGCCATCAGGATCACCTGGGCTCCGGCGTCGGTGACCACGTCGATCTGCTCGCGATACGCGTCGACGATCGCGGTGAGCCCGGCCGGTCCGGTGGGGAGGTCGGCGAGGTCGAGCTGATCGGTCCCGGCTCCGCAGGCCAGCCTTCCACCCGCCGATGCCGCCTCGGCGCCGGAGCGCCGGATCAGTTCCGCAGTCGCTTGCCAGTCGAGCCCCATCCCGCGCTGTGCGGTGTCCATGGCGTCGGCGACACCGAGCCCGTAGGACCATAGTTCGTGCCGGTAGGCCAGCGTCGCGTCCCAATCGACGGCCGCGGGCGCACCCGGTGTGTTGTCCGCCGTAACGCGCGGAATCACGTGCGCGGCAGCGAAAGCCACGCGCGAGGTGATCGGCTGCGTCGGCCGTGTCCACGCACCCGGGGCACCGAGAACGTACGATTCGAGCCGGCCGTCGAGTGGCAACGCGACCGACACACCTGTGGATGCCGCAGTCACAGCGTGACCTCCGGGATCTCGATCCGGCGGCCTTCGGCGGAACTGCGCAGTCCCAGTTCGGCGAGTTGCACCCCGCGGGCGGCGGAGAGCATTCCGTAGCGGTGTGGCCGTCCGGTCACCACATCGGTGAGGAACTCCTCCCACTGCAACTTGAACCCGTTGTCGAGCTCCGCGTTCGCCGGCACGTCCAACCACTGGTCACGGAACGGCTCGGTCACCGGGAGGTCCGGATTCCAGACCGGTTTCGGCGTGTGTGAGCGATGCTGGGCAACACATTTGCGCAGGCCGGCGACTGCAGAACCGTGTGTTCCGTCGATCTGGAATTCGACGAGCTCGTCGCGGTACACGCGCACCGCCCACGACGAGTTGATCTGGGCGATCGCGCCGTTCTCCATCTCGAAGATCCCATAGGCAGCATCGTCGGCGGTGGCCGGATACGGCTTACCCTGTTCGTCCCATCGGGTGGGGATGTGGGTGGCCGCCCTGGCGGTGACTGCCTCGACCTTGCCCAGCAAACCCTCGAGTACGTAGTTCCAGTGACAGAACATATCGACGACGATGCCGCCGCCGTCTTCGGCGCGGTAGTTCCAGCTGGGCCGCTGGGCGGGCTGGCCGTCGCCTTCGAAGACCCAGTATCCGAATTCGCCGCGTAGCGAGAGGATCCGGCCGAAGAAGCCTTCGTCGACGAGCCGGCGCAACTTCACCAGACCGGGTAGGTAGAGCTTGTCGTGGACGACTCCCGCGGTGACGCCGGCATTCGCGGCGACCCGGGCGAGTTCGACGGCCTCGGTCAAGGTTTCGGCAGTCGGTTTCTCGGTGAAGACGTGCTTACCCGCCTTCACAGCGGCAGCCAGAGCCTCGGCGCG
The DNA here is from genome assembly GCF_000308515.1 of Nocardia carnea NBRC 14403. Taxonomy (GTDB): domain Bacteria; phylum Actinomycetota; class Actinomycetes; order Mycobacteriales; family Mycobacteriaceae; genus Nocardia; species Nocardia carnea. Next base: position 42,235 of record NZ_BAFV01000125.1, on the reverse strand, counting down.
ACGCGAGGTGACCTGCGCGTCGAAGTAGATATCGATCGACGGATCGGCGATCACGGCGGCGGCATCGGTACTCCATTCGGCGATCCCGTGTCGTTCGGCGAGTTCGGCCAGTTTGGCCGTATTGCGGCCGACGAGGATCGGCTCCACTCGGATACGGGTACCGTCCGGGAGCAGCAGCCCCCCGCTGTCGCGGATCGGGAGGATGGAGCGCACGAGGTGCTGGCGGTAGCCCATGCGGCCGGTGACGCCGTTCATGGCGATGCGGAGCGTGCGCTGCGGAGTGGAATCGGGCATGGCTGGGTGCCTCTTCTGATGTGCGTGGCTGACGACCGCGGAATAGGTCGTGGACGGTGCGGAGGGAGCCGCAGCTGTCGAGTGGACAAGTCAGCGTCGGAATGCGCTTTCCAAGCTATGCTAGTCGCGAAGTCCGGTCAACCCCACGCGCATGAGAAAACGAGGCACGAAGCCATGGCGGCTGTGAGATTGCAAGATGTCGCGACCCGGGCGGGCGTCTCCCAGGCGACCGCGTCCCGGGTACTCAACGGTTCGGCACGGGTGCCCGGCGAAGGCGTCGCCGACCGGGTTCGCGCCGCCGCCGCAGAATTGGGGTATGTAGCAAACGCCCAGGCTCAAGCCCTTGCGCGCGCCTCGACCGGCCTCATCGGACTCGTCGTGCACGATATCGCCGACCCCTACTTCTCCTCCATCGTGCAGGGCGTGCAAGCGGCGGCGCGCCGGGCCGGCAGACTCGTCCTACTGTCCAGCACGCAACGCGATTTCGACATCGAACGCGAATCCGTGAGCACCTTCATCTCGCATCGCGCCGATGCGATCATCCTGGCGGGCTCGCGCCAGAGCGGCGATCTCGACCGCGATCTCGAGAAGGACTGTGCGCGGTACCTGGACAACAACGGCAAAGTGGTGGTCGTCGGACAGCCACTCCCCTTCGGTGCCGCCGTGGAACCCGAGAATCACGCGGCCTCTGCTCAACTCGCCTACGCCTTGCTGGAGCAGGGCCACCGGGATTTCGCCGTTATCGGCGGCCCGGGCAATATCAGGACCGCTGTCGACCGGCGCAACGGTTTCGTCGAAGCGCTCGCGACACAGGGCGTGACACCGCTGGTGGAGATCGCGGGCGATTTCTCCCGGGACGGCGGTTTCAGCGCTGCTCGCCGCCTGGCCGCAGCGCTGGATCTGCATCCAGGGCAGGTCGGCGGTATCGCGCCCTGCGTCTTCGCGGTCAGCGATGTGATGGCGATCGGCGCGATCGCCGCGTGGCGTGAACTCGGCCTCGCGGTGCCCGATGATGTCTGCGTCGCCGGGTTCGACGATATCCCGACGCTGCGCGACCATGTGCCGGGCCTTTCGACGGTGGCGCTGTCGCTGGTCGACATCGGCGAACGTGCCGTAGCGCTCGCTCTCGACGACTCCGCGACGGCCGCCCATACCCACGAATTCGTGCCCGGTCGCGTGATCCTGCGCAACAGCAGTGTTTTGCGACGACCCTGACCTGCACCGACAGGAAACCCTTGACACTGTGTGGCCGGTCACACTAGCCTCTGTTCCAGCGTCGGAAAGCGCATTCCCGGCGGGTGTAGTGCGAACCCCGCTCCACTACTAGCTCTTAGGACTCCAGATGGCGGTAGTCACGTCCGTCGAGGCCGGTTCCTCCGCACCGAAAGCGACGCAACCCGTTCGCAATCGGCGCCGGAAACTCCCATCCCCATCCACAATGTGGTCGACCGTATGGCGGCCGCTCGCCCTGGTGGCGGTGCTCGTCGCCGCATGGTGGGCCGTCACCGAATTCGAGCTCGTCGAGCCATATATTCTGCCGTCGCCGGCGGATACCTGGCGCACCGCCGCCGACAACTCGGCGTATCTGCTCCAGAACACGTGGGTCACCACCTACGAAACCGTGGTCGGCTTCATTATCGCCGCAGTGATCGGCGAAGCCGTCGCACTCGTGATGATCTACTCGCGCGGTGTCGAGCGGACGATGTATCCGCTCATCCTCTTCGCGCAGGTCATCCCCAAGATCGCGATCGCTCCACTGTTCATCGTCTGGCTCGGGTTCGGCACCAGCCCCAAGATTCTCGTCGCCGTATTGATGGCTTTCTTTCCGATCGTCATCGCCGGTATGGCCGGGCTGCGCTCCGTCGATCCCGAAATACTCGAGCTCACGTCCACCATGGGTGCGAGCAACTGGAAAACCTTCGTGAAGGTGCGTTTTCCGGCATCGCTGCCGCAGTTGATGTCCGGCCTCAAAATTGCCGCCACTCTCGCGGTCACCGGCGCCGTCGTCGGTGAATTCGTCGGTGCGAACGAAGGCCTCGGCTATGTGATTCTGCAAGCCAACGGCAATATCGACACAGCAATGCTGTTCGCCGCCCTGATCATCATGTCCATGCTGGGCATCATCCTGTTCGCGATCATCGAAATCGCCGAACAGTTCCTCATTCCCTGGCACGCCTCTCGCCGATCCACGGCCTCGGCCGTCGGCGCGGCATAAGCCCGCCGCACCACGCATTCACGCCACAGCTGGAGAACTCGCATGAAATTCGGAACTCGCAGACTCACGACGATGGCCGCCGCCGCGGCTGCTTCACTCCTGGTATTGACCGGCTGTGGGGCCGGCGGCAACGAGGCGAAGGACCCCGGCACCGACGGGGAGACCACCACGGTGTCACTGATGCTCAACTGGTATCCCTACGGTGAGCACGCCCCGTTCTATTACGGGGTGCAGGAGGGCATATTCGCCAAGCACGGCATCGACCTCAACATTTCGGCCGGCCAGGGCTCTACCAAAACCACACAGGCCACCGGTTCACAGCAGACCGACTTCGGCTGGGCCGATACCCCGGCCGTCCTGAGCAATATCGACAAGGGCGTCAAGGTCAAAAGCGTCGGCGTCTTCCTCCAGACCACGCCGTCGGCAGTGCAGGTCTTCGCCGATTCGAATATCCGCACCCCCGCAGACCTGGCCGGTAAAACCATTGCCGTCTCCGCGGGCGACGCACCGACCACGACCTTCCCGGTCTACCTCGACAAAGCGGGCGTTGCGGCGGATCAGGTGACCCAGCAGAGCCTCGACTCGGCCGGCAAGATGTCGGCGATGCTCTCCGGCCGCGTCGACGGACTCATCGGATTCGCACACGACCAGGGCCCCACCATCGCGAACAAGAGCGGCCGAGAGGTCCGCTATCTCCGGTATTCCGACCAAGGCCTGAGCTTCTTCAGCAACGGGCTCATCGCGAATCAAGCCACCATCGAATCCTCGCCCGAGCTGGTACAGGCCATGGTCGATGCGACCAGCGAGGCCTTCGCGGCCGCCGTCGCGCAACCGGAAGCCGCGGTCGCGGCGATGGAAGGCAAGGATCCGCAACTGCCGCCGCAGGAGGTCCTGCTCCAGCAGTGGCAGCAGACCGTCCCGCTGCTCAGCACGCCGGAAACCGAAGGTGAAGCGCCGGGCACCAACTCCGAAGCCGATTGGCGTGCCACCGTCGAGGTCCTCAGCAATGCGAAGCTCCTCGACAAAGCCGAGGACCCGGCCAAGTACTGGGAATCGAAGTTCACCCCCACCAGCAAGCCGTGACCGGAGCAGGTGACGATATGAGCACACCCACCGACACACTCCCCCGCACCGATACCGCCGTCGCGGTGGAGGACCTGACCGTACGGTTCTCGTCCAAACGCGGCGAGGTCACCGCGCTCCACGATATCGGGCTGCAGGTCCGGCGGGGCGAATTCGTTTCGATCGTGGGCCCGTCCGGTTGCGGTAAATCGACGCTGCTGAAGGTTGTCGCCGGCCTAACCGATCCGAGCGGGGGCCGCGTCGAACTCGGCGGTGCTCCTGTCCGAGGGCCGCAACGCAATATCGGCTACGTATTCCAGCGCGCGGCACTGCTGGAATGGCGGACCGTCCGCAAGAACATTCTGCTCCAGGCCGAGATGCGCGGTTTGAACAAACGGGCGGCCGAGGCCGAATGCGCGCGGCTCATCGAGATGACCGGGCTCGGCGGATTCGAGAACGCCCTGCCGCACGAACTCTCCGGCGGTATGCAGCAGCGGGTCTCCCTGTGCCGGGCCCTGTTGCACGAACCGGAAGTGCTGCTGATGGACGAGCCGTTCGGCGCGCTCGACGCGCTCACCCGGGAACGGATGAATATCGAACTGCATCGGATCTGGCGGGAAACGGGCACAACGGTCCTGCTGGTCACCCATTCGGTGGCCGAAGCCGTGTACCTGGCCAACCGGGTGGTCGTGATGAGCCCGCGGCCGGGCCGGATCGTCGAACTGCTCGACGTGGACCTGCCGGCCCACCGGGATTACTCCACGACAATGGAGCAACCGGAATTCATCAGCGTCGCCAACCGGGTCCGGGAGTTGCTCGGCGCGGCGTCGCACGCGGACTGATACTCGATCCCCCGCCCACTTGCCGATAGGAAGTCGACCGCGTGAAGGTCCTGGTTGCCCCCGACAAGTTCAAAGGAAGTCTCTCGGCATCCGAGGTGGCCGAGAGTCTGGCGGAAGGCTTGGCGGCGGCGGGGGTCGACAGTTACCGGATGCCGCTGGCCGATGGCGGTGACGGAAGCGTCGACGCCGCGATCGCGGCCGGATTCACTCCACGGCCGGTGACCGTGGCCGGGGCGGCGGGAACCCCGAGATACGGGCGGATCGCCGTCGGCCACGGCACCGCGGTGGTCGAGGTCGCCGGCACCTGCGGTCTGACCACGCTGCCGAACGGCCGGAAGCTGCCGTTGGACGCAAGCAGCCTCGGTATGGGGCAGGCCATCTCGCAAGCACTGCGATCTCGGCCGCGCCGATTGGTGCTCGCCCTCGGCGGCAGCGCCAGTACCGACGGCGGGATGGGATTGCTCGCGGCGCTGGGCTACACGTTCGCCGATTCGAACGGGGTACGACTGCGCGGGTGCGGACGGTCTTTGGGGCGAGTCCATACGATCGACTCATCGCGGGCCGCGAGACTATCCGGGGTCGAGATCGTGGTCGCCGGCGATGTCACCAATCCCCTGCTCGGGCCGGACGGTGCGGCGGCGGTGTACGGTCCGCAGAAGGGGGCCTCCGCGGGAGAAGTGCGGTTTCTCGACGCGGGTCTGAACAAGCTGGTGCAGGCATTTACCCGCAGTGGCTACCCGGACGCGATGGCTGCCGCGGGCGCGGCCGGAGCGGGCAGCGCAGGCGGAATGGGCTTCGCGGCGCTCCTACTCGGCGCCGAGATCGTCTCGGGCGCAGGCTACTTTCTCGATCTGCTCGAGTTCGACCGGCATCTACCCGGCTGCGACTTGGTGGTCACCGGAGAGGGAAGTATCGACGAGCAGACAGCGAACGGCAAACTCCCCACAGTGGTGGCCCGCCGCTCATATCCCGTTCCAGTTGTCGCTGTCGCCGGTCGGAGCACCTTACCCCCGGACCATTGGGGCGCTGCAGGATTCGCCGATATTCATACCCTGGGCGACCACACCGACCGGGATACCGGCAACGACCCCGGCCTGACCCGGCAACTGCTCACCCGAATCGGCCGGCAGATCGGATGTGCCGCTGCATACGGTCCCGCCGCAGTCGGAAAGGGCAAACAGTCGAGTCTCCGTCGTTGATCGGTCGCCGAACCCGTTGTGCGAGTTCGGCGCACTCCTGGGACAGGAGCGAACACGGCACCGAGAACTACGTCCGTCGAACAACCTGCCGGCGGGAACCCGGCGGCCTGCTCACCGGGAAGAACTGTCCGTCGGCGGCCGGTCGTAGAAGATCCGCTCGACCGTCTCTCGAAGTGGTCGATCCAACCGCTTCCCGCCGGTGTCGAATCCAGGCGCCGGATTATCGGCGAACTCACCGATCTGCTCGTTCTCCCGGTCCGCCCGTTGCGTCCGAGGCACGAGGGGAGCCGCAGTCCCGACGACCGGACGCACCCGACTGCCGATCATGTGGCGGTTGCTGTTACGAGTGAGACCGGTAGGTCACCCGGGTCGGCGCCCAGGTCGATGGACTCGGCCAACTCCGGATCGCGGATATCGGCACCGGCGGTGGCGGCATGCCGGTAGGCGATCAGGTTCACGGAATCGTTCTCGGTACTGGTGACGCCGCGTTTCCAGTAGGCCCGGGCAAGGAGATCGGAGCGATCGATGCCCCATACAGCGACGGCATGCGCGCGGAGATCGCGAACCTGGGCGGCCTCGGCAGCAATCCAGACCTGGGTTCGGCGACCGCCGGCTATCGAGGCGGGGGTGTGATCGAGAATTCGGGTGATATCGGCGAGGTGGTGCAGCGTCAGATTCGGATGCGCCGGAACGAGTTCGATATCGGCGGGATCCGGGGTAGAGATGTATGCCGATACGGCATCATCCGGATCGAGACTGTCGAGGATGGCGGAGAGGGCAGGGAGGGCGGTGCCGTCGCCGATCAACACATGGTCGCAGATTCCGGCGCCGACCGCCCATTCGGGTCGCATTCCGGACAGCGATACCGGGTCGCCGGGGCGCGCGGCGGCGAGCCAGTCGATTCCCACGCCGTGATCATGCCGGGCCACGTCCATGGTCAACCGGCGTGCCGCCGGGTCGAATCCGCGAACGGTGAAAGCACGAAGTACCGGTTGCACGGTATCGGCGGGCCATTCCGGAAGCCCGGATTCGCTGCGCGTCGGTGTCGCCACCGCGGAACTCCGCGCAGGTGGCAGCATGAGTTTGAATGCGTCGGCCGGGTGCGGGTCGCGATATTCGTCCAGAGCCGCCCCTTCGAGGACGACGCGAGTGAACCCCGGCGTAAGTGCATCGATCCCCCCGACGGACAATTCGAGCGATAACAGCCGGCGGCCCCGTGATCGCTGCCAGATCCCCGCCTTGATCGACTCCACTGCGCCGCCTTCCGATAATTAGGTCACCCTAATTTCGATGGTAACGCACACTCGGGCGCACAGGTGAAACCACACGACTCGGCCTGCCCGTTCCGCTTCGGCGTCGCGATATCGACGGACAATGGCCGACGTCGCAATGGTTCGACCTCTGGCCCCGCGCGGGCTCGCAGCAAGAAAGGCTTCACCATGGCCGGAACTCCTTCTCGGGCCCGCAAGTTCAGCTCGGTGATCGGTGACGATGCCGTCCCCTTCGGCGACCGGATCCGCATCGCTCCTGGTCTCGGCAAAGAGGCCGGCGGGCCGATGAGCGCCTACTCGGCGTTCTTCCAGGCGGGCGCGCGTGCCGACCTGCCGGCCGGCTACGCGGAGGTCTGGGTGGTGCTCCGCGTAGCGCTACGGCTGGGTGACGGGAGCGACGCAATGACGGTTCGCGCAGGTGAATTCGTGCACGTTCCGGAGCAGACACCCGGCATCGTGGAAGCTCTCGAGGACACCACCATGGTCTGCGTATCGGTGCCCGCTCATTGACGAGGACGGCTGTCATAGATGACCGCGCAGCAGTTCGGCGGCACCGGTCGAGCCGGGCCCGGATTCAGTGTGTGCGGTGCGGCGGGCGCCGGCGTAACTCCCGGGAGAGGCTGTGCGCATGGCGGAGTAGCAGACCCCCCAGCTCGCCGCGGCGGTCTGCGCGGAAGCGGCTCTCGACTCCGGTGAGACTGAGCGCCCATCGGGGTTCGTCGCGCTGGTCGAAGACCGCCGCCCCCATGCCCCAGCTGCCCTCGACGAGCAGGCCCGGATTCACACACCAACCGGACTCACGGGTGGCGGTGATGCGTCGGGTGACCTCCGGGCGCGCATGTGTGGCGCCCCAGTCTGTACTCAGGTCGGTACGGGCTAGATAGTCGGCGACCTCTCGATCGGGCAGGTGCGCCAGGATCACCAGCCCCGCCGAGGCGACACCGAGGGGGAAGCGGATACCGGGGTACAGCACATGGGAGCGGAGCGGGAAACTGCCTTCCTCACCGGCCAGGCATACCGTCTCGTCACCGCGGCGGGCGGAGAGGAACGCACTCTCGCCGGTCTCCCGGGCGAGTTCCCGCAGCACGGGCCGCGCCGCCTCGCCGATGTCGTAGCGCTCGGCGGCGAGGGAGCCCATGAGGAACAGTTCCGGGCCGAGGAGCCATCGCCCCGATCCGGCGTCGCGATCCAGGAAGCCCTCCTCGGCAAGGGCGGCGAGCAACCGGTGGACTGTGGGCCGCGCCAAGCCGGTCCGGCGCGCCAGATCGCTGGTGGTCACTCCCTGCTCACCTTCAGCGGCAACCGCGCGCAGCAGGGCTGCCGCGCGCCCGAGGACCGAGGGGTTCGACTCTGCGCTCATCGTTCCATCGTACGTTCACTGAATGGACGCTGCTTATCGCACTGTTCACTCTATGAGCAATTTCGGCTTTAAGCAGAGCGAACACTTGCCAGCTCAAAGGGATGAATGTTCTCGTTGGCGAACCCGGGTGTCAATGTTTGCTGAGTGAACACACAAGACGAGAGGCGAGCTGAAATGGAACCGAAAGTGGTGGACACCGCCGCCGCTGCCGTGGCCGATATCGGTTCGGGAGCGACTCTGGCGGTCGGCGGATTCGGGCTGTGTGGTGTCCCGGACGCCTTGATCGCGGCCATCGCCGCGGGGGAGGCCACCGGCTTCGAGGTGTTCTCCAACAATTGCGGGGTCGACGATTACGGGCTGGGGATTCTGCTGTCCGCCGGACGGATCGCCCGGGTGACCGCCTCCTATGTGGGTGAGAACAAGGAGTTCGCCCGGCAGTACCTCGGCGGCGAACTCGAAGTCGAACTGCTTCCCCAGGGCACGCTCGCCGAGCGACTACGCGCCGGTGGCGCCGGTATCCCCGCGTTCTACACACCGGCCGGGGTCGGGACACCGATCAGCGAGGGCGGCCTCCCGTGGCGGTATGCGCCGGACGGGTCGGTGGCCGTCGCGTCACCGCCGAAAGAGGTGCGGGTGTTCGGCGGCCGCCGCTTCGTCCTCGAGGAGAGCATCGTCGCCGATTACGCCCTCGTCCACGCCGCCGTCGGCGATACCGACGGCAACCTGGTGTTCGAGAAAACGGCCCTGAACTTCAATCCGCTGGCCGCGATGGCCGGGCGGGTGACCATCGCCCAGGTCGAGGAACTCGTCGCCCCCGGCGAACTGGATCCCGCCCACGTGCATCTGCCCGGAGTGTTCGTCCAGCGCATCGTGGACACCGGGCCGCAGAACAAACGAATCGAGAAGCGCACCGTACGGCAGGAGGCCACCCGATGAGCTGGACGCGCACCGAAATGGCCGCCCGCGCGGCCCGCGAACTCGTCCCCGGCGAGTACGTCAACCTGGGGATCGGCCTGCCCACCCTGATCCCCAACCACCTACCCGACGGCGTGAAGGTCGTCTTGCACAGCGAGAACGGCATCCTCGGCACCGGCCCCTACCCCACTGACGACGCGGTCGATGCCGACCTCATCAACGCCGGAAAGGAAACGGTCACCGTCGAACCCGGTGCCGCGTTCTTCGACTCCGCGCTGTCTTTCGGCATGATCCGCGGCGGTCATATCGACACCGCAGTCCTGGGCGGTATGCAGGTCTCGCGAAGCGGCGACCTGGCCAACTGGATGGTGCCCGGCGCGATGGTCAAGGGTATGGGCGGCGCGATGGATCTCGTCCACGGCGCCCGTCGCGTCATCGTGCTGATGGAACACACCACCCGCGACGGCTCCCCGAAGATCGTCGACACCTGCACCCTGCCACTCACCGGACAAGCCGTCGTGCACCGGGTGATCACCGACCTCGCCGTCCTCGATATTGCCGGCGGACAGGTGATCCTGCGCGAAACCGCGCCCGGGGTGAGCGTGGATCAGGTACGGCAAGCGACCGGAACATCACTCGTTGTCGAGACCATCCCGGCCTGACACCGCCGGCCGATGAGGTAGCCCCTTACTTACGGGCGAAGCGTGCCGGTTCTCCCCCGGGTAGCCGAACGACGAGGTCGCGCGCCACGAGGTGCCGCAGGTGCGCGGCCGCTTCGGACAAGGCCATGTTCTTTCCGAGCGGTGAGATCTCTGCCCACGGCTTGTACCATTTCATCCGCTCCGCGACCTCCCACACGGTGATCCGATCGTCGCCGAAAGCGCTGTACAGGTGATCCAGGCGCTCTTCGTGATGCTTGATCAGGAAGGCAGCGCGTCCACCCACGTCGTCGAGGGCGAGCCCGTGGGCGCCGAGCCCGCGAGTGACATTCATCGATTGCACTCGCCGCAACGAGTCGGTGAACTCGGCCAGCGCGTCACGCTCTTCGAGTGGGTAGACGAAACTACCGACATGCGGCGTCGTCTTCTGGAGAATATGGTCGCCGGTGAACATCACGTCGGCGTCCTCCAGGTAGAAGCACACGTGGCCGGGGGTATGGCCGGGGGTGTGGATCGCCCGCAGCTCGCGACCGGCGAGCGCGATCCGCTCGTCGTCGGCAAGGGTCCGGTCCGGTGCCGAATCACGGCTCACCCGGGTTTCTTCGTTCACGGCGAGCTCGTATGCCGCCACGTCGGCGAGCGGAGCACCCGCCTGGGCCAGGTTCTGCTTCTGAGCCGCCATCCAGGTCTCATCCCGGTCGGCGGTCATTCCGGCGAACAGTTCGTGGTCGTCTTCGTGCATCGCGATCCACGCACCCGAGGCCTCCCGGACACGTCCGCACAGACCGCTGTGATCCGGATGGAAGTGCGTGAGAACGACACCTTCGACATCGCTGACCGAATGGCCGATCGCCGCCAACCCCGCAGTGAGGCCGTCCCACGCATTGTCGTCGTACCAACCGGCGTCGATGAGCACGATCCCACCCGGTGACTCCAGCACGTAGATCAGAGTATTCCCGAGTGGATTACCTGTGATCGGAACCGGAATGCGGAAAATACCATCGCCCACAGAAATCGCGCCGTCCATCAGGCCACCATATTCCTTAGGCAAAGAAAGTACTGCCTGGGGTTCCCGATACGCGAGACCGCGGGCTGCGTCGATTCGGCCGATATCCCCCGGGCTTCTTCGCCACGGCGCCGTGCCCAGCCGTACAGTCCGATCACCCCGCGGCTGCGGAAGGTACGACAGAATACCCTGTGGTAACGTCAACAGTGTCAGTTTCGGCAAAGTAGTGCACCGCGGAGGCTTCATGGCCGGCTAGCTTTGGCTCACCCCGCAATACGCCTTGCCGATATCACACCAGCGAGGAAGTGGGTTCGAGATGGCGAAGCAGGGCACCGCGGCGAAGCGCCCGAGACGCGAACGTGGCTCTCTCAACCCGGAGGATATCGTCGCGGGCGCATTCGAACTCGCCGAAGAGATTTCGATCGACAATCTCAGTATGCCGCTGCTCGGCAAACATCTGGGCGTCGGTGTCACGAGCATCTATTGGTACTTCCGCAAAAAGGAAGAGCTGCTCAATGCCATGACGGACCGGGCGCTACGGCAGTACGCATTCGAAACGCCCTTCGTCGAAGCCGAGGACTGGCGCGAAACGCTGCGTAAGCACGCACAGACCATGCGGCAGACCTTCCTCGGCAACCCCATCCTGTGCGATTTGATCCTGATCAGGTCGGCCCTGAGCGAGAAGGCAGCGCGGCTCGGCGGCAAACAGACAGAGCGGGTGATCGCCAGCCTCGTCGAGGCGGGCTTCTCCCTGGAACATGCGGTGGAGACGTATTCCCGTGTCCAATTGCATGTGCACGGTTTCGTTGTGCTGCAACGCCTCTCGGACAAGAACCGCGCACTCAGCCCCGAATCCACCGCCTACTACGAGAACGTGATCATCGATCCGGAAACCACTCCGCTGCTGGCACAGGCCGCCGCCAAGGGGTACCACTCCGGCGCACCGGACGACCGGAACTTCGAGTACGGGCTCGATTCCATCCTCGACCACGCTTCCCGGCTGCACCAGAAAGCCGAGCCCAAGGAGGCGAAGCCTGCACCGGCGCGGCGCACGACACGCTCGACGGCCACGAAGACCAGTAAGCCTCGTACGCGCGCAGCTGCCAAGTAGACCAGCGGTTTCCGCTGTTTCGGCAGCGGGTCAGACCTCGAGCACCAGGGCGCCGCCCATACCGCCACCCGCGCACATCGCGGCGACACCGATACCGCCGCCACGGCGGCGCAACTCGTGGACCAGCGTGGTCACCATGCGGGCACCGCTGGCCGAGATCGGGTGCCCGAGACTGCATCCGCTGCCGGAGAAATTGACCCGCTCCTCGTCCATTCCGTATTCCCGGCAGGCCGCGATCGGCGTCGACGCGAAGGCTTCGTTGATCTCCCACAGCGCGATATCCGCCACGCCGAGGCCCGCCCGCTCCAGCACTTTGCCGATCACCTTCACCGCGCCCAGACCGGTATCGCGCGGCGCTACACCGACGTTGGCCCAGGCCCGCACGGTCGCCATCACCTCGAGCCCCTCGGCGGCGGCATAGTCGTCGCCGACCAGCGCCACCGCGGCACCGGCATCGTTGATCCCGCTGCTGTTCCCGGCGGTGATCGAGAAACCTTCGATCTCGGGATGCAGCACCGGCAGCGCGGCCAGGCGCTCCAGCGTGGTGTCGCGGCGCGGGTGTTCGTCCACGACGAAGTCGATCACCGTACCGTCGGCCCGGGTGACCTTCAACGGCACGATCTCGTCCAAGAATTTCCCGGCTTCGATGGCGTCACAGGCGCGTTGATGTGACCGCAATGCCCACGCGTCCATCTCCGCCCGGCCGATGCCGACCGCTTTCGCGGTGTTCCAGCCCACCGTGACCGACATATCCATGGTCGGGGCGTCGGGTGTTTCCGGATGCGATGGCGGCATCCAGGGTTCGATGAACTCCATCTCCGGTCCCGAATCCGGTACCCGCCACTTCATCAAGGGGGCGGTGGACAGCGACTGCACACCGCCCGCGACGAGCACCCGCTCCATATCGGAGCGGATATGCGCGGAGGCGTTGGCGATCGCGGTGAGACTGCCCGCGCAGTGCCGGTTGACCGCCTGCCCCGGGACGGTTTCCATCCCGCAGGCCACGGCGGCGTGCCGGGCCAGGTCGCCACCGCCATAGTTCAATTCGGCGAGTATCACATCGTCGACCGCTGCGGGGTCCAGGCCAGCTCGGCGGACCACTTCCGGTAGCACGGTGGTCGCGATAGTTTCGGTCGGCACGTTTGCCAGCGCGCCCTTGAACGATCGCCCGATGGCTGTCCGGACGGCGCCGACAATGACGGGTTCGGCCATATCTTTCACCCTCTGCTCGAGCCACACTCGCGGTGTAGCGGTATCCGGAAATCCAATCCCGAGCTTTCAACTGTAATGATTACCGTATAGTACTTCAAGATAGGTGATCGTTCGGGAAGGGAGCACCGATGACCGGCCTGCTCAACGGCGTCAGGGTGGTCGAACTGGCCTCGTGGACCTATGTGCCCAGTGCGGGTGCGGCGTTGGCGGATTGGGGTGCCGACGTGATCAAGATCGAGGACACCCGTGGCGGCGACCCGTGCCGGAATCTGGTTGTCGGCGGGCTGACCGTCGATGCTTCCCCGGTGCAGACCAGTTTCATGATGGAAATCGGCAATCACGGCAAGCGCAGTATCGGCGTGGATATCAAATCGGAACTGGGCCGGGAGATCCTGGGAAAGCTGCTCGCGCAGGCCGATGTCTTCCTCACCAACTGGTTGCCGGGACCGCTCGAACGTGCCGGTCTCACGGTGGACCGCCTGCGTGAAGTGAATCCTCGCCTGATCATCGCCCGGGGCAGCGGCCACGGCAGCCGTGGTCCGGACAAGGACCGCGGTGGCTTCGACGCGGCCAGCTACCTCGCCCGCGCCGGCGTCGCCTACGCGCTGAGCCCGGCGGACGCCGAGTATCCCGTCACCCAGACCCCGGCGTTCGGCGATCTCCAGGGCGGTATCACCCTGGCCGGCGGTGTTACGGCGGCGCTGTTCCACCGTGAACGCACCGGGCACGCACCGCTGGTGGACAGTTCGCTGCTCGCCCAGGGCATGTGGGCCGTGGCCCCCGATATTTCGGCGGCCGACTACTACGGGATCGACCGCATCCCGGCAGGCCGGGCAGGGTCGGCCCCGAATCCCGCGGTGAACCGGTATCGCACCCGCGACAACCGCTGGGTCCAGCTGATGTTCCTGCAGACCGACCGCTACTGGAAGGGGTTCTGCGACCGGATCGGCCGGCCCGACCTCGGAACCGACGAACGATTCGTTCCGCTGGCGAACCTCGTACTCAACCAGGAAGCCGCCACCATCGAACTACGCAAGATCTTCGCCGAACGCGACCTTGCCGAGTGGCAGCAGGTCCTGGCGGACGAGCCGGGCGTCTGGTCGCCGATCGCCAGCCCGCAAGAGGTTCTCGACGACCCCCAGGCCGCGGCGAACGGCTACCTGATGTCCCTGCGCGACGACGCCGGCCACGACTTCCGGACCGTGTCTGCCCCGGTCCAGTTCGACGAGACCCCCGCCGCGCCGACCCGGGCCCCCGCCTACGGCGAGCACACCGAAACCATCCTGCTGGAACTGGGTCTGAATTGGGACGAGATCATCACGGCCAAGGACGCCGGGGCCATTCTGTGACCGGAACCTGCCGTCCGGACACGGCGCGGCCGGACCGGCGTGATGATCCGCTCGACCATATCCGGCCAGCGTTTGCTCGGCGGAGGTGGCGAGCCGTGGACGGCAACTCGAGAAAGCGCCCGGCACAGTCGCGTCGGATAGTATGGCGGTTCGTACAGACGAGAGGGAGCCGCTGTGCCGGGGTTACGAAAGTTCTTCCGTGATACGGCCTACACGGTCCTCGGTACGACGGTTGTTGCCGCACTGCTCATCCTAGGCTTCGGATTCAGCGGCATCTGGGTCACCGTGGTGTCGGTAACGGCGGGCATGGCACTGGGCTGGGCAGCCGAAGGAAGCGTCGAGCTGCTCCGCGCGTGCCGCGCCGGTGCGACACAACCAGCCGGCGATCTCGGCACCGCGACGCAGGACCCGCCCGGCACCTGACGTCGCCGGGTCCGTTCGGTGGTCATGCCTTCCAGATATCCAGCAGTTCCCTGGTCGTAGTCACCGCGGCCAGTAGCGACAGGGTGTTGTCGATTACCGCCGCGCCGTATTCCGCCGGCACCCCGGCCACCGCGTCCCGGGGCAGGACCACCTCGTAGGCCGCGTTCACCGCATCCATGACGAGGTTCGGGATGGCCACGTTCAGTGAGACGCCCACGGCGACGATTGTGGAGACACCGAGGTTGCGCAAAACCGCGTCGAGGTCGGTGCCGCCCATGGGCCCGAGGCCGTGGCTGCGGGTGAGCACCAGATCGGCGGGGGCGGGCCCGAATTCGGGGAGCAGCTGCGCGCCGGGACTGCCCGGGGTCACCGCGACCCCGCGGCGGCCGAGGGCGAACAGTTTCGCATTGTGGTTCGAGCCCAGGCCATCGGCCCGGCGCGTGACCAGGCAGTGCACCACGTGAACCCCCGCGGCGCGGGCGGCCGGCAGCAGCGCGGCGATATTGGGTAGGGCCGCCCGGCGCGCTTCGTCGGCGAGCGCGGCCAGGCCCGCATCGGGTCCGACCACCGCGCCCTGGCATTCCTGGGTAATCAGTGCGGTGCGGGCCGGGTCCACCAGATCGCGCAGCGTCCGCTCACCCATGATCGGCTCCGCGGTCACGGCCCGGGTTCATGCCGGGGCTCCGGCGTCCACGGCCGGAACGTCGTAGAACTGCTGCGCCCACTTACGCAGCGACAGATACGGTTTCGCATCTTTGGGAGAAAGCGGCGGGTGTTCGACGTACTTCTGGTACCGCCAAATACTCAGGTCCTCCCATACCGTCACCAGGAACTGCCGCTCCACTCGCTCCCGGACCTCGGGTGGCGGCACATCGGATTCGTCGCCCGGTTTCCTGGGCCACCAGATCGAGTAGAACAGGTCCGAGCATTCGTCGTCGACCGGTGTGGTCGCGAAGATGAGGCGGTGGTCGGACGCCCCCTCGAATGCACTGATCGAGCCGCCCAGGCCGAACATCTGGGCGTGAATCTTCAGCGCCATCTCGTCCGGATCGTCGCTGCGCGCGTCGGGCCAGCCGGTCAGGAACGACCAGGTGTGGCCCTCGGCGCTGTAGTCCAGCATCTGCGGGGTCACGGTGGCGCCGTGGACGTATTCGAAATGCAGGCTGTCCGGCCCGTTCTCCAGAACGACCTGCGGATGCACCGGTTCCTGTTCGGTTTTGCGGGAGAATTCGGGGTAGGGCCGGTAGTAGCTGTCCGGGGCGCTGCCGAATTCGGGGAACATCCGGAGGATATCCGGCATCTCCCAGTGCGGTTCCTTCCCGTCGGGATGGTGCCACATGAAGACGCAACCGTTCTGCTCGTTCACCGGGTAGACCCGCAACCGTAGGCCGCGGTTGACGCGGTCCTCCCCGGGTATCTTGCGGTTGCGCCCGTCCGGACCCCACCGCCAGCCGTGGAACGGGCATTCGACACAGTCGCCGACCACCTTGCCGCCGTGGCCTATATGCGCGCCGAGGTGCCGACAGTGACCGGTGAGGATATGCAGGTCGCCGGCCTCGTCCCGGTAGGCCACGAGGTCTTCGCCGAAGTAGCGCAGGGGCCGCACCTCGCCGAGCGGGAACTCGGCCGACCAGCCGACCATGAACCAGCCGGTGACCTTCCAGGTGAAGGGAACCTTCACGTGGCACCTCCGATGTCCGATAGAACGTCAGGCAACTTTCGGCTCGGCCGGCAACGAGTAGTTCGGCTTGCCCAGTCCGAGTACGTGCTGGGCGATCATGTTGCGGAACACTTCGAGGGTGCCGCCGTAGATACCGCACAGCGGGGCCCAGCGGTAGATGTATTCCGCTCCCCCGTCGTCGGCGGCGCCCTCGGTCTCCACCGGCAGTGCCGCGGCCGGGCCCAGCAGGTCCATCAGATCCGGTGAGATATCGCGCATCGCCTGCGCGATGGCGACCCGGCCGAACATATGCGGTGCGGACAGCGCTGCCTCCATCCGGGCGATACTGCGCCCCAGCCGGTATGCCACGGAGGAATCGTCGAGCAGCCGACTCCCATCCGGACGCGGTCGCGCAGCCAGCGCGGCAATACGGTCGACCGATACCGCCATCATGGCGCCCTGGTGGGTCATGATCGACACATCCTGCAGGCCGTCGCCCGCCGCGTCGACCACCCCGTGTTCGGTATTGAGCGGGCCCATCAGCACCGACCAGCCCTCGTTCACCTCGCCGAGGCGGTACTTGTCGTCAACGCGTACGTCGCTGTAGTAGACGATATTGGTCCGGTCGCCGTCGACGGTACGGATGCCCTGGATCTCGATACCGGGAGTGTCGAGCGGAACCAGGAACATGGTGAGGCTCTTGTGCTTCCGGGCTTCCGGGTCGGTATTGGTGATCAGGAAGACGTACTGGCAGTTGTGTGCACCGGTGGTGAACATCTTCGAACCGTTGATCACCCACTGATCCCCGTCGCGTACCGCCCGTGTCTTACAGGTCGCGACATCGGATCCGCCTTCGGGTTCGGTATACCCCAAGCACAACCGCACCTCGCCACTGGCCACCCGCGGCAGGACCTCTTCCTGAAGCTCGGGCGAACCGTAGTCGCGGACCGAGCCGAGCACGATCGCGGTGGTACCCCAGGTCACCCAGGGCACCCGGGCGCGCCGCTTCTCCAGATCCCAGATGCGGCGCCGCAACCGGCCGAGCCCGCCCTCACTCGATTTGTTCAGTTCTGCCGCCAGCCAGCCCCCCGCGCCCAGCGCCAGGTGGACACCTTCGTCGAAGTTGTCGCCGGTCTCGCGGTCCCGGCGCCGGACCTCGTCGGTCACATGGGTGTCGAGGAAGGCCTGTGCACGGTCGCGGAAGGCCTCGTCCTCGTCGGTCAGTTCGACGACTGAGAAATCCATCGAAGTACTCCGTTCTAGCTCTGGGCCGCGGCGTGGAGTTCGGCGGTACGTACCGCGCTCGCGGCGGCATCGCCCGCTGCCAGCGGCCACCCCTTCGCGCGGAGCAGGTAAGCGCTGGCGGCCGACTCCGCCGCGACACCGAGCCCGCCCTGCACATGAACCGCCATGGTGGCGGCCCGGGGTGCCTCTTCGGCCATGTACACGAATGCCGCCGAGGCCAGACCGGGTTGGACATCGGGCTCGAATTCGAGGAACCAGGATGCGCGCCGGGCGAGGTTACGCCCTGCCTGCACGGTGATGGCGATATTGGCCAGCGGATGCGAAATACCCTGCAGTGTCGAGATCGGGACGCCCATCGTGTACCGCGTGGTGGCGAATTCCGCGGCAATACGCAGCGTTTCCTCGACCAGGCCCACCAGCACCGCCGCGGTCAGCACCCGCCATTCGTCGAGTGCCCGGTCGTGGTGGGCGACCGCCTCGGCGCCGGCGGCCAGCACCGTCCGCCGGTCGGCCGCGGCCGGATCGATCCACGCCATCGGCAGCCGGCCGATATTCTCGACGCCGGCCGGGCGGGTATCGAAACTCAGCCGCACGATCTCGTCGCCCTCGCGGATCACGATATGGTCGGCGACGGCGCCGGCCGGGATGAGCCGGGCACCGGCCCTCGCCCCGATCCTGGGTTCCAGCGCGACCAGTTCCCGGCCCTCCACGATTCCGGCGTCACCGTCGGTATCCAGCGCACCCAACCGCGCCAGCAACCGGGTCGCACACACGTGGTCGATCCACGGGACCGGAGCGACGACGCGGCCGAGTTCCTCCGCGACGAGGGTCAGATCGACCAGCGTCGCACCGTCACCGCCCGCGGATTCGGGCAGCGCCATCGTGGTCGCGCCGGTACCGCACAGCTGCTCCCACAGGTTCTTGTCGAAACCGGTGGGCTCGGCAGCCCGCGCGACTTCCAGCGGACAGCGGGTCTTGAAGAATTTCGCATAGGCGGCCTGTAATTCGGACTGGTCCTCGGAAAGGCTGTAGTCCTGCCGGCGCAATTCGTAGCGATCCATTCTGCGTACTCCTTGGTCTGGCGCGGCGTGCACTTCTTTCTGAACGGCTCAGTCGTCGGCGGATCCGTCGCTGAAAAAGAAGTCCTGCGCGTTGTTGTAGAGGTAGTTGTCGAGGACGTCGCCGGGGAGTTCGAGAGCCGTCGCTTCCGGGACCACCCGGCGCATGGTGAGCACCGGCCAGTCGGAACCGAAGATCACTTTGTCCTTACCTCGGGTCCGCATGAAATGAAGCAGGCTGTCGGGCAGGCGTTTCGGCGACCAGGCCGAGGTCATCAGCCGCAGATTCCGGTATTTCATGAGCAGCCGGATCGCGATATCCCACCAGGGGTCGGCCCCGTGGATCATGCACAGACGCAATTCGGGGAAGCGATAGCACACGCGATCGAGGTAAATCGGGTTCTGCACCTCACCGGGAATCGGCGGGCCGGGCAGCCCTGTGTTCATGCACAGCGGCAGGTCCATCTCCGCACATTTGTAGTACAGCGGGTAATAGACCGCATCGGTGGGCGGATATCGGCCGTCGCCCCAGAAGCTGGGCCCCATGGTGGTGTAGGCGACCGGAAGGTCCTTCGCCAGCGCCTCGAGCTCCCGCAGCGCGGGAACCGGATGCAATAGATCCACACCATTGAGCGCAAGACCGAAACGGTCCGGATGGGCCTCAGCGAATTTCCGTGCGGTGGCCGACGGCTTCTTCATCGAATACATCAGGACGGCTTTCTCGACGCCCTGTTCGTCCATCTCCTCGAGCAGCGCACCGAGTTCCACCTGCTCGTACAGCGATTTCGGGCCTTTGAAGTAGTCGTCCCGGACCTTCAGCATCCAGGCGGGCTGCTCCTGCTCACCGAAATGCACATTGACCAGGCAATCGATAACCTTGCGCATACTATCGGACCTCGTTTTCTGCCGCGGCGTCCACAGTTACGCGTTGCTTCGCCCAGCGGTAATCCGGTTTGCCGTTGCCGAGCCGTCTGATCTCGGTGACGAAGATGATCTCCTTGGGCACTTTGAAGCCGGCCAGGCGCAGCCGGCAGGCTTCCCGCAGGACCAGATCGGTGATCTCCAGGCCGTCGGTGATACACACCAGGGCTACGACTTCCTGTCCCCACCGCGGGCTCTGCCGCCCGACGACGAGTGCGTCGTGCACACCGGCGTGGGCACGCAGGACTTCCTCGATCTCTTCGACGAATACCTTCTCGCCGCCGGTGTTGACCACCAGCGAATCCCGGCCGAGCAGACGCAGGCTCCCGTCGCGGGCGACCGCGGCCCGGTCGCCGGGGATCGCCAGGCGCTGCCCATCGATCACCGGGAAAGTACGTTCGGTCGCTTCCGGGGCGTCGAAGTAGCCGAGCGGGACGCGGCCGGTGCGCGCCGCCCACCCGATCTCGGTATCCCCGGGCTCGAGGAAGCGGCTGCGGTCCGGCGAGACCGCGGTCCCGCCGGGCATCGGTGCGAAGGTGTCGACCTCCGCCCCCTTGCTACTGCGGCCGTAGCCCATCCCGCCGGTCTCCGAGGAGCCGTATCCTTCGACCACGGTGGCGTGCGGAAGCAGTTCGAGTAGTTCGTGCCGGTGCTTCGGATTGGTTGCGGCACCGCCTGTTCCGATTGCCATGAGCGAATCGAGTACATAGCGCCGCGCCCGCAGTTCCCGTACCAGCGGCCCCGCGTAGGCGTCGCCGACGATAGTCATCAGCGCGGCCCGTTCCTGCTGCGCGGCCGTCAGCGCGGTGTGGGCGTCGAACTTCATCCGGTCGTCGTAGAGCAGAATCGTCTGCCCCGCGAGCAGACCGGCGAACGATGTCCAGATACCGGCGGCATGCGACAGCGGTGAGACCGCGAACCATACGTACCCGGTCGCCGCGACGAGTTGCGCCAGTGGTGCCAATGATTCGTGATCGGCGCCGTTCATCGACGAAACGTACATATCGCTCTGCCGCCACAGCACGCCCTTCGGGCGTCCGGTAGTCCCGCCGGTGCACAGCATCACCAGATCGTCCGGGGAGGTCTCGATCACTCGGTCCGCGGCGCCGGCGGCCACCGCCTCCTCGAACCGCACCGCGCCGGGCTGCTCGTCGATCTCGCTGCCGTCGTCCACCGAAACGAGGAGGTCCACCCCCTCGGGCGCGGCGGCGGCGACCACGGGCCCGAACGAGCGGTGGAAGACAATCGCCCTCGGCCGGATATAGGCGAGCAGGTCGGCTATTTCGTGCTCGGTGTAGTGGTAGTTGATATTCACCGGCACCGTACGTGCCTTCATACAGCCGATCATCACGTCGAGGTACCGGTCGTTGCGCATGATGAGCGCCACCCGGTCCTGGCCGCATTCCCAGCGCTCCAACTGCTCACGCGGAGTATGTGCACCGAGCCCGCGGGAGGCGAGGAAGTCGGCGAACCGCCGGGTCAGCAGTGCGGTTTCGCCGAAAGTTGTCCTACGGCCGCCGCAGATGGTCATCGTGCGGTCCGGCGCCGCGGCCGCGACCGCGTCGAATACGGGTCCGATACTCCATTCCGTCACCCCGAACCTCCGGATCCGAGAGCCGGCAACAGCACCGGACCGCCGATGAGATCAATAGCGCCCACGGACGCCTCCTTGGTAGCAATCGAACCGACGGCGGGCGGGTCCGTAGGCGTGACACCTCCACTGCCGCGCGACCTGTCGCACACCGAATGGTTGTGTCTACTGTATAGCTATCAGTACGTCTTGGTGCAAGGTTTACCGAAGAGATGACGAGACCAAGCTGCCGCCCGAGCCGGGATCCGGCGCACCGTCGACACGATCCACCGACACCTTTCGAGGTACTTACGGTATGTTCAACGGTATCGCCGATGCACCGAGCGCACACCCACGAAATGCGGGAGAGCAGTGAGCGACAAAAGCCAGAACCCCCCTTCCGAGGGAGCGGTCCACCGCGACCAGGACGGTCCGGTACTGCGGCTGACCATCGACCGGCCGGCCCGGCGTAATGCGTTGACGCCGGCAATGGCCACGGAACTGATCGACGCACTCACCACTGCGGCCACCGACGAAAGCCTGCGGGTAGTGCATATTCGGGGCGCCGGTGCGGACTTCTGCGCCGGAGTGGACTGGGTGGCCACCAACAACGACGGCCGCCGCCCCCGCACCGGCGACCTGGTACGCCGCATCCCCCATACCGCCAACCGGTTGATCGAACTCGTGCACACCATCCACCTCCCCGTGGTGTGCACAGTGCGCGGATGGGCGGCCGGCATGGGATGCAATCTCGCCTTGGCCGCCGACTTCACCGTCGCCGCGCGCGACGCGATGTTCTGGGAACCGTTCCTGAGCCGTGGCTTCAGCCCGGATACCGGTTCGACCTGGCTGCTACCCCGGCTCGTGGGCCTCGCCCGCGCCAAACGCATGCTGCTACTCGGCGAGAAGGTCGGCGGCAGCGAAGCCGCCGGCTGGGGGCTGATCCACGAGGCCGTAGACCCCGGCGACCTCGACCGGCACAGCGCGGAGCTGGTGAACCGGCTCGCCGCCGCACCCACGGTGGCATTGGGTCTGAGCAAACAGGCCGTCCACGACAACCTGGACGCGAGCCTGTCCCAGGCCTTGACCCACGAACTACTGACTCTCGAACTCGCCTGCCGTACCGCGGATTTCAAGGAGGGCCTGGCCGCATTCCGGGAGCGCCGCGACCCGGAATTCCGGGGTCGCTGACCATTCGGCTTTCAGGCGAGCGTGTAGCGGATCGGCAGGTGTTTGAGCCCGCCGACGAATGTCGTCGCGATCAATTCGGGCTCACCGGCCAGTTCGGCCGATTCCAGCCGTGGCAGCAGTTCGGCGAAGAATTTGCCGATCTCCATCCGGGCCAGCGCGGCGCCGAGGCAGAAATGGATGCCGAACCCGAATGCCACATGCTTGTTGGGTTCGCGGCGGATATCGAACCGGAAGGGATCGTCGAAGACTTCTTCGTCGCGGTTCGCCGAGACGTAGGACAACAGCAGTGAGTCCCCCGCCGCGATCGGCACACCGTTGACCTCGGTGTCCTCGGCGGCGGTGCGCATGAACGACTTCACCGGCGTGACCCAGCGGATCATCTCCTCCGTGGCCTGCGGCATCAGCCCGAGGTCGGCACGCAGCGCTGCGCGCTGTTCGGGATGCTCGAGCAGCGCACGCATTCCCCCTGAAATGGTCCCACTGGTGGTGTCGTGCCCGGCGGTGGCGATGATCGCGTAGTAGGACATGGTGTCGATATCGGACAGCGGCTCACCGTCGATGGTCGCGTTGGCGATGGCCGACGCGAGATCGTCGGTAGGGTTCGCGCGCCGAGAATCGGTCAATGCCTTGAAGTACGCGAACATTTCGGCGAGTGCGTTCATCGAATCGTCGGCCGATCCGCGCTTGTACTCGTCGTCGTCGCTGCCGAGCAGTTCCTGGGTGAGTTTCAGCATCAGCGGGAAATCGGATTCGGGAACGCCGAGCAGCGACATGATCACGTACAGCGGGTAATTGACCGCGACCTCCTGAACGAAATCGCATTCACCACCTGTATCACGCATCTTGTCGACATAGCGCACCGCGAGCTGGTCGATGCGTTCTCCCATCGCGCGCATGGACTTCGGGCCGAACCAGTCCGCGGCGATCGCCCGCACGATCCGGTGTTGCGGGTCGTCCATATGGATCAGCGTCCGGATACCGACCGCCGCCTGCATCTCGTCGGAGGCGGCGGGCATCAGCACCGGCCGCGGCCAGTTCGTGAACACCCGGTTCGCCCGCTCGACGGCCATGACATCGGCGTGCTTGGTGATCGCCCAGAACGGTTTGTAGGACGGTACGTCCACCAGCGAGACCGGGGCATTCGCCCGGAGCGAGCTGAGTGCGGTGTGCAACCGCGCCTCGTCGGTGTAGGCGGCCGGCTCCGCAAGTACCTTCGCGGCATCATCGACGATCGGCATGCTCATATGCGGTTCTTCCGTTCCGTATCTTCGTTCTACTCCTGGTCGAACCCGCCGCCCAGTGACCGGTCCGGCGCGTTGTGCCGCCCCCCAGAGTGATTTATAGTCAGGCTTACTGTCAAGCATTCAATAACTCGTACCGGGCGATGGAGCAGTGGTAGTCATGTCCTCTGAACAACGCAGGATCGTGGTCATCGGCGCCGGGTCGGGAATCGGCGCAGCAACCGCCGCGCATTACCACGAACAGGGCGATTTCGTCCTCGCGGTGGACCTGCGCCGCAGCGACACCCCCGCCGCCCGGCACGAGCAATGCGATCTGCGTGATGCTGCGGCCATCGATGGACTACTGGAGCGCATCGGCTCGGGGTGGGACGCCCTGGCCTACATCGCCGGCGTACCCGGCACTGCCCCGGTCCATGATGTGCTCGCGGTGAACTACTTCGGCATGCGCCTGATGACCGAGGGGATGCTCCCACGCCTGCGCGAGGGCGGCGCGATCGTCACTGTGGCGTCGGTCGCCGCACTGGGCTGGCAACAACGAACCGATGAGCTCGCGGACCTGCTCGACGCGACCGATCTCGAAACAGTACGGAACTGGCAGGACGCCCAGGATCCGGCCTATCCGGTGTACAGCACCTCGAAGCAGGCCGCAATCATTTACGCCAAACGCCTGGCACCGGCCGCGTGGCAGAAGTACGGGGTCCGGATCAACACGGTGAGCCCGGGGCCGACCGAGACCCCGATCCTCACCGATTTCGAGACCAGCATGGGCAAAGAGGTCCTCGATACGGTCAAAGCGACACTCGGGCGGCATGCGACCGTCGACGATATCGTCCCGGTGATCGACTTCCTGGCTTCGCCGGCGGCCCGCTGGATCAACGGCCAGGACGTGCATGTGGACGGCGGCTTCGTGGCGTCGATATCGGCCGGAGCGCCGATTCAGCTGTAAGCAACTCCCCCGAATACCGCGTGCAGCAACCCATCGGCCGACGACGGTTTCCGGGGACCGGCCGGGCCCATACGGGAGACCGCGACATCTGCAAACATTGCCGATGCGAATGATTCTGTTTACTGTATGTATTACAGTAAGTCGGATATCGCGGATTTCGCACGGTCCCGACGACCGCTAGAGGTGACTTGTGAACAGCCCTGTTCAGGACGAATCGACGCCGGCCGGGGATACCCTCGACCTGCGCGACCCCTACCCGTACTTCGCCGCCCGGCGCGCCGAGGCCGGTGTTTCGCACGGCACGGTGATGGACTACTCCAGAACCCCGGAGTCGCTGCGGCCGACCGACACCTATGCGGCGTTCTCCTACGATGCGGTCAACACCGCCCTGCGCAACGGCCAGGTCTTCAGCACGGCGCTCTACGATTCCACGATCGGCGTGTTCATGGGCCCGACCATCCTCGCGATGACCGGTGCCGGGCACAAAGCGCACCGCGGTCTCGTCTCGGCGGCATTCAAACCACAATCGCTGCTCACCTGGGAACCCGAGATCGTCCGGCCGATCTGCGATGCGCTCATCGACGAATTCGCCGAGCGTGGGCACGCGGACCTGATCCGCGACTTCACCTTCGAATTCCCCACCCGGGTCATCGCTCGCCTGCTCGGCCTGCCCGAGGAGGATCTGCCGTTCTTCCGCAAGGCCGCGGTATCGATCATCAGCTACGCGGGGAATGTGGGGCGCGCGCGCGAGGCGTCGAAGGAGCTGCAGGAGTATTTCCTCGGACATATCGAACAGCGCCGCAGCGCCCCCACCGACGACATCATCAGTGATCTGGTGACCGCGGAGATCGACGGCGAGAAACTCACCGACGAGGCGATCTACTCGTTCCTGCGACTGCTACTACCGGCCGGCCTGGAAACCACCTACCGATCCTCCGGCAATCTGCTCTATCTGCTGCTGAAACATCCGGAACAGTTCGCCGCCGTACAGGCCGATCACCGCTTGCTCGCGCCGGCGATCGAGGAGGGGTTGCGCTACGAAACCCCGCTCACCCTGGTACAGCGTTATATCACCGAGGACACCGAACTGGACGGCGTCGCGATCCCCCGCGGCGCGGTACTGGATCTGTGCCTGGGTTCGGCCAACCGGGACGAGAACCGGTGGGAACGCCCGGAGCAATTCGATATCCACCGGCGCCGCATCCCGCATATCAGTTTCGCCGCGGGTGCCCATACCTGCCTCGGCCTGCACCTGGCCCGGATGGAAACCCGGGTCGCGCTGGATCGCCTGCTGACCCGGCTCACCGACTTCGAACTGCACGACTCCGGTGATCCGCATATCTTCGGCCAGCCCTTCCGTTCGCCGAATGCGCTCCCGGTGACCTTCGATGTGCTCGCCTGAATCACTGAGCAGCACAACAACTCGGACGCCCGCGCCGCACTGCGCGATCGAGGTGCGACAGGTCCCGCGGTACCCCACGGGGCGGTAATGGAAAGGACGATATCGTGACCGATGAGCCCGCCCTGCTGAGTCATCAGAACGGGGCCGTGCGAACGCTGACGTTCAACCGGCCGGATCGTAAGAACGCGATCACCCGCGCAATGTGGTCGGCGCTGCGCGACGAACTCCGTGATGTCACCTACGGCGGTGCGGTCCGTGCGGTTGTTCTCACCGGCGCGGGCGGTTCGTTCTGCTCCGGTGCCGATATCGCCGATGCCTCCGGGATGGACGAATTCCCCGATCCGGCCACGGAAATCCGCGCGATCAACGAGGCGGTGCTGCAGTTGCACGAGCTGCCGGTGCCCACAATCGCGAAGGTGCGCGGGGTCGCGGTCGGCGCCGGCTGGAATCTGGCGCTCGGCTGCGATTTCGTCGTCGCCACCCCGGATGCGAAGTTCTGCCAGATCTTCACCCGCCGCGCACTTTCCCCGGATTGCGGCGGCTCCTGGCTGCTGCCCAAACTGGTCGGACTCCAGCAGGCCAAACGGCTCGCCATGTTCGCCGATACGATCGACGCCGCAGAAGCCCGATCGCTCGGCCTGGTCACCTGGATACAGCCCGAGGACGCCATCGACGAATTCGTCGCCGACGCGGCCGCCCGCTTGGCGGCCGGACCGCCTACCGCCCTCGCGCAAACCAAATCACTGCTCAACGACGGCGCCGACCGCACCATGCGCGAGGCCCTGCTCAACGAAGGTCACGCGCAGCGAATCAACCTGACCTGCCCCGATGTCATCGAAGCGTTCGCCGCGTTCAGCGAGAAGCGTGATCCGGTGTACGGCACCGCGCGCGGTGTGGGTGCCTGACACTTCCGGAAGAAACGAGACCCACTGTGAACCGAAAAACTACCGGTGTGAAGCGCCGACGGCGTGAACGTGGCTCGCTGAATCCGGAGGACATCATCGACGGCGCCTTCGAACTCGCCGAGCAGGTATCGATCGACGGGTTGAGCATGCCGATGCTCGGTAAGCATCTCGATGTCGGGGTCACCAGTATCTACTGGTATTTCCGCAAGAAGGACGACCTGCTCAACGCCATGACCGACCGGGCGCTGAGCCGGCACGTCTTCGACGCTCCGTTCATCGATCCCGCCAACTGGCGTGATTCACTCACCCATCATGCCCGGACCATGCGCTATGCCTTCCTCGGCAACCCGATCCTGTGCGATCTGGTCCTCATCCGCTCGTCGCTGAGCGCACCCGCCGCCCGCCTCGGCGCCCGTGGAATGGAACGCGCAGTGGCAGCCCTGGTCGAGGCCGGATTATCCGTCGACCAGGCGTTCGACGTCTACTCAGCGGTGAATCTGCACATCCGGGGTTCTGTGGTTCTCCAGCGGCTTTACGACAAGAACTCGGAACAAGGCGATTCGGCCCGCGCATACTACGAGGAGATCCAGGTCGACCCGGAGAAAACACCCCTGCTCTCCCAGGCCATGTCGAAGGGCCGCACATCGGGCGCACCCGATGAACACAACTTCGAATACGGCCTACAGTGCCTCCTCGACCACGTCGGCCGGCTCATCGCGGCGAACCGGTAGGCGACGCGGCGCGCAACGCAACGTCGAACTCCCGGCGCACAGCCCGGCTCCTGTTCCGTGGCCGTGCGCCTGCGAAGCTCAGGGCAGATCGGGTTCGGGGACGTGGAAGTGCTCGTCCCGCAGCCGGAATGCTTCTCGGGTGCCGTGTTCGGCGCGAGTTTTCACGAAGTTGAACTCACCCTCGGCGAACTGGAGGTTGGTGCCGAAGGCGTGGAGCAGATAGCCGGCGACCTCCTCACCCTGATAGGCCTGGCTCTGTTCGACCAGACGGAACGCCTCTTTGGCGATGACCACGCCGTCGGCGGGCATTTTCGCCGTTTTCTCGGCCCAGTAGCGGGCGCGGGCGGTGACGGCGGCCGGATCGCAGGTTTCGGTGAATACACCGAGATGTTCGACCTCGCCCGCCTCGATTATGTCGCCGGTGAGCAGCATCCGCCGGGCGAGTACCGGGCCGAGCCGGTGGAAGAACATGTGCAGGCTGCCGAGCGCCGGTCCGAGGAAGCGGGTGGCCGGCATCCCGATGTCGGTGTCGCGGGCGATCACCGAAATATCGGTCATCAGCGCCATTTCGAAACCGCCGCCGAGCGCGTAACCGCTGATTTCGCCCACGGTGACCTTCGGATAGCCCAGGAGGTGGTGATAGAAGCCGAAAGACTTGCGGTCCACGGTCAGTCGGCGACGCTGGCTCGGGCGGCTTTTCGCCGGTCTGCCGTTGCCGCTGCCCGTCCGCTCGCCGTACCAGCCGTAGGCGTTGTTCATATCGGCGCCGGTACTGAACACGCCCTCGGTGCCGCGCAACAGCACCACGGTGATGTCGTCGTCTTCGGCCGCGCGGTCGAGGTGGCGGGCCAGCTCGTCACGCATGGTCGCGTTGTAGGAATTGCGCCGCGCGGGGTTGTCGAGAGTGATGGTGGCGATCCGGCCACCAGGCTCCGCGTCGTAGTGGACTCGGCCGTCGGCGGCGCTGGAGCTGGTCATCGATGGGCCTCTTCTCTTCGCAGGTGGTACCGGGCATCAGTCGCGTACGCGGCGGTGGCCGAACCGGGTTCCGGCCATTTTCGCCGCGGAGGCCGCGCCGGTTTCGACCTCTGCCGTGCACAGCAGGGTGTCCTCGCGTAGCAGCCGGGCCGTCGACCGGATCCCGGTTTCGTCCGCGACACGTTCGATCTCGAAGCGCAACTCCACCAGGATCGGCGTCGGCCGGCGGTAGGCGATGGTCATCGACCGGGTTTTCCCGGTGACGCCGGCCGCGCAGCTCTGGTGCTGGACCACCGCGTCGAAGAACACGCCGAGGAAGCCACCGTGCACGAGTCCGGGCGGGCCCTCGTGCACCAGCGGGAACGTGATTCGGCCGGATGCGCGCTCGGGGCCGAGCAGGTCGAAACGGTATTCAGGGAAACAGGGGTTGTAGGCGCCGATATCGAAGGCGTGGTCCAGGTAGACACGCTGGGTATCGCTCGCCTGCGAGCCCACCCGGGGCGCGGAGTCCGGGGGCGCCGCGGCGGCCAAGTCCCGTTCCCACCGCTCGAGGTGTTCGATCATCGTGTCGACCGAAGGGTGGGGATGTTCGAGGCAGACCAGCAATCCGGCGATCCGGCGCAGTACCCCGGCCGCGGCCACCGTCTGCGCGAGGGGTTGTTCGCCGAAGTGGAGGGCAGCCGTGGGGCCTACCACGGTCTCGGGGTCGGATATCTCGTTCGCGGCCATCGGACCCTGCTTTCGTTGCCGACGTCTGCACAAACCTTGGCAGAAGATCAACGGTATTGTCTACTGTATCTATATCAGTATTCACGCTCTCCCCCGCCCGCCCAGGAGGGAACCATGCCGTTCGACACCATCGACTACACAGTCGACGGACATACGGCCACCATCACGCTGAATCGGCCCGACGCCCTCAATGCGCTCAGCCCGCAAATGATCACCGAGCTGCGCGCCGCCTACGCCGAGGCCGAAAACGACGACAAGGTGTGGCTGCTCATCGTGACCGGCGCCGGCCGCGCGTTCTGCACCGGCGCCGACGTCAAGGCCATCCCCGGTGACGGCAAGGTGATCAACGAACGGCCGTATCTGTCCACCTATGACCAGTGGGAGGCCCCCCAGGAGGGCACGCCCCCGTTCCGGACCATGACCAAACCGGTACTCACCGCGGTCAACGGGGTGTGCTGCGGTGCCGGGCTGGATTGGGTGACCACGGGCGATATCGTCATCGCCTCGGACCGGGCGAGCTTCTTCGATCCGCACGTCAGTATCGGCCTGGTCGCCGGTCGCGAGGTGGTTCGCCTCGCCCGCGTGCTGCCACGCACGGTCGCGCTGCGGATGGCGCTGATGGGCAAACACGAGCGGATCAGCGCCCAGCGCGCCTACGAACTCGGAATGATCACCGAGGTCGTCGAACACGATCGGCTACTCGAACGCGCCCACGAAATTGCGGGGATCGTCAACTCCAATGCGCCGCTGGCGGTCCGCGGCACACGGCTGGCGATCCTCAAAGGGCTGAACATCCCGCTGCACGAGGCCGAGATGCTGGCCGAATCGTTCCGTGAGCGGGTCACCCGCACCGAGGACGCGCTCGAGGGGCCGAAAGCGTTCATCGAGAAGCGCACACCGGATTGGCAATGCCGATGAGCGGCGGATTCGAGACGATTCTGCTCGAGGTCGATCCGGCGGACCGGGTCGCGACGCTCACTCTGAATCGGCCGGAACGGTTGAACGCCTTCGACCGGACGATGTGCGAGGAAGTCGAACGTGCCTGGCACACGATCAAACTCGACGACTCGGTGAACGCAGTCGTCCTCCGCGCGGCCGGCGACCGGGCCTTCAGCGCCGGACTCGATATCAAAACCGCCTACGGGCAGCCGGCCAGTGTCTGGCATCACGAAGATCCCGGTGAGTTGCTCAGCCCCAAATGGCAGAAGATGTGGAAGCCGGTGGTGTGCGCGGTGCAGGGGATGTGCACGGCGGGGGCGTTCTACTTCGTCAACGAATCCGATGTCGTGATCTGTTCGGACGAGGCGACTTTCTTCGACTCGCATGTTTCCGCGGGCCTGGTCTCGGCGCTGGAACCGGTCGGGCTCATGCGCCGGATCGGGCTCGGGGAGACATTGCGGATGGCGTTGATGGGCAATGACGAACGGGTGTGCGCCCGGACCGCGCTGCGGATCGGCCTGGTGTCGGAGGTCGTCGTCCGGGAGCAGTTGTGGGCCCGCGCCCACGAGATCGCCGCGACCATCGCCGCCAAACCGCCCGCCGCCACCCAGGGCACCGTCAAGGCGATCTGGGAGTCACTCGACAAGCCCTACCGGGCAGCGCTCGACCACGGGCTCATCTACACCCGCTTGGGCAATCCGATCGGCCAATCCGAACTGGCCGCCGGGGCGCCTGCCGCGACCGAACCGAGGACCCGCTGATGACCGGGACCGCAGTCCACATCCATCCGCTGAGCCGCCGGATAGCCCATGTGCTGGCCTTGCAACCGGATTCACCCGCCCTGGAATTCGACGAGCACTGGTACTCGTGGGGACGTATCGGCGGGCTCGCGCAGCGCATCGGGTCGCTCCTCGAGCCGGACGCGGGGCCGCTGTCGGTCGGAATCCTGCTGCGGAACCGTCCCGAACACGTGGCCGCACTGATGGCGGTACTGCAATCCGGCGGGACCGTGGTGGTGATCAACCCATCGCGGGGAGACGACCGGACCCGCGACGATATCGCCGCCTTACGGCTGCCGGTCCTCCTCGGCGCACCCGGCGACCTCGACTCACTGGTGGCACCGGGCACGGAGACCACGGTTGTCTCGATCCCGGATCCGGATGCGCTACCCGAGATCCGCGCCACGGCCACCACGAAGAACACCGAAGCGGCGCGGCCGGGCGTGGCCGTCCGCATGCTGACCAGCGGCACCACCGGACCACCGAAGCGGGTGGACATCACCTACGACATGCTGTCCCGCAGCGTGATGGGCACCGAACCGGCAGCGGCACCGGCGCAGCCCCGTCGGGGGGTCGCCATCGTCAATGCGCCGCTGGTGCATATCGGCGGCGTGTTCCGGGTGCTGCAATGCGTTACCGAGGCCCGGCCGTTCGTGCTGCTGCCCCGGTTCGAGCTGAAACCCTGGGTGCGGGCCGTACGCGCGCACCGGCCGGGTGCGGTCTCGCTGGTCCCGGCGGCGCTGCGGATGGTGCTGCATTCGGAGCTGCGGCGCGAAGATCTCGCCGGAATCCGCGTCGTCACCTCCGGAACGGCACCACTGTCGGCCGATGACGCCGACGCCTTCGCCGAGAAATTCGGTATCCCCGTTCTGACCTCCTACGCCGCCACCGAATTCGGCGGCGGCGTGGCCGGCTGGACCCTGACCGACCACGAGCGGTACTGGACGGCGAAACGGGGCAGTGTGGGCCGGGCCAGCGGCGGCGCCCGGCTGCGGGTGGTCGACGAGCACGGCGCGGTCCTCGGCCCCGGCGAACCGGGAATTCTCGAGGTGATCCCCGGCCAGCTGGGGCCTGGCGCCGACTGGATCCGCACCACCGATCTGGCCCGGATAGACGCAGACGGGTTCCTGTGGATCCTGGGCCGGGCGGACCAGGCCATCATCCGCGGCGGCTTCAAGATCATGCCCGACGATGTGCGCAGCGCCCTGGAAAGTCATCCGGCGGTGCGCGGCGCCGCGGTGGTCGGCCGGTCGGACCCGCGACTCGGCGAGACACCGGTGGCGCTTGTGGAACTACGCGAGCAGGCGACCACCTCGGCCGGCGAGTTGACCGGCTACCTGCGGACACGGCTGGCGCGCTACGAGATTCCGACGGAATTGGCCGTGGTCCACACGATTCCCCGCACCCCCTCGGGCAAACCCGACCTCCGCGCGGTACAGCGCCACTTCGCGGAAGTCGCAGCCACACCGAACGCACAGACACACCCTGGCAACGACGAAACTGCCGGACCCGAGTTCGGCGAACCCCGCAATCCCACCGGAGACGAGCCCCATGCCGGCTGACGACAACCTCCTCGCCCGGGTGCTCCGCCGGCAAGCACGCGAGCGTAGCGAGCACCTTTTGCTGGTCTGCGATCAGGAACGGATCAGCTACGCCGACGCGGAGTCGCGTTCCGCCCGCCTCGCCCGCGCACTCATAGCCCTCGGTGCGGGCAAGGGCACGCATATCGGGTTGCTGTACCCCAATGGCGCGGATTTCGTGGTCGGAGCCTTCGCCGCGGCCCGGATCGGTGCCGTCGTGGTGCCATTTTCCACCTTCTCGACCTCGCGGGAGCTGGGTGCGCAGTTGGTGGGCAGCGATATCCGGATCCTGCTGGCCACGGCCGGTTACCGCACGCACGATTACGTTGCGCGATTGTCCGAGTTGCTGCCCGGCGCATTCGATTCGGATGCGGCTCGCGCCGGAGATCGTCTGCTGTGCCCGGCCGCCCCACAACTCCGGCATATCGCGATCGACTATGCCCCCGCAAACCCGCGCACCCAGGGGCCGGCGGCAACTCGCCCGGCGCTTCCGGACGTTCCCGGACCGCACGACGGCCGGATCGGTCTCTCCGGACGGCGTATCCGCGATATCGGCGAACTCGACCCTCTCGCCGATACCGTCGACGAAAAGCTCCTCGCGGCAGTGGAGCGCGATGTCGACGCCGCCGATCCGTTGGCGATCATCCACACCTCCGGTTCGACCAGCGCACCGAAGGGTGTCGTGCACACCCACGGCGGCCTGCTCGGACATCAGCGCAACCTCAACGAGATCCGCCACCTCACCCCCGGCGATCGGCTGTTCTGCAATTCCCCGTTCTTCTGGATCGGCGGCTTCGGTTACGCGTTGCTGGCGAGCTTGCTGGCCGGTTCGAGGCTCATCTGTTCCAACGCCACCGACGCGAGCGCCACGCTGGACCTCTTGGAGGCCGAAAAGCCCACTGTGACGAATGGTTTCGCCGGGGGCGTCGCCCATCTCGCCCGGCATCCGAGTTTCGCCGGACGGGATCTGTGCTCGATGCGCCGCGGCAACCTGTACGCGATCATGCCCGCCGACGCGCGTCCGGCCGACCCGGAACTGCGGCACAATATGCTCGGTATGACCGAGGCGGGCAGCGTGGTACTGCTCAGCGGCGACGACTCCGATCAGCCCGAGCACCGCCGCGGTTCGTTCGGCAAATCCGCACCCGGCTTCGACACCCGGATCGTGGATCCGGACACCGGCGCCGACGCCGCGATCGGCGAGGCCGGTGAACTGTACATCCGCGGACCGTATGTGATGCAGGGCTATTACGGGCGCAGCCGGGAACAATCGTTCGACGCCGACGGCTGGTTCCACACCGGCGATCTGGTGCGGGTGGATGACGAAGGTTTCTTCTACTTCCTCGGCCGGCGCGGTGCCATGATCAAAACTGCAGGCGCGAACGTCTCCCCCGCCGAGGTCGAAATGGCCATCACGAAAATCACCGGCGCGACAGCGCATGTACTCGGCCTGCCCGATCCCGACCGTGGACAGATCGTAGCGGCCGTACTCGTGACTCCCGACGACGCGACTGTCGACGAAACCGCGCTGCGCGAACGACTCCGGCAGGAGCTGTCGGCCTACAAGGTCCCCCGGCGATTCGCGGCCCTCCGGCCCGCCGACGTCCCCCTGCTCGCGGGCGGCAAAGTGGATATCCAGCGACTCGGAGAGATCTTCCATGCCTGAACCCACCGAGGCGACCGACACAATCGACACGCTGTTACGCCGTCAGGCCGCCGAGCGCGGAGACCATCCGGCGGTGATCGACCCGCATACCCGCACGACCTACGCCGACCTCGACACCACCACTCGCCGCCTCGCCGCCGCATTCGTGGAGGCCGGAATCACCAAGGGAACCCGGGTAGGTCTCATAGCACCCAACAGCGTCGGCTGGGTGCGGATCGCGCTCGCACTCACCCGGATCGGCGCGGTCCTGGTCCCGATGAGCACGTTGCTGAAACCGCCGGAGCTGATCGCCCAGCTGCGGGTTGCCGGCGTAGCGGTACTGATCACCACCGAGGAGTTCCGCGGTCACCGCTATCTCGACGGTTTGCGCTCCGAACTCGGCGGCTCGATCGACACGGCACCGATCCACGAACCCGGATTGCCCGCGCTGCGGCGGATATTCAGCGTCGAGGCGGCCACCGCACTCGTAGCAGTACCTGAAGCCGCCCGACTCGCCGGCCCATCCACCGGCACCGATCCCGGTCTCACACCCGACACACAGCCCGCCCGGGCACCGACCGGCACACCGCTCATCGCAACACCCGCCGCGACCGCGGTCGCCGAAGCGCTGGCTGCCACCGTCCGCCCCGCCGACCCCATGCTCATCATGTTCACCTCCGGCAGCCGTGGCCTGCCCAAAGGCGTGATCCATTCACACGGCAACGCGCTGGCCGCCGTGCGCTCAGGGCTCGATGCCCGCTGTATCGACGCCGAAACCCGGCTCTACCTGCCGATGCCGTTCTTCTGGGTCGGCGGTTTCGGTGGCGGTTTCCTCTCCGCGCTCGCCGCAGGCGCCACCCTGGTCACCGAGGAGATTCCGCGGCCGGAAACGACCCTGGAGCTGCTCGAACACGAACGGGTCACATTGTTCCGTGGCTGGCCCGACCAAGCCGAGGCTCTCGCCCGCCGGGTAGAAACCCTCGGCACCGATCTGTCCGCACTGCACCCCGGCAGCCTCGAGGCATTGCTACCACCGGCACAGCGGTCGCGGCCAGGCGCCCGCGCGAACCTGTTCGGGATGACCGAATCCTTCGGCCCCTACTGCGGCTATCCCGCCGACACCGATATGCCGGAGTCCGCGCACGGCAGCTGCGGCCGGCCGTTCGACGGGATGGAGGTGCGCATCACCGATAGCGCAGGTGACTCGGTGCCCGCCGGGACGATCGGCGAGATCCAGCTGCGCGGACCGCATATTCTGCGCGGTATCTGCGGACGCGCCCGCGAGGATCTGTTCACCGCCGACGGCTACTACCCCACCGGCGATCTCGGACGGCTCGACGAGGCGGGTTTCCTCTTCTATCACGGGCGCCGCGACGATATGTTCAAGGTCAACGGCGCCACCGTCTATCCCGGCGAAGTCGAGAAGGCACTCCGCTCGCTGGCGAACGTCAGCAGTGCCTTCGTCACCGATATCGACCGTGGCGACGGTGACCGAGTGGCCGCAGCCGTGATCGTCACGGGCTGCCCCAGTATCGATGGGCTGCGCGCCGCGACCAAGAAGATCCTGAGTTCGTTCAAGGTGCCGACCACCTGGCTGCTGCTCGATTCCGATGCCGATATCCCACGCGGCACCACCGGCAAGGTCGATATCGCCGCCCTGCGAAAGCTGCTCACCGACCGCGGTATCGACGCCACCATCGGACCACCCCGCTGAACACCTCCAGCTGACGCCACATCGCGCTGCGATCCCGGCATCTCGACCCACGCACCCGGAGCCGATCGTGCGTCCCCGCGCAACTCGACAGGAAAACTATGACCTCCACTCAACCGATCGGCGAGCTACTCGACCACATCGGCTTCCGGAAGGAACCGGACGAAAAAGGCGCGGAGACCTGGGAATTACCGGTAGCCCCGCACGTCGTCAACACTTCGGGCGGCCTCCAGGGCGGCCTCATCGCCACCCCGGTCGATATCGCCGCGGGCACTCTGGCACTGGAAAGCCTGCCCGCCGGCGGCGTGGTGACCTCGGACCTGAGTGTGCGCTATTTCCGCGCCGTCACAACCGGCACCGCACGCACAGTGTCCACCATCGTGCACGACGGCAAACGCTCGATCGTCGTACAGGTCGAGGTGCGGAACATGCCCGAAGACCACCTCGCCGCACTCGCCACAGTGAGCTTCGCGAAAGTCGGGCACGATATACGCGCACCGGCGACTGACACCACCAGCGTGTTACGTAAGGGATAGGCGGAGCAGACGGGGGTGGTTGGTGGCGTCGAGAGCAAGGGCGGCAGTCCACAGGGAGGCATCGAACGATTTCGGGATCCGCCACTGCTCGGGCGGAGATGCCGCGACGCGTATCCGAACCGGGTCGAGTTCGGGAAGGTGACGTCCGGCCACAGCCCACCACTGCCGGCCGCGCGCATCGATGACGACGGCGACAACAAGGTCGTCGATCCCGGGTAACTGATCGGCCGCGGCGCGGACCAGCTCAGGGATGTGCCGGTTCTCCGGACGATCGGCGAGCTGATCAGCGAAGACCGCGAACACCAGCCCGAACCCGAACATCCCGGAGCCGAGGGCGGTACGGATTTGCGCGGCACGCACATGCACCGGGTTGGGTTCGTGGTCGCGGCGGTCTCCGGCGAGGTCGACGGCGGCGCATTCGGCGTCGATACCGACACCGTCGTAGCGGAACCCGTAGAGCATCGGCAGCAAGGTGGTCGGCATGGACAGCAGGTACCGGGCGGTGATCTCGTCGATGGATTCCGGCTCGGGGTAGCGGATACACGTCATCCGGCGGCCTCTTCACCGATCGCGCGAGTCCAGAACTGGTGGCGCACCGCATCCCACAGCGATTCGAGGTGCGGAAATCGTTCCCGCGTATCCGCGAGGTCAGGAGCAGTGCCCGGGCCGGTCGCCGCCAAGAGGACGGCAGAAGCTGTGCGCAACTGCAGAACCCGGATCGTCTGCATCGACCGGCACCAGACGACCTCGCAGTCGTCGATGACCGTGTGCCGCAGCGCCACCGGCACCTTCCGCGCGGTCGAAAAAGGCTCAGACATCCGATTCATCGGGCCCGCCCCTCGTTACCGCAAGCCCGGAACGCAGACGGTGGTTCGGTCAGCGCCAAATGCACGGCCTCCCGGGTGGTCAACCCGAGCGCACTGGCGAACTCACCGGCCCTACAGACGAACTCAGCGAATCGCAGAGCGGCCACGGCTTGCGTGAAGTCGAGGGTCCTGCCGGGTAGGAACGACACCACCCAACCGCCCTGCCCTACGGAGCGCGCCTGATGCGCACACCGATCGCTGACCACCCGAACCCCGTTGACAACCTGCACCGACATCGCTTCCTCGATCCAATTTGAGTGCGTGACGACTGATCTGAGCTCGACCCAAGCCCGTCAGTGAAGTTACAGTACTGAAATTCAGTACTCAAGGTCTCAGTGCAGTCCGGTATGCTCCTCCGAGTACCTGCCGACATCCGTATCGACAGCCTTGGGAGTTTCATGGCACCGCCCTCCCCGACCGTTGCCGTGTGGGAGCTCATGCTCCGAATCCGACAGCGCGCGAAAGAACTCGGCGTGACCTCCGGCGTGATCCAGAAGACCCTCGGCATCGGCGCTACCTACTGGTCGCAGGTCGTCAATTTCAAAGGCGTCATGACCGAGGCCAAATTGTCCGCACGACTGGATCTTCTCGAGGTGGGAGCAGACGAACGAGCCGAACTGCTTGCCTTGCGGGCAACGGCGAAGGATCGAGGGTGGTGGAATCAATATTCGGCACTGTACGGCGAGGACACGCTTCGCTACTACGGACTCGAACACGGCGCTTCCTCAATCGACAGCTATGAAGGCAGCGTTATCCCCGGCTTACTCCAAACGGCGGACTACATCCGTGCGCTGACCACTTCTCCCGTCGCGACGAAACCGGCGGAGTCGGAGCAACGGGTCCGGGCACGGCTTCAGCGGCAGGAACGCCTCACCGGAAATGACCCGTTGCGCCTGACCGTCGTCGTAGGTCAGGCCGCGTTGATGCAACAGGTGGGCGGGCCCGAGATACAGCGTGCCCAGTTACGGCACGTCGCCGATATGGTCGAGCGCTACCCGGACACCATCGACCTGCGGGTCATCCCGTTCACCGCCCAAGGCAGCGCGGCGGTCAATGCAGCGACAGTGCACCTTCTGGATTTCGACAGCACGCGACTGCCGACGGTCGCCTGGCTCGAATCCGCCGTTTACGCCGAACTCATCGACGACATCCGCCTGATCGAGCAGTTGAAGTACCAGTATGCGAGAGCCAGCGCTTCCGCACTCGACCGGGAAGCCTCGATCGAGCTCATCCAGCAGATCGAACAGAGTATGGCGTGACGGCCCGCACTCCCGCGATCTGCAACGATCGGCTTGCACGACCCTGGACTAGGCTCACGGCATGCGTTCGTCGTGGTACAAGTCCTCGTTTTCGGGTTCGGAGCATACGTGCGTCGAGGTTCGATTCGCCGGGAAAACGGTGTTCATCCGGGACAGCAAATACCGGCGAAACCCCGGCAATGATCCGGCCCGGCAGCCGGTAATCGAAGTTCCCATCTCACGGTGGGAGGCGTTTCTCGCGAGCGCGGTGACACCGGGCACGACCAGCGATCCGGAGTTGCCGGTTGTCATAAGCAGCGCCTTCGGAGTCACAGTGAGCGCTGCGCAGAAATCATTGCGGTTCACCAACGACGAATGGTCGGCATTCATCGCGGGCATCGTAGGCGGCGAATTCACGGCGGCGTGACCGCCGGACTTCAACAGTGTAGGGTCTCAGAACTCGTGTTCTCCAGATTCCGCATGTCTCATGAGACAGCGCGGAGGGCGCGTTACTGAGGGTTGGCCAGCGGGTGTTCGTGGCGGATCGGATTGGCTGTGATCTGGAGTTGGTCGGCGAGATCGCGGCATTCGACCGGGCTGGTGGTGTCGACGACCAGGGTGGCTGTGAGTCCGAGTGGTGCGGCATTCTCGGCCCAGGTGTCCCAGTCGTCGGCGAGTCGTTGCTCGTCGTGGTAGATGGCTGGACGGTTTCTGGCTGCGTAGCGGGCCTTGGCTATGTCGGTGGGGACATCGCACCAGATCTCGACGGCGTGCGAGGCTCCGGTGTTCTGGATACCGCTTCGGGCGAAGTGTAGGTCGCGTGGCTTGAACCACCACGAATCGATGACGACGGTGCCCGGGGTTGCGTTTGCTAGGGCCCAGACTGTGTCCATCGCGATTCCGCCGAGTGCGTGGAGGTTTGTCGCGTCGTCAAGGCAGGCCGCCAGGGCTTCCTTGACGACGTCCTTCGACAGGAATTGGGCGTTCAGCGTTCGGGCCAGCGAGCGACCCAACGTCGACTTGCCCGAGCCAGGAAGCCCGTTGACCAGCACCAAGAGTTTTTCCATTGAGTCATCATGGCGAAGGGATCGGTGAAGCCGTGCGGTGGTTGTCGAGTGCGATGAGGTCGCCGGTGCGGTGGAGTTCTTGGCGGAGCAGCGTGTTGTCGTGGTGAAGAGCGGCGATGGCGGTGATGGCGGTGATGGCGGCGTCGAGTTGCTGCTGAAGCCGTGTGCATTCGCGGGTTTTGGTGGCAAGTTCGGTGCGGAGGGTGGAGATCTCGTCGTTTTTGCGCGTTTCGCGTGGCGTGAAACCGTCGCAAGCTGCGACTTGGGCATCCCACTCGGCGATGATGTGGGTTGCCCGGTTCATGGTCGCGCGGCTGACTCCAGTCTCCTTCCAAAGGTTGTCTTTGATGAGCCGCCCGTCCGTGCGCTGGGGTTTCCCGCTGAGCAGTCGTTCCATAGCGGCGCGGAGGAGGCTGGTGGTGCGGTCGGAGACGCCATGGCGTCCCCGCCGGGATCGCGCGCAACTCGAGCAGCCGGATGACCTCGTCCGCGTCGACCACGCAATCCGGCAGACGGCCGCGCGCCAACACAGGATCCACAAACGACAAGAACACGCGCACTCCTCTTCCCAATCGAATCCCAGCGGAGGAAAGAGATACACGAGACTTCCGGCCGACACGCAGATATTCGAGATGAGACACTCTGGAACTACGAAAAGAAGTCGTGGCCAAATCTCAGGTCACGACCGAACATCATGCACGACAGCCGATCCGCTCATACGGCGACTACTGCCTCCGACATGAGACATCCGCTTACTTGCGAAGCTCGGACTCGGAGTCCGAGGTTCCGGGTGTGCTCACCCACCGGCAGCTACCGGGCCGAGTCTGTCACTGCGGCGAATAACTCTCATCAGGTCCCGGTCTGCGTGCCCTGTGCGAGTAGTGCGACAGCCTGCGCTATATCAGCGACATGGCTGCTGGTACTCCGCGCCGGTGATGTAGTGGTTCCAGGCATCCGGCGTGAAGTTCCCATCAGCCCAGGTACACAGGAAGTGGAGGGGGTCGGCCAGAAAACCGGTATCCCACCGCCGTACCGTGCCGTCGCCGCCACCGGTGAGCATGCTGCCGTCCCGAATGAACGCTACCGCAAGCACGGGGCCGTTGTGGCCGGTGAGCGGGTCGCCGATCTGCTGTTGGCTACCCACAGCCCACAGCCGCGCGGTGTGATCCTCACTGCCGGTCGCGAGAATGCTGCTGTCGCCGCTGAATGCCACTACCCGTACGGGGCCGTTGTGGCCGGTGAGCGGGTCGCCGATTTGTGTGAGGTCGGCTGTGTCCCACAATCGTGCCACGCCGTCTTTGCTGCCGGTGGCGAGCATGCTTCCGTCGGTGCTGAACGCAACCGCGCCGACCCTACCCCCGGGACGGGTAGTACACGGATCGAGTCCGGGTTCCGGCTGGCGACGTCCCACAGTCGTACCGTGCCGTCGTCGCTGCCGGTGGCGAGCATGCTGCCGTCATGGTTGAACGCCGCGGAGTGTATTTGCCCCTTATGGCCGGTGAACGTGGTGATCAGTTCGTGGTCGGCGACGTCCCAAAGCCGCACCTGCTGATCATTGTCGCCGCCGGTGGCGAGCTTGCTGCCGTCGGGGCTGAACGCTACCGAATTCACAGGGTGGTCGTCGTAGTAGTCGTAGTAGTCGTAGTCGTCCTCGTAGTCGGTGAGCGGGTCGCCGCTCTGCTGCTGGTCCGTTATGTTCCACAACCACGCGGTGTGGTGGTCGCCGATTGCCAGCATGCTGCCGTCATTGTTGAACGCAACGGCACGCACGCCGCGGTAAGAGTCGACGGTGACCGAGGTGTTGCGTGTGAGCGGGATCGGAGTGCTGCTCTCCGTATTCCACCGTTGCACTTCGCCGTTGTCGCCTTCGCTGGGGGCGTCTTCGCTGGGGATGTCTTCGCCCGTGCCGATACTGCCATCAGAGCTGAACGCCATCGCACGGACGCCCTTGCCGCCGTCGGTGAGGCCGATGAGTGGGTTCGGGATTCCCCGGCTGGCCGCATCCCACAACCGCACCGTTCCGTCGGTACTTCCGGTGGCGAGGGTGTGGCTGTCGCGGTCGAACGCCACCGCGCGCACGGCACCGGTGTGGCCTGTCAGCGGGGCACCGATCTGCGTGCGGTCTTTGACGTCCCACAGCCGCACCGTTCCGTCTTCGCCACCGGTGACCAGGGTGCGGTGGTCATGGTGGAACGCCATCGCCCGTATAGCGCCGGGGTGGCCGGTGAGGGCGCCATCCTGTTTGTGGCCGGCTACGTCCCACAGCCGCACCGTTCCGTCGTCGCCGCTGGTGACGAGCTTGCTGCTCTCGGCGCCGAACACCACCGTGCGCACGGCACCGGTGTGGCCTGTCAAAGGGGCGCCGATCTGCTTGCGGCT
>NZ_BAFV01000126.1 GCF_000308515.1 Nocardia carnea NBRC 14403 | reverse complement strand
AATATCGATGTCACCGGGGTCGGTCACGGCCTGGCCGTCGTAGGGCGAAACCCACGTGCCGGTGACGGGCCGGCATTCCCCATCCACCGTCACATCGATTCCATCACGCTGCAGCACGGTCTCGCGGGTCGTGCACTCCCCCACACTGTTCCAGTGCGGGAACTTGTCGCGCGAATACCCACGGGCCGAGGATTCTTCGGCCACCGTCAGACCATCCAGTAGCGTTCGCGCGGCCGCGGCGACCGGGATGCCCGGTGGTTCGGCTGCCGCGGCCGGCGGCCGAACCAGCACGGCGGCGGCCGCGGACACCACCACCGCGGCGACAGCCAGAGCATGCCCGCGCATAAGCGTCTCCCTACCTCGGATGGAACGGAAGATCTCGGTTGGCGTCCACCGTAGCCGACCACTGTGTCCCCGAGGTAGATCCGCAGTGGCGGCGAAATGTCCGGACCGGATTCCGCTGTGCTCCTGTCCCGCCGACCTGCTCGGACCGAACACCGTGCAGAGCGCAACGGTGTGCGCCCACGACTT
The DNA here is from genome assembly GCF_000308515.1 of Nocardia carnea NBRC 14403. GTDB lineage: Bacteria > Actinomycetota > Actinomycetes > Mycobacteriales > Mycobacteriaceae > Nocardia > Nocardia carnea. The sequence goes on along the minus strand of NZ_BAFV01000126.1, from coordinate 164,630 downwards.
CGAATCGATCTTGCCGATCCTGGCCAAAGCTACCGCTGCCGGACAACGCCTGCTGCACGCGTTGACCTTCCATGATCCGACACCACCGGCGCTGGAGCGCGCGGTGGACCGGACCGACCGCGAGGACAACTCGATTACTGCCGATCTGTGGGCCCGCTGGAAGGTGATACTGCCCCGACCGTCGTAGTGCCTGAACTCGCCCGAGGACGAAACGACACCACCCATTCCTGATCGGGGAGGCCCTTCAGTTGTGGTGGGTGGTGCCCACCGTGAGGTTACGTATTGAGTAGGCGGCCGCCATCGACCGCGCTGGTCGATCCCGTCGCGTGGCGATCGGTGATGCATCGTGAATCGCTATTGCTTATTGGTCCTCTGGGCTACGGGGACACAGTCTATGGCGGCCAGGTTGCTGTCGAGCCGGTTGAGCGTGACCTGGCCGCCGTGCACGGTCAGAGATCGCAGCCCGTAGAGGCGTTTGAGGTCGGCGAACAGTGTGGTGGCGGGCTCATGGTCGCCGCGGTATCAGGCCCCGGCGAACCGCATTCCTCGGCGGATTTCCGGGCGATTGCTACCGGACACCCAGAGAACTATCGATCTCCCTACCCGAGAGGCCGCCGTGTCCACGGTCCACCACTGACGGATTCATCGCGAGCGAAACACGCTCTCAACAGCGGATCTTGACGTTATGAAAGCGTTATCCGTTTACCGGGTATGACGATACTTCCGTGGCTCCTCGTCCAGTGGGACGCCATCACTTTGGGTTTAGCGCTGTCCACGGGGATCGGCGGTGTCTGGTTGGGTGTCGTTGGTTGTGTGCGCCGCTACCAGCGGCTGCTGGAGATACGAACGATCCTTCGGTTGGCGGAATCAGGCAGCAGGGCCGTATCCGTTACTCGCCGAGGCAGTTCGGTATCGGCCATCGTCGTCGATACCGGCACCGCCGGATGGGGTACCCCACCGGCGGTGCGAACAGTGCAGGAGATACGGGCGACATGAGGTTCCGGTCGACGAAACAGCGCCACGAGCCGAAAAAACAGGCCGCTGGCGAGAATCGGGCACTGTTCGAGCAGCTGTATCGACGCGAGCATGCCCACGTGCGGCGGTACCTGCTGAACGCGGTGCGCGGCGAAGGTGGGCATGCCGACGATCTGACTCATGAGGTGTTCCTGCAAGTGTGGCGCACCTACGCCCCTCGGCTGGCAGTGATGGACGACGAGGACGTCCAAAGAGTCCTGATCACCACAGCGAAGAATCGGCTGATCGACCTGTGGCGCAAAGACAGCAAACTCGTCTTCTTCGCCGGGTTCGACGACACCCACCTACCTCTCGACACCGCCGCCGGCGCTGCCGCAGCCCCTTTCGACCGGATCATCGACGATGAACTCGTAGCCCGTTTCGCCCGAGTAGCGGTCAAACGATTGACCGACGGCGAGTACCGCGTCGCGTTCATGGGCTGGGTCATGGGCTACACCGACAGCGAAATCGCCGAAGCGCTGGGTACGACCACTAAAACGGTGAAGACCCACCGCTGGTCCGCGCGAAAGAAGATCAAGTTGTTCGCCTGCAAAGACGGGGGCGAGATCACCTTCTACGACGCCGACGACACCACGGCTCCAGGGATCGACGGAGTGAGAATATGACTGCGCACGACAGCAGAAATCCGGATCGTTCGGTAACCATCTCCGAGGCCTTCGACAAGCTCGGCGACTACTACACCGAACAGCACGGCCCCGGCTCGGCAGAGCAGGGCTGGGATCGGCTCCAGCGCGCATTGGACGACGACGAGCCCGCCGATGACCCCGCACCCGACCAGCCCGACCGGTCGACCATCTCGTGGTGGAAGCGTCCACTCGTCAAGTACTGGGTAGCAGGCGTACTGATGAGCGCCGGTTCCCTGGTCACCTTCTACGCCGGCCCCCTGGTGGCGGGCGTAGCGACTGTAGCCATGCTCGTGGCCTTGACCATCGGTGTCGCAGCACTGCTGGAGACAAATCGGCGTCAAATAGCCAAAATCGAGGCCACCCGACTCGCCCGCGAACACCGCGAAGAGATTCGCGCGCAAAAGTCCCGGCGAAAAGCCGTGCGTAAAGCCGCCCTGGCCAGGCAGAAGGCAGTCCAGGACATCGGAAGAATGGACAGCTCAGGCATTGTCGACCTCGCCGGCGCCGACCTCACCGAAACCGACCTCACCGAGGTGAACCTGGTCGGCGCAAACCTCGCCGGCGCGACCCTCGACGGCAAGAACCTGCGCGGCGGCAACCTCTACGGCACAAACCTCGCCGACGCCAGCCTGTTCGGGGCCGAACTCTCCCGAGCAGAACTATCCGGCGCCGACCTCACCCGCGCGGACCTCACCACCGCCCGTCTCATCGGCACCCGACTCGCGGGCACAACACTGACCAACGCCCACCTGACCGGGGCCATCCTGTCCGGAGCCGTCCTGGCCGCAGCGCACCTGTCCGGAGCAGACCTCGCCGGCGCAGTCCTGTCCGGAGCGGACTTCAACAACGCGGACCTCTCCGGTGCAGCACTACCCAGCGCCTACATCACCAGGGCATACCTGGCCGGCGCGAACCTCGAAGGCGCAGACCTGGGGCGAGCGAACCTCCGCGGCTCGCACCTGTATGGCGCCAATCTGACCCGAGCGAACCTCGCCGCCGCCGACCTCACCCACACCGACCTGCGACGCGCCATACTGATCGGCGCCGACCTCACCGACGCGAAACTGCTCGACCTGACCGCCCTCGAAGAAGTGACATGGTCAGAAGCCACCATCTGGGGCCGATACCGCAACGACGTCATCAAACGATCAACCCCACTCGGCCGCGGCTGCTACCGACTCAACCCCGCCGAAGGAACATCACCAGGCCCCGTCCTACTTCCCCGTATACCGGTGGTCTGAGCAGCACCGAACAACCGGGCCAACGATCGACCAGGCCCTCTCCCCTTACGGGCGCCGGACGCAGCAGCTGGGCCGCAGCCTCGGCGGTGAGCCGTTTGGGCAGACCCGCGGGCACCAGTTGGACCAACAGGCGGTGCAACCGGTTGGCGGTCTGGGTACGGGTCCGGATCAGGTCGTCGCGGTACTCGGTGAGCGTGCGCAGCACCTGGGCGGTCGTGTCGGTGCGCATGGACTGCCCACGAGATGGACAACTGTGACGATCGGATGCAGGCGCGGCAGATTGTTGCACTGCTCGCACAGCCCGAAACATATAGGCCACCGCGGGTTTCCCGGCCGCGCTGCATCTTCTGGTTCCGCTCCACCAGGTACGCCCGGCCGACGGCCGCGTTGTTACCCGCCGACTGAGGCGGGACATGCGTCCGGGTCAAGGTGCCCACTGTGGTGCACAAACCGCAGGGATACTGCCCACCGCGTACGCGCCCCGCCGCGTGATCGTGCGAAGGGACATCGTTGCCATCCCGCGATTATGCGATGTCCCAGCGACACGAGGAATCGAATTTTGCCTGGCTGGAGCCGGAAACGAGGGACGCTGGCTAGTGGTGCTTGCGGTCTCTGGATATCGGTCACCGTTCAGTGAGGCGAGTCGAGTCCGGGTCGCACGTCGAAGCCAGCCCCCGACCGTGGAGTCCTCCTCACGGACTGCTCAGCCTGGCGTAGCGAGATGCGGCGCTGGTGCGGAGCGAGGGGCCGCCCGGTTTGTCTCGTCGGGCCTGCTGAGGTCAGACCCAGTGGGCTCCGTTGTCGCGGGCGAGGTCGACCAGTTCGCGCCACCTGGCGACCGGACACGTCGCGGAGGCAATAGCGCGCCTGACCTCATGATACCCGGCGGTGAGCACACCTTCGAAGGAATACCAATCCTCCTGGTGGCGGCACGAGCCACAGATGTTCGGATTGAAACTCCGGCCGCGTTCGCGCCGTTGTCCCAGCAACGCTGCCCGGTCGGGGTGTCCGGCGGCGATCAGCAAGTCCCGGGCGATCTGAACCGGGTATTCCTGATCGGTGGCGAACGCCTCCCGGAACCCGTCTCGAGGAATCGCTCGGGCCTGCACCGCCCACACCCAGTCCTGCTGGACGCTGCACCTGCGACAGACATGCGGGTAACCGAGAACATCGACATACACAGTCGGCGAAGCCACATCCCCCAGCATCCCCGGCCGAAGACCTAGCGCCAACTCCAGAACCCCGGGGCCGCACGACGTGCAGAGTGCAACGACCGGCCCCGGGTAGCGAGTGCGACTACCGCGTCGATGGTCTCGGGTGTGAGCGAGACTCGCCGACAGTCTTGCCGGTGGCTTCGATGGTGAGGACTCGCCGGTGGATGGCCTCAGGGTCCTCATCCGGATCTGGATTCAGAATCGCATCGACGAGCAGGGCTGTTACCCGGCATGCTGTGCGGTGCTGTGGGTCCGAAGCCTGATCGACGAAGCGGACGAGGAGGTTCTGCACCTGGGTCCATACCTCCTTGTTCGCCGATGCGACGGACTGTGTGCGGTGCAGAAGCAACTGGCGAGCCCGCTCCGGCGCGTCGGGATCACAGACCACCCCGGCATAGCCGTCGGGCTGGTGTGGCTGGTACTGCTGCGGCGCTACTTCGGGGCCTGTCAGCACAGTCACTTGGTCGTGGACGAGTGCGGATATCGGAGTGGGAAGCGCGGAAGTGAGCCGGTCCACGGCCAGGGTCAAGTACTGCTCTCGCGCGCCGATGAGGAAGTCTTGACCCGGCCAATACACCTCGAACTCGAATTCCATCAGTGCCTTGTCGATCAGACTGTTCGCGGTTGCGGTGAGAGCCAGTGCCTCATAGATGATCCCCACGGCACCGGCGGAATCCGCCGGGTCGGTAGCTGTGAGCCGATCCACGGTGGAATGCAAAATCTCCAGCGCCGTCGGGGGATGAGTCGCCGTCATATCCGCCATCGTCGAGTCCATGCGGGCATCATCGCGATTCGGTGCCCAGGACTCACCGATTTCGCCACTAACCGATACTTCTCATCGCCGGTCAGCGCCGACCCACTGACCCCTCGGTGGACTTGGGGTGACTACCGGAGCCGACCTGCCGCGGTCGAAGAATACTGCGGGCAGGATTGGCACTACATAGTCGTCGGACCATCCCACACCACCATAGGCACCCGTGCGCGACCATGCTTTCGGGCCGGCTGGAATCCTCATACTCGTGCGAGACCGTAACTTTCGTGGCGACCGTCTGTCGTGGCAGCCGTGGTTCGACCTCCACCCGCCCACCTATGAACAGCTCGCCGCAGTCATCACCGCCATCGACGACTGTCTACTCCGGCACGGATTCGAGCGTGGACCGTTCGGGTTCGAGGCCATCAGCGAGGACGCACCGCTACATATGCGCGCTTCATGGGCCAGAGATTCACTGATCGACCAGCCGGACAGCAGTTCGATCGACAACGCCTCGGTATGGGGCTCAGGTCTGATCCGGATCGATGTCGACAGCCAATGCATCGAGCTGACCTTCCGCGACACCGAACCCGAAACCTTGGCCGCTATCGTGTCGGCGCACGTGCAGGCCGCCGACGCCCCGTATCGCTGAACACAGCCGACGGTGGCCGGGTCGTCGGGTCCTGCTCGCTGTCCGCCGATCTCGAAGCAGAGCAGATGATCTGATCTGGGATGGGGCCGCGGCACTTGTAGCGCTTGCTGTCGCCGGCGTAGACGTTGCCGAGATCCTGGCGCCATTCGTAGACGGAGCCGTCGGCCAGCTCCCCCATCCACTGGAGGCCGCCCGATTCGTGCCCGAGCTGCGTGCACCACGTAGCCACACGAATGACTGTTGTATACCTGACCTGGAACAAGCGCCTCGTTCCACGCGTGGTTGAGCTGTTCGGTCCCGGGCCAGGCTGAGCCGTTTGCCCACTGGCCGCGGAAAGTGTGCGTGCGTCCATAGATCTCCTCGTATCTGTCGGTGGGGGTTGGGTACGCTGCACAGGACTCAGGCAGCGAGGGGATAGGGGCAGGCCATGGACCTCGAGATCGACGCAGCAGCGCAGGACAATCCGGAATGGGTGGTGTGGTCGGCAGAGGCGCATATCGCGAATGAAATAGCCAACCTGTTCACCGAGACCTTGCCGACGGTGCCGGCCGACTGGAAAAACCCTGCTGGTGACGTAGTGGGGCCCATGCCGGTGGGAGTCGACATCTACAGCGACGAGATGGCGCTGGACTGGGTCTACGACGTCTTCCCCTACTTCTTTCCAGACGAGGACTCGGTCTACGACAAGGTCGACCTGGTCAACCAATTCACCTGCTACATCGGCGATTACTTCGTGAAGCACTGCGGTGGCCGGTGGGTGAACGATCCCGAGGCCAAGGTGCTGCACGAGTTCGGGCCGATGATCTGCTACGACTGGACTTCCGAGGTCGACTACCCGGTAAATCTGCTGTTCGATGCGGCCGAGGCGGGTTTCGGAGCTGTTGCTACCGATTGGTACTCGCGGACAGTCGATTACGCCGAAGCCCACGGGCTACCGCATCCAGGTGTCGAGAGGCGACGGAACCACGGATGACCAGGGCGTGGGGGGATGTCCAGTGACGAGATCCGTCGGCGCGACGCTGAAGAGGCCCGTCGTAGACAGCGCGAAGCCTCCGATCGAGGCCGCAAATCCCAAGACCTCGGACGCTGGTTCCACCGGGGCATGGCCGAGCTCCGGGGCGAAACACGCGCGAACGGGTGGAAACACGAGCAGTCCGTAAAGCTGCCATCCGGCCGCGAGCGCAAGCACGACACCGCCCGCGTCAACGAACTCGGCGGCCGGGACTTCACCGAATACAAATGGGGTGACCGGGTCGGCGGTGAGCTGACGATGGAGCAGATCGCCAAGGAGCGAGAATTCCTCCGGATGGACCCCAATGCGCGCGGGTCCTGGGTGATGCAGCGCGGGGCTGCCGACTCGCTCGTCCGCAAGGAACTCGAGGCCCTGGTCCGCGACTTCCCCGGCCGATTCCGCGTTGAGGAGGTCAGCAAACAGAAGGCGATCGAAGCCCGCGATCTCGGCAAGGACCTGGAGCGGAACCGCAACCAATTGGAGCTGATCGACTCCTCGAAGCTGCGCGGGCAGGAAAGGGCGAGGGAGCTCCGCGAGAAGGCTCAGCAGAGGCAGCGCACACAAGAAGCAGTCAAACAAGCCGACGAGGCCCGGGAGCGAGAACAGCGAGAACGCCAGGAGCTGGCCGAGCGGGAACGCAAACAGCGTGAAGCTGCGGAACGCCTGGCAGAGAATGCCCGTCTGCGACGCGAGGGAGAGAGGACTCCAATATCGGCCCGGGAAGCAGCGGACATGCTACGTCTCTCCCAACCGACACCGGGGCAAGAAGCTCCCCACCATCGGCACCCTCAACCGGGGCAAATGAGGTCCAGCCGTACCCGAGGGCGCGAGCGGGATCGAGGATTGGAGCGAGGGCGTTAGCCGATCCTCTCCAGAATCAGAGTCAGCGCCTCTGTGAGACTTTGTAGATGCCGCGGTTGTTCAGCACGACCTGAGTGCTCGCTGGCCGCGCCACCAGCCGGTTTCCTGGGGGACGATCGCCCGGTCGTCATCGAGTAGTACTTCAGGCATGCGCAGTGTCGGTGGTTCCCGGATCGGCACCGATCCTGACCGGTCCAGGTACAGCCGTCGGTCGCGTGGTCACTTCCGGCCGGTGGCACGGCCGCCTCGCCGCTGGTCGTGCCCAGCGCCGCGGCCGGCGCAGCCGGGACCAGAGCGACGCACCGACCAGGATTATCGCGACCGCGCCTCCCTCACTCAGTATCGGCACCCCGAGCGGTCACGACCATCTTTGCCGCGCAGATGGTCTTGAGATCCGCGCCCAGAACGCCACGGCCTCGAATCTGACCCAGATGCACATCAGTTACTTCTGCTGCTGGTAGCAACCTGGAGAGAGCGGACGCGGCCGGCGAGTTCGCGGACGGCGGGTCAGCGTCGGTAGGGGGTGAGGTCGCTCAGCAGCTGGGATAGGTGGCCGGTGACCCGGGTGGAGGTGACCTGGTCGGTGAGCAGGTCCACGGCATGTCCGGCGTGGTGCAGGGTTTGGTCGATATCGGGGTCTGGTTGGCGGGTGTAGGTGGTGGCGAGCAGGGTGTAGCGCAGTGCGCCTTCGCGGGAATCGTTGTGGTCTTGGCCGTGGAGGGCGGCGCGGAGGTGTCGGCGGGCGTCGGCGTGTTCGCCGAGGCGCAGGTAGCAGTATCCGGCTTGGCCGTGGGCGTGGGTGGTGTCGAGCCAGTAGCTCCAATCCGGTGCCCCGTCTGCGGGGCTGTCGAGGTAGGTGAAGGCCGCATCGATCGCGCGTCGGGTGTCGAAGGCTGAGCCTGCGACGGCGTGGGCTTCGGCGGCGCGCAGGTGCAGGATCGCCGAAACCCGGCCGCTGGCACCGGGGTAGCCGGTGATCGCTGTTTCGGCGAGGAGTGCGGCTTCGCGGGGTTGTCCGATGTCTTTGGTTTGGCAGCTCATGAACCCGAGGATGTTCGCGGCCAGCGCTCGGTCTCCGGCGGTGTGGGCGGTACGCAGGGCGGTGACCCAATACCGTTGTGCGCGGGCATGTTGGCTGGTGTCGAAGCACAGCCAGCCGGCGAGCCTGAGCAGTTCGGCGGCTGAGGCGTGCAGGCGGCGGCCGGTGGTGTCGTCGTAGCTGGCGTGGCGCAGTAGGTGCAGGACGTGGCGTAGGTGTGCGCGGACCATGGTCAGCAGGGTGCCGCCGCCGAGTTGGTCGTCCATGCGGCGCAGGCTCGCAGTCATGGTGTCGATCTCGTCGACCGTGGCCGGCTGGATCCGGGTTCCCGAAGCGTTGGTGAGCTCACCGACGTGGGCGGCGAGGAGCCACTGATGGGCGGGGGCAGTGATCGCGGTACCGGCGAGGGTGAGAAAGTGCCGTCGCTGCATGGGATCAGCCTCGGTCACGGCCGCGATGGCGCGCAAGGCCCCTTCAGCCGTCCACAGTTCGTCCAGCCCTGAATCGGCGAAAACCAGCGGTTCGGCACAGGATACGGTCCATCCGAGCCCGGCGGGAGTGCACGCGCGGGCGAGTTCGGCACTGCACAGCGCGGCGGCCAGGGCCGGCCAGGGGGCGCGGGGGCGAGCGCCGGCGAGCCACCTGTATGGGGTTTTCGGGTGCATCCGGTTGCTGAGCCCTTGCAATGCGGCGTGCTCGTTCAACCGTTGGGCGAAGGTTCCCGGCCGCCGTCCCAGCTCGGTCAACACTGTTGCCGGCTGCGCGTTCACCTCGCCCAAACCCACACCGACCGTTAGCGCAGGAACCAACCGTGAACGAGATGCCAGAATGCGGCATGGGCCAATCCATCACCGTGATCGTTTCCGGTCCGCCTGGCAGCGGAAAGTCAACTCTGGCGCACGCACTCGCCCACCGCCTCGGTGTCCCGGCCCTCCTCCGCGATGAAATCAAACAGGGCATGGTGCTCTCCGGACACGGCAGCCCCACCGACGGATACGACGACCTCAACACCCCCACCCTCGACGTGTTCTTCGCCATCCTCACCACCCTCGCCCGCGCCGGGGTCACCGTGGTAGCCGAAGCGGCCTTCCAAAACGAGCGCTGGCAGCCGAACCTGCTGCCCTTGGCCGAGATCGCCGACCTCCGCGTCATCCACTGCACGGCACCCACGGCGCTGATCCACCAGCGCATCACCGCCCGTGCCGCCACCGACCCGCACCGGCAGGCCCACCACGACAGCGGCCTCGTCACCGCGATCACCACCGGAGGCGAATCACCCATCGACGCCTTCGATCCGGTCCGGCTCGACGTACCGGCCATGACCGTCGATACCAGCAACGGCTACCACCCCGACCTCGACACAATCACGCGGTTCGCCACGGGTGTAAGGGCATAGCACGGTTCGGCCGCGATGCCGGTCGATCGGACTTTCGCTGGTCGATTAGTGCATCCAACCCGCGGTCGGTCAGCTGCGGCAGCGGGTCATCGCTGGGTAGCGGTGCCGGTTCGCTTCGCAGTGGTCGTTGTAGAGCACTGCGATAGCTTCAGCTGTCTTGCGTGCGGCATCGCACCCGCTGTAGTCCACGCTGACCTGAATCATGTGGCCTTCCAAGCTCTCTCCATCGCTGTCCTCGGCGCGGGCATCGGGGTCGGTGGCGAGGGTGATGATGCAACTGCCGGGGCTGGTGTACTTGTCGCCACGGATTTGCAGCGCGGGATGACCTGCGACGGTGATGCGTTCTTCCTCGTCGCTGTATTTCCTGGGCACGAGCGCCTTGGAAAGATAGTCGTAGGTGTAGGTGATGTGGTGGCCATCGGCGTGGTTGGCGGGCACGAGATTGAAATTGCAGCCCCACCCCACAGGTCCGGGGTAAAAACGCAGGCCGGGTGCGTCGGCGGCAACGGTGGACAAGACCGCGCAGGCGTCCAGAGTGGCCAGCGGGTGGTTGACCTGAGCGTGTGCGGGAAACGCCGGCTGGTCGGTGAACGGTGGCGCCTCAGCGCGTTGCGGCCGCTTCCCCACCAGGTCCAGCCCGGCAGCGGCGACGGTTTGCGCGACCGGACAGAGATCATCACGGAGCCCTGTGGAGACGGCGGTGAGCTCACTGCGGGCGGTCACTGTGTAGGACAACGCCAGCTTGTGGGTTTCATCGAACGGGATGTAGGCACTGCACAGGTCCGGGGTAGCGCTGATCCGAATGGGTGTGCCCGCCACCGGCGTCCCGTAACTGCCGCTGGTTGTTCCGAACCGGACAGTGATCTCTCTGATCTGCAACGGACCGGCCAGCGGGGAGAAACTGGTGCTGCACTGGTCATAGGTGCCCCCTGCACCGATATAGTCGGCCGGCCCGATACCGGCGACAACCTCGGTATCGAGGTAGCCGCAGAGATCTACCGCCTGCAACTGTGTCCGGTAATCCAGCATCTGCCGCTGATCGGCGCTGAGGAAATCCGGATACGGAAGAACCACCGGCGTGGGCTGCACACCGGAACTCGGAGACGACTGCGGAGCACACGCCCCCACCCCGACACTCACCATCAGCGCAGCCGCCACCACGGACAGCCGACCACAGACCCCACCGAAAAGCATGCGCTCCCCCGTCTCCCCTCGCTTCGATCTCGATCAGATCATCTACGCCCAAACTAGCGCAGCTCCGGCCCGAGGGGGCCGGCGTGCACGGGTGCCCAGCTCGGCGACCAGCGTCTCGGGGGTCACAGCGAACGCCGGAACGCGATCGGCGAGCTAGCGCATTTCCGCGCCTCGTCGGCTCGGGCGTAGGCCACCGGATCTCGCTACCGTTGAAAACGTGGACTACACGGCCGCAAGGAAAATTGCAGTGGGGCAGGCTGACTGGGTCGAACTTGTCGGGCGACGAGTGCGGTTGGCTGCGGTGCGGACCGAACCGGACCGCTACTCACGGCTGCTCTCGGCTGCACGAACGCACAAATCCGCGGCCTGTCTGTGCCGGAAACCGGCATTGCCGTTGGTGACGCGTTGCAGCCAGACCACCGGACGGCACCACCTCGCTGTCTGGCCGGGCCAAGGACCGAAGCACGCACCCGAATGCCCGTTCCACCGCCTCGACCGCACGATGAGCGGTCGCGGAGTCTACGAATCGGCCGCGATCCGCGAAACCGTCGACGGTACGACCGCGGTCAGGTTCGGCGCACCACTGACCAGCAAACCAAGCGAGGATCTCCCACTATCGGTGAATCAGCAAACCTGCCCCGGTCTTGGCCGCCACTCGGTGGGACTGCTGGGGTTGATGCACTACCTGTGGGAGGAGGCGAAACTGCCGGTGTGGATCAGGGGCTCACGGGGCCGCGGCTGGGCTGAGGTGTCCGCTGCGTTGACCGAGCAGCTCGCGGGCATCACGATCAGCGGTCAACCCGCCGAATCGGTGCTGCATGTGGTCCCGCCCTACAGCCCGGCCTCTGCTGAGGCAAACCTTGCCGCCCTCGATCAGTTCCTCTCCTCGCTGCGTACCGACACCCACCAGATCCGGCGCGGGTTCATCCTCGGTGAGATCAAGGCGATCCATGAATCCAAATTCGGGTTCCGCGTTCAGCTCGCCCACCAGAGCCCACACCGAGGGATCTACCTCAGTGCGCGGCTCGAGGCCGCGCTCCGCCGCCGCTACCGGCACCCCTTTGCCGCGGCCGCGCACTCCGCAGGCGGCCGCCGAATCGCGCTGTTCTATATCGAGCGCTCCCGCAACGGGTTCGCCACCGCCGCCGATGCCGCGGTCATGCTGACTAACCGCGCCTACCTACCGGCCGACTCCTCGTATGAGGTCCAGATGGCCGATGCCCTGATCGCTGCCGGACGTACATTCGTCAAACCGCTGCGCTACGACACCACCGACGCGGTGTTTCCGGATTTCGTGCTGACCGACACGCCAGATCGGACCGTGGTAGAGGTGTGGGGACTGCCTGGTCGCCATGAGTATGAAGAGCGTAAAGCCGCAAAGCAGGCTATCTACCAGCAGTCCTCTACCGCTCTGATTGAATGGAACGTCGCCGATCCTCTCCCTGATCTTCACCTTGAATAGGGCTTGGCCCCGGGTTTTCCATCCGTCAGCTCAGCGTGATCGTCGCGGCTGTACTCATCTGCAACGGCGTGTGAGCAGTGGCCGGGCCGGTTCGTGGCCGGTTCACAGCAGGTGTGCATTCGACCGGATCGAGGCCAGGCACTCCGTGATCGAGGGCTGGTTGCCGTAGACCAGTGCCATCGCGTCGCGGTATCCAGCTTCCAGGACCTCACGTGCTGGTGTGTTGTCGGACAGCAGCGGGCCGTCGGAGAACCCGCTGGCCGGCCGCGGGGTGTAGCTGAATCCTGCGGCCGCGCTGTGCTCGTCGACGTCCGCGCACAATCGCGCGATACCGTCGGTGCCAAGTGCTTCCAGCGAGGCCCGGACCTGTGTATCGCTGAGAAGGCAATGAATGTCGTAGAGGTGACGGGCGTTTCGCCGCAGCGCGGCGGTGGCCTTCGGGTCGGGCGCACGGGTGGCACCATCGTGTAGGGCTGAGAGCTTCTCGAACAGGGTGCGTTCAGGTGCGAGAACGTCGATGCCGAACGCGGCGAATTCGGCCCAAGTGTCGGCGGTATCCCCGAAATGGCTGATAGCGAAATCGGCCACCAGCGAGCGGATCTCGTGACGGGCGGTCGGGAAGGTACCGCCGCGGGTGCCCATCTCGAGCAGCACACCTTCTTTGATCGAGTCCTCCGCGGCCGGTGCGGCCGTGGTGCGTGCGGGGTAGATGTAGCTGACGTTGCGCTTGACCCCCTTGGTCGATTCCTTCGGCACGACCGCGTCGGCGGGCAGGCCCAAGTGCGCGGTCACGGCATCACGCACCTGCTTGAGTGCCTTGTCCTTCGCGCCGGCGCCGGCCTCCACCTCTGCCGGGAACACCACGAGGAGGTCGATGTCTTCGGAGAACCGCTCGATCAACCCGTAGACCCGAGACAAACTGGTGCCGCCCTTGAAGATCACCGTCACCGGGCCGGTGCCGGACTGACCGTTGACCTCGACCGGGAATGTAGTGGCCCTGAGCACTTCTAGGGCCCAGAAGTCCTTTTCCACATAGGTCAAGTCGATGTCGAGCTGGGAAGCGGCGGCGCCGATCAGCGCGGCCAGCTCGTCGGGATGCTCACGCAGCAGAGGGGCCATCAGGCCAGCATGCCCGATACCCGCAAATCCTCACTCAGGCGCCGTAGATTACGGCGCAGCGCCGGGGAATGCTCGGCTTCGGCCGCAGCTGTGAGTTCACTCCAGCGCAGCTTGCCGCGCTCCACCGATGCACCGACCGTGGAAGCGAGCGCCGACCATCCGCCGTCGACGGCGGTCTCCCAGTCACCGCGCAGCAATTCGAGCACGGCTATCTCGAGCGCGTTCAACGCCAGCCGTCGGAGGTTGTTGCGCTTGGAGATCTTCACCCCAGGCACGCCCGTGGGCACCGGACCGGTCACCACCATGGTCGGTTTGGCCGGCACCTGGGTGGTCAAACCGAGCGCGCGGGCGGCGGAAAACCCGGTCGGCCCGGCACCGGTGTCGCCGAGCACCTCGGCCGCGATCGCTTCGGCCGAGGGCCGGGTCGTGCCGTAGCGGGTCTGGGCGCCCTTGAAGTAGAGGCCCTTGCGGATACGCACTACCTCCCCGCGCTGGTGCGCGCGTTTGACCGCTGAGGTCGCGGCAGCAGCAGATCCTGGCAGGCGGTTCGTGTGTACGAACCCACCCACCGGAACGGTCGCCAGCGCCTTGCTGGCGTCACCTACTACTGCCCTCATGACAGGAAATTGTATCGAAAACCTGTCACGAACGCGAGGCTGCGCACCGTGACCGCCGCCACGACACGCGTGTCACCTGGGAAAATGCGCGTGATCAGGCCTGATCAGCTCAGGCCGTGACACTTCTCCGGTGCCGGACCGGTGCGCGCGGCCGCGGCGACGGCGCGGCCCGAACCGCCCTCTCCGTGGCCTCCACGGGGTTCACCGCTGTGGGCCGGCTTCTCCACCGACCTGCCGCTGTGCGAGTACCGCCAGCGCGTCCACCACCCGTTGTCCACCGGGGCTCTGCGGATTCGGGCGGTCCGGACGACTTCCACGAAACCTACCGATCTTGTCACCGGCCCGGGTGATACTCGACAGCGGCCAATCGAATACTGCTGTAGGGGGTGGGTGTTCCGATGATCGAACGAGCGGAGTCGGGCGTGTTCACCGCGCGGGTGGGTGGGTTGGACCTGCGGGGCTGGTCAGCGACCGTGGACGAGATGGAGGCGATTGTGCGCCGTCTCGGGTTCGACGGGGCGGCCGTGTCCGGTCCGTCGGTATCGCCGGCAGTCGCGGCTGAGGAAACCGACGGGATTCGACAGGCCCAGCTCGACCATTCTTACGACCACTGGGTACAGGCTCTGTGGGCGGCGGCCGACCGGCCGGAGCGTGCAGTGCTGCGCGAGGCTCTGGTTGCGCTGCGCGCCGATATGCCGGCGCCGGGCCTCCGCGCCGCGCAGATGTTCTGGGTCCGCGATCCGGACCCGGGTGCCGAACTGCTGGCCTGGCTGGGCGAGCGGGTGGCACGAGTGAACGCGGCCGCACCACAGGTCGGACAGGACAACACGGTTTTCGGTTCCCGGGCGGTGCCGCAGGAGCGCGACGGCCCTGAGGCGCGAGCGTATTACCTGGACTGGGTGGATCCGGAGCGGATCGTGACCACGCCGGATCCCGAACAGTGGGGTGAGTTCGACCGCTCCGAGCCGGCGCGGCGCTCGCTGGCGGGTTTCTGCGTCACGTTGCACGCGGCCACGACCCCGGAAGCGTTGGAGGCGTGGATCGATCGGCTCGTGGTCGGCGAGTTGCGACACCCGGTGCCACTGGAACGGGTCGAAGGACCGGCCGGGCCGGTGTATGCCGTCCGGGGCGACGGCACCCACCGGGCCCACTTCGCCCGGGTTTTCGGCCTTCCGCTGCTGGCAGTGGTCCGCACCAGCAACCTGCCCCGGCCACTCAAGGCGTTCGACCGGCCCCCGGTCGAGGGCGCACCGTTCGGGCAGTGGGCTTCGCTCTGGCGTGGCCTACAGAAGCGCGGCCTGCTCGACCTCACCGAGCATCCCGGGCCCGGGATGGCATCGTGGACACCGACGTGGATGTGCGCGGAGTGGATGCTGATGCGCCCCGAGAAGGCCGCCGCGCTGAACCGGGCCTACGACCGGGTATACCCGCGGGCCCTGCACCACGCCACCGGCCTGACCGACGACCAGTTGTTCGACCCCGAGCAATGGGCCCGCGCGCTCATCGGCTCCCGACCGGCACGGTCACGGCGAGGGCCGCGGTGGTGGTCGCTACTTGCGGAGCGGATCCACGCAACGCTCACGCGAGGACCACGCGGTCGCCGGCCCCGCACGGTGGGATCGGTCGAACAGCGTGCACGCTCATGATCCCGAGGAGTCGGTCAAGGAAGGCACACTGGAATTCATGGCCCACATCGCCAACCGCGGCCGAGGTGGACGTCCTCGTACAGCGAAGATCGGAGCTACCGCGATGAGTCACGACCAGTTGGTGATGGCCCTGCAAGCCGAAATCATCGCCTACGACACCCACCGCAGCCCCGAACACATGCAGGCGCTACAGGCGGCTGCCGGTGAGTGCCGAACCGCCGGAATCGACGTCGCGACGATCCTGCAATCCACCCTCGCCGCCCTCCTCGGCCCCGACGAGATCGTGCGCCGCATTCGTGCAGCCCTCACCGACCCGCCACCGACCACCACACAGCGTCTCGCCGCCCGCATACAGCATTGGACCCAACGGCATCACAGCCGACAGAGCGGAACGTCGAACTAGCCCCCCATGCACGGTGTAGAGCAGTGACCGCGGCTCAGCGGAACTTGATCAGCCGGCCTGCCGGTGTGGTGGTGATGGACAACGGTAGTGCGGGGTTACCGGCCGCAGCGAGGGCCGCAGCGGGCCGCTCGGTTCAATGACTGCGGGTGCAGCCCGATATCACCGCACCCGTAACTCGGATGCGCTCGGACGTGGCCGACGACCGCGCAGACCTCGCAGTGGCCCGGATCGCCTACTCGGCCGCGTTCGGGGTTGGTTCCGGCGTAGGCATGTGTCGGTGGATAGCTCGGGTGGTGTCTACCCATGAGCTCGGCGAATTCGATTCGGGCAGCCACGGGCACGTGCAGGCTCATGACCGATGATCGTAGCCACCTCGCGCGAAGCGAGGTCTGGAATCACCCGGGCCCTCAAGGGACACGGTGACGCAATGCCCTGCGCTCGCGAACGACATCGATGTCTCGGCTGGCGCACACCGGAGCTTTCTTGACCGCAGCCACCACCGCCTCCGGGCGGGTCAACAAGGCAGCGTGAGCGAGGAACTGACGATAGAAATCCTGCGCACCGTCGGCCGAACCAGCACTGTCGAACCAGTTGGCCAGGCCCTGCCCGAGAGCATCACCCACGGGCAAGCCGACACCGGCCAGATACCTCTCACACAAGAATTCCACGCCCGTATTGCTGGGCCTGTACCGCGGCGGCCGCTGGCGCGCACTACTGCGCCCAAGCGCTCTATCGGATTTCCCGGTGATCTCCTTGAACCAGCTCGAAAACTGCGCTGATCGTGCCGCATCTTCCTCCGCCTCCGCGTGATCGAGAGTTCGCAAGGTCTGGAGGTGTTCGGGATCCGGGTCCGGCGCCAATGCGGGGACCGGGAGGGCGATGGACTGAACGCTGACGATCACGGCGGGATCGATGGCCAACGACAGCGATCCGCCTGATTCCTGGACATTGAGGTAACGCAGGGCCCACAGGTTCTCGGCTTCCAACGTCTTGAGCAGGACCTGAGAGACACTGTCGTAGTTCTCGTCCCGGTATCCCTCGTTGACCTCGCCCGCGGCCACGCATAGTTGCACTCGGTGCAGGTAGAACGGCACACCCACCTGCGTCTGGGTGTCCATCCGGCGCAACATGTTCTCAATCGCGCACTCATACGTGCCCACATGCAAGGCCTTGGTCAGCGAGTACTCGGCCAGGTCATCCAACGCGACCGCGTCGCGCATCGGGTGCTCATCGAGAAATCTGGTGGCATCGGCAGCGAACGATGAGGAGGGCCAATCCGGGTATGTGCTGGTGTGATACCACGCCAGCCGCCCTACCATCTCATCGGCCAGCGCCCGATCGTCCTCGTCGCGCAGCAGCGCAGTGTAGGGGCCGAAATGCGTGGTTTCACCACAGCGCTCACACACGGTGGGATCGCCGAGGGACTGATCCCAGTACTGCTGTGCGGACAGCCAGATCGTCGCCCCGCACACACAACGCATCCGGTAGCCGTAATCGAACCCGGAGAGCACATCGACCAACGCGCCCGGACCGAATCCGCCGAGACCGCCACATTCACTCACCTCATGAGTGTGCAGATCGTGTCAAACCGCCCCCGGTCCGAATCGAGAGATTGCGGCACACTGGGGTATGGAGGTCGGGTACACCCTCGCGTTGCTGCGACTCGATGACGATCTGGTCCTGCGTGATCTCGTCCGGGCCGTCGGCGACCCCGCGCTACTGGCCGCTGTCGATGCCGAGTTCGAGGCCGGTCTGGATTGGCTGAGCGAGATAATCTCCGAGCCCGGCTATGTGCCCACGGCCGACGATGTCGTCGAGGTGGTACTTGAGATCTTCGATGCCCTGCCCGCCGAGCTGGATCTGGATCCGGTGGCGGCCGCCGCGGTTGACGCCTACCTCGAACACGCCACGCAAATTCTGATCCGCCTCGTGATCGACGCCGCGCCGATCGAGCCCTGAGACCCGGTATCCGGCCACGATGCGTGCTGGCTGGCGGCAGGGGTGGATCGTGGTCGCCGTCGTCAGCGGGGCCAGCGGTAGTGACGCCAGAGATATACGTCCTTGGCGGCGGTGCCGACGAATTCGACTCCGGCGACCTTGAGGATCGCAGCGACACTGCGCTGGTTGTCAGCTCGGATGCCGGCGTGGAAGCTGGCCACATCCGCGGCCGCGGGATGCGATTTCACGATGGCTTTGACCCCCGCGGGAAAGGCCTTGCCCCCAGAGCGAGGGATCGACCAGTGTCACCAACGACATCACCGGGCCCGGTATCGCGACCGGTGGTGTGGCGGGCACCCTTCGCGTGGACCACCTCGATGTGCAGCGCCACCGCGACCGCCGCTGGTACTGCCGAGTGGGCTGCACCATTGTCCGGCACCAGCACGGGGAGCAGGTGACCGAGCCGATGGAGCCGGTCTCCATCGCTGCTACCCGACTGGCGGGCGACGCCTACCTTCTCCTCAGCGAATACTGACCTGCCCGGTTCGGCGAGCTGAGCTGCTTGTTACTGGCGCCACTTCAGCGGTGAGATCTTCTGGGCGGCGTCGGCGATCTGTTGCGCGGTGGTTGTTTTCAGCTTCCGGTAGGAGTCGGTGATCCATTCCTCCATCAGAGTGTTTCCCGCGGCTTGGTATTCGAGGGCTTGGATGAGGCATTCGAGCCGGTCGGCGTCGCGGGCGCAGATTGCTTCGGGGGTGGTTTGGGCTTCGAATTCGGCGACGGTGCGCCGCAATGCCTGCTGTGCTGCGGGTGGGAGGCCGGCGATTTGAGCGGCGGTGACCTCTTCGTGGCTGGCGACGGTCATGAATGGTGTGGAGGTTTTGTTGTTGTCGCCGGTGCGGGTTTCCTGGCTGTCGTGCCAGATTGCCATGTGGGCGGCGGTGGCGGGGTCGGCGCCTTCGACGGCGGCGATGATGGAGGCGAGTTGGGCGACTCGGCAGGTGTGGTCGGCGACGGATTCCGGGTTCGGGACGTGGGCTTGGCGCCACCCTTTGCGGGGTTCGCGTTTGAGGTTTCCCAGCTCATAGGCGAAGGCAGCGATTTCGGCTGCGGCGTCGGGGCCCAGCTGCTGTGCATCCATGGTGGTGTTCCTCCGCGTCATCGGCTGGAAAGACGTAGTGCGTAGGCCACGTTAGCCAGATCGTGGCGGGCCTGCGGCATCAGCTCGGGGTCTCCGCTCATCCGTTCGAGTGCCGCACGGGTGGCCTCCCGCAGTGCGGGGTTGGCGGCGAGCAGGTGCGGGTGGCTGGCGATCAGGTCGGCCAGGGTGTGAGCGTAGAGATCGGCTTGCCCGCTGCCCGGGTGCAGCCGGTCGAGCAGGTGGCGCAGCAGACGCTCACCAGACCAGGTGTTGACCTCGGCGCGCATCATCGCGGTGTCGGTGGTGACCGGGCCTGCGCCGAGTTCGCCGACCCAGTAGGCGTAGTAGCTGAGGTTGGCTTGTTCCTGCGGGTGGTCGTCGTGGAGCCGGGACAGGTAGGCGCGTAGCGGATCGCGGTCTCCGGCGGCGGCGAGCGCGATCGCCGAGGACCGTACTCGCAGCCAGCCGGGGCCCTGGGTGCTGACGGTCGAATGCAGGGCTCGGGAGTGTTCACCAGCGAGCCAATCGGCTGATTCGGGCCGGTCGTCGAATCCCAGTAGGTAGGCGGCCTGGCGTCGCAGCAGCGCGTCCTCGGGCCAGCGGCAGCGGTCCGCGGCCAGGAGCAGGTTGTCGAAGAACCGGTGCCGGTCGGCGGCGGAAATGACCGGGCTCGACGGCCGCGGGCCCCGCCGGCGAGGACTGCTGAGGTCGGCCAGCTGTGCGGGTGGCCGCCCGGTGACCGGCCACGTGATCAGGTTGGCCAACGTGCGCTGGTGGACACTGACGGCCAGGGGATGCTGGCTGGCTGCGACCGCGGTGGGGTCGGTGTAGGCGGTTTCGCTGATGATCAGGTCCGCTTCCAGCGCGTCGCTCAACAGTGCGATGGCGTGCGGGGGCGCGCCGTGGCGGGTGAGCAGCATGCGCAGCCGCGTCAGATCCCCGGCCCGCAGACCTGCCACGGGACGGCGGCCGGATTCCCACCCGTAGACGGTGGTGGTGTCGACTCCGGCGAGCTCGGCGAAATCGGCCTGTGTCAGCTGCGCCGACTCGCGCATCAGCTTCAACAGGAAGCCCGCGACCGCGCCGCGCGCCGAACCCTGACTGGGGGTCGGGGTTTCGCGGGGCGTGCCCATGGATCGTCCTTGACGTTTTCGCGATGAGTGCCGGGCGTACTCGTACTGCCGGTCAGTTCAGGCATCGGCCAGCTCAGCATACCGTCGATGACATCGATTCACTGACCGGATCGATCGTATCGGCGACCAGCGCGCGGCCCGTGAAACACGGTGGCGCGAATGGCGTCTCACTCGTGGCCTCAGCGAAGGAGCGTGCCCGAATGAATCCCGAGAATCCGAGGATGTCGTGTCCGCTGCGGTATCCGTTCGGAGAGCACCACACGGTGGACCTCGAGGCGGACTACCGCCGGTGCGGGCCGGTCACGGCAGTGGAGCTACCCAGCGGCGCGCGGGGCTGGCTGGTCACCGATCACGCGCTGGTGCGGCGGGTGCTGGCCGATCCCCGGTTCTCGCGGGAGCGGGCCAACTCCCCGCATGTGGCGCGGCTGTCGACCGAGGTGCTTCCGGCGGCGGCAATTCTGGCGACCGATCCTCCACGTCATTCCGCGCTGCGGTCGGTGATCGCCCCGATGTTCGCGCCACGGCAGGTCACCGCGATGACACCGGCGGTCACCGCCTTGGCGGAACGGCTGGTCAGCGAGTTGGAGGACCGCGGAGAGCCGGCCGACATCGTGGCCGGATTCACCGAACCATTCGCCGCCGCGGTGGTCTGCGAAATGTTCGGTGTGCCCGAGCGTTTCCGCACCCAGGTATTCGAACTCGGTGATGCGCTCACCGCCCGGGACGCGACGCCCGAGTCGCTGGCGGCGGCACGGGCCGAATGCGAAGAGCTGGCCCGCGAGATGGCCGCCGAGCAGCCCACCGGGTTGTTCGCACTGCTCGGCGAGTCCGCCAACCGCGATGAGGACGTATTGAACCTGATCATCGCCTGCCTGATCGGCGGCCGCGGATCACCGACGGTCTTTCTGTCCAGCGCCTTGTTCGCCCTGCTGCGCGACCCGCAGCACTACCGGCACCTGGTCGCCCGACCCGAAACGATCACCGTCGCGGTCGAGGAACTGTTGCGGTTCGTCCCGGTCGGTGTCGGCGGCGGCTTCACCCGCGTCGCCACCGAGGACATGCAGCTCGGGCCCGTACGGGTGCGTGCCGGCGACGCGATCATTCCGGCGATGCACGCCGCGGGCCGCGACCCGAAAGTATTCGACGTACCGGACACCCTCACCTTCGATCGCGGTGCGCGCCTGCCGCATCTGGCGTTCGGGCACGGCACCCACTACTGCGTCGGCGCCGGCGTCGCGCGGCTGCAAGCACGCATAGCAGTGGAAACCCTGACCACCCGGCTGCCGGGGCTTCGGCTGGCCGATCCCGACGACGCCGGAATCTGGCGGTCGGGCCGGGTGGTGCGATCCCTCGAGCGATTGGACGTGGCATGGACGCGAGACTGATCATCGACCGCGACCGCTGTGCGGGCACCGGGGTGTGCCTGCCGATCGCCGGACAGAACCTACAGCTGGTCGACGGCATCGCCACCGTCGGTGGTGCCACGATCGGAGTCGACCAGGCCCGCACCGCCGCAGCGTGCTGCCCCAATACCGCGATCACGGTGTGCGAAACCAACCCTGCGGCGTTTCACCTGGACGCTCCGATCGTGACGTTGGGGCCGGCCGGAACCGACGCCGACGCTGAAGCACGCAAACACACCACGCTGGTGCGGCTGGTCGATTCGTTCGCCGACGCGATGACACTCGCCGCCGACCAGGACCTGTGCGCGCTGGTCGCCGCCGGATACCTCGCCTTGGATGCCGAAGGCCGGACCACCGATTCCTGGGTCGATCAGCACTTCGGCCACACCGGAGTCCTGCGGTTGCAACGCTGCTGGGAAAGCCCCACCAAGCCGATGTGCCTGGCAGTCCACCGTGACCTACCCGGGCGGACACCGGTGCAGACCGTGGCCACCCATCCCGCCACCAGGATCTTCGCCACCCGGTACGCGCCCGGCGCACGGCTGGTGACCGTGAACGCCAAACCGCTGGCCGCACGCGCGGCCGCACGCGGCGAGGTCGACGCCTGTATCGCCTCGGTCGACGTCGCCGCCCGCTACCCCCAGCTCGACGTGCGATACGAGTGGCAGCCGACGATGGTGTGGCTGCTCTACAGCACCGGCGGCGGCGATGAGTGAACCGATAACAGTGGCGCTGCTCGGCGCCGGAATCATGGCCAACGCGGTCGCAGCCCGCCTGACTGCCTGCGGGTTCACACTGCGCCGCTACAACCGCACCACCGCCCACATCGAGGGCCCCGCCATCGTATGCGCGTCCCCGGCGCAGGCCGCCGACGGCGCACAGGCGGTGTGGTCGTTCGTACACGACGACACGGCCAGCCGGGCGATATGGTTCGGCAACGAGGGCGCGCTCACCACAGCCGACGGCGCCCTCGTGCTCGAATCCTCCACGCTCTCCCCCGACTACGCCGACCACTGGATGCGCCAAGCGCGCGCCATGGGCGCCCGGCCGGTGCTGGCCCCGGTCACCGGCAGCCGGCCCGGCGCCGACAACGGCACCCTGGTGGCCTTCACCGCAGGCACCGCCACCCACCTCGCGGCAGCCGCCCCGCTGCTGCGGGTCATCGCCCAAGACCAGGTACATATCGGCGAGAACGCCGCGGCCGCGGCGACCGTCAAGTTGCTGAACAACGCGCTGGCGGCGGTGATCCTGACGGGACTCGCCGAAACCTTCACCACCGCCGCCGCATTCGGACTCGACACCGGACAGGTGATGGCGGTGTGGTCGCGATACGGGTGGGCTCGACCGGTCGCCAGCGCCTACGGCGAGGCGATGATCGCCGGCGAGCACGGCCTGACCGACTGCTCACTGGCAGTTATCGCCAAGGACCTGCGTTACACGACCGCCGCGCTGGGCGACCTGCCCGCGCCGTTGATCACCGCAGCCGCCGAGCGGTTTCAGCGGGCACTGAAACTCGGGCTGGGTGAGCAGGAGATGTCGGCAATCGTCGGCGCGACCGGGGACCGGCCATGACCACCCCTGATTGGTTCTCCCACACCGCGACCGCCCCCGCATCAGCGTGCCGGCGGGTCAACCAGCACCTCGCTGCCTACACGCGCACGGTCGGAGACCACGCGCGCACGCACCTCGGCGAGGACACCAGCATCTGCTTGTCGGGATCGCTGGCCCGCGGAGAACCCGCGGTGCGCCGCGGCCGCACCGGTTACACCCTGGGGTCGGACGTGGACCTGGTCGCTGTCGTCGACCACCTGGAGAACGCGGAGCCGGCGGTGGAGAAGTTCACCCGGGCGCTGCTCGAGACACATCCCGACATCGACACCACCGTATTCACCGTGCACCGCGCTGATCTCGGCTCGGTCGCGGGCCGGTTCGGCGCCGACCTGCATCACGCCGCCGACCGGCCCCTGGCCGGCCCGACACCGGCCGGTGTGGCGGAACCACGGATCGGCCGGCGAGAAGGATTGGAAGGGCTCACCCACCAGCTGGCGACGATCTACTGCCCCGACAGCCCACCGGCGGCGACACCGTGGCGGGTCAAAACCGCCCTCGAAGCATTGCGCGCTGTCGCCACAGTCTCCGGCCTGGCCGGCGGCCCGCAACGCTACAGCGACCTGGTCGACAACCCGCTGGTGTGCACGGCCCTTCGCCCAGGGGTCGTCGCCGAGCTGGTGCGCGCCCGCGAACGCAGCACACGCATGCCGATCACCGATGCGATCGCCTACGACCTGGTCATTACCGCCGCCTGCTACCTGTTCGACGTCGCGTCCACCCACGACGATCTCCTCGCAGCCCTGCACAGCATCCCAGACGGAGTGCACCTGCTCGACGGGTTCCAGCGGGCGGTGCTGGCGGCCACGATCATCGGCTACGGCCCGACCCGGTTCCGCTGCGCGGCCGGATCGGCGCTGCACGTCACCCTCACCGCGATCGAGGACGCCACCGTTCCTGCCGGGCTGTCGTCGCTCGAGGCGTTGAGGCGGATCTCGCCGGTGGAATTCGGTCGCGGTATCGACCACCCGAACCGTGTGCTGCGCCAGCACCTTCAGGGCTTGCGCCGCGACTACTACCAGCACCTGAGCGCGCACAACTTCGGAGCACAACCCGCGACAACCTACACCGGCCCCACCACCGCGACGGGCCCGACACCGAGGAGGCCCGCGCATGGATGAGTGGCCGGACTGGATCCAGCGACTTCCCGTCATCGTCCCGCCGTTCCCGCACGGCCGCGGATACCTGCTGGCCGGCCCGCACGGCCAGGTCGTGTTCTGGACCTTCCCCACCGGCGCCCGGGTGCCCTCTCACCGGCACGGACCCCAGCTCGGCGTCGTCCTCGCCGGACACGTCGAACTCGACACCGGCGCCGGCACCCGCACCGTGTGCGCCGGAGAACATTTCAGCCTCGCCGATCAGGAGCCACACGCGGCGGTCGTCGCGCCGGGAACACTGGTGATCGAAGTCTTCGCCGACCCCGACCGGCACACACCAGGACAACCGTCGACATGACCGGCCAGATCATCGAGGCGGCACGGGTACTCACCGGTCTCGGCACAGCCCTGGCCCCCGGGACGGTCGTGATCGACGACCGACACATCGCCTGGATCGGACCAGCGCACGAGCTGCCCACCGAATGGCGCGGTCCGGGCATCGACCGGATCGAGCTACCGGATGCCACCCTGCTGCCCGGCCTCATCGACACCCACGTTCACCTCGCATTCGGCGGCGCCGCACGAGCCGGCCAGGACACCGACCGCGACGAGATACCCGCGATCGTCCGCGCCGGGCTCTGCGAGGTGCTCGATGCGGGTATCACCACGGTGCGCGATCTCGGCGCACCCCACTACACCGACACCGACACCCTCGCCCGGCCCTACACGGGGCCCAGGGTGTTGACCGCCACCATCCCGCTCACGGTGCCCGGTGGTCATTGCCACCAGCTCGGCGGCGCTACCGACACCGTCGCCGGCATCCACGAACTCGTCGCCGCCAATGCCGCACGAGACGCGGACTGGATCAAGATCATGGTCACCGGCGGGTTCACCACCGGCGGCGCCAGCTCACCCTACGAACCCCAATTCACCGATACCCAGATCACCGCGGCCGTCACCGCCGCGCACGAACACGGTCTACCCGTCGCAGCCCATGCCCACGGCACCGCCGGAATCCGGCAGGCCGTCACCGCAGGCGTCGACTCGATCGAGCACTGCACCTGGATGACCCGCGACGGGTTCGACCTCGACCCCGGCCTGGTTCGCGAGATCGCCGACCGCCGCATCCCGGTCTGCCCGACGCTGAACCACCTGGCCAGATCCGCCACCGGCCGGCTGCCATGGCCGGTGCGCCGCCACCACCTCCAGATCATGCTCGATACCGGCGTGCGACTCATCCCCGGCAGCGACGCAGGCATCCCCCACACCCCACCCGGGCGCTACCCCGACTCCCTGCCCGCCTACACCGACCTCGGCCTCACCCCAGCCGAAGTGATCGACCTGGCCACCCGCCAGGCAGCCGACGCGCTCCGGATCGGCCACCTCACCGGTACGCTCGCCGCCGGGCACAGCGCCGACCTGCTGGCGGTACCCGGCGACCCCACCCGCGATCTCGACCTGCTCACCGCACCGACCCTCATCGCCGCAGCAGGTCGGCTGCACTACACCACCGCCACACCCGACGACGAGGAGAAAACGTGACCAGTCCCGGACCCAGCCTGTCATCGGAATACGCCTCGACCAGCCCGTTGCAGGTGAGGATCGACACCCACGCCCAGCACAGCGAACGCGACGACGACCCGATCGCCGCGGTCCTCGACGCGCTGGCGCTGACCGGCACCGAAGCACTGGCCGACATCGGCTGCGGCGACGGCCGATTCCTGGCCCACCTCACCGCCCACGGCCACCGCGGCCGCCTCGTCGGCCTCGACACCTCCGCCGCGATGGTCGCGGCCGCGGCACAGCTGTCCGGCGTCGACGGCGTGCTCGGCACCGCCGAAGCCCTACCATTCGCCGACAACGAATTCGAGGCCACCACCGCCCGCCACATGCTCTACCACGTCCCCGATCCCGCCCGCGCCTTGCGCGAGTTCCGGCGCATCACCCGCCCCGGCGGGCGAGTCGCCGTCACCGTCAACCATCCCGCCACCTGCGCGCGGACCCGCCAACTGGTCTGCGACCGCGCCACCGAACACGGTCTCACCCCGGTAGCCGACATGGTCAACACCGTGCACTCGGGCACCCTGCCGACCCTGATGAACGACGTATTCGGCGATATCCGGATCCACCAAAACGACAACGCCCTAGCCTTCGATACCCCCGCCCCACTGATCCGGTTCGCCGAAGCCCTGTTCTCCTTCTGCGGCATCGACGCCGAAAGCCCGCACCGTGGCGAGGTTCTGGATGCGGTGGCCGCCGATATCCACGACTGGTTCCGCACGCACCCCGGCGAGGCATGGCGCGACCCCAAGGGCTATATCGTCGCCACCGCAACCATCCAATAGTCGCTCCCCCGAAAGGCATTCGTCCCAGTGAAACTTCTCGTCACCGGCGGCGCCGGATACATCGGATCGGTCGTCGCCCACCAACTCGTCGCCGCCGGCCACGACGTCAACATCATCGACAACCTGTCCACCGGTCACGCCGGCAACCTGCCCGCCGCGGCGAGGTTCCACCAAATGTCGATCCACCAGGTCGCCGACATACTCACCCCGAAGGCCGGATTCGACGGAGTCCTGCACTTCGCCGCCAGCATCGAAGTCGCCGAATCGGTGCGCAACCCGGAGAAATACTGGCACAACAACATCGAAGGCTCCCTGGCCCTGCTACGCGCCATCCGCGTCGCACACACCCCACGCCTGATCTTCTCCTCCACCGGATCGATGTACACCGGCGACGGCACCACAGCATTCGACGAAACCGCCGAAGTCCGCCCGAAAAACCCCTACGCCGTGACCAAAGCCACCGTCGACCAGCTCATCGCCGGAGAATGCGGCGCCTCCACAACCCTCGGCGCCGCGTCACTGCGCTACTTCAACGCCGCCGGCGCCGTACTCACCGACGACGGCGTACACCTCGGCGAACGCCACGACCCGGAATCACACCTGATCCCGATCCTGCTCCAAGCCGCCGGCGGCCAGCGCAACGAATTCACCCTCTACGGCGAGGACTACCCGACCGCCGACGGCACCTGCATCCGCGACTACATCCACGTCGCCGACCTCGCCGCCGCACACCTGCTCGCTCTCGACACCGTGCAACCGGGCCGCCACGAAATCTACAACCTCGGCAACGGCACAGGCTTTTCCAACCGGCAAGTCCTCGACACCGTCCGCCACGTCACCAGCACAGACTTCCCCGTTCGGATCGAAGTCCGCCGCCCCGGCGACCCCGCCGTATGCATCGCCTCCAGCGACAAAGCACACCACGAACTCGGATGGAAACCGCAGCACACCGACCTCTCAGACATCGTCGCCAGCGCCTGGGAATTCCACCGCTCGCGATACAAGGTCTGACCCGGTGGTTCCGAACGTACTGCGAGGCAAAGAGCTTGCCGTCGTCGACGTCGAGGGCAACGGCCAGACCCCACCTGAGATCATCGAGATCGCGATCCTGCCCGTCGCCGGCGACAGCGTGCATGTCGACCAGATGCGATCGTGGTTGATCCGGCCCAAACAGCCGATTACCCCGATCGTGACGCGCAAGGTTCACAGGATCAGAAACAGCGATGTCGCCCACAGCCCCACCTGGCCAGAGGTATCCGACGCGATCGAACCCGTCCTTGCCGGACGGGTCCTGGTCGCGCACAACGCAATCGTGGAACGACGGGTGATCGGTGACCATCTGCCGAGATGGGCTCCGCCGATGGTGCTCGACACCCTCAAGCTCGCAAAGGCGATATGGCCCCAACTGGCCGGCGGCTACGCGCTGGACAAACTGGTGACCCATGCTCAGCTCGACATCACTGCCGTCACCGGCCACCGGCACCGCGCCGCGTGGGATACCTGGGCGGCGTGGCAGCTTCTCACACGGCTGCTCGACGAGAGCGCGCTGGACTGGGACGAGCTTGTGCAGGTCGCGGCACCGATCGAGTTCGTCCCGCAGGCAGAGCCGGACGGCGGGTTGTGGTGAGCACCACCGATTCCGTGCGCCGGCCACAATAGCGATGACTCCGACCGTGTTCGAACCGAGAAGCTATTGCGCCGGCCTCTTCGCGGAGCCCCTGCGCGGCGAGATCTTCGGGGTCTCCGGTGTGGTCGAACATCGATCCGGCGGGCAGTTCCCAACCCCACTGGCACAGGGTTTGCCGGTATTGGCGCAGCATGAGGATCTGATGGTCGGTGGTCAGCGGTACGACGTAGACCGCTGCGGCCGTTTCCAGCACAGTCAAGGTGTGGTGGCCGCCGTCTCGCCCGCGGACCGTGTCTCGGCGGATTCGGCCGAGTTTGTAGGCGTAGGGGGTACTCACGTTCGAGCAGCGGCCACTGGTCGGTCACCTCATCAGGTCCGTGGCAATATCGGTGCGGACGACCTTCCCCCGCAACTCGATCCGATCGACCACCTCATAGGCGGCGGCGCGTGCCGCGGACGGGTCGGCGGCACGCGCCACGACGTTGATCACACGCCCGCCCGCGGTGATCACCGCGCCGGAGTCGTCGAGGGCGGTGCCGGCGTGCAGGACGTGCACGCCATCGATGGCGGCGGCGTGGTCGAGGCCGCCGATGGGGTCTCCGGTGACCGGCTGTGCGGGGTATCCGTCGCTGGCGATCACCACATTGACCGCGGTGTCAGGGCTCCAGTCGAGTTCGAGATCGGGTTTGAGGGTGCCGGTGGCGCAGGCATACAACAACCCGGACAGCGGGGTGTTGAGCCGCTCCAGGACAACCTGGATTTCGGGATCGCCGAAGCGGGCGTTGTATTCGATAACTTTGACGCCGTCGTCGGTGAGGATGAGGCCGGGAAACAACACACCAGCGAAGGGTGCGCCGCGGCGCTGGAGTTCTTCCAGGACCGGAGTGACGACCGTGGCGGTCAGCTCGGCTTCGAGGTCGGCGAAAATCCAGGGCACGGGAGAGTAGGCGCCCATCCCGCCGGTGTTCGGGCCGAGGTCTCCGTCGCCGACACGTTTGTAATCACGGGCGAGGGCCATCGCGACCGACCGGGTCCCATCACACAGCGCGAACATCGAGAATTCTCTGCCGTCGAGGTATTCCTCGATGACCACCCGGTCGCAGCCGGCGGCGTGCGCGCGGGCCCCGTGGATATTGTCGGTGACCATAACGCCTTTGCCTGCGGCCAGCCCGTCGTCCTTGACCACATAGGGCGCGCCGAACTCGGTGAGGGCGTCGTCGACCTCGCTGCTGGTCGTGCAGGTGCGTGCCCGGGCAGTAGGGATTCCGGCCGCGTTCATCACGTCTTTGGCGAAACCCTTGGATCCCTCGATCCGCGCCGCATCCTGCGTCGGGCCGAAGCAGGCGATGTCGGCTGCACGCACCGCGTCGGCGACCCCGGCGATGAGCGGCGCTTCCGGCCCGATGATGACGAGATCGACACCGAGAGCGGTGGCGAGCGCTGCGACCGCGGCGCCGTCGCAGGGGTCGACCGGATGGCATGCCGCTATCGCGGCGATGCCCGGGTTGCCGGGGCCCGCGTGCAGCGCCGTGACGTCCGGATCCCGGGACAAGGCCGCGACGATGGCATGCTCGCGGCCGCCGCTCCCGATGACGAGAATCTTCACAAGGCTCCTTCGGTGTGGTGGTGAAGAACTGCATGAAGGGTAGCGCTGCCCTGGTCAAGTGCTTATCGGTCAGATAGAGAGCCCCCGTTGGCACGAACCGCAGAAGCGGCGGTGCCGCAAATTGATAGTTCACCCTCCGGATAGGAAATGAATTCAGAATTTCCCCAGGGCATTGGGACGGCGGTGATCAACCTCCCAATAACCATGTGGGATTGAGAGATTGACAGCCGAGGATCGAGATTCAATGCTTAAGAGATAGATGCCAGCAATGAACTCGAGATTGTGTCGGACCGACGGTTGGTTTATTCAGCTCACGTGATTGGAATTAAATATGCAGCAGCCCAACTTGCCGGGGCGACTCGCCGGTAAACGTGTTCTCATCACGGGCACAGCCGGTGGCCAAGGTCAGGCAGCGCAGCAGTTGTTCGCCAGAGAAGGCGCTCGGGTATGTGGTTGCGATATTCGCAGTGGTGGAGCAGTAGACACCGCCGCGATATTGTCGCGTGAAGGATTCGAGGTGTACGGGAGCGAAGTCGACCTCAGCGACGCTGTTGCTGCCAGAAACTGGATCGAGGAATCGGCGAAAACGTTGGGCGGGATCGATGTCCTGTACAACAATGCGGCGGGCTTCGGGTTCGCGCCGTTCTCCCAGATGGACCTCTCGCTGTGGCGCCACGTTATGAAAGTCGAGTTGGACATCCTTTTTCACACGACAAGCCCCGCGTGGCGGTGGCTGTGCGAGGGCGGCGGCTCGGTGATCAACACTGCGTCGCTGGGCGCCATCCTCGGGATCGGTCCGCTCGGTTCGGTTGCGCATTCGACGGCCAAGGGTGGTGTGGTCGCTATGACCAAAGCATTGGCTGCAGAAGGCGCAGAGTTCGGGGTGAGAGTCAATGCGATCTCGCCCGGGTTCGTGTCGACACCGGCGACAGACGCCGTCGTAGACGGCGAACTACGCGCCTGGCAGTTGTCGCGCCACCTCCTGCAGAGGCCCGGAACCGGGCTCGACGTCGCCGGCGCTGCCTTATATCTGGCATCCGACGAATCCTCATGGGTGACCGGACAGAACCTGAGTGTCGATGGCGGCGCAACGGCCGGCTGGCGCAACGACACCGAAACCCGTCGTATCCAAACCCTGGCCGCAGGCGCAAAAGTCGAGACGCGGTAGAGCGCTACCTGCAGTTCAGTAACCGGCTGATGGAGGTCGGAGAAACTCTCGCGCTGCTACGGCTCGACGACGACCTGGTCCTGCGTGATCTCGTCCGGGCAGTCGGCGATCCCGCATTGCTGGCCGACATCGATGCAGAATTCGAAGCCGGTCTGGATTGGTTGGCCGAGATACTCGCCGAGCCAGGCCATGTGCCCACTGCCGACGATGTCGTCGAGGTGGTGCACAGTATTTTCGATGCCCTTCCCGCTGAGCTGGATCTCGACCCCGTCGGAGCCGCGGCTGTCGACGCTTACCTCGAACACGCCACGCAGATCCTGATACGCCTTGTGATCGACGCCGCGCCGATCGAGCCATGAGTCTGGCACCTGGGCCACGATACTGCTGGCCAGCGGGACGGGCGGAACGCCCGGCCTGCGTCAGCGGGACTGGGAAACACTCTGCGAAAATGTCGGACCGCTCCGAAAACTTCGATGACGGCGAGCTGGTCACCAGAATCAACGACCTCTACACCTGGACCGAGCTGACCAACGCCCCGTTGAGCCTCGTATCTGCCCCCGACATGGCGTCACCCGTATCCCCCGCAGGGAACCGATGTCGAAAGCCGGCCCCGTGCCGAGATTCTGGACACGGTAGCCGCCGACATCCACACTTCATCGACCCGGCAGGATCATCCCATGGTCACTCACCATGCCTCTACCATCGCCGCCCGCATCATCGAGCACATCAGCCATCAGCCAATCGACGGCCTCACCCTCCTCGGACAAGGCGACACGTCCCCCCGACCCGACACGACCGGCTCAATCGCATCGCCCGACGACATCCCCACGCACGCCACCGAGTCCGTAGACCGCGACGCGGCAGTCATAATTTTCGACGTCGCACAGCTGTCCTTCAACGCCGAGAAGGGGCCCGTGCGGTGGTGGCTCGAAGTACGGAGCATCGACGAACAGACAGGTATCGACGCGTTTCAACTGGTCGCAGGCGGCGAGCTGGTCCGCGATATCAACCCCGTGATTGCCGCCCTGCGTGCAATCACCCTGGGCGACAGCGGTCCGGACTGACCGGCCTCGCACAACCTGGCACCGACTGAATTCACCGCGATGCGTACACGACCAGCAGATCACGCAATGCGCGGATCTCGCGGTTCGCCTGGTCCAATTCACGGCGCAGGTGTCGATTTTCGTCGACCAGTACCTCGACGTCGGCCGACGGCACATGCACCAGCGTCGCCGCACGGTGGCCGTTCCCCGATACCGAACCAGCGAACTGCGCCGAACCTGGTTCGGAGGTCGCTACGGCCTCGCTGACACTGGGTGGTGTGTCGTCCAGGATGGTGTCGTCGTCACCCGCAGGCTCCGATGTCGAGGGCTCGTCTGCTTCCTCCACGTCGGAGTGATCGAGCAGGGGCTCGGAGGCCACCGGTTTGTCCTGCTGTTCGGTGTCGTCCGTCAGGTCGGCGGATGTGGCGGTGCCGACACCGTCCTCCAGTGCTACGTCTTTTTCCCAGTTCGCCAAGCTCGCCACCGATGGGCCATCTTTGGAGTCTGCAACCTTCTGGCGTGCTTCGCTGAGGGACAACCCTTGTCCGCGCAAAGTCTGGACTGTCCTCAGGTGCTTTTTCTTTTCATGATCGGAATAGCGCTTGGCCACTGTCGGACACCCTTCTGCCAGCTGGTTGTGTCGCCTCCAGTGAACCACCTGTACCACAGGCGTAGACCGATGCGCTGATCAGCGCATGATGCTATACCAAGCCCTGGGCTGAGCGACCGTCTCCGACGGCCCCTGGCGCGAGTCGAGTTGCCCGCCGTCGACCACGGGCACAAGGTCGCCGGCGTGGCGATTTCGGTCGCGGCACCCGGGCAGGTTCGGGTGCAGGGTATTCAGGGCCTTCTCCCCTGGCCGGCCGGTGTCCAGTGCTAGCTTGAGTTTTAACCTCTGAGCTGGTGTTTTGTGGCCCCGGGTGGTCATGGGTGAAGCCCTTGGTTGATCATGTCTTCTTGCGACAGAAAGACTTTCAGCAAACAAGGGCTTCAATGAACAGTGTGCACGACACCGGCGCCGCCGGCACGGTCGGGGACCTTTCGGCGTTTCGGCGGGAGTTGTATCGGTGCCTGTCCCGGCGGGCGGATGCGGTGTTCGAGCTGGTGGATGCGGTGTTGTGCGCGGACGGGCCGGTGCGGTCACTGCCGGAGCTGTCGTTGATCGGTGAGCATCGCCGAGGACACGGCAGCATCTATGCGGGTCTGGACCGTGGACGGATCGATATCGCCCGGCTTCGGCGGGCGCTGGTGTCGGTGCCGCTTCGGTGTAGGCGAAGAAACTGTGCCGCGTCTTATCCAGCACCCAATCCTCGGGTTGCGGTGCGACGGCGTCCATGATCTGCGATCGCCACAGTTGCTCCGCCTCGGACAACACTGGCAGCCGATCCGCGCGGCGGGCCCGATGCCGAGCAGACCGCGGCGTCATCGCCTGCGACGACACCTGGCGCGAATAGATCACCGGGACCTTGTGCGCCCTCGCTTCACCGATCAAGTCCCGGCATTGGGACACCGTCTCCTCCAGCCTCCACAGCGGCGGCCACCCGTATGCGTCGCGGACGTCTTGCTTGAGATACGAGTTCTGCATGTCCACGACGAGCAACGCCAACGACCCCACAGTCACACCTCTGTCCCCGAAACCTGCTCTATCCCAACGCCGGCAGCGATGAGAACACAGTACGAGCCGCCGGCCGAATCCGCGCAGGGATCAGCCCGCCGGGGTTTCCGGTGGAAGGGGCGCCCGCCCGGACATCACAATGAAGGGATGGACTTCGCTTCGACGGAGCTGCGGCGTCTGGCCCCCGACGACTGGCAGGTGTTCCGGCAGATCCGCCTGGCCGCGTTGACCGACGCGCCCCACGCGTTCGGCGCCACCCTTCAGGCGGCCCAGCAGCGCAGTGAACACGACTGGCGTGGCCTGCTCACACGGCGCGCCCAGTTCGTGGCCACCGCTGCCGGCGCCGCGGTAGGAACCGTCGGGGCCCTCGACGAGGGCCCCGACATGCATTTGATGTCTTAACCGGACTGTCATGTTCCTAGTCCTTGATGCGTTCTGGTGGTGATGCCGTGAGCGGCGAACCAGGTGCGTGCGCGTTCGAGGAACGCGATCGCAGTGGCAGCCTTCTCGTCCGGCAGCGCTTCGGTATCGGCCAGCCGGGAGTATCCGTCGATCGCGGAGTGAAAGAAGACGTATCCGGTCTTCGCGCCTCGCGTCTTTGTGCGAGCGACAGCCTTGGCCTGGGCACTGTTCTTGCCGTGCACCCGCCAACCGCCGCCGCCAGGGATACGGCCAGCCTTCCTCACATCGAGATGCACCATGTGGCCAGGTCGTTCGGCGATGATCTTCCGTGGCGCGCGGTTGTTCGCACCGTTGGGGTCGATGAACTTCCGCCGGTTTAGGCCGAGCTGTGCAAGCAGCCGTGTGACCGTGTGGCGGCTGACCGGGGTGCCGTCCTGGTGTAGCTCGAACGCGATGCGGGAGGCTGACCATTTGTGCTCGCGCCGCATTGCTTCGATGCATTCCACGATGCGTCCGGGCGTGGCCGTGGGCTGACGTGCTGGGCGGATGACCGGTCCAGCAGCCCCAGGTCGCCGAACTGCTTGTAGCGATTTACCCACTTTGACGCGGTGGCGCGGGAGATTCCCATCTCGGCCGCTACATGAGCGACCAGGCGCATGCGCAGCGCTCCACAAGCCGCCGTCGGCCCTCCGGGGTCAGCGGTGCGTTCTGGTGAGTCATGGATTGGTTCTTCGACCCAGGAGGGAGGCCTACGCCGAGAGTGATGTTGAAGGCACGAGCGCGAGTTTTCCCACTGTGGTGCGTGCTTCGAGGTCCTGGAGTGCTTGCGGGCCGTCCGACAATTCGCGGGTTGTAGGAGTGCCTGGGCCGAGGACCCCGCTCGCGATCAGGCCGAACATCTCTACCATCACCTGGCCGAAGATGTGCGGTACGGACTGGATCAGAATGCCGATGTTCAGGCCGATGAGGTGGACTTGGTGCCTGTAGACGAGGTCCCAGTTGGTGATCGAAGCCTCGCCGTCGGCGAGACCGAACGTGACGACGCGGCCAGTGATCCGTTTGGCGGCGGCTAGGCTCGCCTCGAATGTGGAGCCGCCGACCGACTCCAACACGAGGTCGACGCCCGCGCCGTCGGTCAGGCGAAGGACCTCGGTAGCAAGTTCGCTGCTGCGTGAGTCCAGGAGGTAGTCCGCGCCAAGCTTCTTGACCACCTCGTGCTTGTCGGAGGACGCCACGGCGATCACCGTTGCACCGTAGTGCTTGGCCAGCTTCACGGCCACTTGACCGGTCCCTCCGGCGGCCGCGTGGATCAGAACCGTCTGCCCCGATTCGAGCTGCCCCAACGGTTTCAGCGCGGCCAATGCGGTCGGCCAGGACACGACCAGACCCAACGCCTGCTCGTCGGTCCAACCTGGTGGCAACGACACTGTCCCAGCCGCCATCAGCACGGCGTACTCCGCGAAGGCCCCACCCATGATCGTGGCGCCGATGACGTGGGTGCCGAGCTCGACGCCGGAAACGCCTTCGCCGAGCGCGACAACCTCGCCGGCCGCCTCGATGCCCGCCACGTATGGAGGTTGTGGGCCACCGGCGAACACGCCATAGGACTGCGAGATGTCGACGAAGTTGACGCCCGCTGCGCCGACCCGGATCAGCACCTCGCCCGGGCCGGGAGCCGGAACCGGCGCATCAGGTATCAGGTGAAGACTCTTGGGCCCGTCCAGGGACGACTGCTGCAGGGCGCGCATCGTTGCAGGAATGCTCATGACCATCCGATCAGGTTTGTTTACTGATTGACAAACAAACCTTGTCACGAGGTTCGGAGCTGGTCAAGCTAATGTTGATCGAACGACAAACAAAGCATGGAGGCGCACCGGTATGGCCAGTCGCGGGAGGCCGCTCACATTCGACCCTGACACCGCCTTGCAGCGGGCGCTCGAAGTGTTCTGGGAGCGCGGCTACGAGGGCACCTCCCTCAGCGACCTGACCCGGGCGATGGGCATCGCCTCGGCGAGCATCTACTCCTACTTCGGAAGCAAAGAGACCCTCTTCCGCCAGGTCATGGACCACTACGGCGCGACCGCCGGCGCACCGCCACGCAACGCACTCGACGAGCACTCGGCCGTGCGAGAAGCGATCCACGCCATGCTGCGCGCGACCGTCGACCAGATCACGCGGTCAGACGCTCCGCATTACTGCATGCTCATCCTTGCCGCCCCTACAGGCGCGATCGAGAACGAGCCCATCCGCGAGTTCCTGGCTGACATCCGGCGGTCCCAGTTCACGGCGATAAGGGACCGGCTGCAACGCGGGGTCGACGAGGGCGAGCTCACAGCGAGCGGGGTCAACATCGACGCGGTCGCACGCTATTACGCCACTATCGTGCAGGGTCTGTCGGTCCAAGCTCGCGATCGTGCGACGCGCGCCGAATTGGAAGACGTCGTCACAGGCGCGATGGCCGGATGGTCCGCGCTCACAAGAACTCCGTAGACACTCGTCCTGTGCGCGCTTGGGTGCCGACCGCTCCGTCGAGGCTTCCAGCATGATCCGATCATCTGCCAGGCTTACGCAGTTCCAACGTCAACAACCTCCTGGCCAGCAGCAGCTAGCCGACACCCGAACCCACAAGATGGTGGGCTGTTACCTGTGGGTTCGGGTGTCACGGCGCTGGCGGGGTGTGGTGGAGGGTGAGTAGTAGGTGGTCGATGAAGGTGCGTTGGGTGACGGGGCCGCCGCCGGCGGCGGTGATCGCGGTGACGAGGCGGTGGGCTACTTCGCGTAGTTTGATGTTGGTTTCTTGTGATCGCCATTGCAGTACGCGGAAGGCTTGGTCGGCGTTGAGGCCATAGGTTTGCATCAGCATGCCTTTGGCTTGTTCGATCACTGCGCGTGATTCGACGATTTCGGGCAGGGTCTCGTCGAGTGCTTGCCGGCGTTGCTGTTGCAGGGAGTCGGTGACGTCTACGCAGTAGCCGGTGGTGCCCACGACCGTGCCTGCTTTGTCGGTGAGGGTGTCGCCGACGACGATTACCCAGTGCTGTCGGCCGGTGGTGTCGATGAGGCGGTGGCGGCTGGAGAACGGTGCACCGGTGGCGAGGGTGTCGGCGATACCTTGCGCGACGTGTTCGCGGTCGTCGGGGTGTTTGTGTGCGAGCAGTAGTTCGGTGGTGGGTTCGACGGTGGGGTCGTAGCCGTAGAGCTCGGCGACTTCCTGCGACCACTCCCAGCGTTGGTCGGCGAACCAGAACCGGAAGCTTCCCACCTGTTGTGGTGTTGCTGTGATTGCCTCCAGTGGGGTGGTGGCGGCCGGCTCGTCGATGCCCGTCATGCTCCGATTGTGCGGCATGTCCTGGCCGTGGGCGCCGCATCGGCCGGGCTGGGCAGCGAGGGTGTCCAGGATGTGAGATGCGCCTCGATGAGGGCGCAGGGCTCATCGCTAAGTTTTCTGTTTGTTAATGTGTGCAAGTAGCGTGGTTAGGTGCGGTGGGGTGCGTCGGCGGAAGGCGGAAACGATGCCGGGTTCGAGTGGGCCCTTGTATCAGATGAAGGCGGAGTTCTTCAAGACGCTGGGGCATCCGGTGCGGATCCGGGTGTTGGAGTTGCTCAGTCAGCGCGAGCATGCGGTGTCGGAGATGCTCAACGATATCGATATCGAGCCGGCGAATTTGTCCCAGCAGTTGGCGGTGCTGCGGCGGGCCGGGTTGATCACCAGTCGCCGGGAAGGTTTGTCGGTGACCTATGAGCTCACCTCACCGCAGGTAGCGCAGTTGCTGACCGCGGCGCGTGCCATCTTGACCGGGGTTGTGGCGGGGCAGGTGGAGGCTTTGGAAGAACAGCCCGCCTGACGGCCCGGATCGCCTGCGGCCTCGTCTTCTCGTTTGGTCGTGGCGATGCCGCCGATTGTTTGCATGTTTTCCTACATAGTCATCTAGTTGTTGATGGAGGAGATGTTGGTGGAGATCGATCACGTGCCCGGAGTCGAGTCGATGGCGGCGCCCACCGGTCATGCGCGGGTCCTGGCGTGGGTGGCCGAGGTCGCCGATCTGACCGCGCCCGAGGATGTGGTGTGGTGCGACGGGTCGCGGCAGGAGTGGGACCGCTTGACTGCCCGCTTGGTGGAGAAGGGCACCTTTGTCGAGTTGTCGGGG
Organism: Nocardia carnea NBRC 14403; assembly: GCF_000308515.1. Lineage (GTDB taxonomy): Bacteria > Actinomycetota > Actinomycetes > Mycobacteriales > Mycobacteriaceae > Nocardia > Nocardia carnea. The sequence goes on along the minus strand of NZ_BAFV01000126.1, from coordinate 126,088 downwards.
AAGCCGAACTCGTTCTGGTGTGTCTCCGATCCCGAGGATGTGGCGCGGGTGGAGGACCGTACGTTCATCTGCTCACGAGACAAGCGGGATGCGGGGCCGACGAACAACTGGGTGGATCCGGTTGATATGCGCACGGTGATGACCGAGCACTATCGCGGCGCGATGGCCGGGCGCACCATGTATGTGATCGCGTTCTGCATGGGCCCACTCGATGCGGAGGACCCGAAATACGGTGTGCAGATCACCGATTCGGAGTACGTGGCGGTATCGATGCAGATCATGACCCGCTCCGGAGCCCCGGTATGGAATCAGCTCGGCGGCGACGCGGAGTTCGTCGAATGCCTGCATTCGGTCGGCGCACCCCTGAGCCCGGGGCAGTCGGATGTGGCGTGGCCGTGTGACCGGACGAAATATATTGCGCATTTCCCAGAAGACCGCGTCATCTGGAGTTACGGCTCCGGCTACGGCGGCAACGCCCTGCTCGGTAAGAAGTGCTTCGCCCTGCGGATCGCTTCGGTTCTGGCCCGCGACGAGGGGTGGCTGGCCGAACACATGCTGATCCTCAAACTCACCTCCCCGCAGGGCCGCACCCATTATGTGGCGGCGGCGTTTCCGTCCTCCTGCGGCAAAACCAACCTCGCCATGCTCGAACCCGCCCTGGAGGGATGGCAGGCCGAAACCGTCGGCGACGATATCGCCTGGTTGCGGTACGGTCCCGACGGCCGGCTGTATGCGGTGAATCCGGAAGCCGGGTTCTTCGGTGTCGCCCCGGGCACCGGGGCGAAGACCAACCCGAACGCGATCGCCACCATCTCCCACGGCAACTCGATATTCACCAACACCGCCCTGACCGATGACGGTGACGTGTGGTGGGAAGGACTCACCGACACCCCACCGCAGCATCTGACCGATTGGCGCGGAAACGACTGGACCCCTGATACCGCGACCGGCCCGGCGGCGCACCCGAACTCGCGGTATTGCACCCCGATCGAACAGTGCCCGTCGGTGGCGCCGGAATGGAACGACCCGGCCGGGGTTCCGATCTCGGCGATCTTCTTCGGCGGCCGCCGCGCCACCACGATCCCGCTGATCGCCGAATCCTTCGACTGGACCCACGGCGTGTTCACCGCCTCGGTGCTGTCCTCGGAAACCACCGCCGCCGCCGCGGGTCAGGTCGGTGTGGTGCGCCGGGATCCGATGGCGATGCTGCCGTTTTTGGGGTATCACGTCGGTGACTACTTCGCGCACTGGCTGCGCCTGGGCAACACCGCAGACTCGGCCAAGCTCCCCAAGATTTTCCAGGTCAACTGGTTCCGCCGCGACGCTGATGGCGGGTTCCTGTGGCCCGGGTTCGGTGACAACGTGCGCGTGCTGAAATGGGCGCTGGAACGGATCGAGGGCACCGCGGCAGCGGATGCCACCGCCGTCGGCTATGTCCCGGTGCCGAGCTCGCTGGATCTGTCCGGATTCTCCGAGGCCGACAAACGCTCGGCACGGGCCGCGCTTGAAGTCCACCACGACGAATGGGCCGCCGAGGTCGCCTCCATCGAGGACTGGTACGCCAGCATCGGCGCCGCCGCGCTACCCGAACCGTTGTGTGATCAGCTCGCTGCGCTGAAGAACCGCCTGGCCCACACCCCGGCTCGGCCCGCCGACACCGCCGCCGGGGCGTCGTGACCCTGCGCGCGCTGCTGCCCACCCGGGCGGACTGGACGCCGGCGCTGCGCCGCCCAGGGCCCGATCTGCTCGCCGGTGTCATCGTTGCGCTGGTGGCGTTGCCGTTGGCACTCGGTTTCGGGATCAGTTCCGGTCTCGGCGCCGCGGCGGGCCTGGCCACCGCGATCATCGCCGGTGTCGTGGCCGCGGTGTTCGGTGGCTCCCGCTTCCAGGTTTCGGGCCCTACCGGCGCGATGACCGTGGTGCTGCTGCCGATCGTGGCCGAACACGGCGGCCCGGGCGTGCTCGCCGTCGGGTTGATGGCCGGTGTGGTGCTGGTCGTGCTCGCTGCGGCCGGTGTCGGGCGCGCGGTCCGCTTCATGCCGGCGCCGGTGATCGAGGGATTCACCGCGGGTATCGCCGTGGTGATTGCGTTGCAGCAGTTCCCGTCCGCCCTCGGCGTCGGCGAGGCCGAGGGCGAGAAGATGTGGCAGCTGGCTTCCGACGCCGTCTCCCGCTACCTCGACCACCCCGACCCCGCCCCGCCGGTCACCGCGCTGCTGGTCGCCGCCGCGGTGCTGATCGGGGGCCGCTACCTGCCCAAGCTGCCGTTCGCGCTCGTGGCGGTCGCGGTCGCCACCGCGGTGGCCGGACTCGCCGAGCTCGACCTCACCCGAATCGGGGCACTGCCCGCGGGGCTGCCCGCCCCTTCTCTCGGTTTCCTCGACCCCGGCCAGCTCGGCTCGCTGATCGCGCCCGCGCTGGCCGTGGCCGCGCTCGCCGCGTTGGAATCGCTGCTGTCGGCCACCGCCGCGGATTCGATGTCGGTGGGCACCCGCCACAACCCCGACCGTGAACTGTTCGGGCAAGGCCTGGCCAATATCGCCGCACCGCTGTTCGGTGGCGTCCCCGCCACCGGCGCGATCGCCCGCACCGCGGTCAGCGTCCGCTCCGGCGCCCGCACCCGCCTCGCGGCCCTCACCCACGCGGGCGTGCTGGCCGCCCTGCTCTACCTCGCCGCACCCCTGGTCGCCCAGATACCGCTGGCGGCCCTGGCCGGTGTCCTGCTGGCCACCACCGTGCGGATGGTCGAAACCGCCTCCCTGGCCGCGATCGCCCGCGCCTCCCGCGGTGACACCGCAATCATGGTGATCACCTTCGCCGCCACCGTCGCCTTCGACCTCGTCACCGCCGTCGCCATCGGCGTCGGGATCGCGGTCCTGCTCGCCCTGCGCTCGGTGGCCCGCGAAGCCCGCCTGGACCAGGTTCCCCTCGACGAGGGTGACCACCTCATCGAAGAACACGACCTGCTGCGCGACCATATCGTCGCCTACCGGATCGAGGGACCGCTGTTCTTCGCTGCTGCGCACCGGTTCCTGCTCGAACTGGCCGACGTCTCCGACGTGAAGGTCATCATCCTGCGGATGTCGCGCATCACCGCCCTCGACACCACCGGCGCGCTCGTGCTCAAAGACGCGATACGCAAGCTCGAACACCACCACATCACCGTGCTCATGTCCGGGTTGCGCGCCGATCACCTCCGCCGCCTCACCGCGATCGGTGCGCTGCCCGCTGCGGGCCAGGAGGCGATCTTCGAGAACACGGTCGCCGCGATCTCGCACGCTCGCGGTGACCTTCCCGAGCCGGTCGGAGGAATTCGATGAGCGGTGCCCGGGCCACGCCGACCTTCACCCAGCGCGTGCGCTACATCGCCGGTGCGACCCTGCCGCCGTCGATGCACCAGTGGGTGATCGACGATCTCACCGGTCCGGGCGCGGCCCGCCGCTACCATCTGCGGATCTTGCTGCCGATCATCGCACCGCTGTGCGTGTTCCTGCTCATTCCCGGACCGCTGTGGATGGGGCTGGCGATGATGGCGCTGCTGTACCTGCCCCTGATCTATTTCACGGTCGCGCTCATGTACGTCTACCGCCGCCACCGCCTCGCCAAGCACGGACTCGACCCGGCACTGGCCGATGCGCGAGAACGCCAGAAACACGCCGCCGAACGCGACGCCTACGAACGACGTCACGGGCGCTGAAACGATGTCGGCGCCTTCTGACATAGTCCCTGCCAGGTCTGGCCGCGGGGTCCGGCCCATGAGGAGGGTGAACGATGAACGGCGGTCAGGCGCGTGAGCAGGCGTGGCAACCGGAGGACCTCAGTCGGCTCGTGGTGGAGCGTCTGAACGCGGGTGACGTCGAGGGTCTGGTGGCGTTGTATGAGCCTGATGCGGTCTTGGCCATACCCGGCGGCGGTGTTGCGGCCGGCAGCAGTGAGATCCGCGAGGCCTATGAGCATTTCGTCGCCGGCGCGCCGGCGTTCACGCCCGGGAGGCAGTTGCCGACGGTCCGCAATGGAGATGTGGCACTGACTTCGGTCCGATTGGGCGATGGCGGCGTCACCGTCGAAGTCGCTCGGCGTCAGGCCGATGGCACGTGGCTGTGGATGATCGATCAGCCCAGCCTGCTCGGGTAGGTCCAGTCAGAAAGTGCTGGTGATCAACTGTTCTCGATGGCCTGGCGGTGCGTGCCACTTGCAGTGGATGTGACCACAGGCCACCGGACTCCACACCGCATAGCTTCGCCGACCGGCACCGAACACGCGGCCGCGTAGGCGACCCGGCCGTGTGTTCGGTGCCGGTCGTGGATCAGAGCTTCTTCACCACGCTGGATTTCAGCTGCATCGGCCCGATGCCGTCGACCTTGCAATCGATGTCGTGATCGCCCACCCCGGCGACCAGGCGAATGTTGCGGACCTTGGTGCCGGCCTTGATCCCGGTGGAGCTGCCTTTGACCTTGAGGGATTTGATCACGGTGACGGTGTCACCATCGGTGAGCAGGTTACCGACGGCATCGCGGACCTCCTCGGTATCGTCGCCGGTGGCCTCAGCTGGTTCCCATTCGTGGGCGCACTCCGGGCACACCAGCAGTGCCCCGAGCTCGTAGGTGTACACCGAAGCGCACGCGGGGCACGGCGGCAGTGTGTGGCTCATGGGAGGATCTCGTTTCGGCGGAAGGTCAGGCGGCGGTGAGGAAGTCGATCAGGACGCGGTTCACTTCCTCGGGGCGCTCGAGATATCCGTAGTGCCCGCAGCGCTCGATTTCGTGATACCGCGCGGCGGGGATCGCCTCGGCGACTTCGCGGCACAACCGCGGAGCCACCATCCGGTCATCGGCGAATCCGACGACCAGGCTCGGCACTCGGATCGCGGCGTAGGCGGCGCGGCGGTCCTGGCTGCGGTCCATGCCGAGCTGGGCGCGGATGCCGGCAGTGCCCTTGCCCGAGGTGAATTCGAAGATGTCGAGCCACTCCTGTGCTTTCCCCGGGTCGTCCAGGGTGTGCGGGGAGAGGTTGAGCATGGCTTTGATCGCGGCGCCATATTCCGGGGGAAGCTCGATACCCTTGTCGTAGAGGGCCTGCTCGCCGCGGTTGAGGGTGGCCGCCACCGGGTCCGGCCGGGCCGTGGCGGCGAACATGACGGCCTTGCCCAGCAATTCGGGTCGGGCCAGGCAGAGTTCGGCCACCACGCGTGACCCCATCGACGTGCCGACCACATGCGCAGGCGCACCCAGGTGCTCGATCAGTGCGGCGGTGTCGCCGACGAGATCGGGCATCGTGATCCCGGACGCCGATTCCGACGACGGCGCGATACCTCGGTTGTCGACCGTGGCGACACGGAACCCCGCTTTCACCAGCGCGGGCGCCTGATGGGTACGCCAGACCCGACCGGGGCTGCCGTTGCCCATGATCAACAGGACCAGCGGACCCGAGCCGGTGACCTCGTAACTGATCTGGACGCCGTTGAGTGCGGTGACAGGCATTCTTCTCCAGGTGTCTGATTGCTAAAGTTAGCAACTACTTTAGCTGCGGTGAGGGCGGCGTCCTCCACCGGCACCCGGGCTTCTGCCGGGCCGGTGAGCACCTCGCAGTGACAGCACCGTGAATCCACAGGCTGCCCTGCGCGTCAGCCATCACCGAGCAGCGAGGAGTCGGTCACCTGGATGATCCCGATGTCGGCGGTGACTCAGATGGTGATCGTGATGATCTCGTGCGCGCTGGTGATCTCTTTGGTCTGGTAATGCTGGCCGCGGATGGCTTGTTCGATGAGCTGTGCGTTGTGACCGCAGTACACGACGATCGCCAGCGTATGCGGATCGATGACCTGCAGGGCGGCGTGCGCGGCCACTGTGCTGTGACCCAACTCGTCGAGTTCGAGGTCATGGATGTTGCGCTCGAGTTCGATGATGCTCATCGGTTTGGACTTTCTGTGTGAAGGGGCGGGAAGCCCACGAAGATCGTGGGTGGTCGGCGTTGGTATCACTGCGGGTTCGTGCGGGTGAGCGGCATGCCGCCGGCTGCGGCAGACGCTGTGTCATGAGGGTCGCTCTCCGGTGCGGGCCGTATCGGTGGTGTCGGGATACGGCGGGACAGGTATCGGCCGGTCGGCGAGAACTCTGCCGACATGACGGGCCACCGTCGATACCAGCGGGTGATCGCCGAGGGCAGGTAGCAGGCGATCGGTCGTGGTGATCAGTGCGATAGCCCGGGCCGCCGCGGCGAGCACATCGACAGTCGGCACCGCTCGGTCGTGCCCGCACACAGCGCTCAATACTCCGGGAAGGGCCACGGCGGCGTAATCGGAGACAGCCCGTGGCATCGGAAGCACGCGCCCCGGCGCCGCCTGCGGCGACACCGTCCCGGTCAAGTCGATCAGGATGTCGTGATAGGTCAGCAGACGCCCGATCGGCAGTGCCGACGCGTCCGGTTGATAGAAGGTCGCGACACTGCCCGCACCGGCACGGTAGAGCACCTGCTCGAGCCGTGGCAGGCGGTCCGCGCCGGTCACCGCCACCCGGCCGTGCCGCGGCGCGACCGCCCGCCGGCGAAGCATCGTCACCGCAGCCGCCGCCAACGCGGCAGTCAGGAGATCACTCTCGGGTACGACGACCGGTCCGCAGTCCTGCCCGGCCACCAGCTTCTGCACCGCGACCGAATCCACCGGGCTCACACCGACCAGCAACACCACGGCCACCGCCGGCGCCAGCTCACAGACTCGTTCGGCGACCACCCTCGGATCGCCACAGGTCATCGGCAACGGCCTTGCCCGCAGCACGGTATATGCGCTCAACAACTCGGTGTAGTCATCCATCGCCGCCCAGCTCGCCAAGCGGTCGGCAACGTCGCGGCCGCGATCGGGTTCCGCGACCGCCATCACCCCGACGCTCATGGCCCTCGGATTCGGGCACTCGGCCCGCATCGCGTGAACCGCGGAAGCGAAATCGTCGATCACTGCCGTACCGATCCTATCTGCGTAGAACGGAAGTTTCGAAATTATGCAATCAGGGTAGAGCCTGTGCACCGCCCGTCCCGCAGGCGGTGTCGATCAGCCGGGTGTGTCGCCGACCAGGGCGGGCGCCGGTAACTCTTCCAGCAACTCGGCCTGTCCCGCGACGACGCCGGTCAAGATCGCCCGTGCGACCGCAAGCAGGTCCGCGACCTGCGGTGAGGTCAACGCATACGAAACCGATAATCCCTCACGCCGGGCGGTCACCAGCCCGGTGCGACGCAAGATCGCCAATTGCTGAGACAGATTGGCCGGCTCGATACCGACCTCCGGCAGCATCTCCGATACCGCGTACTCGCGCTGGCTGAGCAACTCCAGCACCCGTATCCGCGCAGGGTGGCCCAGTGTTTTGAAGAAGTCCGCCTTCATCCGGTAGAGCGGCTGGCTTGCGTCTGCCATCTCGACCTCCATCCGCACTGTTGTTATTAATTTCTAATCTTAGCAATTGGAGTCAATGGAAGGTGAAACCAGCGAAGGTGGGGCGATCAGCAGCAGACCCTCCCGCGGGCTCCGGCGCTGGGATGCGATGCCGGACCGTTTCAACTCGCGCTGCCTCCCGGGTGCAGAACGCCAGTTGAATCGACTTCCCCGAGGCCTGATGCTAAGAAGAACGTGTTCTATTTTCGAGTGGGAGCGAGAGTGCTGTGGGCAATCCGGTGATCGTGGAAGCAGTGCGGACGCCGATCGGCAAACGCGGCGGCTGGCTGTCGGGTTTGCATGCCGCGGAGATTCTCGGTGCCGTACAGGCCGGGCTGGTGCACCGATCGGGGATCGAGGCCGCGTCGGTGGAGCAGGTGATCGGGGGCTGCGTCACTCAGGCAGGCGCCCAATCCAACAACGTCACCCGCACAGCCTGGCTGGCCGCGGGCCTGCCGTGGCAGACCGGCGCTACCACGATCGATGCTCAATGCGGTTCGGCTCAGCACGCTGCGCACCTGATCGCGGGGCTGATCGCCACCGACGCGATCGATATCGGTATCGCCTGCGGAGTCGAGGCGATGAGTCAGGTACCCCTGGGCGCCAACGTCGGAACCAGCGCGGGCCCCCGCCGCCCGGCGTCGTGGAACCTCGATATGCCCAACCAATTCGAGGCAGCCGAACGCATCGCCCAACGCCGCGGAATCACCCGCAGCGACATCGAGGCCCTCGGCGTGCGCTCACAGCATCTGGCCAAACAGGCGTGGGAAGAGGGCCGATTCGCTCGGGAGGTGCTCCCGATAGCAGCGCCGATCCTCGATACCGAAGGCAACGCTACCGGGCAAAACCAGGTCGTCGACCGTGACCAAGGACTGCGCGACACCACCAGCGACTCGCTGGCGCGACTCACACCGGTGATCGAGGGCGGAATCCACACGGCCGGAACCGCATCGCAGATCTCCGATGGCGCCGCCGCGATACTGCTGGCCGATTCCGCTCGCGCACACGCGCTCGGACTCACACCACGCGCGCGGATCGTGTCACAGGTCCTCGTCGGCGCCGAACCGTATTTCCACCTCGACGGCCCCGTTCAAGCCACCACCGAGGTGCTCCGAAAAGCCGGCATGAAGATCGGCGACCTCGACCTTTTCGAGATCAACGAAGCATTCGCCTCGGTCGTGCTGTCCTGGGCGCAGGTCCACGACCCGGATATGGCCAGGGTCAATGTCAACGGCGGCGCCATCGCCCTCGGACACCCGGTCGGCAGCTCCGGATCACGGCTGATCGCCACCGCCCTGCACGAACTCGAACGCCGCGACGCCTCCACAGCCCTGATCACCATGTGTAACGGCGGGGCCATGGCCACAGCCACCATCATCGAACGAATCTAACCCACATCCGCCGAATCCGACGCATATCGCGCCCGCCGCCCGCGGGCGCGATATGCACTCTGACCCAGTGGTCAGCCGAGGCGCTCGATGATGGTGACGTTCGCGGTGCCGCCTCCTTCGCAGATGGTCTGCAATCCGTAGCGTCCGCCGCCACGTTCGAGTTCACCGAGCATCGTGGTGAACAATTTGGCGCCGGTCGCCCCGAGCGGATGCCCGAGAGCGATGGCGCCGCCGTTGACATTGACCTTGCCCGGATCAGCGCCGATCTCCCGAATCCAGGACAGCACCACCGGCGCGAAGGCTTCGTTGATCTCGATCACGTCGATGTCCGCGATATCCATACCCGCCTTCTCCAATGCGTATCGCGTGGCCGGAATAGGCGCGCTCAGCATGAAAATCGGATCGGCACCGCGAGCGGAAAGATGATGGATACGGGCGCGGGGGCGAAGACGATGGGTTTCGACCGCCGTTCGAGAAGCCAGCAATGTCGCCGCCGCGCCATCGCAGATCTGACTCGCCAGGGCAGCGGTCAGGCGACCGCCCTCCACCAAAGGTGGTAACTGCGCCATTTTCTCCAGACTGGTCCGGCGCGGGCATTCATCGACCGCGAAACCGCCGACAGCGACGATCTCGTCGACGAAAGCACCCCGCTCGATGGAAGCGGCCGCACGTTCATGACTGCGCAGGGCCCAACCCTCCATCTCCTCCCGGCTGATACCCCATTCCCGGGCGATCAACTCCGCACCACGGAACTGGGAAACCTCCTGATCGCCGTAACGATCCCGCCACCGCTGCGACCCCGCGAACGGGGTCGAATGACCGAATTGCTCCCCCACCGCCATCGCCGCGGCAATCGGAATCATGCTCATGTTCTGCACTCCGCCGGCGATCACCAGATCCGCAGTGCCACTCATGATCGCCTGCGCGGCGAAATGAATCGCCTGCTGACTGGACCCACACTGCCGATCCACAGTCACCCCCGGAACCTGCTCGGGATACCCCGCCGCCAGCCACGCAGTACGAGCAATATTGCCTGCCTGAGGACCAATCGCATCCACACAACCGAACACCACGTCATCGATCAACGCCGGGTCGATACCCGCGCGGTCCACCACCGCGGTGATCACCTCAGCACCCAGATCGGCCGGATGAACCCCGGACAAGGCGCCACCTCGGCGACCGACCGCGGTACGGACCGCGTCCACAACATAAGCCTGTCCCACAGAGCACTCCCATATCCGGCGCTTTCGAGCCTGCCAATCAAGCAAATGCTTGGTTGCTACCAGGATGGTATCGGCTGCTCCGATCGAACCGTCGATTTCCGGCGCCTCGACACCTGCACAGGTACTGCTCCTACTGGCCCCGGTGAACAGAACTACAAATTGGTCACTATCCGTGGTGGCTCTTTGCGTGACCTTGTCTCGTGGATGTTCCGTCCGGGACCCGGGCTACCGGCCGATCCGCTGCCCTTCGGTGATGATGGGCATACCGAGGTCGGTGAGTGAGGCGGTGCGGCCTGTACGGTCACGCATCCGGTCCAGGCTGGCCAGTTTGGCGGCCGCGGCATTGAGGCTTACGCGCAGGCCTTCAACCTCACCGGTCCAGCCATAGGATTGCGCTTCGGTGATGCGATCGCGCAGGTTACCGATGATGTCCGCGAGCCGGTTGCGGGACCGGAGGTCCACTCGCAGGCTCGGACACCTGATACATGCGTGCTCATGGCTGCACGGGACGTTGTATGGGCGCCCGCAGGTGCCGAGTTCCAGCTTGCGCAATTCGAAGTGCTGCTGGAATTCTTGCCACTCGTGCTCGGTGGGCTCCCGGTACTCGGCCTCGGGCCGCACCGCACGGCGGCTGCGCAGAAATGCGCGATAGGAATTGACCAAATCTTCGTCGAAGACCGCGGCATAGGCTTGCGTGGTACTAATACTTTTATGGCCGAGTATTCGTGCCAAAATGTGTATGGGCAGCCCGCCTTGGACGGCGCCGGTAGCGAACATCCGTCGAAAATCGTGCGGCGTACAATGCAGCGGCTGACCGGTAGCGTCGGTGAGTCCAGTACGCTCCAATGCGGCCGTCAGCCAATTCTGGAACACTTTGTTACCCGGTACTTTCCATTGAAATCCCTGGCGGTGCTGGAAGAGATAGGGCAAAGGCGGGCTGGTGATCTTCTCGTGAGGGTCGTATCGCGCCGTCAGCGGAACGACTCCGCCATTGCGGGCGCGGAGGCGGCTGATGATCGCGGCCAGGACATCGGCGAGTTCGGGGCTGACCAGCAGAAGTCGCTCCTCGTTGCCTTTGGATGGGACTATCTGAAGCATGGGCACGATCTCGCCTGTGGCGGGAAGCTGATAGGAGACCAGTCCGAGATGTGTCAGTTCCATCAACTCTTCGAGCCTGATCCCGGTGTGGCGCAACGTTTCGATGACCGCCCACGCCCAGAACGCATCGTGCTCGGTCTTGTCGACGTCGATAACGAGGCCGGAGGTCATATCCGTAGCCCGATTGGGCAGCGGCACCTCGCGGTAGACGCCGGTGAGCCGGCTCTTGGGCACTACCCGCCGATACCGTTTGCCTGCATGTTCGAATACCGCACCGACCGGTGCGGCTTTGGTCGCGGCGAGTAGAGCCTCCTGGTCGGTCTTGTGGCGTTCGGCGGTATCGACCAGCAGAGGAAGGTGGGGCAGGCGCTCACGGACCCGCTGATGCATCGCAGCCGAGGTCCTCTGGACTGACTTGCCGTAGCCCGCGGTGTCGCGCCGGCGTACCGGGCTCGGAAATGCCCACTGCGCCCACGACGGATCTTGTCGAGCCCATTCCTGCAGATCGAGGTAGAAGCACCGCACAGTATTCAAGGCACCGAAATACGAGTTGTCAGAACGCGGGCGACCACTCTTCAGCGGCACGGTACGCATCCGCTGTTTCCAGCCGTCGGCAATCTCATCGGGAAGATCCAGTGAATCGATGCCGGGGTGATGTCTCTCGATATCGCACCAGAAAAGCTTCACCAGCGTGGAAGTCATGTTGCACAGGCTGTTGTAATCCATGGCTGGGCGGCGTTCATCGAGATATCGAACCAGTACCTCACGGACATTGGTGCTGCGAACTCCGTATGAGTCGACCAGCTCGCGCGTCGGCCGCTGTCCGATCCGCAACGCCTCGGCCAGCGTCGCAGCCTCACCGAGATCCGCAATGCCACGCAGCAGCGTCCACGCCACGGTCAGACCGTCGATCGAATCGTTTTCTCGCAAATGCCACGCACGGAAACCGAGCAAATCCTCTCCGGTCAGTTGATCCACATCGCGACCGGTATGCGTGACGATCTTGGTGATGTGACAGATGGCGGTCCTGCGCCGATCGGCCCCGATCCCAAGCTCGTGCCCACGTGCATCCAACGCGTTGAACAACGCCGGTTGTGTCGTCGCACGGATCCACACCAACATTCCCGGCGATCGAAATGTGCTCAAGAATCGGTAGCTCGGGAAGAAGATCCGGCACGCCAACAGAGCGGAAAGCCCAGATCTCTGGGCTTCCCGCCGGGTTTTCGGCGACCGGGAATCCCCAGGATCGCCGAGCTGATCGAGCCAGTCCGAATCGTGGTCGGCTCCCGACGAGATCCACCGACCCTGCCAGCCATCACCGGGATGAGAGGCCAGCCAGTCGAGGATCGCGCGGGATGTCCGGATCCGAGTTCCGATCCGGTACGCATCGTTTCCCTGCATCGGCAACGCACGGACCAGATCGACGACAGCGTCAACCGGCAAAAGGTCGCGGCCACCACCAGCCACGACGGTGTCAGCCAGGTCGTCATAACGCCTGAGCTTGATGCGGGTGCGCTCCCCGCCGGCCTGCACATCCTTCGCCGTAATCGTCATCGCGCCACCCACCGCCCAGAGCCGAACAGAATGGCAAGATCCCCAGCGTCATAGTCCGCAGCGGGCATAACAGCGCGCTGGGCCGGGTACTGCTCGCGTTCGACGAGATGGTCGTGCACGCGCTGGATCACTGCGGCCTCGTCTTCGACGAGATACACATCGGCAGTGGTTGACAGGTGCTGATGACCCAGTATGACCTGGATATCACGAAGTGAAAGATTCCGGTCACGAGACATTCGCACGGCGGCCGAATGACGCAGATCATGCATCGAATAGTTTGTGCCCAGCGCCTCGTTCACCCTGGTCACGACCTTCCGAAGCGCATCGTAGGACAACGGCTGCCGGCGCAACCCGTCGCCAGGTCGCGGCGGCGCAATGTCTGCCACAACGGATCCTGCAGACTCACCGTGTCGCCGAGGTCGGCGAGGTACAAGCGAATCCACACAAATGCCTCCGGGCTGGCCGGAAGCCATTGCGCCGTACCGGTTCCCTTCCGCAGGACTCGAACTTTCTGTTCGCCCCAGTCCAGATCGGCCAATCGCACACCGAGTATCTCGGCTGCCCGCGCTGCGCAGCTGATAGCCAGCGACAGCAGCGCCCGGTCCCGGTTTGACCGCAATACCGTGAACAGGTCTCGCCACCTGTCGTCGGAGATCTCCCGTGGAAGCCGCTTGGGTAGCCGGGGATTGTAGCGGAGGCGCCCTTCCGGCCGGAATGGTTCCAGTGGATTGTGGTGGGCATTGCCCCGACTCCCGTGCCGGCGAACGAGACCGACCGGATTGACTACCGGCCCCTCACCGAGCTCGATCCAGTATTGGTAGAACGCCCGAACCACCGCATTGGAATGGCGAATAGTGCACGCCGCATAGCGATCGTCCAGATAGTACTTCCCAGTGATCGGGTTCAGCGTGCCAGCGGTCTTCAACGAGCTGGTGCGAGCCGAATTACGTCGCTTACGTGCCTGTTTGAGCCATAACACCAAATCCCGAGCCTCCGCCGGGGTCACCCGATCCCACGAAACGCCGACTGCGTGGAGCCAACGCCACCACCGCAGCAACGCGTAAGCGTAACTGCGCACCGAACTCGCGCCGTTCGCCTGCGCGACGAAGTCCATCAAGAAAATTCTGACCGGTCGAACCGGGTCGCCGTTGTCGTCGACCACCAGCCAAGGCACGACCCCTTCGGCTGGCTCGACACGGCCCCACCGCGGCAACCTAATCGCAGCCAGATCACGCTCGACACTCACCACCACACCGCCTTTCACCTGGACAAGCGATGTATACCGAGCACGACGGCAACCGCCGAGCTAATCGGAAGGCGTGTCCTGCCTTAGTCCAGTCAACGGGTCGATGTGGGTGGACCCGGCCGCCCGGGGAAGCGGCATCGCTGGCCTCCTGGTCCGCGCCGTCATCGCTCACACCACCACCCGCGGATGCACACAGATCCGGCTTGAGATCATCGGCGACAACACCCCCGCCGAACGGCTGTACACCCGCCACGGCTTTGTCCGCACCGGCCTCCAGCGCACCGTCGCACCCGATGATCCCCGCACCGAGTTCGAAATGACCCGTTCAGCGCAGTGAACCCTCCTCGAAGGCCCACGACGAAGTAAGAAGTGTAAGGACGACACCCGTCGCAACGCCGAGCGCGATGCTGGCCAAGAATCGGACGGCCGACAACGAAATGAGCCTCGCCGAGGTTCGCCTCAGGCAGAATCGTTGGTGTGGAACGTATCTCGTTCGATCTGGACTCTTATGAGCGGCGTGTTCGCACACAGCCCTGCTTCATCTGCGCCATCGTGGCAGGCCGCCATGATTCGGACCTGGAGCAGGTCGTGGCCGACGACGGCGAGAACCTTGCGTTCCTATGCCGGTACCCGACCTTGCTCGGTCACGTGCTGGTCGCGCCGAAACACCACCACGAACAGGTTGTCGCCGACCTGGACGAGGACAGATTCGCGCGCCTTATGCGCCTGGTCCACCGGGTCGGGCGGGCCGTGCAAGCAGTGGTGCCCACCGAACGGCTCTACCTCGCCAGCCTCGGAAGCCAACAGGGAAATGCCCACCTGCATTGGCATATAGCGCCCCTGCCACCCGGTGTGCCCTACCGCGAACAGCAGTTTCACGCGTTGATGGCCGAGAACGGTGTGCTGCCCTGGTCGTATGAGCAGGCAGTAGAGCTGGCTGCTCGAATACGCGCGGTTCTGCCCGCCGACGAGCAGGACTGAACGCGCATGTGGACGATACGGTACGCACGCGCGGGTGACGGGCCGCGGTTGCGCGCGCTGCGGTTGGAAGCGCTGTATAACGCACGTTCGGCGTTCCTGGAAACCGTCGAACAAGCAACCGCGGTGGACGAGCAAGGCTGGGAAGACCGGATCGCGCGCTGCACCCAGCCCCACCGGCAAGCACTCGTGGCCGTCGAGACCCATCCCGACGAGGCATGGCTGGGCATGGCCGGTGCGTTCATCGACAGTGAGAGCGAAGGCCCGGAATTCGACCTGCCGGATCCGCCCGTCGCGACCGGCCAGCGGTGGGCGATGGTCTGGGGCACCTACACCGATCCAGGGCACCGGCGAGAAGGTATGGCCGCGGCACTGTGTACCGAACTGTGCCGGTGGGCAGCAGAAGACGCACAAGTCGATTGGCTGGGCCTGCATGTCCGCGACACCAACACTGCCGCGATCCGGCTGTATCAGCAGCTCGGATTCGCCGTGACCGCCCGCCGCCATCACCCGCACCTGGACGTCACCTCCTTGATCATGGTGCGCGCGACCACGGCCGGCTCCCATTGAGCCACAGCCCGGGAAAACGCGACCCGGTCGTCTGGCCACCGGCCGCCGGCCAGAACGATGTGATGGAGTTCAACCGTGATGGATCAACACCTTCCAACGGCCCCGCCCACCACCGTGCGCGAGCAACTCACCCAGGCGGCCGCCCCGGTCCTCGAGCACGGCGCGGTCGTGGTCACCGGATTCCCCAGCTCCGGAAAGAGCACAGCAGCACGGGTCCTCGCGGAACATACCGGCGCCGTCGTGCTGGACAAGGACCGATTCGCGCCCATGCTGGAGAACTCGGTCATGCAGCGGCTGACTGGAGACGAGTCGGACCGCGACTCCGCGATGTACCACAAGGTCGTAGCACCCGGCATATACGCCGGCTTGGTCGATGCCGGCCTCCACGTCGCACAGCACCATCCAGTGGTACTGGATGCACCGTTCCTGTCGACGTTGCGCGCTGCCGCGGCCGCGGGCACAGCGCTCGGCGAGTTCCTTCGTGACCACGCCGAAGCCGACAAGGATCTGCCGATCGTGACGGTATGGATCGACTGTCCTGCAGAGCAGATCCGGCACCGAATGATCGCTCGAGGCCTGGATCGCGACAGGCTCAAGCTCACTGACTGGGCCGGTTACCAGGCCGGCGTCCTCGATTCCGGAGTCCGCGAGCTCGCCCACACCCTGTGCGATCACATCATCGAGAGCTGAACCCTTACCGATCAGCCGCCCAGGCCGCGGGCGGCATACCGTGTCAGCGTCGAACGCACGACCGCATGAATCTCACGCATCTGCCCGGTCGATGCAGCCACCAGCGGTGGCCGGACCTGGGTGGGGAACCCGGGTAACCTGGCAGCCGTTGCGGCTTTGGCGAAGGCGATATCGCTGATCGACGACCGCTTCCGGGCGTCGGTGTAGTAGTCGAACGCATCCTGCAGGTCCTGGTCCTGTGCTCGACCGATATCCCCTGTTGCCACGGCCGCCGCGATCGCTACCGGTATTTCAGCGATCGGGCCGCCGGCGCCGGTGACCACACCGGCTGCCCCGAGCTCACCGATCCGGGCACCGACACGGTCGTCACCGACATATACCCCAAAACCTGTGCCTACAGTCCGGTACTCGCGTGTCACCGCGCGGTCCTTCCCGGAATCCTTCACCCCGATCACCTGCGGGAACTGCCGCACCAACTGCGCGACAAGATACGGGGGGATCGGCGCCTGAGTATGACGAGGGAAGTTGTACAGCAACGTCGGACGTGTGCAGCTGGGCAACACAGCCGCGAAATAGCTCGCCATCCCCGCCTTGCAAGCGTGAGCGTAGAAGTACGGGTTCATTACCGCCACCCCGTCGGCGAACGCACTCGCATGGCGCCCCAGTTCCGCGGCATCAGCGACCGCACAGGAACCCACGTGTACCACCAACCGGCCACTCCACCCGCCGCGGCAATGCTCGGCCACCCGGATTCTCTCGCGCACCGTCAAACTGGCGAACTCGCCAGTGGTGCCGTTGACCAGGATCGACTCGACCCCCACCGCCTTCAACAGGCCCAAATAGTCACTCAACGCAGGGAGATCCACAACACCGGAACGCCGGAACGGAGTCACCGTAGCGACAATCGGACACCGCAATAATTCGGTCACGGCCCGAGCTTCCCATGCCAGGCGGTAGCCAGCCCCTGCAGCACTACCGCGCACAGCGGCCTACCGGGCCGAGCGCCCCCCGGCTCGCCACGATAGTGGAGCGCCCTGCTCGCGAGCTATCGCGAAGCGTAGACCACCAGCAAGTCACGCATGGCTCGCACTTCGCGGTCAGCCTCCGCCAACGCGCGCCGCAGCCGATCGTTCTCTTCCACCAACTCCTCCAGCCCATTCGATGGCACATGCACCAGCTCCCCCACATGCGCCTGCCCTCGGTCGCGACCAGCACGCTCACCGGTCAGACTCGTTCCGGTGGCCGGCGAAGCATCAGTCGGCTGCTCGGTGATCCAGTCGGGCGCAGACACCACGTCCTCGTCGCTGGATCGTCCCCGGTATTCGGTCGGCGCAGTATCGGAGCCTGTGTCGGGAACCTGAGAATTGTCATCAAGACGTTCGGCGTGGTCGGACTCGGCCGCTGGAACCTCGGCGGGCAGCGCGGCGCTCTCTGCCTTTCGGACCCAAATCGCAAGCGTATTCGTCGTCGGAGACCCATTCGCCCGTGAAGAAACACGAGAACACGCAGAATTCAACGTGTGTCCCTTGCTGCGCAGCCTCTTCACCTGCGCAACGAATTTCTCCTGTTCCTCTTCCGAGTAGCGAACACGCGCAGCCATTCTCTCTCCTCCTGAACGTGAAGATGTCATCAGGAATTGAACCATTGACTGCCTCGGCAGTGAACTGAAGCCAGCGAACCGGAGAAACTGGCCGACCAGATGGGCTACGCCGCAACGCTCATCACAGGGCGAGCGCAGGCGCGTGTACCACGATTCTCATCAGCACATGTCGGCACGGCAGCCAAGGTCGCCTATCGCGGCGTCGATGCGCGCGTTAGATCCTGCGGGTCTTCAATCCCGCTCAGCAACCGCGGCAGCGGCCGACCCGGACGCCATGACTAGCGACTATGCTCGCAAGCCAACAGCGTTGGACGAGAGAATGACTCATGGTCACTGATCAACCACCACACGGAGCCGAGAGCGACGCCGCAGACATCGATGCCTGCAACCCGAGCTATTACACCGCCCGTGGTGCACACGACGCGACCGAGCAACAGATGCGTGCGGATCGCGCGGCCGCGGTCCGAATCCTCGATACGCTGGCACAAACCACCGATCAGCACGAACGGGCACAGCTTTCCGAAACGCTCCATGCACTGGAAAGTCGTTGGCGCGACCACGACTGCTCGCACGTGCGGGAGAATTGGGAGTACTTGTGCGCGGCGGAAGACCGCTGGCAGAATCACCCCGAGGCCATGACCGAGCTGTATGCGCGCACGATCATCGATCTGCTCGATGGCGCCGACACCGATATGTCACCGGTGCAGTGGCGATCCCAGCGACAAGCCCGCGAAACAGCCGGCCAGGGGCCCTGGTCACCGATCCGCGACCCGCTCAGCGCCGAGGCCGCCCGGTCACGCCCCTACTGGCTCGCCAATCCAGCCCATACGAGCTACTACAACGGCCGCCGGGCCGCGAGCTGGCCCGAGCAGGTGATGCGCGCAGACTTTGCCTGGGTGTACAAGATCCGTAGACAATGGGCGCGGGCCGGTACCGATCTCGAGCGTCAACAGCTCACCGAGCACATGTACGTACTCGCCGAACCGTGGGCGATCCGCGACGACGCTCTAGGGCAGGCGTGGCGCGAGATGCGCACCCTTGTCACCGGCACCTACCGCGACTACACCGCCTTCACTGACGCGGTGGAACAGATCATGCGACACCCTCACGACGACGGGCTGTTTGCCCGCAACCTCGACCAGGTGCGAGAGCTCAGGAACATCAAAATTCCCGCCACCGGCACCGATGCCAGCCGGACCCCAAGACATGTGGCCTCCTCGGCATCCGCTGCCGCGCGCACCGCCGAACTCGCACAAAACCTGCAGCCCCGCCTACCCAAGGACACCTCACACTGATCAGAGACGTCCAGAGGCGCTGGCACCACATCTGAACCTGCGCCACTCACCTCTGAACCTGCGCCACTCACCGTCGCAAGCATCGGCCGGCGACCTCCGCGGGACTCACCCGGGATACTTGAACGGAGGCCGATGCTCAGCCTGTACAGCCGCTGAACCGAGCTGGCCCGAAAAGCGCGAGGACGGCCCACTCCAGGCGGTGACCGACCCAGGCTGACCGCTAATGCTCGTCGGGCCGATCAGCCGCAGCGAAATGCTGTTCCAGGTGCTTCATAACAGCCTCCGGCTGCTCTTGCGCCACACTGTGACCCGCATCCTCGACCGTGACCCATCGACCGCCGGTGGCACGCGCTACCGCCTCCCCGCTCACAGCCGGCGGAAAAAGGACATCCTGCGCACCGGCCACCGCGAGCACCGGTACATCGCAGCCACGCAGCAGCTCACCGACCAGACTCTCCCGTTCCGCGTATGCGCGCAGAGAGGGCGCGATCCGGTCCAGTTCGGTATACCGCTCCCCCCACTCAGAAACGAAATCGGGCCGGTTCTGCCGTGTCCATGCACCAAAACTGACGCGCGTCAGTAGATCAACGACCTGCACGCTCGTTCCGTCCACGTCGATCTCTCCCGCTACCCCATGGTGCTCGACGTGATCGGCCAGCGCATTGACCGCTTTCCGGTGCCGTTCAGCATCGACCGACCCCGCGATCGCGGTCACCGACGTCACGAGATCAGAACGCCATGCCGCCACACCCAGCGCCACCATCGCTCCCAATCCCTGACCTACGATATGAGGCTTGTTCAGACCGAGCCCCGTGATGACCTCGATAGTGTGCGCGGTGAGAACGGACAAATTCACCTCGGGATTCAATCGACGCGGGGGCCGGTGAACACCCTGCCCGAAATGATCCCATGCCACAACGCGATACCCCCGCGCCACCAGCATCTCCATCAACGCACGGAACGCCCTATAACCCATCATCAGCGGGTGACTCAACACCACACACCGGCCATCCGGCGGACCTGCCTCGTTGGTGACGAGCAACGTCCCAGGAGTACTGACGGCATTAGTGCGGAACTTCATCGGATCGTCCTGAAATCAGAGCTCGGCTTGACGGCTCGCAACACTGGGCCAGGAACCAGGACCTCGTCATAACCGACCACACCAACGCGCCGATCAGTAGTCGAGGTATTCGCGCGATGCACCGCGAGGGGCAAGTCGCAGATCCCCTGGATACAGCTTCAGACCAGGCAACTGTGAATCGACCTCCTCACGAGTCAACGGTGCAGACACGGGAGCCAGGCTGACCCTGTCCCCCAGATCAGTCCATTCCCCGTCCGGATCCAGCGCCCGGATCCGGACGATCCTGCCGCCTTCGACATAGACCACGCCGCGCATACGAGCCCGCCGGTCGGCCGGAACGTACGAGCGCGTCGCAGACAGACGCCGGTCCATCTCCCATTCCGGGTCCTCGGCGTCAGCGAACTCCTTACGCAACTTCGCCACCGTCCGAGGTGCTCGGTAAACCACCTGAACGCAGTTCTCCCCCTGCGTAGCCTCCGCAGCAGGTTGCAGAACCTCGGGCAGATCCCAGTCCGGGAACGCCTCCCGCGCCCAGTCGTAAGGGGCGATGATCGCCTCGTTGTCCCAGACCGTCAACGTGATGTGACGGCCCTTCTCCAACCGCTCCCGCAGCACCCGCAACTTCGGACGCGCGGCCCGGGAATTGAGTGGTTCATCCATCAACGTCCGAGGAACGCTTTTCTCCTGCTGCCCCAGCGCCCACACACCCCGCGACATCAGTACACCGACAGGGTGGTCAAGGTAGGCGACCACAGAAATCCCATCATCGTGGTACGCCTTCTTCAACTCCTGGGAGAGATGCGACCGGAGATAGTCGTACTCGATCACGTCCATGCACGACACCTTACGCGCCTTACGCAAACCCTGCGACACCGATATCGAACATCGCAGGATGCACCAGCGTTACGGTCCCCTGGCCATCGCAGCACCTATCACGACACTTCCAGACCAACTCGCCCTACCGACTCCGCGGCGCAGTCCATCACGCTCGGACTCCGCACCCGGCTCCCGTATCGGTAGTGGGTTCAGTGTTTTCAGAGCTACCGCGGCAAAAGAGCCTGCCCGACCTCCGTCGCTCCCGCACAATCACCTACCAGCGGCATTACGCACGCGGTGGTCCCGCCGGCACCGCAGCCGGCGACCCGGGCCTGGTCGCCGACGACCGCGGCCTGCCGGCCGCGCGGAGCTGCGGGCCGGTGGTGTCGGCGTGCTCCTTCGGCGTGGCCCTCCACGAGGCTGGCACACCAGAACCCGGGCCGCCAGGTCGTTCGTCCACGCCTCCGCTGCGCTCCGGCGCGGGCGCTCCACCTGGCGGCCCGGAACCTGGCGCGCCCTCCCCGTTCCAGGCCCCACCGAAGGAACACACCGACACCCGGCGCCACCTGTATTCGCCCGCAGCACCGAAGAACTTCGCGGCCGCCGGCCGCGCGCACCCGCCGGGTGCGATCCGCGCCCTGGCGGCCGCGCGCTCCCCCAGGTCGCGACGCGGGCGCTCCGCCCCGCACCCCGGCCGCTCGCCGCGGAGGCAGACCCTCCAAAGGCACGGCCAAAAACGCAAGCCGAACGCAGAAATAAAACAGTGAAATAAACCACCCCGAGAAATCAATAAAACACGGTGCGTAAGGTGCGTAAGATTATAGAATAGAACATGTAAGGCGGAGGGAAGCGAAAGGCCCGGAACACCAGGCCGCCAAAGCTTTACAGAAGGGATAGAAATGCTCGACTACAGCCAGATGACCCGTGGAGATTTCATTTCCTCGCTGCACGCCCTCATTCTGGACAACCCCGCAGCAACAACCGACGATCTCGAAAATGTCGTTGTCATCGCGGTTCTGGACCGCGACACACAACGGCTGGTATCCATCGCCGGTGCGCCGCTGTTCTCGGTTCACGAAGTCCTTGCCGCGAGCGTCGCCGGGGAGATCATTCGCGGCAACTTTTCGGTAGTGCTCACCGTCATCGCCGACGAGGACCACCAGACCGCCGGAGAACACCTGGCCCACCTCATCACCGAATCGCTGCGCGAACACGAGATCCCGATCCTGAGCCGCAGCCACACCGCCGCCATCGTCGCGGGCGAACAGTGGCGCGACCTCGACACCGGCGAAACCGGCACGCTCACCGACCCCGCAAGCACCCCCGTCGCCCTGGCCCGCCTGATAGACGGACGCGGCCCCATCCCCGACCGCGACGCCCTCGACAGGATGTTTGCCCCTATCGACGCCGCCGACGTGGCCGCCGTCGAAGGCGACTACCGCGCCGACCGCGCGGGGTTTACCCGCGCGACGCTGGCCACGCTGCGCGAAGTCGTCGCCCTCTACAGCGAAGCCGTCACCGACGACGACCGCACACACGCCACCGGCCGCACCGAGCCCGAATTGGCCGCCCGAATCGGCGCAATGATCGAGGAATCAGGCAGCGCCCGAGATGCCTTGCTCGGCATCGCGCTCATCGACATCCCGGCCGCCGTCGCAATCTACGCCCACATTGCCAATCAACTCGTCGGCATCACGCGCGCTCACATGCTCGGAGCCGTGGCAATCCTGTTCTTCGCCGACGGCCACGGCTACCATGCCCACGAGGCGATCCACCAGGCCATTTACGCCACACTCGACGAAGATACGACGCCGCCGGTCACCGTGCGCGCACTCATCGCCGCCCACCGCGTAGACGTCGAGATCGAGACCGCCCGCAGCTTCCTTGCACGAGGCCCACTCGGAGCCAAGGCATACGGAATCGACGTCCCCGACTACAACCCATACACCAACGAATAGGCCGCCGCGCCGACAGGGAAGCCCCGGCACACCCCAGGGCTTCCCTACCCGGAACACCCACAAAGCACAACCGGCCCCGCCCCGCCGTCCGGCCGCCGGAATCGGAACTCCGCTGCGCTCCGTGCTGTGTTTTTCCAGCGGCCAGCACCCAGCCGGCCCGCGCTGGCAACCCGGCCCACCCAACAACCCCACCAGACCCGGCTGCCGGGCCGCTGCGCGGCCCGGCAGCCGGAAACTACAGCACCACAATGAAACCCGACAGGACAACGAAACCAATGACACCCGCAGCCACCGCCGAACAAGCCTTGACCATGCTTTACGCCGCAGTCGACGACCGCCATCTCTCCTGGCTCGACGACCTGGTCATCGCCGCAGGACTACGCCACCGCTGTACGAACTGCCACGCGATGGCGGGCACCAACCGTGCATGTGATCTGTGCGGCACCACGATCACACCCGAACCGGGCGTATTCGTAGGCACGCCTGCCGAACCAGCCCCCGGCCAACTGATCACCAGAGAACAGGCCGAAAACTGGGCACGCAGGCCGCTGTCAGACAACGACATAGCACGGCTCAACAGTGCAATCCCGCACTCCAGCATCCCCGAAGCAATCGAAACGATCACCGCCAGCTTCGACAGCGACTGACCCAGGAAAACAGAAGCGGTCGGCACCCGAAACCGGGCCGCCGAACGCTCCTGCCAAGAAAGTGTCGCTACCGCTCCAGCCGAGAACCATCGACATCATAAAGCGGACGAAAGAAACGAACCCCCGACTTCACAGCACCGAAATCCCCGCCCCGGAACACCTCGCCATCCACGACCGCCTCGAGGTCCTCCGCGGAAACGTCGCCCAACGAGGCAAGAACACGCGCCGCTTCACGATCCACCGCCGACACATCAGCCATAACCGCTACCCCAATTCGGATCGGACAAAAACAACACCGGCAAACCATTCCACGACAACAGCCGCCATTCGCTGATCAGTCTAGGCCACCACCGCAGGAGCCACACCACTCGAACGCTCAGCCCGCAGCGAACACAAAGCCAAAAAATCAGAGCTACCGCGGCAAAGAGCCTGCCCGGCCTCCGTCGCTCCCGCACAATGACCTACCAGCGGCATTACGTACGCGGTGGTCCCGCCGGCACCGCAGCCAGCGACCCGGGTGCATGGTTCCGACGACCGCGGCCTGCCGGCCGCGCGGTGGTGGTCGACGAACGGCCAACAGCCACGCCCGATGTGTTGCTTCGGTGAGACCTGCGCCGAGGCTGGCACACCAGAACCCGGCACACCAGGTCGTTCGTCCACGCCTCCGCTGCGCTCCGGCGCGGGCGCTCCACCTGGCGCGCCGGAACCTGCCGCGCCCCCCACGACTCCGGCCCCACCGAAGCAACACACCGACACCGGGACACCCCTGCAATTCGCCCACCACCACCGAAGAACCCCGCGGCTGCCAGCCGCGCGCACCCGCAGGGTGCGGTCCGCGTCCTGGCGGCCGCGCGCTCCCCCAGGTCGCGACGCGGGCGCTCCGCCCCGCACCCCGGCCGCTCGCCGCGGGGCGACCCTCCAAAGCAGCACGAAAAACACTGAACGCCAACGTGTTTCGATAGATCCAACTGTGTGAACAACCACAGCCCACAATGTGCAAGGTGCGTAAGGTTCGGCTAGAATAGAATCATGACGGAGAGCGAAAGGGGCCACAACGGACCCGCCCGTCACACCAATAGGAGGAACCACACCCCGTGATCTTCAAACGCGCCAACCCGATCGACAAACTCACCACCGCCGACTATGTCGCCGCCGTCCCCGCCCTGCTGCGCCACTTCCCGCAGGAAACCCTGTGTGTGATGTTCGTGCGCGCCGGACGCATCGACATGGTGATCGGGGCCGAAATCGACCAAGACCAGGACGGTTTCGCCCTCCACATCGCCCGCCTGGCCGACAGTCGCGACATGGACGCCGTTCGAATGGTGCTCGTCGCCAGCACCCGCCACGCCGGAACCGGCCTCCTGTTCGCCGACCGCGTACGCGATCAGGTCGAATCCCACGGCACCCCCGTCCTGATGCGCGCGCACGCCCACCAAATCCAGCGCGGAGCAACATGGACCGATCTCGACACCCAGGACTGCGGCATCATCCCCGACCCCGCGACAACCGCCGTCGCCGTCGCCGCAGTAACCCACGGACTCATCATCCTCGAAGCCCGCGCCGATATCGAGGCCCGGTACACCCCCGTTGAGACCCCTGCATTCATGGACCGCCGCGCCGCGTGCATCCACAGCAAGACACGCGGATTCGTGCCCTCTGTACTGGGCGAGGTCGCGGCCCTGGTCCGGCACAACGAATACCCGCCCGCCGCCCTGGCTGCCCGCGTGAGCATTCTGGTCACCATCGACCCCGCCGCCCGTGACGCCCTGCTCGGCATCGCCCTCATCGACATGAACGCCGCCGCGTCGGCATACATCGACATCGCCAACCAGGCCCGAGGCCGCGCCCGCGCGCACCTGCTCGCCACCGCCGCCATGCTCTACTACATCACCGGCCAAGGCGTCGCCTCACACGAAGCCGTCCGCCACGCCCAGGACGCCGCCCGCCAGGCCAAGGCCGAAAACCTGTCCCTGATAAACCTCGTCACCACCGCCCACCACCGCGCCATACAGCCCGAATTCGTGCGCCGATTCCTCGCAGCCGGACAGATCGCCGCCACCAAATTCGGCGTCCGCGTCCCCGAATACACACCGTAAAAGCCGAACGCACCGCAAATTCCTGTGTGACCCAGTTCACCACACGAGAAATTGCGTAAGGTGCGTAAGATGGTAATATTAGAAGCACGGAAGGGGCGGGAAAGGGAAACCGAACCCGCACCCCGGCTCTTTGAGAACTCCACAGTGTGAACCGATTCCACGTAGCGGAATCAGAAAAGGACCGGCGATCAACGCCGGGCCACTTACCCGAAAGGGGGCGGCAATGGCCGCAATCCGCTACGACGTGAACGGCTGGACCTACCGGAATTCGCTTCTCGACGGAGTGGTGCTGCACAAGGACTACGGCCCTTGCTACGTCACCATCTCGCCGAACGCGACCCCGGAAGTGTTCGGGGCCTTTTCCTGGTCGATGTGGCGCACCTCTACCGGTGACCACATCACCGGCGACCGGGCCGACAGCGTCGAGGAGGCACAAGCCGCCGCCGACGCCCGCGCATATCCCAAGTAGGGCCAGCCGTTCCGACGCCGGGGGCGCGACCCGCGCCCCCGGCACCACAGCTACGAAGGGAAACCAGATGCTGACCATCGCAGCGCGCGAACTGTCCACCGGAGACCACATCTACCTGGAACCCCGCGCATGGGGCTCGGCAACAGTCATTACCGCCGTGCCGCAGAACAGCGGTAAACAAATCCTCGTCACGTTCCGGCGCACCGAGTCCGGAGCGCGCGGGGCCGTGCACCTCACACCGGATACGCGAGTCGAGCGAGCGCCACGAGGCGAAATCCTCCAGGTTTTCTATGCCGTCAATACCGACGGTCGCATGATCGCGATCTATAGGGATGTCGACATCTATTTTCGGCTCGCCATTTTCCCGAACGATCCCGGCATAACCGCATTGCGCTACTGCACGAAGCAGGAAGCCGAGGAAATCGCGCGCCGAGTCGAAGCCGAATGGACGGACGGACAGCTCGACACCAAGTACCGGCACCACGACTTCTAGCCCAAGAGGAAACCATGACCGTTTGCCCGTGGTGCGCCGATCAGAACGCCGAAGACGATTCCGACGCGCTCTGTATCGACCACGAAGCCGAACGCGACGGATTGAGCGTGAATCAGCTCATCCGACGAGACCGAATCGAATTTGAGGAGGCCAACGGAATATAGCCGCCGCCGACACCGAAACCGCGACAAGACAAATGCAGTCCGCCGGACTTCCAGAATATGCCCGGCGGTCCGCACAGAAAGGACGCAAGCCCATGAACAACACCACGAACAACAGTCCGCAGCCCGAACCCCGCAAGAAACTCGGAGACCGCTGGATCAAGGCCACCTGGCCCGTGGGGGAACCCAACGCCGAAGGCTGGCAGGCCTACACAGACCTGCACGTGAACTACAACAAGCACCGGGGATACCACGCAGCCCTCAACGTTCACCACGAACAGAAGACCGCCAAGGGTGTCACGCACACCATCAACCTCAGCCCCAACCGAACCGAGGCCGAGATCCACAGCCGCCCGGCCACGCGATTCAGCCGCAAGATTCTGGCCGAGTTCTACGACACCGCCGTGCATGAAGTGCGCCAGCTCTTCGCCTCCGGCGACGAGACCGTGACCCGGTACTTCGACCCCGACTCCGCCGTCTACAGCTACGCCGGAGCCCCCGACCGCCCGTAACCACCACAACAGGCACCGGGCGTAAGGAAGACGCCCGGTGCCTGCTTCCACGAAAGTAGCAGATGGAAAACAGCGCCACCCCCTACACCGCCGACCAGTGGAGCGCCGACCTCGCCGCCCACCTGAGCGCCGAGGGCCGATGGAGTAACCACTGGATCGCCCAACCCGGCGCACCCACCGAACCCCGCAGCGTGGCCTACCTCATCGGCCCCGCCGACGACGAACGACTCCGCCTCACCCTGCTGCACGACTCAAACGGCACCCCCACCGGCAAACTCAAGATCCAAGCCGACCTTGCCGCGCTCGAGGAGTACAGCCCGCCGGGCACCCACCACCGGCTGAGCGCGACCTATCCGGCCACCGAGCCCGAACAGATCGCTGCGGCGGTGCGCGAAAACATCGTTCCCGCACTGCGTCAGGCTCTGATCGCGCGCCGGGAAAAGCGGAACCAGATCGCCGCCGCCGAAGACAAACGCGCCACGATCTTGCGCGAGATCACCCACCGTCTGCCGATGTCCCGCGACCCGAGATCCCGCACCGACACGGCCTTTTTCGGCCGCTCGAACGGCCACATCATCGGCGGGGTCACGGCCTACCGCAACGAAGTCGCATTCGACCTGTGCGTGTCCTACAGCGAAGCGCTCGAACTGGCCGAATACATCGCCGAGCGCCGCAAGCAGCTCGACGACTACGACGACGAACCCGACGATCACGACGACTACGTCGGACCGCCGTTCTGATCACCCACCCCACCCACCGCCGGGCGCGCGCGTGCGCGCCCGGCCCACCCTCTGAGGACACCATGCGTCTCATACCCCGCGCTCTCGCCCGCCGACTCCGGCCCCGAAACCGCCAGGCCGACGACAGTTCCCCGCCGTTCGGCGGTCATATGCCCTGGCAGTTCCGCTGGCCCTCCGAGACCGACCCCGAACCCGAGTGCCCCGAGCACGCACACGCACTCGAGCTGTGCCGCCGCGCCATCAACCTCGAAACCGCTGCCAACAACGCCGTTCTTGCCGACACTCCTTGCGAGCCCGGCCGCGATTACGGCGCAGAGATGGACGCGGCATACCGGGCCCTCGACGCCTACCTGATCGAACACCGAGCAGCGCTCAACACTTATCCGCACTGGGCCACGAGCTACGCCATCATCGACGGCGTTCACGACCCGCACGGCGACGCTCCCGCCCCGGACAACTACGACGGCCCCCGATCCGTTCGGATCAGCCCCGCCGAGGACCGGTGAAACCACCGCCCCCCGCCCCCACTCCCGAGGAAACCCGAATGCGACTTCCGCGCATGTTCACGCGGCTACTGCGCCGTCGTGGTCACGACACCCCGACGAGGCCCCCCTACGCCGACTTTCACGCCCCGATGCCCTGGCAACGCCCGAGGAACACCGAACCGGCCGAACCGGCCAACGCATCCCCCGAACACGCCCGCGCCCTCGAGCTGCAAATCCGGGCGATGAATCTGGAAACGATCGCGAACAGCCCCGAACTCGCCGACCCCGAGTGCGACGACCCGGAAAAGTTGGACCGCACACACGACGAGTACTACACGAAGGCATCCGCCGCCTACGCCGACCTCGCAGCCCACCTGATCAAGCACCGTCCCATCCTCGGCACCTACCGCGAATGGAGAGACGACTACGCCGCCATCGATGCCGAGGCAGACGAGGAAGCCGAAGACCACCAACGGTGACCGATCACCCCAGCGGCCCCCGAGGACCGCCGCGACGAAACCCAACCCAGACCAACAACCAGGAGCACCGGGCGGCCACTATCCGCCCGGTGCTCCGCTCAGCCTAGAGGAGACACCGGACATCATGACGACCACCGAAATCACCACGCCCCAGGACATCACCACGGCCGAGGTCGGGCCGACCAGCGAAGCGCAACACCATAACCCCGCGCCAGAGACCACCGTCGAGGAGCCGACCATCAACGGGACGCCGTTGTCGGAAGTACTGGCCATGATCGACGCCTCCCCGACCGGCAAAATTTCCTTCGATGTCGACCCGCGCGAAGTCGTGTTCGGCGACAACATGCGATCCGAAGTCACCCTGACCAAAGCGTTCATCGATGGAATCCGCGACGGCGGATTCGTCCAGGACCCACCCGCCTACATCAACGACGACGGACAGGTTCAGATGATCGCCGGACAATCGCGAATGCTCGCCGCCATCGAAGCAGGGTACATCCCGTGCCCGGTGATCCTGCGCCGCAAACCCCACGACGACGCCACCACCCTCGCCGCCGAGGTCATGACCGCACAGTGGCGCGAGAACGAGCACCGCACCCAAACCAGCGCCCGCGACAAGGTGGTGCACGTCGAAAACTTCCTGAACCTGCCCGGATTCACCCCGACCAAAGTCGGCCAGAAACTCGGCGTCGACGCCGCCGAGGTACGCGCCATCAAGGCCCTGCGCCAGTCCGAGGACGCCCGCAAGAAGGCCGAAACCGGACAGCTCACGTTCACCCAGGCCGCAACCCTCATGGAATTCGAGGGCGACGAGCAGACCGAAACCCGATTGCTGAAGGCAGCCGGGCGCAACAACTTCGACGCCGAAGCCGCCAAGATCCGCGCCGAACGCGAGGAAACCGCCGGACGCGAAGCCGCCAGCGAACCCTACCGCCAACGCGGATTCACCATCCTGGACCGCGAGATCCGAGATTGGTCGCACGAGGCACGGACCACCTGCCCGCTGGGCAAACTCTACGGCCGCCAGGACGGGCACCGCGCCACCGAGGACGACATCAAGACCCCGGCGCGCTGGGCGGTGTACCTCGAACGGTCCGAAGTCGAGGCCACAGACGGCGACCTCGACGAGTACTGGACGCCGCTCTACTACTGCACCGACCCCAAGGCCGAAGGACTCCAATTCAGCCAGTACGGGCACGATGTGCTCACCGACAAGGACCGGGAGCAAAAGCGCACCGACAACGCAATCGTCAAGGCAGGCAACCGCTACGCCCGCGCCGCCACGACCGCGCGCCGCAAATTCGAGACCGAATTGCTGGCCAAGCTCACCGGCAAGGGCCGCAAGCGGCCCGCCAAAATTCCCACCGGACTGCTCAGCTGGGCCGCGCAGGTGATGTTCACCCGGCGCGGCCTGACCGCCGAGAACACCGTCACCGCCATCACCGCCGATCTACTCGGCGTCGACCGCGACGCGGCGATGTCCACCGGCGCACTGTTCGAGGACATGACCGACCCGCGCGCCGCCGCGATGCTCATCGGACTGGCCATCGGTGCCGTCGAAGCCAGCATGCAGCGCCGCAGCAACGACCCGACGAAAAAGGAGAACCCAACCTACTGGCGCGCGGCCCTGCACCAGAGCAGCAGCGTGCACTACCCCGCCGACACGGTCAGCGTTCCCCGCTCCCTGCTGGCCGCCTTGCAGAGCGCGGGATACACCCCGACCCCGATCGAGCGGGCAATACTCGGCGAGATGACACGCGCCGAGGCATTCGAGGCCGAGGCCGCCGCCGAAGTGGCCGCCGAGGGCACCGTGTCGGCCACGCCGACCACGACCACGCCAGCGAAGGCCGCCCCGACCAAGGCCGCCAAGGCAGCGCCGACCAAGACCACACGCGCACGCAAGAGCGCCCAGGCCCGCAAAACCGGCCCGGCCACCCGCAAGACCAAAGCCAGCGCGGTAAAGGTCACCGTCACCGAACACCAGCCCACCCCGGCCGAACCCACCCCTGACCAGACCGACCCGGCACCCACCGACCACGACCAAGCCGAACCCGACACCGCACCGCTGGCAGCATGACCGGCAGCGGGCCGGAACACCCCAGTTCCGGCCCGCTCACCCGGACAGCCCGCACCGGCGGCCCGCGGAAACGGAACTCCGCTGCGCTCCGTGCTGTCTTGTAAGCGGACCAATCCCAGCCGGCCTACGTCGATCACCCGACCCACCCAACCACCGGGCCGACACCACACCATCACACACTCACCCCTCGCCGGCCCGGCCCCGGCCTCGCCGGCCGCTGCGCGGCCGGCGAGGCCTCCGTGACGGACACCGGCCAGCCACCGGAAGCCCCCGACATGAACACCCGAACCCACCGCCCCACGCTCGACCATCAGCGCCAGCAGCCATGAGACCCGCCGACCCTGATGTGATCTCCCGTCGCGAGATCACCCACAAATGGCACGTTCCCGCCTGCGAAACCTTCGTCTGGACAACACCTCCCGACCCCGACACCAACACCCGCGGCACCGGCCACGAGTGCCGAGCACGCGCCACCCACCGGATTAACACGATCCGCATCGACGGGCAGCACCGCTACCCGTGGAAGGTCAGCGTTTGCCGCGCCCACATCGCCGAGGAAATCGACCGCGCCCACCGCGAACTCGACTTCACCCGCCGATACCGCCGCCAGGACCTCCCGGACCCGACCATCACCGAACTCGAACTCGTTCTCGACGAACGCGCCCACGCCCACGGCAAGACACGGTTCTGGCTCACCGAACGCCGCCTACCCGCCGCCGTACCCATCGACCTCGCACTCTTCGGCACCACACCGCGGTTCCGCACACCCGTCCGCCGCCCCCGCCCCGATCCCGCCGCGCGCCGCGCTACGCGCGCCGCGCAATACGCACTACTCGACGAGCGCGGCCACCCCGCCGCGCTCACCTCATAACGGCCAGGAGAACCCGCCCATGACTCACGACCCACCAACCATTCCCCCGACCGGTACCCGGCCCAGGCGCCCGTGCCCACCGCACCGCCACCGCACCGCCAACCTGCCCCCACCGCGCCGACCCATTCGGGCATTCGCCCGCAATCGCAGATCACGCCGCCGCCGCCAAACCATCCGCCAGGCCGACGACGAGGACCCGAGACCACGCACCACCGACCACAGCACCAGAACGGCGAAAACCTTCGCGACACCCCCGATCACGCAGGAACCCGACACTCAGAATGTGCCCGGCTCCTGCGACAAACAAGAACAGGGACACCACACCATGCGCATCACCGACCCGTTCAAGGCTCCACCCCCTGAGCAATGAAGCCCAGCTCGCCCGCACTCTCGAGCGCGTCTGCCACCAGCACGGCGCAACCGACAACACCACCGCCCGGCTCATCACCGACACCGTGGCCAGCGTCCGCGCCGCCTCCGACCTCAACCGCGTCGACATCGCTCTCCTGCGGTACGAACACGACAACCCCGACCCCGACGACCTCAACACCATCCTCGGATTCACCCGCCGCGCCGTCGACGCCGCCCAGCAACGCGCCGCCGCGGCCGGCTACGCCGGGCCTGCCGACCTCGCCCCCGAGATCCGCGACGCAATCGCCGCTGTCGCCGAACTCATCTACGAGCGCGAAGCCGACGACTACCGCCAGCAAGACGACATCGGCCGCGCCGACCACCCGCATCTGCACCTGAGCGCCCTGAACAACTGGCTCGGTCCCTACAGCCTCCTCCGCTGACAACCCCCCCCAGCCCCCGAGGGGACGCAGCACCCGGCTCCCCTCGGGGACACCACACAGCACCCGAACCCACCAGCAGACCGACAGGAACACCATGATCGACCGCAACACCCTAAAAACCTGGCTCGACACCTTGCCCGCCGCAACCGATATCGCCATCGACGACGGCGGACTCACCCTCCTCGCAATCAATGCCAACGGCCACCCGACCGACGCCTACCTCGAAGTCGGTGGCATCGAGGAACCCGACATCACCAGCCCGGAAGAGACCACCTTCGCCCTACACCGCCGATGAACGGCGAACACAGCAACGGTGCACCGCGACCACCTCGCGAGATGTACCCGGCCGAAACCCTCACGATCGGCACCACGACCTACCACGTGGAAATGCACACCGTCACCGCGACACTCACCGGCCCACGCGGAGCGAGATACATCGCAGTCCAAAACGTGCACTCACAGCTGTTCTCGATCATCTGCGCCAAGACCGCACGCACGCTCGAGCACCCCGGGTCCAGACGACCGCTGCGGCTGCGACGCACCAGCGACCACTTCGAGATCGCCTGAGACCACCCCTCTGAGGGTGGTCGACGCACCACTAAAACCAACCTCCCGCAAGGATTCACATGACCCATGCCACACCCGACCTGTCCACCTTCGACGCTCTGGTTTTTAGCACCAGCGGCGGCAAAGACTCCTCCGCCGCGCTGGCCGAAGTCGTCGACGCCGCCGAGACAGCCGGCGTGCGCGACCGGATTACCGTCGTGCACGCCGACCTCGGCGAGGCCGAATGGCCCGGCACCGTGCAACTCGCCGCCGCCCACGCCGCCCGCTACGACCTGCCGTTCACCGTTGTTGCCCGCCGCCACCCGAACCGGGCCGTGGAAACCATCCTGGAACGGGTCGCCGGCCGCGGCCGCTGGCCCGACGCCAAACGTCGCTGGTGCACCTCCGACCACAAACGCGGACCCATCCGCAAGGAGATGACCCGCATCGTCACCCACCTGCGCGAAACAGGCAAGGTACGCGGCCGGCCGGCCCGGCTGCTCAACATCATGGGCCTACGCGCCGAAGAATCCGCCGCCCGAGCACGCCGCGCACCACTGGCCCTCGACACAACCATCAGCAGCGGCCGCCGCGAAATCTACAACTGGAACCCCATCCACGACTGGCCCACCAGCCGCGTCTGGGACCGCATCGAACAAGCCGACCTCGACGTCCACCCCGCATACGCCGACATGTCCCGGCTCAGCTGCCGATTCTGTGTCCTGGCCCGCCGCCGCGACCTGATCGCCGCAGCACGCCTCAACCCCGAATACGCCGCCCAGCACGCCGAAATCGAATCCGCCATCGGCCACCGATTCCGGCACGCACTGAGCATGGAACAAATCATCGACGCCGCCAACCGCGGCGACGACCAGACCGAACAAGGCGCACTGCCCCCCTGCATGCGGCGCTGACCATCCACCCGAAGTCGTCGACAACGCAGATGACCGAATCCCGCACAACGACATGTGCCACCGAACCATGAGCCGACCTCCGGCACGACCCAAAGGAACACTGTGCCCACTCCGACCCTGGCCCTGTCCGCCAACGCCTTGAACAGCGAGATCGGCAGCTACTACGCCATCGAGGAATTGAACAACCCACCCAACCCGTTCGCCGACACCGCGGACTGGGAATTCGCCTGGCCGATCCTGCTCGCCGACGCCATCGAGATCGTCAACAACGAACACCTGCTCACCGACCCCGACACCGGTGCACCGCTCGAGCTGGGCATCACCGGAGAACCGAACCCACCCGAGGAGCCGCCGCTCACCATCGAGCTCTACGACGCCCACGGCACCGTGCTGGCCAGCCACACCTACACCGAGCACATGCCACCCCGCCCCAACCGCCCCGCCGCCTCGGGCTGGAAACAGGCCGCCGCCGACGCCTGCCACGCCATGGCCACCCTCATCGCCGACCTGAACACCGATCTCGCCGGGAGTCAGTGAGCAACCCGAACATCGACGAAAGGGGCCGGAACCTGCCCAGGTTCCGGCCCCCTTTTTCTTCGTCTCTCGCCTCTACAGTTCGAGCCCAGCCGCACCCGGGAACGTCACATCGAACCGGACGCCATCGGGCACGCGTTGCGGCTGCCACCTGTCACCGGCCACCACCGAGGCCACCTCATCAGCCGAGGGAGCCTCCCACTCCACCAGCATCCGCGCCGCCAGCCGCTCCACTTCCGACACACCACTCATCGCAGCCACCCTTCCCCGATCCACCGTGCACAGCGATGCGATCCTGCATCGCCCAGGCCACACCGCCAGCCTACAACCGGGACAACCCCATTCAGACCCGGCGCAGTCCGCCACCGCTCACCACACGCAGCCGGCCCACGCTCTGCACCGGCCGCGACAAGAATCAGAGCTGCCGCGACACCAAGCCCTCCCGGACCTCCGTAGCTCCCGCGCACTACCTCCCAGCGCAGTCACGCCGAAACCACTCACCACCCCGACCGCGGCCGGCGTCTCGACGTGGCCGCTTCCGCTCGCAGCCTGCGGCCGCGCGGCGGCGCCCGTGCCCGACCAAATCACTCCAGCGGCCGCCGGCGGAACTCGCAAGCGAGTACAACAACCCCGAGCGGACAACTCCCAGCCCCTCGACTTCCTCACCCGCGCCCACCCAAACACCCAGCAGCACAACACAGACCGGACACACCACCCCAGCGCCGGCCACCCACCAGCCCGCACCGGTTCCGTGACAGACGCGTTCGGCACCACATCCGCGGCAAGGTGATCGGCGCCGAGTACCGCGGCCTGGCGGCCGCGCGGCGGCGCGGGCAAGGCGGTGTCGGCACGTCCCTCCGGCGGGGCCTCCCACGACGCTGGCACACCGCGGCCCGGCACGCCAGGTCGTTCGTCCGCTCCTCGCAAGCTGCGGTGCGGGCGCTCCACCTGGCGTACCGAACCACGGCGCGCCGGACGCATCGCAGGCCCCACCGAAGGAACGCACCAACACCGCACACCACCTGTATTGTTCGCCCGCACCACCGAACAACTCCGCGGCCCCGGCCGCGCGCACCCCAAGGGGCGCGGGCCCGCGACCTGCCGGCCGCGCGCTCCCTGCGGTCGCGAGCGGGCGCTGCCGCCCCGCACCCCGGCCCGCTCGCCGCGGAGGCAGACCCTCCAAAGGCGCACCCAAAAACGCAAGCCCTAGAAGCCAAAAACAACCGTGAATTATCCCACCCCCAAGACCACTATTCAGTACGCGTAAGGTGCGTAAGGTATGCTAGAATAGAAACATAAGCCAGAGAGGAAAGGCCAGGAAATGAATAACCAGACAATCCCCGCGTACGAAATGCCCGTCGATCTCCTTCGCAAGACGATGATCACCGAAGCGATCAAGTACATGGTCGGCCAGCTGATGTTCGACCCCGCGACCAAAAAGCCCCTCGATGCCCGAACCTGCGCGGTCATCATCACGGGCGATGATGATGTGCAATTGATCGGCGATCCCGACCACATCCGCGCCCGGCTCGCCGACCCCGGCGTCTGCGCCGCCCTCTTGGAGCGCTGGCCCGACATGCGCGTTCTCTACCAGGACGAGCGGCGCAACTGACACCGATCGCACTGAACCGCATTGCCCCGACCTATCGGGGTAATGCGTAAGGTGCGTAAGTTTGTTGTTTTCTGGCTCGCGCCTTTCCTGTGAAACCGGAGAAGGCCACCCGCCGAATTCTTGCCCCTCAGTGGAAACCCGAAAGGAAAAAGCTGTCACCATGTCGAATTTCCACCCCGCCATCATTGCCCTGTACCGCGCCACCACGGACCCCGCAGAGCTCGCCGAAGCCGACGCTTTCCGGTCGAAGCTGAAAAATGCCGCACTGCGCGGCATCGTCCGCGAACGGGCGGAACTGGCAGCCTGCCCCGCCGAGGCCACCGGGTGGCTCGCTGGTCACCACGCCGCCATCCGATCCGAGATCCGGCGCGCACTCGACAACGGCGCGAGCACCGCCGAAATCCGCGCCGCGCTCACCGCCGCCCCCGTCAAAGCCTGACCACCCGCGCCGCCGGGCAACCCCCGGCGGCACCACACCGAAAGGACCCCGATAGCCATGACTTACACATTCATCCGGTTCACCCTGCCCAACGGCGACTATGCCCAATGGCGGCACCACGGCGACGACATGCCCGCGCTGGTCACCTGGCACACCGCCGCCGACGGCGTACAGCTCGACATCGTCAACGAGACCAGCGCCGAGGCGATCGCGCGTCTCACCGCCGCATACCCCGCTGGCCGCGTCCACGAATTGACCGCCGACCAGCCCCACGCCGCCCACGTCCGCGCGCCCGCCGCGCCGCCGGTCGCCGTCGAATTCATCGCCCGCCGCGCCCCGATCGGCCACCCGCAGCGCCGAGGCAACCGCGTACAGGTCTACCGCGTCGCCGAGCAGGGCCACGGCATCGAAGTACTTCAGTACATCGAACAACTCGACTACGACACCACCACCGCCGAAAACGCCCTCAGCGCAGCCGGATACACTCTCGCCGGAGTATGGCGGCCCGAAGCCGATCCGGGAACAATCGAGCGGTTGCCGCTGCGCTGCGACACGCGCGGATTCCTGCGCCGCATGCATCGGCTCTACAGCGCGCCCGGAGCAGGCCACGCCACCGACCCCGCCGCCGCCACCGTGGTACGCGAAATCCTCGGTGCCCTACTGCTGGCCGACCCCCGCGCCGACGACCCCGCCCGGTTCCACGCGGCACTACGTGATCACCTCACCGCCACCCGCGACCGCGCAGCGTTCGCCGCCGGGCGCGGCCCGGGGGCCGCACAGGCCCTGACCCGCGCCGCCGACATCCTCGCCCGCGTGGCGCGAACCCTCGAAACCGATTTCGCCCCCATCTCCTGACGCCTGCCCGGCCCGTGGGGTGACCACCGCCACCCCACGGGCCAAATGCGTAAGGCGCGTAACCCGATTCGAATAGATACCGAAAGGCTCTGGACCGTGACCACCACCAAGCGCGAGAACATCGCCGAACTGGTCGGAAAACTGCTCAACCTCGCCGACGACCAGGCAGGGACCCCCGAAGGCGACCTCTGCCAACAGCGCGCGTTCGCTCTGCTGGCCAAACACGGAATCAGCGAGAGCGAAGCCCGAGGAACCACCCGCGAAGGCGCAAACGTTGTCGAGTGCTTGACCTTCCGGCTCAAAGGCCGATACCTGCGCCAACAGATCAAACTCTTGACCCACATCAGCCGGGCCCTGCACTGCGAAACCGTCTTCTGGGCACGCCGCGGCGTCGCGAAGGTCTACGGCGTCAAGGTCCACACCAGCCGGGTACGTCTGCTGTTCGCGATCCTGAACCCGCAAATGCTCGCCGGGGCCGCCAAGGCGATGCCGCCCTATTGGTCGGGCGCCAGCGCGCGAAGCTACCGCATCGATTGGATGGCGGGCTACTACACACAAATCTATGCCCGGCTCAGCGAGGCAGAACAGGCAGCCGCCCACGAACGTGACACCGAGACCAACACCACCACTCATGCGCTGGTACTGGTCTCCGACGCCGACCGAGCCATAGCCGCCAAGGACCGCGCACACCCCACCGTGAAACCCGAACGCTACAAGCGCACCACCTACGCCGCCGACGCCGTCGATAAAGGCCGCGCGGCCGCAGAACGGGCGAGCCTCAATCAATCCGAGATCACCGGCGAGCGCCGCAGCATCACCGCCGCCCGCCCGCACTGACCGAGCACCCCGACCCGATCACGCCCAGCGAGCGTGACTCCAGGCCCCGGCGCGGCGATGCCACGCCGCGCCGGGGCCCCTTCCACACGAGAGGACGACCCGAAATGGTCACCAACGCGCCGGAATTCGACCGCGTATTCATCAACGAGGCAGGCCGCCGGTTCACCGTGCGCTATGTCCCGGCAGGATCGCCGTTGTTCGGCGGTTTCACCGACACCCGCGCAGTCGTCGAGTTCTACGACGCAACCCATATCGGCGGACCGGCCGCCCACGGCCACCCGGCCGGGCAGTTCACCACCGGCAGCTATGACGTCGAGACCTTGCTAGGACTGGACGGATACGGCAGCGGCACCGGCGCATTGTCGCTGTGCGGCGGCGAGGACGCATGGACCATCGACGCCGCCACCATGGCCGAAATTCGGGCATGGATCGCCGAGCACGGCCGCCCGAGTGCGGCGCGGGCGCGAATCCTCGAGGGGCACCCGGTGCTCACCAGCGGGCGGCGTGCACTGCGCCACCAGGAGCGCTACGGGGCGGCCGAGGCATTCAGCCCCTACACCACCCCCCGACGGGATCGAATGCGGGTGGTACGCCCGCCACGGCATCGCCGATTGC
Source organism: Nocardia carnea NBRC 14403 (assembly GCF_000308515.1). Classification (GTDB taxonomy): domain Bacteria; phylum Actinomycetota; class Actinomycetes; order Mycobacteriales; family Mycobacteriaceae; genus Nocardia; species Nocardia carnea. Next base: position 86,992 of record NZ_BAFV01000126.1, on the reverse strand, counting down.
GGACACCGGTACAGCAATACCGACGCCGACGGCCGCGCCGGAATCGGCGCCGGTTACAGCGTCGACCGCGACACCGACCGATCCCACTGCAACGGCTGCTCCGACGCCCGCGCCCGCGCGATACTCGATTCACTGGCCTACGGCCTCGGGCACGCGGTCGGATACGTCTCCCGCGACGGCCGCACCCTGAGAACGTGGACCGGTGGCGAACTGGCCCGCGTGATCGAGCACCGCCCCGGCCGGTCCCGCCACTTCTGGCGATTCGAGCGCGGTGGGCGCCGATTCCACGGCACCAACGCCGGACCCGGCCGCCTGGTGTATGTCCGCGCCTACAAGGCCGCCCGGTGACCCGCCCGCCCGCCAGCGGCCGCGCCGGCGCGGCCGCGCCCGGTCCCTTGCTGTTCCAGGTGACCCGCACCGCCGAGGACACCACCATCGCGACCTACGACGAGGCCGCCGCCCTGATCCTGCTGCGCCGAGCCGCCCGGCGCGGGTTCGGCATCCAGGCCCAACGGTCCGGCGGATTCCGCATCGAATGGCAGGCGCACCGATTGGACACACCGCCCGCGTCGCGCCTCATCACCGCCGAGCCGACAACACCGGCCCGGCTGACCGCGATCATGCGCGCAGACCTCGAGCACATCGCCGAATGCCGAGCCCGCCGCCGAGCCGCCGGCGGAATCCGTATCGGCCTATCGCAGATCCCGCCCGCGGCGGCCGCCCGATTGCACGCCCGCGGACTGCTCACCACACCGGCCGACGATCCCGCCCGCGTCGTACTCACCTTGTCGGCGCGGCTGGCATTGCTGGCCGAGGCGCACCGGACATCAACCAAGGTCCCCCGCGGGTGGTACCGGCCCGCCGACGACCTACGCCCCGGCGAATGGGCATTCAGCGCAGGCAGCTACCGCCCCGGAGGCAAAAGCGGAATGGCCCACGACCGCACCAGCGCCGCCGGATGCAGCTGCAAGGAATTCGCCGAATTCGCCGAGGACCGCACCGACGCCGCCCGCCGCGCCCGCCAGCACCGCGAGACCGTAGCCGCCGCCCTGGTCGCCACCCTCTGACCCACCCCAACAACGGCAGGAAACCCGCACATGCCCACACACAACCTCACACCCGACATCGCCGCCCGCGTTCTCGCCGCCCACAGGCCCGAACTCGACCTACTCACGCAGATGGACGCCCGCCCCCGCATCGTCGAAACCGGCGGAGGATGCCACGCCATCGAATTCGACGCCGCACCGTCGAGGACGCTGTATCTGCTGCTGACCACCCAGGACCACTACCTAGCGACCGAGCGCGCCGGTATCGAATTCTGGTGTCTCGGCCTCTACGACGCCAGCCAGGACCACGCATGGAAGTGCTGCGCCGAAGAGCCCACATTCGCCGAGGCGTACCGCGCCGTCTGGCGCGACTACCTCACCGGGTGGCACATCGAATAAGCCACCGCGCCAGCCACACCCAGTTTGCGCAATGTGCGTAAGGTGCGTAAGCTGGCTGGTATAGAAACAGTCAATCCGGTATAAGGAGTGATCAGGACAATGGCCAGGCGGAAGAAGTACACCGAAGAAGAGCGCGCCGCCCGAGACGCCGCAGACAAGGCCATCCGTGATGGCGGTAACGACCTGTTGAGCGATCCCGAAGCGGTGGCCGAGATGATCAATCAGCTTGCGCGGCTGACCAGTCCGAGGCTGCTGCGCTACTCGCTGGGAAACGTTGCGCTGATCTTCAAGCAGGCCGCAGAACGCGGAATGACCGTTACCGACGTCGAGAGCTACAAGGGATGGCGCCTGCGCGGCCGCTACGTCCCCAGGGGCACGACAGGGCTACGCATCAACGCGCCCAAAGGAACCGAAAAAGGGGAAGCCGACCAGGAGCAGTCCGAGCAACCAGCCCTCGAGGCCCCCGAGTCCGCCGAGAGCGACGGCGACACCCTCAAAACCCGGTTCCGGATGGTGACGGTATTCGATATCTCCCAGACCCTGGGCATAGAGGATTTCGAGGACGAACCGACAGAAGTCGCCCCCGTCACCGAACCAGCGGCCGCCGTCCGTGCACGGCTTCTCGAGCAGTTCGACGCCGTCGGCTACACCGTTACCGAGGGCGAGGCCCCCGCGATCGACGACGACGCCCACACCGTCACAGTGTCCGACGGCCAGCCGCTCGAGGAGCTCGCGCAAGCCCTCGCCGCCCTGCTCACACGCCCCGCCGACGAACGCCCGCGCCAGAACCGACCGACCGCCGCCAGCGCACGGGCCGCCACAGAACCGGCCCCCGGTATACCGCTCGACCTGGGCGAGTTCGGCACCGGCCGCGCAGTGGTCGAGATCGATCACGAGGCCGCCCGCGTCTACTACAAGGTGAGTGCGCCGAGCGTGCGCGGCACGTTCACCGTCGAGTTCCACGAGGCCGCCGAAAGTGGCGTCGAGCCGCGCCGGGTACGCGTGAAATACGGCCGCGCCGACAAGCCCGGCGGCGCTTACGGCAGGTTTGGTCAGGACCGCCCTGACCGCCCGAAAGTGAACAGCATCCGTCTCGCCGATTCATCCATCGTGACACTGTCGGAGGTCGAAAACTTGCAGTGGCTGTATGTATCTCGGCTCGTCCAAGGCCGCTACGACGTCACCACCGACCGCGTACCGGCTCGCACCGGTGACCGCGTGCGCGCTGTGGTGTGTGCGATCGTGCGGCACTTCCAGACGTTGCCCGAATTCGGTGCACTGTTCACACGCGCCGCCGCACTGGAAGCCCCGGTGTTGCAGCGGATACACAATGAACGGATTCGCCAGCTGTCCCAACACATCGCCAGGACCGAATCCGAACTCGAGGGTGCCGAGCAGCGCGCCCGCTACTATGCCCAGCTGGCCGCCGGAGGCGAGATCGAAGGGGCGCAACTCGAGATATTCGTCAGCTGATATCCAGCCCAACTCAGCCGGCCGGGCGGCACACAGCCAATGCGTAAGGTGCGTAAGTGTCCTTTATCGGTGTGTGGCCCGGCCGCTGGAAGGCCGACCCATGAGACCACCAATCGGCCCGGCGCACCGGGCCATGATCGGCCGCGCCGTTGAGGACTACGGACCCGGCTACGCCCGCCGGTACCGACACCGCCCGGCCCCGGCAGAGGCCGCCGCCCGCGCCGTCGTCGCCTACGACCTGCGCGCCCTCACGCGCCGCTATGGCCGCAGTGCGGTCGAAGCGGCCGCGCTCGAGATAATCCGGGAGCACCCCGAAACCCTCGAGCGCACCCCCGCCGAGTGCGACCGCCGCCAGCGCACGCGCGAGCGCCACGCCGAGCGCCACGCCGAACGCCTCGCCGCGGCCGCCGTTCACGCCTACCGCGCGGGCAACCTCCGTCGGGCCGCCCTCCTCATCGAGGACGCCGAAACACTCAATCCCCGGTTCGACTGGAATGGCTACCGCGCCATGATCACCCCACCCGACCCGCTCGCCGCCGCCGTCTGAGCGCGACAAGTAAGGAGCGAAAGCGGGGGCCGCGAAGCGATACGACCACGAACGACCCACAAAGAACGGAGCGAGCGCCACCATGGCCGCCATACCCAGCCGTCCATACACTGGAGACAAACGCGGCACCGCGCCGGACATGCGGCCGCGCCGCCGGAGCCAGCTACCGGCCACAGGAGGGCGAAGAATGCAACCTCAGCCCGACGACCCCAGCCGCGGCCCCGAACGGCCCGCGCTGCGATTGGCCACCAACACCGCCACGCCGGTGCCCGAGGCCGAACAGATCCCGCCCGGCGACCGCAGCGTCTACGCCGCCATAGCCGAGCACATCACCGACCGCGTCATGGTGGTTGCGAACCCGGAAAACCATCTGATAGCGGCGCTGCTGAACGCCTCCCGTGCCGACGCCGCCGCCGTGCTGGCCTTGGTCGAGGAGGACGACCTACAGGGGTATCTACCCGGTGTCGCGTTCGGGCTGATTCGGCAACTGGTCGACAACGGGCACGAGCCCACCCCCCAGCAGGTCATAACGCGCGCCCGTGGCGGGCTCGATATCACCCCGCGCCCGTCGCTGAAAACGCTCGTACTGTACGTGTCCGAGGTCTTCACCATGAACATGCCGGTGAGACCATGGGCCGCCGCATGCGATGTCGTCGAAGACTCCTACCGCCGCCACTTCGAAGAAATCGGTATCCGCATGGCGCAAATGGCCGCCGCATTCGCCGATGTCGAAGAACTCGAGGAATTGACCGGCGAAGCTGTCCGGCGGTGGAAAATCCACCGGAAGCGCGTTCACGAGCTGCGCCGCCGCGCCATCGACGGTGCCAAATTCGCGACGGCGCAGCCGGCCACGCAAGGCCGCCCGCCGGCGGGCGCGGCATGCCTACCGGCCGACAACGACGAGGCCCAAACCGAAGGCGAGCGACCCGCCTCGGTCTGACCGGCCGAACGCCGGAGTGCGCGAGACCACCAAAGAAAGATTTGCGTAAGGTGCGTAAGGTGTTATTATTAGAGACATGATCACCACTGAGAAAACCCGCCGCCCCGCGACTTTCACCCTTGACCAGATGGTCACCAGCGACGACCCCACCGTCTACGTCGACCCATTCCCCACCGCCCACGGAGACGACCGGGTCAAAGAGCCGTGCCGGTGCGACAACGGCCTATATCACGGACCGACCAACGCCCGATGGAACAACGGACACGGCGAGGCCCCGTGGTGCTTCTACTGCAACGGAGCCGGTCACCAGCTGGTCAAGGTGCGCAGCGTGCGGGCCCGCATCCGCCGCGACGCCCGGGACGCCGCCCACCAGCGCGACGCAGCGCCCTACCGCGCATGGTTGATCGCCGAAGCGGCGTATCTGCAACTGCTCGCCGACGAGGAAGCCGCGTACGCCGAACAGGAACGCCGCAACAATCTGACCCAGGGATTCGCGGGCGAGATCGGCGCCAAGATCACCGACCACACCGCAGTCGTCACCGTCGCTTATCCCTACGAAAAGGCCAACCACTTCAGCTACCGCATGGAAACCGGAATGCTGCTGGTGCTCACGCTCGACAACGGCCAGGTACTCAAATGGTCGAGCACCGCAATGGGCGCGTTCGGCTACGACCGCGGCGACCGCGTGCGCATCGTCCGCGCCACCGTCAAAGCCCACGACACCTACAAGGGCCAAGACCAGACCGTGTTGAAAAACGTCCGCCTCGAGCGCATCGACACAGCCGCCGACGAATAGCCCACGCCACACCGACCGGCACCGGGCAGAAGGAAGCTGCCCGGCGCCGGGCCTCCACCACGGGGCCGGCCCGGCCCGCGGATCGCGGAATCGGAACTCCGCTGCGCTCCGTGCTGCCTTATCGGCGGCTGCCTCCCAGCCGTCCCCAGTATTCGACCCGAACACACCCATGCCGCACACCGCAGCACCGAGAAGGGCCCTATGCCGAACCCAACCGACACCCCCGACCTCGCCGCCGAGACCGCCGGACTCCGCCGCCTCCTCGAACGAGGAGATTCTCCGCCAGCCGAATCCAACGCGGCCTGTGTGACCTCGCCGAGGCCGCCGCGACCGCAGAAACCGTCGCCCGCCGCGCCGAAGCCACCGCACAACGATCACCACAAGACCGCGACGAGCTCATGGCCCAAGCCCTCCACCACCGCCGCACCGCCGCAATCGCCCGCGCTGGCTGTAAGGGTGAACTCTGAGATCAGTTATCGGTCAATTTCGACGTCACCAGGGGCCGAGCCGAGGCGACCGCATCGGTGAATTTCGATGTCACCTCGGTCGGCGTGTCCGGCCGCTGGGCGTGTCCGAAGCCCCATCTAGTGATCCTTGAGCGCATCTGCGAACTGGCCGGATCGGGAATCGGCTGCCGGTCTCGGCGACGCCGAACACTCCCCAGTGACTCGATGACTGGTCAGCGATTCCCTTAGGGGCCGATAAAGCGTGCTCATCGCGACCCCGCAGACAACGGTCACGCCTGTGATTACGGTTAACTGGGTCGGGTGATCGATCATGAGGTACTGAGTGTTTTCTGTGGACCAGCAGGCGATTTCGGTAACGAGCTCGGCGTCGTTCACGGCTTGAATGTCGCCTCCGACGCTGAGCGACGAGCCATCGCGCGTGACCTCGGATTCAGCGAGACGGTGTTTGTCGACGATCCCGTTCGCGCCACAATCGACATTTGGACACCCTCGGTTCGACTGCCATTCGCTGGACACCCCTGCGTGGGTACGGCGTGGCTGCTGGGCACATCGGAACTCGAAACTGCCGCAGGGATTGTCACCACGTGTCGTGACAGCGAGTTCTCCTGGATCACGGCCCGCGCAGAGTGGGCGCCGCCCCGCATCTTCAAGCAGTACGACTCGGCCGAGGAGATTAACGAACTCGCGGTACCCCCACCCGGTGAATGGATCTACGCGTGGGCCTGGCAGGACGAGACCGCCGGCCAGGTCCGGGCCCGAGCCTTCCCTGGCCGCGGCGACGGAATCGACGAGGACGAGGCGACGGGTGCCGCGGCGTTGCTCCTGACGGCACGCCTCAGCCGCGTACTGACCATCACACAGGGTCGGGGATCGCAGATCCTGACATGTCCGAAGCCCGATGGCTCGATCGAAATCGGTGGACGCGTGCGGCGGATCGGATCCAGGGCACTGGATGAGTGCCCCGGACCCTAGCCGCGTTTAGGCGTCGGTGGTGTCACAATTCGCCGATCCCAACATCTTCCGGCCAGGGCCGGTGCCGAGATTCACCGATCAACGATCTCGCGATTCACCGATAGAACCACCCGCGCAAAATCCGATGTGCTCCACGCGCACACCGGCGGGCGCAGCCACATCCACCCCCTCACCGAGCACCCGGACACCGGAAACGTCGTCTGCTCATGCGGCATGACCGAGATCGCCGCGCAAACCCTCGATCCCGACTTTGTCACCGTGTGCTGTGGATGCTCCGTGGACAAGAACGGACCCGACGGCCGCCCACTCAGCCTCACGCACGGCACCATCACCTACTGCTTTGCCTGCGAAGAGAACAGCCCGGTGATCCACCGCGACCGATGGCAGCCCGAGGTATGCGCTGCATGCGGGAAAACACGGGCCGAAGCGGGATGCCCCGGTGGCTGGACGATGCACTACCGCACCAAGAACTCAGCGACGATATCGGCCCAATCCTGCGGCGGTGAGTGCGCCGACACAGTCGAAACACAGCGCAAACCCAGCGGCATCCTCTACCGGATCGCCCGCTCGGTATCCGGACACATCAAACCCGCTCCGCGGCAATAACGACACCATCGGCCGGGCCGGGCCCGGCCGATGCCCGCAGCATCGGCCAACGCCCGCCTGTGCGACCTCGCCGAGACCGGACAGGTCGGGCACCAAATCTCACAGTGCCGGCTGCCGCACACCACAAGATCGCGACAAGCTCCCGGCCAAGGCCCACCCAGCACCCGCCGCAATCGACCACGGGAGACCCGATGTGCTCTACGCAGACCGGAGTGCGTTCGGGGCCGCAGTCACATCCACTCCCGGACTCCCCAGGCCCAGACAGGCCCCCACCTGCCGGGCCCACCCGAACACTGAAGGAGGCGGGCACATGCCCGAGAACACCACCCTGGCCGACGAGGCCACGACCATCCGCCTGTCCGCCGCCGGCGGAGTCGGCGAGCCACAGCAACGATCAGTGCTCCGGACACCGCCGGAACTGTGGTCTACCCCCGACTGGCACCCTAGAGCTATAAATCGACGTATTCGCGCGAGGAACCGACCACCGCGGGACGATCATCGCCGGGGTACACCGTCAGCGACGGGAACCGCTCATCGATCTCGCCACGCGACAACGGAGCCGACACCGGCGCCAGACTGTGCACACCCGGCAGGTCTTCCCACACGGCCCCAGGGTCCAGCGCGCGCACCCGCGCGACCTGCCCGTCGACCACGTACACCACCGCCCGCAAGCTGGCACGCCGCCACGACGGCACCGGACCCCGCAGCGACGACAGCCGACGGTCGACCTCCCACACCGGATCCGCCGCATCCGCGAATTCCTCGAGAACCGCGCGCTGTGTGCGCGACTTGCGGTACACCACCATGACCTGCGGGCCCACGCTGTGCGCCGCGGACGCCAGACCCTCGACAACCTCCTCCAACGGCGTCAAACCCAACTCGGGCACAGCAATCCGCACCCACTCATACGGTGCGAACACCGCCCGCGGCGCACCGCGGAACATCACCGCCGTGTGAATCCCAGCCTGGAGATCCTTGATGATCTCGGCGACATTGATCCTGGCATCCGTCGAAGAACGCTCACGCACATGCGAATCCGGAACTGCCAGATCCGAGTTCACCCTTTGCCGCTCGCGCCACATCCCCGGCGACAGCATCATCGCCACAGGCTCCATGCCGAACCGGTTCACCTGGACGAACTTGTCGTCAGCGGCATGCTTCCACGTCGCGGACCAGTCATCACGCAACGTCTCGATCTCCACGACCAACAGATCCGAATCCACACTCGAAACTTTACAATTCCTACGTTTCGAATCCCGGAAGGCTGGACGCGAGCGGCCCGTCATCCTCACACGCACGCCTCTATTGCATTCTGAGTCCTACAATTAGAACTGGATAGGTAACAGGAAACACCAGGTCAAGACCGAAATTCGGCACCCAGCTCCGGCGCTGCGCGCGTTCCAGCCGTGGCCGGCGGTCATGCCTGCCGCATCGCTATTTCGAGCTGCCGCGACACCGAGCCCTCCCGCCGTGGCGTAGCTCCCGCAGGCTCACCACCCAGCCAGCAACCGGCGAAGGTGGCCGCGCCGGCGCCGCCGCCCGCGCCCGGTAGCCCCTTACCCGCCTCCGCGGCCTGGCGGCCGCGCCCGCGCCCGGCCCGAGGGTGTTGGTGTCGTCCTTCGCTGAGCCCACCAGGGGCTATCACGGCAGGTCAGGGACGCACAAGCCGAAAAGCATGGCTTGTGCGTCCCTGACCTGCCGTGATCGGAAACGCCCCAGGCTCAGCGAAGGACGACACCAACACCCACACCCTCGCTGTGTCCGTTCGCCGGAAAACATCGCGGCCTGGCGGCCGCGCGCGGGGGGCGCTGCCCCACCGGACCCCCCGCCCCTCGCCGGGGAGGCAGGCTTGCAAAGGCCGGGCCAAAAACACAAGCAAAAAAGGAAACTAAAACAGAGAAATATGACACACGATGAATCATCAAACTGAAACGTAGGAAATGGTAGTATAGAAACATAAGCAAGAGGGAAGGGAGGCTAGGGGATCGGCGGCCATGCAGGCCGCGAAATGTAGGAACTATCTCTTTTAGAGATAGGGCCGGGATGTGCCGGTAACGGTTCTTTGAAAACTCCATAGAGCATGCGCGAACATATCGACTTTCGCAGCCTGGTCCCGCCCAGCGGGCAACTGGATACACCATCCAAACAGACTTGTCCCAGTTAGAACGGGCCGTAAGGCCCCACGGAAGCGCCAGGGTTGACACCCGGGCAGTCACGCGCCGACCCACAGAACTGGGCGGAGCAGGAACCTAGCGCGTGCATCGAACCGGCTCAATTTACGACGCGAACATTCGTCCGAAATTTCAACCATCTTTTATTCAGGAGGGGACAATATGTCTACTGAATTTGAAGCTATCGTAATCGGCGGGGGTGTCGCAGGACTGATGACCGCCGCCCGACTCAGCAACTCCGGATTGCGCACCGCGCTACTCGAGCGCGACTCGCTCGGGTCCGGATCGACTCTCAGCAACCACGGAATCATCCACGGCGGAGCGCTCTACGCCCGGCACCATCCCCAGGTCGCGGCACTGTGCGCTGAAGCTCAGCGCGCGTACTTCGCATCGTTCCGACACTGCATGCTCGAGCCCCGCGACTGCCGGTACATCGGCACCGAGGCGACCATGCGCGACTACCAGCGCCGGTGGCGGGACCTCGGTATGACCTCCACCCCGGTCGAAGCCGACGAGGCCGCCGCCCTGCTGGCCAACTTGCGCGACCGGGAATTGCAGGCCACGGCCGTACGCGAATTGGTGATCGACACCCGCGCCCTACTTGCCGACCTCGCCACGCAATGCCTGTCCAACGGCGCTGCGATACTCACCGGCGCGCACGCCCGCCAGGTGATCGCCGAGCGAGGGCGCGTGATCGGAGTCGAGACCGCCGCCGGATTCATCAGCGCACCAAACGTCGTGGCATGCGGAGGAATCGGCACCCACGAATTGCTTGCAAACTCCGGTTCCGAAGTCGCTGGCGAGCTCCGCTCGCGGCTTGAGCCGCTGATGGCGTTTCGCGGTAGCCTTGCCGGTCCAATTGTCGGATTGGAATTCGGGTTGCCCGCGCTGGCACCCGCAGCGGTGGGCGGGGTGGTACTGACTTCCCGTTACGGCGGACCACAGGAGTCCGTCACCGGCCGAGGCCGCTGGCCGGTCCCGCTGGCGTACGCAGCCGAGCTGACCCGAGAAGTAACCACCTTGCTCGGCACCGAGACAATCGACCCGGAAAGCGGGGTTGCGTGGGTATGCAGCAAGACCGAGCACGCCGGTAGTGCTTCCGACCAGTGGGGAACGCAGCCGAACTACTCGGTTATCGACCACCGCGCCCACGACGGCATACAAGGTTGGTGGACCGTGCTGCCCGGCAAGATGACTCTCTCCATGCACGCATCGCGCGACGCCGCATCCGCCGTCACGGGCCGATCCCTGCCGTTGGAATTCCCCCACCACAGGGAGCCTGCCAGCCCGGATGAAGTGCCGGTTTCACACACCCCCTGGTCGGCCACAATGGGCGGGGCGGTGCGCTGATGATTCCGCCCTTTACCGCACAAGTCCCCGCCGACGAGATCGAAACCACGGTCACCGCCGTACGCGAGATCCTGCAATCCGGTCAGCTGATCTTGGGCAAGCACACCGAGGCATTCGAAGCCACGGTTGCCCGCATGGCCGGAACTCGCTACGCGGTCGCTGTCAACTCCGGAACGATCGCCCTGGAAATCATCTTCCGCAGCATCGGAGTACAGGGCCGAACGGTGCTGGTCCCTACCAACACCAATTACGCCACCGCAGCGGCAGCGATCAACGCCGGAGCCGCCATACGGGTCTACGACTCGGGTCTATACCCCGACATCACCGACGCACAGCGCAAGCTGACACCCGACGTCGCGGCCGTCGTTGTGGTCCACATCGGCGGGTACCTGTCCCCAGAGCTTCCCGCTCTGGTCGAGAAGTGCACCGCCACCGGTATCCCCCTGGTCGAGGACGCCGCCCACGCGCACGGCTCCAGCCTGGAAACACAACTCGCCGGAGGAATCGGCTACGCCGGTGCATTCTCCTTCTTCACCACCAAGGTTGTATCCACCGGTGGAGAAGGCGGAGCGATCACGACCAATGATCCAGACCTGAACCGCACGGCGCGCATGTACCGAGACCAAGGCAAGGACCCAGCCGGACGCCACATCCTATGGGGCGGCAGCTGGAGAATGACCGAAATCGGCGCAGCACTGGGGAAAGCCCAACTTGACCACTTGAACCACGACATCCAATCGCGGACAGCGGTCATAGACCGCTACACCGAGGCTCTATCCGACGCGGGTCTGACCTTCCCGACCCGCTACGGAGAGGTGAGCGGTCACAAGTGCGTGACTATCCTCGATTCGCACACCGACCGGGCGCGACTGCGCGAGCAGTTGCACACGAGGGGGATCGGACTCGGCAAAGGCGTATACGACCAGCCGCTACACACCCTCCCAGTGCTGGAACGGTTCAACCTCGGCGCAGACTTCCCGCGTGCCGACGAGTTCGCCGCCCGTCACATGTGCCTGCCACTTTGGCGAGGCATGCCCGCGAGCACCGTCGATGAAGTAATCGACACCGTTCACGGCTGCCTGACCAAGGGCTAACCCACCCCGGACACCGGTTCCGTCATCGCATCCCCGACCAAGGGGCAGCGAGGGCGGGACCGGCGTCCGGCGGAAACGGAATTCCGCTGCGCTCCATGCTGTGTTTATCGGGCGGCCGGCCGCCAGCCGTCCCCGGCCCGCCAACCCGACTCGCCCAAGATGCGACAGACCAAGCGGTACCGCGTACCCACCGACGACGGACCGCGCACGCTCGAAGAAATCTGCGGCACCCGCCGACATCACGAACAGGAACCGTCATGAACAAGAACGGACAGGCCCGCGACCCCTACCAACTGGTCGGGGGTCAACGGGCGAACTCGAGAGCCCCTCGAGATTCGTCTAGCGTAGGGAGCATGGCTCCCGTATACCTTGTCACCGGCGCGGCCGGATTCATCGGCGCGAACTACGTGCACCACCTCACGCAGTGGGAGCCAGACGCACAAATCATCGCAGTGGACTACATCGGCTTCGCCGGGAACAAAGCCAACCTCGCCCCGGTCGCCAACCGCGTCACCTTCGAAAACGCAGACATCGCCGACCTCGCCTCGATGGAAGCGATCTACCAGCGCTACCGACCCGACTACGTCGTGAACTTCGCCGCCGAATCGCACAACGACCGCGCCATACTCGGACCCAGCGCGTTCATGCGATCCAACGCGATGGGTGCGCAAGTCATGGCCGAATGCAGCCGACTCATACCGGTCACCTCCCACGTACACGTATCGACAATCGAGGTATACGGCGAACTCCCACCCAGCGACCAATGGTTCACCGAACGCAGTCCGCTAAACGCCAAAACCCCGTACTCGGCATCCAAAGCAGCTGGCGACCAAATCATCCGTGCCTACATGCAGACTTACCCCGACATGCGCCTGCGCATGACGCACTGCGCCAATAATTACGGCCCCTACCAGCTCCCCGAGAAGCTGATCCCGCTCGCCGTGACCAACCTGCTGCGAGGCAGAAAAATCCCGGTCTACGGGGACGGCATGCAGCGCCGGGACTGGTTACACGTCGCTGATCACTGCGCCGCCGTGCACCAGGTACTGCACGCGGATCTTGAGCCAGTCTCGCCGCAGGCCGCCACAGACCCAGGACTGTTGCCCATCTTCGACATCTCGGCACGAAAAGAGGTCACCAACCTTGAAATCGCCCAGCGCGTCGCGGTCGCGCTGGGGCAGGACCCAGCCGAATCCATCGAGCACATCCCCGACCGGCCTAACCACGACCGCCGCTACCTGATCAACCCCGAGAAAATCGAAACCGAACTCGGATGGCGATCCACCCACGAATTCGACACCGGGATCGCGCAAACCGTCTCCTGGTACGTCGAACACCGCGACTGGTGGGAACAGACCATCGCCGACAAGGGCGAACTCCAATTCGACTGGAGCGCCACAAGTCAAGACACCCGCTAGTCGCCATCGCCCCGGCACGGAGCCCCCAGTACCAGGAATCTGTCAACACCGATTGCCCCTGATCCGCGCTGCGGACCAGGGGCAATCGCTGTGTGTGACCTATGCAGACCATGCAGCATCCTCCCGCGCCGCGTCACCCCCCGTCCCCTCTCGGACGCCTGACTCCGCAGCGGACGTAGCCGCAGCTACCGACCGAGTCCTGCCGCGCCCATTTCGCCGTCCGAGCGCCTTCGAGCGCGTCCTCGATGGCGAAGGCTTAACATCATCGACCGTCAGGCCATGGCGTCTCAACTCGGCCTCCGTGAAACCCGCCGCGACTGCCTCCCCGTAGCACCGGCGGTAGTTCTCGTGCGCATCGAGCACCGAGGCGGTCGCAGCATTCAATGCCCGCCCCGCCGTGATCTTTCGATCGGCTTCCGCCCGAATCACATTCTCGAGTTCTTCCAGTTCCGTCATAAAGCAATGCTACGGATGCCTAAACAGTTCCACTGGCTACGCCGGGAGTTAATCAACCATCCACACGGCCCGTCAAGGCGCTCCCTGAAGCCTTACCGAATAGCCTGTCGGTGCTTCAGCTTTCCGCAATTCGCGTGAGCAAGTTATGGACTTAGACGTGCTAAGTGAGGGCGACGGTGGCGGAGCTGATCCATCCGTGCTGCACTGGAATTGAAGGTTATGGCCGCGAACGCCGCGGTCGATGCGTAGGACGAAGGGCGGTGGGTTCGGTGACCAACGCTCAGTCCCCCCGCCCAGCCGAGCCGCGTGCCGTGCGCGTTCTCACCAAGTCACACTCCCGAAATGCCGCAAGGGCCAACCGCCGGCGCCGTACTGCCAACAACCAAGGTGGAGCCCGCACGGAAAGAGTGGAAGTCAAGCTGTCACCGGAGGAGAAAGCAGACCTCCTCGAGCTGGCGGCAATTGCCGAGGTCAGCCCGCCGCGTCTGCTCCGCGAGGCCGTATTCGCCGCGGAAATCCCCGTCTCGCCAGACGAGTTCCGGGAACTGGTGCACGAGCTGTTCCGAGTGCAAAGTGCCCTGCGTGGAATCGGCAACAACCTCAACCAGATCGCCAAAGCCGTCAACGCCACCCACGAACTCGGCGACCAGGCCGACGAGCTTGCGCGCGTGCACTCGCTTGTGACCAGCTACGCCGACCGCGCAAGTACAGCCATACAGGTGGTGACGCGCTGGTGATTCCGAAGATCACACGTGGTGCGGAAATGGGTGGACTGCTGGCGTATCTGGTTGGGCCGGGAGATGAGAACCAGCACACCAACCCGCATATCGTCGCCGGGCACGCGTCGGCGCTAGGTCTCGGATTCGATGGAGAACTCTCGGTCGCGCAGGCGCGCGCGATCGCGCGCGAGATCGACGCACCCCGCCGCGCGTTCGGCACCCAGGTCCTGGTCCCGAACTACCTACGCGACGCGGCCGGCCGGACCATCATCGACGCCGACGGCCGAGCGGTGGTGAACCCGCTCCAACCGAAACGCGACGGCAACGTGTGGCACTGCTCGCTGAGCCTGCACGCCGACGAAGGCCAACTACCCGATGAGAAATGGGCCGCCATCGCACGGGAATTCATGGACCTGATGGAGTTCTCCGGCACCCGGTCCGGACGCGCGGACACACGCTGGGTCGCGATCCGCCACGGATTATCCGCCCGCGGCAACGACCACATCCACATCGCCGCCAGCGGAGTCCGCGAAGACGGCACCCGCGTCAACACCTACCGAGATTTCGCGCACGCTCAAACCGCCTGCAAGGAGCTCGAACAGCGCCACGACCTGCGTGTGGTGCTCGGCCGGCACGACGGCCGCACCACACAGGGATATCACCGCGCCCAGATCTACGCCGCCGCCCGCGCCGCGGGCATTGCTCGAGGGGAGGCCAAACACGCCATGCGCACCGCCACCATCGAACCCGACCGCGACACCGTCGAACGGATCGTGCGCGCCTCGCTCGCCGCCTCACGCAACGAAGCCGAATTCGTCCGCACGCTGCACTCCCAAGGCGTGCTGGTCCGCCGCGCACGAGACCCGCAGACCTCCGAGGTACGCGGCTGGTGCGTCGGGCTGCGCCCACCACGCGGCGGCCGCGGAAACAGCGGCCGAGCCCGCCCACCGATCCTGCCCGCCGGCGGGTCAATTGCCTCCGACCTCACACTGCCCCGGCTACGCAACCAATGGGACGACAACCCCGCCGAACGCGCCGCCGCCGAACATGCCTGGCAAACGGCCGAAGACGCCCTCGCCCGCTACCTCCGCGGCGACGAATCCGCCATCCCCGTCCGACCGCAAACGCTACCCGCCCCGCTGCGGGCCGCGCAGCTGGCGCAACGCGACATCAACGCCTCCCTCGCCGAACTCCAACGATGGGCCAACACCTTCACCTCGATCCCCGCGCACGACACCGCCGCGTTCGCCGCCGCCGCCCGCCAAGCGTCCGGAGTCCTATCGGCCTGGTCGCTGGCATACGAAACAAAACCCGGGCCGATCGCCCGCGCCGCACGCACCCTAAGCACCTACGCACAGCTCCCCGCGCACCAGGACGCACCGCTACCGCAGTGGCAGCGCCGCAACACCGCCAACGGATGGGCGGTGCTGCTGCTCGCCTCGCGCCAGCACGCCAATCCAGCGCTGGCAAACGTCGCCGTGCTTCACCAGATCGCCCGCACCGTCGACGCCATCACCCGCGCCGCGTTCGCCGCCGGCGACCTCGCCCGCGCCCGCCAGCTCACGGCCCTATCCGCTGGAGAACTGACCGAGATCCACCGCCGATTCACCACAGCCGGCGCCGCCACCACACCCGCGCCGACGCGAAGCACCGTGGCGGCGCCGGCCGCTGCGGCCGCGGTCACTGGCCACGGCGACGTGAGCGATTTCGACATGCCCGCCGGCGACATCCCCGAGCACAGACGCCGCGGAAACCAACGACGTGACCGCACGCGCGACGCAGGCCAGCCCCGATTCGGGTGGAAACGCCGCCCCTCCGAACCTGCCACGCCGGACACCGACGCCGTGTCGTCGCCACGCCGACGCGGCAACGACACGGCGGCAGCCAAGTCCACATCAACTGCGCGGCCGGCCCGCGACCACCAGTCCGCGCCCCTTCGCCAGCCGCCACGCACACCCGACCGCAACCGCAACATCGACGGTAGAGAGCGTTAGAAAGACCACGCCTCCGCTGCGCGCGGCCGCCCGGCGCGTCAGACGCCGAGTTCCAAGCTCAGCTGACCGGACGCCGCCGAGCGGCGGGGCGCGGCCGGCACGGTATCGGAGTCTACGAAGAGGGCCCGAACCTGTGGAGAGTCGACATAGCTCTGGCCCATCCGCGCGGCGACCTCGGTGGCCGACATGCCTGTCGCGTACAGGCGGGCCTTGACCGTCGCTCGCAGCGTCCACGGCGTGAGGCCCTCGATGCCGGCGTCTTGGCCGATCTCACCGACAATGTATTCCACGCTCTGATCGGCTTGGATCCGCCCGTACCGGCTCAGCGTGACGAACAGCGGCCCCGACTTTGCGCGACGTGGCCCCAGTAGGGTGGTGCGGGTGGTGCGCCACCCCAACAGCACCCAGGTCGTCGCCTGCGTAAGCTCCGCCCACCGCTTCTGCCCGTCCGGGCGGGTCAACAGCAGCCGCCCCCCGCGTGCCGACAACTCGGCGTCACCGATGTCCAGACGCCGCATCTCCGACGGCCGCGGCCCGACATCGAGCCACGACACAATCAGCGCGTAATCGCGCGCAGAGCGCGCGGCCGCCGCGTCCAATACACCCGACTGCTCGATATCGGAGAGCACTGGCGGCCGCGCCCGATCCACGGTGACCGGATCCACGCGAACCGGCCCCAACCCGAGCCAGTCGTACAGCGCACGGATCGCCGCGAGGGTCACCTTGCGCGTAGCCACCGTGGTCGTCGACAAATAGTCGAGCACCGCATCATCACGAGCCGTCGAATCGGTGAGCGCCTCCCGATGCGCGTCGGTACCCATCAGCCACTTCAGGAATCCTCGCGCCCGCTTGTAGTAGGTGGTTTGCGTCGATTCCGCGAACCCCTGCCCCGCCAGGTACAGCCGGAAGCCGTCACGCATCGCACCGTCGAGCGCGGCCGGACCCCCGATACGCAACCGGGCCAGGTCAATGCCCGAAAGCCGCACAGCCTCCACAGATCCCTACCTCCACAAACACTGGAAACCACTGCGGGTAGTCATCGCAGAATCCACCGGGCCACGCCTCCGAATCGCCTGGTGAAATTTACCGTGCCGGTGTGCCGGGCCGGCGGTGTCAGCCTGGACTGCACCGATTCGAAAACCGGTGCCCTGGCCGCGCCCCGCTGTCGCTGCGACATGCGAGACGAAAGGTTGCCGGCCCGCGGTGCACGGTCCGGTGAAATCGGGGTTGGCCCGTTGAAGTCCAGGCTGACGATTCACGACCACCACGATGGCAGATCGTGCCGACAAACTCGAGCTGTCGTTCTCGGTGAGTTGGACACCGCGGACCGGCAACCGTGGGCGCTGGTCCGATGCCTGGCATGGTCGAGCGATTGCCGGAGGGATGGACGAGATGCCCCACCTGACAGTGTTGATGTGGTGCAGTTCGCCAGGCTGATTGGCCTGCACGGTACTTGCCCAGTGGAAGATCGCGAACCGACTTGACTGGGCGATCCGCGGCTGGCTTTCTGGACTCCGATCTATCGAGTGTGTTCCGTCTGGCCATGCTGATGTGGCTGGGTCGGCGTCCGGAGCGGGTGGCGAGTGGGTGAAAACAGCCAGCACCGGCAAGTGTGCCTCAGCACTCCGAGACCAATGCTTCTGCGGAAGGTGACTGAAGAAACGCTTGCACGAGTCCATCCGCACGGTTGAAGCCCTTGCTGTACGGGACGTCGCGTTGGTAGTACCTACGTCCAATGCTGGCAAGGCTGTCCGCGGCTTCGTTCAGGAGATGCCCTGTATGGGCAGATATCCGGGTGAACGACAGGGGTGCTTCGTGGCGGTGCACACGCTCGGCCAGCTGTGTCAAAGCCGAGGCCTGGCCTTTTCGGTACGGGGCGCTGTTGTACCCCTTAGGCATCGCCGTGAGTGCGCCCGCCCGCCACCGGCGTGCCAATGTTATGGCCGGGGCGCTGTCGAGGAGGAAAACCAGAGGCCGGTCGAAATCGAAAGCGTTCAAGGCCAGCAGGAGACCGCGTAGCTCTGCGTATGTCGTCATCAGCCCGTGATCGACGAGTCGCTGCGGGCGATCGCGGTCGTGGCCTCCACCCATGGCCCATCGGCCGTCGCTGGCAACGAAGCTCCATCCGATACTCCCGGCTTTGGCCGACCCGTCGGTCGCCACCACGGTCGGGCTGACCGCGAGAGCAGCGGATACGGTGCCATGCCATACCCGTTCACCAGGGTCGGACCGAAAAGCTGATCTGGGCGTGGTGCCATGGACGTAGGTCGTGGTCGCGGAGTCAGGCAGCAGCCGCACACGCAGTCGATCGATCTCGATGCTCGATCGGATGTGGAAGAGAGCGCACGGGCAACGGTAGATCCAGGATGTCTTCTTATGTTGCCGCGCCCATAGCAGGGCGGTTCCGCGGTGCTCCCATCCTTTGTTGTCCTGGTCGGAGCACGGCTGGGCTCCAGCGGCGGCACGATGGTGGGCGTTCTCCTGTCTGGTGGCGTGGTCCTCGTTGCAGTACACGCTCGTGGTCGAGGACAGCGGTGCGGCGCACCACAGGCAGTACGGCACGTTCCTCGAGTCAGGTGGGAGCGAGGGCCAGACGTGATGACTGCCGCATCCACACATGTAGGCCAGGCCGCCTCGGTGCGCGGCGCCGATCACGGCTGCTCCGTGGTCGGGGAAGGCGTCGAAGTGCGGTGTGGGGCACTGAACCCAGTCGCCGCCGGCTCGCTGCCGCGTGAGTCGGCGGCGGTTCTTGGCCCGGCCCTGGTGGGTTTTCGAGCAGTAGTTGGCTTCTGGGTCGCTGAGCGCGTAGCCGCATTCGTGGCAGTACCTGCCCATAGCGAGGGTTTCCAGAGGTGTCGGGGCGTTGCTGGTCGCGTGGTTCGTCAGGCGAGAGTGGACCATTACCGAGAGCCCGCCCTCACTGTCGGTGGGGTGCCGAGCACACCGAGCAGCGTTGTCGAGTGCGTTGCAGGTCGGCAGCGGATTGCGGGTTCAGGCACGGGAAACCTGCGCCGGAGCCGGCTGCGGTGGTGTCGAAGAACCGGCATCGGACTCAGATGATTCCGGGGTGTAGACCAGCAGTTGTCCCGGGGTGCACTCCAGCGCATCACACACGCGTCGCAGCGTTCCGAAACGGATGCCGGTCTTATCGCCGCGTTGTAGTGCGTACAGGTTCGCTTCGGTGATATCGGCGCGACGGGCCAGCTCGGCCCACGTCAGGCCTCGCTGCCGCCTCAGCGCATCCACCCTGATCTCGATCTCGTGATCGTTGGAGGTGCCGGTGGCGGTGGCGGTGTTCATAGGATCGTGTCCAGTTCACTGCGCAGACCGCGCCCATATTTCGCCGCATCGAGGAACGTGCAGGCGGCGCCCCCGCCGACGAGAAGCACGACCGCGATGCCACTGGGCGGCTGAGAGACATCGCCGCCGAGGTGCTGGCCCAGCAGCCAATCGGACACGAACGAGGCGGCGAAATAGACGAGCAGCGCGAGGCAGCACCACCGGAACGATGCTCGAATTCGAGTGTTCAAAGCAGCCGCGAAAATGTTGTCACCGGTGATGCCTTCCCGAGCTATCCGGCGAACCACCGCGAAGACGGGAAACGCGGCCAACGCCACGAGCAACACCATCGGCCCAGCACAGGCCACCCGCTCGAGCCAACCAGCTCCGCTCATGCTGACCTGTACCTTTTCGACCGGCATCCCATCGACAACGAGGTCGCGCTCGAGCCAGACCGAGGGCCACACGATGACCTGCACCACTTCGCTGACCATGGTGTACAGCAACCCTGCGAACAGCAGTATCCGAAGCGGCCTTGTCAGGTTGATGGTGACCTCCGCTCGGCCTTGGCCGTCTGGGCCAGCGTTGTGCTCGTCGTTGAGGCATCCGCCGGAATCGCATGTTTCGGCGGTGCTGTGCTGGCGGAAACCCGCACGCATCCTGGATCGCTGACCAGCTGGCTCCCGCGACCCTATCGTTTCCCGATACATATCGGGATACGATAGCATCGCTCGTAGCAGGCGCTGCGGAGCGGCCAGGGCGGTGGGCAGCCTGCGGCGATTCCGGCTAGTGGGTCTGTTGAACCTCACCGGTGGGCCTGCTCGGCGTCCCTGGTCCGGCGACGGTGCTCGCGAGGTGTTCCAGGACCGCAGTCAGGTTCTCCACTGTGGCTTCCAGTTCGGCGAGGGCGCGCAGCCCGGCTGCGTCGCGTGTCTGTTCGGAGGCGGTGGCGTAGTCACCGTTGCCGCACCACATGTCGAGAGCTGTTGTGACCTCACTGGCTCCGGATGTCGCGTGGTGGAGCTGGCGGGCGATGGCGCGTCGTTCGGCCTGTTCTATGTCGGTGCTCATGGCGGCTCTCTTTCGTCGTTACCTGTCTCCGGTAGCCCGCGGCGCGAGCGGTCAGGTGATGTCGAACAGTGTTGGCTCGATGGAGCCGATCGGTTGATGATGGCGGCCGGTACCGACATGTTGGGACAGCATCGAGTCCAGGACCGCACCGGCGATCCCGCCGAGCAGTACCGCCCGTGTCCATCGCGGCGCCATCCAGGTAAAGGGCACAAAATCTGTTCCAGCACTGCTGCTGCGGCCCACTCATGACGATCGGGTGAGATGACGCAGAGTCGACGGACTTTTTCGACAGGACTGGCGCTCACAGCGCTGTCCATTGCTGCACGATCTCGTCTGGCGCGGGTTCGCAATGCAGGTTTTGTGCGTCCTCGCCGTCGTAGTGCTTCCCCGGGCTGCACCGGCTGAACGGTCCGTTCTTGGCCATCAGCTTCGTCATGGCGTGATCGGCATCTTCCCACCACGACAACATGCCCTCGGGTGTGCCCGATAGCTCAAGGTAGCGCTGAAACAGAGGACCCAGACGCTCAGCAGCCTCGGGGTGCTCCCCCCAATGCGCACACCAGCGGAGGTCGCTGTCTCCGATGCCTTCTACATCACGCCAATAGGCGTAGGACAGATATTCATCTACCCATTCGCCAACATGGGCGAAACGCCGCGGTGCCGCGCTCTGGGCGGCTTCGGCAGCGAGCCGTGCAAGTTGCGCTTCCGCGGTCTGCTGTGCCTGTGTCTCGATCGTGCGTGCGAGGTCGGGATCGGCCTCGAGGATCTGCGCGAGCTTCTTGGCTGCGGTCTTGGCCACCAGCGCTTGGATCTGGCGGGCCACCTCGGTGTCGATTTGCTGATCATCCATCGGCGTTGACCTCCTTGGTCGGTCATCGGCTCTGGTCGTGGGAACGGTGTGGTGATCCCATCGGCGGAACCGTCGACCCCGGGGTCGTACCTGACGAAGGCTGTACTGGCGAGGTCGGCGCGGTCCCGAACGCACGATTGGCGACCTTCCATGCTCGCGCGGCCGCCGGATCCATCCCCGCCGTCGTCGGTCCACGCCCCGGGCCCTGGTCGGCCGGGTTCTCATTACTGTTGTTCGTGCCAGTGCCGGCCGGGTCGGCACCGTTTTGGCCCACCGCTTCACGCATTGCCCAGATCGTGAGCGCCACCGGACTTCGTGCCTCATGGTGACGAAGCTTCGCCACGATATCGGCGAGGTATTTGGGGTCATGGCCGGCTTCCACAAGGCCGCGAAAGGCGCGCTCCGCGCCCCTGTTCCATGCAGGCTTGCTGTAGACCCAGTCAGGAATACGGTTACCCACCAGCTCTTTCAGCGTGGGTGGCTGCGATTGGGCCGACCGGCCGGTGCGTCCGCCTTCTTTGCTCTGGCCCCCGCGTGACCGGGTGGTGTTGCCAGCGGCCGTGTTGTCGCCTCCGCCGGATGTCGCCGGTTGCTGTGCGGCTCGTTGTTCGTCTCGTGCGGCGGTGTAGGCGCGCCACATTTTGATCAGGGCATCAGGGTCACGTGTCGAAGTTCCCTCAGGCACCTGGCCCAACACCTCGGAAGCTTCGGCCCATCGGCGTGCTTCGTGGGTTTCGTAGTCCCGCACCAATTCCGCCCGCGCAGTGGTGCGGTCGGTGTCGGGCAGCGCGTCCAGATGCGCCTGATAGGCCATGTATGCCAACGGGTCGCGGGACCGAAGCCAGGCTTGCGCCCGATCGAGAACCGCACGGTCGGCATCGGACGGCAGGTCGGTGCCCTGCTGGCCGGCGGTGTGCAGCCGCCACGCCGCCATCAGCTGGTCGCGAGTTTTCGTCGATACGGACGCGGGCAGCGTGCCCGCTTCGCGCGCGTCTTCGGCCCAGGTCTCGGCCATCAACTCGTGGTATTCGGCGACCATGTCCGCTTCCTGGGCGGCCATCTCTACGGGCGGGTGGTTGGGATCGGCGCGCCATGCCTGCCAATCCCGCCACAGGTCGGGATCCTGCTGTATCACCCGGGTTGCGGCCTGTGTCTGGGCGGCCCACCGCTCTTCCAGCGACGGCGTGGTGGACTCGGGATCCCAGGCCGGCTCCGGCTTTCCCGCCGCGGTCCACACTCGCCGAGCGATATCGTCGAGTCCCTCGTCGGGGTGCTGTGCGGCAGTGCGCGCGAATCCGTGTTTCCACAGGTCGTCACCGATCTCGCCAGCCCACTGTGTAGCTTGCTCGGTTTCGTAGCGGCGCACCAAGGCGATATCGGCGCGTTGCGGATCGATGGAGCGCATTCGCTGCCATTCTGCGTACCCGTCCGGGTCGAAGTCGGCCATGAACTCGTGGGCACGGTCCAGTTGGGCGGCGAACACCAGTCCGGACAGCTGCGCGAAATCGGGGTGTGAAAGGCCCTCGATTTCCCGCGCCCGCCACGCCAACCATAGGTCGGTCATCTGTGAGGCCGCAGGATCGGAGTCATCGGTGTCCGTGCTGGCCTCGCCGTCGAACACCAGCGCGGCGAACAACGCCAGATCCCCGGCTTGAGCGTTGGTTGCCCACCGTATCGCCTCGGCTGCCCGCCAATCCGCCAGCATCGCCGGTGTCAGCTGCTGCGAGCCCGTCAATCCCTGCGTGCGCTCATAGACCGCTCGGGCCGCAGCTTCATCGACGCGGTCGAGCTCGGCCAGTACTTCCGCCCGACGCCGTGGACCTACATGTTCCCCGAATACCTTGAGTGTCGCAGGTCGGATCCGGTCGCGTTCTGCGGCTACATGATCGGTCAATTCCGGTGCGTTGGCGGCCGCGCGTGCGTGATCGTCACTGGTCAGCTTCAGGTCGAGGCCCGGTCGCATCGTCGGCTCCACGCGTCGCGCGAATTCCTTGCCTGCCGCGCGTAGTTGGTCGGGGTCCAGGCCGAACCCGCGCATGTAGGTTTCGATGGATTCGGCGACTTCTTTCGCCTCGGGGAGCTGATCACGCCAGGCCACTGCATCCCGATAGACCGTGGCGACGCTGTCCGGGGTGACCGCGGCCAGTGCCCGCATGGTTGGACGCGCCGACCGCAGCCGGTCTGCGGCAAGGCGACGTTCGGTATTCACCCGTCGCTCGATGTCGCGCGCGGAGGACTGTGCGCCGGCCAGCTCGCGGCGCAGCATGAGCTCGCGGCGCCGGTAGAGCAGTTCACCGACTTTGACCGCGGCCAGCACCGCGGTGCGCAGCGCGGCGGCCAGCTCTTTGCCTGGATCTTCCAAAGGAGGGGTAGTCATGATCTCGTCCTTGTTCTCGATGTCACCGAACTAGTTCTCGTCAACGCGGGTCGGGGGCCGACGCCGGTTCAGGAGGGTGCCGGCGGGCATAGGGTGTGCCCTCCGCCAGTGGGGTGTGCGGGAGATCGGCGACCTGGTCTTCGCCGTTGTGTTCGTGGCCTTTGATCGGATCGCAGAAGACGAACGGGCCGTCGGGGTCCATCAGTTTCGCCATGATGGGGTCTGCGATGCTGACCAGCCAGTTCGCCACGCCGGGCAAGCCTTCCAGGCGGTTATGCTCGAACGAGCGCCACAGGGCCTCGAGCCGGACTGTCGCCGCGATATGCACAGACCAGGACGGACACCACTTGATCGCCGTGGAATGCAGGTTGGCGGCATACAGCGGGAACAGGAAGTCGACACAGAACTCCTCGAGTGAGGGATAGACCAGGGTTTCGGCCGGCCCGGCTCGGCCCTGCACCAGTGCCTGGATTTTCTCCTCGGCGATGCGGGCGGCCAACTGATCGAGCTGACGGCCGATCCGCCCGCCGTTGGCGGTGCTGATCAATTCGGTGAACTTGCGGTCGGCCAACGTGTTGGCCACATCGCGCAGGCTCGGCGCGAAGCGCCGTCCCATCAGTTCGGCGAGCTGCTTGCCAACCTGCTCGTTCACCTTCATATCGTTGTCGGCTTGACCGGTCATAGCGGTTGGTCCTCGATCTCGGCAGGGCCGGACGTGAGCACATGCGCAGCCTCGGGCAACGCCGCAGCCGCCCGGTGCGGCAGCATCCGCGCACACCACCGCGGTGGGGCCGCCTCAAGCGCCGGCCGGGGTTTCTCAAGCGAACTCTTGGGCGCGTATGTCGCCAGCGATTTCTGGATCTGTGCGGCGTAGGGGCGGTCCCAGTACGGGACCGGGCGCACGAGCGCGGGTTTGCCGTCCCACAGCATCACCGCTCGCCCGCGCGGCAACTGCGACAGATGCGCGACCGGGAGAATCTTGTGTTCACGGGTGTCGCGGCTGACCGAGATATGCCCGCTGGCGGAGGACAGGAAGTCGGCGGGGCGTTGCATATTCGTTGACGTCGCGATCTCCCAGCGCGGCCCGATCAGCTCGCTGAGCTTGCCCAACGACGCTTCATCGGCGACACCGCCGCCGTAGTACCGGATCGAGGCGGCATCCCACAGCTGTTGCATGCCTTCGGCGCCGAAGGTGTTGACGCCTTGGCTCCAGTTCTGGAGCACGGCCATCATGAGGATGCCGCGGCCGCCGTAGTGGCTGAATTTGCCCGGCAGGTCGGGCCATTTGATCACGTTGGCCAGCTCATCGAGCGGGACGACCATCGGTACCGGCATCCGGCCACCGCAGCGTTCGCCGTAGCGTTCGGCGGCATCGCAGACCGCCCACACGAGCGCCGTGGCCAGCGCTCCAGCACTGTCCACGCCCTCCTTGGACAGTATGTAGAGGGTCGAGGGAGTCGTGACGAAGGTTTGCGGATCGAACTTCGGGCGTCCTGCGGTCGCGTTCACCCACTTCTGCACGCTCGGGCGGGAGAGGATGTTGGTCATCTTCTTCGCTGTGCCGAAGAGACCGTCTTTCTGCCGCGCGGAGTATCCGATGAATTTCGACAATGCTGCCGCGGCCGTGCTGAATTCGCTCTGTTGGAGATGCTTGAGCGGCTGCGGGGTGGGCTCGGTGATCCAGTCGTAGACCCGGGTGCTCGGCTGATCGGATACCGCGGCCGCCAGGAACAGTCGAGCCAGCAAGTCGCGGCCTTCGGGATCGAAGAACGGGTCCGGTCGGGCTCCCGGTGGCATTGTGTTGGCAAGAAAGATGTCGGCCAATTTCTCCGCGCGATCCGGCCACATTTCGCGGTCGTCCATGGTGACCGCCCAGAGCGGATCGAAACAGAATTGCGGCTCGCCAGGGCCGGTGATGCGCTGCGGATCGAACACGAATACCTCGCCACCGCGTCGCTTCTCGCGGACACCGCGCGTGGCGTCGACGACGTCGCGGCGGTTCGAGGTCACCACGCACGCCCCCGGAGCTTCCACGATCGCCGGAATCACCCGGCTGGTGGTCTTGCCCCGTCGCGGGCCCCAAATATCGACGGTCAACGCCTCGCAGCCGCTGTAGAGCATGCTCGCCGGCTCGAATTCGGTCTTGACCTGCTCGTAGCCCGGCGTTCCCCGCGAAGTCACCAGCATCCCCAGCGGGTTGCCCGGCCACGCAGCGCTGCCCAGTCGCGCCGAGGTGGCCAAGCCTGCCTCCCGTGACAGCGCACCTACATCGGAGGGTTTGGCCATCCATTGAGCGACGAAATCGAAACGTCGCGCGATATCTTTGCGCGCGTGGGTACGTTGCCGCCAACGCCGCACGGCCCACACCAGCGCTGCCAGGTGCGCGGCCAGGAACACCAGCGCCCATCCGATCGCCGCGGTGGTCCAGGTCAGTCGGCCGGCAGCCCATGCCAGCACCACGATCAGCGGATTGACCGGGTCGGCGCCGCCCAGCCACAGCGACAGCCACACCGTTGCCGTTGCGTCGAGCCACAGCCCGAGCATGCTGGCCATGGCATAGAACCCGATTTCGGAATTGCCCGCATAGATCGGGCGGTCGGTGCTCGAGGGAACGTTGGGTGTCTTCATGCTGCTCGGACCCCCGCGAATCGGGTATCGGTGTCGTGCCAGCCGCGTTGGATCTCGATATCGGTGAAGCGGGTCTCGAACGGCACCCCGGGCACCCGCTGGGTGCCTTGCTTGAGCAGGAATTTGCCGCGGCCCGGTGAGGCGGCCTGGCGCCCGGTCGCCGTGTCATACATTCCGGGGGTGCTCCACGCCGAGACCATGGCCCGGTCGGCGGCGGTGAACGGGATGATCTGGTCCAGGGCGTTCATCTCGTCGCGAGGAAGTGCGCCGACGATCACCGCACCGGAACGTTCGATGAACCCTTTGGCCTTCTTGACATCGGATTCGGAATGCAGCGATTCGAGGTCTTTGACCGTGTGGGTGATCATCACCAGCGCGGTTCCGAGTGTGCGGGTGAGCCGGGTGGTGGCATTGATGCGCTCGACCATTCCGGGGCCGGCGTTGAGTACCCGCCACAACTCGTCGACGAGGGTCAAGAACGTGCGCTGGGTGGTCATGCCGGCATCAGCGAGAGTGTGGGCGGCCTCCACGGCACCGAAACCGTCTTCCCAACAGGCGAACATCACTGCCGCCAGGAGCTTTTCGTCGCTGGCCGACAGGGCCGAGATATCGACGCAGACCGCGGTGGGGACCTCGTCGGCCAGGTTCAGCGGCTGGGAGGTGTGGCCGGCGAACACGGTGCCGAGGTCCCCGTCGAGCAGCGCGTCCAGGGTGGCCAGCAGTCCGGCGACGATGCTGGTGTAGTCGTTGTGCTCGCGGGCGCGGGCGCGGCGCATCAGCTGGTCCGGGCCGGTCTCGATCAGTGCGACCAGGTCTTTGATCAGGGGCGGTTCGGTCGGGGTGAACCGGGGGTCTTCATCGAGCATCCGCAGCGCCTGGCCGAGGATGTTGCGTTCGATCTGGGCCAGTCGTTCGCCGCGCTCGATCTCGCACAAGCCCTGCACCAAACGCCTGCGGCGGGCCAAGACTTCGGCGCGGACTTTCGCGGCGAGGTCCGGGCGCCCGGCGGTGAGCAGGCGAGGAACGATCGAACCGAGGGCGCCGACTGCCAGCGGGTTGAGGTGGCCGTGGCCGTGGCCCAGCCCGATCACCACGCCACCGAGATCGTCGACGAGCTTGGTGTATTCGCCTTTGGTATCGGCGAAAATGATCGGGCAGCGTCCGGCGGCGACTTCACCGATCACCAGTTCGCGGGCCAGACTGGACTTTCCGAACGATGGCAACCCGAGAACGAACAGGCTCGGCGTGACCTGGGTTCTCGACCAGTAGGTCGCCGAGGTCGGGTCATAGCAGAATGTGCCACCGGTGTTGGAGTTGATGCCTAGCGGCGTGCCCACCAGGGGGTGGGTGTCCCCGATCGGAAACGGGTACAGCCCGCAGGCCTGCACGGTCGTCGCCCGGAATCGCGGAGGCGGGTCGATCACCCCCATCGCTCCCCCGCCGGCTCCCGCGAACCCTCGGTCGGTCAACCGATATGCTCGCCGCCACCGCGGTTCCCGGCGTGACGGGTCACGCGCGGCGAGCTCTTCGCGGTAGTGCTCGGCATCGGCGCGGGCTTTGGCCTTGGCGGCGTCTCGGCGGCGTTGGCGTCCCAGCACCAGCGCGTCCGGGGACGCCGGTTTCAGTCTTGGGGTGCGCGCCTCATACGAGCGCAGCAGCCGGTCCTCGACGAAACGGCGAGAACCATAGAGTCGGCGCATCTCATTCTCCTTGCAGAGTGCGGCTGACGGTGGCGTGATCGGGTAGCAGGACACCGATCCCGAGTGCGGTCTGGAACGCTGCGGCCTGCTGACCGAACGCGGGCCGGATCCGCAAATGTGCGCCGGTGGCCAGGTCGTCGGTGATCTCGCCACCAGCATGGAGCTCCTCGACGGACGCGGCGCTCACAGTGATCACCAGGTCGTAGTCGGTGACTCCCGCGCCGCGGGCCTGCTCTACGCGGGCTTGATTGGTGGCGGCCACCCTGAGGTTGGCGCGGGCCGTGGACAACCCACGCGTCGCGGTCACCTCACCGACCGCCGAGAGCATGTCGGCGTTCACACTCTCGGCAGCGTCGGCGGACGAGAGCGGCCGATGGGTCAATGCGACCCGCTTGCGACGGACATCCGCGCGGCCAGCGATGAGCGAACGCAGGACGGTTTCATCGAAGAATCCACGCGGCGGGTCCACCATCACCCAGGTACGCGAGTAGGCGCTGTCGTGGGAGTAGGTCTGTTTGTCCAGCTCGTCGGCGATCATCGGTCCGGCGTCGGTCCAATCGACTGTCTCTCCCGGTGGTGGCGCGCCGCGGTAGCGCATCAGCTTCTCCACTGCCATCTCGGTATCCCGGCGCGGGTCATAGCAGCGGCGCACGGTAGCCGCGATCTCGTGATCCGACATCGGTTCGGCGATCACCTGGCAGCGACTCAATTGCTCGCACAACTCCGGGAGCCGGCCGGCCAGCTCACCGACCATTACCATCGGGTCTTTGCGTTTGGCCTCGGTGTGGGCGTTGAAGGTGATCGCGATCCGGGCATGAAGCTGGTAGCCGGTGCGGTCGGCGGCCTGCCCGGCGCCGGCTTGGCGCAGCCACTCGCGCGCGTTGGCAGGTGCTGTGTCGCTCTGGATCCGCGCCATCTCGGTGTGTAGGCGGGCACCGGTTTCCGGGATGGTCTCCAGCACGGTCACCGTGGCGGCGATATCGCCCGGTTCGGCGATCTTGGCCAGGAACGCGCCCCATTCGGCGACCATGATGTTGATCATGTCCTGCTCCATGCCGGCCAGACCGCGAGGTGAGCAGCGTAGGACTGCGGTGTATTGGCTGGTGGAGTGCATCCGGATCATGCCGAAGCGGCGCCCGTACTTGTCGGTGCCCCACCACATTTCGGTGCCCGCGGCGATGCCGGGCAGCCGGGTTCGGCCGCCGGGTGCGTGCGAGAGAGGTCCGGCGCGAAGAATGTTGCGGCCGGATCGTTTCTGGCGCCGCCACGCCCATTCCAGCAGGAAGAACTCGTAGCCGGTCTTGCCGGTGAGTCGCAGGCTCAAAGGCAGCGCCGCCAAGACCGACAACAGTGACCAGCCCAGGCCGATAATGGGCATGCCGATCATCGAGATGATCACCCCGACCACGATCGAGGCGAAGATGCCGTAGAACACCTTGCGTGGCAAGCCGAAGGCGAAGGTGCGGCGCACTTCATGGCCGGCGCCGTAGGTGCGCCGCGCATTGGAGTCCAGCTGATTGCCCATCGTTGCCGCCGCCTTTCGCTACGTCGTGGATAGTTCGTGGTCCGACATCGGTGCGGCGATCACCTGGTAGCAGCCCAAGCGTTCACACAAAGCCGGTATGCGGCTGGCCAGCTCACCGATCATCACCGCCGGGTCGTCGATGCCTGGGGTAGTGCGGGCCTGCCAGGTGAGCGTGATGTGCGCGTCCCGGCCACGGTGCGGGCGCGCGGTTGCGATCGTGGCGAGGTCGCCGCTGGCGGCGGCCTCAGCGAGGAACTGGCCCCACCCGGGAACCGTGCCCTGCTCGATCGCGGCCAACGGGCCCGCCGTGCACCGCAGGATGGCGGTGAACTGCCCGAGCCTGCGATCACAGATCACCCCGAAGCGTCGACCTGCTGTGTCGGTGCCCCACCACATTTCGGTGCCCATCACCGGGTCCTGACCGCGCGGCCTCCCATCGCTGCTGGGCCGCGCCGTCTTCGCCTCCCGCTGGGTGTGCGGGGAGCGCAGCCGACTCCAGGCGAAGCGTGCAGGCCCGGGGCGACGTGGCCCGCGTAACCGCCAGGCGTGATGTGTCTTTGAGGGTTTTCGCTGTCCGGTCACGGTCGCCTTTCCTGATCAGAATTCGCCATCGGAGCGTCCACCCGAGGGCGGTACCGAGCCAGGCGGCCCCGGCGGGGGTGGCGGCACGTCCGGGGATCCGGTGCCGCGTTGAGCGCCGTCGGCAAGGATCTGGCCTGCCCCCTGGCCTGCGCCCTCCACCCGTTGCTTGATTTCGCCTGCGGCGGCCCCGATCGGCCCCGCCGCAGCACCAGCGGCTCCCGCGGCCGCGCCGCCGGACGATGCTGCACCGGAACCGGCCGCCCCGCCCCCGGAGGGGGCGGCACCGGCGGGTCCGGAGGACCCACCGGGCGGTGATGTCGAAGTGGGTGCGGCAACCGCGCCGGTGGGCGCGTCACTGTCGGAGCGACCACCGGACGCCGCCGGGTCCTGGCCGCCCTCACCAATCTTGGACGCACCGCCGGCGAATCCGCCCAGCAGCGGAGCGGCGCCGGAGGCCAGCAGCGCCCCGCTCATTACAGCCGCGCCGCTGCCGCCGGACACCTGGCCGGCCATCGGCACCATCAACCGCACCAATGCGGGCAGCGCCAGCGCCGAGAGAGTCAACAAGATCATTCCCGCCAGCGCGCCTTGGGCGTCCTCGGCGCCGAGGGTGAGTGAGAACGCCGTGCCGTAGATCAGCGCAGTCACCGGCGGGAACAGGAGGAACACTGCGGTCCAGGCGGTGAGCTTGTTGTAGGCCTGCTTACCCGCTTCGGTGCCGGAGAACGATGCCGCCAGTGGCAGTACTCCCAGCACCAGTTTGGACACCGCGATCTGGATCAGGATGAACACCATCTGGGCGATGACGCCACACACACCCATCACCGCGAACACGAACAACAGACCGGCGCCGAGCAGACTGCCCAACGTATTGATCTGGATGATCCGTTCGAGGGCTTGGCCGGGGTCGACCCCGCCGGCCATGGTTTCGAGCAGCCAGACCGAGGACGCCCGCATCGCATCGTCGGCCAGCACGATCAGCCCGACACCCATGCTGGAGACCACCACGGTGCGCACGACCATGGTGGCGGCCTCGGTCGCGTGCTGACTACGAAGCTGCGCGGAAGCCAGCGCTACGCGACCCACCGCGATCAGCACGCTCACGATGAACGCGCAGACCTGGAAGAACCGCAGGTACTCGTGGACGCTGCCCACCAGGTCCGAGGTGCCGTCCGAGCTGGTCGAGGAAGTGATCGGTGTGCGATACCACCATGAGAACATCAGAGCGATGCCCTTTTTCCAGCCGTCTGCAAACTCCTCGGCTGCCCGGCCCACCACGCCCTTGAGCGCTTCGCCAGCGGCTTCGCCCGGGTTGAGCGCCGCGGTGCCGACATCGCAGACACCCTCGACAACCGACCCGAGCGGACCGGGCACATTCTCGCCCCACTCCCGACAATCGGCATACATGTCGTCTTCGGTGGTGGGGTCACCGGGATCGGCGGGCCGCTGAGTGGTGCCGGGGTCTTCCCAGGGCAATCCGGGCTCCCAGGGCACTTGGGCCACGGCGACCGTCGGGAAGATCATGGTGGCCGCCAGGGCGGCGGCCACCATGATCAGCACCCGTCTCACCATTGGGTCCATCCGACCAGCGAAATCACCTTGCGCTGTGGGCTGGGCGTGCTCGGCGCCCTCAGCTTCCAGTCGCCGTCACGCCACACGACCTCGAGCGCCAACGTGCTGTAGATGCCGGGGTCCTTGGTCGGGACAGCGAATTGGAGTGCTGCGAACTCGTCCTGCCAGGCCGTCACCCGGAAGGCCGACGGCCGCGGAATTGTTGCGGGTCGGCTGGTGTAATCCCAGTCCTTGGTCGCCTTGAGCGCCTCGAGGTCCTCGGGGCTGCCGACCATCTGCCGGTCGGTGATCACATCGAAGTTGGTGCGGCTGGCCACGGCGCGCCAGAAGATTTGCAGCGCCGCGAGCGCGGCCCCCTGCGGGGTGCGGGTGTAGCCGGTGGCGGCTACACCGTCGATGCGGGCGGGGCCATCGCTGGTCGAGAACGGCAGCACCGACGGCTTGATCTCCTGCCACATCATCGCCTCGGGCGCAGGCACCGGCGCACAGTTGGGCGGCAATTCACACCGGTAGTCGGGCCGCGACACCGCCGACTGCGGAAGCGCCTGCCCCGCAGCATTGAACGGGTGCGCGACAGGCCGGCCCAGGCCGTCGGCCGACAGCGGCCCGAACCCGCCCTCCCTCGGAGGGGAAGGGGTGGGCCCCGGCGGCGTCGAGAGTGTGGATGTCGACTGTGGATCGGAGTGTTGGTTCCCGGTCAGGAGCCGTCCACCCAAGACTCCGGCGGCGGCCACCACCACGAAAACCACGAACCCGATGGCCAAGACGAGTGTGGTTCGGTTGCGTGTCCATCCTGTGCGTGTCTCGGAGCTGTTGTCGGTGTCGTCGGTCACGACGTGGTCTCCCTTCCCCAAGGTTCGGTCAGCGGTGAAATTCGGTGTACCTGTAGAGGTTTTCAAGCGCGACGGGGTCGGTGGGCACGCGGCCGTCTGGACCGGTGGCCACGGTGGCGGGAAGCTCGATTTTCCAGTCACCGGCGTGCCACACCATCCGCGTCGGCTGCGCCGACAGCTGCCCTGTCGGCATGCGGGTGGCCAGCCACACCGTCACCGCCGCGAGGCTCCAGCTCTCGAGGCGGAACCCGGCGTATTGGGCGGTCGCCCCGGGGTCGGCCGGCGCAGTGATCGAGGCCATGACCCGTTCGAGGGCGAAGCGGTCACGGCCGGGCCCGGCAACAGTGACCGCGGTGGTCACTGCGGGCCAGCTGTCGTCCGGAGCGAGGGATAGCCGCGCCTGGCCCTGCATCGCGGCCGCGACCGCGCCTTGCGGAGTGTGCTCGTAGCGTGCCGGTGCTGCACCGCTGGTGTCGGCGGGGCCCGCCGCAGTGTAGGGCACATACACGCCGCGGTAGAGCTGCCACGTCGCCCCAGGTGGCGGTGCCGAAATATCTATCACCACAGGGCCAGGATCGGTGTCGTCGCGTCCGCAGCCGGCGAGCGTGGCCACCACGATCACCGCGACGGCGAACAGTGTCCAATGAATCCTCATCGCCGTGATGTCCTCAATTCAGTAGGAGTACGCCCCAGGCGCTGGCGCTGCCGGAGACCAGAGAGCAGATCGCGACGGTGAGCACCCGGGAACTGGCCTGGTTCAACCCTTTCCCGGACTCGTAGTCGCGCGCGAATTCGATCCCGGCCCAGATACCGCTGGCGACGCAGGCCGCCAGCACCAGCCACAGCACATGGCCGAGCAGCGACAACACCGGCCCGCTGACCTCGGCAGGCGGCATGATCAGGGCATAGACCAGCACGGGATCGCTCATGAGAAGAACGACACCCACAGCGCAGCCGTGGTCGAAATTATCGCTCCGACCGCGCACGCGAGCGGGGCCATCTTCTGCCCCGGCGAGGCATGCCCTTCGCTGAAGGCGGCCGCGAACTTGAACCCGGAGAAGATCCCCAGCCCGGTCAGCGCGGCGGTGACCAGCCACAACACCACACCCAACAGCAACTGGATCTTCTCCGAACCCGGCGGCTGAACAGGCGTGACCGAGATCTGCTCTCCAGTTTGCTGGGCCACAACATCGAAGGCGGCAAGCGTGACGCTCATGGTCGATTCCCTTTCTTCATGGTCGTGAACGGTTTCGTGCGAGTCATCCGGCGATCGAGCGTCCGGTGGTGGGTGGCTGCTGTTGGCGCAGCTTGGTGAACGCGCCGCGCGCAGCGGCGAACAGGTTCTCGGCGAGGCCGGCGACCGGGGCAGGTGGAAACTTCGTGGCATCGCGGTCGCCGATGCGGCGCGGCTGATCCGGTGTCCATGCCGGCAGTTCGTGGGGTTCCAGCGAGCGCCAGGGCTCGATCCAGCCGAGCCGAAAAGGCTGCGCGCCCAGATCGCAGGCCAAGGCCTCGACGGTATCTCGGCGGGTAGCAGCCGACTTCGACAACGGCCGATCGGAATCGGCGACGATGAGTACACCGAGCACCCTCACCCCCGCAGGCGTCGCGCGGTGCGCGTGCGAGAGCAAGGCCTGATGCACCGCGGCCAGCCCCGACATATGCGTGCGGCCCACCACTACGACGAACGGAGAATCCAGGCCGCGGCCCAGGCCGATCAATCCCGGCCACCGCCGCGCAGCATCCCCCGCAAAACTCAACGACCGCGCCAGCACGGTGACACCCGCGCCACCATGCGCCCCGACCAGCCACAGCACCGGCGGTCGACCAACATGACCAGGCACCGGCTGGTTCCACAGAGGAACCGGCGGCCACGTCGAATCGCCCACCATCGCCGTCACCAACTCCGGTAGTCATCGACACGCCAGCCCTCGTTGCCCTCGACGACGAGAACGACCACCGTGAACGCCGGCAGCGACTCG
Source organism: Nocardia carnea NBRC 14403 (assembly GCF_000308515.1). Lineage (GTDB taxonomy): Bacteria > Actinomycetota > Actinomycetes > Mycobacteriales > Mycobacteriaceae > Nocardia > Nocardia carnea. Next base: position 52,145 of record NZ_BAFV01000126.1, on the reverse strand, counting down.
ACGCGACCGTCGGGCCAGCTCACCGTCTGGTGCACCGCGACCTTTCGCCGCGCCTGGCCTGGCTCCTCACCAGGTGGACGTTCAGCGCTGACGAACGTCGCCGCCTCGATCCGCGCGCCCCGCTGGGCCCAGGACGCCCACTGCACCGCCTCCCCTGGGGCAGGCGGCAACTGCGCGACCCTCGCGCGCATCGCCGGGCTCAACCAGCCCACGATGCGGCGCAACGAATCACCGGAGCGTTCCCGGCCGGGCCGCAGCGTGTAGAGCTCCCGCATAGCTCTCGCAGCCACAGCCTCGGGGCCCTCCCCCACCGCCGGCCCGGGCGCCGTCAGCGGCACGGCCGCGGCCGGTCGGGCAGGTGGCAAGGAAGGTAGTGGGGCGGGCGCGTTGTTGCTCCCGCATCCGGCGACCGTGCACGCCATCAGGCAGCCTGCTGCGCCGGACACGATGGTCAGGGCTCGTGTGCGCATCACATCACCCGCCGTGCCCGCATGCCTGGCTGAAAGTCGGCCTCGGTCACCGATTCCCCCGTCTGCGGGGCGTGGATCATCCGGCCCGGTGCGACCACGATCCCGACATGCCCCGGGCCCGCATCGCCCCAGGCGCCGAAGACCAGATCGCCGGGCTGAGCTTGCTCGATGGGGATCTCCACACCCACCGTCCATTGCTGTTCGCTGGTGCGCGGCAACGTCACCGAGCCGCCCGAGGCGGCATGGATCGCATACGAGGTCAGCCCGGAACAGTCGAACCCTCCCCCGGAGGGGCCGCTCGGTCCTCCCCCGCCCCAGACATAGGGTGTGTCCAGATATTCGCGGGCCGCGGCCACCGTCTGCTCGCTGCGCGGGCTACCGGGTGCCGGGACGAACCGGCCGCTGGCTCCCGCCGCCCGAAACTCCGGTTCGGCGGCCACGATCGCCTGCACATAGTTTTGCGTCTCCCGGTACGGAGGCACACCGCCGTACTCGAGCACCGCGCCCTCGCCGGCGTTGTAGGCCGCCAGCGCCAGGGTGACCATGTCACCGGATACTTTGCCCTGCCCTTTCCAGCCCTCGATCCGCTCTGCCAGCGCGCACATCAGGCGGCCTTGGCCGACGATCGCGTCCCCGTCGTCCCACACACTGGCCGCGCCGTTGCCGTCGGCGTCGATGACGTAGGGCTGTCCATCGGGGGCGAGTGAGGCTGCGGTCCCAGGAAGGAACTGCGCCAGACCCTGCGCCCCGGCCGGGGAGGTCAATTCGCGGCGAAACCCCGATTCCTGACGGCCTTGGGCTGCCAGCAGCGAGGAGCTGATCTGCGGACACAACGAACCCGCCCGCCGATACCACTGATCGAGTTCGGCCGGGACTTTGCCCTCGGCGAGCTGACCGCCCGGGGTCCCGAAACCCGGCGGGCAACTCGCAGGCGCGGAGGCACTCGGGTCCGCAACTGCCGGACCGGCGGTGGTGGCCGCACCGGACAACCACGACATCGGGTCTATCGGTTCCCCGCCGGCCAGGCGGCCACCGGGCACGACCTCGAAATGCAGGTGCGGACCGTTGGATTCGCCCGCGTTGCCGACCGCGCCGATCTGCTGGCCCGCCTCGACCTGCTTACCCACCGACACCCCGACGCCGTCGTCGAACATGTGCCCGTAGACGGTGGAAAACGGCTGGCCCTGGTCATCGACGGAATCGATCACGATCCAATTGCCGAAACCCGATGCGGGACCGGCTGCGACGACCCTTCCGGCGGCCGCGGCATAGATCGGGGTGCCGACCTCGGCGGCCAGATCCACCCCCTTGTGCATGCCGCCCCACCGCGGGCCGTACCCGCTCGACAACGTGTAGGTGCCCTCAGCCATCGGCACCACCCGCTGCCCACCACTTCCCGGCGCCATCGCCGGTGCGGGCACCGGCGTGGAAGAGGACGCCGCACCGGCCAGCACTGGCGGCGGAGTATCGCCGGGCATGCAGCCCGTCGAGGATTGCTCGGCGTCGTCGAACAGCACGAGCATCACCGCGGTCACCATCATCATCGCGACCCCACCGGCCGCCGCCGCGGACGCCGCGCCGCCGACACTCACGCCCGGTCCCGATGTCTGCCGCCGTCATCACTCATCACCTCGCCGATTCCCCATGACCTAGTTCGTCGGCACGACGGCCGGCCTCGACGTAGTGGGTGCCACCGTGGTCGGGCGGGTCGTGGTGGAGGTCGCGACGGCCTTCTCGCCGAGCGCATTGGCCAGCGCCGCGAACCAGTCGACGGTGTAGCGCGCCGGGGTCTGGCCGTCGACGCCGACCTGAGCGATGTCGTAGGAGGTGTGCTGAGCACCGGAATTCCAATACCGCAGATCGGTGGCCATCTTGACCAGGCCCGCGTTGTCGGTGACGTCCCTGGTGACCTCGTTGAAGATGTAGCGCACCCCCGCCGAGATCGTTGCCGGTGGGACCAGGTCGAGCACCGCACCGGCAAGCTTCATACCCAGATCGGCCACCGCAGCGGTCGGGTTGGTCATCCCGACCGCGACCAGAGAGGCGATGTTGGTCGGGGTCAAAATCTTGCGCGCCAGGGTAATCGCGGCATTGAACCCCATGACGCCGGTCTTGATCACCGCCCGGATGACGTCGGTATCGGCCTGGGTGGTCGCGGCCCGTGGATCGGAGTTCTGTGCCAGCCGGCCCAGAATCGTCGTGCCGGAGTTGTTGATCGAAAACCGGCCGTTGCTGAAGTTCACGTCGTTGTTGATAACCCCGGCCGCGGTCCGCAAGACCGAGCCGCCCAATGCCTCGGCGATATCGGCGACGGTCTGCAACGGGTCCTGCGCCGAGAAATGGATCTGGCCACCGAGATTGGCCACAGTGCGTGCCAGCGGAGCATCCGCCGGGGTTGAGCAGGCGATATCCCCGCCATTGCACCAGGAAGCCACCAGCCCGGTCAGGCGCCCATACCCGAGATACTTGCCGACCTTCGGCGCAAGCCCCGCGCCCGGGGCCGGAGCCGGATCGGCCAGCAGCAACTGCGACAGCACCGACTGCGGCACCCCCGCCGGCGCGGCCGGGGTGAGTCGCTGCCGCGTCCCAGGAAACACTGCGGCATCGTTCTCCCGGATCGGGGACGAAAACAGCGAGACCGCAGCGATCCGATCAGCCTTCACCGGCGAATTCAAATCACCATTGCCGATCATGCGCGCGATCTCATCAGCGATCTGAGCGCCCTGCGAATAGCCGATGATCGCGATCTTGGCGTCCGGGCAACGATCACCGTACTCAGCGATCGTGCGCAACCCCTCGGCCAGACCCGCAGTCATCGAATCGACATAAGGCTTGTTCGCGAACCCGAAATCCGCGGCGTAGGCCACGAGCTGCCGCGAGACGAAAGGCTGCGCAGCCTGAAGAAGCGGACGAGTCACCGCATCGCCGAGAAATCCGGAATCGACCGTGGGATTGGCCTGCTCCCCGGACTGGCCGGTGCCCTGAAAACCGACAACATGCAGCGGCGTGCACGGAATCGCCTGCCCCACCGGAGGTGGCGGTGCGGCGGGGGCGCTTGTCGGTTGGGCCACGGCGGGCGCGGAGCCGCAAACAACGGCGGCGGCCGCGGCCGCGGCGACCACGATCCGCGCCCACGTGGCATGCCGGTCGGGTGTGCTCATCGCAGTTCTCCCATCAAACGCAGATAGACCGCACGGTGTGGTCGGCGCCAGCAACCTTCGCGGCCGAGAGAAGCCGAGCCCTGTGATCTCTGCGTACTCGGAGGTGGACATCCCGCCAAAGCCGGACGGTCGGCGCCCGCGGGAAAGACGCCCGGCGGGCCTCAAGCCTGTTTGGCCGGGCGAGAGGTACAGGCAGTGTGGTTGCCGCGGTCATCGCTGACTGATCCGGGTGATCAGAATCTGACCGTCGCGGTTGGTGGTGGTCACGGTCTGTAGGTACAGCTGCGCTCGTTCACCTGGGCGGTGCTCCGACAGATCCACCGCCCAGGTGTCCGGGCCCAATGCGGTGATTCGGACGCAGTGGGTCGTGCCCTGGGGCACCGAGTCGATACCGGCCTGGATCACCCCGGCAGCGGGGACCGCAGCATCAGGTGTGGTGAACGCGCGCGCGGCCGTGCCGTTGCGCTCGATGTAGTAGGCATGCTCGAAACCCAGAATTGCCTCGGGTGCCCTATCGGTGCCGCCTCGCCCCGCGCCCAACACTGTGTCTCCGTCGATTCGGTCGGGGCAGTGCGGGGCTGCGGCCGGCGCCGGGGTAGCGGGGGCAAGCGAGACCTCGGCGGCGTCGGTACGTGGTTCCGCGGTATCACTGATCGACACGGCCAGCATGACCGCCACTCCCAGCCCTACGGCGCCGACTGCGCCGAGCAACGCACGGCGTCGGGACACCGGCCGCGCCCGCCTTGGTGCTTCGGCAGCTGGATCTACGAGTCGCCGATCCGCCAGTTCATCGATTCCCGCTCGGGCGCTCGCATCACCACGGCCCCCGACCACTGTCGGTGTCATCGTTGTCGGCGCATTGGGTGAGTGCGAATCGTCGAGAATGAGTGCGTCCCACCACTGCTCCACTTCATGGTGGGTGTCTCGGTTTGTGGCCATGGCTCCCACCTCGCTGCGCTGCCCGTCCATCAGCACGGCGGTGGTGCGGGTGCTGGCGGCGGCGGGGGCAGCAGCTGGGCCGCGGCACCGGCAAGTGCGTCGACGATCGGCGCGGCTGCCACCCGCACCGCATCGATGACCGGGGCGGCGGCCTGCACGATCGGCGCGGCCGCTGCTTCGACCGCGTCAACCGCCGGGGCCGCCGCCTCCACAATCGCGGGCAGCGGATCCGGCATCGGTGCGGGCGCGGGCTGTGTATTGAGCGCGGATTCATTGTGGCAGCCACATCCGGATTCGGCCGGGGCCGGGAGTGGGGCGCCGAACTCGTGCAGGGCGGGCGGGGGCGGTGCGGGTGTGGGGTCGGTGCTCGCGCCGAGCGCCGCAGCGAGTCCACCGCCTGCGGCTGCGCCGACCACGCCGCCGACCACGACACCCGGGATGCCCAGCAATGCACCCCCGACCGGGATTCCCACTGCAACCCCAAGCAGAGCTCCCGGCACCGCACCGACACCTCCGGCAAGCGAACCGACACCGGACCCGACGAGAGCGCCAGCACCGGCGCCGAGCAATGCACCGAGGGCGGTGGTGGGGACACCAACGAGCTCCGCGCCCACCAATCCACCGATCGCGCCGCCGGTCACCGTCGACAGCGCGCGGCGGTCGGACTCGCTGCGTGGGATGCCGAGGCCGTCGTAGCCGATGGCGATCTCAGTCTCGGCCCACCGCAACCACGCCTCGATATCCTCTTCGAGGTAGGGGTCGATGATGTCAGGAACCACGAACTCTACGTCGCCGGCGCGGATGGTGCGCGGGGCTGGCGGCGCCGGGGCAGGTGGCGACGCGGGCGCGGTCTGTTCCGGCCACGGTTCGGGTTCGGGTTCGGGTTCGGGTTCGGCAGGCCACTGCATAGCGGGGGTCGCAGACTGGACTTCCGGTGCAGCGGTCAAGATTTCTGCCTGATGCTCGGGAGCTGGCCGGTCGGGCACCGACGGCGGTGGCGGATCGGGTACCAGCACCGCGATGCCATGCTCCGGCGCCGCAGGCTCGGCTGGCGTGATCATCCCCGCCTGTGTCTCCGGCGTTACACCAGCCTGCCCCGGTTCGGCATGCGCGGTGGACACCATTGCCACGGCGACCGCCACCGGAAGTGCCCCAGTGACTACGGCGCGCTGCAAGCGGCGGCAAAAAGAATCGTCCATGGTGGTGATACCCCTCAATCGATCTGGAGGTCGAACCGAAACATCGAGGGGCCGCGGCAAATCGGGAGGCAGGATGTCAGCGCGTCGTCTCCTGCGCGCACCGTGTATCGCAACATCGACTAGGTTCGACGAACTGCGCACGGATCGGACTGTTGGCAACAGCCGAGCCAGCCGCAGTGCTACATCCGGATCCGTGAATGACAGGACTCCGGGAAACCCCAAGACGGAGCGCGATTTTAGCTTAAGGTTCACAGTCGGGCTTGGCAATCCCCCTGCACCACGTCGACGGCGCTCTCGTTGACGACACTGTCTGTCGAGCGTGATCGATTGCCCAGAGTTCCAATCGATACGGGGAGGGCGGCAGCCCCGTTCGTGTTGTGCTGTCATAGACGGGCATTCGGGGGATGCAACACCTGCCGGGGCGATGGATCTGGAACGTGGAGATCGAGGGCGTGGAGCTCGAGTAGCGCCTGCGGGGAGGGATCCCAGGCCAGCACCCGCCACTGCGCGTGGACCCTTGTCCAGGGCGATTTTTCATCGAACCGCAACCGCCAGCTGCCCCGTGCTGAGCCCACGCCGTCGAGCAGCGCGGCGCGGACAATCGACAGTTCGTTTAGGTCATGGGGGTGCACGTGGGGGATCTCGTTCATCCAGCGATCCAAGGGGGCCCGGCCTCGACGAACCCAGTCGTGCACCAGACCCGTGCGCACGTCCATCACACCGATCGCATGATCGGCAGGGGTGGGCATCGCATCGATCAATCGCATCGTGAACGCCGGCGCAGGTGCAGGGCGCGTCAGACTGACATCGGCAATCAACGCCGAGGCCCGTCGCTGCGACCCACTGCCTCGGCTTCGCGCCGTGATGTAGAGGGTCCGCCGGGTCTGTGACGATTCGCCAGTGGTCACCGCGAACCCGGCGTACAGGGCCGGCGGACTACCGGAATCGAACAGCCGCAACAGATCAGCACGGTTGTCCAGACCCTCGAGATGGCGAATGAGATCCGGTAGCGCCCGCTCGGCGGACACAGAGATACCCGTGTCGAGCAGCTGCTCGGCGACCGAAGAGGTGAGCGCGATCCCGGTGCCCGGCGTCTGCCACAGCAGAGTGCCTACCGCGGGGCGCTCCGGTGCGACCTGCGCTCTGGGCCCGGCCCAGACCTGGACCGCGAGCACCGACCCGTCCGGCCCGATCACCGGCACAGCGGTAATACGGATATGAGCACCCGACGGCGGGTAAGCGACCTTGACCTGAGGTTCGCCACTGTCCACGGCCGCGTCGACCACTGCGGGCAAATGCTCGGCGATCGCGCGACTCCCAGCGATCCGCGTACGCGTCAGGCGCGTATACCGCCGTGGATGCAGCCCTTCGGCGACCACACGACGTTCCTCACCCTTGCTGCCCAGCGCTTCAACCAACACCCAAGGACGCACAGCGCTGGTGTGCGGCGACCTGACCGGCTGAGCCGATTCGCCCACACCGCTGTCCTGCGCAGATTCTGTCATCGTATTCACCGTCCTCTGCGCCATGTAGGCATCCGGAACCAACGGCGACCGACAGCAGGGCGGGGCCTGCCGGCCTGCACGACCCCATCGCCCACCCGACCGCTCAAATCAGTCCAGGCGGTGCCGTCGGCGAGATCCGGCAGATAGACCGACGCCAGAATTTGCACGCGGTCACCGGCGAGCCGCTCGATCGACTCGGCGACGGCCAGAGCACGAGAGGCCACCTTCATCGAGCCGAGGGCCACCAGCACGATACTGTCGGCGCCGACCACAGCCGCCTCGACCGCCGAACGCTGCACGTCGCTCAATCCGAAGTGACGGGCGGCCACCACCTGCTCACCACACAACGCGGCCAGCAGCACCCCGCCCTCAGCCGGATCGAGGCCGCGTACCGCTGTCAACGCCGATTCCAACCTCGGCGGCGGCCCGGTCAACGACCGCTTCCTTCCCGGCTCGGACACAGCGCCCTTGTGGCGTCACCAGCGCAGAGGGCGAGCAGCTCAGAAAGACGAATGGCCTGACCACGCCCGCTCGTATGGACCAGGGGGGTCTCGCCTGCGGTGTGCGGCTCAGAGCTGTCCATCGCTCATCCCTCCGTTTCCGGCGCGGCGATGCAACTCCCGGGACCACCGCGCCAAGGGCTCCGTGCTTTCGTTGACGGCGATCGATTCGGTCAGCTCACCTCGGCGGCGGTGTGCCTTGGCGATATCGTCCATCGCGGCAACGATTTGGATCAGCAACAGCAACGATTCGCGCGTGGGATCGCCCTGCGCGCTGATCTCGAGGTGTGCCAGCCCGCTGGCGACCGTGCCGCACGTCGAGGGGGCATCGATGGGCGAGCGTCCGGCGCGAACGTCGGTCTGTGCCGACCGTGCCAGCTCCAGCGCCGCGGCCTGCAATGCCCGCGCTGGTTCGGTGCCCTGTTGTCGAATCGCCCAGAGGGCCAGAACACCTGCCACGCGTCCGGACGCCCACGCCCACGGAGTGCGCTGGGAAACATCGAGCGAGCGCAGATAGTCGTTGAATGTGCCCGCGTCCTCGAACATCCGCCGCCAGACCACCTGATCCCGCAGGACCATGACCTCGCGGTCGAGGAGCCCTGCCTTCCGCAACCCCCGCCACTCCCTCGTAGCCTGTTGCCGCGCCTGCACGTTCTTGGCCCAGTCGTCACGCAGCACCGAAAGCGCCAGATCGGCATCGAGGTCGGTACCGTGGTGAGTTCGCCCAGATCCGGGTGTCGCCTCCAACGCGTAGCGACTCACCACGGCGCGGTCGTGATGGTAGCTCGCCGGCCACATCGTCACTCCAACGCGGCGTACTCGGCGAACGAACTCGGCCTCGGTGAGGCTGACAGTTGCCGCAGCACGCACCAAGAGCCGCAACCGGTCCCGCTCCAGAACGACCTCGCCACCGCAACTGGCCATCGAGGCGAGCACCGGCCTCGATGGCCTGCGGTTGATCGGCGCGGCCGCCGCGCTTCGGTCGGCAGGCCCAGTCGGTGCGGGTGAGGGCTGCTGATTCGGATCATTCATGGCGTCTGCCTTTCTTGCCCCGGGATCGACTCAGCTGCCCTGTCCGCGGCCCCGGGAGCCGTGAGTGGCGCTGACACTGATCGGCTACAACTGCCGGCGGCTGCCACACCAGTGTCGAAACCTCCGTGTCGAGGAAGTCACGGGTTGCCTCCGAGGTCGTGGGACAACGCCGCGAACCAGTCGGCGACCTGTTGTGTTTGCCCCCCCGTCGCGTAGCCGGCGTGGCTGGCGACGAGATTGATGTAGCGGCCCAGCACGGCCGGATCGAGCAAACCGGCGTTGTCGGCGAAGTTCTGCGCAATCGCCGCACCCAGCTGCCCGAGCACACGAGGCAGCTGCCCGAAGGGATCGCCGGTAATGGCCGCGACGATCTGGCCCTCCTTCACCGCTGCGGCGTGGATATCCTGCGGTCCCGGATCCGGCACGCGAGGATCCGCGGCAGCAGCGATCCGCTGCGACGCGCTGCGGGCTGGCACATAATTCACCTGACCGCCATGAATCTGGAAATCCTCAAGAATGATCGTGGAGCGGGCTTGCCCGAGCGTGGTGGTGAGAACTCCGAGTAGCGAGTTGAGCGCGGCGATCGGGTCACGCAAGTCAGCCTGAGCCGCGATCGCGGCGGCCAAGTGCAGCGCGGCCGCATTTCCGGGTGCGTCACAAGCCAAGTCGCCGGGCAAGCAGAACTCAGCGACCCGGCCACTCAACGCCCCGAAATCGATTCCAGTGTCGGCGATACCACCGCTCGCAGGCACCGGACCGAGCCGAATCTGCCCGACCGCCGCTCCCGAGGTACCCGGTGCCGGACTCGGCGCGATCTGGCCTGCCCGCCCGGGAACGGACCCGCTGCCGGCACGGCGAACAGGGTTGCTGATCAGCGCAACACCCGCGATACGGTCGGCCGACACCGGGCCATATCCAGAACCGACCGCCTCAGCGAAACTACTGACCACCGCGGCACCGCCGCTGAAACCCGCGACCGCGAGATCCGAGTGCGGGCACTGAGTGGCCGCCGACGCGGCCATCTGATCCAGATTGACCCGGCCCGCTGCCACGGAATCGGCAAACGGCGTCACCCCGGAACCGGTGAGCGGCGCACCGCCGAAACTGGCCGGATACGGGACATAAGCACGCTCGATCGACACGCCCGTAGCGAGCATAGGAACGAAAACATGCGCCAGCATCCCGCTATCGGTAAAAGCGTCGGCAGTAGGTGAGGACTCCGAAGTCCCCTGAACGCCCAAAACCACCAAACCAGGGCACCCACCGCGAATCGGATCCGGCACCCCGGCGTGAGCGGTAGCGGCCGAAATTGGGAACAACCCAGCCGCTGCGACTGCGCAGACAGCACCCCGCCACCCCAACCGACGGAAATTCCTGCGCAAACGACAACCCTGCATGATTTGAACTGATCCTCACTGAGCCAGAACTCCGACAAACGGAGCGCAAGAACGAAATGGAAGTTTCTGGCAGAGGCGTCATGGCCCCCCGAGAAAATGCTTCAGTTGCTGCGAGAACTCGGCAAAAAGAGCCCCGCAGCAACCGAAGCAACTACCCGCCCCTGCGTCAGGGCAGGAGGGACACGACAAGCGGAATGGCTGCGTAGACGAAATTCAGAACCGCCGATGCGAGGTTCGCGCCAGTGATAATGATGCCTACCGGATCCATAACATTCACTTCCCTTCCATAAAGGTGCCCGATGTCGCGCACCGACTCGAATGTGGGCAGCGGAGAAGTACGCGAACTAGCTGCTTAACAACGCCCCACCCTCGGCAACCCGACGAAGAAGAATACGGATCCTCCCTGTAAGGCGCACCGATGAATACGCCGTTCAGGAACCAAATTTTCGGTGCAGATCCCCTCATTCTCACTTTGGTTGCCCAGATCCAGAATCGCCCTCGGAGGACGAATCGGAACTGCGTATAACATTCGTCGAGCGGACGCGTAGTGTCAACGAATCGGACTCCCACGATCACTGAGGATATGCACGGAAAGTCGCATCATGAGTCGGATTTTGCCCAGAAAATCCCCGCGCTTAATGAGAATTTTCGGCACACCTCCCATCCACACTGCGAAGGCGACTTCTGTATTCACAACGCCATGGGGCATTCCCAGTCATTGGGCCAAGTCGTCGCATCGGGACCACCCGGCGCCAATGAGGGGCCGCAGGCACCTCCTGGTGACGCCAGGCGGCCCGCCTCAGCGATCGTCGCGTGCGGTCGGTCGTCGGGGCGGAATCGTCAGGCGACCGGGCGGAATAGCACACTGAAGTGCCGATCACAAGACCGTTTGCGAGAAACCATTCCCAAAAGATATGGGAAATAAGGGAGTTGACTTGCGACTAGGGTTGAACCGCAAACGGACCTGGTTCCCTATGGCTCCATGAGCGCGGGGTTGCAAACTACCGGCACCGTGAAAGTCGGGTTTCGCGGCCTCTGGTTGGGACCCGATGAGCCAGTCTCAGGAGGGAGGAAATGCCCGTGTCGCCAGCGTATCCAGCACACCTGTCGGCGTCGGCGGTGCTTATGCGCGGCGGGTGCTTGTACGAACACGCCGCCGCCGGCGGTGTTGCGGCCACCGTGGGAACCACGGAATCGGGATGTGCACCAGCAAAGTGCCCGGCGTTTGCCGATTCTCGCCGAGTGAAGGTGTTGAGTCGATGTGGTCGTACATTTTCTGCAGTCGGATGCGCATACCCGGTGAACCCATCTCGGCCGACGGGGCGATCCGCCGCTGACAGTCCCGGTGGAATGACGCGGCTCCGTGCATGGAAAGAGCCTGGTGTGAGCAGTCCATTCGTTGCCTGGCGAACATTTTCGCTTGGCTGCGCGTACCTGGTACGGCGTGTCGATGTGGCGGACGTACCAGGTACGTGGTTGACTTCACGCATGGCTCAACCCCACCTTGGCGACCGGGTGCAGATTCGCTACCGAGCACCGAAGGTCATCGTCGATGCTTTGATGTTGTCCCAGGCTGTGAAGGACGGAATACCGTTCAGCCAGGTGGTTTCCGGCCTTCTCGCAGAACTGACCGGCTACCCGCAAGTGGGTTCTCCGATGATCCTGTTCGAGATTCCACATCCCACAGCCTTCCGTCCAGATCCGGATCCGGCTGCGACGTCGTGGCTGAAATGTAGGGTGCCAACCCAAGTCCATAATCGTCTGACCGCGATGGCCCGCGAGGAAAACATTCCTGCAGGACCTGGCCAGCAGGCGAGAAACAGGATGATCACTAGGCTTTTGGCACGGCGGCTCGGTTACATGATCGATTCGAGTCAAGGCGGATGCGCTTCGCCGCGAGAGCGTCTGCTTCTAACTGGGCGCCACGACGTGAAGAGGGCTCTTGCCGAGGCCTCGTAGCTTGCCCAATCACGATCCAGCGATCGCAACCGACCCAGGAGGTAGACCTATCTGAAGGTCTGAACGTGTGACCCGGACACCCCGGGTAGCTGACAACTCAACACATGGACGGCAATGGGCCTAAGACAGATAGAGGGCCCCCCGACCGAGCAAGTCGAGGGGCCCTATTTGTCGATGTAGGTCGATGAGTGTGGAGCTCATCTCCCATCGCTGTCCCGCAATTGATAGGACAGCCGTTAAATGCCACGTCCCATAATACTGCACACCCAAAAATGGGTCCAGTAAGCTCGGAGGCTACTGGGCACGTTTCACACCTTTTCGCTGGTCAGGGCGGCAGCGTTTCCGCAGCTAGCCCCGACAATGAGCTAAAACTCACACTCGACGTATCGATTCGGTCACGATCGACCTGCGGTCCTGGGAGTTCCGCTTCTGTTGCGGACACGCAGGTCTGGGCGGAGCTCGCTCCCCGGATTGCCGCTCGAGCGTCGATGAGGCTCATCGACCCGGAAACCAATAAGGCGAGCCGGGCGCGTAGGTTATCGAAACGTCCACCGTCGCGACCGGCAGCTGTGCCGATCTTCGACAAGAGCCGCCGCACCGACAAACTGGTCTTCGACTTCGACACCAAGGCCCACGGCCCAGAGTCCGCCGAGCGTGACGTCGCACGTCTGTGTGCTTGGCTCGACGAGTGCGGTGGGCGATGGATCTCAGACCGTAACCCCAGCAATGGTGGTCGGCATGTGATCACGCCCCTGGCCAGTGGGGAAGCGTTCCGACGGGTCAACATCGAGCCCTTGCTCCGCCTGCTTGCGGCACGCCTTCCCACGCTCGACCTTGCACCGATGCTCAACGCCGCGACCGGCGGGATAACACCTCCTGGCTCCGCCACGCGCCAAGGCTCGCACCGTCAGCTCGACGGTGCGATCGAAGACGCCGTGGCCGTGTTCGAGAAGCGATCGGAGCCGCGGCTGGTCGCGCGCATGCGAGCGCTGCTCGGCGACACGCTTCCTCACCGGCCACTGGCCTCAGACACAGGTGAGGCCGCAGCGCATATCGCGCCCGTGCCTTCGGCGCCCGAGTTCTGGGAGCGTGAAGCGGCTCAGGCACGACTACGACCGCACTGGCAGCTTTCGTCAGCGATGCCGGCGGCTCCCAGCTCGTTCGCGGTTACCGGTGTCCTCCCGGCCGACGGGCGCTACCAAAGCCCTTCGGAAGCACGGCAGGCAGTACTTACGGCCAGCGCATTACGCGGGCTGTGTCTCGGCGACGTCCAGGCACGAATGAAAGGGACCGGGGCCAACGCATGGCCCGGTCTCAACGACTCGTACCAAGCCAAATACGGCAACAGGGCCAGCGATCGGCTCGCCCAAGACTGGGCCAACGCGTGTCGCTGGGTCTCACTGCATATACAGGTATTGCGGTCCCCCGGACACAAGACCACTAGAAGGCACACGCCCCCCCGTAGGGAACTCGGTCAAAAAAACCGCGCACATGTCGTCGATGTATACGATCGGTGGCTCGCATCCGCTATCGAGTGGATTCAGATGACTTGGCCTGGACAGCCATACCGTTGGACTGTGTCTGCTGTCTTGCAAGCACTTGCTTACGGGGCCAAATGCCAGGGCGTAGTAGGTAACGACGGGACTCCCCTCGTTGATGTCGGAGTCCGAGGGTTGAGTCTATTTGCTGGGCTGATGCCGGTCACCACCATTGCTGACGTGCTCGCCCACATCCGGGATCTGCCGGGGTCTCCTATCCACCGGATTCGGCGAGCGGCCGGTGTTCTGGCGGATCAGTACAGCCTCATTCCCGCGCGCCGCTATGACGACATGGAGGTTGCAGTAGCAGCAGTACACATCGAACGATTTCGTGTCGCTCCCATCCACGACGCATGGCGTGTCCTGGGCCTGAGCAAGCGCCTAATCTACGACCTCGTGGCCTACGGGGGGCTGTCGCGACCCGCGGATATCTTTGCCGCAGCCCACATCGGCACCCGCGCCGGCTACGACGCGCTGGCCGCGCTCAAACAGGCCGGGCTCCTTCGAGGCGGCCGCGGTGAGGTGGCGCTGGGTGACACCACACTCGACGACATCGCACACCACCACGGCCTGCATTTCGAGCGCGCCGAACGCGTCGCCCACTACAGGATCGAACGACGAGATTGGCGACGCTGGCTGGACATCCGATACGGGCTCCTACCCGATCCTGTTGACCCCCGCGCGAGCCCGGTCCTCTCAGCACCCTGGGACGTCGACATCGAACTGAACGAAGCCATCTGGGCAGCTCAGCTCGCCACCGGACCACCACAGCCCTCCACGCCACTGCCCCCCGACCTTGACCTCGACGACAGCCGCGAAGACGACCTCCTCGCACTGGCCTTACTCCAGGACGAACTCGGAGCCGTGGCAATCACGTGACTCGACCACCGAGGCTTTCACATACACGGCTGCGTGAACTACGTGTCGCCGTTCGCTGAGTACGGTCCGGGACCGGTCAGTACACCGGGTAGGACGGTGTTTTGCCCGCGAGGACTTCTCCGAATTGCTCGGCGACGGTGTCAATGCGTGGAGGCTGAGGGCGTGAATGTCGCGCAGGATGGCCATCAAGGGGTCGCCCTCGCGGCGGGCGCTGGCGCCGGAGGCTTTCTCGATGATGTCGCAGGCATCCCGACCGCAGGCCCGGCCGAGTGGGCGCAGATTATCGGCACGATGGGCTGCGCGTAATAGTGGGGCAGAACGCCGGAACCGACGTTCTTGCCTTCCAGGATGTTCTGGAACGAGATCACGTGGTCGGCGGGCACGAATACGTCGGTGAGTGACAGTGCGTTGGATCCGGTGCCGATGAGTCCGGTGAGGTCCCAGGCGCCGGCGAGCTGGAAGTCCGATCGCGGGATGAGCGCGGCGATCGGCGGGCCGCCGTCCTCGGGGTTCGCGGGGACAAAGATCCAGCCGGCGTGGTGTTGTCCGGAGCAGAACGGCCAGGTTCCGGTCAGGCGGTAGCCGCCGGGGACGCTGGTTGCGGTGCCGGTCACGGAGAACACTCCCGCCGAGTAGGGGGTGTCGCTGTCGAGGAACCGGTCGAAGACGTGCGGGCCGAATTGGTGGACCATATAGGGCATGGCGATATAGATCGCGGTGACCCACGCGGTCGAGCCGTCGAGCTCGCCGAGGGCCTTGAGTACCTGCACCTGCTGCGTTACCGAGAGTTGCGCGCCTCCTTGACTGTGCGGCCAGCTGATCCGGGTGATGCCGCGTGCATGCAATTCGGCGATGACGTGGTCCGGTGCTCTGCGCAGAGCGACTGATTCCGAGACCGCGCCGCTGATCAGATCGGCCATTTCGGTGACTGAGTGCAGCGGATCCACGCCGGTGACGGTGGCCTGGTCAGTGATCGTGTTCGTCATCGTTTTCCCTGCTTTCTGAAGGCTCGTGCTGCGGGGCGTCGGCGGGCGACCGGCCATGCGAGTGCCCGGCCCCCGGGGCCGGGGCGGAGTCGGTCCAGGTGATTTGCCAGTGGGCGGTGAGGGTGGAGGCCAGGTCGGGGAGGCGGTTGACCAGCCGTCCCCGAGCCAGGATCTCGGGAAACGGGGTTCGCAGGACTGAGGCGGCGTAGTGCGGTTGTCGTTCCATCTCTTCGTGCCGGGGGATCAGGTCGGCGGCGATGTAGTTCCAGCGCCCGATGCGATCGGCCCAATTGAAGTCCGGTAGCGGCATCCGCAGCGCCAGCATTCGCCCGCCGAGGCGGGTGGTGAGGGTGGTGGGAGCAAATACCCCTGGTGGGCGGACACCGGGAATGATCGGGCGGCCGACGACTGTGGAGGCGTAGGTCATGACACGGCCCAGACCGTCGCGGCCGGCGGCGGTGGCGTCCCATTGGTCGGCGATGATCTGGTTTTGCTCCCGGTCGGCCATCCGCACCAAGGCGTCCGCGAGTCCGGGCATGCGGCCCGAGGCGATACCGTGCCACGCTGTGCGGGCACTGTCGTCGATCAGCCCCGCCCGATACATCTCCTCGATCCCCGACATGCCCGCCAGGCGGTAGGCCTCGTGCTGGGTCACCAGGTCGGTGAAGATATGTTTTTGCATGATCGAGAGACGTTTCTGGTACCACTCGAGGTCCGCGGAGGTCAGATTTGCTGCGCGGCGCAGGGTGAGGCGAATGTCGGCAGGAATGCTGAACGGCCCAGGTGACCGGACCACTCTGCCGACAGCGTCGAGGGCATCGAGCGCGCATCGGATCAGCGGGCGGCCGACAACGGTGCCGAGGCCACCGATATCGGCCCAGCCCCCCGCGAACGGGGCGCCGGCGAGACCGGCCATGCCAATCCACCAATAGTGCGGATTCTCTCGCGCCAGGCGCAGGTAGTTCACGTACACCTGGTCGAACGTGTAGGCATTGGCGGCGGGCCCGCGGTGTGGATCCCAGGTCGCCAGGTCGATGTCGGCGTTGCGGGTGGCGATCACCAGCCAGTAGTGATGCAACAGCGCCGAGTACCGGTGCGGCGCGACCCCGGCGGCGGCCGCGTCGTCGAGGGCGTCGCGCAGCGGCGAGAGGGTCAAGGGGAGATCAGGGTGGATTCCTCCGGCCATCGATCCGTCTGCGCCCGGGTTGGGCAGATCGAGGTAGGCGGCGAATCGCTCGGAAGGCCGACGCCGGCGCCGTTTCCGGACACGATGGGTCCACCGGTGCGCGGTCGGCGCGGCCGTGTCGGTTCCGGTGCCACTGGTCTGCGGCACCGGAACTGGCGACGGCACCGGCGTTGCCTGCTGCCCGGACAGCGCTCGCGTCAGTCCATGGCCGGATCGTCGTCCGGAACCGTTCGGTGCACTCCGGTTTCCCGGTGCGTTCCCGCCCAGTGGAGCTGTCACGGCATACCTTGGGGCGTTTTGGATTCGGTGTCGCGGTCGGCCAGTTTCATTGCTTCTTCGAGGAGCGCGTCGACGATCTGGCTCTCCGGGACGGTCCGTACGACTTCGCCCCGGACGAAGATCTGGCCTTTGCCGTTTCCGGAGCTGACGCCGATATCGGCCGCGCTGGCCTCCCCCGGTCCGTTCACCACGCAGCCCATTACGGCGACGCGCAGCGGGGACGGGAACCCGTCGAATGCTGCTTGCACGCGCTCGGCGAGGGTGTAGACATCGACTTGGGAGCGGCCGCAGCTCGGGCAGGAGACGATTTCGAGGTGGCGTTCACGCAAGCCGAGGCCGGTCAGGATCTGGGTCCCGACTTTGACTTCCTCCACCGGTGGCGCCGACAGCGATACCCGGATGGTGTCGCCGATGCCTTCGGCGAGCAGCACCCCGAACGCCACCGCGGATTTGGTGGTGCCCTGTAGGAGCGGTCCGGCCTCGGTGACTCCCAGGTGCAGCGGGTAGTCGCAGCGCGTGGCCAGCAGGCGGTAAGTATCGATCACGACCCCTGGATCGTGGTGTTTGACCGAAAGCTTCAAGTCACTGAATCCGTGCTCTTCGAAAAGGCTGGCCTCCCATAGCGCCGACTCGACGAGTGCTTCGGGCGTGGCACGGCCGTGCTTGGCCATGATCCGCTGGTCGAGGGACCCGGCGTTGACGCCGATCCGGATCGGGATTCCGGCCGCGCCGGCCGCGCGCGCGACCTCTTTTACGCGTCCGTCGAATTCCTTGATGTTTCCCGGGTTCACCCGCACCGCAGCGCATCCGGCGTCGATGGCGGCGAAGATATAGCGTGGCTGAAAATGGATATCGGCGATCACCGGGATCGGTGACTTGGCTGCGATCGCGGTCAACGCGTCCGCGTCTTTCTGCCGCGGGCAGGCGACGCGCACGATATCGCAGCCCGCAGCTGTCAGCTGCGCGATCTGCTGCAGCGTCGCATCCACATCATGAGTCTTGGTGGTCGTCATCGACTGTACTGATATCGGAGCATTGCCTCCGACCAGCACCGCGCGTGAATCATGGCCCACTCGCAGCTGGCGGCACTGTCGCCGCGGCCGCACCGTCGATGACAGGATTGTCGGGATGGGGAGATCGGTCGGTCGTGTGGTGGTCATGCGCATGGTGAGCCCCCAGGAGACAGCGCGGGCTCCGGCAGGCCGGTTCGGTCCTGCCGGATCAGCAGCGCCTGCGCAGCGGCCGCGATACCGGCGCCGGTCAGGCCATAGTGGGCGAGCAATTGTGAGCGTGTGCCCTGTGGAAGGAACGCGTTCGGAACTCCGAGTGCCCGCACCATGATCGAGTGCAGGTCCCGCTCGGAGATCGCGCTGGCAAGGCGTGAACCGATGCCGCCGTTACGCACACCGTCTTCGACACACACCACCGCACGGTGATGCCCGGCCAGCATTGTCAACGCCGGATTTATTGGCAGGACCCACCGGGGGTCGGCCACGGTCACCGCGACACCCTCGGCGGTGAGCTGGGTCGCCGCGTCCACACATGCATCGGCCATCGCGCCGATAGCCACGAGCAGAACATCTGGGTGGTCGCGCCGTTGTGGGCTGCGGTAGAGGATGTCGATACCGCCGATTCGGGTCTCTGCCGCAATATCTTTTCCGGCAGTGGATTTGGGGAACCGCAGGGCGGAAGGCGTGGTCAAGGTGACGGCTTCGGTCAAAAGCTCCCGTACCCGAGCAGGATCGCGTGGGCAGGCCACCTGCATCCCCGGTACACAGCCCAGCAACGCGAGGTCGTAGATCCCGTGGTGGCTGGGGCCGTCCGGGCCGGTGATCCCTGCACGGTCGAAGACCAGCGTGACCGGCAGTTGATGTAACCCGATGTCATATAGCGCCTGGTCCACGGCTCGTCCGAAGAACGTCGCGTACAGAGCTGCCACGGGATGCAAGCCCGCAGCCGCCATACCCGCGGCCGAGGCCAGCAAGTGCTGTTCGGCGATCCCGGAGTCGAACACCCGCTGCGGATGGGCCCGCGACATCGTGCCCAGCCCGGTCGGCAACCGCATCGCCGCTGTTGCGGCCACCACTCCGGGCAGGGAATCGGCTACCTCCGCCAGCGCGGCCTCGAACACATCGGTCCACGTCGGCGCACTCGGGCTGCGCGGCCGCCCGGTGGAGGCGTCGACCACACCACAGGCATGCATCCGGTCCGGAGACTGAGCTGCCGGCGGGTACCCACGGCCCTTCTCGGTCTCCACATGCACCACCACAGGAGTCCCGAGCGCGGCCGCGCGCCGCAACGCCTGCTCGGTGGCGGCGACGTCGTGGCCGTCGACCGGGCCGAGGTAGCCGAACCCCAACGTGGCGAACAGATTGTCGTGGCCGTAGCCGCGCCGCAGCTGGGCCAGATGGGCGCCGAGCGCGCCGGCGGTCGGGTCGTAAGACAGGGTGTTGTCGTTGACAATGACGACAACGGGCAGGTCGGAGGACCCGAGGTTGTTCAGGCCCTCCCATGCGACACCGCCGGTGAGTGCGCCGTCACCGATGACGGCAACAACGCGGCGTGCGGTCTCGTCGCGCAGGGCCAAGGCCCTGGCCACACCATGTGCCCAGGCGATACTCACCGAAGCGTGAGAGTTTTCGACTTGGTCGTGCTTGGACTCGCTGCGGCTGGGATATCCGGACAGCCCGCCTGCGGTCCGCAGGGTGTCGAATTCTGCCCGGCGGCCGGTGACCAGTTTATGTGTGTACGCCTGGTGTCCGGTATCCCAAATCAGGACATCCTCCGGAGACCGGAAAACCCGGTGCACGGCCAGTGTCAGCTCGACCGTGCCCAAACTCGCCCCGAGGTGACCGCCAGTGGCGGTCACTGTCGTGATCAGCAGTTCGCGAATCTCGCAGGCCAGTGCCAGAGTCTGCTCGTCGTCGAGCGTGGCGAGATCCTGCGGGCCGCTCAGAGAGTCGAGAATCCCCGCGCGGTCAGTGGCTGTCGATGCTGTCATGACCGGCCGCCCTTGCGGGCAGGGCGGGGGCGAGGCAGGGTGAATCGCATGTTCTCCGTCGTGGTTTCGCGTTCGATCACTCGCACCGGGCCCCGTTCTCGGAGCGCGGCGACGACCTGTGTGACCAGGTCCGGCGGTGTGGAGGCGCCGGCAGTGATGCCGACTGTGGTGACACCGCGCAGCCACGCAGGCTCTAGGTCTGTCGGGCCGTCGATGCGGTATGCCGGGGTGTCGTGGCGGCGCGCCAATTCCACTAGGCGTTGAGAATTGCTGCTGTTGGCCGACCCGATCACCAGCAGAACCTGTGCTTCGGACACGACCGAGATAGCGGACTGTTGACGGTTGGTGGTGGCGTAGCAGATGTCGTCCGACGGCGGCTGTGCCAGCGTCGGGAAGCGCTCGCGTAGAGCATGGACCACTGCCGTGGTCTCATCGACCGCCAGGGTCGTCTGTGTAAGGACTGCGACCTCGGCGTCGGCAGCAAGCTCCAGTCCGGCGACGTCCTCGACGGTCTCGACAAGAACAGTGGAGTCCGGTGCAATACCCATCGTGCCCTCGGCTTCCTCATGACCGGCGTGGCCGATCAGCACGATCGTTTTGCCCTGCTCGGAGAAACGTCTCGCCTCGGCGTGGACCTTGCGCACTAATGGACAGGTTGCGTCGATCACCCGCAGCCCGCGTCGGTCGGCCTCGGTCGCCACTGCCGGTGACACACCGTGAGCGGAGAACACCACCGTCGCCTCGTGCGCGTCGTCGGGAATCGATGCGAGTTCATCGACGAAAATGACGCCCCGGGACGCGAGATCCTCCACCACCGTGCGGTTGTGCACGATCTGGCGGCGGACATACACCGGAGAGCCGCCTGCCTGCTCGAGTGCGCGCTCGACCGTCTCGATCGCCATCCGCACGCCAGCGCACCAACTCCGGGGTGACGCCAGCAAAACCGTCGTCTCGTCGGCCTCGGCGCCGCTGGCGACCAGCTCAGGGTTCATCGCACTTGCTCCCACCACCAGGCAATTTCGGGATACGGCGGTGGTGTGGGGTCGTCGGGATCCCACACAGTCGGGATGGCTGTGACGCTCACCTGCGGCGCCACGCTTTCGACGGTGTCCGCAGTAGGTAGGTCGTGGTAGCGGGCGGTGGTGGCGGCCCAGGCGATGCCCGCGGGGATCCAGCGCGGTAGCTCGAGGGCGTAGCGGGCCACCTCTGGGCGGTGATTGGTCAGCAACTGCTGCTGCAGCCTGTAGGCCAGCACCACGATCCTCTCGTAGAGCTCTACCGCGGCCACCGGATCCACCGTGGTGCCGCCGGGCCCGGCCAGCACGGTCAGCAGGTTGGTGACGGCGGTGCCGGCCGCGATTTCTTTGGCGGCGCTGGCCAGATCGTTGAGCAGGGCGCACGACATCATGACCGACTCGGTGAACGCGCGCACCGCCGGATCCTTGCGGTGGCGGGCAGTGAGTGCACCGATTCCGCAGGTCGAGCCTGTGAATGGTACGAGGGTGGCGACCCCGGATTTCGCCCACCGCATGCGGAGCCATTCCTCGACCCGGGGGGCTGCGGGACGCTGCTGCAACGCGGTGAACCAGAGTTGGCCGGTGAGCCACACGGCGTGTGCGTGGGTGAAGACCGCAAACTCGTCGTCGGTGAGCACAGCCTCGAGCTCGTGGCGTAGCGCGCGCAGGCTCGCGACCCACCGGTTTCCGCCTGGGCCGGCGGCGGCCGGCGCCGCGTCCATCACCCGGTGCAACTCCCCCACCTCTGCGGCCAACATCACCGGATCGGGGTGGGTGTCGCAATAGTCGTCGAACGCTGCCCCCCAATAGAAGTGGCGGGTCGCAGCGGCGATGGTCGATTCCGGCGCGTACGGCAACGCACGAGCGATCCCGTAGCCGCAACCCATCCGGACCGAGACGTCATTCGGCTCGAACAGCCGGTGCCGCAGGCACCAGTCGACCGCGTCTTCGTCGAGGGCCGCCACATCACCCGGATACGTACTGTCCGGAAACGGGCAGTACAGACCGATCTCTCGGGGCAGCCCCTTAGGGGAGGAATGGAGAGCGGCGGTTGCCGATGGGGAGGGAAAGAAGGTCACAGTAACTCCAGCAGGCAGTCAGGCGTCGCGTTCGCTGACAAGGCGAACCAGGGAACACAGGTCGGCGAGTCCGCCGGGAGTCGGTCGCGCACCTGCCAGATACTCGTGCGCGGTTGCGGTGTGTCGGCGGCTGAACTCACGCACCCAGTCACGGGCGCCGGTCTGTTCAACCAGCTCCGCCGCACGATGCACATGGCACGGGGACAGATCCCCGTCGCCGAAATACAACTCCGCGAGCTCGGCCGCCGCTGGCGTGGCCGTGTTCAGGGCATAGACGACCGGTAACGACTTCTTGCGTCGTACCAGGTCGGCCAGCACAGGTTTGCCGGTCCCCTCCGTCACACCCCAGATACCCAGATAGTCGTCGACTGCCTGGTAGGCCAGGCCGAGGTGACGGCCGAACCGGGTCAACGCGTCGAGACGGTCCGGGTCGGTGACTCCGCCATAGCGGGCGCCGAGCGCGCACGCCGCACCGAGCAACGCACCGGTTTTCGCCTCCACCATGGTCAGGCATTCATCCAGCGTCACATCGTGTCGCGTTTCGAATGCTGTGTCGGCCTTCTCGCCCTCGATCAGCTCGAGCACAGCATCGAGCAACACCAAGGTCGCGGCCGTAGTGTGCTCGCCCGGCTCGCTGTGCAGGGCGCGGACCCCGGCGTGGAACAACGCATCGCCGAGCAGGACGGCGGCCGCGGTACCCGACGCCGCCCACACCGCCGGCCGATGCCTGCGTAGTGTGTCGGCGTCGAGCAAATCGTCATGGATCAAGCTCGCGTTGTGTACCAGCTCCACCGCCGCCGCAGCGGGCACCGCCGCTACTTCGTTCCCGCCGACAGCGCGGGCGCACGCCAGAGCGAACGCAGTGCGCACGCCCTTGCCCCACGACGCCGAATCGGGATTGCCGGCCAGGTCGGTCCACCCGAAATGATAGGAGGCCAGCGCGCGGGTCTGTTCGGGCAAGGCATCGACCGCCGCACGCAGCGCCGGGGCGACCAGGCGACGCGCCCGCCGCAGAAGCGCGTCCGCGTCCTGCGGCGGGCCCGGATTCGGCAGTGGACTCGTCTGCAGTGTCGCGGCCGGTGGCGCGTCGGAGGGCTGGGTAATGGTCATGAAATCTCCAAGGACTCAGCGATCGGCCGCAGATTCGGCGGTGAATGGACTGGGCGGTCGTGCTCATGCAGGTGCCGGTCGCTGCGGGAAAAGCGGTGATCGCCGTAGTGACGGGCCATCATCTTCTCGACCGACCGCACCCTGCTGCGCCGCCCGTAGTGCTCACACAGTCGGGTGGCGCCCGGCGTGACACGCCGCACCGCTTCCACCGTGGACAGCGTCGCCGCCGTAGCGGCCACCAGAGCCTGGAATGCTGTGCTGTCGGGGAGGCCGAGGAAATCGGCATTCGGTTTTCCGACGATCAGTCGTGCATATCCGCAGAGGAAGCCGGTAGCAGCCCAGCGGGCGACCCGATGTGCGACGTCCGCGCCGTCACCGGCCACGGCCGGCCCGATCGCGCGAACGAGCGCCTGCGCCAGGCGGACGGAATCCTGGTCGGGCGCACTGAACTCGTGGTCGATCTGCAACCAGAACAACCGCCAGTAATCACGCTCGGTCGCCGCAAGCAGATCCGGGCCGATCCCGAGAAGATAAGCGAGGTAACGGAAGAACGCGCAGATCGCGGCCTTCTCCTCCGCAGAGTAGTGCAGTCCGAGCGCCTGAGCCCCCGAAATCTGCGCGACCGCGAAAAACGTGATCGTGCCGGCGAGCTGGCTTCGGTTGACCGGATGCTCCCAGCCATCCCAATCCCAGTCCGGTCGCCGGCTCATCCCCGCCCGCACCATGGCATGCATCAACCGAACCCGCAGCGTGGACCGGAACCCCGGCGCGAACCGGTACAAACCGCCCACTGCGGTCGCCTCGACATACCAATGCATGGTCTCGGCGATCCGACGCGGCGCCATCCGCTCCAAATCATGAGTACCGACCAAGGTTTTCGCTACTCTGTGCGCCAGATAGCCGCCCAGCAGCGCACCCATCGACAACGCGATATCGCCGACCACACCGCTGCGACCGACCGCCCGCGCAGCGAGGTCGAGTTGCCCGCGATCCAGCCAATACGGCTCCGCATCGACCGAGGCGAAAAATGCGACCAATTCCGGCGAGGGGTCCTCGACCGCGGTGATGCCGTGATCCACAGCCGCATCGAACAGGCGCCGCCCTTCACCGGCCGGGAGCCGTCGAAACATCGACACCAGCGCATCGGCCTCCGGATCACCCGTTCGCGTCGCAGCGTCCAGAAAGGCACTGCGCTGCCCCGCGCTCGCCCGCACATCGCCCCCGAACCGGCGCAGCGCGACCGTGAACGGGAACTGCTTCAACAACGGCGGATCCGCAAGCCGCTGGCCATCGCCCATCGCCATCAGCGGACCCCGGATCCCCGCAGTACCCGGCCCAGGATCTGCGGCCGGAACAACCTCGTCGGAGGGGCAACCAGCGACATCACCTCGTGAAATGCCGCAGTGACACGAGTATCGCTGGTCGATGCAGCCAGCACGCGATCCAGATAGTGGTGTTGCGTGCGGGTGAAGGCATTCGCCGAGCCGCCGATTGTCGCAGGAAACCTCAGATCCTCACTGGAAGAGATCATCCAGGCAGGCGCCGCGACCGCGGCAATCCGGTGGCGCGCCGACCGGGCCGCCTTCTCGTTGATCCCTCCCTGCCGAAGAACAGCCTCCCGCAAGGCGTTCGTGCCCAAGATCGCTACAGTGCAACCCTGTCCATAAACTGGATTGAACGTGCACGCGGCGTCCCCGATCGCCACCAGACCTTCGGGCGCGCGGCGTTCGTAACGGCGCCGCACACTCGCACCGGGACGGAACCCCCACACATCGCTCACCGGCTCGGTGCGGGCAAGAACCTCTGCCACGATCGGATCGCGGAGCTGACTCACTATGGCGTCGAAACCCTGTTTCGCGCCCTCCGCACCACTGTTCATGACGCCCACGGAGAGCAGCCACCTATCCGGCTCCACCGGCAGAAGCGCAGCGGTGACCGGGGAATCAGGAGCCCGGGTCTGCAAATACAAGGCACGGAACCCGAGATCGGCCTGCGGTCGCGTCACAATCCGAGATTGATAAGCGACCTGGGGGTTGATCTGCGAGGTCGGCGGCGGTGCGCACCCGAGCTCGTCCAGCCATCGGGGAACCCGCGTGGACCGACCGGACGCGTCGATCACCCACTTGGCCGCGACGAGGGATTCCTTCTGTCCTTCTCCCCGCCGGCGCACCCGGACACCGCGCAGCTGGTGCGGTGTCCCCAGCAAACCAACGACCTCGAAGCCTTGCCAGAACTGCACTTCGGTGCCGTCGAGCACACCCAGATCCATGCCGTCGACGCGCTGGACGCCAGCCTCGGCGTGCACCCGGGCACGCACCACATGATCGAGCACCGGCCTGGTACACGACAGGAAACCGAGACGACTGTCGTGCTCGGCCATCCACCCGGCCGAGCTGAGCCATCGAAGATCTCGCGACATCGCCACCGTGGTCGCCCCCGCGGCTTGCAGCTGGACACCGATACCCGGCAGCAGCGCTTCCAACGCGCGGTGGCCCGCCTCCAGGACAAGATGCGCGTGGCGCGCCTGTGGAACTCCCGGCCGGAACTGTGGCGCCTCGGGGTAGTGATCGCGTTCGATCACGATCACCCGGCTCGCCAGCCCCCGCAATGCCCAAGCGTTGAGCATGCCGGCCAGACCACCACCGATCACAACCACGGTCCCACGTGCCCCAGCTGCGGTAAGACGCTCGCAGTCTGGAGAAACCGCTCCTATCACGAATATGCCTCCAACATGAATATCGGCCTATGACGAGCGCGACGACGTGTTTTCCGTGCCACTCCGGCCATCGCGGAAAAGCAGTCCATATCGAATATGACCCGCCCCGGTTTCCCTCAAATGAAATAGATGAAATTCGGTGCCGTCGGAACTGGCATCAAGCATTCGTGATGGAGAATGCGCTGTCAATTCACCGAATTCGGACGGTAATTACGAGTTCCGGCCGCTCATTCCCAACGCGGCGCCGAGAACCCACCTGCTTCACCGTCACCCGATGTGGTCGACGCCGAGAAGGTCGCATCCGCGATCGGAAAACGCCGCAGTGCCACAGAGCTCGGCTCAGAGGAGGAAGTCACCCCCCCCCAAAAAAAAGCAGACGAGGCCATCGCCGCTCAGTAGCCCCTGCCGGGCCGCGCACTGGCAGCCGGAGGTCCGGCGCTACGCGCATCCCCAAAGCGCATTTCCGAAATTGTCCGCAAACTTTCCGAAAAACGGTAGAAGTCGGCACATTCTGCCGTCTAGCCTCTCCCTATTCGAACCGGCAACGCACCGGTTCACCTACCGGCAAGGGGAGGGGTCAGGCTATGGACGATCCGTAATGGACGCTGCTCTGCCGAATCAGGCGGTGAGCGTGCATCGGATCCCGGATCGGCGTCGGGTCGCCGGTCCGCGTGTGGATAGTCTCCGTCGGCAGCAGTTGTGAGGCCGGGTTTTGCGAGGGGGTCATGGGGGTTAAACCAGTGACAAGCTGCAATCTTTCCTCACCGGGGGCTGGCGGGTGAACGTCAGGAGGACACTGATGCTGGATCACAGGAAAGTCGAGCAGGCACCATCGCTGCTCGCGTACTTCCTGCGCGAATGTCGAGACCGCGCAGGACTTTCTCGAGCTCAAGTCGCAATCCGTGGAAATATCAGCGCGTCGAGTATCGAGAAATGGGAACTACAGGGAAGCATACCTACCCCGGACAGTCTGGCGGGATGGTTTATCGCCATAAACCCTCCTCGCATCTACCGTGACACGATTCTGTCGCTTACCTTTCGGAAGATGTTTCTGAAAGAACTGGGACAGCCACCTGGCCGATCGCGAATCGACGAATACGACGTACGCCACCTCGACGCATTCCCCCACCCGGCCTGCTACCACGACACCGGCGTTTTCGATATCAACGCCGCCAACGACGCTTTCTACCAGCATTTCCAGGGGTTGAAGCAGCTAGACGCGCTCGTCGACGGACCGCCGAACCTGCTGGTATGGCAGATGCGCCACCCGTCGGCACGGGTACTGATCGGCCGCTGGTACGACCGCACACACGTGATGCTCACCCGATTCCGAATCCAAGGCCCAGGTTCGGCATCCGCCCAGCGAATCGAAGAAATTACCGCCGCATGCCAGCAGGCTCCCGAGTTCGACGCGATGTGGCAGAGCGACCCCAGCCCCGAGCTACTCGACGACCCCACACTCACCCTGCTCGGCGATGATTCGGTGTGGCACGACTACACCATGCGGACCTATCTCTTCGGCGGGCACGGCGACGCGCTGAGTCTTCTCGCTGTCGTCCCGACCGGCACATAGGCATGGTGAGTCCGAATTGCACTACGCCGCAGACAACGTCCGTCTCAAGTGTGACGTACACCTAGCGCCTCCAGTGCAATTCGCATACGCTATTGGCTGGACTGACGTGCCTAGCTATGTTCTCGCTAACGTCTGTGGCAGGGTGGGGTTCCGCAGGCTCGGGTGTGGAAGAACGTTGGAGGAAGTCGTGATCGAGCAGGGTCCGGGAAAACTGCTGCCCACAAATAAGGAGCTGTGGACGGCGTGTACGCGAGGAATCGGCTTCGACGAGAACGATCAGGCCTTTCCCGACACCTTCTCGAAATGCACAGCAGGCTTGGTCGACGCGTACCGGCGGTCGGTCGTAATCTGGCACGACACCGGCGAACTCCCTCTCGACTGGCCCAACGACGTCCTCGTTCCCGACGGAGTGACAATATCTGGTCCACACGCCGAAGCGTTCCATGTAGCCATCGAGGAAATCCTCGGCTACCAGATCAGCATCGATATCGACGCCTATCAATTACTACCCCGACCACTGT
This sequence comes from Nocardia carnea NBRC 14403, assembly GCF_000308515.1. GTDB lineage: Bacteria > Actinomycetota > Actinomycetes > Mycobacteriales > Mycobacteriaceae > Nocardia > Nocardia carnea. The sequence continues at coordinate 24,099 of NZ_BAFV01000126.1, read as the reverse complement.
CCGGCGCAGAGCCTTACCAAGAACCACTCAGTACGGTGATCGCCCGCGTCGCCTGCCACTACGCGCTGCTGCACAACAACTTCGGCTATCTCAAGCACGGATTCAGCTCCGACCAAGGACAGCTCATCGCTGCTGAGCGCGCCTATTCGACACTGTCCAGTGCCCTGGAAGCTGGAGACGTCTACCTACCACCAGTCCCGCGGTGAGACGGCCCGAAGCTGAGTGGTTACTCCTGATCGGACAGCTTCAGAGGGAGTGCACGGGTCTCTTCGGCGGCAAGCTTGCGGCGCATTTCGCTGGGTGTCATCCCGTAACGCCTTTGATAGGCGTCGACAAAGCGCCGCGTGGTGGAAAATCCGGCCAGAGAGGCAATGGTGTCCAGGTCGACCGGTTGAGCCAGCCGGTGATGAGCCTGCTCGAGGCGGATGTCTCGTAGCATCTGCCCCGGGGACAGTCCCTCCTCTTTCAGCCAGTTCTGCAAGGTCCGTATCGTCACACCGCCGCACAGTTCGGCGATGGACTCCGGCGTCACACTGAGGTCGGAGGCGTGTTCATTCATCAGTCGGCGCACGTAGTCGACCCGTTTCGGCTCGTCCGGGGTGATGGGACCAGGTGGAGCCAGCGCCCAGTTCAGCTCCTGCACCACGGCAGAATAGGCCACTCGGAAATCGTCTGCGTTCCAGCCTTCCCGGGTACTGTTGAGCTCATTCACGTGCCCGATAAGCGTGCGCACCAGGGCCCTGCTCGTATCCAGCCGCACGGAGGCTGCTCTCACGCGATCAGGATCGATCAGTTCCTCCGGCACGGTCAGGATCAGCGCGGTGCTCGGCTCGTCATTGGCCACCCAGAACGGGTCGCCCCAGCGGAAGAACACTGCTTCCCCAGGCCTCAATCGGTCGCGGGCGTCGCGTCGAGATGCTTTGAACTGGCCCTTCAACGAAATCAGCAGGCGGTAGCTGTCATCGCCGTCCTGGTTCACATCGCGGCGGGAGCGACGGTAATCCAGTGCACTGTTCGTGAACTTCACGACTTGAAACCTGCCGGCACGCTGGGCGAAAGCGGTCGATCGGAAGTCAGTGTCCCGGCCGAAACGAAGGCTGACGCTGCCCTGCTTGGTATGCAGATACTCATGCCACGCCGCAGCCGGGTCGGTGGCATCCCGCTCCGTGTCGAAGTCCTCACTCCAGTACCCCGATTCGGTCACACACCCCCCTTTCCCCGCGCCAGCGTCGGTCATCAACTGCTCGCAAATCTACAACAAGGCAGCCCGGCCGCCCAGTCAAGAGACCGGGCCAATCGCCCTCGAGCATGGTTGCCACGTGATTCGACTGCGCCCATGGCGGCGTAGCATCCGGTCGGCGCCGAACGGCACACAGGGGCTCCCGATGAGGCCTTGAGGCGTCACGGCTGGTTGAGCGGATCGCCGCTGTGCGTGAGGCTTTGCGTCCATCAACTATGTCTCCGGTTTCTCAATGCCCACACCTCGTTCCCGCACGCCGGAAGCCGGGTCGGTGTGTGGGTGTAGCCGCGTCCAGCGTGTGCCACCCACAACTAGGCGGTGACGAGCCCTCCGTCAACGGCTATTGATGATGCGGGCTTCATGCCGTTGCCGTGACGGCGCGGAGCCAGCCCCGGCGGCACAGCGCGGTGCGCGACGAAGGCGGCGCGGCCCGGCGCCGACCCGAAACCCGATCGCACCAGGGCTTCAGGGGGCATTGTGATGGTGTCGCGGCCATGCGACGGTGCCATCCATCCGGAGCGTGCCATGGCCAGTCCCCGCTGGATCCGCGTCGCTGTTGGCGTCCTTGGTGAGGCGGCGGGATGTTTGTGCGGGTCAGTGGTATTCGCACGGCTGCGACTGCTGGACGCCTACAGCACGGAGACCGGCGCTGCGAGCACCTCTGCCCAGGATAGATTTCCGAAATTGTCCGCAAGATTTCCGAAAAACGGTAGAACTCAGCGCTTTCTGCCGCCTAGCCTCTCCCTATTCGAACCGACAACACGCCGGTTCATCTTCGGCAAGGGAAGGGATCAGGTTATGTACGATCCGTAATGCTGCCCGTCGTCAGGGTTGCGGTGTCGGTGTGAAACTCGGAAAACTGCTAGTCATCGTCACGCGCTGCCCCTGCAGGCCAGTAGTCCGTAGAGCCGGCGCTCACTGTGCGCAGATCCAGTGGGATCGCCCAGTAACCGAGGCTACTACTTCTGGGATGTACCGGCATCGCACGGATAAGGAAGCTCTGCGATCGACTGTTCCGGCCTCGCCACACGCGATGAGCCAGCCCGGCTTGATACGACAGTGGCGGGCGTTCGGGTGGTCATCGTTCGCTCACCAGGATGCGGGTCGGTGCTTGCTCCTGGACAATCCGACTTCGGCGCAACGGTTTCCGCCATATGTAACCGGCACGGGCGCCCTTCTCCTGGGGCGGCCGATGGCCGCGCAATGGCCGCCCTACCGGAGCGTAGCGGGATGCGCGCCCCTGCCTGTCCTGCTTCGTTTGTGAACCCTCCCGCTGCGGCGAGCGTATCGAGGGGTAGCCCGTCGGATTGTCCGGGGGTGTTGTGATTGTTCGCGGCATGGGGCCGCCGGGAGGTATCACCAGGGGGATCACTCGGCGCCGCTGCGCCGTGAGCAGTCACACCACCGCCCGAGGATCCGCCTGCCGAATGAGGGAGAAAGGCTACGAGTTCCGACAGCGCTCGAGCATGACCGTAACTGCCGCACCGAACCTCATACATAGTGGTCGTGCCGGTTAAAGGCTGCGATCAAGCTGCGGGAACCGGCTCTGCGACGCAGGGCAGCGCACGTTCCGGACGACTGCCCCCACTGTGTGGCGGAGACCAGGGGGTTCACACACGCATGTACTCCCGTGAACCACACGGCGATCGGAAGCGACTCGGGTGCATCACACGTGGCCTCCTGGCACGTCTTTAGCGTCGCCGTCTTGAGCCGCTCTTTGAACCGATCGTTGTTAAACTACGCCGGGCGCGGTAAAAGCGCTGTAAGACAACATGTTTCAGCTACAAGCTTGATTGCGCGCCCGCGCGGGAAGGCCGCTGCCGCCCGCGTCGACCGCACCTCGTCGAGCTGTCCCCAGGCAGGGGGAAGCAAGGGAGTACCGCATTGACCTCGAGCACCGAATACCCGAAGACCACCCCAGGCCCAGTGCCCCATGACCTCGATGGGCCGCGAATTCCGCTCTACAGCGCTGAATTCGGCGCCGACCCATACGGGCACTATCGGATGATGCGCAGCCGTTACGGCTCACTGGTTCCAGTGGAGCTCGCACCCGGAGTGCCGGCAACATTGGTGATCGGCTACCGCACCGCGCTGCAGATCCTCAACGACCCCAGTCGATTCCCGGCCGACCCTCGGACCTGGCAGAAAGGCATCCCTGCCGACTGCCCCGTTCTGCCGATGATGCAGTACCGGCCCAACGCGCTCCGCACGGCCGGCTTCGAACACGCCAGATACCGGGCTGCCAACTCGGCAGCACTGGACGCGATCGATCTCTACCGGCTGAGCGACACGATCGAACGAGTCACCACACCGCTGATCAACATGTTCAGCACCACCGGGAACTGCGAGATCATCACGCAGTATGCCAAGCCACTGGTGTTCGCGACCGTCAACGAACTGGTCGGATGTTCCCCAGGCATCGGCAGGCGTGTTTCCGAAGGTGCCGCCGCGATGTTCGACGGCATCGATGCTGCGGAAGGGAACAGGATCTTCACCGAAGCGCTGGCGGAGCTGACTGCGCAGAAACGGAAGGATCCGGGCAATGATGTCACGAGCTGGTTGATCGGGCACCCAGTCGATCTGAGCGACGAAGAGATTGTAAACCAGCTGGTCACCATCTACGTAGCAGCCGTCGAACCTGGTCAGAATCTGATTGTCAACACACTGTTGCTGATGCTCACCGACGACCGGTTCGCCGCCGGAATACTCGGCGGCAGCCTCGCCACCCGCGACGCGCTCGACGAAGTACTGTTCGATGACTCGCCGATGGCCAACTTTTGTATGAGCTACCCGCGTCAACCGATCCTGGTCGACAACAAATGGCTTCCAGCGGATCAACCAGTTTTGATCAGCCTGGCCGCCTGCAACACCGATCCCGCGATTCGCGGCGCCGCGGTAACCCAAAACCGATCACACCTCGCCTTCGGCGCAGGGCCACACGCCTGCCCGGCGCGTCAGGTCGCCGAGATCATAGCCCGAGACGCCATCGACCAGCTCTTGGATGCACTGCCTGAGATCACTCTCGCGATTCCGGAGCACGAGCTGCACTGGAGGCCAGGAGGGTTCCACCGTGCTCTGACGGAGCTGCCGGTGAACTTCCCCCCGAGCCCACCGATTAACCTCAGCCGCCCGCTGCCCACCCTCTGACCTGCTCTTTTTGTGAGGAGAGACCTGCTGTGACCCACTATCCCAATCCCATCGTCATGGACTTGACCGGCACGAACATCCAAGAACAGAACGCCGAAATCCGCGCCCGCGGACCGGTTACCCAGGTCGAACTGCAAGACGGATTGCTTGCCTGGTCGATCACCGACGCCAAAGTTCTGGACGAAGCGCTGACCAGCCCACTGGTGTCGAAAGACGCCCGCCTTCACTGGAGCGCATTCCGCAACGTTGAGATCCCCGATGACCACCCGGTTCTGCCGTGGCTGACGCCGGAAAACATGTTCACCCACTACGGTGCCGACCACAGGAAGCTACGTAAACTCGTTGCTGGCCAATTCACCAACCGCAGAACCCAGGAGCGGGCAGCGCAGATCGAAGCGTTCACCGCCGAACTCCTCGACGAACTCGCCGACATCCCGGCGGGTGAGGTGGTCGACCTGCGACAGCGATTCTGTAACCCGCTGCCGATCCGGGTGGTAGGCGAGCTGCTCGGCGTTCCCGATCACCTGACCCCCGGGTTGCACCAGTGCGCCAACGGCATATTCGACACCACCCTCACTCGGGAAGCAACACAGGCCAACTACGCACGAATGTTCGGGCTACTCAACGAGATGATCGACTTCCGTCGTGATCACCCCGGCGACGGCGACGTCACCACCATGCTCGTGCGGGACATCGATGACAAGAACAACGACCTGACACGCAACCAGGCTGTCAGCACACAGTTGCTGATGGTCACCGCCGGTCACGAAACCACGGTTACCCTGTTCAACCAGGCGGTTATCCAACTGCTCTCCCAACCGCACTGGCTTGAGGCCGTCCTCGCGGGCCGGGTTTCCTGGACGAACGTGATCGAAGAAACGTTGCGATTCCAGGCTCCGGTGGCACACCTTCCGCTGCGGTTCGCGGTGGAAGATATCACCCTCGGCGGCGTGGAAATCAAGAAGGGCGAACCGATCCTCGCCGGCTACGCCGCCGCCTGCCGGGATCCGAAAGTACACGGGCCCAACGCCGATGTATTCGATCCCACCCGTCCCACCGTCAACCACCATCTCGCGTTCGGGCGCGGCGCGCACCACTGCCTGGGCGCGCCTCTGGCGCGCCTCGAGGCAGCTATCGGACTGCCAGCGCTTTTCACGCGGTTCCCCGACATGCAGCTGGCTGTGCCTCCGAGCGAGATGGGCACGAGGCCGGGCTACATCTCCAACGATGTCGCCCAGGTGCTGGTGTACCTGAAGGAGTGAACCCGGCCAGGCTCTGAATGACACAACCCCCACCCAGAAGATTCTTGGGTGGGGGCCTGTGGGTGTATACCGGAGAACCGATGGCCGCGTGGATCAGTCGAAGAAACCCGGCTGGTCAGCCTCGGCCGCCGCCGCAATAGCGGCCTTATAGCCCTCAGGCGCGAACAACGGCGCCCCATGAATCGGTGGAATGGCGAACGCATCAACCAGAACCGGCAGCGCCTCGGCCAGCAGCCGCCACACCACCACCAGCCGTTTTTCCAGCCGAGCGGCATGCGCTGGGGTCATCAATCCCCGCGCGTTGTACCAGTTCCCGTGCTCTTTGATCCTGTCGAGCGCATACGCCTCGGCCAGCAGCAACAGGAGTTGTTCCCCGGTCGGGTCCGTGGCCTCGCGAGCTGCGATGACCAGGGCAGTGGTCGCCAGCCGATACCCGGTGGTGGTGGTGTACTGCACGCGTGCGTCGTCGCGGCCCAACACCACCCCTGCGTCCGCGTAGTTCCCGCTGGTCAACCCCTCCCCGATGATCTGCGCGCGTTGGGCGAGCACATCGGCATACCAAGGCAGCACCGCAGGGGTACCGGGAAGCTGCATCGCGGTCAAGTCGACACCCAACCCGCCAGCCGCCACCGCCATGATGTTGTTCTCGCCCTCGGCAGTGATGATGTCCTCGGTGCCGGCAACCCAGTCGATGATGCGGTTATCCCGCATCACCCCCTCGGCGCCGGTCCGGCGTCGGCAGACCTGCAAGATAGCGGCCGCGGTATCGGACAGCAGCGGTTTGGCCAGCATCGCCAGCACCACATGCCGCGGATCGTCCGGGGTGTCTGTGAGCATATCGCGCAGGATCCGGCCCAGCGTGCTGGTGGCATAGGCCGCCGCCACTGCGGGAAGGTACTGCGCCAGTACGTTGTCACGCTCGATCATCACCGTCCCACCCCCCGAGGTCCGCTCCATGGCATACCGGAACGCGCCAACAAAACCAGCGCGGGCCCCGGCCGCGGCCGCGGTCGCCAAATCCAACCGGCCCCGGCTCAATACGGCGATGACCTTGCCGAACCGGCGCCGCGGCTCCGGCTCATCGGAGCTGAATCGGCCGTCGGCGTCGATGCGTGCCGTGGCCCCAGCCACGAGCGCTTCGCGCGGCAGCCAGAACCGGCGCATGAAGATCAAGGCGTGATCCATCGGGCCGGTGCCCTTACCGCCCAGCCGGAACACTCGCACGCCCTCGGCCAGCCCTTTGTCGGTCCGCAACCGCGCCAGGAACGGCAACACCCCCTGGTCCACGCCGCCGACGATCAGGCGGGCGGTAATGACGAACGTCTTCCGGCCCCGGGCGACATTGGGCATCTTCTTGGCACCGGCCGCGGTCACCGAGTCCACCCAATAGCCATCGGTGACCGGGTCGTACTCCGCGCGGGTCAAGCAGTCGTTGCCGTTGGTGCCGCCGACCTCGGTCAACGCCAGACCACCGGTCGCTGTGGCGGTGTCCAGCTCGGATAGACATCGCTGCTGGTAGTCCGAGCCGTCGCCAAGGGCCAGGATCGTGTAGGTCGACAGGTCGATTTGGCCGGTCCCGGTGAGAAACATCCTCGGCGCGAGGACCTGGGCCCAGTCCAGGACCGCGCCGCGCAGCGGGGTGTTCGTAGCCAATTCGGTGATGGTGGTGCCTACAGCAGGCAAGGCCTTTTGCCACAGCCCGGTCGCTAGCTCGCCCTCTTCGAGGTGTCGCAGATCGTGGCGGGGCCGGTCGTCAACTCCGGCGAGCAACGCGTCACGCACCTGCAAATGCGTTGCCAGGTGACCACCGAAGAGCGCCTTCTGCAGCGCCTCGGTCACTGCCGTCGCTGGGTCGGCCGCGATATCTTCGCAAGCAACGTCCACACGAGCATCTGAAATTGTCATTGCCACTCACCCACTAACCGCCCGGAACACAACAGTGCCGGACCTCGTACCTCTTTGTGCCCCCTGTCGGATCTACCCGACGTAAGGGATCGGTGGCCCCGGCGGAAAGCGCACAGGCAGGGCCGCCAAGGCTCGATGAAACGGCCCGGGCCGCCACTCAGGCCGGCCCTCCGGGAAGTTCGTCTCGACTTCGGGAATACAGTCCAACAAGTAGTCGATCGCTTCCTCTGCGATGATCTTCGCAGCACGCTGCGCACCGCCCGGGCATTCGTGAGCGCCCAGACCCCACGCGAGGTTGTGCCGAGCCTCGGTAAACGTCGCGTTAGCCACCTGGACCTCTGGGCTGGTGGTGCAGGCGGCCATGCTTACCAGGACGGGCTGATTGGCGTCCAACCAAATTGGCGTAACGCGGCCATGCCGCATGATCTCGGTCTGCTGTGGGCCTCGCGGATACAATGCGCAGTAGTTCGCCAACGGCGGGTCGGTGTGCAGAACCTCTTCCAGCGCAGTACGCGTGGACAGTTGCAGCGTGCTGCGGGTAGTGAGGTAGCGGTCGTCGGTCAGTATCAGGCACAGGGTGTTGGCGATCCAGTTCTGTGGAATCTCCGACCCAGCAGAGAAAAACGTCAGCGAATTGGCCACGAACTCGTCAGCGTCCAGACCTGCCGGGTGCTGCAGGAGCCGAGTCGCGATATCGTCGCTGGGCATCGTCTTTTTCAGTGCCGCCAGCTCGCCGAATGTCTCGCCGAACGACCGGTCGACCGCGGCAACAGTGTCGGGGTTAGCGCCCTCGAACAGCATCCCCGAGGCTGCCGCGACCTGCTCGCCCAGGTGTGCCGGGCAACCAACGATCGTGCACAGCACCTCGAATGCGAGTGGCTGAGCGTACTCGGCGAGGAGGTCGGCATACCCGTACCCGTCTGACGCTTTTCGCGATATGAATCGATTGATATGCCGGGATGCGATCTCACCGACGGATTTACGGACCGCACTGAGGTCGACGTTATCCAGTGCATAATTGGTTGCGTCCCGGTAGCGCTTGTGTGTGTCGGCGTCGCTGAACAGGGCGTTGCGCCGGTGCTTGAGCATACCCATGACCGGCGCGGACCGCAGTTCCGGAGTCAACGTTCGCTCCCACCGGGTCGGATCGGAGCTGTAGTGCGCGGTGTCATTACCGATGGCCAACGCGGTGTTATAGCCGATCACAAGTGTGGCGGTGAGGCCGGGCCAGATCTCCACTGGCACCAGATCGCCGTACTGCTCCCGCATCGCCCGGTAGTGCCCGTGCGGGTCGGCAGCGAACTCCGGGGTGTAAATGGGTATGCGTGGCCCGAGTGCATCGACAGTCATTGGTTGCTGTGCTGCGGTATGTGGGGCGTAGGTCACCCGGAAACTCCTTTTGAATGATCAGAATGGCCAGTGCCATGCCCGAGCTGGTCGCCTACTACAGGGCAACAGCGCAGTGGGCACGCCTGAACTACGGGACGAAACAACAATGCGCGCGGTAACGGCTGGACCTCGCTCACCCGATTCACATGGGTCGGTAGCCGGGACCCGAACTGTGCGGCCCCCCACATGGCGCAACTTGCCGCGCGGTTACCCGCCGTGCAACATTCAGCGAAAAACTGGTTCAGGCAACCGTTTCGGGCATCATCGAATGATACGTGGCGCCCTGATTGTATCGCGGGGTCGGGACCGAATGGTCGAGGTCCACGGTAACTCTGGGCCAAGTTGGAAACGAGGGGGTTTGCACCCAGACGTCTGCTGAGCCGGCTAGCGAACGGCCTTTGTGTCGGGCTATACCGGTGCGGAGCGCCCTGATATGGTCTGGGCCAATTGGGTTGGTGTTGTGTATCGGATGTTCGTGATGACATGGCCGGGGGTGCGGTGATGTTCGAGGTGGGGTGCAATCTCACAGCGGGTTCCTCCGGGCAAACGTCAACACATCTCGGGCCTGTGACCTGGGATCACTGGCTGTGATCGCAGGTGCCCGTGCTGTCACTGACCGCGTGAGTCAAATGTCCATCACAGGAACCGATTTGGGCACCGCGAGGATTCTACTCGGTGTCTCGCTGTGGACGCAGGCTGTAGCTGCCGGTTACTGGCCGGTAGCCATGGCTGGCTGCCCCAGCCGCTAAGCAGCGGCGAATACAGAGTGTGCCGCGCAGGGGCTCAAGTGGCTGAGCCACCATTTTGATGTGCCGGAAGCTTATTTGCACAGCAATTTTCGATGTATGGCAGTCTCTACCGTTTCCGGCATGGTTTGAGCGGTTTTGGCCACACGCCAGACGGTATGGCGTGGAAGTTGACCGCCCGACGTTCCACTGCTTATTCGAGATAGGCTGGCGCCATTGGGCGGTTCCGCCCATCAGACCAGCCTCCGAGAGGATCAGAGGATGACCTTCCGGCGGGAGCACGATGCCGAGCTGATGATTCAGGGCCGGCCGCAGTTCTACTGTGGTGCGTTGCCGACGTCGATCGGATTGAACTGGGCCTTTCTGGAGCACGCGCACTTCTCAAAGGGGGAAGGTTACTTTCCAAGCACTGTCCACTGGCTCGCATCCGGCCTTGCTGCGGGCCACCTACGCGCGTCCGGCAAAGGAGCTGACCCGGACAGTGTTGTCAGTGTCTGGGAGAGTGCTAGGTTGGAAGTCGTTGAGCTCGAAAGCGCGATCGATCGCGCTGTAGCAGCGGTGCTTCCTGAACCGCGATCAGAGGCTGAGGTACACAGCGAACGATTTGGTTCATTTCTCGGCCGACTCGCGCGACTGTGGGTCGGCGCGCCTCCGACGCCATTCGCGCTGGGCCGGTACGGGGCCGAGAACCGAAATAGGTTGTTCGAGCAGCTCCTCAGCAGAACCAGCGTATACACAAATTTAGTACATAATCTCGAGATCGGTCTTGTGCGGCTACCGCCCATGGGTCCTGGGTGACCCACGACCTGCAGCGCTGGCATCGCTACACGAACGAACGCATCCGAAAGGCGGTGCGGTAGATACCGTGTCAACGGGCTACTGATCCCTCCCCTGGCAAGCACCCGACTGTGGCGCGAGGCCCTGGCAATGCCAGCACTTCATGTTATGTATCAATTCGGCACACGGACCCTGGGGAAAAATCCGTACTGGTATCGCCTGGTCGCCGGTTGACGGAACAGGCCGGATTGTCGGGACTTTAGCCTGCTTTAGTGCCCACCGCCGGCAGTCGGAGTTCGCCTTCCATCAGCGCATCGACCAGCTGGTCGTACAGGACGCACTCAGGGGTGAACAGCCTCATCAGTGGTTCAGCGTCCAGCAAGACACCGGGGCCCAGTGGAAATGCGAGCGTATGGAAGAAGGCTAGCCGGCCGATTATCGAACCGATGTCTTCATGGTGCGTTGTGGCCGATGGGTTCGGCGCGGAGAGCGCGGCCGAGACATCCTGATCTATCGAGTACATGTAGCCGAAGATGTCTTCCAAGATACTGAAGTAGGGGTCGGCGGCCGGTTTGGAGACCCAGAGTCGCAGGTCGGCCCCCGGGCCGATGCACGTTACCTCTAAGTCGTCGGCATCCACCTCAGCGTGCCTGAGCCTACGGTGGGCATGAACGAGCCCCGCTGCCGATTTCAGTATCGGGCATGAAAACTGCTGGCTTTCATCGAAATCACGGCCTCGGCAAAATCCCTTGGTCATGAGCTCTCCCGATTTGGGCAAGCGGTAGTCGCCATCACGCATTGGCAGCGCCTTCTCGTCGATTCGGTCGTTGAGACATCAGGTACAGCAGGCGAGACCAGGACAAATGACGCTGCCCTGGTCTCCACCGAGTGGCTCCGACGGCCCGCCAGGGGGCGGAGGGTATGCGGCGTGCTGCTGTCGTGGGTGGTTCCGGTTCTTTCAGTGCGAGGATCCCGAGCGGTGTAGGTACGACAACGGACGCGCGTGCAGGCGGTGGCAGTTGATCGGTGGGATAGCACTGCCAGCGGCGATCTCGTCGACGAGTACGCCGTACTCAGCGCAGATCAGCTCCAACTCGGCGAAGGCATCACCGACTTCCACCGGGCGGACCAGTGAGAAGGGAGCCCGGAATGCGACCGCGCAGCATTGCGCGATCTGGTCGACCACCGCACCGACGGACCTGATCTGCGTCTCGGACATCGCTTGTGACCGCGGGATATCGGCAGCAAGAACCTCGGCATCGATCTCCCGGATCAGCCGCCGTCGATGAAACAGCAGACCACGAGAAGCCGTACTGGTGAACCGAGAAGCATGAAGTTCGCCCAGCTCGGCTGACGCGTCGAGAAACGCAGTTGAGATGGCCAGTGCAAAGCCGCGGCATGCATGTTGAAGAAGGACCGCGTCGGGGAAATGAGTTCGGGTGAAGGTCATCGCTACTTCTCTGAGCGGGGGCTGATCACGGTGGGGCGGATGGCGACGTGGCGCTTGTAACCGACTCCGCCGATGACGACTCTTTCTTCCGGTAGCCGGATCCGGGCGGGTGGTCCCGACGGCCACCAGTCCTCGAGCTCGGCAAGTCCTGGTGGTATGAGCTCGAGCCCTTCGAAGTACTTGAGCTGCTGGTCGCGGGTGCGATACCATCCCGAACCCAATCCCTTTTCGGTGAAAGCTCGCTCGACCTGCTTGGCTAGCGCGTGTAGCTGGAAGTCTTCGTCGCCCGGGTCCCAGAAGTTAGTGATTGCTACGTAGGATCCGGCGGACAAGCGCTGGACGTACTCGTGCATCATGCCGGCAGGGTCGAGATCGTCTTCAAGGTGATGCAGCAGACCGCATACGAGTATCGCGACCGGACGGTCCGGGTCCAGGTACTGCATTATCTGCTTGTTCTCCAGCAAGGTGCCCTCTTCGAGGATGTCACCGTAGACGTAGTGGGTGTTCTCGTTCTGCTCGAGCAGGACTCGGCCGTGCGCGTTGCACACCGGATCGTTGTCGACGTAGACGACCTTGGCTTCCGGATTCTCCTGCTGCGCGATCTGATGGGTGTTGCCCACGGTTGGCAGGCCGGCGCCGATGTCCAGGAACTGGTCGATGCCGGCCGGTCCGGCAAGGTATCTGACGACCCGGTGTAGCCAGCGCCGGTTCATCCGGGAGACATCGCCCTGCCGCGGTGCGAATTCCAGGACCTGCTCGAAGGCCACCCGGTCGACGTCGTAGTTGTCCTTGCCGCCGAGGCTGTAGTCGTAGACGCGGGCGATGCTCGGCCGGGTGGTATCCACCCCGACCGGTGCGCGAACCCCCGTCCGAGGAGCCGATTCGGCCATGAAGCCCTCTCTGTGCTTTGACAAGCGGATGCGTAGTGCCGCTTGACAAGTAGGCCAAAACCTCGTGCTGGTATCAATTACGGGCCGTCAATATTTTCTGATAATTTTTCTATCCGGGACGCATCGGTGCTGGACAACGCAAGCGGAAGGCCCACGTATGCGTGAAGATTTCTTCGAATTGACCGTGCCTGCCTCCGTCTGGAACTTGCAGGAGATGAGGCATGCCTTATCGCAGCGCGATGTTGCCACCGTTCTGTCGCTGGTCAAGACGCATCATGTACCGAGACTGACCCAATCCCGCTTGGCGCTCGAGTTGGGGATCGATCCCGCGATCCTGAGCCTGATCGTCAACCGCAAGCGTGCTGTGACCGCATTGACGGTGCTCGAGCGTATTGCCGCATGCTTGAGAATGCCTGATCCAGCGCGCATGGCGCTAGGGCTTGCCCCGATCAACCTCGGCCCGGAACTGACAGTAACCTCGGACGTTTGGAGACACGGCGGGCCCGTTATCGGGTCAGCTCACTTCAAGGAGGCGACAATAATGGCAGCGGCTGAATCGGAGTCCTACCACTTCATCCAACGCACGGAAGCGTCCAACGTCGGCCCGCAGACGATTGATCAGCTGTATGGCAGCGTGCGTAATATCGTCACCCGATACCCGAGTAGGCAGGTGGCGCCGTCATTCCTGGATGCTTCACTGCTGAGGGGCGAGGTGTTCACGCTGCTGAAGGGGCAGCAGCACTTGGGGTTCCGTCGTGATCTGTATGTATTCGCGGCTGCCCTTTCCGGTGTGCTCGCCAATGCCGCGTTTGATCTCGGCTATTTTCCAGTCGCCGAAACCCATGCCCGCTCAGCCCTGGCAGCCGCTGACGAGGCAGGCCACAACGGCCTGCGCACGTGGGTGAAGGGAACCCAGGCCTTGATTGCCTACTGGGATGGGCGCTACCGTGACGCAGCACAAGCTGCCGCCGCTGGATGGGCCGTTGTTCCCGAGTCGGGCACCGCGCGCGTGCGCGCCGCGGCTATCGAAGCCCGCGCCCGTGCCCGAATGGGAGACCCCCGGGGCGCGGAGGAGGCACTGCGCCGAGCCGAGCAGGCACGCGAGGCGATCACGGATCCCGACGAAATCGGCGGGATGATGGAGTTTCCAATGGCCAAACAGCTGCTCTACGGTGGCGCGGCACGGCTTATGCTGGAAGGTCGTTCCAACCTCGTCGAGGCCGAAAACTTGTCCAGCGAAGCCGTCGGCCTGTACATGCAAGTCCCTGCCGCCGACCGGCGAATGGGTGAGATGTCTCTGGCGTTACTGGATTTGGCCGAGATCGGCCTAATACAGCAGAATCTTGAGGCTGCCGCCCAACATATCGACGACGTCCTTGCCGTAGGTGCGGGGCGACGCACCGAGTCCGTCTCCCGGCGCCTGTTCGAGCTGCACGCCGCACTCGACAGGCCAACCTTCCGTGGCGTGCTTGCAGCGATCAGCCTCCGTGATCGCATATCCGACGCTTCCGTGCACGCCCTACCACCGCTTCCCGCGAGTGAGGATGAGAAATGATCGTCGGTCTCCTACACCCCGGCCGAATGGGTTCGGCGATCGCCGAACGACTCACCCGCGCCGGTCACACAGTCCTTTGGACTCCGGAACGGCGCAGTCCTGCCACCGCTGAGCGGGCCGCCGCGGCAAAGCTGCAACCGAGCACCCTGCCCGAACTCGTTTCCACCGCGGAGATCGTGCTGTCGATCTGCCCCGCAGAGGCAGCCGACGAGGTCGCGGAATCCGTGATGAAGCACCGCTACACCGGCATTTTCGTCGAAGCCAACGCCATCAAGCCAGATCGAGCACGCGCAATAAACGACGCCCTCGCTGACACCGCGACGGTAATCGACGCAGTGATCAGCGGAGCACCACCCGGCGGTGAAGGCGAACCCCGCATCTATCTGGCGGGACCCCCGGAAGCGGCGGCCACAGTCGATGAACTACTGGTAAGTAGCCGACTTGACTCCCGTCGTCTCGGCGACGAGATAGGTGCGGCCAGCGCCTTCAAAATGATGACCGCATCGTACATGCGCGCGGCCAGAGCGGCTGCAATGGAAACCCACGCACTGGCCGCCCATTACGGTGTCACTGACGCGTTGATCCAGGAAGCACACCACCTCCGCGCACCGATGCTCGCCGACCGAGACTATATTCCCAGCGTCGCTGCTCGCGCATGGCGCTGGGCCTTCGAGATGAATGAAATCTCGTCGACCCTGAAAGTAGCGAACCTACCGACCGGTCTCGCCGACGGCGCAAAAGCGATCTTCGAGCGCCTCGCAGCAGCCAAAGACAAATGGAACATCACACCTGATGAGGTCTTCGCGCTGCTCAAAGACCCACCAAGCTGAACTTCGATCGGCGAGGCCACCAGCTACAAGCCATCCTCGACGACAAGTAGCGACAAACCTGAACACCACTACGCGAACCCACATCAGCCTCCGGGCGATTGTTCTGCCGTCAACTCGCATGCATCTGTGCCAAGCCTCGATGAGCAGAGATGTACCAGCGTGTTGTACCGGAGTCGGGGTCCGTGGCGATCGACCCGCCAGGCTCACATTGGTTCTGGTATTGGAACCGAAGCCGGAACGCGGAGCGCGGCCCATCGGCAGTACTGAGTGGCGCTGACCTGGACGGCGGACCTGGACGAGCGCAGGACCGCATGGTCGTACCTCAAGCTGTTCGCTTTCTCGATCCCGGACTTGGATTCACGGTTTCGGCATGCTTCCTATTCCTTGGGTTTGTCGGTCTGGTCTTCCTGCATGCCGGGCAATGCCCTCCGGTCAAGTACCCGGTGTACGTTCCGCACAGGTCTCCAGCCGGACACCCATTTATCAGGGCCTCGTTCAACCGTCTTCCGAACTCTGAATCCCTACGTGCATATGCATGCACAAGGTGGGAGGTTATATCCAGGGCGGCGGCAGCCTGCTTCACCGTCGCGCCTTCCCCCACTTTCGTCAACAACGAAACCTGAAGCTCCTCCGTGAATCGAGACGCAGGACGGCCCCTACTCCGGACGGCAGTAGCAGGTTCTGTCCTGGCACGACGCTCCTCTGGCGGGGTCCGGCGGCCCGCGCTTGAGCGATATCCGGCCACATCGAGGAGAGCGGCGCAGGTCGGATAAAGGCGGCGCACCGCAGCTGGATCAACCCCGGCAGTCACTGCCACCGACCGGTGTCGCACCGCCGAGGGCCCAGATGCGGCCAGCAGCGAGCGCGCGGCCGCG
Organism: Nocardia carnea NBRC 14403; assembly: GCF_000308515.1. Lineage (GTDB taxonomy): Bacteria > Actinomycetota > Actinomycetes > Mycobacteriales > Mycobacteriaceae > Nocardia > Nocardia carnea. The sequence continues at coordinate 8,033 of NZ_BAFV01000126.1, read as the reverse complement.
GCGACGCGCTCACGCACTTCATGGTCGTGTTCTGAGACACGTATTTCACGTCCTTTGGATCGCCCGTCGACGGGCAGGCTCCTCCACCAGCTATCGAACTCGCTGATCACGTACCGCTTCGGGCCGTACCCGCCTGAAGCGACGGGCGAGGGAGGCTGCTCCGAAGACCGACCGTCCCGGTACCGCTTCCACGCGCGCTCGAGATTGCGGTAGACCGTCCTACGGTGGACCCCATACCTAATCGCGTGCTCGCTGATCGGCAACGCCACATCTTGTGACCCACTCTCATCGGTCAAAACCAAGTTACCGTTTCCAACTCCGCTACCGAGCATGCCGGGGGCTGTGACCGCGCTTCTGTCCGAGAAGAACAGTTGCCACCTTGTTCACGCCCTATCTGGCAAGCGTCCCGCTGATCTGACTGCGCGGACAACGACCAGTATCCCGTCATTATCTATTCCTGTGACATGGTAGAGAACCCGATTCATACTCTGTGCCGACAGATATGAACGAGCGGAGCTCACTGTCCACCGCCCGATCTTGGGGCAGAGCCCAGGCCCAAAGCAATGTCTGGCCGATACGCCGAAGCACGGCCGGGATCAGGCCTACACAACTCTTTACGTGTGCGGGCGGCACATATCTCGATGAAACATCGACAGCCGCGCGGGCATTGGCGAGTACGAGGAGCCTCCTGCGCTACGAGCTCTTCCAGCGAGCTGGCGCGGCGGGGTCTCGTAGACTGCGGATCCGCGTCGTGAGTTCGGTGTGTGCGTTACCGTCGCCGCGTTGTGCGCGGCGGATGTAGCTGGTGAGGGTGTGCAGGTCACGCATGCGGACCAGCGCCCCAAAGAGCGGAATGTCGCGCGGGTCATGACCGTAAATGCGCAGGAAGCCGTCGATGTCGGTTTCTCGTGCGCCGAACCGCCGCGACTGCACGGTATTGGCCAGGTCGAGCTCGCGCGGAGCGATCGCGGCCTCGTCCCAGTCCCCCAGTAGCACCGTATCTCCAGACCAGAGGGTGTTTCCGGCGTAGGCATCACCGTGGACCATGCCTCGGCCCAACACAGTGGGCAGGCCCCGATACTCGCTGATCGCCTGCTGAGCTTGCTGGTTCAGCCAGCGCCGATCGGTGCCGGACAGCACCGCCGCCGTCTCGTCGGCGGCGAGGATGCTGGTGAGGCCAATCAACGGCTCATAGTCGGGAAGGGGGAACGGTGGAGCTGGGAGCGCGTGAAGGCGCCGCAGGATCCCAGCTAGGTGCCGCGCAGTCGGTCGCTCCCTGCCAGGCAGCTGGGGGTAGTAGATCCAGAACGTGACTGTCGAGCCGGCGACTTCGACCGCGCGGTCGAAGGCAGCCTCGGTAACCGGCACAGCGTTGTCTGCCAGCCAGCGAGTGAGGGTGAGTGAGGCTTTCGCCCGCAGCCCGGCGTGGTCATTGCCGTTGACGCGGGCCACAACGCCGGTCGACGGCAGGAGATAGACGGTATTGCTGTGCGCACGCAGCAGGCGGGCATCGTCGGCAGGGAAGCCGGCCAGCTCGCATGCTGTGGACAGGATTTCCTCGGTCATCCCGGGTGGCGGGACGGGGCGAGCATGTTGATCTCCTCGCTGAACTGGATGGTGGCTTTGTCGTTGGCATAGTGGGTGCTCGACAGGGCGGTGTCAACTGCGCGCAGACCATCGGTAATCGGCTGGATTCGTTGCTCGCTGGGCAATCGGAGCACTGGTTGCAGGATTTCTTTGGCGCCGTCGAGTTCGCCGGCGTGGATGCGGCCGATCGCGGCATCGGCACGGGCGAGTGCTTCATCGCCATAGGAACGCTCAGCCGGCGGCCCGGTCTCGTAACCAGATATCGCCGCCAGCGCCCACCGCTGCGCCTGGTCGTACTCGCCGAGCAGCTGGTGCGTCGACCCGAAATAGTAGGCCGCTTTGCTGGGCGGAAACCTCAGAGCACCACCGAACATGGTGACCTCGTCATTGGCGGTGGCTTCCGATGCTTCGATCGCTCGCGTGATGGCGTCGTGCGCGGTCTCGGCACGCCCGACCCGCGCTGCGCAGCGTGCCTCGATCGCCGCGAGGCGTACCTGCTGCTCGCCCGTCGGGGCGATGGCAGCTGCCTTGGCGGCCAGCGCCATCGCTTCGGCTGGGCGATGGTTCCACTCCCAGATCAACGCCCGGGTTCCTTCCGCCCATGCCTGCAACCCTGGATGCCCCAGCTCGATCCCTATCGCCTCGGCCGCGCGAGCATGGCGCTCGGCGGCGGCGGCGTAGCCAAGGTTTTCCGTGATGTGGGCAAGAAGGTCGATGGTGATGCCTCCCAGCAGTATCAGGTCACGTGCACGTGATGGTGCCGGTCCGGCCTGCAAGGCCGTGCGGATGTCGTCACGCAGTGACCGGAGCCGGCCGACCAACGGAAGTGGCGTAGCGGACACGAATTGGCGCCCGATCGATGTCAGTTCGTCAGAGATCTGGTCGACATCCAGGTCGCCTCGAATACCGGTCGCCCATTCTGCGAACTGGCTCGACTCACGCGCCGCAGCAGCCAGTTCTTCCCGATCGATGTCGAGACCGGTGCTGGACCGGATCTTTTCGGCGAGACGAACAAGACTACCGCCCGCTCTGAGTGCAGTGTCGATTCGCTCGGTGACACGTGGTGTCGGCAAGCGGCCCCCGCGTTCTATCCGACTCAAGCCGCTGCGGTCGTAGTTGACCGCGGCGGCCAACTCGCCGGTTGAGAGATCACGTTCGATTCGCAGCCGCCTCATTGCGTCACCGAATTCCCAGTTCACGGAGTCCCCTCTGTCGACCGCGCTGGGGACAAGCTGGGGACAAAGAATATTGGCCCCAAACTGTCCCCAGCAACCCCTGGTCAAGTGTGTATCTGATCGGTCAGCATCGTAACCAGCACCCGGTCGGCGTGCTTGCTTCCGCGGCGAAACGGGCAAGCAGCGGTGGTCCAGCGTTGGCGCGTCCCGGCCCCCTTGCGGAGTTCGCGGCCGATGTTCGAGGGAAACACCGCAACCGACCGGGTGCACCGGGCGAATCGGAAGGAAACAGCATGAATGCGCGCACGCACACATGCGCCGCGCCACTTCGGGCGACGCTGAGCGGCACCACCTGGGCCCCTGGCAATTGCTAGAAATGGAACTGCCTACTGGTCCGCAAATGATTGCCGCGGTGCGTATGTGGGGCAACCTGTGCTCCGATGATCACCCGCTCCTCGTCCTGGTGCGGGATCTGACGCTGCAATACAACTATCGAGTCACCGCCAAAGACCCCATGACCCTGCACCGGATCTCGCAGCAGCGCCACGCAATGATCAGGGAGGCCGATGCCTGAGTGTACCACACGATATGCATGGACCATACGGCTCGATTGCACACCGAGACCATCGGCGCCGTCATCGACCGCCTCGCCTACCGATCTGTCCTGATCGACACCGACCCGGGCTCTCACCACCCGTGCCAGCTCGAACACCTGTGGAACAGCCTGTACGAATTGGCAATCGGCTACGAGCACCTCACCGAAGACCTGCTGTCGGGCGCACGCAGACTACCGGGCCCATCGCCACAACCCGGCGCCTTCACCGGCACGTAACCCACACTCATTCACGACCGGATAGCTCCCTATCCAGCCCCGATATCACCCATTTCGAAAGGGCACGACGTTGACTGTCTCGATCCCGACTGCTCCCGATGAACCCGATTGCGCGGACGATCTCGTCCACGCCGTCGAGGAGATCGGGAGCCTCATCACCAAGTCGGTTCCCGAGTCCTTCCGACTCCGCACCCTGCCGGACCGTGTCGTACTCGCCTTGGACGCCAAGGGCATCACGCGCATGACTTGGGCCCAGGGCCACGGCGGATCGCAGCTGCCGATGACAGACCAGCACCGGGTACTGCGCACACTCGGCGAGTACGACGGATCCACCGCCTGGACCATGGCCATCAACGCCGCGATGCCCTACATGATCAGCCTGTTCGGCGACCGCACCACGTCGGAAGTTCTGAACAGCGAAAACACACGGGCATGCGGAGTTTTCGCACTGACAGGCACCGCCACCCCGACCGCCGGCGGCATGCTCGTCACGGGCCGCTGGGAGTTCGTCTCGGGCCAGAATCACTCCGGCTGGGTACTGGTCCCGGCCATGCTCGACGGCACTGAACGGCTGGCGCTGCTTGTACCCCGATCAGAATTCACCGTCGGCGACGAATGGGACGTCAACGGTCTGATCGGCACAGGCTCCAACACGCTGACCCTCGAAGACACGTTCGTGCCGCAACACCGAGCCATACCTCTCGACAACATCCTGTCCGGCATCTGCAGCGACCCCGAAACCACCGACCACGACCCCTACTACCGGCAACCGCTTGTGCCGATCATCTGCGCCCTGTCGGCCGGCCCCCCCGCCGAACCGGACAGCGCGGAGACCGCCGACGTACGACGCGCCGGCGTCACACGCTTCAGCTTCGGTTCGGATCTGTCCGTCGGGAACTGCCCTGCCACTGAACCTCGCCGCCCTTGCGCCGAACTTCGGTGCCAGGCGACTCCCGTCACACCCTGCGGCGGTGAAACACTGGCCGCATGGAACTCAACGGTGTGCCGGTCACGCTCGCCGACCTCGCTCCATTGGGGCTGGTCAACTTCGGTCACTTCACCTCGATGCGAGTCGAAGACCGCGCTGTCCGAGGACTGACGCTGCACCTGGATCGGCTGACCCGGGACTGTCGCGCAGTGTTCGACACCGATCTGGACGCCGAACGCGTCCGCGAACTCGTCCGCCATGCACTGCGCGACACCGAGCGGCCTGCCGTCGTGCGGGTCAGTGTCTACGACCCCGCGATCCAGATGGGCCGGCCCGGCGCTGCCGCCGAGCCACACATCCTGGTCACCATGCGCGCGGCGTCCTCGACACCGCCGCCCCCGCTCAGACTGCAATCGGCGGTCTACGCCCGCGACCTGCCCAAAGTCAAACACCTCGGACTCTTCGGCGCGATGCACCACCGCGCCAGCGCGCAACGCGCCGGCTACGACGATGTCGTATTCAGCGAACCCGACGGCACGATCACCGAAATCGCCACCAGCAATATCGGATTCATCACCACCGCCGGACAGCTGGTCTGGCCGCACGCTGATGTCCTGGTCGGCACCACCATGCGACTGATCAACCAAGCCCGCGACGAAGACGTCGTCACCGACCGCATCACGCTGTCCCAGCTCGACCGGCTTGCCGGCGTCGTAGCGACCAACGCTGCTGTCGGTGTGCGGCCCGTATCCGGCCTCGACAACCACCGTTGGCCCGTCGAGCACGAACTGATCGACACATTGCGCAGAGAATACGAATCTATTCCGCCCCAGCGACTCTGACCGAAGCAGTGTCGCCCGCGTCGATAGGCTGAACCCCGACCACACGGGAAAAGGACACTGCACGCCATGATCAGCCTGGTTCGGCCCTGGACAGGAGCCGACGTCCGTGCCTTGCGCGAGGCGCGGCGCATGAGCATCAGGGAGTTCGCTGCACACTTGGGCGTCCACGAGCGCTTGGTCTCGAAATGGGAAGCGGGAGGCGCGCGAGTCACACCACGACCTGTCAACCAAGCTGCGCTCGACACCTCGCTGGCCAGACTCGATGCCGCTGAACGAATACGGTTCACCGGCTCGGTCGCACCCGAGGCAATCGGTGAAGCCCACGACACCGATGTAGTAGTGCAACCTGCATATATCCGTCACCCTGGCGACGGAAAGCTCGTGACCTGGATACCAGAAGGGGTCTTCCTCTCGGGCCCCCAGGACCAGCCGGAGTGGCTGGCCGGCTTCTACATTGACACCTATCCGGTCAGCAACGCCGACTACTCGCGCTTTGTCTCCGCCACCGGCCACCGGCCACCACAACACTGGCCAGACCACCGGCCCCTGCCCGAGATCGCCGACCACCCCGTCGTATGGGTCGGCCACGACGACGCCGAAGCCTACGCACACTGGGCAGGCAAACAGCTCCCCACCAGCCTGCAATGGGAAAAAGCCGCACGTGGCACCGGCGGAGCCACCTGGCCCTGGGGCAACCAGCCGACACCGGCGAAATGCAACTGCCGCGGATCGGGCCCCGGCACCACCACACCGGTCGACCGCTACAAATCCGGCGCTTCCCCCTACGGCGTCTACGACCTGTGCGGCAACGTCTGGGAATGGCTCGCAACAGAAACCACGCCAGATCGCTACGAACTCAAGGGATCGGCCTTCACCTCGCCATTCGACCGTGCACAACCAGCAGCATTCAACGACGCCTCCCGGACCATGCGCGACAACGACACCGGGTTCCGCTGTACCACGCTGATCATGCCCGAGAAACGCTGAGTTGTTGACGGATCGCCGCAGCGTGTTTCTCGACCGCGCAGTGCTCCGGTTGGGTGATACATGCCAGTTCGTTACCGCTTGAGCTTGTCGCCACCCGGCGGCGGCGAGTTCTCGGCGGCTTCGCCATCGCGCGCCGTGATCATCCGGACGCCTCGGGCCTGAACCGGCACCACGACAGGACCTCGCACCGGTCTGACGATCGGTCCCCCAGGCTGAGACGAAACTGTAGACGTTCATCAGTGCCGTAGTCGGTCGGAGGCCGTCACGGTAAATCTGCTCAGCTGCTCGAAGTCGCTGCGTGCCTTGCCGACCGGGGCGTCGAACCAGCCCAACCGCTTGTCGCCGGGGCCTGGGAGCATGATTGGCGCGTCCACCACGGGTCCGGATTGTGGCGCTGTGGAACAGCGCGGAATCGCGTCGCAGCACCTCCGAACCCGGTTCGGATTCTCTGATCACGAGCGGGCGCCGATCACCAGGGTGTGCGCCAGCGCCATCACTGATGACTGTCAGGTAATGGGTGCCGAGGTTTTCTACAATCGGAGTCTGGATCCCGGACAGGTTTAACTGCCGGCGGACGAGATCGCCGAGCGGGCGCGACATCTGGATCGCATCCACCTGGCCGGCGGGGACGTAGATCCGGTCGCCCGGACCGACCTCGGCGGCCAGGTCATGACTGCGCTAGTACCGGGCACAGACAACGTCAACGGAATCGGTCAAGACTGTCATATCCAGAGCTCCTCGCAGGGCAATCGGCGGGCAGGAAGGCAACCGTCGCCGATCTCAGCGGCGTCGGCAGTGGGCGCGTGGCTGTCGGCCCACTTCTCGAGGAAGTTGCGGGCCGCGGTCAGGCACGCACGGAAGTGGAAGTCGACCTCGCGCCACTTGATCCGGATATGGGTGTCCGGCTCGTGCGGCCTCGGTGAAAGCTCGGGATCCATCAGCGCTCGCCACTTCTCACCCAGTCCGCGGCGGGCGAGATCGTTCTCAACCGGGTGGCGGCCTCTTTCAGCGCGTGGATTACCGCGGGCATCTCCGGGAGCTCCGAGCCGGTGGGTTCGACGGCCCATCGCCGGGTACGTGTTTGCTCGTCGGCGGGTGAGGGCAGCAGTGTGAGCTGTCCTCCGGCGATGACGTTGAGATACACCAGGCGGCTGTTGTAGTCGTGCCGGGCCGGGGCGGGAGCGGTGAGGAAGGTGAGCCGGTCGCTGCGCCGGTGCTCGACGACCGGGCCGAGTGGCGCGCGGACCGTTGGTGTGTCGAAGGCGATCCGGGCCAGCAGGCGCGGAGCGGGCACCGAATCCACGCCCTCGGTCAGGGACACCACGATCAGATCGGTGCCTGGCGCGACATTCGCGGGAAGCCTCATCCGGCGGTAACGCTCGCACCGGTCGCTTGCGGTTTTCCCTCCACTGATCAGTACAGCGTGTGGCCTTGCGAGCTGCATGTACTCACCCCTGACTCATCGAGTTGGGCGGTCTCAGCAGTGGTTGTCGTGCAGCGCAATTCGCTGCCGTCGCCCCCGCCCAATCACTGAAACCGTTTCGTACGACTCAGAGTAAAGTAAAACAGCGCAGAATGAAACAGTGTCAAAAGAATTTGTTTAATACTGTACCGACCAGTTTGATTGAGGCTTATATGAGACAGGGGCGTTTGCTCATGTCGGGAGTAATGTTTAATTTGGG